>NZ_CP150235.1:5533889-6917362 GCF_037974355.1 Paenibacillus sp. FSL R5-0517
TGCACCGAAACTGAACGGCAAGGGCAGCTCATGGAAGCTGTGGGAGAACATTGCCGCCAAGAAACCGATGCTGGGTAATCCCTCTTCATTTAATGATTATGTGCATGAGTCCAAATGGGAGTCGTTTACGGTCACCTTCCAGGATTCGGTCTTCTTTGATCTGATGGAGAAATTCACACGCAACCGGGCAGGTACCGGCGCTCTGGTTACTTTCAAGGATTCCAGTTGGTTCATGTCTGTCGTTCTGGCCTTCCAACCACATTTCCGTGGTCAGCCGGAGCATGTCAAGGTGTTCTGGGGATACGGATTATACCCGGATAATGTTGGCGACTACGTGAAGAAAAGAATGAGTGATTGTACCGGGGAAGAAATTATGCAGGAGTTGATCGGCCATCTTCATTTTCAGGAACATCAAGAGGCGATCATGGCTACCGCCAACTGCATTCCATGCATGATGCCTTACATCACTGCCCAATTTATGCCTAGACTGAACAGCGACAGACCAAAAGTTGTGCCTGAGGGCTCCACTAACCTGGCCTTTATTAGCCAATTCTGCGAGATTCCCGATGATGTGGTATTCACGGAAGAATATTCGGTCCGGGCAGCACGGATCGCCGTCTACACTCTTCTCGGAGAGAACCGTCCAATTGAGCCAATTAACCAGTACCAGTATGATGTTCGGACGCTGTTCAGCAGTTTTGTGACTTCGTTTAGATAACTGTTTAGCATGAGGATTGCGAAATAACAGAAGCTTGATTTTCGTCGAACCAGTCAATAAGTTAATGTTGGTGTAACGTCTGATGCCGGATTGAAAGGTTTTTTATAAGGCAAATAGAGATTTCCGTCAGTGATGACAGAAATCTCTATTTCGTTGAGTATGAAGCCACACACATAATCTCCATCAAGATTGCCAACTGTCGTCTAAAGAACCTTAAAGGCCTTATTGCTCGAAATTTCGCAGGTTTGAGAATCTAACGAATCGTAGGCGCCTTATTTTGAGTCTAAGCATAGTTTTGTAACGTAATATCGCTCATTTTCATTACATAGCGTGTCTGAGATTCGTTACATTTTGTATCACAGCAAAATCTTGGAAATAAGACTTCGCAGGTTCGTTAGAACTGAGCGTCCCTTCAGAGATTATTACGTATGAGAGGCACTCGTTGTCATGTCTTATTGTCGAGATCCTAGTCCGTACTTTATTGAAACCTGACTTATCATGCTTCCGTGTTGCTCATGTATACTCATGTGGTTGTTCTTATTATTCTTGGTGTTACTTTTCATTTTTTCATTGTTACCCATCGCGCTTATGTGCGGAAAGTCGTAAACTTCAGCATGTGCACAAGTTTGGAGAAATGTGCGATCTCCTGTTGGACGCCAGAAGTATCAGTCCCCGACATGGCCTGATTCGCTCGTAATGTTCTACGGGTGTTCAGCATACCTTCGATCAGTTTCATGACCGTGTTGCGGCCACGATGATCGACAATCATATACTTTTTGCGTGCATCTAGCTCTACCCACACGATGTTGCTGAATGATGTGAACAGATGCTTGCGGTACTGCTCCATATCGGTTTCATTGTAATGCTCGCCATAAAAGGCATAGTATCCGTGTATGTGCAACTTCTCCGCCAACACTGTGATGAACGGATCATGTTCGAGCATAGCGTTACGTTCCATGTTTCACGCCTCCGTTATGCGTGATCCGCAGATCCCGTCTTTTTGAGATCTATTTTAACATAATACGCAAGCTGTTGCCTCTCTTGCCTCTCCGCAAACATGTCCACGCTACAACTTACTCGCCGACCCGTCTGCCCTTCACCCACACACCCTCAATATCCAGCTCCGCATTCAGCAAAACGATATCTGCCTGTTTTCCCTGAGCCAGGGAACCTGTCCGGTGATCAATGCCCAGCAGGCGTGCGGGGGTCAGACTTGCTGCACGTGATGCAGCGTTCAGACTCAAGCCAACTTCCTGTACCAGGTAACGGAAACCGCGAATCATCGTCAGTGTGCTTCCGGCCAGTGCGCCGCCGTCCTTCAGTCTGGCCTCACCGTGCTTCACGATGACGGGCAAGTCGCCGATCTTGTATTCCCCGTCATCCAATCCCGCAGCAGACATGGCATCTGTGATCAACACGAGTTGATCATTATGTTGCTTCAATTGAGCGAGGATGGAAATCGCCGCAGGGTGCACGTGAATACCATCGGCAATCACCTCAGCACTGATACGCGGATCACTTAGCACCGCTCCGGCAGCTCCCGGTAGCCGGTGATGCAGCGGTGTCATCGCATTAAACGTATGCACCGCATGATGAAGTCCGGCTTCAACTGCTCGCTCCACCTCTTCATAGGTCGCATCGGTGTGGCCGAGTGCCGCTGTAATCCGCTGTTCACGCAGCCACGAGATGACTTCCAGTGCGCCTTCACGTTCCGGTGCCAACGTAACTTGACGGATTAGGCCGGGATATTGCTTCTCCCATGTTTCAAGCCAGGATACATCAGGTAGAATGATATGTTCGGGATTTTGCGCACCAGGCCATTTCGGACTGAAAAACGGACCTTCCAGGTGCACACCCTCAAGCTGTGCATACGGCATCTCACCGGAACGATAACGAGCTACTTCAGCAAGTACGCTGTCCAGTCGCTCTTTCGGAGCGGTCATGGAAGTCGCAAGCATCGCTGTTGTTCCCTGCGTACTATGAAAAGAAGTGATCTTGTCCAACACCTCCGGGCTTGCATCCATAAAGTCTTCTCCGTTCCCACCATGCACATGGATATCAATGAATCCAGGCACAATGAGGCCATGGTCCGGTACAGACAGCTGCAAAGCTTCTCGCCGAATCTGTTCAGGCAGACCTTCCGGTACCCCAGCATAAAGGATTTTTCCATCCCTCCAGGCTAATACACCGTCTTCCAATATCTCATTGGAAAGGAGCAGCTTGCCCCGAAGAAGAGAAATATTTTGTTCACGCTGGCTCCCAGGTTCATGATTATTCGCTCCGGTCATCTCACCAGCCTCCCTGCCGCACGGTCCAGCAATACCACCACATTTGGATGACATTGCAATAGCGATGCAGGACAGGCCGTTGTAATTGGGCCCATGAACGCTTCGCGAATAATCTCGGCTTTTTCCTCCCCACGGGCAATGAGCAGAATCTGTTTGGCTTTCAAAATGGTACCAACACCCATCGTAATCGCCTGAGCCGGAACCTCATCGATGCTGTCGAAGAAACGTGCATTTGCCTTACGTGTCTCTTCTTTCAGATCCACAACATGTGTTCGTCCTGTAAGTTCAGTTCCCGGTTCATTGAAGCCAATGTGACCATTATGTCCAATGCCCAGTAGTTGCAGATCCACGGGTCCACGATCATCCAAGCGCTGTTCATAAGACTTACATTCCTGTTCCAGATCGGCAGCCTGACCATCAGGTACATGCGTTCTCGCAAGATCCATATCGATATGATGAAATAATTGTTCGTTCATGAAACTGCGGTAACTTTCGCGATGCTCTGTTGGAAGTCCTACATACTCATCCAGATTGAATGAAGAAGCCTGCGAGAAGCTGACCAGTCCCTTCTGGTACAACGTGATAAGCTGTTTATATATGCCTACAGGCGAACTTCCCGTTGCAAGTCCGAGGACTGCACGTGGTTTGGTCTGCAATAAACTTGCGATGACTCCTGCACCTGTGGCATTCAAATCTTCTTCATTTTCAAAAATACGTATATTCATCTGTTTAAGCACCTCCGTTGTGTTGTACGCGATAGGACTGCACGTTGTGATAGGATTGTTCCAATCTGGGTATAAAACGGTCGAAGTCGGCACTTACCATGCCTGTGAACAAAATATCGACCACATGCAGCAGTGCAATACGTGAAGCCATATCTCCACGCCTCATGCCCTCTTCCAGAGAAGAGGTGAACAGTGGGATATCAGATACCGTTGCGAGTGTATTACTTCCATAGGAAGTCAGTGAAATCGTAGAAGCTCCGGCTTGTTTGGCACAATGCAGGGCATCAATGGTTTCGGGTGTTTCGCCTGAATAGGATACGGCCATTGCGACATCCCCCTCAGCGAGCGAAGATGCGGATGTGATCTGCATGTGGGAGTCGGAGAAAGCAGTACAACTTTTGCCAATCCTCACCAACTTCTGATAGAAATCCTGTGTCACAATCGACGAGGTCGCCACACCGTACAGATCAATACGGCGAGCCTGGCACAATAATTGCACCGCCTGCTCCAATCTGCCCAGATCCAGCAAACGGGTAGTATCAGCAATAGACGCGAGGTGATTGGCTTCGATCGCTTCAACAATTTTGGATAGTGAATTGCCCGCTACAATGTCCTGATACGCCGTTTCATCAGAAGCGTGGGACAATTCTGCGGCGAGCTTCATTTTGAAATCGGGAAAACCTTTGAAATGAAACGACTTGCAAAAGCGGGTCACCGTCGCCGCACTTGTGCCACTCTGCTCTGCCAGATGACTAATCGTCCAGCCGGGAATGTCCGACGGAGATTGCATAATGACTTCGGCAATACGTCGCTCCTGAGACGGAAGGTTATTCAGTTCTTGCTGCAACGCACGTAATATGGCTGCCATAAGGACCTCACTTGTATGAAAATTATTTTTATATATTTTTAAATAAATAAGAAAATCATTTTTATAACTTCATTCTAATCAAGACGATCCTGCAAATCAAGAGCAATTTCTCACGACTTTCGCAATGATACTGAACTTGTATAGACACTCACCAGCTTGATACACATCATAGGTATCCTTTATATTGAGAATCGAGATATGATCGTATTAAAAAAAGGAGCGATTCAATGAATCGAAGACAACGGGAAAAGTTCATTCCTTCCATCTGGCTTATTGCTACCAAACCAACAGAAGGACACGCCTATTATGCCCTCTATGCCATCGACTGGAAACGCGGAGGTCGGCTCAGTTGGGAAGGCTGGAATCAGCTCGAAGATCTGCTGCAATTTCATATTCCGATCAAACGAAAAGCTGGAGGACGGAAATCTTCTTCCACGCCTGCCACCAAAATAGCGAAAAGAGCGCTCCATCTTCACCTGAATGAAGCACAGTTCGAGGAACTGGAGCAGCTCTTTTATCAGCCATTTTCGAAGAAAAGATGGAGGACGTTTATTCGAATGAATAGGAATCAGACGTGATAAAGTGATAATGAATGCTTGTTTCATTTTTTCACGCTAAAAGAAAAAAGCCTCTTCCCTTCTTTAGATAAAATAAAGAATTAGGAAAGACTTTCGCGGTATTAAAATTCAATTCGTTTTCATTTAATTTGCATTTAACTCAAAACTCAACTCAAGTTAACTCGTTCTAATTCATGTCATCATATCGCTTTAGGAACGTGCTGACTAAGCCGGGTACCGTCATTTGATGAACCGATTGATTCTCAATCTCCTCCGCCAGATCGTCATCTGTGAGGGAAACGAAGAACGTAATGTCTGCTTTAGTTTGTCCATATCGAGCAAAAACGTCATCGGCTGTCTCATTCACGACTTTAGCGATGATTCGAATGATCTCATTCTTATACTCCCGAACCTCTTCTGTTGCATACAACAATCGGCTGATGTGGTTAAAGTGCGTATCCTCGCCATACTGATATTCGGAGCAGCCCCATCTGTAATAGATCTCGTCCTCCTCACTGTCGCATAGGCCTTGCTCTTTCATTCTCGAAATGTGCGTTGCCAGGGATTCCTCGGTATTCACCGCCATAAACAGCGTTACCCAATCACTGTCCGTTCCAAATGCACAAGCATATACTTTCTCATGCTGCACCTTAGCCAGCGTCTGTTCCAGATCGGGTAGAAACCCCGCTCTAAATTGTTTTTCAAATTCACTTAAGAAACGTTCCATTCAGCTCATCCTTTCATGTTTTATATAAGTTGAATACCGAATCGTTACACTTGCCACTTCGCTGACAGAATAACCTTCTGATCACTGTTATCCCCAGATTTCTTGTATCACTTTTTAAAAGTGGAAATCTGCGGATAAAGGCGACCGCTCCGCTTCTTCAGGTCATTTCTGCCCTCTCCGTTCTAGTGTAAATATGTAGTTTAACTTATATAGATGTAGTACAAAAAAATCTCAACCAATTTGTTCAAGCTATTGTTTCACTTCAAAGCCTTACCTACAATCTTATCTACTTCAATATATGTAAATCATTATGACCTAGTAAAATAATGAAAACAAGCGATGCTACGTTTCGGATATTCCCTCAAAAATATTGATAGTTCCCTGAGTCCATGGTCCATACCAGCAAAAAAGCCTTGCCCCATTCTTCATGACAAAGAATAGAGAAAGGCTTTCATGCTGCTACTTCATCCTAACTGTAATTCGCAACTAGATCTTCAGTTCTCCAAGCTTAATCAGCTCGACAACTGCCTGCGAACGACCCTTAACATTGAGTTTCTGCATCACATTCGAAATATGGTTTGAAACACACAAAAAACTATAGCCTACCCAATACGGAATGAATCTCAACATTGTTTGCTTTATCAACTGTAATGTTTGAAACTAATTTTTTCAGGATCAGGTTTACTTGGTCTACTTCAGTAAATTGTCCTAGATCTGATAATTCATCAAGTGAGATGTTTATTTCCTTAAACTGTTCACTGTCATTCAAAGCTCGTTCTAATTCAGATTTCATTTTGGACAACTGTTCTTGTTTCTGTTTAATCTCATGTTCATACTGTTCCTTCTCAAACTCATATTGCTCATCATCAATCTCATCATTTAACTTTTGCTTTCGGATCTCAAAAAGCAATTTACGTGCATTCTGTATCTGCTTCTCATATTTAGCAACTAGCTTTCCGGTATCTTCTCTCGCTTTTTTAGTGAAGGTTATAGTCTTACCCGACTTTGTTTTACTTCTCAGTTTCTCGCTCAATCTTTCAATTAAAGCATATTTGAAATCATCGTATGGAATCCTATTGTGATTGTCGCATCCAGTTTCGCCCTGTCTTCTTCTCTTAGAACAAACTAAGTAACGATAGCTGTTCTTCTTGCCGTTGGAGGTCACAATGTTCAAGGATGATCCACAATGCTTACACTTGATTATGCCAGCAAATACATTAACCTTGTTTCTTACCCCTCCACGCTTTCCACCGCCACGCTCTAACCGTATCTCCTGTGCCTTTCTAAATAGCTCCTCACTAACAATTGCTTCATGAGTCTGCTTACCGCTTTCTTCCCATAGCTCCTTGTCACGCTTAACCAACTTTCTAGTTTTATCAGAGATATTGTTGATATCGTTATAAACCTTTACAACTGTAAATTTATTAAATATGTTTTTACCTGTATATATCTCATTCGTTAGTATACGCTCTACAGACGTTACTCCCCATTTCCCTCCTCTGTAAGAGGGAATTTTCTCTTTATTCAGATACTTTGTTATAGCTTTCTCACCCATCTTTTGATTGACATACATATCAAAAATGAGTTGAACGATCCTGGCACGTTCATTAGGTATAATGGTTTTCCTATCATCGACCTTTATTTTGTCATAGCCCAATGGTGCAATAGTACCTAAATAATTTCCTTTCATTCCCGACTGACGTATACCTCTTCGTGATGATATGCTAATTTGCTCACTCAACTTTTGGTTAACTGCGGAGAATATTTGAAATTTAAACTCGTCATGATCAACTTGTGAATCATAGTTCTCGTCCAAGGATACAACCCTTAAACCAAGTTTATCCACAAGAGTTCTCTTCAAACCTAACGAGTCATACGTATCACGAGAGAATCTAGATAAAGAAGAAAAGAGGATGGTTTTAAAGTAACCCTTACCTGCATCCTCAATTAGCGTCTGAATAGATGGTCTTCCAACAATGGATGTACCACTATCCCTGTCTACATATATGTACTCTTCACGAACCTTTAAACTTAGCTGTCTGGCTTTTTCTTCACAATCCATCCGTTGGTGTTCTGGACTGAACTTTTGTGACTCCTTTGTTGTGGATACCCTAACATATATTGCTGCATCCTCATATCTCATGTGACTTTCCCCTCAGTCTGTAGATTTAATTGTGATATCATAGTCTGTAGCAGGGAAATTTTTGATCGCTCTTTGTACTACAGTATCAACTACAAATTGAATTGCTGCTTTTGCTTCTTCTTCGCTACGGTTATCGTCTATAAAAATAAAGTTGAATGATTTAGATTTTTTCTGCTTGTTTGTCTCCTTCATCCGTTGTACACCACCCGTATGACTTTCGTACGCATAATGTATGCGAATGCTGCTTGGACGAATGACAGACAATGTTTTTGCTGCACTTTGGATATTCACTCACCTCCTCACCTTGTATATTCGAGGTGATAGTAGTTTGTCACCCTGACACCCACGAGACTACTCAGTATTCTAAGACATGTTCCTTTGTGTTTAGTGTAATTTAGAGTGCGATGAATAGATGGATTACAATTGAGTCTAGAGATAATCTTGCATGTTCTTTTGTTTTGTAATTCTATTCTTAATCCTGCAACTTAATTTTCATTTGTTCAAAGGTAAACGGTTGATGCACATTGTATATTTGACCATCAATCTCTATCTGTCCTATTGGTATGTATCCTTTATACACTTTCTGTTCATTCTCATTACTGTTTACTTCAATGCTTTTTTGACCAGTCGTTAATTGCTCCGATTGAATCAAAACTATTTTTCCATCTTGAATGTTTTTTAAAAAACTCTAGTATCGTTTTCTAGCTTAGGTAGGTAAACCCAAGTCTTTCTTTGCATCTGTTATCGAATCATATCTTCTAAATGTGGGAATTACATTGGATTGCATGTTTCCCATCTCAAATGCATAAACTGGCTTAGCCTGTGCCTTATATGAAAAGTTAATATGGTAACACTGGGAATCCTTTATTTAGAAATGATTCCTACGTCTCTGATTCAGTCAACTTCGATAAGCTTAAGTGGGTAGTTGCATCCCCTCTCCTACATGGGAGAGTGTTGAGAACCTTTATCCTCAGATGTTGAAAATGTACAATGAAGACTTGCTAGTTTTGAACAAATTGCAGACCACCAAAACAGACTCGTGGACTAAAAAGCAAATGTATAAGGATAAGCGAGCCACTTTGCTTACAACTAAAGAAAGAGGAGTAACAAGACGTGCTCGTGACTTTGAGAGGATATATGATTTGCACTTTGTTGATGGATTAGCTTTTATTCAAATTTATAAGGGATATGGATTAAGTCCAACTTACTGTAAATAGGTGCTCCAAGAAAACATACACAAGTTTGAAAAATGAAAAAAATGCCCCTCAAGAATAATATCTCAAGAGGGGTTTATTTTTACCTATATTTGTTATTTATATTTGAGTGCTAAATTGCTGAACATTAGAACAGTTACAATTCTTCATCTCAAATTCGTTACTTATAAGTGTATTACCTATAATTTAACAAGTAAACATCATTAACTCCTTGTATTTTTCACCATGCCATTATTCTATTATTAAAACGCCACCCAACCATTGGTAGGTGTCATATTAGAATGACTGGTTGTAAAAGAATAATATCTATGAGATGGCGTTGAAGCTTTAATATTTATTCCTAATGTATCGCTTATAAAGCCGGCAGCCCCTGTTGCTCTCATAGTCCAAGTGCCCGATGCATTGAAGTAGCCTTCAGAAATGTAACCAGGACTGTTGTTTGATGTTTCACTCAAAAGGTATAATGGGTTCTTATTCGTATGACCTTGTATGACTTGAAGAGGTTTTACTGCCACGCTTCCATTATGTTCCCAACTTACTGTCAGAGTGATAGTGGTTGTATCAATTCCGAAAACTGCTAATTTAACAGATCGGCTAACTGATGCACGTTGGTTGGCTTGTGCGGCTAAAGCATTCGGTGAAAAATGATTCGATTGACTATCTTCTGTTGTAATAGTTTTCACATCAATAGAAATTTCCTTATACTTGTCATCATATAATGAACCCTCCTTACCTGATAACATTTCGCCTACCGCATTTACATAATCTTCTGAAGCGATAAAGTTAAGGAAAGCGTTTTGTTTAGATGGATCTAAGTTGGTAAATTGTTCTAGAGTCTCAATTGCTCCTGTATCTCCCTCACTAATAAGTTGATTTAAATAATTTACATATTCCTCAACAGTGTATTCTACTGGTTCTGATGATGCATCTGCACATGCTATAGATGCAAATAACATTGTTACAAGAAATAGTACGAGTGAACTTTTTGATAATTTCCTTAACATTGAATCAATTCCCTTCAATTGGTTATATAGTAGTATAGGCAAGGTGATATTAATAAGTTACCATTAATAAGGAATATTGAAACAAATATCCTAAAATATCTCAAAAAGGTGATGATAACTTGAAAAAAAATGGACTTGTGTGGATTTTGATAGTTGTAGTAGCTATATTGGTCGTAATGGGAATTTTATATTTCTTCGTTGAATCTGCATAAACAATAAGGGAGCCAGCTGAGATACTATCTCTGGTCTCCCTTTGATTTTATAGTCTAAAGATAATTGTTAGTCATTTCACTCTAAAATATAGTTCTTTTATAAAATCACATTTATTAACACAGAAATACCAAAGTATAAAAATGTAAGTTGATTATTTTTTTACTTGTCTTTGTTTTTTTGTGTAGATCGGATGGCAGCATGGTGAGTAAATTATTCATATTATTTTAATCATTCATTGTTAATCTTCGTGTCGAAGTGGAAGTGCTAGAGGTATATTTTTAAAAATGGATACTGTTTGAGATTTAAAATAGCCCCACCTATTAATAGATCAGCTAATATGAATCGTTAATGAATTCAACTTCATGAAACAATTACAAGTGCTATAGCATATAGCACTATTTTGGAAATACCAGCTGATTTCAGATGTAAATATACCCCATACATATTCAATCTCATATCTAAGATAATTCCCGAATCTCAAAAAGCCTAAGCACATGACCTAGGCTAATGAATGTTCATATTCCTTTACCCTTCGATAGAATGTATTGGGCTTCATATCTAGTTCCTTCATTGCGGCAACTGCTGTAATCCTTCCATGTTTCCATTCGGTGTAGCTTGCTTAAACTCCTCGTTGATCGCTTGCTTTGGTCTGCCGAATACAACACCGTCATTCTTAGCAGCCGCGATACCTTCAGCTTGTCTACCGTTTGTCCACTCACGTTCAGACTCAGCCATATATGATAAAAGTTCTAACAAAATAAAGTAAAAAATCAATTTATAACATCCATTAAGCTCTCATAGCCACATAATGAATGGACGTTGAAACTCCGCTCACTTTAAATGATACATTCGATGCTTAGACATAAACTTTACAGATGGAGTGCTGAATTAGCAGTGAGGACACCTATCAGCTTACTACGGGGTATGGTAAGAGCGGAAAATTCATGTCGGAAGGATCTTTACATACAGACTTCAATTAGTTAATTATTTCCTATAGCATCGTTATTATTCCATATATCAGGATTATTGATCGTTTGATTTTCTCCACGTACAGTGAAATCATAACTATCCTTTGCATTAGTATACCAGTCAACAATGACTAACTTTCCATTCGCACCTTGCACAAGAAATTCAGTAGGTTCAGCAAAACTGCCTACATCCTTTTTAACTTGTGCATCTAATTTAAGATAGAAAAAGTTCTTACCCTCTCCGACATACTTTACTTCTGCTACCTCAACATCAACACCTGTCACCAGATTATGAGTAAGATTGTTCTTAAGGAACAAATCGTATTGAGAGGTGATTTTTTTTTCCGTATATTGTTTAAGGTTTTCGTTATCTATATAAGTATCCAATTCAATGTCAGAACCGTTCCAGATCGCCCTATAATATTTAGACAAAGCATCCGTACACATTTTGTATGCTGTTTCAAAATCTGAAGCGGTTAGACCACTTTCGTCTTTCGCTAAAAAATAGGAGGAATCTTTTGATGAATTTCCTTTTGTTACAGGCGAAACTCTTGTGTTTTCAGCATTATTAATATCTCCAACAACGGGAACATTGTTATTTTCATTGTCACTAGTACTAGTCTGTTCGCATGCACAAAGAGTTAATAAAATCAATAATAACAGGTAAGCACGTTTCATTAAGTTTCCTCCTATGAAAATATTCTCGAACTCCAGATAATTAAGGAGGAGAAATTAGTTTGATGCACAACACATCAAAAAACCAATGAAGTGTTGTGCATCTCCCCTCAAATTTTTCACTTGTAATAACCGGTCAATTTTATAACCCTTTTGCTATCACCAGGATAAATTTCCTCCGCCTTTTGGTTGTTGTTATAACTATTTTTACCAGAGCGTCCTGTAACCAATGCTCCAAGAACTGACATCGTATTAGTTTCGTAGTATTCAGTAATAATAGTCGAATGCCGCCAATTATTGTAAGATCCGCTCAAATAAAATTGCAATACATCTCCAATTTGATATGGATAGCCTGCACTAGCATTATATTTGAACGTTGAGTATGTAGTACCCGTCCCAGCCGGACCCTTCGTTGTGTTATTCACCAAAAAATTATACAGGTTTGGTACACCTGACCAGGATGAAGCTCGATTACTCAAACTTCTATAATACCAGCCTGTAGAGGCAATGCCTGTTCCATTAGTATCGTAAGTAATTGCACCACCAGCGAGTAATGCATGAGATACAAAGTTTGTACAGTCCCAATTCCCAGTTATTTGTGAGAAATCGTAGTAAGAAACATTCGAACCACCACTTGCAGGCTGATCTTTTGCTTTATTATTTTTCGCGTAATTTGCTATCGCTGTCTTATTTAATGAAGATAATGTTGCAAAAGGCGTAATAACCTGATTAGATGATCCGTCATTTTCTAAACTATTGATTTGTACTGGAGCTTCACGATCAACAGAAAAATAATCGGTGATTTTATCATTTAATTCCTCTTGTCTTTTAGCGGTATAAGAGCTATCCAGCTTAGAGTTGATATTAACGAGATTACTTATATGATCCCCTTCACCTCTAACATATTCATCATAATAGTCATATGGCATATACCAATCTGAAATAGTAAGCCCTGCATCTGTATTGCGAAATAACATTTTTGACACTTCGCCAAATCCAGACTCCACTTCCATTCCCACGTAATTGAATGAGGCCTCAGTACCTATTGTCAAGAGGATGCCTTCTTCGGTAACTTCAGAGGACAGTAAATTGAATTTCAAGACGTAATTTTCTTTTTGTGCATTTGCGGCATCTACCACAAATTGTTTTGTTTTCATTTTCTTTTCCAAGTAATCAGACAGTTCGGAATCAAGCAATTCTGTTCTGACAGTTGATTTGTTATCTAATTGCTTTGTTCCGAGATCGATATTTTCATAGTAATTCTTCAACAATTCTTTTGCAAGGGAATAACTAGTTGTCACGGCAGATAAGCTAATCGCTCTATCCTGAGTGTTCAATTCAATTTGTAATGGACTACTGGGTTCAACATACGAATCATCAAAATTATGGTCTGGTAGAATAATATCTTGAGTATCAATCTCAGGTGGGTTACTTTGAGCCTGAGCAGCTGGAATATTCATGGAAAGTACAAGTGCACCTACAATCACATTGCTCATTATTTTTTTCAAAAAAATCATTCCTCTCATCTCAGTTGTATAAAAAAACAATATTACAAACATGAAATCCAAAGTTTTTTTGCAATCACACCTCCTAGAACGATCATTAATAATAATCCTAACAATCGTTTCAATCAGCTATTTTTACGTTTTGAAAAAAGTAAAAAGATTACATTTTTTTTGAAATCTTTTCCAATATAAAATAATACATTAAATCTGTCAATTATAATAGATAAAAACAATAATGTTATAGATTACATTCCTTTAGCCTAAAGTAGAAGCCGCTGCTAAAAAGGAGGGCTCTGTAGCTAAAAAAGTGGCGTATTACCAAAAGCAAATCAAGAAACTTAAACATTTGATCACTAAGGTACAAATCGAACGTAGTACAGAGGTTAAAAATTCAAAAGGTTATAGCAAGTCTTGAATTGGAAAGGAAATATTTCAAGCAAATTTTGTATTATTCAGTGAAAATTCTTTGAACTTTATAATTAATCTGCAAGCACTCCATTGGGTTGGGGTGCTTCTATCGTTCCACTGTTGATTGTTTCGATGTCTATCATTGGGAGACAACTTAGTACATAAGCTTCCCCGAAATGTTCGTGGAAGCTGTCCCTCAAATTTGAGGATCAGGTATGTGTACACAGAGTACACAGTTAAACTTGTCAGATTGTCATGTGGGTAGTATGGGAAATGATTTATATGTACGGACTTATTCGGGGAATCCCGAAAAACTATGACAAAACAGGAGGAATAGATAAGTGGTGGAAAACTTTTCACAGGGTCAGAAAGGAAACGTCATATTGACGTATTGATTTCTTACGGGTACTTGAAGAGGATACATACTATACTATGGATAAGTTAATGTGTGACCCCCTTTTGTCTAATTCAAGTCATCATGGATCAGAGTTAACCAAGTTGGTTATGACTCAACTTGCTTCGCGTTCGCGATACGATAATCGAATTCAGACCTTCTGACTCCCTTCAATCTGACTGTGCAAAGTTGCGTAGTGAACGGGTTTACGTCACGTCAACCTGCAAAAATATACAACACACACGAACTCTGTTCCACCCGTTAATTCTGCCTATTTTATAAACAATTTCAAACTGCATCACATTCGAAATATGGTTACGCACCGTTTTCTCGCTGATGAATAACTGCCCTGCGATGTCACGCGTTGTTTTGTCTTGAACCAGTAATTCGAATACTTCGCGTTCACGGTGGGTTAACAAAAATTTGCTTTTATGATCGATACCCTTCAATGTTCACCCCTCCTTGCTCGGGTTGTGTTGGTGTAACAAGGTTAAGGGGATACAGTCAACTCATCTTATGTCAGATCAAGGGCGTTGGTTCAGTTTTATAAGAAAAATGGGCAGGAATTATGTGTTTTATTGTCCTAAGTAAACCTGTGCCGTGGCATATGTAATCCAGCATTTGAATCATCGATATTAAAACAAACATGCCTCTGCAGCTGATGTTACCATCCCCGCAAAGGCACACTTGTTCATTGAGCTTGGAATCTACCGATTCATTCGATTCATGACCCCACCATTGTGATTACGGTTCATCAGGCCATCGTCAAGGATGCCATCGCGGTGATTCATTCCTGCTCCGTTGGTTGGGAAGATACGCTCCACCATCGATTGGAACGTATCAATCATGCCACTAACGGGCTTACCATTACGAATATCTGTGGCATAGTTCTCGACATGCTGCACAAATTCCGGATTGGCTGATACATATACATTCTCGATGTTCGGCGCAAACTGCTTGATTTTGGCTGAAATCTTGCCTTTAATCTCAGCTGATGTGTTATCATCCGTGCTATCTACACGTTGTCCTTCACTTTTCATTCCATAATGACCATCGTTCGTCCCACGTGCTTTGCCGCTGTTTGTGAGACCACGCATCATTCCAACCGCTCCTGTACCCATCGTGCCGTAGATGCCACGATCATTGCCCATATGGCTGCGATCCGTTGCTGAATTCGTGTTCAGCCCTGGAGCAATTCCACTTGTGCTGTACGGTGACATTGTGCCTGTACCGCCATTCACACGCATGCCTCCCATATCGTGGTTCATGTTGCCACCACGCATGGTATCACTCGCATGATTACGCATCGTTCCATCCAGCATGCTTGTACGACCGTTGGACTTGCTCTCCAACTTGCCTGCATGACCATCTGCCAAACGCACCGCAACATAAGCATTACGATCCGTTAACATGACACGGGCGGATTTCACTTCCTTCATCTCCGTAATGCGTTTAGCCAACTCTTCACTGGATTTCAGGTCAGTGACATTATGCATGCGATAACTTTTCGCACGAATGCCATCCATGCCATTCGTTTCCACACCATAACGGTTAATGCCGCTCGCTTGCTGACGGACACTTTGCGTATGCATATTGTTGGTATCCCGATTCGTGCCACATCCTGTCAAACCGGCCATTACAAAGATTGCAGTAGACAATGATAACGTAATAGCTGTTGCCTTTTTGACTGCTGGCATGTACTCATCCTCCAATGTATGTTGGTTTTGGTCACAAAGATAGGATGCGCTTCTGTGCGTGCCGATATGCTGAAAGGATATGGTACCTTACCCTGTAGATTTGGATGCTCAATTTTTGCTCACAGCTTATTGATCTTTGGGTTTTGAAATGCAGACCATAAGGTCTTCGCTATAAAATAAAAAAACAGTACTGCGTGTTCGCAGCACTGTCTACATGTAACTTAAAATTTATTTCAAGTCATTGATGAACTCTTACCTTTTGCGCCACTCATTTTCCTTCGGTTGATGTCTTAATTGTATCCGGGAATTTCTCGGCTTCCGTTAGACTCGTCGTCTCCAAGGCATATGCCCATTGACCATCCGGCGTAACGACCCAGATCTGATCCGGTTCGGATGGCAACGTAAGTCCCCGATACACATCTCTCACTTGTTGCCCATTGACCGTCTGCTCAACAGACAGGGTGAATCGTGGAACAGTACCTTTCAGCTCAGACGCTTTGCGCACATCATCTGCTGTTGACAGGTTTTTGATTTTACCGATAAGGGATACGGCGTCCGTGGCTTCAATCGTTTTTCCATTCAATGCCCAGGTCTGCTCTGCAGCACCGTTCTCCGATGTCGATGTTAACATCCAGGTAGCGGCTTCACCTTCCCACTCCAGAGACCCCACATTTGTCTCATCCATGTTGAACGGTGTAGTATCCAACAGATCACGACGTGACAAGGCTATGTTATTAATCGCCTCTGTCTGTACGGCAACTACGGGACCCTCATCTACGCGCACATATCGTGCGTCATCTGCTGGAAGCTGGCCACCAATCGCCAGTTTGATCTCCCGATGATCTTTGAGTTGGATATCCATACGTGTTGCATCTGTTCCTAATCCGTACTTATCCAGATCTGCCGGCGCTTCTTCCACCACCATTTCCTGGTTCGCGCCACTCAGAGCATCTAACCAACTGCTAACACTATAACCGTTCAGAGGATAAGCTTTCGGCTCAACCATCTGCCATACGCCATGTTCAAGCGTCAAAGTTGAAGATGCTGCTGCACCGGATGTTTCTGCGGTGGAGTCATGTATTGTGATGGATTGAATATCTTCGGATTGAATACCGAGCAACTTGGCTTGCACCGCTTCTTCCTCCCGAAAATAATTTTGACTAGCCGCGTACACCCAACCCACAATGAGTACGATGACCACCAGAATCGTTGGAACCCATTTTCTCATACCCGTCTGCGCCTCCACCATAAGAGTACACCGATGATCACAAAGATAAGCGGAAACGCTACAATAGCCACGAAGAAAATCGTTCTGGCCTGTTCGCCGCTCAGGTATGCCGTCTCATATCCGGCTTGTACCCGTGGACGAATCGTCAATCCATTTTCTTTCTCACTCAAATAATTCACGGTATTCAAAATAAAGTCCCTGTTTCCGCCATTCGCAATTTCCGAATCCTGCATGAAAATCGACGAGCCCAGAATAACCGCCTTCGGTTTGCCATCCGTCGTATCGGCTGCATACCCAAGTTCCACTGGCCCCTGAATATCCTCTTTAGCATCATTGGTTGTTTCATTTTGCAATAAGCCTCCGATATTCGTCTCCCCATAACTGTCATTGGAAGAATGGATTAACGGTGAAAGGGTGTATTTATCCTGTTCTTTGCTGGTCAGCGCGATCGACAGCGACAACATCGGGTACAATTGGCTTGCAGCAAGTTTGTCCGTAATTGCATGTGTTCCATACTCCGGTACCACCCAGAGTGGTCCCATCGTACTGGCTTGTTGATTATCCACCATCACTGCATGCTCATCAACGACACCATAGTCTGCCATGAGGGCATCGATGTTTTTCCAGCTGGATTTCATATCTTCTACGAATCCGAGGGACAATAACAGCTTGCCTCCATTACTCAGATATGTGCGAATGGCCTTCATTTCTGCATCACTGAGATCACGTTGTGGACCTATAATGGCAAGCACATCTGCATCTTCCGGAACCTTCCCGGCCTGATTCAACTGCAATTCTTCTGTCTGCACATTATTTTGTTCCAATGAGGATTGCAGCGTAGTCATCTGATCGAGACTCAGCTCCTCATGTCCGGTCAGGAAGACCATTTTATGCATCTCGGTGGATGACATATTCATAAGCGCCTGTGTCAGCTTTTCCTCACCTGTGAACTGATAGGATCCGTCACTGCCGTCACCTGCCGCGGTGAACAAACTGGCGATATCAATCACTTTGTGTTGATCTCCCTGCTCCAGCACAATGGAGCTGCCTGTTATGCCGTATTTGGATGCAAGCGCAGGTTCCTGCGTCAGATTATACTGTTTTAGTTTCAGCTTACTGTTCCGTTTCGTGTATTCCTCCACCATATCCGTGACCTCACGGTTCAGCACGGTGTTGTTGGCATTTTCGACGGTTAACACCAGAATGTTGACGTCATCCTTCACGTCTTTGATCGCAGTAAGAGACTGGTCAGACAACGTGTATTGTTTATTCGAGGTCAGATCGAGCTGGAAGCCGCCAAGTGAATTCAGGAACAGTGTTAGCAAAATAAAGATGCCAATCACCGCTACAGACAGCACGGTACTGTTGGTATGACTTAACCATTTTTTCATCTTCTCACCTCCACCGCTTCCGTTCGACAATTTGAATGCTTAACAGCAGAAACACACCTGAAAGTGTGACATAGTACAATATATCCGGTCCGCTAAGCACGCCTTTCATGAAGCTGTCAAACCGGTTAGTCAGGGCAAACGGATCGAGCCACTGCTGCAAAGCAGATCCTGTATTACCTGCGAATGAATCAAGCATCCACAAAACGAGCAAAATAATAAAACCCGCCACCGCAGACACCATCTGATGCTGGGATAACGTGGAAGCGAACAGTCCTATTGCCATCATGCTTCCGCCCAGGAACAATAAACCCAGCGCAGACATCCATACTGTCGTCATATCCAATGTTCCATAGAACGACATGATGAAGGGGTACACCAGACTGCACAGGATGAGCACGACCAGAATGGCCAGAGAAGCAAGGTATTTGCCAAATATAATCTCTGTTACACGCGCGGGGGAAGTCAGCAGCAGTTCATCCGTTCCTTGTCTGAATTCTTCCGCAACAAGCCGCATCGTTAACAAAGGCACAACAAACAGCAGCATGGATAAGGTATCCCCCAGCACGAGTCGATAATCGACAATACTCGGCTGGTAATATACGAAACTGGAGTAGAACAGCAAGCTGGTCATCAGTACATATACGGCAAAAGCAAAATAGGACGTTGGAGACAGAAAATAAGCTTGCAGCTCTTTGTTACACACCGCCATCATTCGTCTCATTTGGAGTCCTCCCCTTTGCGCGAATGGGACGAAGCATCCGTTGAAGTGTTCGTTAATGTACTACTTGTTGGACTCGGTGATGTTCCCGATACACTCGACGAGTCGTTGTCGGAAGTTACATTCGCCTGATCCATCACTGCCCCAGCAACCTGATCCCAATCTGCCGAATCCGCGTTTGTATCTTTTATATCCGTTGTTGTCTCGGTTGTGGTCAGCTTCAGGAAAATCTGTTCCAGACTGAGATTCTCCTTTTTCATCTCCAGAATCGGTAATCCTGCACCGGACAAAAGGTAAAATAGCTCCTCCCGGAAATCTTCCGAGTTCTCTCCAGTAAGAAGCATTTTAACCGTATTCGCTGTATCAGAAGTAAGTGAAGTATCTCTGGTGGTATTCGCATCTGATGTTTGAATGACTTCACTCCGCACTTTCTCCCATGGTTTCAGCACATTATGTAATTGCTCCGCAGTGGCCTTCACTTCAATCGACACCTTGAACTGATCCCCCATTGCTGATCCGAAATGCTGTGGTGAACCATCCAGCACGAGCTGCCCCTGATTAATGATCAACATTCGATTACAGAGTGTGCTCACTTCAGGCAAAATATGCGTACTGAGCAACACCGTATGATTCTCCCCCAGTTCCCGAATCAGATCTCGGATCTCGATAATCTGATTTGGATCAAGGCCCGAAGTTGGCTCATCCAGCACCAAAAGATCCGGCTTGTGAATAATGGCTCCTGCCAGCCCTAGGCGTTGCTTGTATCCTTTGGATAACCCACGTACCATTTGTCTCTCCCGACCCTGGAGTCCCAATCTGCTTACCATCTCGCTGACCCGCAGCTTAACCTCACGTGCCGGAACATCTCTCAAATTCGCTACGAATTTAAGGTAGGACTGCACTGTCATATCCGGATACAGTGGCGGAGTTTCAGGCAGATATCCAATCTTGGAACGAACACGCTGACCTTGGTCATGCACCGATACCCCATCCACCAGGATGGAACCCGCGGTTGGATGCACATAGCCCGTAATCATACGCATCGTTGTTGTTTTTCCGGCACCATTGGGGCCGAGAAACCCGACAATTTCACCACGTTCCATGGTGAAATCCAATTGATGTACGCCGCGCTGCCCTTCGTAAACTTTGCTGACCTGTTTCACTTCGAGCACATCATTCATCCTTTCCCGTTAAAATACCCGTGTACCATCGTTTAAGGTAGATGTGTACACGGGAAGTTCCTTGTATAATACGTGATCTATCCTAAGCCCAGCTTAATGTCACTTAAAAGAAAGCTTAAAAAAATGTGTCCAAAATGTGTACACACTAAACAACACCCACACCCTATACTTCAAGCCAACGTAACATAGAGTACAGGAGAATGTGCTCCTGACCAAAAGTCAGAGGGTGAATCGTGTGAAAGTATTATTCACGTTTTATGTTCCAAGCGGTGGCGTGGATACGTTAAACCGACTGCGCACCGCTGTTCTGAAACGCCATGGCATTGAAGCGCACCTACTTTATCTCAACACAGGCTCGGGATTGCAGAACAACAGTGATACCCCCATTTTCACCGCATCCAGTGACGAGGATATCCATCATATCATTCATACTCATCATTATGATGCCATCATCGCCACTTCAGACATCGCTATGCCCGGCCGCTTGAGAGCGCTTGGCTATACAGGAAAAATTATTTTTGAAGCGCAGGGACTCGGAACACGCGATCAGGCTCTGGAAACGATACAGATGGGTGTACCTTACCTTCAGGCCCATTGCGATGCTGCCGTTATCCCTCCCACAGACCACCTTCTGGATATGTTCATTCATATCTGTCCTTGGCTACATCGGTTTGTTATTCCCAATATGCTGGATACAGACACCTTCGCACCGGTTCTGGTGGATACTCCACCCTATCCAGTGCTGGCTTGGGTAGGACGACTTGAACACAATAAAAACTGGCGGGAATATTTAATCATTTCGAGTGAAATCATCAAAAAAAATCCGAAAGCCAGACTATGGTTATTCCATGATCCCACTTTGGCTAATCCAGAAGATGAAGTCATGTTCCGGCACATGTTGGCAGAATACGGGCTTGAGGATCGGATCGGCATCTTCGTCAATGTTCCCCATTCTCAGATGCCCGCATACTATTCGATGATTGCTGCGTCAGGGGGAATCATGTTATCCACTTCCCTGCTAGAAGGATTCGGCTATGCCGTCGCTGAAGCCATTAGCTGCGGTTGCCCAGTGCTCAGCACAGATTCGGATGGTGTGCGCTCATTCATCACACATAATAAGACTGGAAAGTTTTATCCCATTGGAAATATAAAGGCTGCTGTAGACGAAGCAAGAGACCTCATGAAGAACAAGAAACTGCGGGAGTATATCCGCATTCAGGGCAGACAGCATATGAGCTTGTCTTTCTCACCTGATCGATATGCCCATTCTTTCCGTGAAATGATGACAGCACTGCGAATTTTTCATTGAGCATAACAAAAAGGCAGTTCAGCAAGATTCTCTGAACTGCCTTACTATGTCACTTTAAAAAGTCTTAGTGTCCCATCATCATCGCGGGATCAGGCTTGTCGCCATTTTGAAGTTCTTCTTCCGGCATCGGTTTTGGTTTGCGCAGAATCAGACTGAGCAGACATCCAAACAATGCAATACAAGCGGCCAGGAAGAACGTATCATTGAAACCACTCACCAGACCTTGAACTATAGCGGTCGGCTCTGCACTCGTTGTATTGTCTGCGATTCTGGAAGTAAGGAAACCTGTGAGCCCTGCAACCGCAAAGGACACGACCACTTGCTGTGCAGCGGCCGTAAGCGGTGTAACCCGTCCAACCAGCTTACGTGGTGCAGCATTCAATACATGCGTATTGAGTGGCATCATGGACAAGCCCATACCCAGACCCATCATGATCAGGGCCGTGATAATCAGGCCAAGACCTGTCTCTGCCGTGATGGAGGACAGAATAAACAAGGCTCCCGAGATAATTCCCAGACCCACGAAGGCCAGAGGTCTGGCACCAATTTTATCAAACAACCGACCACCAAGCGGCATACCCACGCCGGAAGCCAGAGCCTGCGGAAGCAGAATCAATCCCGTTTCCAGTGCAGTATACCCTTTGATCTGCTGCAAATAAAGCGGGATCAGGATCATCGCACCGAACAGCGCCACTTGCGAAACCCATGCGAGAATAATCCCACGCGAGAAATCAGATGATTTGAATACCCGGAGTTCGAGCAATGGATTTTGATGACGAAGTTCCACAATAATGAATAAGATGAGCGCCACGCCACCTACGATTACACCAGTCAGTGTTGTTGTAGATGTCCAGCTCGTTCCCCCCTCACTCACACCGTAAGCGAGCATTGAGAATGCGATTGGCGCCAGAATCATGCCGAGCAGATCCAGTGCAGGCGTGCGTCCACGATCTGTATCAGGCAAAAATTTGATACATAGAATGAAAGCTGCAATACCAATGGGCAAGTTAATCAGGAAGATCCAGTGCCAGCTCAGTGATTCAATAAACCAACCGGACAATACCGGGCCCAGTGCAGGGGCAAGCAGCATGGGAATTCCGAGCATGCCCATGATGGAACCTCTTCGTTCAGGAGGAGCCAGTCGAAATACCATCGCCATACCAATAGGAGCAACCATGCCTCCCCCAAGCCCTTGAATAACACGGTAAATGATTAATTGCTCAGGTGATTGGGCAATGGAGCATAACACAGAACCCAAGGTAAACATGGCAATGGTGAACAGGAATACTCTTTTGGCACCGAAACGGTCAGTTAACCAACCTGCCAGCGGAATAACTGCAGACAAAGCCAAGGTATATCCTGTAACCGTCCATTGGATGGTCTTCAGATCCGTCTCGAAATATTGAACGAGATTCGGAATGGCCACATTAACAACGGTACTGTCCAGAATAACCATGATCATGCCGACGATAATAGCCAGGAGTGGCAAAATAATGGTTTTAATCGAAAACTCTGCCGGCTCCTGTGATACTGCTGTTTGTTCTTTCACGTTCTCCACACTCTTTTCCGGCAGAAGAACACAGGCTGCTGCCTGCATCTCACTAGCCTATATTCTCTCGACTGATTTCAAACTATCGTTTTAAATCGTCGTTTTAAACTTTCGTTTAACACTGATCTAATTCTAATGAAAATACCTTTGCTGTCAAGCTATTTTTTCAGAATTTTCTACTATGGATGCAATATAAAAAAATGGAACAGGCACTTCCCTGCTCCACACGTGGGTTAATCACGACTATTCAATTATGTCCATATCAATCTGCAAGCTTCATCATCTGATATTCTGACATTATGCCCAATGTCTGACCGTGAATACTTCTGTAATACATGCGAATAACCAGATGATTCGGTGAAGAGCTGTTGCTGATAATCCTCAGCTCATAAGGATCGGAAGATACATCCAGATTATGAATGACTTGATTACCACCCGCTCCCCCCGAATTCGAACTTATATGAAAAAGATGTCGATACAGTTCTCCGTGCCTACTGGCTCCGCCAACAAATACATCTGTCCCTTCATCGCTCCCCACATAGGCCAACTCCACGTCCATGTATTTGATGGGAACAAACGTCTGTAACAAATTTTCATGGATATTTAGCACATATACAGCCACTGTAGATCCCTCCTTCGGCGTATGAGCCTTTCTATACATAGGATATGCTCCCCCTTGTCTATTGTCATTTGCATTCACCCATTTTCAGCCAGATACACAAAAATGCCCGACCTTCCGGTCCCCTTTTTTCATAGAATAGAAGCATAGAAGCTCGGCCGGTGCAGGCCGTGACAAGGGGGTAGCTATGAGAGTTCTGCTCGTTACGTATTGGGAGCTTACACATATGGGAGGCATATGGACATATGTTAAACAACTGGCCGACAGGCTGATTTCACTTGGTGTAGAGGTTGATATCATGGGCACAAATGGTGCTAAAAACGAGGTATATGTTCGTAATCTGAACCGCGCTTTCTCCAAGGATACGGTGTGGCCCATGCTGCAAGCCAAACTCAATCCGACCGATCTGCCACAATTCACTGCCGATCCGCTTCTCGCTTATTATGAACTGAATAGATATGCCTTCGAGATGGCCGCCGCTTATCTGGGAGTAGACCACTATGACGTAATCCATGCGCAAGATCCCGTAGCCGCCGTAGCCATTAAACGCATCTTGAACCGCAATATCCCACTGGTCACCAGCTATCATGGGGCACTTGCCCGCGAGGCCTTTTACGATGCTCAAAACTCCAACCCGCAACTTACTCTTTCTACCTATCTGCAATCCAAACGCGGACGTTATTTTCTCTCATTGGAAGAGCGAAGTGCAGCACAGTCTGAGCTGATTCTGGTGTCCAGTCATTGGATCAAAAGTACACTTACAGAACTCGCGGTTCCAGAGTCGAAGTTCAGGCAAATCCCCTATGCTATCGACCTGCCAACCTACCGTGCCTCAGCAGCCGTGAAATTTCGCCAACGACCACCCGCGGGCAAGAAAGTCATTGCCTTTACCGGAAGGCTTGAATACATCAAGGGTGTACATGTATTAATCAAGGCTTTAGCCAGTCTGAAAAGCAAACGTACCGATTGGGTGTGCTGGATCGCAGGAGAAGGCAATCTATCCGATGAGTTGCGGGCACAGGCCACGGCAGCAGGCATTGGCGCTGATGTTGTGTTCTGGGGCAAACTCGACAATATCCCTTCCTTCCTGCGCCACGCAGACATCTATGTCCAGCCCAGCCTGCAGGATACTCAGCCGTTCTCCGTGACCGAAGCACAACTGGCGGGTATACCTGTTATCGTCAGTGGTACAGCCGGCATGCCTGAGATGGTTGAACCGGGACGTACAGGATGGGTTGTTCCTCCACAGGATGTCGACTCGCTCAGTGAACTGTTGAATGCATTACTGGAGGATAACGTTACCCGAAGAACAGTGGGGGCGGCGGCAAAAGCCTGGGCTGAACAACATCGTTCATTGGAAGAAATGGGAATGCGTACTTTTCAAGTCTATCAGGAGGCTATTTACAGAGGAGGACAACCGATATGACGTTGCTTGTACCGAGTGATCTATACAATCGCTGGTTTTCGACTCCAGTTTCCACGCCTCACATCGACGTGGATTACGCTATCATGAATCAATTGATGCAGAAGCTGCCCAAGGGCTATGTATTTCCCGATCCCGTGTCGATGGAGATCATGTATTCAAAGGATTAAGTTGTTCCATTCCATACTGTCTTCATATAACATGCCGGAATATCAAACAAGGGGTATACCATTTGTCATACGAATGACGGTGGACACCCCTTGTTTGCTTTTATTGTGTTGTGTTCTAGCGAATCCAGAACACGCTAATTGATTCTTTTTGCACAGATCCGACATGTAACGAATTCCAGAGCTTATTCATCTGTCGCCAACTTGGAATACATATTCAGATCGTTGAACGTTTCGCCTGCCCTTTCGTATGCTCTGAGGGTACCTTCGTATGTGAAATTGAGCTTTAATAATAGCTTGATAGAATTCACATGATCGGGGTCAACCTTTGCTTCAATTCGATTCAGCTTCATCGTCGAGAAGGCATGAGCTAACAAAGAAGAGATCGCTTCTGTCGCATATCCTTTTCCCCAGTGTGATCTGGCAATGTCATACCCAATTTCTGCTTTGAGATTGTCATAATCCAGTAAGTTATAACCGCATGAACCTATAATTTCATTGGACTCTTGCGCGATGATAGAGAATCGAATAGCCTTGTTTTCCTGAGAAAGATCGTCCAGAATATTAATCATGGCTATGGCTTGACTTTCATCCGTAAAAGGAGTGATATTCATGAATCTAGTAACCTCCGGATCAGACCAAATTTCAAACAAGCTGGCCGCATCCAATACGTTCATTTTTCGCAAAAATAACCGTTCTGTGTGTAACTCTGTAATCAATACTTCACCTCCATTCGTTTATTAATGATTCGGTGTAAGATATTGATATCTGCGCATAGTCCAGTCCCTTCCGTGTATGAATCATTTCATTATACAGAGACTTCGGCATCCCTTCTACCTACCTGTCCATGGATCGTCATAGAACAAAAAAAGAGCTCCCCCACTTATAGCACATTAAACATGCTTCATAAGGGTGCTCTCATATCCATTTAACCACCTATTCCATTCAAGCCATCATCTGCACACACGTCTACTTCACTTCCAATACCCGCCGACCTGAAGCAAATTGAGCAAAATAGGTCTGTGCTTCGCCTGAACACGTTCCATCTCGGCCACCAGAGCCTTGAAGTGACGTTTGGTCCCCATTGAATCATGCAGACGATAACACATCAGGGGTTCATTGTAATAGAACAGCTCATACATCGGAAACAGTCGCAACCACATCTCGTAGTCATGAGTGTAGCGAAAATCAGTATCGAACAAGCCAAACCGCTCAAATGCATCCATCTCCAACATGACGGTACAGCCATTGATCGGACAACCTTCAAGCAGTACCTGCAACATCTCCAGACGACTGCCCACTTCCGGATGCACCGTATCCAACCACTCACTCTTCTCATTCACATAGTGGTAGGCACCATGACAGAATGAAGCCTTGACCTCACGCATAAACTTCAACTGTTTCTCCACACGGTCCAGCAGCATCACATCATCTGAACTGAGCCAGACAAAGTATTCCCCTGTCGCCTGTTTGATGCCCTCATTCAATGCCGTTGCGGTACCACCGTTTTCTTTGCGGATATAATGGATAGAATCCATGAATGGCTCTAGTCGCTCCACGTGCTCGGTTGACCCATCATCCACCACGATCACTTCAATATGCGGATAGGTCTGGTGAGTGGCACTGTGAACAGCCTGCTCGATATACGCACAATTATAAAAAGGGATGACGATCGATACTTTCGGCTCCATTCGGGGCCCCCTTCCTCCGCTTATCTCTGCATAGCGATTGCTTTCCTACATTTTATGAAGATCCATTCGATCGGCATTGGACATCTGCGGTGTTACGGAAGCACATTTCATTCTGATACCATCTTTACTGTCATCGGGTAAAATGCTGCGCAAAGAGGGCGTCACTCCGCCAACTTGTGGCTTCATAACTGCCCTCCCAACGCTAATCCCCAAGCGCCGCTATGCGCTGCAACAACGGTTCGCGATATCTCGACCATACCATGGATGCCTCTCTGCCGATGACATCCGCATGACGAACTGATCCCATTCCCCCATGCCACCGATAGGCCGTAAGCGGTTCGTTCAGGTATGGGAACCGATGACCGTTCAGTACAATCCGCATCCAGAGATCCAGATCATGCGTGTAAGGCAGAAGCTCATCGAACAGCCCTACTCCGCTGAACAGATCCTTACGAATCATGACCGTGCAGCCATTGACCGGATTGCCGTTGACAAACCGCCGCAGTAAGTCCAGATCGGACATCGGTTCTGGCCCACCATGCATTTTGGTAACGGCTGAATGCTCGTTGATATAGTGAAAATTCGTGTACGAGACGAGCACATTCTCGCGCTGCATAAACTCGAGCTGATACCGGATTTTATCTGGATACAGAATATCGTCCGAACTAAGCCAGGCTACATAATCACCAGAGGCATGACGAATCCCATGATTAAGTGCCGAGGCCGTCCCGCCATTGCTTTTGCCAAGCACATTAATATAAGGAAGATAAGGCTGAAGCAGCTCTGCATGCCGGGTGGAACCGTCATTCACAACAACGATCTCCACATCCGAATATGTCTGGTTCAGCGCACTTTGAATCGCCTGAGGCACATAAGGGCAGTTGTAGAATGGAATGACAATGGATACTCTCGGACTCAACCTGTCGTCCTCCCTTGCTGGTCACGAACATCACTCAGGATATCCTGAAGTGATGTGGCAAATGGAATCATCGGCTGCCAGCCAAGCTTGCGCAGCAGTGATAATTCCTCCTGTTTCCCCGAACCGTCCGGACCAGAAGATGCCCCATCCCAGCGAACAGGGACTTCCGCTTCTGTCATGGACAACAGCAGATCTGCAACTTCACCAAGACTCCGCTCGGTGCCAGACACCACCGGGTATACTGTACCGCTGGCTCCCTGTATCAGGAGGGTTGCGTACGCTCTGACTGCATCCCGCACATCCAGAAAGTCACGGGTATTGTCCCGTCCCGACAGGCGGAACGCCTCCGTTTTGCCCGCCTGCTCACAGGCAACAACATGGCGTGCAAGCAGGGAACAGATGCCTGTGGAAGGACCCGCCCCAATCAGATTGCCCGGCTCCGCCAGCATGATCTGTTGTCCGAAGAGTGACATCCACGACAAGGACACCATCTCTTCCAGCGCTTTGCTGAGGCTATATGGATGTGGAGGCTGGGGAATCCGGCCAGGTTCCTGCGTATATTTTAACCTCGATCCTACAATAACGGTTCGTGCTGCCGGACAACTGCGAAGCGCATCCAGCAAATACAGCACGGCCATCACATTGGTCTCCAGGACCAGTAACGGATCAGACCATGAATCAGGCACTGAATTTTTGCCAGCGAGATGCAGCACATAGTCGGGCTGCACCTTGCCGATCAGATGACGCACTTGCTGTTTATCATTCAGATCACAGACATGGACTTGGGTACCTATTCCAAACGAATGTACATCCGGTCTCCGGACTACCGCCGCAACCACTGCACCAACTTCTCGAAAATAAGATACAGCATGTCGCCCGGTAAAACCGGAAGCGCCTGTAATTAGTACTGTCTTGCCCGTCAGCTCTGCTCCATCCATAATGCCAACTCCTTCAGCATTGTAGAATAATCCGGCAGGTCTGTCTTCACATCCTCGCGAGTGGACACCAGCGTACGGTCCTGTACTACACTGTCATCACGCACAATCGTCACATCCTGCTTGTTCCAGGTCTGCTTGAACAACACAAGCAGATCATGCTTGCTGACAGGTGTTGGATGAGCTAGATGGATCAGACCACTAATGGATGAGGCCAGGTAATGGTCAACCCATTTGGCCAGTTCAAGTGTGGTCACACCATTCCAGAATACGCGGGTATACCCGCCGACTTCACCTGTGCTGGACATAAACCATTGCATCAGACCAATGCCGCCCTGCCGAATTTCGGGTCCAATGATGGACGTACGAATCGTCAGATGACCTTCATCCTGGACTTCACCAAGTGCTTTGGTAATGGCATAAGCTGAAGTCCCATCCGTAACATCATCTTCCCGGTATGCTCCCCGATCTCCGCTGAACACACAGTCTGTGCTGATATGAATCAGACGTGCACCAATCGTATCCGCAACCCGCCGCAGACGATGCGGCAGAAACCCATTGATATGATAGGCCGTAATTTTGTCCTCATCTGCAAAGCTGTTCAACACACCTACTGCATTAATAATCACATCCGGGTGCACCGCTTCTACCAATCGATCAACCATGAAGCTGTCGTTCACATCCAGGAGCAGACCATTGGGGTCCGTTACATCACGAGTTGTGTAGAAGACGCTGTGTACACCTTGACGGCGGAAATAGTCGACAAGAATATGGCCGGCCATTCCGTTTCCACCAAGTATCAGCAGTTTCATGACAAGAATCCTCCGCGCTTGAGAATTTCACGAATCTCCTCTTTGGTCATCAGTTGGTGTTCAGAACTGAAGCTGTTAAAGGAGACCGGTGGACAATTGGTATAATGTTCACGCAGACCTGGTATGCCCAGGGTGGGAAGAATTACCAGATACTGCTCATCGTAGACAACGGTGGTCATGCTCTCGAATTCACTCATCAATATTTCATGAATTTTCTCACCTGGACGAATGCCCTGTTCCACAATGGCCACATTCTCCACACCGGAATCCTCAATTAACACTTCCGCGAGATCCACGATTTTGCAGGTTGGCATCGTCATGACAAAGATCTCTCCGCCGACACTTTCCACCGAGGCTTTGAACAACAGGGTAATTGCATCCTTTAGCGTGAGAAAGAACCGAGTCATGCTCATATCCGTGATGGAGACCTGGCCTTTCTGACGAATCTGATTCTTGAACAGATGTACCACACTGCCGTTCGTTCCCAGAACATTTCCGCCCCGTACCGTAACAAACTTGGTGTCACTGTGTAACAAATTGGCATATACAATTAATTTCTCGCCGATTGCTTTGGTCATGCCGTAGAAGTTGGACGGATTGGCAGCTTTGTCAGTCGAGATATAGATTACTTTTTCCACCTTATTTTCAATGGCAGCCTCAATCACGTTTTGTGTACCAATCACATTGGTTTTGAGCGCTTCATACGGTTGGTCTTCACACACTGGAACATGCTTGAGTGCCGCCAGATGAAATACATAGTCCACATGCTGGCAAGCCGCCGTCAAGGCATCCTTGTCACGAATATCTCCAATCCGGAAATGAAGACGTGGGTCCTCAAATTCACGACTCATAGCCACTTGGCTGGACTCGTTCCGGGAATATACAATAATTTCTTTGGGCTGCTGGGGCAGCAGTTGAGCCACAAGTTCATAACCCCATGATCCCGTACCGCCAGTCACGAGTATACGCTTATTTTCAAACATGCATTTTCCCTCCAAGCAGAAATTTAACTACTTTACCGGATACATCTGTTGCTTTGTAACCTTGCGGGCAATCCCAATCAGTGGACATCTGCGTCATGACTTTCACGCAATCAGCGATGCGTGCCGCATCCAGACCGGAGACCACATTGCTGCCGCAATCCACCGTTTCCGGACGCTCGGTAGTTCGGCGCATGGTTACGGTCGGCACGCCCATAATGCAGCACTCTTCCTGCACCGTACCACTGTCCGTGAGCGCACAACGTGCATGACGTTCGAGCATCACAAAATCGAAGAATCCAAACGGCTCGTGAAACTCTACCAGCGGGTTCATCTCCAGTTGCAGATGCTCCGCAATCCGAATTGCTGTACGCGGATGAATGCTGCAGATTACACGCAGCCCGTGTTCCTCTGCGACCTGATTAAGTCCTTTCATAATCTCCAGCAGATGAGGGGCATGATCCACATTCTCGGCTCGATGGGCAGTAACCAAAAAATATTGCCCGGACTTCAGCTTCAGCTTTTTGAGGATTTTGCTGGAGTTCACCTGTGCGTCATAGTGCTGCATCACTTCATAGATGGGATTGCCCGTGAGCACAATGCGCCTGCTTGGTACACCTTCGCTGACCAAATGTTTCTTGCTCTGTTCCGTGTAAGGCATATTAATGGTGGAGATGGCATCAATAACCTTGCGATTCTTCTCCTCAGGCACATCCAGATCAAAGCAACGATTGCCTGCTTCCATATGAATAACAGGAACACCCATGCGCTCAGCCAATACTGCACATAATGCACTATTGGTATCCCCGAGCAGCAGCAGTTTATCGGGCTTCTCCTGCAATATCAGATCTTCCATTTGCGTAAACATCGAGGACAGCTGTCGTCCCAGAGAGGCCGCTTCATCCTGAAGAACGTAATCCGGTGCGCGCAGGCCCATTTCCTTGAAAAAGAGACCACTGAGACTTTCCGTGAAGTTCTGTCCCGTGTGCACCAGAATATGTTTGGACGCATACTGGTCCAGCTTGGAGATGATCAGGCTGAGCCGTATGATCTCAGGTCTCGTACCCAGCACCGTCATGATCTTCATCGTAATCCCTGCCTTCATCTTGTATTGGAACCCTTGCGCCCTGCTCGGCTGCGTCCCGCCTTGGCAGATTTGCGTCTGCGGGTAGCTGATTTGCCCATATGCGGACGCGGTCCCTTCGTTGTACGGGATCTCCCTTTACGTCGGCCAGTTCCGGAAGTACGTTTCAGCCCCTCACGGCCTCGGCGAGAATGAGATGCAAGTGACTTACGACGGCGTTTCCGCGTTTTGCCCCTCTGTTGAATCAGCTTTGCAGCTGGGCCAGTACTTGAGGCTACAGGGGCATCTTGACCCAATGCGATCGGAGGTAATGAGGAATGTGGCAACGCCTGTATGACCGTCAGCGGGAATAACAGTGCCCGAACCGTAACCGGCTCCAGAACCAGTACCGTGCGTAGTCCTCCCTCCCCATGGGTATACACAGGTCCATTCGGAGGTTGGATATAAGCAAACCATCCGGGAAAACGCAATAACCACTGTGTCACCATCGTATGCAATTTCGTTCGGTAGGTTTCAACCCCGTAGAGCCTTTCCGCTTCTGCCCGATTGCCCCACCCCGTATTCGAAGCCAGCTCCGAATCATTCAGCAAGGTTGTCGCCAAGGTGACAAGCGCTTCGGTATCCCCGGGCGGGGCCAAAAATGCACCACTGCCTACGGATTCCATTAATTCCTTCAGTCCACCCTGAGCGAAAGCGATGACCGGTTTGGCAAAATAGAGACCCTCCAGTGCGGTCATGCCAAATCCTTCTTTGACCATGCTTGGGATGACCACGATATCCATGGCGCTATACGCCAGAGATACGTTCTCTTCAAACGTAGTGAAGGTAAATCGGCGTGAATACCCGGATTTTTTCACCCGTGATACACACTCGTCGTAATACTTTTTATCCGATGGTGCCCCAATGATCCAGAAGCGACAGCGCGAATGCGTTTCACAGATCCTCAAGGCCATATCCACAAAAGGTTTCAACCCTTTGGCATCATATATAAAGGAAGAAATATAACCGATACAAGTCTGTGATGCCTTAAGACCAAGTTCCTTGCGCTTGCGTTCACGCAGATGAACCCAGCGGTCCGGTGCGGGCAGAGCCGGTTCCCATGTCGGCGAAATGACGGTTAGTTTGTCACTCATGCCAGCTTGATGAAATGGAGCGACCGCTGTCTCGGATATACCGATAATCCAGTCTGCATAGCGACCAATCATCTGAATCGCCTCGGCTGTATGTTCATTCGTATGAATGATCTCGGTAATCTTCCAGATAATCGGAATCTGAAGCGACTTCGCCGCTACAGCCGGCATCACATTGACACAGGTATTCGTTAACACGAGATCGGGAGCAGTCTCCCGTATGAGGGAGACCACTTCCTGATATGCTGGTGTATGGCGAAGTTGCTCCGCATCATTTGCAATGCCCAGGTAAGGTGTGTACACACCGTGAAGCATCGGCAGATTGCATATTTTGACCTGAATGCCGAATCTTCGTGCAAGCCCTGCCAGCTTCCCATCCTGGGGTACAATGAGCACACACTCAAAGATCGTACCGATCTCTCTCATAAAATGAAGCAGCAGCTTCTCTGCACCTGTAATGCTGCGAGTATTGCACACATGTGAAAATAACATCATCTTTGGTTTCGTTGCCATGGCCGCACGGACCCTGTATGCGGATATCCGATACAGGGTACTGTGCACACCTCCTCCCGGCCAGGATTAAGGAAATATGATGGTTAACATTTCATTAATTCTTTTGCCATACGTGTGGTCTTTCAGGGTACGCTCGAGTCCACGAAGGGCAATCTCACGGCGTTCCTTTTCATGAGTAAGATAATATTCCACCTTTTCGAGTAACTCCTGCGGCGAGGAATACGTCTCAATCTCCACACCCGGTTTGTAGAAACGCGTAATGTCATCCCTTGCGTCGGTCAACTGTAGTGTTGTGGAAGCGGCAATTTCAAACGTTCTTGGGTTCGGTGAGGCTGGCGGGATTTTGAGGTGATTATTATTGACGGAATCATCTTCGTGGGATCGATGCAGGTTAATGACAATTTTGGTGCCATTGTACACATCATTGGTCTCCTGTGGACTCATCCAGCGGCCAAGTTCAATCTTCTCGCCATAGGCAGTGTAGTCAGGCAGACGGTCCCACCAGATTCCGTTAAATACTGTATTGTGTGACATCAACTGAGGCATGATTGGATTAAAGAAGTATACCCGGTTCCAATAAGCCGAGCCGATAAAGCTGACATCCCGTTTTAACGGGGAAGGGGTTGTAATCGGAAAATAATGATTGGTGAACGCGGCAAAAGGGAGATAATGGACTGACGCGCAGCCGTTTTGTCGATATAGATCGATACAGTTCAGTTCCAACGTGAAGATATGATCAAAATGTTTGACGATATCAAGCGTCATGTCTGTATAGTACGGATCATCAGTCAGCCAGATAGCCGTCTGAATGCCGGCTTGGCGGATCGCATCGATATGCTCGATGGGTATATCCATTCCATCCAACACAAGCACCAGATCAGGACGCGTCTGCAGCGCAATCTCAGAAACCGGTTGACGCGGATCCGTGAGGGTTACCTGAGCTACCATTCCCTGTAGCGTGGCCATGATGGCCTCATCCAACGGGGAGTATGGGAAACCTTTACCCGAAGATACATACAGCACGTGAACTTGTCGGAAAGGCAACGGTTCCTGTGCACAATTTACAATATAGTTGGCGCGACCGCGCAGATATCCTTCTTCTTTACCTGCGTCATATCCGGCATGTTGCCCATTTTTGCGCGCTTGATCAGCCAGGCTCAGTACCGGTGCATGAACCTTTTTGGTTTTACGGTGTTTGAGAGACATACCGCCACTCCTTTATTTTTTGGGATAGGTTACTCGTTGTGCTGTTACTTCAGACGGGGGTTACAGATGTTCCAGCAACTGACCGATACGGCGAGTGAACGTGTGCTGGTTCATCGTGGTGAGAAGTCCCCGCCATGCCATCGCCTGTCGTTCTTCTTCATGCTTCAGATAATAGTGGATCTTGCGCTGAAGTTCTGCTGCGTTGGTGAAGGTCTCGATGTCATATCCCGGCTTATAATAACGGGGCAAATCCGCACGTGCATCCGTAATCTGCATGGTGCCGCAGGCACTAATCTCATACGTGCGCGGGTTAATGGAATGACCTTCAAGATGATGTGTGTTGCGATTGTCTTCCCCATTCTCGCAAGTCCGGTGAATATTAATGACAATCTTAGCGCCATTGTAATAATCGACTGTCTCTCCCGGAGCAATCCATCCTTCGTGGATGAAGCGGCCTAGTACATCAAAACGTGCCAGCCGGTTCCACTGACTACCTGCAATGAATACCTTTTTGTCCGCAAGAAATGGAGCCAGCTCATCAAACAAGGCAATCCGGTTCCAAAATCCGGTACCGATAAAACAAATATCATGCTGATGCTGCGGTGCCGCGCGACGCGGTTGAAACATCCCCGGATTCACTGCGAGTGGCATATAGATAACCCGGTTCGCTCCATGTCCTTGATAGAATGGTACAGCGGCCTCTTCATGTGTGAACACGACATCATAGTGTTGACACAGGGACACAGTATCCTCGGTAAAATACGGATCATCCACAAACCACACAGCTGTTCGAATACCGAGTGCACGTATGCCCTTCACCTGCTCCAGATGATCCGGGGGAAACACATGCAGACCATTCATAACGAGCACAACATCTGGCCGATGCTGACTGGCTTCCTGCAACATCGTTGCTGGCGATCCAACAACGCATTCACGTACAGACTGTTGCAGGGCCAGGGTGACACCTTCATCGATGGCATCGAACCCTTGCGGAATATACAGCACCTTCATGTCCCGCAGGGTCGGTTCAAACATCTGCACCCGCTCCATCATGGCTTGACAGCCGCCAAATCTGCGGCCTTCTGCATATCCGCCGCGGTAAGCTGTCTCCGCTTCAGTTAGCGGACGGTGTCTTCGTTTTGCCACATTCTTCACCCTGTCTTCCTTCAGGAGATCTCACTTCCAGACTCTCCCCGAGATTGGTCTTCCCTCTAAAGGATATGCCTCGGGGTCAGATGCATCATGGACGGGTGTCCTGCAAGGCGCAAAATTGGCGCTTGCCCTCCACATCCGCCTGTACGGGCATGTCCGCTTTTGCGGCGATGCAAATAACCCGGGGGGATCTGTCCCCCCGGGCTATCATCATTTGTTTGGCATCACCAGCATCGAATATGGAATACAGCCGAAATAAGCCGATGCTTACGAAGGTTGCTTCGGAAACAGTGCAGTTGCTCACGTAGTCTTCCCTACGCTCCGCTGCTCCATTTCTAGCTTCATTCCATCTTCTCAGTTACTGTGCTTTGTACGCCAGCTGATGTCCGTCCTCGAATCCCTTGGCGAAACCCGCGTTGAATCCCTCGTTGTACGCCTCGTTGTATCCCTGGCTGTACGCACCGTCCGGATTCGGATCGGTAGGGGTAGCCGGGACGATGGGTTGTACAGGCTTCGGACTCCGGTACCGCCGTACCGTCCGTTTCTTTTTTTTGAGCCACGCACTGCGTCCTTTAAGTGGGCGTTTGTGAAGAACACGTTTGGCTCTGAGCGCACGCAGCTTGCGAATTTTGCGCAGACGGGCTCCACGAGTTACCAAAGCTCTTTTGGTTCTCAGTCGTATTTTCTTCTTCTTTAACATGTCATCATTCCTCCTGTATATCCCGAACGATACGAATTGCACACTCGGGGTCTTTGAGCCACGGCAAGCCTGGCTCCCCATGCTGGATTCGAGCCAGCCTGATTCCCGTTACCATGCGAGACATCTCTTCCTGATAGCGACTCAGCAGACGAATGTTTTCGGCCAGACTGCGGGCGGATACTTCCGAATGAGCAGTTACACTGGCTACACTGTCCAGAATGCGTGCCAGCGCCTGCTGACTGTGTGCAATGGATTCAATGAGGGCCAGTTTAGCTTCCTGCTCACGCCGCATCAGACTCATTTTCCCATGTCTCCCAGATCCATGCCGCCAAACATGCCACCATCCATACCGCCGCCATCTTCGCTGTCGTTCTGTACCATCACCGCTTTGAGATTGTTGCACAGTCCGGTCTCCATCCGGGTTAAACCTTCCAGCAATTCCACCAGCTGATCATGCATTTTGAGTGGCTCGCCGACCTGATCCCCATGCGTCAGAAAAGTATCCCCATTCAAATGATTCAGCGTCCAGTTCCGTACCTTCTCGGCCTCAATCGCTTTTGCCTCCAGAATCAGGGCAATATTCCACTGCATCTTGGCTGCTGCGTCCAGCATCAGAATGAGGCTCTGTTCTCTACTCATGTTCCTTCACCCGCCTTCCGGGCTTATTCTTCCTCTTGAACCGCGATCTCCCGCATGACTTGGGTCAGCGTTTCGGCTACAGCCTCTTCCAGATCTGCAAGGCCTCCCAAGTAAGAGATAATGCTTTTGTTGATTTGCCCAGAGCTATCCAGCAGACCGTCAACGCCATCCAACTCCGGTTCGATATCTGGCAAATGATTGATGATTTCAGACATGCGCACAGCGACTTGGCGTTTGGCATCCAGCACACGTGCGATCTGCTGGTGAGAGTGTGCAATATGTGTGATGATTTCATCGATTTTGCTCTGCATGGTCCTCCTCCTTACCGTCACGGCCTGCTTCACCCATAGAAAAACCCGGCCTATCAGCATTTGCCTGTTACAGCATATGCCGGGCCGGGATCGTCAGTTACTACAGCTTGCGCCTATATCGTCAGATGACATAACTCCAGTCAGAAGAATACCGACTGAGGAATTGGCGAGTCCGTTCCTGCTTGGGACGCACAAATACCTCTTCCGGGGTTCCTTCCTCTACAATGGAACCCCCGTCCATGAAAACAACCCGATTTGCCACCTCACGGGCAAACCCCATTTCATGGGTAACGACAATCATGGTAATCCCCTCTTGAGCAATGGAGCGGATGACAGACAACACCTCCCCTACAAGCTCGGGGTCCAGCGCCGAGGTCGGTTCATCAAACAAAATCACTTCGGGATTCAGTGCCAGTGCTCTGGCGATTCCTACCCGCTGCTGTTGTCCACCGGACAACATACTTGGATATTCATTGATTTTGGCAGACAGTCCGACTTGTTCAAGCACACGCAAGGCACGAGTACGGGCATCAGCTTTGGATATTTTCTGGGCAATAATCAAACCCTCCGTGACGTTATCAAGCACCGTCTTATGTTTGAACAGATTATAATGCTGGAAGACCATCGCTGTTTTCCGTCTCAATTGCACAATGTCATGTTTGCGTGCATGCTTGCAATCTACGGTCAATCCACTGATCTGAACCTTGCCTTCATCGGCACGTTCCAGAAAATTGACGCAGCGCAGCAGCGTTGTTTTACCTGATCCACTCGGTCCAAGGATCGCAACGACATCACCCTGCCCCACCGTCAGATCAATCCCCTTCAATACGTCCTGCTTGCCAAATGTTTTGTGTATGTTCGTTAGTGTAATCATGACACGCCTCCTTTGCTGTACACGGCAACCCGACGCTCAAGCAAAGCGGTGATCCGCTCGGCAATGAGGGTCAGCCCCCAGTAGATGAACGCAGCGGCGATAAAGGCCTCCAGAAATTTCAGACTGACGGATGCCACCACATCCGCTTTACCGAGAATGTCCATCTGTGACACGGTAAAGGCGAGTGTTGATCCATGCAGAAACCCGACAAACATGCTGCACAGATTAGGCAATACCGCCCCGATCGCTTGAGGAATGATGATGCGCCTTAAAGCCTGGAATGTGCTCATACCCACAGCGTGTGCAGCTTCCATCTGACCGATATCAACGGCAAGAATGCCTGAACGGATAATCTCGGACATATAGGCGCCCGCAGTAAGCGAGAAGGCAATGAGTACAAATACGAGAATCGGGATCGATGAAGATTGGAAAGCCCAACCGTAACGTTCCGCCAGCTTATCAATAATCATCGGAATACCATAATAGATGAGGAATAGATGCATCAGCATCGGTGTTCCACGCAGGAAAGAAACGTAGAAGTCAGCAATGCGATGAATCCACCGCACACGATAAATACGGATCAGAGCCGTAGCCAGACCAATTCCGAAGCCTGCAATCAACGGAACAATCGTAATGACGAGTGTCAGTGGCAATGCCTTCAGAATTTGAAAAAAAGAGGTATAGATAAACTGGAGATCAATCGACATATGCTCACCCCTCTATTCGTTTCAGTGCGAGTTCAAAAAGTCTGGTTTTCAGTACCGAATCAAAAGCGGACTTTTTGAACAACCTCTCTCAGGCGTTTGGCGCGAACGGTCGATTTGTGTACAACCCTCTTGCGTTCATGGCGCTGTAGTCTGCGTTCTGCAACGGCAAATCCTTTTTCGAGTACAATGACAATGACATAATAGACCACAGACAGACTGATATATACCTCAAGTGCGTGGGACGTGGCGGAGATTAACGTCTGCCCTCTGCCCACCATATCCATGACACCAATGGAGAAAGCCAAAGAAGTATCCTTTAATGAACCGATTAACGTATTGGCCATGTTAGGAAAAGCAACAATCAGTGCCTGCGGAACGACAATCCGCCGAAAAGACTGGAATGTCGTCATACCCGCAGCGTAGGCTGCCTCCGTCTGACCTTTATCCACACTGCGCACTGCTCCGCGAAAGATCTCGGCAAAGGATGCCGCATCACTAAGCGCATAGGTCACAATGACAAATAACAACGGGTCGGTTCTCGACAGGTCGATGCCAATCGGTTTGAGCAACTCGGGAAGTCCGTAATACACCAGGAACAATTTGATCAGGATCGGTGTGCCCCGCATGAATGAGACGTACAGGGTAGCCAGCTGGCTTAGTACCGGAATCCGATACAGACGGGGAACGGCCAGAAGCACGCCGCCCACCAGTCCGAGCACGATGGAGCCACCCAATACAATCAGTGTTATATGCAAATATCGTAGCAGTTCCGGGATGAAATCCAGAACCAATGACAGATCAAATGATTTTCCCATGACCGCTGCACACCTCTCTCAGACTACTCTTCAACCGTATAGTCAGCCCCAAGCCACTCTGTACTCAGCTTGCCTAATGTCCCATCTTCTTTGATCGATTTGAGCGCTTCGTCCACTTTGGTTTTGAGCTCCTGCTCATCCTTGTTCAGAATGAAATACACTTTGGAGTTGGAGAGGGCATCTCCCACCGTTTTCAACTGGGCATCCACCGCTTTATTCTGATAATCAATGGCAAACTGAGTGCTGATCGTTGCATCCACCCGGCCTGTTTTGATCTGGGTAATGGTATCCTCACCTGCTCCGGAATAGACGATATCAATGCCGTTACCGTTCGCTGCATTCCATTTCTCAGCAAGTACAGCCGCATTACTCGTAGCGCCGACAATCAGTTTTTTTCCCTTCAGATCCTCAATCGATTTTACTTCCTCATTTTTCTGACTGACGACAATTTTATTTGGGAAAATATTATAGGCTTCATCATTAAACAGGAACTTGGCCTGTCTCTCTTCATTTACTTCCATCTGGTGAGCGATCAAGTCAATTTTTTTCGTTTCCAGACTCAGCAGCAGGTTTTTGAAATCCATAGTGCTGAATTCGAATTCGTAGTCAGGCAAACGTTTGTCGATCTCCCGGATCAATTCCACATCATAACCTGTTAACTTGCCATTTTCATCAATGAAGCAGACATTCGGGAACTGTGTACCTGTTCCTACAATGATTTTTTTCACTTTGGTATCGCCTGCTGCCGAAGCAGATTCTGACTCATTACTTGCAGTACCTGTGCTGCATCCAGCCAGAACCGCCAGCATTGTAATGAACAGCAGTGCTGTCCGGAATTGTTGAATCCCCCGTTTTTTAACCATTCCCAATCTCCTCCACAGGCTGTTATCACAGCAAATATGATGTGTGCTCCTATTCCGATACTCATTAACAAACCATTCTTACTTGTATAGTCGGAATTAGGTTGAACAAAGAATATCATTACAACTTATCTTTGGGCAATAACTAAACTAATAGGACATCCTGATAAGGTTATAGAACTTCTCTATCGTACACAAAGAAGCCATCCCCAATATCATTGGTAGATGGCTTCTTGATGTATGACTCTCGTTCAATTATATTTTTTTGGCGTTACACCATATCTTGCTTTACTCTCTCATCTATCTGCGACTTGCCCATTTAATTTTACGCGCAACTTCCACTCGCTGTAATTGCAAGAGGCCGATCCGTTCCTCGAACTTCTTGCGTTCATCTATGGAATGAGCGGCATGAATCTGATGGCACAGACCAGTAAGTTTACTGTTAATATAATCGAACCTTGTCCATAATTCCTCTTCAGGTGTGCGCTGCTGGTCCGTCGCCGTCTGAAATATTTTAAGTTGGTGGATTAAGGATTGCTGCCATTCCTGATCTTGAATTTGGATGGCAAAATGCAAAAGATCCAGATAGTCATCGATTTGCAACGAAACGCCGCAATCAGGTCTAGTGTTCATCGTCGTCTCTCCTTATTTCAGTACTTGGCTGGAATCAATTACTTCTATCTTACAGGAACAAGCCCACTGAAAGCGAGTACTGAATGATTAAATTTTGGAATTTTTTTTATTTTTTTATGTTAAAACAGCTTTACATTTCCATTCGTTCCAATTCAGTTAACATTTGATATTAATGCATATGAAATATATGATAAAAACCCGCGTTAAGGAAGAAGTTTTTTCCTTAAAACGGGTTTTACGTGATGAAATATATCGTATATCTATTTAAATTTCAGTCGTTTTTACCATCTCGCTGCTGTCTGGTCATCAATAACATGATAAACGAGATGATGATAATGGAAACAGTCCATGCCCAAGCCATGGTCTGATTGCCTGAATCCACAGCGACATAGATTGCCGTGGGTACTGTTTGTGTTTTGCCCGGAATATTGCCTGCAATCATCAGTGTCGCTCCGAATTCCCCTAGTGCCCGGGCAAAGCCCAGGATGAAGGCGGTCATCAGCGCTCTGGCTGCGAGCGGCAAGGAAATGTAACGAAAGACCTGCCACTCATTCGCCCCAATCGAACGACCTGCATCTTCCAGATCCCGATCGACACCACTGAATCCCGATTTCATGGTCTGATACACGAGTGGAAAAGCAACCACCACCGCAGCAATCACCGCAGCCCACCAGGTGAAAATAACCGGTGCAGAGAATATGGCTTCAATCCATTGTCCAAGCAGACTTTTACGCCCCAGTATGACAAGTAACAGAAATCCGACCACCGTTGGTGGAAGAACTAGTGGCAGCATAAATGCCGTTTCCAGCAGAATCTTTCCCCGAAATGAAGTACGTGACATCTTCCAGGCTACCGCAATTCCGAACACAGTGGCCACCACGCTGGATAACAGCGCAACCTGAAGCGACAGGCGCACCGGCGACCAGAATACGGACCAGTCTATGGCGTTCATATTCATTCCGGAATTGTGAATCCATATTTCACGAAGATATCCAGTACTTCAGGGGTTTGCAAATACGCATAGAATTGTTCGGCCTCTGTGCGGTGTTTCGTTCCTTCAATAATGCCTATCGGATAATTGGCGGGTGTGTAGCTGTTCTTGTCCACCTCAAACGCAATTTTCACCTGATCTGAAGTAAGAGCATCCGTTTTATATACAAATCCGGCATCTGCATTACCTGTCTCTACATATTGAAGGACCTGTCTAACGTCTTTCCCCTGCACTAGCTTGCTTTCCAGTTCATCCCACAGCTTGGCGTTGGTCAGAGCTTCCTTGGCATAGGTTCCCGCAGGCACACTTTCCGGAATGCCAATCGCTACCGTCTTGATGGAGTCATTGGTGAGATCCGTTTCGCCGGTTACGGTATTGGTCCCATCTGCTGGCACAATCGCCACCAGTGAATTCTGTAGCAGATTCTTCTGATCGCCTGATGCAATCAGGTTCTCATCCACTAGCGCATTCATATTTTTCGTTGCCGCCGATACAAAGATATCAGCCGGGGCGCCCTGTTCAATCTGCTGTTGCAAGGCACCCGAGGCGCCAAAGTTGAAATTAAGTTCTATATAAGGATTAGCTAGCTCATAATTGGCTTCAATCTCTTTCATCGCATCGGTCAGACTGGCAGCCGCCGAGATCGTCAGATCTACCGTTTCCTGAGGATCACTGTTGCCCGCTGATGAACCTTCACCTGATGCCGCTGGCGTTGAAGTCGTTCCTTCTGCACCCGTGGATGTATCCGTAGTGATCGTGCTTGCGCCACAACCAGCCAATACTAGAGCCAGTCCCAGTGACATACTTCCCAAAATATATCCGATTCTCTTTCTCATTCAGTTCTCCCCCAACGTTATCTTTGGTTATAACTAGTTATAATTAATTATATCTAATTATACACAAGACCAAAAAAATGGGAAGGTGATTTCAATCACAATTGATTTTTGTTACCTGTCTTCTGCGTTTCTTGCGTGTTCTCAGGTTTATGGCATTCCTCAATTAATGGTATAGTACAATAAACATTGCATTACGATGAATGATCGGATCTATATCTTTGAAGGAGGATCTTCACTTATGACGGAGGAGCAATCCTACACAACCGAAGAAATATCCAAGCTGCTCAAAATATCGAAACTGACAGTCTATGACCTGATCAAAAAGGGAGACCTTGTCGCCTACCGTGTGGGTAAACAAATGCGGATTGATGCAACGGATCTGGAGGCATATAAACGCCGATCCAAGCAACTTCAGTCCTCAGGTCAGCGTATCCCGAATACGGTTCAGACCTCGGTATCAGGGACTCAGTCAGGTCATGTTGATGCTCAGGAAAACTCCTTACAAGCGACTTCACCCGTTGGGTCTGCACATGCGATTACACCAGCGAGTTCTACCCATACAATGACTTCTGCACCACGGCATCTGGTCATAACAGGTCAGGATGTCAGTCTGGATATCCTAATGCGCCATATGGAAAAACAAACCCGGGACATTCGTCCGCTGCGCTCGTTTATGGGCAGTCTGGACGGACTTATCTCAATGTATCGTGGTGAATCCGATCTGGTCAGCACCCATCTGCTCGACGGAGATACCGGTGAGTATAATCTGCCGTATATTCGCAAAATTCTGACAGGACGATCCTATGTTGTGGTAAACCTGCTGTCACGTCCTGCCGGGCTATATGTACAGCGTGGCAACCCGCAGAACTTGCAGCATTGGACCGATCTGAGCAAGCCTGAACTAAGACTAGCTAATCGGGAGAAGGGTTCTGGTGCGCGGGTATTGCTGGATGAGCAACTTCGGTTGCATGGTATTTCTGCCGCAGGCCTGATCGGATATGAAATGGAAGAAACCAGTCACATGGGCGTGGCTGCCAAAGTGAGTTCTGGCGAAGCCGATGTCGGAGTTGGCATTGAGAAAGCTGCACGACTTGTGGGCCAGGTTGATTTTATCCCGCTCGTTCAGGAACGCTATGATCTGGTCATGCTGAGGAAGCAGGGTAATGAAGCCTGGACAGAATCGGTGCTGCGAATTCTCCAATCCCCGGAGTTCAGGCAGGAACTGCAATCATTCGAGGGCTATGATGTATCGCGAACAGGTGAAATTTTGTATGAAGCATAGTTATACCGAATGCAGTCCATAACAGTTCATGCTCAACGTGAATTACACATCACATCATGCATATATCAAACGCCTTGCAATGGATGCAAGGCGTTTTTGGTATTTCTTTGTATATATAAGTCATGATATGGATGAATGTATGGATTAATATGGAAGATCAATCTCTAAAATGAACACACCATACGCAGGCATGCTGATCTCATCCTGAAGTGTTGTACCCGACAGCAACTCTTTGGCTTGCTTTTTAAGCTGGATGGCCACTTGGTGATCCGAGTAGTTGAGTAAAAATACATAAGCTTTATCCTTACCGGAACGGATCCCAAGCTCAACTTCGGACGGCACCTCTACCAGATCATCCACAGGCGAGACTAGCCCGATTTCATCCAGAAGAGCATCGACGACCGGTTCATTGTAAGCCGCACCATAATACCATACCTGCCCCTGACCCACCGTACGTTTGGTCAATGCAGGACTACCTGCATAATATTCGGATGCATACTCGGCCACGACCTGTACGTCGGGATGCTCCACATGAAGAACTTCGTTAAATCCCGCGGTGGGTGTTCCTTCCTGAAGTCGCTCACTCTCCCCAGTCCATTGCAAATCAGCTGCAGACACAGTTCCTTTGATTAATGTGAAGTCCTCTACGGTTACACCACACAACTCAGCGACAGCCCCTGGGAACGGTCTCATATAACAATGTCCCTTGAGATCCTTATAACCGGTGCGTGCACCGAAAAACAGGGTGCCCCCTTGACTGACATAGGCTTGCAGAAGTTCTGCTGTCTCGTCTGTCATGATGGCCGGGTGAGCATAGATGATCACCTTATATTCGGTTAACGCCTCCAGTGTTGTCGTGGATTGCAGGGTCACCAGATCCGTCGGAATATGACGATACTGGAGCTGCTTATACCAGGAGCGTACACTCTGTTGCTGAAGCGGACCGTGCCACTCATCCAATTCTCCGTCCCAGATGTTATCGTAATCCTGCAGGATCGCAACATTGGCTTGATAAGTAGTGCCCGCAATAACGCGCCCGATCTTGGCAAACTCTTCGCCTACTTGCGCAACCTCGCGTACCCTTCTGTTGGGTTGATTATGGTAATCATTGATGCCATGCCAGTACATCTCGGTGCCAAATGTTGCCGTCCGCCAGCGGAAGTAGACAAGTAGATCTGTTCCGTGGAGAACAGATTGATATGACCATAATCGGATCTGCCCCGGTCTTGGTGTGCCCATGCCTATACTATCTACCCAGCCTCCTGGCCCAGACTGCTGTTCCATGACGCAAAAGTTCGGTGACATATTGCGTACATTGGACAGTTTCATGCTCCAGGCCCGGTCCTGTAACGAATTGTCGTCTGTCCCCGGGAAGATCGTGGCAAACTGTGGATACGAATCATAGGAGAAGAAATCCAATAAGTCCTCTGTCATTTCATGATTATCCAAGTGCCCAAACGTACCGTTTGTGGTGATCCAATGTTTCGGGTCCAGTTCCCGAATAATGTCCACCTGAACCTTGGCAAATGAAATAGTATTGGCTGAGATGAATCTCTTTTCATCCAATGCCAAATGAGGATTTGGCGATGTACTGACCATATTTTGGGTAAGGTGGACTTGCTCCCAGTCGGTATAGGTCTGACTCCAGAAAACGGTTCCCCAAGCCTGGTTCAGATTCTCTAATGATTCATAACGATCCTTAAGCCATTCACGGAAAGCGACATGATCTGCCTCAGCGTAGAACACATCCATATGGCAATTGAATTCGTTATCGATCTGCCAGCCAATGAGAGCCGGATGATCTTTATAGGCAATCACCATATTACGCACGATTTTTTCACATTGCTGTCTGTAGATGGGGCTGCTGTAGTTGGTATGGCGTCGCATGCCGTGTTGATACAATACGCCGTCTTTATTCGCATTTAATACTTCAGGGTATTTTGAGGTTAACCACGCTGGTGGAGTTGCAGTTGGTGTTCCTAAAATAACGCTCAAACCATATTGATGTGCCAGATCCATTGCCTTCTGGAAAAAACTAAAATTAAACTGGTCTTCTTCCGGTTCAAAGATGGACCATGCGAATTCAGCCATCCGAATAACAGTAATATTCATCTCTCGCATTCTGCGGAAATCGTCCTCCCACAACGCTTCCGACCAATGCTCAGGGTAATAACAGACCCCCATTTTCAATTCATCCATATGTATAGACTTTGCCATCTTCATTTGCCCCCTTAACCTGCCATATTGCCTCCATTCTATTGGAACCTTCACTTATAATAAATGACAAGATTATGCGACTTATAATAAAATATTGTCATTACTATAGATTCAAATCACAGTTGGCTGAATCTATTTGCATTGATTACATAAAAATATTGCGTTCAAATGGAGGATGCACGTGAAAGAACACATCTTTCTCCCCAAGCCGATTTTCCCCAGACATGTATGCTTTCCCGATTTTATTGGAGGGTACAGTGACTTTCCGAAGCATCGTGTGCATCGAGAATATGGCACTACTGAAATTAACTTGGATCAATGTTACAACCTGCACCTTGTACTCAGCGGCAAAGGATTCCTTGACACCGGAACCACACGATATGAGTTAATGCAAGGGCAGGGATTCCTCTATGGCCCCGGTCTCAGACAAACCTACTACTCCGATTCGGATGATCCTTGGAGTATTCGTTGGATTCACTTCTACGGCGTTCGTCTCGAAGAATTGTTAAATGGAAAAGGCGTTGACGAGCCATGGCTGTTTCAATGTTCCAACTTCCCGGTGGTTACCGCGCTCATGGATCGATTAATGGGGCTCGGAAGAGGTTATCAAGTGGAAGACGAGCACAGCATGGCAGCTACGCTGTATGAGCTTCTGACCCGATTGCAATCTGCGGCGAGCCGAATCAATGTTTCGCTTAATCACACTTCAGAGCGAATTCGTGAAGCTGGGAATTATATTCGTTCCCATAGTAACGAGCACATCACGCTTGAACATGTAGCGGGAATTGCCGGATACAGCACAACGTACTTTAGCCGTAAGTTCAGTCAGACGTTTGGCATCTCCTTCCCGGAATTCCTCATGGAATCCAGATTACTCCATGCAAAGCAGCTGCTCGCGACAACCAACCTTTCCATTAAACAAATTACGCTGGAAACGGGATTCTCACAATCAAGCTACTTCATCCGATGTTTCAGAACCCAGGAAAACGTAACACCCCTGCAATTTCGCATGATGCACAATCATTCGTTATAGGCACGGCACATATTTCTTAATCAAGCTGACGCAAAAGAAGACACTGCATACAACATACAGAGTCTTCTTCGCTCATTTTTCATAAGTGCTCATTCGTATCCTCGTCATCGTCGCCCTTACTCACGCCAGAACAGTCCAGCCTCATCCCGTTCCACCTGTTCAAGCATATCCTCAAAATCAGAACAAGGTGTAATAATATCTACCGGGTTCCAGCTGCTTTGTTCATCTCTGGCATACACTTTCCACTGATTTTCTTCCCAGTAGAATCGGGCAATGTGCATCTTATCCCATTGATACCGTTCCTCGGCGGGTCTTTCTTCGGTCAGGATCAGTTCATTGTCATTCATCTCATATGTCAACTTCACCATCGTACGCAGTGGCGCAGGTACCTTCTCATGAATATATCCGTTCATTACGGACTGAATTCTTCGTAACGTAAACAAGTCCAACATGAAGATGCACACCCTTTCAGCAAAATAACACCCTGCTCTACACACCGCATGTAGCCAAACACACAACAATCTGCCTTCATGCAAAGAGGGTCAGCCACATCCCTTGATCATTTTACCAGCTGGATTTAGTTACACCTGGAATCTGTCCTTGATGGGCCAGTTCTCTGAACTTGATTCGAGACACCTTGAACTTGCGTAGATAACCCCGCGGGCGGCCCGTCACTTCGCAACGGTTCTTCAGTCTGGTCGGAGATGCATTACGCGGCAATTTCTGCAAGGCTTCGTAATCCCCTTTTTCCTTCAATTCCCGGCGCAGATCCGCATATTTCGCCACGATCGCTTGGCGTTGCTTCTCACGTACCACTTTTGATTTTTTAGCCATGAAATCCAGCTCCTTTATCCCTTGAATTTAGTTTACATGGTGATACCGCTCTACTCCAAATACAGAACATCATCTTCCGACTTATACAGCTTCCACAGACCATGGTAGGGGATTATCAAAATGGCCCCAGTCGGCCAGCATTTCTTCATCACTGAGCAGGCATTGGTCCAGCTCATCTTCAATACTGGCACGTTCCATGTCGATTCCAATCATGACAAGCTCCGTCTGGCGATCTCCCCACTGGGCATCCCATTTCTCCAGCACATCCGGCTCGTTACGCAAAATTTCTTCTTTGTCTGCTTCCGGCAAAGCCGCGACCCAATGTCCCGCAGGACCAAATTGAATGGATGGTCCTGCCTGACTCAGGCTTGCAGCAACATCTCCTTGGGCGGCAAGCCATACCAAGCCTTTGGCACGTACCACTTCTTCCGGCCAGTAACTCATGAATTCAGCCAGACGGGAAGGGTGGAATGGCTTTCTGCGGCGATAAACGAAGGAAGCAATGCCATATTCCTCCGTTTCCGGTGTATGCGACTCCTTCTCCAGCTCCTGAATCCATCCAGCGGACATGCTCACCTTTTCAAAATCAAAAAGGCCTGTATTCAGAATCTCAGACGGATTCACCTGTCCATTCTCAGTGCGAATGATTTTGGCATTAGGCTGTAGCTTGCGGATGATGCCTTCCAGCTTGTTCAGCTCGGTGTCATCGACCAGATCACATTTGTTCAGCAGCAGTACATCACAGGTTTCGATCTGATCAATCAACAAGTCTACGACGTCACGGGTGTCCTCATCTCCGGTCGCCTGATTACGATCCAGAAGACTCTGTCCTGATCCAAAATCATGCCAGAATCGATTGGCATCCACCACAGTTACCAGACAGTCCAGTCTGGCCAGGCTAGTCAGGTCAATGCCCGACTCCTCATCCGCATATGTAAAGGTCTGTGCGACAGGTACAGGTTCACTGATACCAGTGGATTCGATCAAAATATAATCATACTTGCCTTCATTCACCAGCTTCTCAATCTCCTGCATCAGATCATCCCGCAAGGTGCAGCAGATACAACCGTTCGATAACTCCACCAGCTTCTCTTCGGTTCGAGACAAGCTTGCCTCCCCCTTAACCAGCGCAGCATCGATATTCACCTCACTCATGTCGTTGACGATTACGGCAACCTTAAGCCCTTGTCTGTTGTTCAACACGTGATTTAAAACGGTTGTTTTCCCTGAACCGAGGTAACCACTTAGTACGGTTACCGGAATTTGCTTTTGTGTCATAGAAATCTACTCCTTATATGTGCAGTCTGCGTAATGCAGACTTTAATAGTAATTATTACGATTAACAACATTGACTATAATCCTGTTGCACAGTCGTTGTCAAACTATTTTTACGAAATACTCCAGGAAAATGGATATGAGAAACATCTATCGACGTACTTTCAGAGAAGGTAGACCGTCTTCAGTTGAAGTTTTTCTTAAGATAATTGAACTGTTCAGATCCTTTGAAAACTTATAAATTTTAAGATATAAAAAAGACCCATGATCTGTCTCCTGCCGCTTGTATCCTGATGATACGTGCCGGAAAATTCAGTTCATGAGCCTTTACTTTACTATTCAGCTTGCTGCCACAGATCTAGCCTTATTGCCCGCTTCCATCCGTTGCCTGAACACCAGCACCAGAACCATCGCTGCAATAGACAGCAACGTACAGATCATGAACATAGTCGAATATGAACTCACCTGCACAATAAGCCCCATTGCCAGTCCACCCAGAGAGAATCCGAGGTCATACGAGGACATGAAGATGCCCATGAGTACATATCTGGAATCCGCAGGCAGCACAAAAGACAAGTATGTGGTTAATGTCGGGTACAACAATGCCAGAGCAAAACCGCTAAATACAGCAGAAAGATACACCAGTGGCCCGATGGTCTCCATGAGACTGAGCAGCTGGGTTCCCATTGCTGCACACAGCATCAGCCCTGCCATAAGCCAGGTATTCCAGCTGCCGTCAGACGGAATTTTTTTACGCAAAATAAACCTGCACAGAATGACAACCAATCCCTGAATCGTCAGAAACACGCCTGCACTTGCCATTCCGGTGGATACCATATACAAGGGAAGAAAGGTCGCTGTTGCCCCAAAAACGCAGGACGCAAATAACATCACTACACTGCTGATCAGCAGTGGTGTACTGCGCCAAATGCCGCCGAATGAACGAAACATGTCACCCAAGGTATACGATTTGTTCTGCACGGTACTCCGTGGCAGATCCACATTATATCCAATCAGAAGTGGCAGAGCAGCCAGTCCGATCATTAGCAGCGTAAACGCCAGATCACTGGCATTTTCCCAGATTTGTATGGCAAGGATCGGAATGACCAGAGAAGGAACCATCGTAAACAGGGTGTACATGGACAGCCCTTGTGCCCGGTCTTTGTCCTCCAGCTTTTCCACAATGCCTGCCTGCATCGTCATGGAGAAAAAGGCCGTAGCCACCCCTTGCAAGGCCCGCAGCCACAGATACGTCTCCACACCAAAAACAACAAATAACAGCAGCGTTCCGGCATGCAAAAGCAATAACCATTGCATCACACGAAGTGGGCCATGCTTACCCAGCAGCTGTGCTGCGAAAGGTCTCAAGAGCATACAGGTGAACATATATGCCCCCATCATCAGACCGATCTCAGCCTGATTCAATCCGGCGGCTTCACTTCGCAAAGGCAGAATAATCGTCAAAGCCGAATTCGCCGCAAAAAACAAAAAGGCCAGCATATAAAACCGGATAAACGAAAAGGATACCGGATTTAATTTTCCATTGGATGTTGCCGTCATCGAAGACTTCAAACGTTCGTCACCACTTTCTCTTCTGGCAGTCAACTCACAGATGTACCTGTCACGGGTCTACGCCGTTCATAGGCAAAAACGATCATTACCGCTCCTAGGATAGCACACATCCTGTACATAAATGAATAGGAAGAGAAGTCAGCAACGGGTCCCATAATCACACCACCCAGAGAAATACCCAGATCCGCCATCGCGATAAATAACCCGATCAGGACGTTCCGATTCAGCTTAGGCAACACAAAAGACAAATAGGTCGTAAGTGTTGGATACAGGATCGCCTGAGCAATTCCCATGAATACAGCCCCCACATAGAAAAAGACTACGCCTCCTGTCACGGCATAACTGACACATTGCGCAGCTACGACGAGCAAACACATGGTGCCCATCATGAAAGGAGAATGCCAACTGCCATCAGACGGAATCCTTTTCCTAAGCATGATTCGAGCCAGCACCACCGTCCCAGCCTGAAGCATCAGATACACACCCGCATTCCCATTTGGTACTTGACTCGCATACAGCGGAATAAAGGTGGTAATCGCACCAAATACAACGGAAGCGGCGAGCATTAACACACTGCATCGAAACAGAAACGGATTCTTCACCAACTGACCAAAGGATTCCCACATACTGACGTTCTGCTCCGAAAGATTCTCAGCAGGTTGCTCCTTGTTTGGTTCCATTTTGGCGGTGTACCCGAAGACGCCAGTACAGACGGCAATGCCGATCAGAACCACTGTAAAATAATCCATGCCTCCCGCCTGCCAGATTCCTAACGCGATAACAGGCCCCACGATTCCCGGAATATAACTGAAGAGTGAATAATATGAAATCCCCTGAGAGCGATCTTTCTCCGGAAGGGCATCAATAATGCCAATCTGCAAAGCCATGGAGAAGAACGCTGTGGAAACTCCTTGCAAAATACGAGCAACCAAATAACCGCCGAGTCCCGTAAAGGGATATAAAATCAGCGCAAATCCATTGATAATCAGAATCAGACGCAATATTTTGATCGGTCCGTACTTTTGAATCATCCGACCTGCCCATGGTCTGAAAAACATGGTTGTGAACATATAAGCGCCCATGATCAGTCCGATCATTGTACCGCTCGCGCCCAAGAACTCCCCTTGCAATGGGATGATCACGTTAAGAATGGCATTGGCACTGAAATAAAGAAGAACCAATATGTACAAGCGCAAAAAAGGCCAAGACATCGCTCCACTCACAATGGGTATTCCCCCTAAAATGGTATTAAATGATTCAATAATCTCTTCGCATAGTCGGACTGTACGTCTTTGAGTTGCTTGATTGGAACGATCTCTACAACCTGTCCCTCTCTGAAAATGATCACCCTGTCACAGATATAGGCTGCCGCCTGTATATCATGCGTGATAAAGACATAGCTTAGCTTGTAGATTTCCTTAAGCTCTTTCAACAATTGCAGCACCTGAATCTGGACAGACACGTCCAGTGAGCTGATCGCTTCATCCAACACAATGCATTTGGGGGCGGTGGAGATGGCCCTGGCTATACACACTCTCTGTGCCTCCCCGCCGGACAGTTCGTGCGGATATTTGGATCTATAGGAGGAGTCCAATCCAACTTGGTTCAGCAGCAGATCGACCTTCGCCGAGTTGCCCTGATCCTTCCGCAGCTTTTGCTGCGCTTGCATGGGTTCCATAATGGCAGCTTCCACGGTAAGAAATGGATTGATGGAAGACGTATAATTTTGAAAAACGGCGCTGATGTTACCCATCCGTGCACGTCGATCCTGTACGTCTTTACCATCCAGCGAGATCATTCCACGATCCGGCCGTTCAATGCCGAGAATCAGACGGCCCAATGTGGATTTGCCGCTTCCGCTTTCACCGATGATGCCCAGACATTCGCCATGCTGGCATTCAAAGGTAACCTGTTTCAACACTTGTTGTTGGTGCTTGGAGAACAGTCCGCCCTGGTTATATGATTTTTCGATACCTTCCACCTTTAGCATCTATGAGTCCCCCTGCATCAACGCCTTAAAATGATTGCTCAGCTCAAGCCGGGTAGAGACCAGATACTGCGTATAGGCATGCTTAGGCTGTGTCAAAACAGAATGCATGCTGCCACGCTCGACGATCTTGCCGTCTTTCATGACCATCACGTCATCTGCAATCTTCTGCACGACGCCGAGATCATGGGAGATGAACATCATGGAACAGCCCACGCGTTCGCGTAATTGAATCAATTGTTCCACCACTTCATATTGGGAGATCGTATCCAGCGCCGTTGTCGGTTCATCCGCAATAATCAAATCGGGCTCAAGCACCAATGCCAGTGCAATCATGATTCGCTGCAGCATCCCACCGGACAGCTGATGTGGATATTGATTCAGAATCTCGCGCGGATGTCTGAGCATGACGCTTTCCATGGCATGGATGATTTTCCGCTCAATCTCGCGGGTGTTCCAGCCAAAATGCTGCTGAAGTGTCTCCCTGATATGCACACCAATGACACAGGAGGGATCAAAAGCACTCATGCCATTCTGCAAAATCATACACAGATGCTTGCCCCGCTTACGCCGCATCTCCGGTTCCGAAAGCTGGTTCAGGTCTTCGCCCTGAAATAAGATCGTGCCCGATTGGCGAATCCACGGCTTGTTCAGTCGCATGATGGCCCTGCACGTGACGGACTTGCCGCTACCACTTTCCCCCACGATGGCCATACAGCTTCCCTGTTTAACTTCGAATGAACTGTTATGAATGATCACTTTGTCTGTGTTGATGTCCCATACTTTCAGATGCTCAACCTCGACTATATTCATAAGCGGCCTTTCTCACCTCACTTTCGTAAGACTTGTCAGACTTACCTTGAGAGGTCATCAATTTGGGGTCCAGAGCCACTTGAAGGGCATCCGATAGAAAATTAAAAGCAGACACCACCACTACAATGGCCAGGCCCGGTGCCAACATCAATTCAGGTCTGGAGAACATGACTTCCCTCGCCTCATTGAGCATCATCCCCCACTCCGCATGCGGAGCTTGAATGCCAAGCCCCAGAAAGGAAAGGCCGGAGATCTGCAACATCATTGAACACATGGAGCCACTCGCAATGACGGCAATATCGGCAAAGGTAACCGGAACAATATGTTTGGTTATAATTCTCAGATTAGGTGTGCCGGAGGCTTTGGCGAATTTCACATAATCCATATCGGAGAATTGCATCACAGATGTGCGAATAACGCGGGCAAACCAGGCCCATTTCATGCACACAAAAGCAATCAAAATGTTCTCCAGTCCTGCACCCAAAATGCCAACCACCGCCAGTGTCATCACGTATCCGGGAAAAGACAGCATAATATCACAGACTCTCATGATCCATGCATCCACTTTTCCCTTGAAGTAACCCGCGACGAATCCAACAATGGCCCCGATCAGAACAGACAGACTAAGTGCAACCAGAACCCATAACACACTTGGACGGATGCCATAGATAAGCCGGGATAATACACATCTGCCCAGATGATCATTGCCTAGTAGATACTCCCAGGACGAGGAGGCATAACGAAGCTTCATATTCACTTGTCCAGGATCATGCGGCGCAATAAGAGGGGCGAGAATTCCCGCCATAAGCGTTGCGATAATCACCACCAAAGAGGTCATGGCCAGCTTGTCTTTACTCAGATTTATCAGTATACGCATCAGAATTCCTTTCTCAATCGGGGATTCATCGCCGCATTCAAGATGTCGGATAACGTGTTAAACAAGACAAAGGTGACAGCCAACATCAGAACATACGCCTGAATAATCGGAAAATCCCTGCTTAAAATGGATTTCACGCTGAGTCTCCCTAGCCCCGGCCAGGAAAACACATTTTCGATGACTACCGTACTGCCCAGCACGATCGGGATCGCCATACAAAAGATGGACACGGCCACCTGTAATGAATTTCTCAGAATATGCAGGGTAACTTTCTTCTCGCTCAGACCACTTGCCCGTGCATATAACACATAGTCCTCATTCATATTGCTCAACATGGAACTTCGAACCGTTCGGAAGTAAATGCCCGTATAACTCACCGTGATTACAATCACCGGTAGAATGTAGCTTCGATACGAGTCCATGCCACTGGTAGGTAACAGGTCCAGCTTGACGGAAAAATACCAGATCATCATGGCTGCAAGCCAGTAAGATGGCATGGCGGTAAGGAAAAATGATACACCTCTGACCGATCGATCCAGCAGCTTGCCTTCTCTCATCGCACAGATCACACCCAGCAGAATGGACAGCGCAATAATGAATACCGATGAGACAAGTGTTAACTTCAATGTGTTCATAAAAGCAGGCCCCATCAATGACCACACGGGTTCACCTGATACATAAGAGTTGCCAAAGTCCAACTGCACAACAGCCATGATCCAGTTCACATACTGGATCATGAACGGCTGATCGAACCCCAATGCCTGGTTGGTCTGGTCAATTAATTCCTCTGTAATCTGCGGAACTTCCTGTGCCTGTAAGACAACAACCGCCGGGTCCAAGGGAGATAGATTAATCAGAACAAACGTTATAAATGAAATGATAATCAGTAAAGGGATGGTTAACAGAATCCTTTTGACGATATAACTTCCCATATCCATCTCCGCTCTATTTAAATTGAACTAAACAATATTTACACTACACTCCGATGACAGAACAACCTTCCGATCGCTGTTATCCCCAGATTTTTTTGATTCCTTTAAATAGGGAAAATCCGGGGATAAAGGCGAACGCTCCGCTTCTTCAGGCTCTTTCTGTCCTCTCCGTTTTGTGTAAATGTTTAGTTCAATTTATATATTTAAAATTCATTTGTTCAAATGGTAGTTCATATTGGGTCTGCTTGAATGAGATTCCATCAAGATTCTCGGGAGCGACAACAGTGACACGCCCGTTGGTAATCGGAATGAACACCGCTTCATCATGGACGATCTTCATAATGTCAGCATACAGGGATTGGCGGGAGTCCTCATCCGTGGAGATCATGACCGCATCGATTTTCTTGTACAATTCATCCGCTTCGGCAATTCCGCTTGTCGTATGCTTGTATGCTGAATCTGACGTAAATGCAGCAATGGTACTCTGTGGATCATAGGCCAGTCCCCAGGTTTGATTAAAGAGCAGGTCATATTCCCCGGTGGCTCTCCGATTCGCAATGGAAGTGGACTCTTCGCCCAAGATTTCAAGCTGAATTCCCAATTCTTTCATGGAATACTGGATCAATTCGGCCTGTATTTTCTGTGAAGACGAATTGCTGTCATAATATAATTTCATGGCTAAAGGCTGACCGTTCTTCGTTCTCACAACTTCACCATCTGCCAATGCCCAACCAGCTTGGTCCAGAAGCTTTTTAGCCAATTCCGGATCATACTCCCGTTTCTTAAGGTCTACCTTGGCGTAATTGACATTGGCCGAAAATAGCGTATCCGCTACAGTCTGCGTTCCGTTGAAAATATCTTTACTGATCGTTTCCCGATCAATGGCAACCCATAGCGCTTCCCGCACTGCCGTTTCCTGAACCGGACTATTCTGGCGACTGCTGTTGGCTACGATCATATTGGTGTTCATCGCTTCACTTCGAACCACTTGATAATCACCAGATTCAGCTAATTGGTCCATGGCCTCGACATCGATACTATCTGCTCCCCGGTCATCGGTGAACACAAAGTTAATCTCTCCTTTTTGCAATGCCAGAAATGTTGTTTCCCCTGCCGGAAGAACCTTGGATGTGATCTTCTTAATTGCAGGTGCACCACCCCAATAGTCTTCATTGGCTTCAAACGTGGCGTTCTCTTCGACTTTATGAGCAGTAAGCTTGTAAGGTCCTGTACCATGGAAACCACTTACTCCGTCTTTGGTTCCGCCATCCTTGAAATCCTTGGGGGATAAGAAGACGTAAGGTCTTGTCATGGACAATTCCACCAGTGCCGGATAATAGGGTTCCGAAAGTGTGAGCTCCACCGTATGCTCATCGATAACCTTCACATTCGTGATTTTGGTAGACAGCTTGATCCAGGCATGTTTTTCAGCGTTGGCCTGTACTGCATCGATATTTTGTTTAACCGCCTCTGCGTTGAACGGCTCTCCATCATGGAATTTCACATCTTGTCGCAGATGAAAGGTATAGATCTTGCCATCCTCGGAGATATCCCATGATTCTGCCAGCAATGGCTTGATTCCATCAGGGGTGTTTTCCACCAGTGACTCATATACCATCCCTTGGGCAGGCATGGAACCTGTGTATAGATGGGGATTCATGTCATTAATATCTTTGGCAGAAGCATAGATAAGTTCCGTTTGTACCTGGCTATGGGCAGGCTCCGTTTGGGCGCTCTCTTTCTCTTTTGTGCTCTGAGCGCATCCTGCCAGCACCGTAATGGCAGATACCAGCAATAATATAGATGTAAAAGTAAGACCCTTTTTCACAACATTTCCTCCCGATGAGCAAATAAAATTCAAACATTACACAAGACCACTACGTGGTCAGAACAACCTTCCGATCGCCGTTATCCCCAGATTTTTTGATCTCTTTTCCAAAGAGAAAATCCGGGGATAAATGCGAACGCTCCGCTTCTTCAGGTTTTTTCTGCCCCCTCCGTTACTGTGTAAAACAAAATTTAATTTGCATTATTTAAATGTAACTAGACCCTACTACTTACAAGTCCGGTGCAGATCATGCGGATATCCTCTTCAAAGGATTGGATCACAAAGGCATCGGATAAACGTTGATCTGTTTTCGTACGGGCAACTTCCTGAATCTTCGCCTCGTATGTGGCGATAAAATGATCCATGGTTGGACAGCTCACATCCAGGTGTCTGGCTATGCCCTGAATGATTTTGATGCGGTAGTAATCTTCATTGGGCATACGGGGGATGTCCAGTTCCCCTTCGCGGTTCATGAACGTTTGACGGAATGGGACTGCTGAAAAGTCAAAATATTTGCCTTCCGAATCGGGTTCCGAGAATGGATCAATCAATAATGAGGTGTACCGTATGTATAATAAATACTCTTGATGAATGACCTGCAGCTGATTGAAATTCTCGATATCCTGGCGTGATATACTCTCTAATCGAACCGGATAGTTGTCATCCGTCATGAATTGAAGCAGGTTCACTCCCTGGATATGGAGTCGGTCCGTTATATTCATAATCTCCTGCCACTGTGCCCGCATATCCCGTATCAAAACTTGAGTAATCGGACCTTCGGGATACATCTTGTATACATATTTCTGAATATCCGATGCTTCAAAGATGGCCTTTAATGAGAAGTCGTTCATGAACAAGGGCGGATGCACATACAACGAGATATTTCTCGTTTCCGCCTCCAGTGGGGAAGTCATGACTTCCAACGCAATACCCAAACGCTCATAAGCTTGGCATAGCTTGTTAACCTGTTCAGACGGGTATTGATTGGAACCGATATAGACCTTTTTCTTGACCCCCGTTGTCATGACATGATTAGACGGATGTTCGTGCATCCAACGGGTATCTCCGAGGTAGGTCGAGAAACTGATCACTTCAGGCACTGTATTACGCTCTCTCATATAATGGGTCACTAATCGATTCGACCCAAACGTCGGAGAGACCAAAACGATACATTTCAGTTGTTTGATGAATTGTTCACTCATTTGTTCCAATACATCAATATAAGCATCCGTAGTTACAGCCAAAATGAGCGTGTCCCACTCACCCTGAATGGTGTCATATCCCTTGAACACATGATCAACGAAACATTCACCTGCAAGCGGTTGATGTTTCTCATTTTGAATGCTGACCTCAACACGCCCATTGCTCTGTTCAAGGGCTGCGAATACGGACGCTGAACGAACCGATGGTCTCCCCGCAATACCAATGCAGCAGTTGAGATAATCTTTGAATGTTACCGCAAGCTGAATGGATGCAGGGCCGGTTCCAAATATCAGAATTCGCTGAAGATTGCTCATAATAACCTCCTATATTCAAAGTTCAACCTGGAATCCATTTGGACGTACTTGAGACGCACTTGCATTCTATGCTTTCTGGTACAACGCAATATCGAACACATCATCCGGGCGCAGGATATGGTCTATCAGCTTCCACTTGGTACTGTCCGTCGCTCTCATCGGATAATTAAATAAGGACTTTAACTGGTCACCATATCTCATGGCTACAACCACCTGTGCATTTGTCAGGGCATGCAGTTGATCAAGCAGATCATATTTAGGGGCCACGGTAGAGCTGAAAATGATATGTGTTGCTTCCTTGGTATACTCCAGATTTTCCAGCAAGGTTGACTCCAGATGAATCTTCAAACCTGCGCCCAGCGTCTTTACCACCTTCTGCCCGAGTGTAATGGATTCTTCATCAATATCGATCCCGACAACCTGTGCACCTGTTCGCTTGGCGATGAGTAATGGTGTCATGGGGAAGGAACCGGAGCCTACCAGCAATACTTTGGAATCGGAGGTAACCTGGAAGCTGCCGAATTCTTTATCGATACACTCTTCGATGTTTCTGAAATAATCGGCAATCTGTACATCCCCGTTCTCTAACTTCAATGCACGATATTTCTCCATGATCGCCACACACTGGGCGGATTTATTTCTTAACTGCCATATAAGCGAATCCAGTTCTTCCAACTCCGAATGCCCCAACTGTTCCCAAGCTGCCTTATTCTCCGAATCGGTCACAAAGAGGGAGTAGTCATTGATCACAGCCTCCAGCTCTGCACTATGCTGAATCGTATGATCGTACTTGCTCGCGAGCTTATCGAATTTCTCTGCAAACTCACTCAAACATGTCTGAAAATGGACCAATGTGATCATTTCTTTTCCCCCTATATGTTGTCTCGATCATCTATCATGTACCTCATGCGTTTACAACGCTCCATTCTGCTGGAGCATCTATGAAGGCTTTGCCTTGTGCGACAATGCCAACAGATCCCTCAATCGTAATACTCTCAAGTTCCGCGGCATTCCACTGGACCATCACTTTGATCGCACCACCAGGCTGCTTGATGTACTGCGTAATCTGCCTCTGCTGGCTCCATGCGAGATAGGCACCCACGGAGGCCGTACCCGAACCACACCCTCTCTCCCAGATCAGACTATCCAGCTCTGGAACATAGATGAGAGGAGCCATTTCTTGCGAGTGCGATTGATATAACAAGATACCGATCAGCTTATCTCCCAGGGTTACTCCCAGTAACCTTGCAAGGGTCTGTGCCCTCTTCTTCATCGGATCGTCGAAGTCATCCACTTCAATCACGATATGGATGAACTCGGCGTACCGGATGATTACCATATCCAGCTCGATGCCTTCGTACCGGATGGTTCGCTGTTCAATCTGCTTTGGAACCGGCATGGTTACCCGGCAGTCATATTCATTCTGCTGCTTCTTCACATGGCACATGATCAATTGATCGATTCCGGAAACTTCCAGCACGATGTCCATAGATTTCTCTTGTGCCAGCCCTGCTTCAGATGCGTGGTGTGCTGCAAGTGCCATGCAGGCATTGCCACAGAACTCGCCGCCGGACATTTCCAGACGGGCCACAGCTTCCGGTCTCCTTGTTGGTTCAATGAATCCCACTTGCTCGGCGTAAACGTTATCATACGACATTAGGCGGGTAGCAATATGACTGTATTGCTCGGCTGCATGATCCGTTTTAACCAGAATCGTCATGTTTTGAGTGGGACTGAACTTGATAAAATCGATCTCCTGTTTCATCGCAGCGACTACTCCTGTTCTTCTTTTTTGTTTAATAGTAATAATTACGATTAAAAGGTCGAGAAAAATATAGCACATCCTTTTGGAAAGCGTCAACAAATATTTCCATTTTAAAAAGACTGCAACTCATTCGTTCCTTCATTTCCCCTCCTGCAAAAAACCAAACAGAGCTGACGTTTCTGCGCCACCCCTGCATAAATATACCATCTGATAAGATTAAACGAATTGATGTTCCTACCGCTCTTGCTATAAAAGAAATACAAAAAAAACGGTTGCCGCAGAACGGAACCGTTTCGATCTGGATAGGATACAAAATTCATTGTACCTATCACTCTTGATGTGCTTGCACATTGTGCAGTGCTTGCTCAGCTAATGCAGCCAGAAGATGTGCTCCCAGCGGCAATGCCCGTTCATCCACATCAAAGCCAGGGTGATGCCACTCATGCGGGCCAGAGGTGCCCAAGAAGAGGAACAGGCCCGGAACTTCTTTTTGATAAAAAGAGAAGTCCTCCCCTGCTGGAGAAGGCAGCGGTCTAACGCGATTTAATCCAATCTCACTTGCAATTTGTTCCGCTGCAAACGCGAGAGCTTCATCGTTGACCACGGCAGGTGGTCCTTGAATCCAGCGAACCGTAGCCCGTGTGCCATAAGCTGCCGCCACACCGGTCACCACCTGATTGAAACGCTCGCGAATCCGTGCACGCACTTTCTCATCAAAGGTGCGCACTGTGCCATCGAGTATCGCTTCATCTGGAATGACGTTCCAGGCTGTACCGCTGTGGAGCTTGGTAACGCTGATGACGGCGCTCTCCTGTGCTCCTACATTACGACTCACAATCGCCTGTAGAGCCGTAACGATATGTGCGGCAACCACGATCGGATCAATGCCTGCTTCAGGCACGGCTGCATGGGTGCCTACACCTTCCACTTTGACAACAAAACCGTCTGCGGCCGCCATCAATGCGCCTTCCCGAATGCCTACCGTACCCACCTGAAGATCAGGTTTGTTATGCAACCCGAATACGGCCCGAACATCGGATAATGCGCCGCTCTGGATCACTTGCCGTGCACCCGTTGCTTTTTCCTCCGATGGCTGGAACAACAAGCGTACTTTCCCCGGGAGCGTGGACTCGCGCTGTTTCAGTAATCGTGCAGCACCAATCAGAATCGCCGTGTGTGCGTCATGTCCGCAGGCATGCATCTTTCCAGCCACCTGCGAGGCAAATTCCAGCTTCGTCTCTTCCTGAATGGGCAGCGCATCAATATCCGCTCTTAGGGCGATCACCGGGCCGTCTCCTTGGCCTACTTCAGCGACAAGCCCTGTCCGCAGCACATATTCGTCTGCAATACGGACACCTTCCTCTTCCAGCCAGCTGCGAATGGCTGCCGTCGTTTCCTTTTCCTCGCCAGACAATTCCGGGTTGCGATGCAGGTGTCGCCGAATGGTGATTAAATGTTCCGCGAATGCTTCCTCCCGTTCACCGTGAAGCTCATGCTCGGGGCCCTGTATTTGCTCTACAGCCTGCTGCTTGGGCTGTTCCAGATCACTTTTCATCACATGGCCTCCCATTCGTATATATTCTCTGCTATATTAACTGCCTACTTCTATCCGATTGCGGCTTCCTGTGTCTTGGATTCCAGTGCAAATTCGCTTAGTCCCTGCTCTGCCAGAATTTCACGCAACAATTCAAATGAACGAATTCGCTTGGTAAAGTCCCGTGTAGCTGTAGTCACAATGAACTCTTCCACCGCAAAATCCTGCTGAAACTTCAGCAGTGCCTGACCTACGATTTCCTTCGTACCCCGGGTCACACTTGGCTCCAGAATCTCGATCCGATAGCTCTCGTTTGATTGACGTCCGAATTCTTCCGCCTGTTCCACAGAACCCACCGTCAGCACCTTTCCACTCTCCAGATGGATCTTCACCAGCATATGCTCGCTCGCAAGTCCTTCCGCTTCTTCCTCACTCTCCGCCACAATCAGGGATAAAGCCAGTGCAGCGTAAGGCACCCTTCCCTGAGAACGATCGAATTGCTCGCGATATACACGGATGGCCTCAAGCGCTACCTCAATATTACTGTTAATGAACAGTGAAAAAACATATGGGAGTCCCAGTTCCGCAGCCATGCCTGCACTATCAACACTGGCTCCAAGTACGTACAGTTCCGCTGGAATGTCGGACACAGGCGAAGCGCTGAGACCTGCAAGTGGATGGGATGGATCTTCAAACGGCTCATTGTGGATGTATCGTTTCACCTGAACAATTTTCTCTTGAAGTGATGCCGCACCCTGAATCCCTTCCTGTAACGCCTGTGTTGAACGCGGTAATCCACCTGGTGCACGACCAATTCCCAGGTCAACTCTTCCTGGTCCGAGCGCTGCGAGGATATTGAAATTTTCGGCGACTTTGTATGGACTGTAATGCTGGAGCATCACTCCGCCAGACCCCAGCCGAATCCGCTTCGTATGCGCAAGCAAGTGGGAGATGAGTACCTCCGGGGAGGAACCTGCAACATGCCCTGAATCATGGTGCTCCGATACCCAGAACCGATGGAATCCAAGCTGCTCTGCCCGCTGTGCCAGCTCAATCGTATGCCGAAAAGCATCCACCGCCGTTTCCCCTTCATAGATGGGAGTCTGATCCAAAATGCCCACACGAATACTCATATCCTTCTCCTCCTTGATTGTGCTGAACCGCTGATATTGAATCACTATTAAGTTGAACTAGAGATGTTACACGTTATCACTCCGATTGCAGTACCAGCTTCCGATCGCTCTTATCCCCAGATTTTCTGTACTCCCTTGGTGCAAGGGAAAAATCCGTTGATAAATTCGCACGCTTCGCTTCTTCAGATTGGTTCTGCACTCTCCGTTTTGGTGTAAAAGTCGGATTCAACATAGACGCTCTATAACTGTCGCAGCAGTTCCCCGAAGGGCTCTGCCAATGGCGAATATTCTTCCTTTAACGTGACAACGCTGATCTGCAATGATACACCTGCCACCTCATGTACCTGAATGGGGAACAACTCCTGATTCTGCACTTCCTTCTTCACCGTGAGTCCCGGGAGAAAAGCAATGCCTGCCCCTTGCATAACCAGTTTCTTCGCTGTCTCCGAATTGTCGACATGATATGTAATATTCGGAGGATGTTCCAGCGAGTCGAAAGCCCGGTGAATGCGAAGCCAGTCCAATGAACCACATTCGAAAAAGACCAGTTGCTCATGCCGGATCGCTTCCATGCTGACATGCCCGCTCTCCATGAATGGATGTCCTTTGTACACATAGAGCTGAATTGGATCTTCATAAAAAGCAACCGTACGGATCGCAGGATGCATCACCTTGCGTACAAAAGCAAGATCGATCTCCTGACCAAGCAATTTGGCAATCAGCTGATCCGTCGTTGCCGTCGTCAGTTTGATATTAATTTCGGGGTAAGCTTCCTTGATCTTGGGTAGAAAATCGGGAATGACATAATTCGAGACCGATACTGTACTCCCCAGTCGAAGTGCATCCGGTGTTGTCTTGCGTTGTTGAATCTTCTGCTTGCCCTTCTGAATGACTTGCAGCACTTGCTGCGCATACGGCAGGAATTTCCGACCTTCTTCTGTCAGGACAATTTGCTTGCCAAGCCGATCAAACAACTTGCAGCCCAGCTCCCTTTCCAGTGACTGAATGCGAGCTGTGACCGAAGGTTGGGACAAGAAGAGTACTTCGGCAGCCTTATTGAAGCTTCCATAATGATTGATATATACAAATGCTTCAATATTCTCGATATTCATGAGCGCCTCCGTATCCACGTCCGCAGACGTTTGATCTTATATTGATTTATCCAATACACTTACTTGGTTTTATGATATCGTAATCCCATCCTTTTCCAGTGTCAATCTCAATTCATCCAGCGAGCGATCCAGACGTGTAGTAATATCTGCCGAGAGTACGAATTGTCCATCATTCAGTCGTTCAATTCCCTGATCCACAGCATACACACCACCCAGGATATGTCTTCCACCAAGGGCCGCCAGTACAGGCTTCAATGCATAATCAATGGCGAGCAGATGAGCAATAGAGCCACCGATAACGAGTGGAAGTGTCAACTTGCCCCGTAGACCTTCTTGCGGAATCAGATCCAGGAACAGCTTGAGCACTCCCGAGTACGATGCCTTGTATACCGGCGTAGCTACAATGACTGCATCCGCGGCTTCAACGACAGCCAGTGCATCCCGAATGAATGAGCTGCCGAACCGGGCTTGCACCAGATCCTCAGCGGGTAGATCCGCAACATGAATGACTTCAACGGTGATGCCTGCCTCCGTTAATTTTTGGCTGCTGTAATCCGTCAGACCTGTCAAACGCGAACGTTTGGAAGGTGATCCGGCAATAATGACGACATGTGGCATAACGTATTCCTCCTCAAGCGTAAACTGCTGTCGCCGTCCTCTGGTGGCACAGCTACCGTTTCGCAGTGAAATATAAAAATGGATAGGGTGAAAATTATAACTTCTTATATTTTGGTATAGCGGTCAGGCCGCTCCTTTTACTTTGGGGTCCAACCGATCGCGAATATCGTCTCCAATCAGATTAACCGCCAGTACAAACAACGTGATCGCAAGCCCCGGGAACGTACAGATCCACCAGGCAACCGTTAGATACCCTCTACCTTGGGAGAGCAATGCACCCCAATCCGGAATTTCTTTCAACACCCCAAGCCCAAGAAAACTCAGTCCTGAACCCGTTAAGATCGATGTCCCTACGCCCAACGTAGCCATGACCAGCAACGGTGACAATGAATGTGGCAGTACATGTTTCCAGAAAATACGTGTATTGGAACCACCCAGTGAACGTGTCGCTGTAATGAAAGGCAGACCTTTGACCGATATGACTTGCCCACGCATGACCCGTGCGTACCCCGGAATGGAGGAAACAGCAACAGCCAGTGCAATGTTCATCAGTCCTGGCCCGAGAGCAGCGGCAACAGACAATGCCAGGAGCACGCCGGGTACAGCCATCAGAATATCAACAGCTCGCATGGTAATCGTGTCGACAATGCCTCCGGCATAACCGGAGATAATACCAAGCGCACTACCGACAATACCGCCTACAAGTACCGAAGCGAATCCAATGAGCAATGAATCTCTGCTCCCATGTACAACCACACTGAAGATATCCCTGCCAAAATAGTCCGTCCCGAACAGGTGTGCAGCGGAGGGAGCCTGCAGAATGGCATCCGTCATCATCTGCGTTGGATCATAGGGCGCAATCCATCCCGGCACAATCGCACATGCTACGGTAAAGACCACCACCAGCAATGCTGCATAAAAGAATAATCGGGATACCGCGAATGAGACGCGATAACGCCAAGGGCGGCGATTCCATAGACGGATACGTCCTGCACCGCCTGCCCATGCTTTTTTGTCACTAACCAAAGGTTTCATGCTCATGAGCAACAACGCCTCCTTCCATACTCCTAGTCAGGACACTGCTGACTATTCCATCCAATATCATGTTCGGACTGCACGCCGAACCCGGGGATCAATGTACGAATACGAAATATCCACCAGCAGGTTCAGGACCACATAGATAATGGATGTAAAGAAAACAACGCCTTGTACCACGGGCAGATCCTTGGCCATTAGCGCATCCGCAATGATCCGGCCGATTCCTTGTCTGGAGAAGACGGTCTCCACCACAACGGTTCCAGCAAGTAGATCACCGATCAGCATGCCGATTACTGTTACAGCAGGGATCAGTGCATTACGAAGTGCATGACCATACATGATGGCACGTTCCGAAAGGCCTTTGGCCCGTAAAGCCACGATAAACGGTTCGTTGATGACTTCCAGCATACTGTTCCGTACCATCCGTACAATAAATCCTGCACCCACGAGACCCAGTGTAGCCGCGGGAAGAACCAGTGAACTGAAACCGTCGGAACCCATGGCCGGGAACCAGCCAAGCTGTACCGAGAATAACAGGATGAGCAATATCCCCGTCCAGAAGGTTGGCATGGAGATGCCGAACAACCCAACGAGCCGGGCGACAAAATCAATTACGCCATTGCGATGAATGGCAGACAATACACCGAGTGTAATTCCGATTGTAATGGCAATGATTGAGCTGAGAGCAGTCAAAGCCATTGTAGCTGGAAAATGTTCCAGTATCTTCGGCAAGACCGGATCAGAATTGATCATGGATTTGCCAAAATCCCCACGCAGCATATCACCGAAATAGTTGGCAAACTGAATGTAAAACGGCTGATCCAATCCAAGCTGCGCCCGCAGATTCTCGATCATCTCCGGCGTAGCCGAGGATGGATCCAGCATGAGCAGAACCGGATCACCCGGCAGAAGATACATGATGCAGTATACCAGCACCGAAGCTCCGAAAATAACCAGAAGCGATGTTGCAAGTCTCGACAGTATCGTTTGAACCATACCGGGATATCTCCTTCCTGTATCTGGATTGACCCTTCATGCTAGGGCTGAATACGAACATCATTGAAGAGGGGATAACCCAGGGAATCAAACTTGATACCTTCCACCTTTTTGGATGCTGCAACGGTATACGGGAATACATAGATCGGCAGAATCACCGCTTGCTCAATCAGATATTGTTGAATCTGATTGTAGATCTCGACACGTTTATCCGCGTCACTCTCAACGGCCCCCTGCTCCAGCAGTTCATCGATCTTTGGATCAGACAAACCGGATAAGGTCGGACGCTGCCCCTCTGCACTCGTATGATAGAAGGCGTACAAGGCATTTGGATCAGAATTGACCTGGCTATTGCCATAGAGATCATAATCCCAGTTCTGATAGATGACCGTTGCTACGTCTTTCGTAATCTCCACTTCAACGGCGATGCCTACCTGTTTCAGCTGTTGCTGGATAATCGCAGCAATGTCATTGCGTTTCTCCCGATTGGGTGAACCATCGACATAACGCAGGGTCAGCTTCTGGCCGTCTTTGGCACGAATACCGTCTGCACCTTTCACCCAGCCTTGTTCATCGAGCAGCTGATTGGCTTTGTTGATGTCAGGGTTAATGCTTCCTTCCAGCGATGCATCATAACCCAGAATTCCAGGAGACAGTGCAGACCACGCTCGTTCGTAGTTGCCGAGATACAATGTTTTGACAATCGATTCCACATCTACGGCAGATTGTACCGCCTGTCTTACTTTCACATCATCCCAAGGCGCTTTGCGCAGATTGAAAAAGAGTGTGTACGGCAATCCAACTGTATTAGCCTGCAACAATTGTTGGTTCGGATCGTTCTTTAATGCAGCGATATTTTGCGGCGGAACGGTCTCGGCAGCGAGTACCTGACCACTCTGAACACTTCCAATGCGTGTCGCTTCTTCCGGTACGATCTTGAATGTGATCGTATCCACATGAGGTGCGGCTTTATTTTCAACCGTCTCAGGTCCCCAATTATAATCCTTGTTTTTGGCAACGACGATATCCGCATTTTCATCCCATTTCACAAAGGTATACGGACCTGTGCCCACCGGATTTTTACCTAACTGGTCGCCATATTTTTGGGCAGCTGTAGGGGATACGATCCCCAGAAGTGCCTGACTCAGATTGCCGAGAAAAGCCTGCGATGGTGAATCCAGATTTACCTTGATGGTATATTCATCAATGACCTCGGAGGAGCTATAGGGTCTAATCAGGGCTAGAGAATTGGCAGCTTTGGTGGCCGGATCAATCACTCGGTCCAGATTGTATTTCACGGCTTCCGCATTAAACGGCGTACCATCATGGAACTTCACGCCTTCACGCAGCTTGAACGTATAACTCTTGCCGTCCTCGGATACGCTCCATTCTGTGGCAAGCCAAGGTTTGATGGAGCCATCAGGCAGCTGCACAACCAGATTGTCGTAGATCGTCCGGATGGCGCGTACCGTTACGGCAAGCCCACTGCGATGAGGGTCCAACGTATCCGGTGAAGTCGCGAGTGCAAAAGTCAGGTTGCCTCCTTCGGCTTGCTCGCCCTGTTCTCCGCCCGAAGCCTGAGCAGCACCGTTCGCACTGCCCCCCGCCGCTGCTCCGCAACCGGATAATACCATCACCAATACTGCTGCCAATGCCATATATTTCATCCATGAGATAGACCTGTTCATATCGCTTCCCCCTCTGTGTATACAGGTGTCATTATAATGATGCGTATATCTAATACTTGATATATCCTATGAGTTAAGTCGGTTTTAAAATAGTGTGAATGGTTGAGTTCATCTCAATTATGCCAGATCAGATACCACTTGCTCCCTGGCAGCCGTATAACGGTTAACCGGAATTTTCACCCCAAGATTACCTCGCAATGTATCGTGTTCATAGTCCGTACGATAGAGGCCGCGCTCTTGCAGAATTGGAACAACCAGTTTTACGAAATCAGACAATCCACTTGGCAATTCGGAAGCAATAATGAAACCGTCAGCCGCTTCCGTCTCAAACCATTCCTGAATTTTGTCAGCAACCTGCTCCGGTGTGCCGAGGAATTTGCTGCGTGGTGTTGCTGCCCGCAGTGCCACTTCACGCAAGGTCAACCCTTGCTCCTTGGCATCCTTCTTAATCTTGTCCGTGCCACTGCGGAAACTGTTGCTTCCAATTCCGTTCAACTCCGGGAAAGGTTCATCCAATGGATATTGGGAGAAATCATGATGTTCGAAGAATCGTCCCAGGTAATCCAATGCTTTGTCTATCGTGACCAAGCTTGCGATTTCCTGATATTTCTGTTCAGCTTCCTCTTCCGTCCGTCCAACAATAGGATTGATACCTGGCAGAATGACAATATCCTGTGAAGAACGTCCATAGGAAGCGGCCCGTGTTTTGACATCCTTATAGAATGCCTGAGCATCTTCAATCGTATCGTGTCCGGTAAAGACAGCATCCGCTTCTTGCGCAGCCAGGTTTTTGCCATCTTCTGAAGAACCTGCCTGGAAAATTACCGGCTGCCCTTGCCGTGAACGGGCAATGTTGAGCGGACCCTGTACGGAGAAGAATTCTCCTTCATGATTAAGGGTGTGCAGCTTGGATGGATCGAAGAATACACCGCTCTCTTTGTCTCTTACAAAGGCATCATCTTCCCACGAGTCCCACAATCCTTTGGTTACCTGCAGATATTCCGTAGCGATGCGGTACCGTTCCGGATGCGTTGGATGATTACTCTTGCTATAGTTCTTCGCTGTACCTTCCAGCGGGGAGGTCACAACGTTCCAGCCTGCACGGCCATCACTGATCTGATCAAGAGAACCGAACTGTCTGGCTACGGTGAAGGGATCACTATAGGATGTCGATAGGGTACCCACCAGTCCAATCCGTGAAGTAACGGCAGCCAAAGCGGACAGGATACTGATTGGTTCGAAACGATTCAGGAAATGGGGAATGGATTTCTCGGTAATATACAGACCGTCTGCGATAAATACAAGATCGAACTTGCCTTCTTCCGCTTTCAGCGTCTGACGTTTGTAGAACTCAAAGTTAACGCTGGCATCTGCCTGAACTTCCGGGTGTCTCCATGTCGTATTGCTGCCTCCGACGCCGTGTACAATTGCTCCGAATTTCAAACTGCGTTTCGCTGTCATGTGCATTCCGCCTTCCTTGGATTAAAATCTTCAAAAGAATGTTCAAGGGTCGTTCTGAAGGGTTAACATATGCGAATCAACTAAAAGTTAACTATTCCTATGAGTTTGGTTTGTTTTAATTTCACAAATCTTATCACTGCCCCGTAAAAGGGTCAACAGCGCGACTAATAGATTTTTTCTATATGTGTATTGAAGATGTGAATGTACGTATCATGGAGTTAGATGCAGAGCATTTACATCTCCTAAAGGCCTCCGGTTCATAAACATTCCAACTGCTGCATCATGCCTATTGCATCATGCAACAGCTGGAACTGCCAGATTCAAAGTGTACATGGATCCTCGTCAGACTGCTGCTGCTTCGTCCGGTTGTGCCAGAAGTTCGGCCAGCTTTTCCAGATCAGGTTCCAGCAAGGCTTCGAACTTGCCGTCCCCTCCCACTTCAATAACGGGTACATGCCGAATGCCATATTTAGCTTCAAGCACATCACGCAGTACGTCATTACCCTGTACTTCAATGTTCTCGAAAGGCTGGTTTCGCTCTGTCAGAAATGCTTTCACTTCCCCGCAGAAATGACAGCCTGTTTTGCTCCACAGCACGACTTTTTTGGTTGATGATGACATCGACATACCTCCTGCTAGGTTTTAAAATTAAGGTCCGGGGAATTCCTCCGAATGCTCTAGACCTTCAATTCCCATCTGTTATATAAGAATTATGGCTATAAATGTACTCCTGCGCCCTTCATGCGTCAATGGATCTGCTAATAGAATAATCCTATAGTTAAATAGAAAGATTAAATTTTATATTTGAAAGATGAACGATTTTACAGGAAAGATTGCCTATTATTTCGACAAACCTGTTCAAAAGCTTGTTTCGCTAATACAGTGTAAAACTTGATCTGATCCGGACTTCGATCTATAGCCCACCTTAATGTATCGAAAGCTTTCAACAGCAACACATGTCTCGCTTGATTCAGTTCATGTTCCTGCTCTTGTATACTTGTCCCATAGCCTTCTAAAAACGCTCTCAATTGTTCGTTATCAGGCCCATTCCCTTGTAGCTGGCATTGCATGAGTTGAATGATATCCCCATACGGCACGACAGTAACCTCTGCATTTCCCCAATCCAAAAGGGTTATCTCACCCGTAGAACTCACAATTGTATTCTTCAAGGAGAGGTCGCCATGGCACAAACCAAAGCGGAACTTTTGCATTTTTAATTGTTCAAACCATTGCCTTACGACCTGTGATTCCTTCATCGTAATGACACCAAGCTCGATCAGCGGGTCCTGCTCCGTCAGACTATTGATATTGTACTGAACATAACCTTGCCAACTGCCATCTGATCCTGGATGCGGGGGAGAATAAAATTGATTTTGTACCTCATCGTGCATTTCCCTTCCAAAGCCATTCACTGAGATGGATTGAAACTGTTTTGTGTACTCTCCGAGTTTTCTCCAAATCACGGTTGGAGACACTGTCGTGTCCAAACCGTTATCCCCTTCCACAACCGTTTGAATCATATAGGCATGTTCGGCGTTGACTCCAACGGATAATGTCTTTGGCACAGGGATACCGGCACTTGCTGCCCGTTCGATACACCATTTTTCTTTCACAAAGGTGGAATATGTATCTGGATCGTTCATGCGTACAACCACTTTACGACTTGCCGTCTCCACCAGGCAGACTTGATTGACAAAACCTTTGCCGAGGATATGATGAGAGCATTTTACTTTTTCAAGCAGAAAATCACTGGCAATCTGTTCAGCTTGTCTGACTACAGAATTCTTCATCCCGTATCCTCCCTCAATCGCTTTACTTTAAGTGGTCTATATAAGTTGAACTAATCATTTATACGATAACGGATAGGAAAGAAAAAACCTGAAAAAGCGAAGCTACAAGCTTTCTGCAAGAAAGCTACTTCGAAAGCATACACTTCGTCTACAAGCTTTCTGAAAGAAAGCTGCATCGGAAGCATACGCTATCCCTGGATTTCCCCTTGAGAAAGGGAATCGAAAGCATCTGGGGATAACAGCGATTGGAAGGTTATTCTGTCAACGTAGTGTCAGTATAAATAATCTTCAGTTCAAATTATATAGTTAACATCTCATATGTAATATTCGGATGCGGAATGAATCAGAGCGATTACACAGGATATCGCTGCATCTTCCATTCCGCATCATGCTGCTGATCCGGATATACAGATTGCCTGACATTACAGATCCGGGTTCAAGAGCTGAGGTGGGGCGATAATCGGCCATCCTTCTTCCAACGAATTCAGCTGTTCCGCAGACACGCTGATAATATGCCCGGAATGTATACCCCAACGTTCTGCGGCATAGACCGATACAAATCGTCTCCGCTTGCCTCCGCTGATCTGATATCGAATCTCGGGTGCATCCACTGCGGCAACAATACTTCCTTCTGCCCAGAGATGTGGAGAATCCTGGACCGCTTTATTCTGCACCTGATGTGACTCCATCGTCCAACCTTGCACGTCACCTGCTGATATCAGTGCATCTCCGGCAGGAATGGCGAGCAGATCCGGTTTGGCCACCTGAACAGGTGATATTCCACGAGGTACAGGAATGTTCAGCTTACGCCGCCGACCGCCAGTTAACGTATAGACATCACCTTTCGCATCCGACAGGAACGCACCTTCCGGGTAGAACTCACAACTTCGTCTAAACTGTAATGCTGGATCTTGGCTACCCTGTGTTGAGATTCGCTGACGCGAATCGATTGTGCTCATGTCTCTATCCTCCTGTTGGCCGGATGAGGTACCAGAGGTGTGTTGGCTCGCCAACCGGGACGTCTCGGCAACCAGGCCATGAGGATCTCCCCACTTTTGGTTATAAAACTGCTCGTTATCCTTGTTCACTACTGCAAAATCCTGCTCACCCAATGCTTTCATGCTGACACTTCCAAAGTGATGGATAAAGGCATCCCCGGCTACCGCAAGCTGGTATCCTGCCAGCTTCACCCGAATGATCCAGTCGTCATCTTCATAATTGCCCACCGCGTACCCTTCGTCCAGATAACCTACCCGTTCCAGCAGTTCCCGCGAGAATAGCCAGCAGAATCCGACCAGACGATCCGTGATTCGATGTTTGTCTGCATCGGGACGATTCTGTGTGGCGGCAAAAGACCACATCTCTCCTACCTCACGATATGGAACCTCGATCTGCTGATCCCCGCCAATATAGTTGGTCACCGGACCCACCACACCAATCTTCGGATCACTGGCAAGACATGTCATCATATTATCCAGCCAACCCGGAGTAACCAGCGTATCGTTGTTCAGTACAATGATATGTCGTCCTCTCGCCATCATCAGCCCGTGATTAACACCTCCGGCAAACCCCCGGTTTTGATCCAATGCTGCTACCCTCACCATGCCGCCTTTGCGGAGCATAGCCTTGGCAGTTCCATCCTTGGAGGCATTATCCACGACAATGATTTCGTAGGGGGCAGGTGTATGCTTTTCAATACTGGACACACATTGCAGCACATACTCCCGTTGATTGTACGTGGGAATAATGATGCTAACTCCTTCAAAAACCAGACCAAATGAACTCTGTCCCTGGCGGACACCTTCGTCGTATCCTCTATGATAACCCTGTTTGTAGAGCCTGGCTCTGGTTGCGCGGCTGCTTTTACCGTTGCGTCTGGATTTCCGCGTTGAGCGACGACCTGCTGCATGCAGGACGACCATGGCAGGTCGCGAGACATCGCGCTGTGAGGCAGGGCGAGCCGTTTTTTTGCCGCTGCTTATACTCCCATTCCGGCTGTTTTCACTGCGAGTGCTGTTATTTGACGTGATGTTGTGATGACTGTGACCCTTTCGACGGATGTCGTTTCGAACATTAACCTTCTTGCTGCGGCCATGACGTTCTTCCCCGCGCTGTTGATCGGGTGTGCTCATATTGCTCCCTCCATTTCCACTCGTCCGTGAGGCCAATGCGCATATGACCAGCCTCCGGACGGTCCACTAGAGTTGAAGCTCTCCTTTTACCAGTTTGTCAGCCAAATGTCCAAAATCAAAAGCGACCTTGCCGAGTTCACCCGCGATTCGTCGACACAGAATGACCGCCGGAATACCCGCTGCCACCAATGCAATATCGAAGGCATGTTCTGCGGTTAGCTGCATCACACTCGGAATGTCCATCACTCCCGTCACAGAACCAATGATGCCTGTGACATGAATCCCCCGGTTATGCAGCAGCGCTCCAAGCTCTGCGGCCTGGCTGCCTATAAGCAAAACCCGTCGCCCTTGCAGCAATGGCAGCAGCAAGCCGGACTGGTGCAGACTGTAATTGATGGTAGAGCTGGTCAACTTCAGCCGGGACCAGTCGATTCCGAAGTGACGCAATACGGGGAAGAGCAGCCCCTGGAATGTGGGCGCCCGCGAGATCGGGACGCCAACCCAGTCGGCGGCCTGAATGGCTTCCGCAAGCATCGCGCGGATGTCGGGGGTTGAGCATGGCACCCCTGCATAGGGCAGAAACGGTGCCAGCTCCTGCACTTCCTGGCCGGGCAGCACCGTATCGGCTGCCAGCGTCAGCAGTTCGCCATCTCCGAGGCGAACGACAGACAAGGGGCGCTGCGCATCCAGCGCCGCCACGATGTGTCCAGCCATCTCATGCGGGCTGGACAGCCGGGTCAGGCTGGGCGCGTATTGGCGAAATCCCGCCGCGATCAAATCTGCCGCCGCCGCGACAGGCAGAATGTGATCCGGCGGGATATGCTGCGCCACCAGCGCCTCCCCGCCGGCGAATACGCCGTCGCGGTAGCCCTCGGCATAGCCGCCGGGCACGGCCTGCGCCTGCACTGCGTGCTCCGCGAGCTGTGCAGGCGCAGGCAAGCCCTTGGCGCTGCCCGCATGCGCGGCGGCAGCGCCATCCCGCCCCGCGGGAGCGACACCCTTCGGATGTGTCGCTTGGCGCGGGGCGGGGCCAGCACCGCTGGCAGGCATCGCCTGTGGCGTGCTGGCTTGCGGTGCTGGCATGGGCGCACGGCGCATCGCCGTGCGCTGCTTGGCGCGGGCAGCGGCACGCCCGCCCCGCGTGGGTGCAGGCTTGCGCCCAGCAGTGGCCTGGCGCGGGCCGGCTTTGCCTTTGCGGGTGCGGCTGGCTCTCGCCGCTTTGCTCGCGCTCGCAGGGCCAGCTTTGCCTGCTCTGCCAACAACAGTGCCTGGGCTGCTCGCTTTGCCTGCACGAACCTTATGCGCTGCGCCGGCAGATGTCCCCGCTTTCGTCAGGGTACTGCGTTTCCCTGACTTCACACCTTTGACTCCAGCAGGCCCGGTACCTGCTGCTATCGGAGTGCCACTGCCCATTAATACAGCCGGGTGGATGCCCCGGGGCTTACCTGACACAGTGACCTCAGCAGACCCGGTGCGTGTTACTACTCTCACGCCATTCCCTCCTTTGGCATGCACGAGGATGGTCGCTGCGCAAAGCGCCGGAGCATCCTTCCAGCTCCGGCGCAGGGTGTTCTGCTCCCATGGGGCACCGCACAGCGGCAGCATCAGGCGCATTCATTTTAGGGCAATTGTCCTTTCATGCGAACGGCTGCTTCCTGGAGCGAATCAAATGTACCTGCATCACTCCAGTATTTCTGCAAAATGTCGTATTCCAGTCCGCCAGCAGACGCGTAGTGATTATTCACATCCGTAATTTCGAGTTCTCCGCGCGCAGACGGCGAGATATTACGAATCAGGTTAAAAACATGATCATCATACATGTATATTCCTGTCACACAATAAGAGGTTTTCGGCTGGCTTGGCTTCTCCTCAATATACGAGATTCGCTGCGGATGCTGTGGATCAAAGACAGGCACCCCGTAACGTCGTGCATCATCCACCTCTTTGAGCAGGACTCGTGCTGTACCCACAGGTTGCTGCATGTAGCGGTCCACATAAGGCTTCAGATCATCACTGAAGAGATTATCGCCGAGAAGCACAACGAATTTTTCGCCAGGAAGAATAAAGGATGTCGCCAGATCCAATGCTTCCGCGATCCCGCCTGCCTTTTCCTGAATACGATAAGTCAACTTGACCCCATGATCCGCTCCGCCACCAAGATACTCTGTATATAGCCCGGCGGAATGTTTGTTAATCACAATCAATATTTCATCAACACCTGCCTGGCGGAGCCTGTCAATGCCGTACATAATCATCGGATGTTTTCCGACCGGAAGCAGATGTTTGTTAATGAGCCGGGTCAGCGGATACAGTCTAGTTCCTGTTCCGCCGGCAAGAATTACACCTTTCATTCCACGTTCCCTCCTTCATCGGATATGTCCATATATTCAAGCGGATCGACATGCCATTTGTTCATAAAAATCGAACGATTACGCTCAAGCAGTTGTTTCCATGCTATCGGATCTGTCTTCTGGAAGCTGGCACTTCCCTGATGATGCACGAGAACATCTCCACATACCAGCAAGCGATAACCCTGCAATCTTGCTCTATAACAATAATCATCATCTTCATAGTGTCCCGGAGAATAGGCCTCGTCAAGCAGTCCAACCGATTCCACGACATTTCGTTTCATCAGCATGCACAGACCGACAATCCGACGAACTTCCCTCCACCTTGAAGAATCCGCAATATTATTGGAATTGGCCAACTCCTGAAAATGTTCCATGTCACGGAACGTCAGTTCAATCTGCTGGATGCCGCTTGCATAGTTCGTAACAGGACCCGTGATCCCAATACTTACGTCACTGTACAGAGCCATTCGCAGATTCTCCAGCCAACGGGGCGTGACCGTAACATCATTGTTCAACAGCAGCAGTTCATCCCCGCAAGCTGCTCGAAGTCCAGCGTTACACGCGGCCGGAAATCCCCGATTGTCCGGAAACCTTACAAATCGAATTCGCTCTAGCGCGCAATATTCAGCCGTTCCATCCGTCGAGCCGTTATCAACAACGATAATTTCATACGACGCAGGATCGCCTGAGTATTGACGTATGGCATCGATGCAGGGCCTGATCAGATCCAGACCGTTGTACGTTGGGATAATGATACTCGTCAGTGTCATCTGGCGTTCCTCCTGTAAGCCACTTCTGCACGGGAGAGTGTGTGAGCCTGAGCTGAATTCCAACCTGTACCCAGTAATGTAGCCAGTGCCTCCAGATGATCTCCGATGATCAATCTGGCGACATCATTCCCACTTCCCGTGTTACCAGGACGCAACCGATTGGAACGAATAACATCCACCTGACTTGGTGCGGAGACGTTCATTCCATGCTGAATAGCTAGACTTTGTGCTTTAGGTGGAACGGCCAGTGATGCTGGCTTCACCGTCTGAATCATACGACGAGATAATGCATGAGGCACGGCTGTCATGGAGTTGGAACCGAGATCTGCCCGGCCTAATATTCGGTTCAGATATGCTTTGATCCTGCTTACCTCATCCTGCCCGGCAAACGCAGGAAGCAAAGACGTCAGATTATTCAACGCCACATCCTGTCCCCGATCAACGGCGAACAGAAAGGGTGCAAGCTGTTCAGCCGGGACGACCATATCTCCATCCACAAAGAGTACCGACTCCGCATCCGTCATCTTGGCTCCAAGAGCCCGCCCGACATCATGTCCTGCCCGATCCGGTTCATAGACTACTGTAAGACCAGGTTGCTTTAGTACCTGTTTCAAACTGTCATCTGTCGTTCCATTCAGTACGACAATGATATCCGTCAGAGGCAATCGCTTTAATTGCAATAACACCTGCCCCAGTGTGTGTTCCTCATTACAGGCACAGACAACGGCAGCAGCCGAATGACGAAGGGGAACTGGCACGATCTGCAATGAATGTCCCGAGGCATGAGCATAACCCTGCATAAATGCCTTACCTGCCTTCAGGGCTAGATCGAAGTTGCTTAGTTCCTTAACGTTCGCCGCGTGTGCATTCCATACGAGACGTGCGTGTTTGTCTGATGCTGTATTGTTCGCCTTCGCCTCGTTTCCTGCAACTTGCCCCGCTTCCCACATCAAGTGCAGATCCACTTGGCCAGACGTTGATCGGCTTTTTCTTGTTTTTTGAAGCTCCACATGCTTCTTGTTCCCACGACGCCTGTTAATTCCTATTCTTGCTACTCTCGTTCGTCTATTTGTTGTCCGCCTGCGGCGGGCAATCCCTGATCGTCCCTTCATTTCCTCACCTCCAGCATGTTGCATCATCCGATGCGACATGCTTACCTCGCCAGGTTGCGAACACGTTTCAGATCGGTATACCCTCCGCGGGGGCCGAGCGTATCCGTAATCCACTTAATCGCTGCCATATGATCATTCAGCACCACTTGACTTAGCGGATCAGGTCCGCTTCGCTTTTTGATTCGTACTGCATTCATTCTACCCACAGGTACGTGGTGAACAGCGCGTACCCGAAGTCCACCGATCACAGCCTTGGCTTGTGCGAGTGGCGGAACTTCCAGTGAGGATATTCCCATGACCTCAAGTCCTTTTCGGCTTATTGCATGTGGGATAGCTGTCATGGATGCCCCCCGGAGATCGGATCTTGCGAGTATGCTGTTCAACATGTGTTTGGCCTCCACGACCGGATGAACAGGATGACGAGTAACTGGCCCATGGTAGTCGTTAAGTGCCACATCCGTTCCCTTCAGCACAGCTTTCACATAAGGTGCAAGGTGCTCTGCAGGAATGGAAATATCTGCATCAGTAAAAAGCAAAACCTGACCACAGGCCGCCTCTGCGCCTACTTTTCGTCCTCCATCATGCCCCAGTGCTTCTGCATACGTAAGCACTCGTGCTCCAGCTCGTTTGGCTGCGTTAGCCGTGCCGTCTGTTGAGCCATTCACAATGACAAGCACCTCAGCATCACGGCATATCCGCAGCGCTTCACGTACAACTGTACCAATCGTTTTCTCCTCATTCATAGCAGGGATAATCACCGACAGCAGCGGACGCTGAGAACCATCCCCATGGGCAGGTGCATCACTCATGCCATTTTCCGCTCCATTCTCTACTCCATCCCTAGCCTTTGACATCAGCTGTCTGGATGGGATAACGAACGTATAGGCCTTTGTACCCTTTTTGTGTCCAGACTTCCCTCTTCGTTTCTTCAGCACTGTTTTTCTGCGTGTCTCATTTGAGCGGGCTGCATAACGTGCTGTGGTACGGGTTTTGCGCAACAGTTTCACCTCCCGCATTCAATCATCGGCATGCCAAGGGAGTACACGTTATTCTATGTATTCGTGGAGCAGTGGAAACGGCGTATGTCCTTGCACGAAGCAGGTTCTCTCTGTGAACACGAGGGTACAGGCCTTGATTTTAGACAAAATACGTCAAAATATGTGAAAAACGCTACCTCTCCCCTACTTCAGACACAATTTTAAAAAAAATCTAAATTTGCATCTTTTCCAAAGTTTTACACTGTGATAATATACGTTCCAAGCAGTTTTATTTACAAAAATAACCTTATGATGAACATAAGTTCCCATTTGTCTTTGCGAATCTATTTATTGACCTTAGGTTGATTAGATAATGATCTCATTCACAGAACCTGTTAAACCGATTCATTCTACTCTTGAGAGGAGTGATGCCGTTCAGAACACACTGCCTTCGTCATTTATGCAAACCCGGATTGAACACCCCAGTTTTTCGTAAACGAATCTTCTGCCCGCGCAATTGGACAACCCCCGGCTTTCTGAAAGTGGAGCACAATAGACGATTAAACCTTCGGACTGAACTGAATAAAACGGTCACCCTTTCGTTTGGTGTCGTACTTAACACCTCCCGAGCTAAGGCCCAAGCCAATTTTGTTCCAATCGTTTCTTGTCTGATTCCACGCTTCAGGTTCAGCCCCACACTCCGCGCTGCCTAGTTGCAGACGGAATTCCAACCGAGATTGGCATGATCATTTTCCAACCAAAAAATAAGCTAAAGAATGGGAGAGTTTACTATGAAATTCGCCAAAGTTATGCCAACAATTCTTGGAGGAGCTCTTTTGCTCGCTTCCGTATCCTCTGCTACTGCAGCTCCATTGTCTGATCAATCCATTCCACTTCAGGCCCCTTATGCCTCCGAGGAGGGTATTCCATTGAACAGTGGAACAGATGACACCATCTACAATTACCTTGGACAGCAGGAACAATTCCTGAATTCCGATGTGAAATCCCAGCTCAAAATTATCAAAAGAAACACAGATACATCTGGTGTGAGGCACTTCCGTCTGAAACAGTATATTAAAGGTATCCCGGTATATGGTGCAGAACAGACGGTTCACCTGGACAAAACTGGAGCCGTGAGCTCTGCACTTGGCGATCTTCCACCGATTGAAGAGCAGGCCATTCCGAACGATGGTGTAGCCGAGATCAGCGGGGAAGACGCAATCCAGATTGCAACCGAAGAAGCAACCTCTCGGATTGGAGAGCTTGGTGCCCCGGAGATCACACCTCAGGCTGAATTGAACATCTATCATCATGAAGAAGATGGACAGACGTATCTAGTTTACATTACGGAAGTAAACGTACTGGAACCTGCCCCTTTACGGACCAAATATTTCATCAATGCAGTAGATGGCAGTATCGTATCCCAGTTTGACCTCATTAACTTTGCCACTGGAACAGGTACAGGCGTACTCGGTGATACCAAAACACTGACAACCACCCAATCCGGCAGCACCTACCAACTGAAAGACACCACTCGCGGCAATGGCATCCAAACGTACACAGCGAACAATGGCTCCTCGCTTCCGGGTACCTTGCTCACGGATTCGGATAATGTATGGACCGATCGTGCTGGTGTAGATGCTCACGCCCATGCAGCTGCTACGTATGATTTCTACAAAAGCAAATTCAACCGTAACGGGATTAATGGTAACGGATTGCTGATTAGATCCACCGTACACTACGGCTCCAACTACAATAATGCCTTCTGGAACGGAGCACAGATTGTCTTTGGTGACGGAGATGGAACGACGTTCCGATCCCTGTCTGGTGATCTCGATGTTGTGGGTCATGAATTGACGCATGGTGTCATTGAATATACGGCCAATCTGGAGTATCGTAATGAACCAGGTGCACTCAACGAAGCCTTTGCCGATATTTTCGGTAATACGATTCAAAGCAAAAACTGGCTGCTCGGTGATGATATCTACACACCTAACATTCCAGGAGATGCACTGCGCTCCCTCTCCAATCCTACATTATATGGTCAACCTGACAAATACAGCGATCGCTACACAGGCACACAGGACAACGGCGGTGTCCATATCAACAGTGGTATCATCAACAAAGCCTATTACCTTGCTGCTCAGGGCGGAACACATAATGGTGTGACTGTTACCGGAATCGGCCGGGATAAAGCGATCCAGATTTTCTACAGCACACTGGTGAACTACCTGACACCAACGTCCAAATTTGCCGCTGCCAAAACAGCTACCATTCAAGCAGCCAAAGATCTGTACGGAGCGAATTCTGCTGAAGCTACTGCCATTACCAAAGCATATCAAGCTGTGGGCCTGTAAAATCTTACTTTATCGTGATTGAACTTATAATGTAATCATCCTAATGGTATCCAAACGTTCAGACACCCCCCACCGTCCGAACGGATTAAGCTTAGTTCTAACCAAAAGCGGTGTCCCGGACAACTCTGGACACCGCTTTTGTCATTCGTGTAATAAGGATACAACATCCTGCACTATCCTTGCGAAGGTCCCGCAGCAATCCATGACAATAACCCGTACGTATGCTTGCAATCTGCCGTACGCGACACCTCAAGCACTGCTTCGTCTTCACTTTGCGAGAGCAGGGAAATCTGGAATCCCCGATCATTGCTCATACCCACAATCACATAATGTTCTGAAGCAAATGACTCTTCAAAAACAACGGTTACCTCTGTGCTTCCTTCACTCTCTGGCAGGACAAAAGCTTCCATTCCGAATTGTTGTACAACCGGTTGCTTGCTTACGCTGCGAACGGGTTGGAAGGCCAGATGTTTGGCCTGAACTGCCCCCGATTGCAACTGGCTGCTGCCTACGGCATCATTACACAGATGCTCCTGTGTAACCGATTGTTCACTTAACACAAACTCCGTCGTTCCAGCGTTCTCCTGTGACTGTTCAAGCTGCGGTTGCTGAGCCTGATCTGCCTGTTCTGTGGTGAACAAGGCCGCCTCTGGTTCGCCAAGCTGATCACTTGGAGATAGCAACTCTTGTTGTTGCTCCGGCTCCTGATTCGATGTCTCGTGAATTTGTGTTACTTCCAGAACAGGACCGGGTATTCCTTCGACCAGGGTCTGCTGTAAAGGCTCTGCTGCTTCGCTCTCCGTTTGAATTAATCCCTCTTGTCTTCGGATCGCTGCCAGTTGCTCCAGCGTTTCTCCACTGAACTGACGAATCGCATTCCATATCTCTTCGCTCAAATGTGCCGGACCTACAATCCCTGCATTTAAGTGATTGGAAGTAATACTCTGATCACTCAGTTTGCTGCCGTTCACGCTGCCATCGGCCAATTTGGCACTAGTGACGGACCCATTTTGCAGATGAACACCGCTTACCGCTTCTTCTTCCAGATGGGTTGTGCGAATACTGTGTTCTTGAATATGTTCAGCAAGGATCGATCCATCCTGAATATGCCTAGATTGCACACTGTTGTCTGCCAAGTGGATAGCCGATACCGCACCTTCAAGCAATTTATTACCGTTAACACTGCCGTCCGCCATTTTGGCACTTGTTATGGAACCATTGTGCAGGTGAATCGCACTTACCGATTCTGCTTTGAGGTGAGAGATCCCAATGCTACGCTCCTGAATATGGTCAGCATGTATGGCTCTCTCCTGGATATGACGGGATTGTATACTTCCATTTGCAATGTGGACATCCGACACCGCATCTTCAAGCAATTTGCTGCCCGTTACACTGCCATCGGTCAGTTTGGCACCCGTTATTGACCCATCTTGCAGATGAACCGCACTTATTGCCTCTTCCTCTATATGGGACGTACCGATGCTATGCTCCTGAATATGATCAGCAAGGATTGCTCCTGCCTGGATATGGCGAGTTTGCACACTTTCGGATGCGATATGGCTCCCGCATACAGCATCATCGAGCAATTTGCTGCCGTTTATGCTACCGTCAGCCAATTTAGCACTTGTGACCGATCCATTTTGCAGATGAACGGCACTTACCGCTTCCTCTTCCAGATGGGTTGTGCCGATGCTTCGCTCCTGAATATGATCAGCATGAATGGCTCCTGCCTGAATATGCCCGGATTGTACACTGTCCGATGCGATATGAATCCCCGATACCGTGCCTTCGAGTAACTTGCTGCCCGTTATACTGTTATCCGCCAGTTTGGCACTTGTGACAGATCCATTTTGCAAATGAATAGCACTTACCGCTTCCTCTTCCAAATGTGCCGTGCCGATGCTCCGCTCTTGAATATGATCAGCATGAATGGCTCCTGCTTGAATCTGACGGGATTGCACACTATCATCTGCCATGTGGATATCCGATACCGATCCTTCAAGCAGCTTGCTGCCCGTTACACTGCCGTCGGCCAACTTGGTACTTGTGACAGACCCATTTTGCAGATGAATGGCACTTACCGCTTCCTCTTCCAAGTGATACATGCCGATGCTGTGCTCCTGAATATGGTCAGCCAGGATTGCTCCTTCCTGAATATGGCGGGATTGCACACTTTCGGATGCGATATGGATTCCCGACACCGCATCTTCGAGCAATTTGCTGCCGGTTACACTGCTGTCGGCCAGTTTGGCACTGACGACGGACCCATTTTGCAGATGAACGGCACTTACTGCTTCCTCTTCCAGATGGATTGTGCCGATGCTTCGTTCCTGGATGTGTCCAGCATGAATGGCGTCTGCCTGAATATGCTCGGATTGCACGCTTTCGGATGCAATATGCATCCCCGATACCGTACCTTCGAGTAACTTGCTGCCATTTATACTGCCGTCCGCCAGTTTGGCACTCGTAACAGATCCATTTTGCAGATGAAACTCACTCACGGACTCCTCATCCAGATGAATTGAGCCAATACTGCATTCTTGAATATGATCAGCCAGGATTGCTCCTTCCTGGATATGACGCGTTTGCACACTTTCGTTGGCAATGTGAGTAGCTGATACTGCCCCTGCAGCTAATTTGCTGCCATCAACACTACCGCTTGCTAGTTTGGAGCGTGTTACGGATTCATCCTGCAAAATAATCGTACTTACCGCCTCTTCTTCCAGATGAGACGTTCCGATGCTGCGTTCATGGATATGATGAGGAAGAATTTCACCATCCTGAATATGACGGGAATGTACAGCTCCTTGCTGCAGATGAACAGCACTTGTCGACTCTGCCTGGAGATGCAAACCACTGATCAAACCTGGCTGAAGATGAGCCGCTGTAATGGATAAAGGGGCCAGATGGTCTGTTTCGACAGATCCAGGTGCCAAGTGATGTGATGTGACCACCTGTTCAGCAATATGCTCCGCATGAATGATGTCTGCCTTCAGATGCTGTGAGCTTATTACTTGAGTTCCCAAATGTTCAGCTTTCACGCTGCCTTCAGCCAAATGCACGGATTGTACTACAGATGGCTGCAAGTGCTCGCTACCTACAGCACCCTGTTGCAGTTCTGTCCCGGATACCGAGTCTGCTGCCAAATGGTCCGCACTTACGGACCCGTGCCGAAGTTTGTTTCCCGTAATACTTCCATCAGCAAATAATTCCGGTGTGCGTATTTCCTCCGACAAATGTTCCAGGGAAACGGCATGCTGCTTCAGGTGATATCCGCGAATCGTTCCGGCTGGAATATGTTTGGCATTAATACTTTCTGCCATAATTTTGGAAGAAGTCACGCTTCCGTCTGCCAGTTTAGCTGACGTAACTGCAAAATCCGCCAGTTTATCTGTGGCAACACTCTCTGGTGAGAGCTTCGGTGAGGTAACCGCATGATCGGTTAGATGAGGTGGAAAAATGGACCCACCAGCCAACTGGGCTGAAGTTATACTGCCAGGAGCCAATTTTTCCGTTGTGACCGCCGCCCGTGCAATAGCATCTGTTTCAACACTGCCTGGTTGAAGATGAGGTGCGCCTACGGCATGTTCTGTCAGATGATCTGATTTCACTGCATACGGCCTCAGGGCCTCGGAACCCACGCTCCCTGGAGCGAGATGTGTACCTGTGACTCCACCGTTCGCAAGATGCGAGGAACTAACACTTCCCGGGGCAAGCACTCTGCTGCTCACCGATGCCGTTCCAAGCTTTTCTGTTGTCACACTTCCATCCGCGAGCTTAACATCTGTAACAGCAGCATCCTGCAATTCATACGTACCTACGGAGGTCTCTGCAAGATGCCGCTCAGATACTACGCCATCTGCGAGTGCATCTCCGGATACACTTCCTGTCGACAGATGAGTTGCCTCGATGCTTCCACTAGCAATATGAATGGAATGAATTGCGGAATTATCCACATGTACTGGCGTGATTCCCCGATTTGCAATGTGTTCCGCACGAATGGAACCTTTGGCAAGATGTTTACCCTGTACGGCTTCATCCGCAATTTTGGAAGAAATGATGCTTTGATCAGCGATCTTGGAAGCCGTAATGGATTGCTCCAGCAATTTTGCTGTTCCAACAGACTGGTCTGCCAGTTTGCTGCTGGTTACTGCACCTTCCGTCAAATGCTCACTGCCCACTTCTCCATTGCCAATCTGTTCCTTGCCAACGGCATGAGCGCGAATCTGGCTTGAACCGATTGAACCGTCCAGTAGATGTCTTCCACTTAGTGAACCCTCAGCCAAATGTCTAGTTTGTATGGACCCATCCTCAATCTGGTCACTTCCAATACTGCCACTCGATAGTTGTGAACGGCCGACAGCCCCTTCTGCCAGATGAGTCTGTTTAACAGCACCTGCCTGAATATGGTGAGACTCGATGGATAGTTCTTCAATTTTGCTGCCTGTGACAGCAGCTTCACGGATTTTGGATGTAGTCACCGCATCATCAGCCAGTTTGGAAGTATGCACTGCTCCTCCGGTGAGGTGCCTTGTATCCACGCCGCTAATCGCGATCTTGTCTCCAGTTACGGCATGATTCTTGATTAACTCTTCCGTTACCAGCATGCGGCTGAGATGTCTTGTGCCGATCGAACCATCGGCAATTTTGGTCGAATCGATGACCTGATTGCCAAGCTTCTGAGAAGTTATACTGCCATCTCTGATTTTCTCACCGGCGATAGAAGCATTTCGTATTTTGTGACCAGATACAGAACCGTCAATCAAGTGCTCCTCAGATACCGACGCTTCTGCAAGTTTCGCGGAAACAATGGCCCCGTCTGCAATATGAATGCTGGTCACTGCATAATCCTGCAATGCTTCACTGCCGACCGCATCCGGTTTCAGCTTGGAGGCATCCACAGAGAAAGGAGCCAGTTTGCTCTCCGTAACAGCAAATTCACTCAAATCATCCGTGTAGATGTAATGTCCGGTATGACCCGGCATCTGGTTCTGGTTCAGGATCTGCAGCCGATCCCTGTTTGTGATCTCTTGTTTGTTGATGTCCTGCTTGTTAATGTCCTGCTCTTCTACCAGAGCGGGCGGAGCCACGCTGCTAACCTGAAGCTGCTTTTCGGAGTCATCTTGCGTCTCAACTTCCTTACTATCAGACGCTACGTGGTCCGTCTTGATTTCGGCTTCGGTCTCTAGCTCCACCAACTCGTTCATTGTTGCAGGTAGTTCTGTTGATTCTAGCAGGAATTCTTCCGAAGCCTGAACAGCTCTCGAATCCCTTTTATTCGTATTCAATCGTTCTTCCCTATTCACAGTGAAACCGGAATTCATCTTGTCTGCCCTGCGATCCGTCAGTTCCAATTCCTTGAATTTTGGGCTCACATGCCGCAGTTTCGGCGTCGGAACCTTCTTTTTGCCATTTTTACTCATGCAGCTTGCTCCTTCCTCAAACGTTCATCTCCGGCATCATATGCTTCCATATGGGCATCTGCCACTTCATTTATGACTTTTGCGAATGCCAGAGCACCAATGTATAGGCATCAAGACAGGAAGGTTCGATGAACTTCGTGGAAATAGGCGTGTCAGGATGGTAGAGGAAAGGCGGCTGTCCACGCCCCCGTCCCAATCATGTCATAGAATATTATGTCTATGTCGTGTCTGAGAACTCCTGAAGTACATCGTTCACCGTCTTTTCTCCCCGTGCTGCGGCACTTTCCCTTGCTTGGAACGAAAATTCGGCCAAACCTGCTTCCTTCGGAGTTTTCAGTCATGACCTAAGCTAACGCTCGTGCATAGCGATGCACTTACACACCGGTCTGCGTTATCGCGATGTCTGAGCCATGCGGTGACAGGCCGGCATTCCATGAATGGACGATCCATGGTCGCGATAACATCGAAGGAGGAACGGTCATGCTCCAAGAAACGATCGGTATTATGTTCGATTCACGCATGTACCGGGGGATACCGGCCGGAAGGACCGGTCAGGAATCACTCGCGAATTATGAACAGGCAGCGGCCAGTTATGGATTAACCCCCTGCTTTTTGCGGCTGGAAGATATTGATTCGGATCAAAAAACATGTTTAGCCTATGTAAAAAAAGAAGGCAGATATGTTCGCGAGCGCATGTTATTGCCCTCCGTCATTCATAACCGTTCACTTCAGCTTCGACGGACAGAACAGCATCAGATCAGCAAGCTGATGTTGCAGGGCATTCAGGTATTCAACGTTCGCAACCGGTACCGTAAAGATCACATTCATGACATGCTTCATCAGGATCTCATCTTAAGAGAACACCTGCCCCATGCCGTTAAAGCTACGCCAGAATCTCTGGCCTATATGATGGAACATTATGATGACCTGGTCATCAAACCATGCAGCGGTAGCATCGGTCATGGTATTATGCGTGTCTTTGAACGAGATGGACAGTGGAAACTAACCTGTGAGACGAAGGCTGCACGTAGAGGATGGGCAACCTTCCGATTGAGCAAAGGACAGCTTCCTTCCTCCACCCTAAGGCGGATCTTTCGTCATGCCTACCTCATTGAACAGCGTATCCCTCTGGTGCGTTATGAGGGCAGACCGGTCGATCTGAGGGTATCCGTACAGCGTGGCGGTGATGGCTTGTGGGGAATTACAGGCATGTTTGCCAAAGCGGCTCCTGCGCATACGTTTGTCACCAACATCGCCCAAGGCGGTAAAGTCATGAAACTTGCAGAGGCTCTTGGTGGGGCAGTGGAATCCGAATTTGATCTAGCCCGACTGGAGCACAGAATTGAATTCGTTGCACTCCGAATTGCCCGTATATTAGCGGCCAGTCTTCCACATCTGGCTGATCTGGGCCTTGATCTCGGGATAACGCGCAATGGCCAGATCTATTTTATTGAATGTAATGGACGCGACCAGCGTTATGGATTTCGCAAGGCGGGAATGTCGGAACAATGGAAGACAACGTACAGCAATCCCATGGCTTATGGTCGTCTGCTGCTGGAACAGAATTCGAGAATTCCAAGACAACCGCAGACATACGATAGGAGATCATATTGATTTCGTGTGCATTCTGTGTCAATATTATGCAGAACGGCCGGTCTTGCCGGCCTTGAAGTTCGCATTAACCCTAAGGGGGATATTCATGGCAAAAACGCTGTTGCGATTAATGACCGAGCTTTCTTCGCGCAAATGGATCTCCCGGACTGTGGGAGCCTTCTCCAAAAGCCGGGGAAGTAAGGCATTTATCCCTTATTTTGTCCGGACCTACGACATCCCTGTTCAGGAGGCCGAGAAAGATTGGAAGGAATACCGTTCACTGAACGATTTCTTTACCCGCAAGTTAAAGCCGGGCATGCGCCCGTTGGAACTTTCAGAGCATGCACTGATCAGCCCGGTAGATGCCAAGATTACGGCAGCCGGTCCAATATCTGCAGGGACACTCCTGAATGTTAAGGGACAAAATTATACACTTGCTGAATTATTAAACCATTCTCCCCATTTGGAGAAGTACAAGCACGGATACGGATTCGTTCTCTATCTCAGCCCTCGCGACTATCACCGCATTCATGCACCTGTCAGCGGCCGCAAAATAGAGAGCGAACACATCAAGGGCAAAGTTTATCCCGTGAATGACTTTGGGCTGACCCATATGAAATCCGTGCTTAGTCGAAACGAGCGGCTCATTACGTATATCGCACACGATTACGGTGAAGTGGCGGTTGTCAAAGTGGGTGCAATGAACGTGAGTAGCATACAGTATGCTAACGCGGACACAAGTACCTGGGCACAAGGCGATGATCTGGCCTATTTTGAATTCGGTTCCACTGTTGTTCTGCTCACGCAGAGTGGTACATTTGAACCAAAACCAGGCCTACAGCCAGGCGATTCGGTCAAAATGGGTGCATTGCTTGGACGTTTGAAACCGAAGAATTAATGGTCCATACGCAAATAAAGAGGATGGCGCAGCACCTGTAACCAGGTATTGCGCCATCCTCTTTATGTCTTCATATCGATCCATGTATACATGCAATACGAAGCTTCGCTCCGTCATTATTGGTCTGCTGAGTTCTCCTCAAAACCACACATCTTGCAAGTCTTCTGCCGGTTTGACACGACGCAGACGGTTCCGGAAAATATTGCATCCCTTCGTAGAGCATCCCCGGTTGCGGACCCGACGTTTTCCGTTCATCACAAGTTCCCCCTTTTGGTCATCTGGAATGCTAGATATTTACCCTTGCGTTCCAGACTTGAAACGTTGTCATGTTCTTCCCATCCGAATTTTAACGAATCTCGGACGGGCTTTTGCCTGTATACTGCTTGAACTGACGACTGAAGAAGAAAATATCCCGGTATCCCAGAGCATCTGCCACTTCGGTCACATTCATGCCGGTATGCACCAGCAGATGTTCCGCCCGTTCAATACGCATGCGGATAATATAAGATTGCACCGATGATCCGACCAGTTCCTTGAACTTGATCGAGAAGTACCGGGGCGATAAGCCCGCTCGGGCAGCCAGATCTTCCACCCGATGTGTAATCCCTGGATGCTGACGCACATAATTGGCGACCTCCTGGATAACATCGGACAACTGGTTGCTTACCTTTTTCTCCACAGGTTCTTCCGTATCGGCGCGCAGCAAATGAATCATCAATTGCTTCAGAATCAATCGACTCTCTTCATCACGTCCGTACACATCCGATAAGAACAGTCTTACATAACGTGCCAGCAAGTGCTCAAATTCCACCGTTTCCTGTACCTCACGATAGGACTGAGGCACATCAGTCACAGGTCCGTCCACATCGAAGTGAATATACGTAAGTACCAACGGTTTTTGTTTATTATGTGTTGCAGTAGGATGATCTCCTGGCCTGAATAAAAAACAACTCCCCTTACCAACTTCATACGACTGGTCATTCAGTACAAGCGTTCCTTCACCACTCCATACATAAAATAAATCATAGTTTTGCATCGGTTTTTCCCGCTTCTGCCACTTCCAGCCCGGTTCACAGACAATTTTGGCGACAGCGGGCAAAATAACAAATGATGACGGCGATGCCTGCAGCATGTCGCCACTCCCCCTTGATAGTTAATCTCTCTGCATATGGCATCATTCTGATCTGAATCTCACATCTTCAATCAAGGCCATATGTATTTCAGCATCTAGCATCATTCAATCCAACTTGCTCATATATGATCTCTGCTCTTACAGGAGCGAAATGTCTTATCCTATTATACAGCGGAATTCACCGAAACGAAAATGTGCACTTCTCCCAGGCTATCCGCATTCGCCGGATTCCCTCTGTCATCTCTTCTTTCTCCAGATGTGCAAAAGCAAAGCAGGCCGCCGGATGACCTGAAGTCAGCCGATATCGCTCTGCATCCCGAAACAGTATGCCATCCTCCCGAGCGAACTTTTTAAACCGCTGATAACTGTCTGCATCGCCATTCCAGGTAGCGTAGATATGCAGTCCTGCATCACCAAGCTGCATCTTGAATGCTTCCGGCAACTGTAGCTCCATCTCTCGGACAAAAAAATCATGCCGTTCCCCGTATAACCGGGTTAACCGCCGTAAGTGCCTCAGGTAACCCCCTCTGGTCATAAATTTGGCCAGTGCGCGCTGCTCCAACAGCGCGGGAGGTACCGGCTCATACAGCGCCTTGGCAGCAAGGAGAGGTTCCACCAGACCAGGTGGCAATACGGCATAGCCAAGTCGGAACGAAGCAACCATCGTTTGTGAGAATGAACCGACATAGATGACACGCTGTTCACGATCAAGCACTTTGAGGGGTTCAATTGGTCTTCCGCCCCATCGGAATTCACTGTCATAATCGTCTTCGATAATGACCGCATTCCGCTTCGAGGCCCACGCAAGCAAGGCACGTCTTCTGTCCAACCCCAGCACGGCACCTGTTGGAAACTGACGGGTAGGGGTGACAAATAACGTCTGTGCCTCCCAAGGCTGCGGAATAATGCCTGCAGCATCCACATCTGCCGGGATGATGTACCCGCCACAGGACTTGACGGCATGGGCGATACCCGGATAACCCGGATTCTCCAATACAACTGCTGCATTCTCCGTAATCAGCAGTTGAGACAGTAAGGTTATGCCTTGCATTGACCCACTGAACAATACAATCTGAGATGCTTCAGCCTGGATGCCACGAGTCCATCTGAGATGGGAGGCGATGGCCTCACGCAGTTCCGGATCACCAGCTGCACCGCTCGATTCTCGCCAACCACTGCGATGAACAGCAGCGAGCGCACTCTTCCATTCCCCTAGCGGGAAATGTTCGGCAGGCATGCGCTGCATTTGAAAATCAATGACGGACGGCTTCGGTGAAGACATTGTGGTCCGCAGGACCTCATGTTGCGTATTCAACCTCTGTACCCGCTCGCCCCAGGGAGAGAGACTGAGAACGGCTTCCTGTTTCTCATTTTCCTGGGCGGATAATGTTTCGGTTACAAAGGTACCTCTTCCCCGATGCGCATGGACATAACCATCCGCAAGCAGCATGTCGTATACCTGAGCTACCGAGCCACGTGACATCTCATATTGCCTTGCCAACTCACGGGTGGAAGGAAGTCTTGTGCCTCCCGCCAATGTGCCTGCATGAATGGCATCACGTAACGCATGGTACAATGCCTCATACTTGTATCGATGCTGAAGTTCATAGGTATCCATCGGCAGCCACAATTCCATCATGCACCTCTCTTCATTCGTCTTCATTATGTATCCTGACCAATTGGCCTACTAAAGTGAATCTAAATTGGATCTATTTCATTGTCAATGTATGAACTATTGTTATCCATAAGATATGGCGTTCTATTATACATTTCATTGATGGGGGAATACACATGAGACGGAAAGAATTCACAGTAGATGAAGAACAAGAAATTACGGCATTTCTGGATCAGTGCTCCTTCGGGTTTCTGGGGACGGTCAGTCCGGATGCACAACCACGGGTTACGCCACTGAATTTCGTTTATATGGACGGTTGCTTTTATTTCCACGGCAGTCTGGCTGGCGAGAAGATGAAACAGATCAAACAGGATTCGTCGGTCAGTTTCACGGTAGCTGAAGAATTCTCCTTGATTCCATCCTATTTCAGTGATCCCGAGCTTGCTTGCCCAGCGACTTCATTCTTCAAAAGTGTCATGGCCTTCGGTCAGGCAGAACCGGTTAAGGATCTGGACATTAAGGCTAAGGTACTGCAACGATTCATGGAAAAACTCCAGCCGCAAGGCGGATATGTACCGATTGATGCTACTGACCCGCGTTACACAGGCAACCTCAAAGCTGTAGCCGTTGTAAGAATCATCCCCGAACGAGTCACTGCCAAATTTAAATTCGGACAAAATTGGTCCATTGAACGCTTGGATCATATACGGGGTGAACTGGAACAGCGCAATGAGGGACGAGATGCTGAAACCGCTGAGATGATGCAGAAATATTGTCCATTTCATCAGCAATAAATTTCATTTTCAGAGGATTCATCCAAGGATAAATTCAGCTAATTCGCACCTCGAAACCCTCTGCAACAACGCGGTAAAGTGATATAACTGTCATATTGCGTAATTTCCGTGACGGGGGCATGTCAAGGTGATATAATGTTAGGCAGTTGAATCACAAAGACTTGGAAGGATGAAAAGAATGAATCCACTGGCTGAACAGTTGAACGAAAGTATTCAGACAGGCAGCAGTCACGTCTACTCCATGCTGTCACAGCTTGGCAAAGAAATTTATTTTCCAAAAGAGGGGATTTTGAGTCAATCTGCTGAAGCAGCAAGCTTGGCCAAGACCCATAATGCCACGATTGGTATCGCCCTGGAGGGTGGTGTGCCGATGCATCTCCAGGTTATTCAGGAGAAGCTGTCTGCATTCCAGCCAAAGGATCTGTATCCTTACGCTCCACCTGCAGGCAAACCTGAATTGCGGACCGTCTGGAGAGACAAGATGCTGAAGGAGACGCCTTCCCTGGAAGGCAAAACATTCGGCAATCCGATTGTAACCAATGCATTAACCCATGGACTAAGTATCGTAGCCGACCTGTTCACCGATGAAGGGGACGCTGTCATATATCCGGATAAAAACTGGGAAAATTACGAGCTGACCTTCGGCATCCGTCGTCATGGCCAGTTGGTTCATTATCCCCTGTTCGATGATCAATTGAACTTCAACAGTGACGGTCTGCTTCAGGCGTTGCTTGATCAAAAGGACAAAGGTAAAGCCATCGTGCTGCTCAACTTCCCGAATAACCCTACAGGTTATACGCCTGGAGCCAAAGAAGCAGATGCCATTGTAAACACGATTCGTCAGGCAGCTGAAGCTGGCGTGAACGTGGTTGCTGTAACAGATGATGCGTACTTTGGGCTGTTCTTCGAAGATTCCATTCATGAATCCCTGTTTGGCAAGCTTGCCAACATTCATCCACGTGTGTTGACCGTAAAAGTGGATGGTGCAACCAAGGAAGAGTTCGTATGGGGCTTCCGCGTTGGATTCATTACGTATGCCCATGAAGATGCAGCCGTTCTGCATGCATTGGAACAAAAAACACTCGGTATTATCCGGGCAACGATCTCCAGCGGCCCGCATCCTTCCCAGACTTTTGTATTGGATGCACTCAAAGCACCGGAGTTTGAAGCACAGAAACAGGAGAAGTTCGAGATTATGAAAGGCCGCGCCAATAAAGTGAAGGCCATTCTCGATAGCGGAAAGTATGATGATGCATGGGATTATTATCCGTTCAACTCCGGTTACTTCATGTGCCTGAAGCTGAAAGAAGTTGGCGCTGAAGAACTTCGGAGCCATCTACTTCACAAATACGGCGTGGGTACAATCGCGCTTGGTGAAGCGGATCTGCGCATCGCATTCTCCTGTATTGAAGAATCCGGATTGGAAGATCTGTATGAAACCGTCTATCGTGGAGTTCAGGATCTGCGGACGACTTAGTTAAAACAGACCTGAACCCTGAATGATATAAGAACCCTCTGTATGCCGGGACGACGTTACATGTCTCCGAATATATAGAGGGTTTTTGGTTCTTTTTGTGTTTTACAACTCGCCAGATATCACTGCTACACCCGGACAGCTGCCCAAAAGCTCGAAATTCTGGCTTTACCGGGCATCGGCCCAATCAGCCCACCCCCAAGGCACATAGTATACGATGTACGCAAGGGCGTGCCAAACAACCACTTGAAAGGGGAATGACCATGTCTGGAGTTGAAGATACAAGAGGCGGTTATGGATGCGGCGGTTACGGAGGATTTACGAACACAGGTGCCATTCTTGTTCTGTTCATCTTGCTCGTTATTATCACGAAATCATTCCTCTGTTAGTACTGAATACACACACATGCGCGGAGAAGCAAGTGATCTGATGGCAACATGAAGAAGGGTATTCCGGGACACAGCCCGGAATACCCTTCTTTGTTGTTCTATTAATGATCACCGTCCAACTCAACCACCATCTGGGCTGGAGTGAGGTACATTAGGTTCAATCATTCGTTCACTCATCTTCCTCTTCCTTCAACCACTTGTTGCCTTGCGAACGGCGCATAATCACAATCACCAGTATGCCCAAAATAAGGGCTACTCCGGTGACAGTCAGTCCACTCGCTCCGGCAGCCAGCATAGGCAGCCACATGAACAACGCAGCCAACGCATGTAGATGGAATATGAACCCCAACACCTGAGAACGACGACTCTCTCCCGAGATCGGATAGATCATGATCCAGAACGATTCACTATGACTGCGGCGCAGCGCACCAAGCTGTACACCTGCAAGCAACAGGAAGAACAGATACACGCCTACACCAAAGTAGCTGCCTGCTGTCCACCAGGATAGTAACATGCCCAATACAACTAGGCGCAACACGATGGAGAATACTTCGGTTCGAATAAACGTTTTGGTTATTAAGTAACGGTAAGCTTTCCCCGCGTTCCATGGAAGACCGCTCCCCCATTTGCTAAGCCAACGACGCGAACTTACTTTCTGTCCGGATGAAGGTACATCCACAAACCAGCCGAGCGTCCGCATCACCCTGCCAGCCTGCCCCTGCTCCACCTGAATCAGTCGTTCCCACGCTACCCTATGTTTCACCGGTATACGCAAGGCGACGATATAGACGACAGCCAGTAACAGCAGGAACCATACGCTGCGCTGTGGTGGTTGCCACAGCCATGCGCCAACCGCCAGCACTGCCAGAGCCCAACGCAAGAGACGATATGCTCTTGATGCCCCGACCTGAACCATTCTTAGCTCTTGCCATGCTCCATAACTGGACAGCCCTTTCCACAGCAGCAGGAATACGATGAACCAGCCAAATGGCCGTGCATCCAGATCTGCTCTAACATAGAGAGGCCACAGTGTAACAAACACAAGCAGCAGACCCAGACTTTTATAGATGATGCCCCGGGCAAAGCTGTTCTTCAAATATTCCTGCATCCGGTATTCCTGTGGTCGCAGGAACACAATATCTGCCGGAAGCAGATATGTACGATAACTGCTAAACAGCACCAGTGGCGCGAGCAGTAACAATGCAATCCAGCGAATCGGGAATTCTGCGGGAATGTTCTGAACAAACGATGTATACCAGGCGGAGAACGCAATGACGAGAAATAAAAAGACCATAGCTACACCGCTCTGGATGACATATCCCAGATAAGGAAGAATTCCGTTCCAGAATCCTGTGCGTCTTTGCTTCCATAGCAGCTTGAGATCCATGCTCAATCCCTGCCTTGTACTAGGGAATAGAACATGTGCTCCAGCGTGGCATCCGATTCCCCGAATTGAAGGCGCAATTCATTCAATGTCCCTTGAGCAATCACCTGTCCGCGGTGCAGAACAATAAAACGGTCACAATAATTTTCAATCGTGGACAGAATGTGTGAACTCAGCAGGATGGATGATCCCGAAGCTTTCATCTCAAGCATAAAATCAAGCAAGGAGCGAATACCCAGCGGGTCCAGCCCCAGAAAAGGCTCATCAATAATGTACAGTGGCGGTCCTGCCACAAAAGCACACATAATCATGACCTTTTGCCGCATGCCCTTGGACAGGTGAGTCGACAGACTTGTACTTTTTTCATTCATACGGAATAATTGCAGTAATTTCTCCGTACGTTGCTTGAAGTCAGCCTCCGACACATTGTACGCTCTTGCCGTAAACTCCAGGTGCTCCATTACCGTCATCTCATCATACAGTTCAGGTGATTCCGGTACGAATGCCATGGCCGATTGATAGATCTGGGCATCCTCGTCCCGCTTCTTGCCCATCACTCGTACTTCACCCTGTTGAGGTGTCATCAAGCCGAGAATATGTTTCATGGTTGTACTTTTGCCAGCACCGTTTAAGCCGATTAGTCCAACCATCTCTCCACGTCCGACTTCCAGATCGATACCGTGAAGGACCGGCCGTTTGGCACTATAACCTCCGCTTAGCCCGCTGATTTGCAGAACAGGCGATTGAACATTTTCCATCTATTCCTGCACCCCTTTCGTCAGATTCTATTCTTCGGAGCGTGGCGTTTTGTCTTTACTCCACTTGGGTGCTCCCTTGTTTTTACGATCCTGATCTCGCTCCGTGCGTCCTGTATTGCCAGCAGGTTTGCTGCCCGATGGACGCGAATTGGAAATCGTAGCTCGGGTACCGCCATTGCGGCTGCCCTGACCTGGTTTACGATCTCTGGATTGTCCTGGTTTTCTGGAGAACGAATGTCCCTCCGGGCGCGTATCCGGACGCGGATCAGCCTCCAATACTTTACCGCCGAAGAGTACACGTTCTGACAGTTCGATTCCAAGCTCGCGAGCGAATTTGCGCATAATGAAAATCTGAGTTTCATCCACAATGGAGAGTACAATACCCGAACGTCCCATTCGGCCTGTACGACCTGCGCGGTGAACATAGTGCTCCGAATCAAAGGCAGGGTCATAGTTAATGACCATTGGCAATCCTTCGATATCCAGTCCTCTGGCAGCGACTTCGCTGGCAATCAGCAATTGCAGTTTGCCATTACGGAAGGCAGACAATACGTTACTTCGGGTCACTTTGTCAGCATCCCCATACAGTGCAGCAGCGGACAAGCCCAGATGATTCATTTTTGCTTCCACTTCACCAATATCTTCGGTTGCATTCACAAATACGATTGCGCGATCCGGATTATACTGTCTAACCAGACGACGCAGCATGTCGATTTTGTTACGGTTTTCTTCTACAAAATAATAATGCTCAAGGCCCGCAGCCGTAGCGCGATCCGGTTCGATTCCGATCTGAACAGGCTCTTTCATCTCACGCTTCGCGAGTCCAGCCGTATGCTCATCAATCGTTGCGGACAGGAAGATCAACTGACGGTCCCGCAATGCGCTTTTGAGTACAAAGTTTACGTCACTTACGCCACCAAGTTGGAACACTTGGTCCGCTTCATCGATAACAATCGTAGAGACGTTGTGCATTTTCAGTTTTTTGAGTGTAATCAATTCCTTCAGTCGTCCCGGTGTGCCCACAACCAATTGTGGATGCTCACGCAGCTTCTCGATCTGACGTTTTGCCGCCGCGCCACCAATCAGACCCAATACACCAATTTTGCGTTCTTCCCCGTAGCGCTGTGCCTCACGTACAATCTGCATCGCCAGCTCTTGTGTAGGTGCAATAACGAGTTTCTGCGTACCTTTGACATCCATTTTGATGGATTGTAGCATTGGCAGGAGATATGCCAGCGTTTTCCCTGTTCCCGTCTGGGATTTGGATACAACATCCCGGCCTTCCAGAATAACTGGTATGGTCTGAGCCTGTACAGGTGAAGGTTCGTTAATGCCATGTTTCGCCAAAACGGCCTCCAGATCCTGTTCCACGCCAATTGAAGCAAATGTTTGATTCGTCATGTATGTCCATCCTTTTAAATTATTCATTTTGATGTTATATAAGTTCAACTAATCATTATTTACACTGACACTTCGAGGACAGAACAACCTTCCGATCACTGTTATCCCCAGCTTTTTTTGATTCCTTTTTTAAAAGGAAAAATCCGTTGATAAAGGTGAAGCGTATGCTTCCGATGCAGCTTTCTTTCAGAAAGCTTTTAGCTTCGCTTCTTCAGGTTATTTCTGTCCTCTCCGTTATTGTGTAAATGTTAGTTGAACATATAAGTTGCTTGTACGGATATAACCGAAGCCTGTCATCACATTACCTTTCATTATATGCGAAAAAAGCCCGTGTACCAAATCTTATTCCAGGATTGTATGTAAACACGCCAAAAAAAAGAAAAGCCCCTCGGCGGAGCCTTTCTCTCATCCCGTATATGATGCCTCGTATCACATTTACTTCTGATTCATTACACCGTGCGACAATCGATCTGCAAGACGAGGAAATAGCTGGTACAGCCATATGCCAGCAGAAGCAAGTCTTGGCAGATTCACTTCTTCCTTGCGCTTTTTCATTGCCCGAATCATATGACCCGCAACATCTTCCGGTTTCAACATCATCCAACGTACATTATTCACATAATTGCCAGATGGGTCAGCCCGTTGGAAGAATGGTGTATCAATCGGACCTGGATTAATCGTTGTCACCATGACGCCGGTCTTGCGAAGCTCTTGACGAAGCGCATTACTAAATCCGAGCACAGCATGTTTCGTTGCTGTATAGGAAGCGGATTTGGCTGTACCGATTTTGCCAGCCATCGAGGCCACGTTCACGATCTGACCTTTGCCCCGTTCCAGCATTTGTGGAAGCACTGCTTTGGTGCAGCGGACAATGCCCATGTAATTCACGTCCATCATCTCATCGAATTCCTGTACAGACATCTCCGTCATTACCGCGAATTTCCCGTAACCAGCGTTGTTCAACAAAATGTCGATTCGTCCGTATTTATGCAATATTGCCTCCACAGCTGCCTGAACCTGCTCACTATCCGTAACATCAAGTGTGAGTAATTCATGCGGCCCTTTCAGCGAAGCACCAATCTCTTCCAACTTGTCCCGCGAACGGGCAGCCAGAATCGGGATGGCTCCTTCTTCTATCAGCATCTGCGCACACAGCGCACCGATACCACTCGATGCACCTGTAATAAACACTACCTGGTCTTTCAGCATACCCGATGTCCTCCCGTATTGAACACATATTGCCTCTTGAGGCATATGGCTCTATTCTACGAGATCATGACCTGAATATCCATCTCACCAATGCCATCCATCAGCAAAGGAATGCTCAGTGCTTTTGTTGCACTAAATGTGGTCAGATGTTCGGACTTCATCACTTGTGGAGGTGTAATATCAACTACAACACCCTGGTTCGACAGGATGGTGCTGGCATTACCACTGATCATATTACCCAGTTCCGAAATTGCACTTTTGCTCATTTCATCCATCTCTGTAATGACAAAACCGCCCATCATTGCAGATACAATTTTCAATGCAACTTGTTCATTGATTCCAAATACTATGTTTCCGCTAAGTTGTCCAGTCATTCCAATCACGATCCAGACATGGTCTGCAATGAACTCTACATTTTTCACGCCAAGACTCCCGGTGGAAGGCGAAACCTGGATGAGCTGTTCGAATACGTTCCGTGCCGATTCCAGGAAAGGATTAATCACTTCCGCTTTCACTGTCTATGTCCCCCTCACACTGGGTTATTGGTCACACACCAAAAGTCCCATATTCATTAAATTTATTATACTTTATCACGTACAAGAATTCATTAAGAATTCGTTAAATCATGTGTACTATAATTTATCGTCATCCGTGGGGCAAATGTTTATAGCTGATTCTAGCGAATAAACGGAGCTTTTCACTTCTTTTGAAGAAAGCATTTCGATCATCGTGCGTGGTAAAAGGCATTTAGGACTTTATTACTGCTTTTTCATAACTGTTAAAAAAATCAAATTCTTGTATTCACGTTTTTTTCACAGTCTCTTGAACTACTTTTACTCCCGATAATTCCCTTCATTGCTCTGCTGTCCTGAATCACCTATAATTTAAGATAACGGAACAATAACCAGTTACGGGATTTCATCACACCACATCTACATATCGAAGATACTTTTCCTGCAAGGAGGCCACCTATGAACATAAGCCAACTGGAGACACTAATTACCATTTCCAAAACGATGAGCTTCCGCAAAGCGGGTGAACTTCTCAACTTGACTCAGCCTGCCGTCTCAGCCCAGATCAAAAGCCTCGAAGACGAATTCAGCACCGTTCTTGTGGATCGTAACCAACCCGTTACCCTCACAGACCGTGGACAGGTATTTCTGGAACATGCTGAACGGATGCTCGACATCGTTGATGAGTTGAAACAAAAATTATCTGATCTCGATGAAACGCCTCAGGGACGGATTGTGTTAGGCACAACGACTTCCATTGCTATTCAGATCTTGCCAAGGGTGTTATCCTATTTCCAAGATCAATTCCCGCTCATCAAAACCAGTATTCAATCCCTTCCTTCATCACAGATCTATACCCAGGTCGAAAATGGTCTGGTTGATATTGGTATCGGTTATCTCACGGAGCGTAATCCCAACCTGAATACGTCTGTGCTGTACTATGACACATTTGAACTCGTGGTATCTCCTTCCCACCCGTTGGCGAAGAAAAAACATGCTGCAGTGGATGTACTCCGGAGCACTCCATTGATTCTGCTGTCTCCTGATACCGTAGGGCGACGATTTACGGAAACCATTTTCAAGAAACATAATATTGAACCCAATATTGTAATGGAGTTGTCCAGCAGCGAAGAAGTGAAACGGATGGTCGAAATTGATCTCGGGGCAGCTGTCATCTCCAAACAATCTGTTGCGCATGAGTTGCGTCAAGGTACATTGCGTATGATACCCTTAAGTGAGCTGGAGGTCAGTCATCCTGTTGGTGTCATCTATAAGTCCAGCCGGTACCTCAACTCCGCGATGCAGCAATTCATAAGTGACCTCAAAGGCATGCCGGAAACCCAATTCATCAGTTCAGAATGACAATGAGCCATGAGAAAGGAAGGATTCCATATGAAATTTGATCTTCATACCCATCATTTTCGTTGTGGTCACGCAGACGGCAACATCCGCGATTATATAGAGGCAGGTATTAAGGCAGGGCTTCAGGCCATCGGGATCTCGGATCATACGCCATACTTTGGCAGTGAGCTTGAGCAGGCATTTCCACGGATCGCAATGGGCAAGTCTGAATTGCAGCATTATGTGAAAGAAGTCCTTGCTCTGAAAGAGGAGTACGCTGGTAAAATCGATGTGTTACTCGGCATTGAATCGGATTACTTCCCTGTTCATGCAGAATTGTACCGTACCACACTGGGACAGTATCCTTTTGACTATATTATTGGTTCCGTTCATCATACCGAGGATGTAAGCATCTTCAACAAAACGCGGTGGAACGGACTGAGCGATGCTCGCAAAGTTGAAGTGAAAGAGAGCTATTATTCATTAATCCGGCAATCGGCACGCAGCGGCATGTTCCAGATTCTTGGACACATTGACGCGATGAAAGGAAATTATCCACCGTTCTCCGAAATTATTGCGGATCAGGCCATTGATGAAACGTTGCAGGTCATTGCAGAATCCAATGTAGCGATCGAAATTAACACATCTGGCAAAACCAAACTCAGCGGTGGCTGGTACCCTTCAGATGCCATTCTGGAACGCGCCCATCATTATGGGGTGAAGGTGACTTTTGGATCGGACGCTCATAAACCACAGCGGGTTGCAGATGAGCTGGATGATGTTCGTACACGTCTGCTGGAGATCGGATTCACTGAATGGGTGTATTTTAAGCAGAAACAGATGCAGGTTGTATCACTGTAAAAAATATAGAACCACAGGTAACCCCCACAGCGCGCTTGTTTACGCCGTGGGGGTTTTGTATTGCCCTATATAAGGAAATATAATTAAATTTTACACGATAACGAAGAGGACTGAATAACGTGAAGAAGCGAAGCGGTCGCCTAAAAGCTTTCTGAAAGAAAGCTGCATCGGAAGCATACGCTATCAACAGATTTACCCTTTTCAAAAGGAAATCAAAAAACCTGGGGATAACAGTGATCGGAAAGTTATTCTGTCATCGGAGTAGCCAGTGTAAATACCCCATAGTTAACTTATATGGACAAAAAAAATGAACCCGCTCGCGCGGGTCCCAACAGCATTATCTATTATCAAAAAGGGGGTCATGAGATAAGTTTACCCCCTGTCTGTTAGAGTTCAATTGCAGCTATATTTCAATTGTGTAACAAATGATTGAAGTTCGATTCTTTCACGTTTTACTACTCTTACTCTATGTTATTGCGGCTTGTCAGATACCAGTGTGTGCAAGTCTTTCTCCTGAAGCGGGCGTACGTATTGTTCCCGATACATGCTATACACTTTAACATCCATCAGAGATTCTGATCCTTCGTCATCCTCATCATGCAGTCCAAATGAGGGAAGACTCCGTTCGTAAGTCATTCCTATTTTGCTTAGCACCCGTTGTGACGAAACATTGGCCTCATAACAACGTGCCTCCACCCTCCACAGATGAAGATCGTCAAATCCAAACTGCAGCAGCCGTTGTACCGCCTCGGTAGCCACACCTCTGCCCCAACAGGACCTGTTCAGGATATAACCAATCTGTGCGGTACCATTCTGATCATTCCAGTGCTGGAAAGAGGTAATCCCAATGACCTGTTCCTTACCTCTCCAGCAGATCCCATAATGTAACGAATCCAGCTTGGCACTGCTGCTTCGTATCTGGTTCAATAACCGTCTCGCCCTGATCGGTGTGGGCTGGCTTCCCCGATTCACATATCGTATGACTTGAGGATCGGAAAAAAGTTCCGATAATGTGCTGTAATCACTTTGACGCAATGCTCGCAGGACAAGACGCTCTGTCCACAAAGCCGGCAGACCTTGAACCAGCATTTTTCGGGTAAGCATGACAATCGCTCCTTTTGCCTAACGGGCTTGAGTCCGGTAAGACAAGCATGCTCTGAAGGTGATCCGGCGTAATATCATATAAACGAGTCCACGAACTTTAGTATTCGCATTATAGTATTAACATATTGCATCATTCAATTCCTAACGCTAAAGAGCCCAGGTGTTGACTACTCCTGCAACCCGCGGTAGATGCCCGTACGAATCTCACGGATATAGAAATCCAGTGCCGGAACATTCGCGGACTGCGCAATCTGTACTTCTCGCTCAATATCATAAGGTACCCGCACAAATTGAACATTGAACGGGGTATTGCTATCGTTGCTCTCTTCACCCTCCAGAATACAGTAGGAAGCCTGGGGAAGATCTAGCGGATTACCGACACTGCCTGCATTAAACAGTAATTTTCCATTCATATACTGCAAATATGCATTATGCACATCCCCATAACCTACAACATCTGCAACACCTTGCACAGACTCATCAGTCGGAGAATCAAACATCGCCAATCTCTTTTCCATTGCGTCCCAAGGCTGCACACGATGGTACACACTTTGAGGTGATGCGTGGACCAAACGGATGGTGCGACCGCTCAGTTGAAATTGATGACTGAAGGGCAGGCTCGCCAAATACGCCAATCGTTCCTCACCCAACCGTTCTGCTTGCCACGTAAAGTTCTCGTTGTCCTGGTTAACCGCAACCAGTTCATCCCAGTTACCGCGGATGACAATTTCACACGCCGCTCTAATCCCATCCACAACCTGCACCGGTTCTGGTCCCTTGCCCACGAGGTCACCAAGACAAAAGATTCGCTTTACGCCGCGACTTTTGATATCTTCCAGCACTGCTTCCCAGGCAGTCATGTTGCCATGAATGTCGGATACAATCGCAATTCGTTCCATCTGGATAACCTCCATTCATGTTGAATCGTTCACTGTTGTACGTTTACACTTGCCACTCCGATGACAGAATAACCTTCCGATCGCTGTTATCCCCAGATTTTTTTATTCCCTACTTCAAAGGGAAAATACGGAGATAGCGTATGCTTCCGATGTAGCTTTCTTTCAGAAAGCTTTTAGGCGAACAGTTCGCTTCTTCACGTTATTTCTGTACTCTCTGTTCTCATGTAAAAAGTTTAGTTGAACTAATATGATCTCATATTCCTTTTATGTGGTTAATCCTTTAAGCTCAAAAACTGTTAATTCCGGTCTGCACAAAAAACGAATGGGCAGTTGGGTCATGCCAAAACCACGATTCACATACACGGGCATCTGTGTCTGAGTGGAGTAATATACCCCCTGGACATTCGTGTAATACAGCCCCTGAACATACTTGTGTGAACCTCGGGGAGTTGTCAGTGCCCCTACCCATGGAAATCGTACCTGTCCACCATGGCTATGACCGGAAAGCTGCAATCCGAAACCATAGGGCGTGGCAATGTCGGCATAATCCGGTTCATGCATAAGCAGCAATTTCCACAAATCTTGATTCAATCCCTTGATGGCTTGGGCAGGATCAGGCCTGCCTGTAAGTGCGTCATCCAAACCAGCTATGGCCAGACGTTCGCCCCCTTGTTCAATCACCACATGTTCGTTCCTTAACAACTTGAACCCTGCTTCATGGAACATGGCAGCCACTTCATTCTGCTGTCCGCCCCGATAATCATGATTCCCCAAAACAGCAAATTTGCCATACTTGGCTTGCATGGAGGCGAGTAACGGAATACATTCACGCATCGGCTCTGATTCCCTCTCGACTATGTCTCCGGTAAAACAAATCAAGTCCGGTTGCTGCTCCTCAATCGTTGCCGCCAGCTTTCTCATCTCTTTCACTCCGGTATGAAAACCAAGATGGGCATCACTGAACTGAACTACACGCAATCCGTCAAACGCCTTTGGGAACTTCGGAAGTTTCAGTTCCACTTGCTTGATTTCCAGACGACGTGGCTCCCAAAGCCAGGCATAACCCCCGGTGAGCAAGCTCGCACCCGCCGTCATCAAAATCATGCGCAATAAGAAACTTCGGCGAGAGGGATCATGATCCTTTTCCTCTCCAGGAAACACAGACTCTTCTGAACCCGGTGCCTTGTACGAGCGCTGGGACGGCGAGTTTTTGCTACCCTGACGCGGTGTCTCTGCCATATCTCCCCCTCCTTCTACGCTCCATATCCATCCCCTTAGTATATCATATTCTTCATGGGTAGCCCGGTTCCTCTGCTTCAGCACAAAAAGAAGCCGGGATCTCCGGCATGTTGCTGCACGGGATCACGACTTCTACTATGTTGCAGATTACACTTCTGCACCTGTTATGACGAGATTATACACCCAACCAGCGTTTGAACATATGCTTGGTTGTTTGTTTGTTCATTTCCGCAATGGAGGTTGTCAATGGAATGCCTTTTGGACAGGATTGCACGCAGTTCTGTGAGTTACCACAGCCCTCAATGCCTCCGTCTTCCATCAACGCTTCCAGACGATCGTCGGCGTTCATCTCCCCTGTTGGGTGAGCATTGAACAGGCGCACTTGGGACAGTGCTGCTGGACCGATAAAGTCTGTTTTCTCATTGACGTTCGGGCATGCCTCAAGACATACACCACATGTCATGCATTTGGACAGCTCGTATGCCCACTGACGCTTCTTCTCAGGCATCCGTGGACCTGGACCGAGGTCATAGGTACCATCGATTGGAATCCATGCTTTTACGCGTTTCAGGGCGCCAAACATCCGGCTACGGTCAATGACCAGGTCACGAACCACCGGGAAGGTCTTCATCGGTTCGATACGAACAGGCTGTTCGAGCTTGTCGATCAGGGCTGCACATGCTTGACGTGGCTTGCCGTTGATAACCATGGAGCAGGCACCACAGACTTCTTCGAGACAGTTGGAATCCCAGCATACAGGAGCAATGGATTTGCCATCTGTATTGACCGGATTACGCTGAATCTCCATCAGGGCGCTGATCACATTCATGTTGGGACGGTACGGTAGCTCAAATTCTTCGTTGTACGAAGATGACTCCGGGCTGTCTTGACGGGTGATGATAAACTTGACGGTTTTGTTGGCTGTAGCTTGTTCCGCCATATCGTTGTCCCCTCCTCTGGTGACGATGATTGTATTGCTGATGCGCAAAGTTACTGGTTTGGTGCACGGGAGACGCTTCGTCAGCGGAATGCCCCTCTGATCGCTGTTATCCCCGGATTTTTTTGATCAACCCTTCACAGGGTTAAAATCCGGGGATAAAGGCGAGCGCTTCGCTTCTTCTGGGCATTTCCGCTTCCTCCGCTACGTCGTGCACTGAGTCACTTTGCTGGAAACTGCACTCCATTCATGCTGGATGGGCAGTATTGAAGTGCTGAAGCATTGCTAGGCGCTTGCTTCTTCTGGGTATTTCCCTCACGTTGATGGCAGTAACTTTGAAGAAGGCTCTGCTTCTCCAAAGTTCTCCTGCCTCTCCGTTCAGGTGCTTACTATTTAACCTTATAAATAAATCCGTGATATTTAATCCTTGGAGTAATCCCGGATACGTGGTGGGATCAGGGATACGTCTACTGGCTCGTACGAGATTTTCGGGCCTTCCTTCGACCAGCTTGCGATGGTCGTTTTCAGGAACTCTTCGTCATTACGTTCCGTGAATTCCGGTTTGTAATGCGCGCCGCGGCTTTCGTTACGGAGCAGAGCGCCGAGAGTCATTGCTTCTGCCAGTTCAATCATGTTCCACAATTGACGGGTAAACGCTGCACCCGGATTGTTCCAACCGGAGCTATCGTACATGTTGATTTTGCCATAACGCTCTTTCAATTCCTTGATCTTGCCAATCGTGGCTTCAAGCTTGTCGTTGTAGCGTACAACCGTCATGTTGGCTGTCATCCACTCGCCAAGCTCTTTATGAATAACATAGGCATTTTCTGTACCCTGCATTTTCATGATGCCTTCGTATTTATCGCTTTGTTGTTTGGTGTGTTTCTCAAATACGGAAGAAGGGATATCCGCGGACGATTTTTTGAGTCCTTTGATATATTCAGCCGCTTTTGGTCCAGCCACCATACCACCATAGATCGCGGATACCAATGAGTTGGCACCCAGACGGTTTGCACCATGGTATTGATATTCACATTCACCAGCTGCGAACAGCCCTGGAATGTTGGTCATTTGGTTGTAATCTACCCACATGCCGCCCATGGAATAATGGACTGCCGGGAAGATTTTCATTGGGATTTTACGCGGGTCATCGCCCATGAACTTCTCATAGATCTCAATGATTCCGCCCAGTTTAACGTCCAGTTCCTTCGGATCTTTATGAGACAAGTCGAGATAAACCATGTTCTCACCGTTCACGCCCAGCCCCATATCCACGCAGACGCTGAAGATCTCACGTGTTGCAATATCACGCGGAACCAGGTTTCCGTAGGAAGGATACTTTTCTTCGAGGAAGTACCAAGGCTTGCCGTCTTTGTAAGTCCAGATCCGTCCACCTTCACCACGCGCGGATTCGGACATGAGACGCAGCTTGTCATCCCCTGGAATGGCTGTTGGGTGAATCTGAATGAACTCCCCGTTTGCGTAATTTACACCTTGTTGATACACGGCACTTGCCGCTGTACCTGTGTTAATGACCGAGTTAGTCGTTTTACCGAAGATGATACCCGGACCACCACTCGCCAGAATAACCGCTTCTGCCGGGAAGGTCTGCACCTTCATCGTTTTCAGATCCTGAGCTACAATCCCGCGACATACGCCTTCATCATCCAAAACCGCCTGCAGGAACTCCCAGTTCTCATATTTCGTAACCAGGCCCGCTGCTTCCCAGCGACGTACCTGTTCGTCTAATGCATAGAGCAATTGTTGTCCTGTTGTCGCTCCGGCAAATGCGGTACGGTGATGCTTCGTTCCCCCGAAACGACGGAAATCAAGCAAACCTTCCGGTGTCCGGTTAAACATTACGCCCATACGGTCCATCAGGTGAATGATGCCAGGTGCTGCTTCGCACATCGCTTTAACCGGAGGTTGGTTCGCAAGGAAGTCACCGCCGTATACCGTATCGTCAAAGTGTACCCATGGGGAGTCACCCTCACCCTTGGTATTTACCGCTCCGTTAATGCCGCCTTGTGCGCATACAGAGTGGGATCGTTTAACAGGAACCAGTGAAAATAAATGAACATGGACTCCGGCTTCAGCCGATTTGATCGCCGCCATCAAGCCCGCGAGACCGCCGCCCACAATAATTACATTCGTTGATGCCATTGATGTTCACTCCCTTATAAGTCAGCATTTAACTCGATAAATGCTTAGATTAGAACTGTTTTTACTACGTCAACCATTGAAGTTACTGCTTGGAAATCCATGCTCCGGAAAGCGAACAAGGAAGCAATAAACATAATGGAGATAATACCGAACAAGCTCATGCATACATAAGAGGACACACGCTGCGCACGCGGACCCACGGTAATCCCCCAGCTAACAAGAAACGACCACAGACCGTTGGCAAAGTGGTAGGATGCCGCAACTACACTGATCAGATATAGAATAAATGTTACCGGGTTCATCACGATATCGTGAATAACACCGCCTAGCTGTTCGTGGGTGACTGTACCCAACGCAACCTGCACCCGCGTCTCCCATACATGCCAGATAACGAATACAAACGTAATAACACCACTGACACGCTGCAACGTATAACGCCAGTTGCGCTCATTGCCATAACGTCCCACGTTAGGCTTGGCCTGATATGCAATATACAGACCGTATACACCGTGATAGAACAACGGTAACCAGATAAGGAGCGTTTCCAAAACAATAACCAGTGGCAGACTGTTCAAGAATGCAACAGCACCGTCAAAAGCTTCTTTGCCGCCTTCAACTGCCGAGAAGTTCGTCACCAAATGCTCAACAAAAAACAAACTGAGCGGAATGACGCCAAGCAAGGAGTGCAGCTTTCTGGAGTAAAACCCTTTCATAAAATGTCGATCCCCTTTCGCTAAATACAACGTTTTCATAAATAATTTTACTTATCATGACACGAATCCTTTTCCATGAAAAGGTTCGACAAATTGTTCCGTTTTCCCCAGGTGTGAACAACTTGTGTCACGCTTCATGTTACTCCTTTTTTTCTTATAAGGGAATTGCAATATAATTATTAAATGTTATAACCTATAGGTATAAGTAGTGAAACATTGGGTTTACAGGCCATACAACATGGAAAACGATTAATCAAGGGCAAGAATCACACTCATGGAAAAGAGGTCATTGTTCATGTTCGAGGAGTTAAATGCATTTGCAGCGGTTGTGGAGCAGTCCAGCCTGAACCGTGCATCCAAGTTACTGAACTTGTCCCAACCCGCACTCTCACGCAAAATATCCAAATTGGAGGATGAACTCGGGGTCGCTCTCTTCCACCGCCGCGGCAAACGACTGGAGTTAACCAGTGTGGGCCAGTTCGCCTATACCTTCGCGGTTGAACAGAAGCAGCAGCAACAGAAATTCCTCACCATGCTCGCCCAGTATAAAGACGAAGAACAGAGCACCATTACACTCGGAGCCAGTCTGACGACGCTTCAAACCACGTTGCCACCTCTCGTCAATGCCTTTATGGAGAAACATCCAAATGCCGAACTAAAACTGTTGACGGGAAAAACACATGAGATTGTCTCGTTTGTGCGTGACAAAAAAGCCGATGTGGGCATTGTCGCCTCCTCCATCAGTGAAGTGGGGCTTAACTGTGTGCCGCTCTTTGATGATCACCTGGAACTGGTTGTGCCGCTCACACACCCCCTGTCCGGTAAGGAAGCCGGGATGGAGCACTTGCAGGATCTGCCGATGATCACGTTCTCCAAAGGTACCTGGTATCGCAAATTAACGGACGACCTTTTTCAGCGCTGTGCCGTAATGCCGGATATTCGCATGGAGATTGATTCCTTCGAAGCGATCATCCGACTTCTGCCTTCCGCCAAAGCTGCTGCGCTATTGCCCAAGTCATATCTTCGTCCACAATTGCTCGCGGACAATGATCTTGTTTCTGTTCATTTGCCACAATTACAGCAGACCCGAAGAACAACCTGCATGATCTATGGGGATAAAGAGGGCCTCAGCGAGACCTCCAGACAATGGGTCAAGGAGACGGTTGCACTCTTTACAGCAAAGGCGCCATTGCCCTCACGGAGGACTACGACGCCTTAGCTTTGATCTGAATGAGCCAGGCTCCAACGTCTGGCTTCCATTTTAACTCATGATGATTATCAGCTCTCCTGGCTAATAACTTCTTCTTCAAATCGGTCGATATCTGCATTATTACCAATAATGACCATGATATCCCCCATCTGAAGCGAGTCTAGTGCTGTCGGAGCAATAATGACCCCGGCTTCTTTCTGTAACGCCACAATGCTGCAACCAAAGCGTACACGTGCATTCAGGGTTGATAATGTTTTGTTGTGCAGACAGGCGGGAACCTTCATCTCGACAATACTGTAATCATTGGATAATTCAATGTAATCCAGCAAGTTCGGGGTAACCAGCTGATGGGCAACCCGAATACCCATATCCCGCTCGGGATAAACCACACGATCAATCCCCAGCTTATCCAGTGCTCTTCCGTGAAGAACGGATATGGCCTTGGCTACGACCGTCTTGACGCCCAGTTCTTTTAACAGGATCGCGGTGAGAATGCTCGTCTGAATATCATCCCCGATAGCTACGATACCACAATCAAAATTGCGAATACCCAGAGAGCGTAACACTTCCTCATCAGTCGCATCGGCTACAACGGCATGGGTGACCAATTCACTCATGTCTTCGACGACTTCTTCATTTTTATCGATACCGAGTACCTCGTAGCCGAGTTCCATTAATTCCTGTGCCAGACTGGAGCCAAAACGCCCAAGCCCAATCACCGCAAACTGCTGTGTTTTCATTGTTCTTCACGAACCCCTTATCCAAATCAAATTCATAACTCACCAAATTTTATCCAATAATCATTTTGCCTTCCGGATACCTGTATAATTCCTTACCCTTTTTCTGCCCAAGTGCATACGCTAATGTAATAGGTCCAAGCCTTCCTGCAAACATCGTAAAACAGATCAGGAGCTTGCCCAGAGTGGTCAGCTTCAGCGTCAGTCCGAGCGATAATCCCACGGTGCCAAAGGCTGAAGTTGTCTCAAATAGGATCATCATAAAACTGGCTTCTTCTGTGGTGCTCAGCACCATTGTTACGGCTATGATGAACAAGAGCGCCAGTAATGTAATGGTAAGTGCCTTGAAAATCCGTTCCTGTACGAGACGATAGCGGAAAAACACGATATCTTCACGTCCACGCATCATCGCGATGACGGCACCAGCCATAATCATAAATGTCGTTGTTTTGATCCCGCCTCCGGTAGAGCCCGGTGATGCCCCAATGAACATCAGGATGATCATAAAGAACTGCGTTGCCTGTCGGAGCCCGGCAATATCTACCGTATTGGCTCCTGCTGTTCGCGGCGTAACGGACTGGAAGAATGAACCGAGAATTTTGCCACCCCAGTTCAGGCCACCGAGTGTCCGCGGATTGCTGAATTCGAATACGAAAATGACAAGTGCACCAAAAACAATCAACAATCCAGTCATTAACAGGACAACTTTGGAGTGCAGAGACAGCTTTCGCGTTTTGCGGTAATCCACCAGATCTGACAACACCACAAAACCGATACCGCCAGAGACAATCAGGAACATCGCTGTAAAATTCACCAGCGGGTCATATACAAACCCAGTGAAACTGCGAAAATCACCGAACATATCGAATCCGGCATTGTTGAACATAGAGATGGCATGCCAATATCCATAATAGATCGCCTGTCCGACCGGCATGTCAAATGACCAGCGAATCGCAAACAACGTGCCACATATGCCTTCGATAATAAGCGAGTAGATCACAACTTTGCGAATTAGCCGGACAATGCCCTCCATCGTGCTCTGATTCATCGCTTCCTGCAGAATCAGCCGTTCTCTAAGCGAAATCCGCCGTTTGAACGCAATGGCAACCAATGTAGACATCGTCATGAAGCCCAGTCCGCCAATCTGAATCAGGATTGCAATGACAACCTGACCCAGCACTGAGAAATGAGTTCCAGTATCCACCACAACCAAACCCGTGACACAAACGGCCGAAGTTGCTGTAAAGAGCGCATCAATAAACGCAAGACTGTCGCCGCTACGGCTGGATGCCGGAAGCATTAAAAGCAATGTGCCTACCAAAATGATGCCAGCAAACCCTAACACAAGAATACGGGGTGGCGATAATCGCATCCATTGAACATTCAGTTTCACTTGAGTATCTTCCACCTCTTCTGCAATGAAAATAACTCCACGCCCGTGGAGCCTTCTTCATCTGAAATGCTGTTGCCAAACGTTAAACATGTATGAATCAGATTAAAACGACATATATAATGAAGTTGGAATATATTCTATTCGTTCCCTTGTTGGGCGAAAGACATGCGAATCGTTGCACATTTGCTTCAAAATTATAAGCGCTGCAGCGTTTGTAGACAAAACGGTTTTTGTGTAAATAGCATCGAATTCAGCCAAAAAGGGAAAAACTCAGATATGACGACGAATGAATCAGATTCTTTCGATCCTTTTCATTCATTTTCAAGGATTTACACCAGTTTTCGTTACATCATTGGCATTCGGTGTATGGCCTGTGCTATGTTAACTTAATATCCATATTAGTGCGTGTTCAAAAAGGACGGTTTTCAGTACCAAGAAGATGGGATGAAGCTAGAAACTTTTTGAACAACCTCTATTAAATAAGGAGGAACAACATTACATGAATCCCTTAGGGCAGCCTTTGCTACTCAAGGCTAACTTCAAGCGTCTGGGGTTGCTTGCGGCGATTGGCCTGATTCTATTTTTTGTATTTCAGATCTTTCCTGCTACCTCATCGCAAACAACCGAAATTTCGTCCACGTCCTTCATAAGCAAGGAGCAGGCGACGCAAGCCGCACGATCATTCGCAGCTTCTGTGGATGACTATACTTTGCCAAATGATGGTGGAAAACCCTTGGTAACCTACCAGACACATTCCGATATCTACGGGTATATGGCCAAAACCAAACAACTTGATACCTATAACCAGAAATGGGAAACAAGCTATCCTTACGATGTATACCGCGTTCGTTTGCCTGACCAGGACAGAGGCGGTTATCTTCATGTTGACGTACATATGAAAACAGGAAAAGTGGTCGGCTTCAAACGGGAACTGCCTTCTTCCCTCTACACCGCCATTGAGGCGGAGCAGAGCACCGGGAAAGTGACCACATCGCAAGTACTTGCCGAAGGCAATATGTCACTGGATGAGAAAGAACAGTTGGCGGCTGGCGTTCTGACCGAATTCGGTTATGAAGTGCCCACACTTCAACTGGATACTCGCGATGGTGAAGCGGGACTGAAGTATACAGATCCTGCAAAAGTCATTGGAGATTCCAAACTTGAACTGAATTTTACGTTTGAAGATGGTGCCGTACGATCATTCGATCCTGGCTTCTCGGTCCCTGAATCCCATACCGACTATGTAAAAGCTCAAACGCGCCAAGCCAATTGGATGACGTATGGTGGCTATGCATTCCTGACCTTTGTTCTGGGCGTGCTCGCCATCATCTATAGCATTCTGACCCGAGCACATACGTCCTTCAAACGCGGGATCATTCTCTCGCTGGTGTATTTTGCAGCATCGGTTATTGGTACGCTGAACATGATTCCACTATTTCAGGCACAAGGGCTCTCCAGCTTCATGTTAGCGTTCCTGATGTTATTGCAGACAGGTATTACGCTGGTCATGAGTGCAACCATCTATCTGTCCCTCGTTGCCGGTGACGGCATGTGGCGTAAAATAGGTCTGAATCCTTGGCCTCGTGCCAAAGAACCGGGATACGGAAAATATGTACTTCACAGTATGTTTGCCGGTTACCTGTGGGCATTCATTCTGTTGGGTGTTCAATCCATCCTGTTTTTCATTCTGGAGCGAAGCATCGGCACATGGTCAACGACGTCAGCAGATCAATCTACATTTAACATGACCTATGCCTGGCTCTTCCCGATCATGGCCTGGATGGCCGGTATCGGTGAAGAAGCCGTCTATCGACTGTTCGGCATTCGCATGATGCAGAAGATTGTGCGTAACACGTTTATTGCCTGTCTGATCCCAACGATCATTTGGGCACTTGGACATACGTTATATCCGATCTACCCGGTCATAACCCGGCCCATTGAGCTGATGGTCATTGGATTGCTGTTCAGTCTGATCATGCTGCGTCACGGCTTCATTGCCGTTGTATTCGCCCATGTGATCTTCGACAGCTTACTGATGGGACTCAGCCTGGTCTTTATGGGAGATGCCCTGAATATGGCTGCCGGACTCTTCTGGATTGTACTCCCGGCCATCGTTGGATATCTTGTCTACAAATTCAATCCAAAACAAAAAGAGAAGCCGTATGTTACGACTCCTCATCCCGAAGTGCTGCAATAATCTGATTTGCCAACTTGTCACCAATAGATAGAGGCCGGAAGTCTTCGACGCTGGCCTCTTTTATTTTGCGCAAAGAGCCAAAATGCTTCAACAGCAGTTTACGCCGCTTCTCTCCGATCCCCGGAATGGCATCCAAACGTGATGTTACCATCGACTTGCCACGCTGTTCCCGATGGAACGAGATCGCAAAACGGTGGACCTCTTCCTGTATCCGTTGCAACAGGTAGAATTCCTGACTATCCCGAGGCAGGGAGATGACTTCCGGTGGATTACCGATCATCAACTGTGAAGTCTTATGCTTCGCATCCTTCACCAGTCCGCATACCGGAATAAACAGCCCCAGCTCATTTTCCAAAATATCGACCGCAGCCGAGATCTGCCCTTTACCACCATCGACCACAATCAGGTCAGGCTGGGTCAGGTTTTCTTTTAATACCCGCTCGTAACGGCGACGAATGACTTCCCGCATGGTTTCATAATCATCCGGTCCTTCAACTGAACGGACCTTGTATTTCCGATATTCCTTCTTATCCGGTTTACCATCGGTAAATACGATCATGGCAGATACCGGGTTTGTACCCTGGATGTTCGAGTTATCAAACGCTTCGATACGGTGAAGCTGATCCAGTCCAATAAAACGTCCCAGTCCTTCAGCAGCTTTGGATGTCCGTTCTTCATTTCGCTCAATCAGGCGGAACTTCTCTTCCAATGCTACACGTGCGTTATCCACAGCCATGGTGATCATCTGGCGTTTCAATCCACGTTGCGGGATGAGCACTTTGACCTCCAACCACTCCTGTAAAGCAGCAGCAACCTGAGTCGGGTCTTCCAGACCTGCTGGGAGCTTTTCAGTTGAAGCGGTTGTATCCGTTGTAAGAGCATCCTCTTGCATACTGTCAGGCTGTTCACCTTCTGACTCCGCGGAACTTCCATAAGCTGCACGGGTCTCAGCAACCAGTGGCTGGTTAGCGGTACTTTGCTCCGCTTGTTGCGCCTGATCAAACTCTACCGTAACTGCGGCAGGCACCGATCCATCAGCATCAGAACTCGTATCCGTACTGTCATCACCGGTCGGCATATCTTTGGGCATTTCCGGCAACAAAATTTCTTGTGGCAATGCCGGATTATCACTGTAATATTGCGTAACGTAGGACATGAAGTCACTATACGCCTCACCGTAAAACGGGAAAGTGGATACGTGACGTTCAATCATTTTACCCTGACGCATATATAGAATCTGGACACACATCCAGCCTTTATCAATGGCAAACCCAAATACATCCCGGTCTCTGGCATCGGCCATCGTAATTTTCTGTTTTTCCATCATCGCATCGATGGCGATCACCTGGTCGCGCAGTTCCTTGGCCCGTTCAAAATAAAGATCCTCCGCGGCCTCCTGCATCTTGCGCTGCAAGTCCTTCTTGATCTCTTCGTGACCACCGCTTAGAAATGAACCAATCTCTTGTGAAATCTGGTCATACTGCTCCTTCTCCACTTCCTTCACACAAGGGGCAAGACATTGTCCCATGTGATAGTACAGGCACACTTCTTTGGGCATTACACCACATTTGCGCAGTGGATACATACGATCGAGCAATTTTTTCGTTTGGTGTGCCGCATACGAGTTCGGATAAGGTCCGAAGTATTTGGCTTTATCTTTCAGCACACGCCGGGTTACTTCCAGACGGGGGTGCTTTTCATTCGTAATTTTAAGATACGGGAATGTCTTGTCATCCTTAAGCAACACGTTATAACGCGGCATATGTTTCTTGATCAGGTTACACTCCAGAATGAGTGCTTCCATATTGCTGCCCGTCACGATATATTCGAAATCACGGATTTCGGACACCAGACGCTGAGTCTTTCCGTTATGACTGCCGATAAAATAAGAGCGTACGCGGTTCTTCAGCACTTTGGCCTTACCGACATAGATAATCGTGCCTTCACTGTTCTTCATCAGGTAACAACCTGACATATCTGGCAGCAAAGCGAGCTTGTGGCGAATCTGCTCCAATGCCTTCTCCTGATCCTGCAAATCATTCATGAATTGATCCATAATTCGGTGAATCCTCCTTCCCGAAAAAGCTGAAATCCTGACTTTACATGAGTTACTCCGATGACAAAATGATCTTTTGGTCGCCGTAATACAAGAATTTTAATACCTTTATATCAGTTAAACTAAAGATAATTCACACGAACACTACGATAACAGAACAACCATCCAATCGCTGTTATCCCCTGATTTTTTGATTCCCTTTTTTAAAAGGGAAAATCCGGTGATAGCGTATGCTTCCGATGCAGCTTTCTTTCAGAAAGCTTTTAGGCGAACGCTTCGCTTCTACAGCTCATTGCTGTCTCCGTTAACATGTAAATTTCCAGTTTCATTTTATATAAATAGTATACTTTATATTGTCCTATATAAAGGTATTCGACGCAAAACGCCCCCGGTATGTAAACCGGAGGCGTATGTTTAAGCCTGTAACTTATTGGTGTTTTTCAATAATTCCTTTGAGCGCATCTTTCGAGTTCAGACCAACCACTTTATCTACCGGTTGACCATCTTTGAAGAAAATCAACGTTGGAATGCTCATTACGCCAAAGCGGGAAGCAGATTCCGGATTTTCATCCACGTTAACTTTAGCAATTTTCACTGCATCGCCAACTTCTGTGGACAGCTCTTCCAGGATTGGAGCGAGCATTTTACAAGGACCACACCAAGGCGCCCAGAAATCAACAAGAACCGTTCCTTCGCCTTCTACTTCAGCGTTGAAGGATTGATCGGATACGTTAACAATAGCCATGAAATTGTCCTCCTTATATATACTTACGGTTTTATTTTAACCTGTAACGTCGTGAACGACACTTCCAGTATAACACAGGTACATTAAACTTGTGAATTGAACGCTGCAATGTTCATCTTCCCAACATCAAATCTTCACAATTACAGGATGTAGCATACCACTGCAAAATCTTTACAAACGCTTTCTTTTCCAAGTATACTAAAATTACTCCGGGTTTGCAGCCGCTTCAGGCCAAGCTGTCATTCCCCATAAGGAGGCAATAACATGGATGCAAATGTGCGGATCAGCGACCCGCGTGAACATGTGAACGAGGAACCCCGCAACGATCTATTTGATCTGATCGCGGGTGTTGCCGGCATGGCCGGCCTGATGACAGTGATCTTTTTCGGTATGGTCATCTTCAAATTCCTCACCGAATAGGTTGCTCAGGCTCACGCAGGACCAGAAAAGCCCGGTTTTCGCACAATGCGAAAGCCAGGCTTTTTTTGGGACTACTTATAATGTAAAAAGTACATTTTACCGATCAGACCAAAAGAATTACCGGTTAACGTTTGCCGCGCTGATTCTCACCCCGAACGGAGATGACATCCACGAATGGACGAATCCGGTCCATGAGACGCTGGCCTTTATTCATTTCCTCGCCGTCCCGATTGGTGAAGCTAAGATGTTTTTCAAGCCCATCCAGATTGTAATTGGACGTATAGAACGTTGGTTTGCGATTCATCCGATAGTTCAGAATAGACCCCATCACATGATCCCGAACCCAAGGGTTCAGATTCTCTGCCCCGATATCATCAAAGATGAGCAGATCACAACTTTTCAGAACATCCGTCATTTCCTTCAGCTTCTGCCCTTCACTGATCATGGATTTCAGATCCTCCACAAAGTCAGGCATGTAAATAATGACACCCGTGTGGCCTGCCACCGCCAGTTCATGCAGCAGATAACACATCAAAAACGTCTTGCCTGTCCCGAATGTCCCTTCCAGGAACAGTCCTTGCGGAGATAATCCGTTCTCCTTGGTCTCCCTAATATAACGAAGCACCTGATTCACTGCCGGAGCACGCATCCGATCCTTGCCCATGATCTCCACGTCGTTATATCCAGCACTTAGCGCACGCTCATCCACATAGAAACTGCGAATGCGTTGCTTAATGATATGTTCATTTTGCCGGGCGACATGTTTGGAACAAGGTGCTTTTATATCTATAATTTCGGGTTTACCGTTAAAATGTTCTACTTCCAGTTTGCAAAAGTGGCCCTGAAAATCGTTAGGACAGTTGTCGAGTCCCGGACAATTCGCACAGTTCTTTGAGTCTTTGGCGTACTGAAACAGCTTGCTCAGATCGGTCATGAGCTGTGCATCTTGCAGTTCAGGATGACCTGCACGGAATTCGCGTACGTACGGATTTTCCATCAATTCCGCCGCAATCCGCCGCGATTGCTCACGAAAGGCAGGGTTCAGCTGCTGAAGCAGTCCTCCCAAGGATTCCATGGCTTCAAGCCCCCTTAATGTTTCAATATAGAATAAACAATTGAAGTGCTCCCTAGCCATGTTGATGGCATAGAAACTTTCGATCGTTTGCAATTCTACTGTTCATTCTATAGAAAAACAACCAATAACTCAACAGATACATCTGGTAAATAGCGTACCCCTTCCACCACCATACGTAATACCTGATTCATCGCATACTAGTAGTCCTGTACCTTTTAGTGCATGTCCAAAAATCTGTTTTTCAACCTCGTTTAGCGGCGCAAGCCGACAGTGATGATCTCACATGAATCAGCCTGTATGTTCCATTCCTTACTGGCAAATGATAATGTTGATGCCTCTTCTATGCTGTGGGTATGGAGCCTTTCGCCCTCTTCTTCCAATATGTTGCTCTTATACGCCAATTCGAATGGTTGCGGATTTGCTTGCGATGCAGCAAGCTTCAAGTTAACGGACTCGGTGGTCATATTGTACCAACGGAGCATCACATCACCGGAGTCTTCATTCACCTTGAGTGAGGAAAAAGCCAAGCCGTCTCCTTGCCATGCCAATGGTGTGCTGCTAGGTGTCAGATAACCCGGATGTACTTCCGTCTGTGCCAATGTCCATGGAACTTGGAACTGGTAGGCCTCCTTATATGCACCTGACGCTGCACCATTGCCATCGTGAGGAATAACCTCGATCTGAAATGTATGTTCACCAAGGCATTGTGCTTCCGGTGTCGGGAACAATCCCCAGTCTCCAAGTTCGCCCACAGCACGAAGCAACGTAACGGCGATGGTGTTTCGTCCATCCTGAAGAACTTCATATTCGTTCAGACCCAGATTGGCTACGACCAATCCCGCATCTTTTTCACTCACATCCACAAAACTCTGTTGATGTTGTGTATTGCTTGGATTTTGCCACTCCGGTGCAGGTGTGTTATCACGTGTCGCAATTTCAAACATGGAGTCCACATGATGAACAGCAGATACAAGATCTGTTGGGAAGAGTGCGCGCACCCGATGATCCTTCGCCTGATTGTTGAAGGTGGTTTCCATTTGCACTCCTTTTCCACTACGGCTTAATGATATAACCGTACGGATCTGGAGGGGAATCATTTTAGTTGAACGCTGGGCTTTGCGATGTGGATAATAAATCAGTTCTCTCTGTTCCTTGTCCAGCGTTTCATCCGCTGACTCCGGTATTTCCCAATGATGAATCACTTCGAACGAGGCCGAGTAGGAAGTATCCTCAAGAACCCGAATCTCTGCTTGAAGGTCGCGTGTTGTTCGCGCCACTTCGTTCTCTGGCTGCTTGAACATGTATTCATTACCGATATCGCCCACATTTTCGTACACGCCAAGGTCTTTGTAGGTCCGGCCTGTCCGTTTATCCGTGAGGGTGAATGAACCATTGTTCGCTATCGTGACGATCATATGTTGATTTTCCACGCCACGTTCCCCACGCAACAAGGTAGTCGTTTGTGATGGAATACCACTCGTTGCGGCATCCGTAAAGTTGACCAATGCATAGGTCTTCAGACCAAATGCAGCTACATTCTCTGTTTCAAAACGAAGACGAACACGCCGACAGCTATACGGCTGGCGGAAGCGATCATCCGGCAGATCATAGCCGAATTGCAGACCCAGATCCTCCACCGTACATGGAATCTGCGTACCCTCTTCATCTACCAGGATACGATCTGACAGGTCAACAGCTTTCATCTGCACCGCCATCTCTTCCAGCGTGTATCCTTCCCGGAAATATAACCGAGCCGCATCCAGTTCCATCTGAACCACACCGCTACGTTCCCAGCCCGTTGTATTAAATACCACAACAGGTCGAGCACTTTCGCCATAGCGTGCAAAGATGGAGGTATCCACGGCTGTGGCAATCTGATTGGTGCTGTCCTCAATTAATGCTTCTGCCACATGGCGGCTCTTATCAAATCGCGTCACCATCTCGCGATGCACCTCATCCACACTGCATCCACAGATGCTGTCATGCGGGTGATTCTGCATAAGCGTTTTCCAGGCATATGTCAGCTGATCATGTGGATAGGCATGCCCAAGCAGATAGGCATAGGATGCCAGGGGTTCAGCCACCTTTTCCAGCATGGTCTGGCCCAGCTGGTTCATCTGTTTCAGATACACACGAGCCGAGGCAGTGTTCACTAGAGTTCCCCAGCCATCGGTACGTTGGCTGCGCAGTTCACCTTTGACCGTGGACAGCTCATGTTCAGCCGATGCTCTCAGGGCAGTCAGATAATCTGGAAAGTTCGAGTGAATGAACTCGATATCGGGATATAATTGCTCAGCCATACGAATCGCTTCCGGCAGGTCTCGCTGAATCGGCTGGTGATCACATCCGTTCATGTATAACAACTCATTCGTGGATGCATATTTCTCCGCGTCGGCAAGCTTGGTTTCCCAGAACTTTCGGGCCGAAGCCTCGTCTACCGGAACTTCATTCCCGTTGGAGTACCAGTTGGCGAATAATACGCCGAGTACTTTCGATCCGTCTGGCCCTTCCCACATCAGCTCCGAGAAGCTTGATTCATATCCGGCATCCGATACCGTATTATTGAAGCCCGTAGGCTTCACACCCCGGCCAAAGAACACATTATCAATGCCGGATTGCTGCATCAGCTGCGGAGTCTGTCCGACCAATCCGAATGTATCGGGAAAATAACCAATTTTCGAAGGGGTACCATAACGCTTGGCGTCCTTATGTCCAACCTGCATGTTGCGTACATTGGCTTCTCCACTCGTCAGAAAGGCATCCTGTAGAATGTACCATGGTCCAATCACAATCCGGCCATTGCGGATATGCTTCTCCAGTCTTTCCTTCTGCTCCGGGCGAACCTGAAGATAATCTTCGATGATAATCGTTTGTCCATCCAAATAAAAGCTTTTATAGTCTGATCCTTCATCCAGCTGATCCAACAGTGAATCGACGAGCTGAACGAGCCGCATATGATGCTTCTCATACGGCAAGTACCATTCCCGATCCCAGTGGGTATGCGAAATAATGTGCGCTCTCTTCGACTTGTTTGTCCGGTTGATCATCGTGTTACGCCACCTCTTTCCTCATGTTGTACAATCTCAACCTCATCCGGGCGATATACGGCCTTCAGCTCTCCGGCAGCATCTGTGGCAAACAGCACCGAACGATTTTTCTCCAATTGGAACGCATACGATACACCCGTACGTTGATCTCTCACATGAACTTCATGGTTCAAGGCAAACTCCGATACGAATACATACAGATTTCCTTTTGGAAAACTCAACTTCCGGCCGTAGATTCCAGCGATATCCCCACCGGATATCCATTCCAGCTCCTGTTCGACGCCCGAAATCTCAGTGGCATAACGATACAATTCAGCAAGTGGTTCATCCCGTCCGTTTAACTCGAGCGGCAGTGGGGTCCAGATCAATTTTCCTTTACCCAAAGGCAAAACAGTTACTTCATCTGGTGTACCCTTATCCCCATGAAGTAAAGTCTCCTTCGCCACCTCGGCGATCCGACGTCGTCCATAGGTCACCCGGTGATTCACGCCATTAATATTCAGCAGCTCTTCCCGCTGCACGTTACCCAGACTGCGTTGGCCGACGATATGATCTGCCCGGTCACTTGTTTTCCAGTACGCATCCAATCCCAGCGGCCCTGTAATGAGCAGGCTCGTGCCTTCCTTCTCTGCAAACGTGAGCAATTGATGCAGTGCGTCGCTGTCCATATTATGCGGACTCGGCACGATAACCAGCTTCGGTGGCTCCTGCTCCAACGCTTCCAGATGATATTCGGATAACGCACGGAATGGCAGTTTCAGATCATAGGACATCACGCGAGTCAGTTTTGTTGTGGCATCATAGGCTAGAGCACGATTGGAAAAGTCATTGGAATACGGGAACACCACGGCAATATCCTCCAACTCGCGGTCTTCAAAGAGATCACGAATGCCATGCATGAATCGGCCAAAATCATAAGACACATCCGCCTCTGGCTTCTCCGTGCCATCTGCACGCAGCGCTCCGATATGAGACTCATTGGCATTATCCATATAGAAGTTCGTGTTCCAGATCCATTGCACTGCTCCTGCGCCACCTGTCGAGAAAGCATAGGCGTACTTGCGTTCGAGAATGCCGCGCAGCTCTTCTTCCGTACGTTTGGCTCGTCCATCCGGGGTTTCCACATACATGATGCCCGTCTCCTGAATGAGATTGGGCTTATGTGGCGTTTTGGCGAAAATACCGTCCCAGATCAGATCATCGTTTAACCACCAGGAATGCACCGTAGTATAATCCACTTCACGTTCATAGAAGAACGGCGAAGGGCGCTGCGCACCAAGGGCTTCATCCTGCCCCACGGTGACCAGATGATCGGGAACCAGATCCTTGATCGTACCTACAAGCTCTCTTGCCCAAACATTGTGCATCTCCATAGAAAAGAGACAATAATCGAGCCAGCGTGTTCCTTTTTTGGCCTTGTGCATATCCTGTACATCAAAATTAATCTCTTCTGCCTCCGGAATGGCCGCTGCTGCAAAATTGGGAAGCTGCTTCGGTGACATGTTCCATGCTTCCTGCAATGCTTCAATCGTCTGATGCCGCTGCTGAAGCCACTCTACAAAAGCCTGCTGTTCATACGCATCCCTCGTGGAGCGTGGGCCAGCCGAAAAAATCTGTACTGGATCAAACATCGATGGCTCATTAATCAGATCCCAGTCCACATGCGTTGTATGCGTGTGACGACTAACGATGCTGCGGATGAAACGTTTCTGTGCTTCGACACTTTGCTGGTCCAAATACGGATTCGTCCCTTCCCATGTCTCCGGTGTAAAGGAGAAGAAGGTAAACGTGACCTGCAAACCATGCCGCTTCGCTGTTAACAGGAAAGCATCAATGGCACGCAGCACGTCCTCAGCCATGTGACCGTCCACCTGCATCATATTGCGATAAGCGGTCCAGATTCCCGTCCGAATCCAGTTGATCCCGGCTTTCGCCATCTGTGCCATGTCGCGATCCCAGACATCCGCGTTCGGCAGAAACAGAAATTTCCGTGCCACATCCGAGGTCATGTAGGTCATACCCACAACAGGGAGAGGTCGTCCATCTTTCACAAAATAATCTCTGCTGCGGGTGATTACTTCCCCTTCTGCCAGCAATGCGGCATCCTGTCCCCAGAAGCCTTGCCGAAGGATTCGAACTTCCCCATCAGGTGCCTGTGCACGGCTCACAATCCGATACAATCCACTTTCAATGGAAACCGGGAGAAGTATGCGTTCGAAACGCTGTTCACCGGAAAGTTCCATCTCCAGTCGATGGCTCCATACCTTTTCTGCCATGCCATTAGCGCGATTCTCATGCTCCACTGTTATGTCGAATGTCCACAGCTCAGACGCTGTACATCTGTTGCCTGCTCGCTGTAAAATCTGACCTTGAAGTGTGAGAACTGCCCGCTCATCTGGCTCATACGAAGCATAATTCGTTTTCAGGGTTAGCTCGGTGACACCTTGCGCACAGAATTGTGCCCACTTCACCATCTCGCCTGCGCCATCCTGCTCCCAGAATGAAGGAGTCAACGGCAGATGTACAAACATCCAGCGCGAACCAACGAAAGTCCCCCGGGAATTTTCCCATAGGACGATTGGAGCAGCAATGCTTCGATCATCCTTGTTGATCCCGCGAAGCAAAGAGTGAATCTGTGTACTCATCGTGCCTGCTGAACCCATCTGGTGTGGCAAATCACTGTTTTTGGTCGTATGCGGAACCAGATTCCATGTATCTGAAATCTCGAAAAGTCCTTCTTTTCCGGCCAGAAGCGGGATCTGTTCAGATGAAGTGAACGATTGCACACCGTCAGCAGATACGTTTAACGCCTCATGAATATAGAGCTCCTGGTGATAGGCGGTCTGCTCGGACTCTACAACCCATGCCCCATTCTCATATCGAACCGGGCGTTTAAATGGTGCGCCCCCCACACTGATCAAGCTTCCACCCTGATGCAGATAAGCTGCAATCTCCGTCCAGGCGGACTTGGGGAAATAGGGTGCATGCAGATTGATAAAACATCCTTCACCAGCCGTCGCTTTCAACGCCTCTGCAAGTTCATCAGCGTTCACAACACTAATCTCTTTGACTGCTTCCCACGTATTCAGAGCCTGTTCAGTTGGAAAAGCCCCATCCACTGGAAACGCAGGGTCAGCGAAGATAATCAGCTTTTGATCCTTAGGTTGGATACTCATAATAGGCCATCCTTCATGGATGTATAGACCAACTGGGAGAACAGGCTGTTGGACCATGCAAACCATTTTCGTGTAAAGATCGTTGGATCATCGGCGTGGAAGCCTTCATGCATATATCCGGTATCTGCATCTGTCGCTTCAAGCATGCGGATAATCTCCAGTTTCTCCTCGGCAGACTGCGCAGTCAATCCTTGCATGGACAATCCCATATGCCAGATATAATTCGGCGGGGTGTGCGGGCTACCGATTCCTTTGGCAACCTTACCCTCATAGTAAAATGGATTCTCTTTGCTCAGAGCAAAGCGGCGCGTATTCTGATAGATTGGATCATCCGCCGTGACGTAACCCAGATAGGGGATGGACATGAGTCCCGGTGTACCGGCATCGTCCATGAGACAGTGGTTGCCATAACCGTCCGTCTCGTACGCATAAATCGGTCCAAATTCGGGATGACGATAAATACCATACAGCTGAATGCCGTGATCCACGTCCTGCTCCAGATCCTTCAACTCCTGCAAAATTTCCATATCCCTGAATACCCACTCGGCAAACTCCTGCATCTGACGCAGAGCAACAACCGCGAACATGTTGCCTGGAATGTTGTAGTGGAAGTCACACGCATCATCACTGGAACGGAAACCGGACCAGATCATACCTGTGTAGTTGACTGGCATGCCTTTTCCGTGATTGCGCAAGGAATCTGTCGGGATACCGTTATTGCGAGTGAAGCGATACGGAGATTGTTCCATATGATGCTGTTCGACTTTGAACAGATCCACAATTTTACGCATCGCTGCCTTGAAACTGGAATCAAAAATGTCAGTCAGCTCGGTTTCCTTCCAATATAGATAGGCCAGGCGCACAACGAAACATAATGAGTCAATCTCAAATTTGCGTTCCCACACCCAAGGTGACATCTCGGTCTCGTCCGTGGTATTCCAGTGCCAGTCGTTGGCCGTCTCATTGAAGGCATTGGCATATGGATCGATGTGAACGTACTGGATATGACGTTTGATCAGCCCGCCGATGATGCGTTGCAGGTCCTCGTCTTCTTTTGCAAACGGAATGTAGTGTACGACCTGCTCCACCGAATCACGCAGCCAGGAAGCCGGAATATCTCCTGTGATGACAAAAGTGGTACCGTCCTCCATCAACTTAGTGGTTGTTTCGATGGTATTGGGGAAGCAGTTTTTGAATAATTGTAGCAGCTTTGGCCTGTGAGCCAGTTTCTGTTCTGCTTCTTCGAGCACGGCCTGAATGGATTGTGGCAAAGCAACAGGCGGCATGGGTATTTTGGGTAATCTAAACTGTTCCATGGATGAGTGCAACTCCTTAAACAAATTGAATGGTGTAGCTATACAGGATGAAACAAAAAATTTACACGGGACCACTGCGCGGTCAGAAATATCCTCCGATCGCTGTTATCCCCAGATTTTTTTGATTCCCTTTTCTAAAGGGTAAAATCTGGGAATAAAGGCGAACGCTTCGCTTCTTCGAATTCTTTCTGTCCTCTCCGTTATTGTGTAAATTTTTAGTTGAACATATATAGCTCGAAATATTTCAAAAAGGTTTACCGCAGTAGCACGGTTTGTATTTCGTAAGGTTTAAAAGATAGTGTGATCTGGCCGTTCGTGTGGGCCAGTGGTTTGATTGGTTCTTCCAGTGCGTTGGAGTGATAGGCTTGCTCGAACGCATGTGGCCATTGCAATGTGATGTTTTCGCGTTTGCCTGACGACTCATAAAAACGCAGCACGGTGCCTTGTCCATCCTCTGCCAGTTTGACGGTATCCAGAATGACATGCTGGCTTTCGAAGTTAATCCATGATCCAGTTGCTGGACGTGGGTGTGCAGCAGTTACTGTTACATCTGCCGTTGGATATACTTCAGCCCCTGTGCTTTGTTGTGATTGATCCATCTGCTGCACCTGTTCCATCGATTGCACTTGTTGTGGCTGTTGTGTTTGCTCTACTTGTTGCACGACCACTTCCGTGTTCAGTTCAGCTGCCTGACGTACGGTGTGTGCGTTTCTCCAGTCTCCGTCGTGCGGGTACAGGGAATATGTGAATTCATGTTCTCCCAGATCAGCCGTGCGGTCAGGCCATTTTGGGGCACGCAACAAGGACAAACGAATCGTGCTGCCTTGCACGTCATAACCGTATTTGCAATCATTGAGCACGCTCACGCCGTATCCATATTCGGATACATCTGCGAAGCGATGTCCGCAGACCTCATACTGGGCTTGTTCCCAGCTTGTGTTACGATGCGTTGGACGTTCCAGTGCGCCAAATGGAATCTCAAATGTCGCTTTGGAGGTCACCACATCAATAGGGAAGCCGACTTTCAGAAGTTTGTGATCTTCATTCCAGTTCACGTGTGTCTGGAAGTCGATTCGCCGTGAGTCGTGATAAAAGACGATATCTTGTGTGATTTCCGATTGATGTAGCTTCCACCGGAAGCGCAGGACATCCTTCGTTGTACCCGCCAGCACCAGCTTTTTCTCCAACAGTTCCACTTCGCCAGCAATCTGTTCCTCATAACGACTGTCGATATCCCATGCATCCCAGAGTGTCGGACGGTCGTGGAAGAAGTGAAGTTGATTGCCACGTTCACCTGGCTTCAGCATCTCGCGCTCTGCGGTCTTATCCCACAGACGGGTGATCTCCCCGCGTTCGTTGAACTGTATATGATAAAGAGCGGTATCCCATGTATCATTAAAGGTTGGTTGTGCGGCAAGGTTGGTCATTTCCTGTACATTCGTTTCCCTTGTGTTTTCCGGTACCAGCCAGATCGTTTTATATCCAAACGCCGGAATGTCTGTCACGAGAATAGACATGCTGCCATCCTCCCGATCCATCCGCAGGCGTTGGCCTTCTTCATCGACGCCATAGCGATCCAAGCCATCCTGCACAGAAAGTTGAACGACTGCACTCCGTTTCCAGCCCAGGCTGTTGAATACAACATAGGCTAGTGAACCTTCTGGTCCCTTGGTGTTGATAGCCGTTGTCAATGCTGCAATGCCTTGATGCAGTCCGGTTCTACCTAATTCAAATACCTGTACATATTCCTCATTCGAAGTCACGTAGGACTCTGTAATCGCCGATCCCGGTATAATATCGTGGAATTGATTCAGCAAAATCAATTTCCAGCCGTCATGCAGTGCTGAACGCACTTCAGCTTCGGTATTCGCCTCCATATCCGGTTGAGCGAGTGTATTCCACAACTCAGCTTCTCGATACAGAACCTCCGCTTTCCGATTGTTGCGCTTATTGCGCGCATGTGTCGTGTAGGTTCCCCGATGTAACTCCAGATACAGATCACCATGCCACTTCGGAAGTACAGGTTGTTCCTTTTCAATTCCGGCAAAGAAAGCTCCAGCTGTGCTATAACGGCTTGCAGGCTGTCCAACCATCAGTTCTGCGCGATCCATATACTCCAGCATCTCGCGTGTTACCCCGCCGCCACCATCTCCGTGTCCATATAGAAGCATATGCTCCGGATGGGCTGCTTTCTCACGGTAGGATTGCCAGTGATCGTGAATATCTTTTGGCAGGGTGTTCTCATTAACACCATGATTGAGGTAAGACAGAATGGGTGTGCCGTCAATGCCCACCCAATGGAAGAGATCGTACGGAAACACATTCGTGTCGTTCCATCCCAGCTTTGTTGTCATGAAATATTCCACATTGCCATGTTTCAAAATCTGTGGCAGGGAGGCACAATACCCGAATGTATCCGGCAACCATTCAATTTGTGATGTCTTGCCGAATTCCTCCATATAGAAACGCTGACCGTATAACATCTGGCGAATCAGAGACTCGCCGCTTGGGATGTTCAGATCCGGCTCAACCCACATGCCGCCAACCAGTTCCCAACGTCCTTCTGCAATCCGCTGCTTCACGCGTGCGTACAATTCGGGATCATGTTCCTTCAGGAATGCATATAACAAGGGTTGACTCTGGGAATACACATAGTCTGGATATTCATTCATGAGTGCGTCCACGGTGGAGAAGGTACGGCTCGTTTTGCGTACCGTCTCACGTACAGGCCACAGCCACGCAATATCAATATGGGACTGTCCCACCATATGCTCCAGACCTTCTGCGTTACCGCCAATCTCACGTACATGATGCTTCAGATTATGCTCAATCCGACGAATACCTTCCTCCTGCTTGATCTCTTCTGCTGACATGCCTACAAATTGGTCCATCGCACGATAGATGGCTTCCAACAGACGAACCCGCCTGAAGTCACTCTCTGGCAGCAGCACAGCCGAATCACGCACAATAATGACGGTGTACATGAGACTGCGAACGGCTTCATTTGGTCTTACCAGCAGGCTCGTAATCGATGTGATCGGCGGCTGAATAACCGCCTGTTGATTCAAGGGGTCCACAGGTTCAGGTACTGGATCGAACATCTCAATCTCAAGTTCTGGGTTGGTCCCGACTTTGGACGGATCAAGTGTGACGTAGGTATGATTGCGGTCCAATCCCTGGTAGGAGTGTCCATTCACCCGCAGTAAACCTTCTCCCCCCGTTTCAAATACAAGCCCATAAGGCGCTTGCTGCCATGTAGCAGGGATCTCCAAACGTGTTCTGAAGAAATAAGTTGTTCCCTGTTTGCTCGGAAAACGCTCATAATCTTGCCCTTCCGGGTACTCACCCTGATCCTCATACTGTCCTGGCACATTGTAATAAGCACGAGTAATGTCCCAGCTGCGCAGCTGCAATTGCTCCAGCCACTGATGTTCGGACAACTCGCGAATCAATCGTCTGATACGTTCCACAGTCTTACGCCTCCCTTACGGTCAGTTCGGTCATATGCGTATCGTTTACGCTGCCGCCGATATGAATATGAAACAGGCCCGGTTCAACGACAGGCTTCAAATCACGACCAATATACTGCAACTGCTCCGCTCCGATTCGGAATTCCACGGTCTGTGTCTCTCCAGGCTCCAGGTTCACTTTCGCAAACCCCTTCAGTTCCTTGGCAGGACGAGTCAGTGAGCTAACCACGTCCGAGATGTACATCTGTACAACTTCTGCACCTGCATAAGGGCCGGTGTTGGTCACATTCACAGACACCGTGACTGAATCCCCCGCTGTCATGGATGCATCACTCAGCTGCGGTTCACTGTACTCAAATGTGGTATAACTCAGTCCGTACCCAAATGCATAACGTGGCTCCAAATCCTCTTCGAGGTAACGCTTGCCTCGGGAACGTTTGCCGTTGTAATAGATCGGTAATTGGCCGACATGCTTCGGAATGGAGATCGTCAATTTGCCTGACGGATTCACATCACCGAATAGAATATCTGCAATGGCATGCCCGCCCTCTTGACCCGGATACCACGCCTCCAGAATTGCATCGGCATGTTCATCCACCCAAGGTTCCGTGATGGGACGACCATTAATGTAGACAACGACAAGCTTTTTGCCGAGCTTGTGAATCTCCTGAATGAGTTCCAACTGTACTCCGGCAAGACCCAGCGTCATTCGGTCGATCCCTTCACCGCACTCCATATCGTTCCATGAGTGATCCGATACATTGGAAGCGCCCGTCTTCAGATCAATTGTTCCTTCTCCAAAGTCACGCGCACTGGAGCCGCCAACCACCATAATGACGGTATCTGCCTGACTGGCAACTTCGATAGCCCGCTCAAATCCTTCTTTTGAATCACCTTTAATCCGGCATCCTGGTGCATAGAGAACCTGATCTACACTGCTGCCATCAGTCACAAAACCAACAGAACTCTTCTCCGTTTGCAAATCCATACGATTAGCCAGCTTACTGCGAATGCCATCCAGTACCGTCGCCACTTTCGACTTCGGTTGCGGAGACGTGTAATCACCCAGCTGATTGTAGGCCTGATCGGCATTGGGGCCAATGACGGCAATCCGGCCCAAATTTCCTATCGATAAAGGTAGCGTGTCAGCCTCATTTTTGAGAAGCACAACGCCTTCTGCCGCCAACTGGCGTGCGAGCTGAATATGCTGTTCACTGCCAATCACTTCTGTTGCCCGATCAGCATCCACATAAGGCTGTTCGAATAAGCCCAGTCTGAACTTCAACGCCAGCACGCGAGAGACAGCCTGATCCAGAACCTGCACATCAAGCTTGCCTTCTGCCACCGCCTGCACCAGATATTGCTCGAACATCTCACCGGACATTTCCATATCGATGCCTGCCTCAATCGCCTGCACCGATGCATCCAGTCCATCCGTCGCGACATCATGCCCACTAGCCAACATGTTGATCGCGCCACAATCCGTAATAACCAGACCATCAAAGCCCCAATCTTTACGCAAAACATCTTCCAGCAGTTCGGTATTTACCGTACAAGGTGTGCCATCAATTTCGTTATACGCCGGCATGATGGAAACTGCACCTGCTTCTACAGCTTTACGGAATGGATACAGATCCACTTCCAGCAGTTCACGCCAGCCCATATGTACAGGCCCTGCATTGCGTCCACCTTCCGAGCTGCCGTAACCGACAAAATGTTTTAACGTAGCAGCAACTGCATCGTCCCGATCCAGACTTTCACCTTGAAGTCCTTCCACGGAAGCAACTGCCAGTTCTCCAATGAGAAACGGATCTTCACCGAAACATTCCTCCGTACGCCCCCAGCGCGGATCACGCACAACATCCAGTACCGGAGAATAGGTGACCGCACCGCCTTGAGCACGTGTCTCCCGCGCTACTGCCTGACACATCTCCCGGTATAGATCCACATTCCATGTGCTCCCCAGTAAAAGGGGAACGGGATAGACCGTCCCGTCAATGGCCATATGACCATGTGAGCACTCCTCCCCAATCAGGATGGGAATGCCCAGTCTGGAATGCTCTACCGCATAACGTTGAATCAGGTTAACCGCCTCAGCGCCTTCTCTGGCAGATAGTCCATTTTCCAGTGTAACGCCAGTCCAGGGATCTGCCCGAAGTGCACCATAGAGGGAGCCAATGCCGCCATTCTCCACTTGCTGCTTAAAGGATTCATTTAATGTGATGTTCCCCTGATCATTCGTATAGGTCTGCCAGCCAAATGGCTGCGTAAGTTGGCCTACCTTTTCTTCCGTAGTCATCAGGCTCAGCAGGTGTTGTACCCGTTCCTCTACGGATTTGCTTTGGTCCTTGTAAGTTATCAATCTGCATCTCTCCAATCCTATAGCAAGATCCGTTTATTCTTTGACCGCGCCCACCGTCAGACCCTGTACAAAATAACGCTGGAAGAACGGATAAGCGAATATAATTGGCAACGTGGCAAGCACAACCATCGCCATTCGGGACGTATCCTGCGGAATGGACTGCATGGCTGCCAGACTCATCGAACTGTTAGCAGAGTTCTGCTGGATGAACTGGATGCTCGACTCAATCCGCATCAGCATGGATTGCAGCGGCACCAGATTGGGATTATCGATGTACAACAGCGCATTGAACCAATCATTCCAGTAACCAAGTGTACTGAACAACCCGATGGTTGCCAGTCCCGGCAAGGAGAGTGGAATTACAATTTTCATAAAGGTATAGAATTCTCCGGCACCATCAATTTTCGCCGATTCAATGACTGCATCCGGCACACTGGTGGAGTAGAATGTACGCAGGATCATGATGTAGAAGGCATTCATCGCCAGGGGCAGAATCAGTGCCCATAACGTATCTTTCAGTCCAAGCAGCTGGGATACAACCATATAGGTTGGAATCATCCCGCCGTTAAACAACATGGTCAGAATCGCAAAGATGGAGAAAAATCTCCGATATCTGAAGCTCTTTCGGGAGATCGCATACGCATATAGCGACATAAGAATCAGACTGATGATGGTACCAAGTACCGTCACCAAAATGGTAACTCCATACGCCCGCAGCAGCGTATCCCCGCTCTGCCAGACAAATTGATATGCCGCCAGACTCCATTCTGCCGGAATCAGACGATATCCATCACGGGCCAGTGCTTTCTCGTCCGTAAACGAGATGATGACTACAAATATAAAAGGAAATACACAGATCAGAGCGAATAGACCGGCGATGATGTTCATGATTACGTTCCAGCCGCTGGATACGTGGTGGAAGTCGCGTTTTTTAACAAGCCCTGCTTGAGCCATGGTGGTTCACTCCTTTCCCTGTCCTAGAATAGGCTGCTGTCTTTATCTACTTTGCGCACAACATAGTTGGAAATTATAACGAGTACAAAGCCCACGACGGATTGATACAATCCCGCAGCTGTGCTCATGCCAATTTCACCACTTGTTTTCAATCCACGATATACGTACGTATCAATAACATTGGTAACGGAATAGAGCGTACCCGAATCCCTTGGCACCTGATAGAACAGTCCAAAGTCGGCATAGAAAATGCGGCCTACGGCCAGCAAGGTCATAATCGTAATGATGGGTGACAGCAATGGAATCGTAATGTTACGAATCTGCTGCCACTTGCTTGCTCCATCGATCATGGCTGCTTCATAGAGAGATTTATCAATCCCCAGAATGGAAGCCAGATAGACAACGCTGCTATAACCAATCGTTTTCCATAACGCTACGAATACGAGAATATACGGCCAATATTTTGCCTCGGAGTACCACTGAATCGGTTCCATCCCGAACCAGCCGATAATCTGATTCAACATCCCGCGGTCCATGCTCAAGAAGCTGAAAGCGAAGTAACCAACGATAACCCAGGATAGAAAATACGGCAGAAACATGCCAGTTTGATATAGTTTGGCGAGTCGTTTATTAACCAGTTCCGAGAGCAGGATTGCCAATGCCACAGCGAATACCAGTCCCAGGAAGATAATGGCGATGTTATAAAAGAGGGTGTTGCGTGTAATAAGCCATGCGTCACTTGTGCTGAACAGGAATTTGAAATTGTCCCAGCCTACCCATTCGCTCTTCATCAGACTTGCCCAGAACCCTTCACGGCTGAACCGATATTCCTTAAAGGCAGCCACTGTACCCACAAGAGGCAAGTAGGAGAAGAAGAAGAACCAGATGGCGCCTGGCAGCACCATGAACAGCATGACCCGGTTTCTAATCAGGTTTTTCAAAAATGTAGTCATTGTGGAGTTCCTCCTTCAGGCTTGAATGAAAAAGGACCGGACGCGATAAGCAGCCGCCCGATCCTTACGATGTACTCTTACTTGTTTTCCGCTCTCCAGGCATCCAGCTGGCTTTGGGCTTCCGCCATTACTTTCTCCAGTCCGGCTTGATTGAACTTCTCAATCACTTGATCCAGATTGGCTGCCGGGTCCAGTGTACCTGTCATCAGTGCTGCCCAATACTGCTCTTTCACGTTCTGTACCGCCGTCAGTTCGGCAGATACATTGCTTGAATCAAAGTTAAAGCTGAGGATCGGGGAATTGGTACCTTCAGCGTTAAACTTCTTGAACTCATCCCATTTGTTGTCCGGGTCATTGCTGTTCAGATAGAGCAGCATGTTATTCCCAAGGGAGTATGAAGGCATATCGTAGTTTTTCGATTCAGGCAGATTTTCCATATGCGTGTCATCCACTTTTTTGTAGTGTGTGCCCTCGATACCGGAGTCCACCATATTGCGCAGCACAGGATCTGTATTCAGCAGGTTCAGGAACTCCATCGCTTTTTCTGGATATTCCGAGTTAGCCGAGATCGCCATAATGGAACCTTGTACAGATGTATTCGTTATAATCGCTTCACTTGCAGGTGTTGAAACAACTTGATAACCGTAACTTGCAGACCATTGGTTGTCCGCGAGCGGCTGTGTCTGTGCACGATCCAGGAACCAGTTGCCCGATGTTGTCAGGTCGTTCGTGGAACCTGTTGTAGCTGCTTCTGCCGATACATAACCGGCTTTGTAATATTTGTGCATCGTCGTAAGTGCTTCTTTCATTTCAGGTGTTTCCAATATGTTCACGAGCTTATAGTCCGTTGTATCCAGCTTGATTGCCATCGGCAGATTCTGAATGACATAGTCATACGGCACGTAAGGAACATAGTTTTTATCCATGGCAAAAGGTGTTACACTTGCCTCGTTTTCCTTGATCGTTTTCAGCAAAGGCTCCAGACTGTCTAACGTACGGACACCAGAGGTGTCCAGCTTGTATTTATCAACCAGCATTTGGTTAAAGCGCCATACCTCTTGTTGAGGCAGCTCTTTGTTGGCTGGAATTCCGTAATTGTGTCCGTCTACCTTCGAACCGCTCAGGAATGCAGGATCAATGGTCTTGGTGAGATCCTGACCGTATTCAGCAAGCAGGTCATCCAGTTCAAGGAATGCACCTTTTCTGGCATTTTGTACATAATCGAATCCACCGGAAGAGGTGAACAGAATGTCCATTGGCTCACCGGATGCTACGTTAACCTGCATCTTCTGTGGGTAGTCACCCCAGTCAACCATCTTCATCGTTACCGTGGCATTAATTTTCTCTTTGGTATACTTGCTCACTTCTTCCATCACTTTGTTGACGTCTTTCTGAGGGGTACCGATGGTATACCAGATCAACTCTACCGCGTCGTCTCCAGCTCCCCCGGATTCCGAAGCATCTTTGCTTCCTCCACAGGCACTAAGAACAAGTGTAACGGCCATTAACAATGCAAGAACGAGTGAGAAGCGTTTTCTTTGTTTACTCATTTCTTTGATCCTCCCTTTTCGTGTTCCCTTAGGCACTACTTACTAACTGCTTTAACCTTATCGAATGAAAGCATTTACAAAAAGAAGATAAACTTAAGTTTTCGAGGTACAAATTAAAGAGAAATCGTCCTTGGACGACTATTTTGTACCTATTTAAATAAATCGCTTACATGAAAGAGACATGCCGGGTAACGTACGGCATGATCTTCATGCTGCCATTCCTGTTCCCGATATGTCTCTTGGATCTCCGTCCGTACAGTTGAATCTACCGGTCACCAAATTAACCAAACACCTTGAAATCCGTCGGTGAAATTCCCACATATTTGCGGAACTGTTTATAGAAATACCCTGTCTCCCAATACCCCACATTTCGGGCGATCTCATGTACCTTCAGATTGGTATTCCGCAGCTGTTCCTTCGCACGTTCAATCCGGTATTTATTGATGTATTCGGCAAACGTTTCTCCAGTCTCCTTATGAAACAACTGTCCCAAATACACCGGATGCAGATGATAGTGGGCACCCAGCAGCTTCAGGGAAAGTTCTTCTGCGTAGTGTTTGTCGATATGCTGAAGGACTTGGTTCACAATTGGATTCTTCATATCCTGCAATAGGGATTGAATCGTCTGCGCCGCAACTTGCTGAAGCGCCCGCACGAGTTCATCAAAAGTGCCACTGTCCAGCACAAGTTGAAGCCCTTGTTGGTATATGGCAGACTCATCCGAGTGTTTGATGCTCTCCAGTTCCATTTTGAAGCGAATCACCACTTCCAATGCGGTATTCTGTAACTCCCCAGGCGTAAGTCCATTGCGATGCTGTTCAAAATCCATACGAATGCGCTCCGCAAGTTGTTCTGTATTCCGGGACAGAATCAGTTTCGCGTAATCCCTCCAGTCAATGAAGAAGGACGCTGCCGAGTTGCCGCAACGATCCAGGATGGCATGGTCGATGACTTTCAGATCGGGATAGATCATCACGTATTGGAGCGCCTTTTTTGCCTCCTCATAACTGGCCGGCGCATGGTATATCCCCTTCATCAACCTGCCCGCCCCAATACGTACCGCAGGATGTGTTACTGAGATGGCATCGGATAAAGCCCGAAGACCATCCATTAACTTCTGTTCCTCATCCTCGTTACCCTCGACATTGGCAACAATGACGAGATCACCATCGATGTCATGAAAGACATTCAGATGGGACTTGTCCTTCAGCATCTCCTCCACACGTTCAAACATGCCGAATGTTTGCCCTTTGTCTTTGTCACGCAATATAGCGACAGCCACATCCGAGGCTTCCAGAGAAAGGTTCATAAACCGGGCACGTTCCTCAAATTCGGTAGCTGCAATCTGTCCCGTAAGCCATCGATGAAGAATGTTATCTTTCAGAATCTGAATGCCATACGCATCATCGGTTTGAGGTGTCACTGTATGATCCAGCTTGGACGCTGTATTCCTAAGCGTGGATTCCAATTCCTCCACATTAATCGGTTTGAGCAAATAGTTTTCGATCCCCAGCTGCATGCCTTCCTTCAGATATTCGAACTCATTGAAACCACTCAGGATAATGACTTTCATCTCAGGTTGCACTCGCCTTGCTTCCCGAATCAGGTCAAGACCATTCATGAGTGGCATGGATATATCCGTGATCAGGATGTCCACAGGCTGAGAGGAGAGCGCTTGTAACGCTGCCTGCCCATTACCTGCATGGTTCACAATTTCCATACCAAATGAAGACCAATCCACAATATCGTATAACCCTTCAATGATGAACGGCTCATCGTCTACAATAAAAACCTTGTACATGTTAAACCCCCGTCCCTTCTGTATGTGGATAACGCACCCTGATCCGTGTTCCCTCACCGAGGGTGCTCTCTATGGTGATACCGAACTCCGGCCCATACAGGAAGCGCAATCGACTATGAACACTGCGCAGTCCGAACATCTGGCCAGACTCTTCTGGACGTTCCAGTTCTTCAAGGATTTCCGTCAGGCGTGCAGGATCAATGCCTTTGCCGTTATCTTTGATCTCCACCTGCATCACATTATCCGTCTCTTCCACAACAATCGATAATCGGTTATCCGAACGTTCCGTCTGAATGCCGTGCACGACATAATTTTCAATAATGGGTTGCAGCGAAAGTTTGACCACAGGGTGTTGATAATAAGCAGCATCGATCTGGATCGTATATATGAAAATATCCTTGTAGCGGATTCGGAATAACTCCAGATACAAGCGGCAAGCTTCCATCTCATCCTTCAGCGTGTAATTCTTCTTCTGCTGTACCAGGCTCTTGAACAATACGGATAGGCTATAGATCATCTCGCCGACATCTCTCGCCCCCTGGGATATGGCCCTCATTCGAATCACTTCAAGCGTATTGTAGAGAAAGTGAGGATTGATACGCGCCTGTAACGCGACCAGTTCGGTCTCCTTCTGTTTGATCTCGGCTTTGTAGACGCGTTCAATGTACAGATTCAGCTCATCCAGCATGTCGTTGAAGCTATGCGAGATCTGCCCCAGTTCATCATCGCGCGCATCGTCGATGCGAGCCGTCAGGTTGCCGTATTTTACTTTTTGGGTAAAGCGAATGATTCGACGGGTTCGTTTGGCAAAGTTAATAATGAAAAACGCCGGAACCAACACGGCAAACAGAATACACACGATACTGATGGAGATGATGGTATTACGAATCCCCGCATAGGTCTCAGCCATTTCTTCCACCGGAACAGTACCAATAACCACATAACCCTGATCCGCGGAGACAAACTTGTTCACATACATGTTCTGCTCCTTCTTCATCGAATCCATATCCGTCTGATCAAACAGGGAATCGGCCACATTCACGTAAGGGTACTTTTTCCCGTAATACTGATTGTTGGAGTCGAACAGGACTGTTCCTTTGGCCGATAACACCACGATTTCTCCCTTCAGGTTACTCTCGTAGTTATCCAGTGCATTCCCGATTCCCTCCGAGTCAAAAAACACCAGAAACTGCCCCAGATTACGAAGCGTCTGTGTATTATTAATCGGTACGCGGATGGAATAGAGCGCAGGGTCCCATTGATTGATCTCTTTGCGAATCCAGTAATTGGGTGCACTGATATTGGGCGTTTCCATCGCCATCACGTCCGGTATATAGGAATGAGCTACATTGGTGTCCAGCTTGCGGAACTGCTTGTGTTGATTAAAGGCAGACAGATCCTGCTGCTCAGCGCTATACAACATGAGTTGGTTAATCTGCGAATTACGATCCATAATGTTCTGAAAATGTTTCAACACATCGGCCGAATAGTCGTCCTGATTGGCGTAATATCCATTCGTCATGTGCTGCACATATTCAGCGTAGGAGTGGTTCATCAGATACGTAATGTTGGCGGAGAGTGCCTCATTCTGATGCATGTCCCTCACCATGTTTTGCACCGATTCATACTGCTGATGAATATAACGATCCACATGTTCCATCGCCGCTTTCTGGATCGCCAGTTCCCGGCGAATCGTGGAGTCGGACACCGACAGGAAGATGATATAAGACAATGTAATGATCGTGACAATCGATATCATCGAGAAGGTCAGGAGCATTTTCATAAACATATTATTTTTGAAGAAATTATTGTAAACGCTAACAATTTTCAAGTCGCATGTTCCCTCCGATGCTGTTTTCCTGACTATATAAGTTGAAGTAAAGATATTTACACTGACACTACGATGACAGAATAACCTTCCAATCGCTGTTATCCCCAGATTTTTTGATTCCTTTTTTCTAAGGGAAAATCCGGTGATAAATGCGAACGCTTCGCTTTTTCAGGTTTTTTCTGTCCTCTTCGTTATCGTGTAAAAAATTAGTTTAACTTATATAGAATTATATCATTAGGCTTCTGACATTAACTTCTCACCTGTAACTTTTCTTTAGTTTGTACTCGCGTTTCTTTAATTTCACCCTATTTAAAAACGCTTTCATCCACTATCGTTAACCATAAGTTTAGCTTTGTGTAAAAGAATGCCAACCATTCATTCCACTTGAAGGAGGAACATCATGACACGCAAACTCAAACCGAAAGGCATCATTCCCAAAGTAACTGCCATGGTATTGACTACGGCATTGCTTGGACAAGTTGTTGCATCATCCGTTTATGCAGGAGACACGCTCCCTTACACAGGTGAAAGCGCCAAAGGGGTGAATCAGCCCTATCAGCACGGGTATACCTCAGCCCAGATTCTGAACTGGACACCTGAAAGTGACATCCATGGTGATCTGCTTCGTGCCCATGTCCCCTTGCAGCCCCGTAATGAACCGTTCGCTGCCACGCAAGCTTATCCTGAGCTTAGTCCAGACACCCAGCTATTTACGATGAGTGGCGATTACGGCAATGCATTCTTCGATAGCACACCTTATACCAATGAATTCAGCCAATATCTCTTTAATTATTGGCAGTATACAGACTACTACAGCTATTGGCATGGCATGGCTTCTGCCGGAGTGCCGGAGGAATTATACGATCCCAGTAAGGAGTGGACGGAGAAATACTTCGAGTTTGGCATTTTGAATATCCCGAATCCGGCCTATACCAACGCAGCTCACAAAAATGGCGTCAAATCCATTGCCAACATCTTTTTCTCGGACAATGACCGTGGGCCACAAACCTATAAACAAATGCTGATTCAGGATGAAAACGGCAATTTCCCTGTAGCCGAGAAACTTGCCGAGATGGCAGAATACTACAACTACGATGGATACTTCTTCAATCAGGAAGAGGTTGCCCGGGGTGTAGCCCCTGAGGATATCGCTTCCTACAAGAAATTCATGAAATATCTAAGAGATAAAGGCCTGTACGTTCAGTGGTATGATTCCACCATCAATACAACAGGCAAGATTCAATACCAGAACCAATTTAACGGCCTTAATAGCCCCTTTGTAGAGGATTCCGTTCTCGGCAGAGTCTCGGATTCCATCTTCCTGAACTACGTATGGAACCACAAGATGCTACGCGATTCCCGCGACCATGCCCTCAGTCTGGGACTTGATCCACTGGAAACCGTATTTGCAGGTGTTGAAGGTGGTCATGACAGATTCGGCCGCTGGAAGCAATCCTACGACCTGCGCCACAATCTGGATGAGAACGGTCAGCCCATGAATAGTATCGCGACACTAGGTGCCGATTTCACCCACAACGCTCTGGATGAAGAGATGGGCGATGGCGTCACCAATCACCGAGCCGAAGATGAGTACCAATGGATGACCTTCGTGCGCGATCGTGCTTGGTGGTCTGGTCCAAATCAGGACCCTACGGATGCGCGTCGTAACGCTTCTGCCAATCTGTCGGATGTGTATGCTTCCGGCGCAAACTGGGATGGGATTGCTGCATATCTTACCGAGCGATCCGTCATCAATGGCTCGAATTTTGCGACAAACTTCAATACAGGTCACGGTTTGAAATATTATGAAGACGGCGCTGTCTCGAACGACAAGGAATGGTCCAATATCAACATTCAGGATATCCCCGTCACTTGGCAATGGTGGATGGATAGCGAAGGCGACAAACTGAGTGTCGATTTTGATTATGGCCCATCTTATGAGAAAGGCGCAAGGTACAACTACGATTCCATTGGCGCATTCCAGGGCGGCAGCTCACTCGTGGTAAACGGTACACTGAACGCGGAGAACTTCCTGCGCCTGTACAAGACCGACCTGTCCGTCAAAGGACAATCCACACTGGAGCTGACGTATAACAAACCGTCCACCAGCGATGCTTCCTCCCTGCATGTTGGGTTAATCTTTGAAGATGATCCATCTAACGTGGTCAACGTAGAAGTGCCTCAGTCAGGTCAGCATACGGAAGGCTGGAAGACAGCTACACTGGATTTGAGTGCCTATCAAGGCAAGACCATTGCTGCCATGGGATTGTCCTTTGACCCGAATGGTGCAGCAATTGAGAACTATCAAATGAATATTGGTGAGATCCGCATGTTCGACGGTTCAGCGGCTGTGCCGGATGCACCGACCGGATTCCATATTGCCAAAGCACTGACCAACACCAATGAACTGGTTGTCGCATGGGACATGAAGGACTATTCAGAGGTCAAACAATACAATTTGTATGAAAATGGTGCCTATGTTGGCGGCGTGTATGATTCCACTTTTTATATTAAATCGCTAAAACAGCCTTCTGGAGAACTGTCCATACGTGCTGTTGGTGCAGATGGTACCGAAAGTGAAGCAACCGTCCTGCCTTATGATCTGAATGCAGCCGTTCAGAATATTGATGTGAAATTGAAAAAGAATGGCGATGCCATTGTAAGCTGGGACCACCCGAAGAAAGCAAAAGATACAGGGAAAGACAAAGATAAGAATACGGATAAGGATAAGGATAAGGATAAGGATAAGGATAAAGATAAAGACAAGGGTAAAGGTAACGAGTCAATTCAGATCACACTAGAAACCGAATACACCAATAAACCCTTCACCGAGTCGCTTCAGGTCAAAAAAGGAAAATCATCTGCCGTTCTGACCGGACTTCCAACCAACGGTGAACATTATGTACTGAATATCGCCATTGGCGGGCAGAATCCGGTTAGCCATACCGGACAGCTCGCAGATCTTCAGATTACACCATACGCCAAGGATAAGGTCACGGTAAAAGATGGGAAGTACACGCTTGCCCTGCCGGATCTGGAGGACTGGTACAAGATCTATGTATATGAAAATGGGGTAGCACGCGAGTTCGGCGTCACTTACGTTTCGCAGAAATTCCCGTATATCATTCGTGGAAGAACAAAACTGAGTGAACTGACCTTCACACCAGCGTCCAGCAACAGCTCATTGAAGCTAGTCATTGAGGATTATGCAGGCAATCAGGCCACTACGATTTTGAGGTAATTATAATTTTCGTGCACGCCCGTATGCTAGTTGAGATACGTACAGCCCTTCACTTCCCAAAGGAAGTTGAAGGGCTGTTTGTTCCTATAGGAACGCACCCACCTGCTGAACATTCATTGCTTTTGAATCAATGTATTTCTTTGATTACACCCCGTTGGACAACATTGAGGATAGATACTTCCGTAACTGCTTTTTGTCTATTTTATCCACAGCCGTTCTGGGCAAATTATCCACAATGAACAGCTGAGTCGGCCATTTGTACGGAGCAAGGTGTGGCTCACAAAACGCCCGCACCCGCGTTAGATCCAACCTTGCACCGTCCCGTAATACTATGAAAGCAACGAGTTCCTCTCCTTCGTCTGGAAGAGGATGTCCGATTACAGCCGCCTCGCTTACCGCCTCATGGTTCATAAGGACATGCTCCACTTCGGCACAAAATACATTGGAACCGCTCACAATAACCATATCCTTCAAGCGATCAAACACATACAGGTAACCTTCTTCATCCAGGCAACCGACATCCCCAGTTCGAATCCAACCAACGGGCATGGTCTCGGCAGAAGCCTCCAATTGACGCCAATATCCCATCATGATCTGTGCACCTCGAACAACGATTTCTCCAGCCTCACCCGTCATTGTCTCACTTCCGTCCGTATCTAATATCCGAACTTCGAAGGCCTGCTCACCCTGAACAGCCAGGTCGGCTGGACGACCTACGGATCGAAGGCGATGAGAATTCCCCATATGCTGAGCAGGAAAAAGACGGCTTATGGACATCCCGCATTCTGCTTGTGAGTAGTTATTCACAATAGTAGCATCAGGAAATTGCGATACAACCTCCTGTAGTGTATCCGGGGAAATAATGGACCCTCCGCAGCCAATAAGCGTTAGGCTCTTCAAGTTTCTCACTCCTACGGCTGCCTCGCGGGTAAAATCCCGAAGCAGTTGGCCTACTGTACTGAGTTGCGTAATCTGATCACGTTCAATAGCTTCCATAACGCGGTTTACATCCGCCGGGTATTCGTCTAGGAATACAAGACAACCTCCCGCAGCCATGGTCGCCCACAACTGGAACTGACCCACCAGATGGGATAAGTTAAGTACCAACACACGACGACTGAGATCATGACCGAAGCCTGCAGAAGGCGTAAGTTGATTCCAAGCAGCCATACCACGATGCGAATGCATGACCCCTTTGGGTCGGCCGGTTGTCCCACCCGTATAAATCAGGACTGCCGTATCGTCTACACTTGGTTTGAATTGGTCTTTTGGAGAGAACGCAGGTTCATGCTGCAAAAGAGCAGCGAGCAAACTGTTATTCGTCCCTTCTTCGTCTGTCGTGAACAGTTTTGGACAATACCCAAGAAGCTTTACCGTGGCGATCGCTGCGTTAGCATGTTGGTCATCATGAATAATCATATGTGGTTCTGCATCCTGTAATATGGCAGCGAGTTCAGGCACTGTTAGCATAGGAGACGGTACGAGCGGTATAGCACCGATCCCAACTGCTGCATAAAACGCAACAACGAGCTGGGGATCTGGATCACCTAAAAGGGCAAAGCGATCACCAGCCCGGAGTCCTTCAACATATAGAGCATGACTCAGTCTTTCAACTTGACCGTTAAGCTCCCCATAACTCATCGTTTGCCCATGTCGCATTAACGCAGGTTGCTCAGGGTACAGACTTGCTGCAATTGGCAATCGTTCGGATAGAAGCAAGCAATTACCCCCAACATTTATATTTCCATTTTCTCCGTTAAGAAAACTATGGAATAAAAAGAGAGTAGCATATATCTGGAATAATAAGTAATCACTATCCCCTATTAAAATCATAAATTCTTCTGATATTACATTTCTATCAACCCTGGTTAAGTACGGAACGAAGGCGTACCCCAAGTACCCGAAGAAGAACTTTGGCTCGTGCTCTCTAGTTTGTGTCCTCCCATAGTTGGACGAAAAAAAGTATCTTTATATACTAAAAGTGAGAACTTTACATCAAAAGTAATCTTCAACTTGTTTAACTCTTTTCCAATATACTTAACAAAAGTTCATATCGTCTCTTTAACCATTGAAATGACCTACTTATGATGTTTGTAATTATACGTGTATGAGTGATCCGTAGGACGTCCAAATTTTTAAAAAAATAATCCCAACCTTTATTTCGCCTGGCACACTATATAATTGTCAGGAATTACAGATGCAACTATGGAGGAAACAATGGATTCAATTAGTACAAACGGAAAAGAAGTCGCAGAAGCGATTCGGAGCTATGTGAAACCGATTTTCGGTTTTGCGTTAAACCGGGTCAAGCACCGGGCCGAAGCGGAGGATCTGGCTCAGGAGATTATGCTGCAGTTGTTAAAATCCTTCTCTGGGCTGCGGGACATTAGAAGCCTTGACGCTTACGTCTGGACGGTTGCTCGATACACTTGGGTGAATTGGTTGAAAAAGCGCGAGCACGCTCCCCAAGTAATCGAAATCAACGGTATGTCTGAACTGTCTGCCGCCCCTTCCCGGGAGCCGCTTGACCGGTTGCTGGCAACCGAAGCTTCACGCGAGCTGCGCCGAGAAGTCGCGTTTCTGTCCGATATTCATCGCCGGATCGTGGTCATGCATTACTACGAAGAGCTTAAAATCAGCGATATCGCGATTGCTCTGGACATTCCTGCAGGCACGGTGAAGTGGCATTTGAGCGAAGCTAAAAAGGAGTTACGGAAAGGGATGAAACGTATGCGTGCAACAGGAACTTTAAGTGTCAATCCAATCAGCATGGGGGAAATGGGTCATTCCGGTTCGGCCGGCAAAATGGGCGAAACCAACGATTTTCTTGGGCGCGCCTTGGCGCAAAATATCGTTTACGCGGCTTATCACAAGGCGCGTACCGTGCATCAAATCGCGGAGGAGCTCGGAATGCCGCCATCTTTGCTGGAAGGCGAAGTCCAGCACCTGGCCGATTACAATTTTCTCATCCAAACCTCTCCCGGCAAATATCAAAGCAATACCATCGTCTGGGACCTTTTCGAGTTGGCCGTAGCCGGTCATCAATTCTGGCAAGATTGCGCCGCCGAAGTGGCCGATGTTCATTTCGACGCGTTAATGGAAGTTCGCCGGCAAGTCGAGGATAGCGGAGTATACGTTCCAGACGGCGACTATAACTTCCTGCTCTGGACCTTGCTGCCCAAGAACATCGAGGAGCAATCTTGGCGGAGCATGCCGGCTGGCGAAAACTTCGATGCGGTCGCACCAATGCGAAAGGACGGAGGTCAATATATTGCCTATGCGGCGTTAAATCGGAGCCACTATGCCGATCCGGGTTTTGATATGAGTAGTTTCGTCACCTTCGGTCCGTCGCTTCGCTACGTCGAAGACTCTCCTTTATACTTGTGGCAATTCAATACGTACTGGAGCGACCGCCAGATGGATTGGCGTTTCCTGGAATATCGGAATGTCGAGATTTGTCACGCGTTCCAACAAGGGGAACTGCCCGACAACGAAGAGAACGCTGAGCAATATTCGTTCCTGCTGGAGAAGGGGTACATCCGCAAGACAAAGGAGGGGTACAAGTTCAATGCGGTTTGGATGGACTCCCCGCAAACGTTGGATCGGTTGAACAAGGCAATGCCGGATTTGTCCGCTCTGTATGCGCCTGCTGTCGGCAAGCTCTACGACAAAATGCTCAACCTGTTCCTGCAAAATCAGCCGAAGCATCTGGAGCCGCAGCTTGCTTACATGGTGAGAGGCAACACCGGCGGAGGCCGGCTTGTCGCTTATATTTTGAAGCATTTGATCGATAACGGGAAGCTGAAACCGCCGTTGCCGCATCAGCAGAAGACGATTTCAACCTGGATGGGACCGGTCAAGTAAGTCGGTTCGGAGGTGTATACGAAGAATAGTCGTTCCCGGGCAGTGGCCATTTTTACACAAAACTCTGTCTGTCCAACGAAGTGATTAGGACATCTCTATTTCACAAGGCCCCCTCCTGAACGTATGGAAATGATTAAAAACTACCCATGACGCATGTGCGTCATGGGTAGTTTTTAATCGCAATCGTATCTGCCAGAGTTCTCCTCTACCTTACGATTTTTTATCTTTCTTGTTGTCACGTTTTAAAACCTCACTTCAAATCATCTCTAAAATTTCATATCTTTACAAATTAATCATGATAAGCAAAGATTGTAGTAGTCTACGAGCCATTTGTTTTCTGCAACGCCTATAAGTTAACTAGTTCTCTGAAATGTCACAACGATCTGGAGGAAATCACATCAGGTAACCGCCTCCCAACTTAAGGAGTGATAATCATGAAATACACCCATGCTTTATTATCAAGCATCATTGTTTTAGGTAACTTAGGCACGTTATCCACTGCACCAATTTCATTTCATGCTTCTGATAAAGTAGCACACATTGCTACTAAAACAACTTCTGTGAACGCTTCGACATACCAGAATATACCTAAGTTCCATAAAACGATCGGCTCAAACAAAATGGTCTGGAAAGGTGACAACACCACTATAACTGCAAATACTGTAGAGCAGGATGCTGCTGCCGACTTTGAGCACAACATGATTGACACGATCACAGTTGCTCATGGTAAAGAAAAACACATCCTGCATACGGAAGACTTTGGAGTGAAATTAATCGATATCACAAGTGTTGCTGAATCTCCATCTAATAGCTGGATTGCTATCCGAGCAGAAAAAAGTGCCGGCAGCAATCTTATTCTTGTGAACGTTAAAACAGGAAAGTACATCATCTTAAACGAACGTCTTGAAAACGCAGGTAAACAAGATGTCGAAACCATTACATCTTATAATTGGTCACCAAAAGAAGACATCATTGCATTTGCTTATGGAAATACGGAGAAGAGCATTTTAGCCATATACGATACAAAGAAAGACCGTTTAGTTCATCTCCCTCGGGCAACCAACTATATTAGCACAGGTTTAATTTTATGGCATAAAAACGGAAAAAATATGGATTACATTAGTGAGTATCCTTCAGATCAATGGATTCTTTTCAGATACGATACCACAAGCAAAAAAGTTAAACCTGTAAAAAAGATGACTCGGAAAGAATCTCAGCAGTGGTTTAAATTAGATAAATAACATCATTATTTAACTCCCTTCCCTTGTCCCCTGCCTACTGACAACAGTTCTCTTGTCCATATTTTGTAGTAAACCGTTTTTCTTTACGACTTTCATGTCCTTTGTAGCGTTCATATTAGTGAACAGAATATTATAGTAAATTTGGGTTTCATCAAAGAAACAGGAGGTGATTGGTTTTTCCCCGTTAGAAGTCTAGTACTACGCAAATTAAAACCGAGGTGTAAAATGAAGAAATCTATCATCCTGTTACTATTCAGTACGCTGCTACTCTTGCTAATCCCCATGCACACCCATGCAGCTACGAATCAAACTAAAATTATTTTAGATGGCCAGGAGCTAGTTTTACCTCATGATATTGAAGTCGTTAATGTACGAAACAATATTATGATTCCGATTCGGGTAGTCGCTGAGAATTTAAAATTCAACGTGAAGTGGGACCAAAAAACACAAAATGTAAATATCGAACAAGCTTCCAATGCAATCTCCTTGACCGTTGGAAAGGATCAAGCTACAGTCCAGAACAACACCGTCCAACTTAATATCGCTCCACAAATGATCAAGAATACGGTTGTTGTTCCCCTACGTTTTGTTAGTGAAGAGATGGGTCTGAGAGTGGGCTGGAATAACAAAGACAAGATTGTTACGCTAACTAGCAATAATGTATCACAACCAGCTTCACCCTCTCATGGAAATGATGCAGGCACTAACCTGGTTCATGATATAACGTATGCCAATAATCAACTCGTCGTCTCATTGGACCGTGAAGTTGCTCCAGTCATATCTACACTTAAAAATCCCGAACGAATTATTTTGGATTTCCCATCCACCAATTTCGGAAATATGGGACAGGTCCCCTCTGGAGGATCCATGGGAAGACTGAATGTTAACGAATTCCCAAGTGTTACTGATATACGTTATTCTCTTTTCAAAAATGATCCTCCTCAGGTTCGAATCGTAATCGAATTAAACAATATAAATTCGGTGAATTACACACAACAGACAATCGCCGGCAAATTTATCTTTGATCTAAGTATGGCTAATGAACCTGCACCTGCAACTCCTGTGAACAGCGGCAAGAAAATCGTCATTATTGATCCGGGACATGGAGGAAGTGATCCAGGTACAATAAGTTACACTAAGCAACCCGAGAAACATTTTGCCCTTGCTTTAGGGCTAAAAGTGCAGGCTCTTTTGAAAAAGGAACCTGACATAGAACTAATAATGACTCGGGAAACAGATATCTACCCTACACGACCGGAACGTGTCAAACTTGCCAACGATCTCAACGCAGATGTGTTTGTATCTATACACGGTAACAGCGTCCCTGCTGCTCCTCAGATATCGGGAACGGAAACGTATTATTACCAACGGGAGAGCAGTAAAGTACTAGCGACCCTCATTCATAAAAATCTGATCGATGCCTTGGGATTTAAAGATCGTGGTGTTAAGAACGGAAACTACCAGGTGATCCGAGAAACTACAATGTCTGCCGTTCTTCTAGAAATCGGATTCTTAAGCAACCAGATGGAAGAAGAGGCCATGATGTCAGAAAGCAATCAAAATAAAGCAGCACAGGCCATTGTGGATGGGATAAAAGAGTATTTGAAGCTATAGGGCAGTGAATAATTCAAGAGGATGTGCTTCTATGAAAAAAAGAATCTATGTGGCTATCGCAATATGTGCAATAAGCATACTAGCGATAGGGTGCGGTAGCAAACCTACTTCTACTGGTCCAGTGCAGGGTTCCGATCCTGTAAATACGACACCAGCGCCAACAGCTAACCCAAGCGAAGAAAATGGAGAATCTCAAGAAATTGAGGTTTTTTACGCAGATGATCAATTATTACAAGTAGAGCAACGTAAGAAGGAAATTACATTCAAAGATGACTCCGAAAAATACAGTAAGACTTATGCAGCACTTCAAAGTAGTGATCAAACCGAACTAATTCCATTGTGGAGTAATATTGAACTGCTTTCTGCTACTTTTGATCAAGGGAAATTAACGCTGGATGTGCATATTCCGGATGAAGCAAGATTAGGGTCTGGCGGAGAACTCTTAGCGATCGATGCTTTGAAAGGAACCTTTTTTCAGTTTGATGAAGTAACCCGTATTGATTTGCTTGTTGATGGAGATGCAACTGACAGTTTAATGGGTCATGTAGAATTAGAACATCCACTAACCCGTGAATAGATCCATCCGATGGAACATACAAAGCATGATTTAAAAATAAGAGCCATTCGCATTAATACGTTGCGAATGGCTCTTATTCCTTTGGTAAAAGTGGACTTGCACTTCTTCTTGGTCAGGGAGTTATGAAGTTCCTTTTTGTTTACTCGCCTGCATCTGCTGGGCAAATCTCATCATCTCTTCGAACTCTTCCTCAGATACGGCATCCCCATCGTTGCTTATGTCTTGTACAATCGGAATTTCGGGCTTAGCTTTGGTTCCTTTGCCGTATGTACGGGTACGGGTTCCAGCTGCACCAGCAGCCTGTTTACCTTTGACCTTGGCCTGATCACGAATATATTGCACAGCTTTCTCATATGAGTTCACCTGTTTGAGCAACATGTTGGAGGCAATGGCCTCAACGAAGTTACGGTTAATCCGCTGCTCTCCGCCAGATACAAGTAATGCCATCAGATAATGAATCAATACATTGATGACTTCACCAGGCAACTTGTAGCTCAGATCAATTTTCTCAAATATATCAATCAGATTGTCCGGTACTGCACCTGGGAAGAACGTCTGCAACAGGCGGGTATACGGCTCGTTACGCAACATCATATTGTATTGATGAATATCACACTTCGTCATGAATTGCGGGGGTACTTCGACGTAATATTCCATCTGTACTCCATGCTCAACAGGTGGTTCACCGGAGTCTTCTTTCCGCTCTGGCTCCTCCATATGCTGCCTCAGTGCCACAACCTTGGCTGCCTGTACAGTCTGTTGCTCATGGCGCTTCTTCGTCTGTCTGAACTGCATGCTCGCTTTATGCTGAAGATCATCCAGAATCAGCTGGCCCTGTGGAGTGAAGATATCATCTTCATCCAACAGACGGCATACATCCTGCACACTAAGATTGAACTTGTTCACTACGTAATTCACAATGCCCAGTTGTTCATGATCGAATCGCAACTGCTCTACATGACGGCGATTGACCGACTCGCGCGGGAAACGCAAAATAATGTCTGCATAGTTCAAACTGTTTTCTTCCGCTGCATCGTTCGTGCCTGTCCGCTGGGCCGTTGTTGATACTTCCGACAATGCTTGCTCCAACTCGTAATCAATCACATGAGTATTCAATTCAAATATATCGTAAAAGGGAACAGAAATATTCTCTTTGTTGGCTGCGGGATAAGGCGCGTCCCCATTTTCCACTGCCGAGAACCCGGAACGCAGAGAAAGGACGGCGAATTTGCCTATCTTGTCACGAAGCAGCAGTGTCAAATGCTGTGTCCGGAAAAACTCTGCCGGAGAGAGCGGCGGTTGCAGCTCATATTCGTAGATGTAATCATCATTCTCCGGTATATATAGCCGTGAAGTCTGAAGTAGTCCCACCGCTTCAAGCTTGGATGCCTGCTCTACCAGATATTTACGCCCTTTCTCGCTTGGCTCCAGGCCAAGCGTCATGAACAGCCTCCGTTGCTGCTCCAGCGGCGAATAACCGACCTGTTCACCGGGAAGATGCTGAAACAACAGCCGATACAAGCCAACCGCAAAAGCACCTACCATGGGCTGATATGCTCCTGTAAGCATACGGTCATCCAGGGCGCTAAGTCCAAACTCCCTGTATACGCAGTAGCGATGATGTTCAGTATAATGGTGCAGATTCTTCATGCGCATAGCCTGATCTCCTTCTCCCCAAATGTGTGTTTATCTATTCTATCATAAATGTCTGATCCTCAAATGTTCAAAAACAGGTAAAAAGAGGGCCTGTTCTCGCTCCGTTTCGTCCTAGGTCGACATCATTCACGTTTTCGCCGAATTCAGCAAATTTCTAAAATAAAAATGTCGAGTGCCGCTAGAATACTATAAAAGCTGTAGCCGCAGAATACAAGGGATTCTCTAAAGAGAATGTTCTCCAAATGTATATGAAGTACAAGTGTACAATAAACCTTCTGATATAAGTGAACAGCAAAAAAGCCTTCCCTTTGTACTCGTAAGCGTTTACGACAAAGACAAGACTTTTACGCGATTACAGTGGCATGTGTTACCTCGTTCCAACAATCTAAAACATTTTGTACCCACCCAAACGTAACTTCTGGATCGTCCAGCCACTTATTACCGCACCAGCCAGTCCAGCGATGCCCGTCATATAGTCCACAAGCTGGAAAGAACTCAGATGTGACATCAGAGACGACGAATGATCCCATAGAGAGTATACAACAACAGGCAGAATTACAATGATGAACAGATAGGAAGGAAACCAGGTGGTCTTCATCAGCATGTTCAGAATGAAACCGATACCAAACATCATAACGAAAAATAATACCATTAATACCAACACAGGTATAAATTGCATCGGGCGACATTCACCTCTTCTTTCACACTTTCGGGTTTCACTTCTGGATAGTAGTTAGTGTACCGCAAAAAATGTGGCGAAGCAACGAACTTTCTGGACAAATTTCCCTATAATTGTGTACTGTTCATTTGCCCTTCTCCTTCATGTTGGGATACAATGTAAACGATAAAGCACTCACCCGTCCCTTATAGTGCGTGTTCAAAAAGACCGGTTTTCAGTGTGGACTTTTGAACAACCCCTTATAGGGATTTGGAAATATACCTTGCAGGAGGAACACAACCAATGAACGAAGCAGCATCAACACTGGAGGGCTGGTATGCCCTGCATGATTTTCGCTCGATTAACTGGGCCGCCTGGAAAGCAGCAGATGATGAAGAACGTGCTGTAGCACTGGACGAGCTTCAGGAATTCTGGAAAGAATGGAAAGAAGTCGAGGACTCATCCAAAGGAAGTACCGTTGTTTATACGGTTGTAGGTCAAAAAGCCGATCTCGTCATGATGCACCTGCGTGAAACGCTGGAAGATCTGAAGGCTGTTGAGAACGCGTTTAACAAAACGATGTTTGCCCAGTACACAACGAAGTCTTATTCTTACGTCAGTGTAGTGGAACTGAGCAACTACCTTGGCAAAGAAGGCGAAGACCCAATGCAGAATCCAGAGATTATCGCCCGTCTGAAACCTGTTCTGCCACAGCGGCAATACATCTGCTTCTATCCGATGAACAAAAAACGTGAGCTGAATGACAACTGGTACATGCTGTCCATGGACGAGCGTCGTACGATGATGCGCAGTCACGGCATGATTGGTCGCAGCTATGCGGGTAAAGTAAAACAGATTATTACCGGCTCTGTCGGTTTCGACGATTGGGAATGGGGCGTAACGCTGTTTGCGGATGATGCACTTCAGTTCAAGAAACTCGTCTATGAGATGCGTTTTGATGAAGTTAGCGCCCGTTATGGCGAATTCGGTTCGTTCTATGTGGGAAGTCTGTTGAACGAAGGAACGTTGGAAGACATGCTTAAGCTGTAAAAATAGTGCACCGCACAAAAAGCACCGCGACATCTCCTGTAAAGGATATTGTCAGCGGTGCTTTTTTATCTATGAATATTCTACTACCTCAAGCTTGATTTAGATCTATATTGTTTGAACTATTTATTTACACAAAAACGGAAAGGACAGAAAAAACCTGAAAAAGCGAAGCGTTCGCCTAAAAGCTTTCTGAAAGAAAGCTGCATCGGAAGCATACGCTATCACCGGATTTTCCCTTTAACAAAAGGGAATCAAAAAAATCTGGGGATAACAGCGATTGGAAGGTTATGTCTCTAATCCTCGTCCTCTTCATCAACAGCTTTCAGTGATTCGAGGAATTCGGCAGTGGCCCGGTCACGGTCACGACCTTTCTCCTTAAGCCGCTCAATCGCGGGCATAATGAGAATATCCACTTCTTTCTGCACGATGTAGGCCAGATCATATTGATCCTGTTCCTCCAGATAACCACCGACCTGCATCAGGGCGTTGTACCGATCCAGTTCGTCACGCGTCAATAACCCCCGGACCTGAACACTGCAATGTCTCATCCAAAAAACCGCCCTTTCTTCAGGACTAGCGGAATACCACCAATGATGAACAGATAACGCAGATCAACCAGCTTCTTCAACTGAGCCGCTTTCCAACCCTTGTACTTCTTGCCGCCTACAACAGCAATCGCTTCACCTTTACCCAATGAAGCAACCGTACCTTTGCTCGTAAATACAAAAGGCTGTGGCTGTTTCTTGCGAATGGATGCCACGACGTTCTTCGCGCAGTTCACACCCTGCTGCATCGCAATCTGGGCTGTTGGCGGGTAAGGCCGTCCTTCCGCGTTGAACACAAGTGAATTATCACCAATCACATAAACATGCTCATGTCCCGGGGCACGCAGATAGTCATCCACTTTTACCCGGCCACGCATCACTTCAAGACCGGCCTGTTCCAGCAGTGAGTTACCACGAATACCACCGGTCCACACCACTGTGGCAGCATCGAGCTTTTCACCCTCACCCACAATAACCCCATCGGGGAGACACTGTTTGATCGGAACACCAATTTTGAAGGTAACGCCCTTCTTCTTCAGCACGTTCATCGCATGTTCTACCAGTTCCGGGTCAAATCCAGGCAAGGCCGAAGGCGCTGCCTCTACATTATAGATGTGCACATGTTTAGGATTCACGTCGAACTCCTTGCACAGCTGTGGAATACGATCTGCAAGTTCAGCTACGAATTCAACACCACTGAAACCCGCTCCGCCTACAACAAAACGAATACGATTTCGTTTGTTATCGTTTTTGTACATCGCAAATTGATATTCGATGTGTTCTCGGATCAGTCTAACCGAGTTAATGCTGCGGATGGTCATGGCGTGATCAAGCATACCCGGAATACCGAAGGTCTCAGGCTCACCGCCTAGTCCAATAATCAGATAATCATAGGATAACGTGCCGTCCTCCAGAATAATCTTCCGATCCTGCAGACGAATCTCCTTGACAGAAGATTTAACCAGATCAATCTTGAACTCATCAATCAGCTTCGAAATAGGGACTCTTGCATGCTCAATGGTATCCGTGCCGGCTGCCGGCATATGTAGATGTGTAGTAATATAATGATAATCATGCCGGTTCACCAATGTGACGTCGGCCTCGTTGTAGTTCAATTCCTTCTGCAGCCGCTGGGCTGTCAGAATCCCGCCATAGCCCGCGCCGAGGATGACGATTTTGGGAATACTGCTCATGTCTATACCCCTTCCGGTTTCACTTGCATCAGCCCAATCTTGGTTGAGATGCAAAATGCACATACTTACAAATATTGATGAGGTCTTGCCCATTATGACGACAAATGTTAACTTCGCGAATTTATTTAAACGTTTGCATCAATTTCATAGCTCATTCCATTGATTCGTTTGCACGCAAGTTAGCGATTCAAGTTGTGAAATTAACCACAAGATTCTACAAAACACGGGATCTGTGCTCATATTACATATTGACTCTAAATTAGACAAAAAAACACATAGTACAGGTCAAGGATATCTGTATTTGTAGCAAAGATCAAGGTTTTTTTTGTTATTTTTCATAACCTTTCATTTCCAATTTCATCCTATTCTCATCTGATCTTCATCAATTATTCTCAGATTCGTGATACAGCTAACTTTGCAACCCTGAATACACCGTTTATAATAGGAAAGACAGTTCAGCACCCATGCCGGTTATGATCCGTAGCCTGCATATTTTTCCTGTTAACTACCTATTAAAATATGAAAGGTGTTGTTGATTCTTGACTGCACAGAATTCCAGTCATGATATGACTGATTTACTTATTATCGGTGGAGGCCCTGCGGGTCTGTTCGCCGCATTTTACGGTGGGATGCGTCAGGCATCCGTTACACTGGTTGAAAGCATGCCACAGCTTGGCGGACAACTTGCCGCTCTTTACCCGGAGAAATACATCTATGATGTCGCCGGATTCCCGAAAGTTACAGCTCAGGAACTGGTGAATAACCTGGTTGAGCAAATGAGTCATTTTAACCCGAACATCCGCCTTGAAGAAAAGGTTGTATCAGTGGAGAAAAAGGATGAGCAACATTTCATCGTGAAGACGGATGAGAATGAATATCATGCCAAAGCTGTCATTATTACAGCTGGTGTAGGTGCATTCGAACCACGTCGCCTGGAGCTTGAAGGTGCTGCCAAGTTCGAGAAGAGCAACCTGCACTACTTTATCAGTGATCTGAATGCCTTCGCGGGCAAAAAAGTACTGATCAGTGGCGGCGGTGACTCCGCGGTAGACTGGGCACTCATGCTCGAACCCATCGCTGAGCAAGTGACGCTGATCCACCGCCGGGACAAGTTCCGTGCGCATGAGCACAGTGTCGAAAATCTGATGAATTCCAAGGTGAATGTCGTTACACCGACCGAAATCACGGAACTTCATGGGGATGACACCATTACCAAGGTAACCCTTGCCCATGTAAAAACCAAAGAAACTCAGGAAATTGAAGTGGATGACGTAATTGTTAACTTCGGATTTGTCTCTTCTCTCGGACCCATTGCCGAGTGGGGCATCGAAATTGACAGCAACTCCATCGTTGTGGATTCCCGCATGGAAACATCCATTCCAGGGATCTTCGCTGCCGGGGATATCACCACATACCCGGGTAAATTGAAGCTGATCGCTGTCGGATTTGGCGAAGCTCCAACAGCCGTCAACAATGCGAAAGTATACTTCGATCCAGACGCCAAGTTGTCCCCAGGACACAGCAGTAACATGAAACGCTAGTTTCGCTGAATGAACATATATTGATACAAAAAAGGGTATCTTACTCCTGAATGAATCCAGATCAGGAGGGATACCCTTGTCTTATATATGCCCGCTGTGTAACGGTCTGGTTGTACCGGAGCAGGCTTGCCCCCACTGCCTTCAGGGACTGTTAGAATGCGGCAAATTGGACGACTACACCGGACCATACAGCCCCTACGTATTCCAATCTTCCTCTGACACGGCAGACGAAGTCGAAAACGTTTGCAATCATGTGTTGTACTGTCCACATTGTCAGACGAGCACGCCATGGCCTGTCTCACTATGGGACTTGTCCGGAAACCTGTAACATTGCCTGCAATGAGGATCTCTAGTGAAGAATGGCAGATACGTCGGTACCCAGTTTGCGCTTATGGATTTCTGCCAACAGCAGTGCGATGAAATCTCGTTCGAGATTCAACTCAATCGCTTTATGGTAGGAATCCAACAACATCTCATCGGATAACATAGCCATTTCCCGCCACAACCTTTCCTTTTTTTTCCTCAAAACTATCATATCAGAGTTTCATATAGAGAACAAGCGTTCTTGTTATCCACAACGTTATGTGGAAATCCTGTGCATAGTTTGTTGATAAATGGAAAAAATGTAGAGTAATCAACGTGTATAGTGTGGACAATATTTATGCACAGGCATGTTGTACTACGGTCAGAACGTTTATCTGCGTATTTTTTTGGAATAAATTCATAGTTTCAAGACTTGTTGCGAGTAAATTACCCGGTAATGTAAAATTTCAAACCTTTTTCATACTGTTTTCTTCTATATATTATCGGTTTTTCTTGGATTTTCTTGAGCTTTCCCATTCATTTTCTATTGGGGTCTGGTATTCACTTCCAGAATCCAGATCTTGCCTGAATAATCCAGTCCATAATCGAATCCAAGCTGACCAACACCAGGGAACTGACGTTCCATAATGTATGTGCATGTCAGTGTAAGTGAACGCATCTCCCTGCGTTTGTGTCGACCAGATATGTGGGGCAGGGATAAACCGAGAGCTTGCCTTCCTGATAACATGGTGCCACCCTTGCTCAGATTCGTTACACAAAGTCCGGGACGAGCGAGTCGTCCAACCAAGGAACGGAATACCCAGCCTCGGTCTGTTTTAACAACTTTGACTCTGTAATCAACAGGTCTCCCTTGAATCGTTGCCAAATGAATGCCTTGCTGGATCAAGTACCTGCGTCTAGCCTTTACACGCACCAGAGAGCGATACATCTGGCTGAAACTGGCGAAAGAACGTGTCGTTTTCATATGGGTGTATCGATAAGCCCCACCGCTCGCCGATACCCGAATAACACCATAACCTCCGCCACCTACAATAGGTTTGACGTACACCATTCCATAACGACTGAGCATGTGCAGCAGATTCCCTGAGTTGAACGCCTTGGTCTGTGGAATATGGACAGCAGCTACGGGGTATTTCATCAGTGCCGCTGTCTTCCGCCACTTGCTTGCAAGCTGTCTCGACATGGGTTGATCTCCTTCCCTAGAACAATAGTCCTTCCTTATACATACTCAACAGTAGCCTTGCTTTCTTGGATGTCTGTCCACGGCAGGGGCCCCTTTTCCATGAAACTTGTCCCAAGGTGATGGCGGAAACCGGAACAAGCGCCCGGTTTGCTTTTCAAACAAGTCAATCTGTCGTATGCTACTAAGGAACGGCTTGGAAGGGCTTAAATACGAGGATCTAAGGAGCGTTTAGAACAAATGGAAGCATTTTTCAAATCACTTTATGGCGTAGCCTATTTTGCAATGTCGATCGTTCTGGTAGCCGTTACGGTACTTCTCTTTGTCACAGGTATTCGACTGTTTATTCAAAAGCGCAATCGCGGCTTTGCCGTGAGTTGTCTTATATTTGCCTGTTTCATCGTCTTTATCATTGTTGTTATGTTAACCACGCCCTTCTCTGCCACACCGCCGGGTTCACCGGAAGCCATGGCTGCCCTTCTTCACTTCGGGTAGTTGAACCTCTGTAGAAGGAGATGCTTATGACACGTACTAATGAAACCATAGGAATTATTGATATCGGCTCGAACTCCATTCGTCTGGTTATCTATGAACTGGATCAGGATGCAGCCTATCGCATCATTCATGAAGACAAATACGCTGCTCGTCTGAGCAGCGTTGTTGAGTCGGATGGCACCATCCTTCGCCATTCTCTGGATAAAGCCATCACCATCTTGCGTCAATTCAAAGCGACCTGTGAAGCGTATCAGACCAAATTAATCCGTGCAGCAGCTACGGCAGCCATTCGTAATGCAAGCAATGTCCTGCAGATTATCGAATGGCTGGAGACAGAGACGGGGCTTACCATCGAATGTGTATCCGGAGATCGGGAGGCCTATTACGGTTTCCTTGGTGTTACTCAGTCCATTGATCTGGCAGACGGGTTCGTCGTAGATATTGGAGGCGGCAGTACGGAGATCACAGTCTTTCGGGATCGGAAGAGGTTAAATAGCATTTCCCTCCCCATTGGTGCAGTGAATTCACATGCCCGTTATGGGGGGGAAGATCAGTGGACCGAGGAGAATGTGAATGCGCTGTGCAATGAAGTCATTCAAGCTCTCCGTGGACAGGATTGGATTCATGAGCATCCTGGTCTGCCACTCATCGGACTTGGCGGCACGATGCGTACACTCGCCAAAGTGGAGCAGAAGCGTACCCAGTACTCGCTGCCTGTCACCCATCATTATGAGATCAGCGAGCAAGCAATGGAGAACATCGCTCGCTCCCTGCCACATCTCACTTCGGCACAGCGCAAAAAGGTGCCAGGGCTCGCTAAAGATCGCGCAGACATCATCGTGCCCGGCGTATTGATCCTGCGAACCGTCTTCCAGTTAATACAGGGAGATCGTTATGTGGTTAGTGGTGCAGGTCTGCGAGACGGGTTGCTGCGTGATTACTTGGCTGGAGGTCAGCCGGTCGTTCCGGACGCGCTGAAGGACAGCATCCGTAATTTTATCCATTTTGGTCCGCCTATTCCAGAGAAACGTCTGCAACGGATTCATCAGGATGCGGTTACCCTGTATACTGCACTAGAAGGTACTGCTCCTGATGAGGCAGATGCCCGAATCCTGTATGCGTCCTCCATGCTGCACATGGCAGGCAAGCAGATTAACTATTTCCGTTATGCGCAGCACTCGGCTTATTGGATTATGAATGCAAGCATCTATGGACTTTCCCACCGAGAGACGATCCTTAGTGCCAGTGCGGCCGATTATCATCCCAAAAAAAGAACGCCCCAGCTGCTTAATAAGCACCGGGACATTCTGAAAAACTCGGATGAGCGACATGCTCATCGTATAGGCTCTTTGCTGCGTGTAGCCGAAGCGATTAATCGATCCGAGAGCATCGCTGCGATTCAAGCAACCAAAGAAAACGGCTCGCTGCAGGTGCAGTTCACCTGTACAGCAGAGCCGTTACTGGAACTTGATGGTCTCGAAGAGGCCGTCAAGGATCTGAAGGAAGCCTGGGGAATTACGTTATCGTACTCCATTCAGCAGGTTTCCAAGGGATAATTCCCATAGCCTCCGTCTGACTTCTCAGCGGGGGCTTTTCATTTTTTACAAATACATAATTGCCACCAGGCATAAGCTCTCTGGCTTTGACATTATCATTAAGGGACAGATTAAGAATATCGACCAGCATCTTCTTCAGCTCTGGATCGAAAACGGGACACATCAGTTCAATTCTTCGATTGAGGTTACGTGTCATCCAGTCTGCACTGGAGATGAATACATCCGGGTTGCCGCTATTTTCAAAATAAAACAACCGTGAATGCTCCAGAAAACGATCCACAATGCTAATGACCCGAATATTCTCACTGAGCCCCTCGACCCCCGGACGCAGACAACATACGCCACGCACGATCAGATCAATCTGCACACCGGCCTGAGAAGCCTCGTACAACTCATCAATCATATCCTGATGGGATAAGGAATTGATCTTGGCTATGATTCTGGAAGGTTTGCCTTTCAGCGCGTGTTCCGTTTCTCGACGAATCAGTGAGAACAGCTCATCCTTCATACCATCTGGAGCTACACGGAACGCTTGCAATGCCTTCGGACCGGAATATCCGGTAATCTCATTGAACAACTCGGAGGCATCTTCCCCAATAATCGGATTGGAGGTGAACAGACCTACGTCCGTATACACTTTGGCTGTACTCTCATTGTAATTACCGGTTCCTACATGAACATATCGTCTCAACCCCTGCTGTTCCCGGCGTACGACAAGAATGATTTTGGCATGTGTCTTGAGTCCAACCAGCCCATAAACCACGTGACAACCGGCTTTCTCCAGCTTACGCGCCCAAGCAATGTTACGCTCCTCATCAAACCGGGCTTTCAGTTCCACTACCACCGTAACCTGCTTACCACTCTCAGCCGCAAGTGCAAGTGCCGGAATAAGGCGTGAATCGCCATTGACCCGATATAATGTCATCTTGATGGCCAGCACTCTTGGATCTTCCGAAGCCTCCAATATAAAATCAGTGACCGGTTCAAACGATTCATACGGATGATGCACCAGTACATCGCGTTTGCGCAGCAGCTCAAAATGACTTTCTCTTGGCAGAAACTCCGGTGGATAGACTGGCTTTACCGGACTGTATTTCAGATGTGAGAAACTTTCCAGACTGTCCACGAATCCAGCCAGAAAACTCAGATCGAGTGGTCCATCAATCTCGTACACCGGGTCCTGGATTTCGAATTCCTCCTGCAATTCCAATAAGGCATCCGGACGAAAATCTTTGCAGACCTCCAGTCGAACAGGAGCACCTCTGCGTCTGCGCCGTAATTCTTTTTCAATCGCTTCAAGCAGATCTTCCGCTTCCTCTTCATTAATGAACAGATCCGCATTGCGGGTCACCCGGAATTCCTGTGCAGCAAGCGAGATATAACCGCTGAAGAGTGTATGAATATGATGTTTGATGAGGTCTTCAATCAGGATGAACGTTTTCTTTTTGCTATTCGCCCGAATGGGAGCCTGAACTACCCGCGGAAGATTGGAAGGTACCTGGACAATGGCCATAAACGGCTCGCCCTCTTGCTCCCCTTCCTTCTGCAGCATTACGGACAGATAGACCGACTTGTTGTGCACCAATGGGAACGGACGACTCTGGTCAATCGCCATCGGTGTGAGTACCGGGAAAATAATATCATGAAAGTACTGGTCCATTGCGCGCTGTTGTGTCACATTAAGATCTGTATATTCCTGAATGTTTACGCCTTTCTTGGCGAGTAGACGAATGAGTTCACGATACGTTTTATATTGTTCGGCGACCATGCCCCCGGTTCGTTTGATCAATCTGCGGTACAATCCCGAAGGCGTGTATCCTGTAAAATCCTTTTGCGTGAATCCGGCCTTGATCTTCTCTTTCGTCTCTGCCACCCTTACACTGACGAACTCGTCCAGATTACTAGCGACAATACCGAGAAATCTCATGCGTTCCAGGAGAGGCGTTGTTGGATCCTGGGCCTCCTGAAGTACGCGCCGATTAAATTCAACCCAACTCAAATCACGATTAACGTAGTTACCTGTTTTGACGTCTCTATGCATGTATGGCCTCCGAATGTGTTGCATATCTATTCTTCGTTAGAAGTTCTCCTATAATTGTACTATTCGTAATCAACATCAAGCGTCAGCGCAGTGTAAACGCTACGTAAAATTTATGTAAATGATACCTCATGGCCGCAACTTTTTCCATCCCTTTACAAAGGTCAATAGACAGAGTAAAGTGAAGTACAGTGTGATTTGGTCCGGTTGCTAGTTCTCATTCCAAATATATCTGATTAAAGGAGTATATAATGAAATCCAACAAACCTAGAACGTTACAAAAAAATATAGAGTTTTTCACGGCGGCACTATCGCAATGTATGGTAAGCGCATGGCAGGAAGACCCGGCTGGCGTCTATTGTGAGGTCGGTTGTGGCATTGTAGAGCGGATCAGTGAAGACAGTGTACGCATCCGAAACAATGACGGAACGAAGAGTCATTATGCACGAGATATCACGATGTTCCAGACTGAAAAATAATTTTGCATCAATACGTAAAAAAGACTAGCTTTCCGAAACAAGGTGTTGTATACTCTTGCCACAAGGAAAGGAGGTGCGTCAACATTTCTAATCACATGTTGAACGTGTCCCTTACCCGATCCACTAGCTCAAATTAAATGAGTCTGGTGGAGGCGCGGGATACGGATCAATGTTTCAAAAAGCGCCACGGGTAGAAAAGCCGTCTTCGGACGGCTTTTTGTTTTGTCTTTTTCTGTAGAGAGGTTGAGAAAACACCCAAAATATTGGAAATAGACCCTTTAGTAGCGTAAACCAGGATGGCTATAATGAAGATGCAACTCAACCCAAATCCGAGGAGGCATCTTGTAATGTTCAAAAATGTAAGGGGTTTCAAGACATCCATCATGTTGGCTTTTGTTTTGTTATTCACCTCCATCCTGTTACCCGCAGGTCAGCATGCCAGCGCAGCACCAAGTTTCGCCAAAGGAGCAGACATCAGTTGGGTTCCCGGCATGGAAGCCCAAGGCTACAAATGGAAAGATAAAAACGGGGTACAGCGCGACATCATTGATATTTTGAAAAACGACTATCAAATCAACTCCGTTCGCATTCGAGTATTCGTTAATCCGTCGAATGATTATGGGAACGGTTACATGAATAAGGATCGTGCAGCTGCACTCGCACAACGTGCCAAGAATGCTGGCATGAGCGTAATGCTCACTCTGCACTACAGTGACTCTTGGGCAGACCCTGGTCAACAAACCAAACCTGCCGCATGGAAAAATTACACATTCCAACAGCTCATGGATGCGGTATGGAACCACACTCGTGATGTCATGACGGCGATGCAAAGCAAAGGCGTTACCCCGGACTGGGTACAGATCGGGAATGAAACAAGCAACGGCATGTTATGGGAAGATGGCAAAGCATCCACCAACATGAAAAACTATGCGTGGCTGGTAAACACAGGCCATAACGCAGTGAAATCCCTGAGCAGTGGCACCAAAACCATTGTGCATCTGGCAGGTGGAGATGATAACGCCCTCTATGTATGGAATATTGGTGGTCTGATTAATAACGGAGCCAACTTTGACATGATCGCCATGTCCCTCTATCCTTCCGCTTCCGGCTGGAACACCGCTGTGACCAATACGGTAAACAATGCCAAAGATCTGATCAACCGTTATGGCAAAGAGATCATCATCTCTGAAATTGGCATGGACAATAATCAGGCGGCAGCGGGTAAAAGTTTTGTTCAGGCGATGAAAAACCAAATTCGCAATCTGCCGAATGGCAAAGGTAAAGGTGTATTCTACTGGGAGCCTCAGGCTACACCAGGATACAACGGCGGCTATGGCAAAGGCGCATGGCAGTCCAACATGATGCCAACGGCGGTCATGGAAGGATTCATTGACTAGAACACAGAGAGGTTAGAAGTTTGGATGGGAGCAGTGGTGGCGTTCCGGGGGCGGATCGTTCTTACGATCGCTGTTATCCCCAGATTTTTATGAATTCCCCTTTTAGGGGGAAAATCCGGGGATAAAGGCGAACGCTTCGCTTCTTCAGAATCGATTCCTCCCCCTCCACTACGTTGCTGCTCCTTGAGAAACTTCTAAAACCGTGTGTAGTCAAATGGATTAGGTAGTACGGTGAAACAAGGGCTGAAGGCGCTATTCCCGGTGGGAGTGGCGCCTTTTTGTGATGAAGTGCGTTAAGGGGGCAGCGTGTGGCGTTCCGGGGTCGGATCGGGCACTTCTCAAGCATGTTGCGGTCAATCGAGAGTACACACTCAGGCTGGAGACTGATTTTCTTTTGGCTTACATATGAATATAATAAGTTTATTGAGATAACACATAGGATCAACTTCTTATTGGAGCGGGGGAAAATGGATGAGTTTTTTAAAAGGGATGGGGCAGTTGGCTGGGGAAGTTACCGGGAAAGTATTGGGCGGCAGTGTGCGGGTTGTGGGTGAACTTGCAGGAAGTCCTTTTATCAAAGAAATCGGGAACGGTGTAGAGAAAGCTACCATCAATACAGGCAAAACTGTTGGTCAACTTGCGAGTGGGACATATGATCTGGCCAGTGGTGCCATTCGAAAGGACGATACCGCCATAGATGCAGGGCTTGCCGATATTGGAGGTGCCGTAACCAATACTGCAAAAGGTGTAGCCATATCAGCCAAGTATGTATATAACAGCGGTAAAGATGTTGTTGTGGGTATGAAAGAGGAAGATAAGGACAGAGTCAAGCTTGGTGCCAAGAATCTTTTAGCTGCTGCTGCGGTAACAACACTCGCTGTCGGTGTCATTGATGCAGTTGATGGGCCTGAAGGTATAGATACGTAGGAATCCGGAGTCTGTGGTTTCCACGGATATCAGCTAAACCTTTCTTACTGGCCCCGAGATATAAGCGGCATACCAGCCGCTGTCTTAAATACGACCATGGCCCACCGTTTAGAAACAAAAAAGCATATTGTTTGGCTACATACTAAAAAGCTGATTCCAAATATCAATATCTTAAAATCAGCTTTTTACGACATTCCGTATTATTCTCGAAAATTCATACATGTCGAATCCGCTGGACCTGGATTCCATTTATCAAATAATCTCATAATTCATACTAGTTACTTATTTATAAAATTTCGTTTATAGAAAAGTTTTATCTAATCCCCTCAACTAATCCACCGTAGCTTCAGAAGTGGCCTTGTGCCGAAAAGCCTGGTAATTCAGCAACCCCACAACGATGGCTAATATAGTCAATCCGGACGCAAACAGGTAGAGGTTCACAATGCCTATATATTCGGCGAGCACAGCCATACCGAGCAAGGAAATGCAAAATATCAAATGCATAAGAGATGCCTGGGCAGACAATACCTTGGGCAGCAAATGTTTGGTCACTCCACTCTGAATCAAGGCACGGCGATTAATCATGGAAAGCTCTGCGAACGGCCCCATCAGCATAACGAATATGAGAGCAATGAAAGGCTCTGTGTTCAGTGCATAAAATGCAGTCAGTACGCCATAACCGGCCATACCGATCATCATCACGGCGAAATAACGGTTGCCAATCCTTCGTGCCAGAGCAATCACCAGCAAGCCTCCAGCTATGGTTCCAGCAAAATAAGCAGCATTGATGAATCCCCACCATTGCTCCCCTTGTCCCAGTGCGACTTGAACAAAAGCCAAGGTAAAGGCACCTACCCAGATTGAACCGCCAAGCATATCGATCATATCCATAAACGTAAGCACTCGTAGACGAGGAACATTCCATATTATTTTCCAGCCTTCGGTTAAGGTATGCCACCTGCTTGTTTTAAGTATAGGCAAGACATCAGAAGATATGTGCAACTCCTTTGCTCCAGTTTGCTTCTCCGTTGGTTCATAGACCCCAAGCGTAAATGCCGCAGCCAAACCATAAATAACTGCTGTTAACAGTAGCGTCGGGCTAGCCCCAATCAAGGCGACCACAACACCGCTTAGACCCCAACCTGCAAACTGTACAACCTGATCACTGACACTCATAAGTCCGTTCGCCTTAAGAAGACCTTGCTCGTGTGTCACGAGACGTGGAATAAGGGCATTCCGAGCCGGCGTTGTCCAGCCGTCGAGAAAGGACATGACAAATACAAGTGAAAATACGAACACCAGGGATGCTGCCTCTCCGGTGAGCTTCAAATAAATAGCCAGCCAAGCGAACAGCAGAAATTGCCCTGTTTGTGACAGCAGAAGAAGCCTCGACAACTTGAAACGTTGAATCAGCAAAGGGGCAATCAGACTGCTGAGCATCTGTGCCCCGCTGCGCATCAGCGGCAAAAGTGCTGCTGATATAAGCGAATCGGTCCGGTTAAGCACCATTACCGTAAGTGCCATAATATATAGTACATCGGCTGCATTCGCAGCCGTTTGCGTGGTCCAGAGGAAATAGAAAGGACGCGTTAAATAGGATGATTTCATGAACAATCGCCCACCGTTTCATAGCAAGTAAGGAAACAAAATTACAGTCTATCGAAAACCATTTCTATAAGCCATGTTACAGCTGGTCGTGGAATAGATTTAAGGAATATTCTTTTTGGGAGACTACATGTTCCATAATTTGTCGCATGACTCCCGGATCTCGTAACTTTAGCAAGTTCGGATTCAACAAATCCTCAGGAGCTACCCACATCGAATCCATGATCTCCGTTGTATCTAATCGAAGAGAACTACCAACAATTGTACCCTTGAAGTGGAATAAAACAACTTGACGATTGGTACTGCTAATAAAATTGTAAACCCCTGTAGTAGCTGTAAGTCTAACATCAAAACCTGTTTCTTCCTTGACTTCTCTTCGTGCTGCTTCCAAAATATCTTCACCATGTTCGACTCTACCTGAAGGGAAATTCCATGTATGTCTAACCGATTCCTTGTTTTCCTTAATTATAAGTATCTTATCGTTATGTATTATAGAAACACTCACAACCATTACAATCCCGTTTTGTGTCATTAGTTCGGACCCCCATAGCTGAAAATAGTCACTGCATCAATTAGAACATACGTTCCTGTTTTTGTAAATAAATAATTCATATCTCATTACACTGAGCTGCACTAAACCAAAGCACAAAAGCAGCCGACCTCATTGATCGACCGCCTTCTTGTGTGTTCGAATTTCCTTTCCATCCTTTGGAGTGAACGCCATTAGAACTTCATATGTTACAAGGATAGCTACGCCTTCAGCTTACCTTAGCAAGTCGCGTGGCACGCATCGATGCGGTTGCATATACGATAAGCGCAATCCAGATGAGCGCGAAACCAACGAGCAGAACTGGCGAGACCGTTTCCTTAAACACAAACACGCTTAGGATCAGCATGATTGTCGGCCCAATATACTGTACAAATCCGAGTGTGGACAACGACATCCGAGCTGCCGCCCGTGCAAAGAACAACAGCGGCAGCGCCGTCACCACGCCGGCTAGAAGTAATTCGATGAACATAGGTGCAGGCAGCGTCCATGCCGTTGCTTTTCCCACTATGGCCAAGTAGATCCAGTAGCCGAGTGCAATAGGCAGAACTACAGCGGTCTCCGAAAATAAGCCTACAGAAGGATCTTGCTTGATTTTTTTCTTCGCTAGACCGTACAAGCCAAATGACGCAGCCAACGAGATCGCGACCCATGGGAAACGCCCGTAGTCGATGGCAATGATAAGCACCGCGACACCAGCGATGGCAATCGCGAGCCATTGCCCACGGTTTGGCTTTTCATGAAGAAAGACAACCGCCAGCAGCACATTCAGTAACGGGTTCAAATAATAGCCCAGACTTGTCTCAACAACATGACCGTTGTTAACTGCCCAGATGAAGATCAGCCAGTTAATAGCAATTAGCAGCCCACTCGCGGTAAGGGACAGCAGGGTCGAACGACTGGTCAAGATGCGCTTCATGTCACCCCAACGACGTTGGACGGCAACGAAAATCCCCATAAAGACAAATGACCAGACGACCCTGTGCGATAAAATCTCACCTGCCGGTACATTTTCAAACAACTTCCAATACAGCGGGAGAACCCCCCACATGATATACGCAATGATTGCGTTGATTAATCCATTATTCATAACGATGTCCCCTCTTATTGCTCTAATGTCTCAACGGATTATACGCCTCCATCCTCGTTTTAGTAAAGGGGTAATAGGTCCTGCAAGCTGCCACACTCTCGTTCAACAGACTATTCTTTGAGCAAAAGTTTCACTTTAATACAACGAGATTATACTTTGCCCTTTTTCTTTCTTACAATCATAAAGAGGATAAAAATCGCTGCTAATACGACTATACCTACGATATACATATCAATATCTTGCTCAAACATAAACCACATTTTGTGTTCTAAGTTTACTTGTTGTTTGGGTGAATATCCTTCCCCGAATAGTTCAGTTGCTTGATTAATATTGTTCATTTCGATGGTCGAACTGCACGGACTACTGCTTAACTCGCCATTCGCCTCACTAAAGTAGATTAAGTATTTGTTGCCTTCCTTGAAATCAAACCCCCAAGTATAGTTCGTTCCGATAATTAGTTGAGAGCTAACTTCAGTATTCCAACTCCTCTCAGCTTCCACTAAAATATATCTAATTTTCTCTTTTGTGCCCGTAACCCCCTTTTGCTTTAAGTCCACCTTTATTTGCTTTACTTCTCCATAAACAGCACCTGTATTTCTTTCTAACTCTTCTTGGGGACTTCCCGATTCGGCACATGACAAAGCGTTAACATCTTGTACATTAGAACCAAAAAACACGGTAGAGATTAAAAACATCAACGTGATTATACGTAGCTTCAGTTTTTCCACCTTCTTCTCAAGACGTTTTTTGTGCATCTTTATTGACCTTTTCAATAGGAAAAATGTTGCATTTCGCTCTTGCTGTTATTTGAAGAAAAACAGCCGATCACATGGATCAGCTGCTTTCTCAGTTTTATTGGAGTATTACCTATACGTGTAAACCTGTTCCCTTTTTCCGTAGCCTATTTACCCAGATACCCACCTTCTGATTTAATTACTTGTCCGGTGATCCACTGGGATTCATCACTTACCAATAAAGCTACGCCTTTGGCCGCATCTTCGGGCAAACCTATTCTTCCCATCGGAAACATCCCAAGAAAATTTTGTTTCATTTCATCAGTCATCCAACCTGAGTCTGTTGGTCCTGGATTGAATCCATTTACAGTAATATTCAGCCGAGCTAAACCGACTGAAAGCGGTTCGATTATACCAATTACTGCCGATTTTGTTGTAATGTATGCAAGATTATTCGAATCAGGACCTCCCGATACCATGAAAATGACCCTGCCACTGCTCACTTGTGGAGATCTGGATTCAATTCTTTTAGCAAACGCTGTAGTGAGCAATATTGTTCCTCTTAGATTAACAGCATAGTGCTGATCAAGTGTATGTTCGTCTAACGTCATATAATTAGCTGGCGCCTCATATGTCGCATTATTTATAAGTATCGTAGCAACTCCAAGTCTTTTCTCTACTTCATTTAGTATAAGAGTAGGCGTTTCAGATTTAGAGAGATCTGCCTCCATATGAAATGCCCTAACACCTAGGCTTTGTAGTTCCATTTGCAACAGATCCGGCCAATCCAAGTCGAGTCCGTTTCCTTCTTTGGAATCAAAGGCGCTCCAATGAGTAAAGAAAATATCTGAACCTAAAGTGGCTAGTAGGCGACAAATAGCTGTCCCAATTCCGGTTGATCTACTAGCCCCAGTCACTATGGCAATTTTATTTTTTAAAGAAGTCATTTTTGTCCTCCATTCATGTTTGGAGGATAAACAGGTGGAATCATATGAGATGCAGTCTTGTATAAAAAAGGCGAATACCCTAACAGGTATTCGCACGGTTGGTTTGTGATCATTACTCACCTGCGTATCCTGTAAGGTTATATACGAACACCAAATAGAAGTAGTAAAAAACTACTGTATCCAATGCTCATATTGTCAATTCCCCACAGTTTACTGAGTACACATATTAGATTCTTGCCCCTTTACTAGCATCTCATTGGAATTATATCCAACTATATTGATATTTTCAATTATTAAGTAGTCATTCAGAATAATCTACAAGGAATAAACCTAAGATATTTTTCTTACAGCAAACCATAACTCAACAAAATTCAGTCCATCCTTACCACCAGTAATTTCAAATTCCATTCCGTCGACCTGTTCATATCCTGTCGTAGGAAGCCATTCAGAAAAGAATCTTCGATATAAAGCTTCAATGGTTTCATCGAATTTATCCCATGGAAAGGGATCAGACGAAAAGATCGCCCACGTGTGTGCTGGTATCGTTATATTTGTGTAACCATCGGCTTTACTTGTTTCACCTTTAAATGCACACAACATGTATGGGAAAGTATCCTCCCCAGTTTTTTTGTAGCTACATACGGCATGCACTTTATGATAATTCGAATCCAAAGAGTTCGGTAGATTACCGGCAGTTGCAGCAAGTCTTTCAACCTCACCGTTTTCGTGGCTTTGTTTCCATAGTTCTGCCGGTGTTTCTGCACCATTTAATTGAAACACTTTCTCGATTCCAAATATTTCGAAAGATTCTTTTGTTTCGATACGATAGTTCATCGGCTCTTCCCCTTTAATTGAAATAAGGAAGGAAAGCCGAGGATAGGCTTTGAGGGCAATGCCTTCTTCACGAGCCATCGCTGGATTAACACCATGCAACGATTGAAAAGCTCTTGCGAATGATACCGGTGATTCATATCCATACTTTAAGGCAATGTCGACAACTCTCCTGTCACTATTCTGCAATTCAATTGCAGCCAGAGTCAGCCGTCTTCTTCGTATATATTCCGCAAGTGAGACATTGGTAATGAACGAGAACATTCTCTGAAACTGATGTGAAGAACAATACGCACACTGAGCAATTTCCTTCAATTCGATCTCACCAACTAAGTTCATTTCAATATAATCCAATGCCCGATTCATCCTCATAAGCCAATCCATGTCATCCCTCCTCTCGATAAAAGTATAGTTTCATCAGGTTTTCGTATCGCAACTATTTATGCGCAATTAAGTTTCCTATCCGTCGAAGTATATATGTTGTAAATATTCTTTCCTCCGTTAGCTTGGACTTTTAGGTACCATGCGGGTAATGTTCCTGTTAATTGAATCACTTTACTTTTCAGTTCCCAATTGGATGTCTTCAAAATGAGGATGATATTTATCCATTTCAAAGTAACGGTCTAAAAGTTCTTGTGATGGAGAAGTCACTTTAACCAAATTCAATGTAACTCAATGACCTTGCTCGTTTCAACACTAAGAAATGTGACAGCATTTCCGAACGATTCTGGTTCTGATAATGATAATTGAAAACTTGGCATTAAAGAGCATGTCTGTCTCACGCTTTCTAACCAATGAAGATCAACGGTAAGACCCCCCTGCGCTTTTACAGTGATATGAGGCTCGACTACATCATTAAGACGATTACTTGACCAACGATTACGAAATGCCACAATCTTTTCTTTATAATCATCTGGAGGGGTAATTCCAATGAAGTATTTCATATTACCGTCACATCCTTTAGGTAACTAAATAAATCTTAAAATCAAAAAGCAGTCGACCCTTTTGATCAACTGCCGAATGGTGTTCATTTCATTAACGTTTCAGGATAAAGCTACATTTGATCCTATTTTGGTTACGTTCACTCTCCTCCAACATGAAACACACCAATGACGGTTTCACCATCCTTGTCATACAGTGGGATATCATAACCATCTGGTGATCTGTTGTTTTGCATTTCGATAGCTTCTTCAGGTGTATTAGGTAGCTCGCCTTCCATGTCTTTTTTCAGCAGGTATCCTTCTGTACCATCCACACCAAAAGCCAAGATCAAATCAGGTTCAGTTTCAGGAGATGTCGCATATACGGCAGAACCATATGTCTGTCCGTTCTGATTTTTTGGATAAAAAGAAGTGATGTGCATTTGATTCAACGTATTTTTAACATTTGCATACTGGGGTAACCCTAACCCTGAACCACTTGATACACTCATCATAAAAACCGCAATCATCAATAGTATAATTCCTTTAGAATACATCTTCACAACTGTTCACTCCCTTATACTTTTAGGCTCGCAGAAATTCTGATTAAGAAAAAGTAGTCCTCCATATAATCGAATTCAAATACCATATTTAGAATAATATAACATAGATTCAAAGGCGTAGTTGGACATTGAACGATAATAATCTAACCTGCCTAAACTTTATTGCAGAACATCCTTCTTCGATAACCTAAAAAACGGACACCGATCTGTGAAGATCAGCGTCCGTTTATATGTTCCATATTATCAATTAAAACTGTTATTTCACTTCGCCAACAACGGTAAAGCGCTCGTTTTGGTGTTGTGGATTCTCGATCTCATCCACCAAAGCAATCGCATAGTCAGCATAGCTGATGTAGCTGTTTCCTTCACTGTTCACGAGAATAACGTCGTTACCTGCTTGATATTTGCCTGTGCGTACACCTTCTGGATTAAAGAATCCAGCCGGGCTCAGGAATGTCCATTGGATACCTGAGGATGCTTGCAGATCCAGCAAGTTTTGGCCTTGGTTCGTTGCAGTTGCTTTGTAAGCATCAGGGAAGCCAGGGGATTCAAAAACACGCAATGTTTTGGACTCGTCTGTGAACAGGCTTCCTGCTCCACCCACGACGATCAAACGAGTGTTTGGGGCATCCTTCAGGATGTTGATCAACGCTTGTCCTACTTCCACATGCAGGTTCTCTTTCCCCGCTGGAGCACCAAATGCATTTACAACCACATCAAACGCTTTAAGATCTTCAGCTGTAAGATCGAATACATCTTTCTCCAGCGTATTCAGGCTTTTATCTTCCAGTTTGGATGCATTACGAACGATTGCCGTCACTTTATGCCCTCTGTCTGCTGCTTCTTTCAAAATCACACTTCCTGCTTTGCCTGTTGCACCAATGATTGCAATGTTCATCGTAATCTCTCCTTTAAATTATCAATATTGTTTATGTTTGAACTTCATATTGTAACTATAGTTGTTACAACTAAACTTGTCAACCCGTATTCTTTTCTCTCTTTAAAACCTCGTAAAATGAAAAGATTTGTAGTTGGATTTCTATCTTTTATCGTTCTTCATTTCGAATTAGAAAGGCCCTGTCCATCCATAGATGTACAAGGCCCCCTAACTAAAAAATGTATCAGCAATGAGCTATCGATGTAGCATGAATAGGTGGTCGTTACACATCATATTGCTTAGATTTTATGCATCCATGAATATTTTTACGTCATGCGATTAGTCGTTCCCTTTGTAAAGACAGTCCATTCGCTCCAACAGATAGGAAAGCTGATGGGTTCTCAATAAGATTCGTACTCGTTACATTTCCAGGTATTCCTGGAGTTATAACACCTGCATTGTATGTGCTTACCCCGAGAGGAAAGAGATAGTTCCTTCCCGCATTGTTATCCCATGTACCGCTACCGTTGTTAAATACCGCTTCCAGTCCCGTAGCAGTCCCTACATCAATGGTAATTTTGTTATATCCGGTGAGCTCGGATGCCGGAATGGCAACGCCTGGCGGTGTCGTCCAATTCCCTCCTGCAGGGCGGTAATGAATATTGGGCTGGGCAAACCCCTGCTTGTAGTAGATGGTTACACTGTTACTTTTCGGAGCATCATCGGTCGTTACGCTTTGCTCAGCACTTGCATCCGATTTGTTCTGTGCTGCATCAAAGGCCCTGACTGTATAAACATAACTCGTTGATGCCTTCAGGCTATTATCCGTATATGCAGTTGTCGTACTCGTGCCGATTTTGACACCATCACGCAACACTTCATACCCGGTTGCGCCTACATGATCGGTTGACGGATTCCAAGCCAATGTTACACGATCAGCCGCTTTTGCAGTCACGGTCAAACCGGTTGGTACGCTTGGAGGTGTTATATCCATGTGAGGCGCTCCTTGTGTAATGACTCCGGAATTATAGGTGCTAACCCCTAATGGAAACTGATAATTTTTTCCTCCATTATTATCCCATGTGCCACTACCATTGTTAAACACAGCCTCCAGCCCCGTCGCTGTACCCACATTGACTGTCATCTTGGTGTATCCGGGCATCTCGGCTGCCATCATTTTCAGACCCGGAGCAGTCGTCCATGTCCCCCCTGTTGGACGATAGTGAATATACGGGTTCGGATAGCCCAGTTTATAATATATCGTTACCGCATTACCTTCTTTGGTACGTACCGAAAGAGCCACACTAGCAGGTGAAACGTTGCCTGCTGCATCTATCGCTTTAACCGTATATACGTATTCTGTTGCCGGTGCAAGGGACTCATCCGTATAGTTTAGTTTGGTTGATTCCCCTACTTTTGAACCGTCTCGATAGATTTCATATTTTGCTACTCCGTAATTATCCTCGCTGGCTGACCAGTCAATTGTCACAGCGGATGAGGTAGCATTCTGTACAGCTACATTTGCAGGCGCTGTTGGCGGCTCTGTATCTGCTGCCAACGTTTGGATCTGTACAGTTGAACTGGCGGAAGAGACATTATTCGCATTGTCTCTCGCCTTTATACTGTATGCATATGATTTCTTAGGCTCAAGACCGATATCCGTATATTCCGTTGTCAGCGAACTTCCAACTTTGACCCCATCCCGATAAATATCATAGCCCTCAACACCCACATTATCAGTGGATGCTTCCCATTGCAGTGTAATGCTGCGATCTGTCACACGTTTTGCATTGACTTCTGTTGGCACTGAAGGCGGTGTCCGATCGACCACCAGGAATGGATGTGTGCCCTGGATTGTTCCATTCGCATCCTCCACAATTTTGCCTGATGTGTCTTTTTTATATTTTCCCATACCCACATATACCGTCTGTATCTCACTGCGCGTAACATTGCCGTTCGCATCGACAGCTTCAATATAATAATCGACCAGTTGATCCTGGAAATCGTTGAAATACGTGTAATACATATCCCCGATCTCCTGAGCAGGTACACGCTTAAACATATCTGTGCTGCTTGGCTGCCAGGCCACACCGTTCATATCCGATTTAAGATCACGTTTCGTCATCGGATATTCTTGCCAGCTACTCACTTTCGTCGGATCGATGTTGGATACCCCTTTGGCCTTGAGCCCAGTAGGATCGTACACACGGAAGGTGTTGTCCTTGGCATCTGCCAGCTTATCCCGATGGGTCCGTACCTTCACCTTAATATCATTCACACCGTTAACATCATAAGCATAGGTATAAATGCCGAACGTATTGTCAAAATAATGAAGTGTCCACCCTTCTGCCTTGCTGACATTGGCGCTTCCAGGATTATATGGATAACGCTGCGGCCACCATATCGATGGTCCGGTACGGTCCTTCGCGAGTTGACTACTTACATAAGGCTTGGAAAAGAAGAGGGACTGATTGAAAGATAACGTCGGCTTTACCCCATCATCCACATTTTCATCATAATAACCAAACCCGGAATCCAGTGCAGGCAGGAGGAAATACCAACTTAACTCTGCCGGGTTCGCACCTCCCTTATAATTATTAGCAGGATCTCCTTTTACCGGGTAAGCCATCATCCAAGGATTAAGCTGATTGCCCTCATAAGTGATCTCACGGTCTAGTGCCGTCGTTGGCTTCCAATGGTTCGGATTGCTGTCCAGCCAAATCTGTTCAGCTGTCTTGGCATAATTCAGCGCAGCTTGCTCAAGCGCAAAATTACGCTCCAGATAATGGTATCCATATTCAAACGATACGGTCATCCCTTCCTGTACACCATCCAGATTTTTTTTCGGCTCCAGATTAAGGCCTGTAGCCTTGTTGAACGCTTCAAACTGCCCCTTCCAGATTCCAAATGGAAGACGCCAATGATACCATGTCGGATCTGATGAGGAGTCCCGCGTATCGATCCACGAACCGTCTTGAACATGCACTACATCGTCGGCTTTTGGTGTGTTAGTCCGCAAGTATTCATTGATACTCTCTCCCTTTACCCCCGGCTGAGCATAAGTCACATTTCCTGCATTGCGCCAAGTATCCTCTGATCCTGCACGTCCTGAAGAATTATCCCCATCATGAGCAATCACGAAGAACTGCTTCTGATCAACCATTCCTTCAAAAGGCTTCAGCGCATCTGCCTTGACTGAACCCTGATACCCTTCTTCCCACGACTCTGCCTGGGCCACAGGGATACCAACAATCTTTTTCTCAGCACCAGTTTCAGGATTCACATGACGCACCCAATGAGGCGTAGAAGCAAATGGATATTTGTTATGAACCACCTGTTTCTCATTGAACATGGGAGAAGATACCCACGAACCCACATTGCTCGTATTCTGCAAATCCGCTCGGTTTGGCGGTGACACCATCGTATCTTTGCCCGGATCGTTCAGTAGCGGATAGTCCTGGAGAGTTCGCGAAAAATGATTATTTCCAATCACGGACCACTCAATGCCGAGTTGATCCAAGACCGGGATAATCCGTTCCGAGAAACCCAGCTCGGTGGGGAAAAAACCTTTGGACGATTTAAAGCTGTCTCCCAGAAAAAAAGGTTGTGCCAGCAAAGCATTCTGGTAGATCAAATCCTTTAGCAAATATTCATTGCCAGCCAATGGCCCCATGGAATGGTGTCCGGAGAAGTGAATGAGATCCATCGTCCGTTCTCCATTCGTTGTTTTGAGGTTATTGTAAGCATTCTTCCATGGCGCACCCCAATCTTTATTGTTGTAACCGTTTACATTATTGGTATACATAAAACTGTTCACATTGTTCAATACCGACCCTGACATGGTTACCTGCATCCCTGCAGCAGGGTGATTGTTCCTCAGGTCACCAGCAACTTGCCACGGCCAGTTCAGATAAGCACCTGTCTTTGCATGGTGACTATAATACGCCACGAGATCATCATGTGGCATAGGCGCTCCCCCGGGTAAAAAGTATGGATAACCTGCCGGAGGGTTATTTTTCAGATCGATGACTTGCCCATCATATGTGTAGCGGATTGGGGACCCCACAGGTGCAGAAGCATACTTGGATGTGTCGTAGTAGGCCCAGAAATTGGGCATATGGTTATGATACACATGAGAAGCCGAAATTTCGGCATAAGCCGCTGTATTTTGGGTAGAAATAATAATCGATAATACCAACAGGAATGCGCCGAGCTTGCGCTTAAGATCCATGTTCTTCCTCCCTTATTTGCTCCCCTATGGGAAACAAGAATTCTCGTTATTTGTCTAAGCTCTCTAACCCATTTAACGTTTTAGCATGTTCTGGAATCAAGACACTTTTTAATTCGTATCTCTACAACTCATCTCCTTCCCTCTACCCTGTTGTTTCGTGTTCTTCTGTGCTGTTTAAATTTAGTGGATTTCGTGCAAACGTTTGTACAAAAGGGGATATTCTAGAGATTTTATTAGGTTACCTGAACTGTACAACCGCTTTTTTAGCAGGAATACTGTGCCTTTTTTATTGCAAACGTTTGCACAAATAATATACTTTCTATTGGAACAAAATGTCAATACTGAAGATACATGATTTTATACCCTCTATATCTTGGAATCGGTAAATTAGAGAACGCAGCTCCCCCTGCCATAATGTCAAAAAAAAAACACAATCCCAAGCGAATGTCCTTCGCTGGAACTGTGCCTATCATTGCAATCAATTTTATATTAACAATCCTTATCCGGCACACCCGCATCTTCCTTCGTACGGAAAGAAGATCCGCAGCCACACGTAGCTACCGCGTTCGGATTATGAATGGTGAACCCGCCCGTCATACCGGATTCTTCAAAATCAATTTCAAGTCCATTCAGATATTTCAGGTTTTCCTTCTCGACTACAACCTTCATGTTCTGAATATCCATATACAGGTCCTCATCGGACTCTTTATCATCAAAGCCCATGGCGTACGAAAATCCGGTGCAACCGCCCGGTGCTACGCCAAGACGCAGGAACATACCAGGTGTCTCTTGCTGTGCAAGCATCTCTTTCAATCTGTCAGCAGCCGTTTCGCTGATGTTAATCATGCCAGGTCACTCTCCTTTTCATTAACTCTTCTTTAAATTATACTCCACCCCGTCAAGGGTCTCAAGTCATGTTTGCCTCTTTCCGCGTTCCCCCTGTACTCCTTTTTCTTCCCAGTGTATTGAACCCCCGGGACACGAGGTTTATAATGAATAGGTGGTCGCACTGAAATGTCGTTATTTTGTCATGACTTATTCAGACGATGGTCATAATTGGAGTTGTAATTTTTTTCACATTTCGAGACTGCAACGCAGTCCCCAATGCATATATGAGTCAACAGACTCCATTTTTTGAAAAAATTTAGCTTTCATATGCAGCACACGCTGCACCGGGTAAATAAGAGTTAGTCCAACTAAGAAGGCGGCAGTTGACCGCATCTTTTCTATGTAGTTCTGTATGCAGATCCTACACACAACTCAAATCCGGTTAAGAACAGGAGGAAACAATATGTCTACATTGGTAACACCGTTCACAGACAAAAGAATGGCTGAAATCGTCGAGAAAGTGCAGAACGGCGTAAGGCTGAGCGTAGAAGACGGCGTATATCTGTATGAAACAGATGATCTGCTGACTTTGGGCCAGCTGGCCAATGAGGCCAACCTGCGGAAGAATGGCAAGAAAGTATATTTCATCGAGAACATGAGTCTTTACTTTACGAACGTATGCGAAGCCCACTGCGCTTTTTGTAATTTCCGCAAAGACCAGGGTGAAGAAGGCTCTTATACATTATCCGGTCAGGAAATGATCGATTATGTGGAACAGCATATTCATCCGGGCGTACGTGAGTTCCATATCGTAGGCGGACATAACAACCATGTTCCTTTTCAATATTATGTCGATTCCCTGCGCGCTTTAAACGAGAAATATCCGGATGTTACACTGAAAGCTTACACGGCAGCCGAGATTGATTTCTTCACCCGGATTAGCGGACTCAGCATCAGAGAAGTTCTGCAAGAGCTGCAAAAAGCAGGTCTGAAAACATTGACTGGTGGCGGAGCTGAGATTCTGTCCGATGAATATCGCAAAAAAATGCGTGTAGACAAAGCCAACGTGGACCGTTATCTTGAGGTGCACCGCACAGCTCATGAGCTCGGCATGCGTACACATACGACGATGTTGTATGGATCGATCGAATCCTATGAGGATCGCGTTAACCATATGGTGCAGATTCGTGAATTGCAAGACGAGACCAACGGATTTATGGTCTTTATCCCTCTTTCCATGCAGCCAAAAAGTAAAAACGCGAGCATTATGCGTCGTAACTCGGCTTATGAGGATCTCAAAACAATTGCGATTAGCCGTCTGATGCTGGATAACATCGATCATATCAAAGCATACTTCATTAACATCGGCCCACAGCTGACTCAAGTCGCTCTTGGTTTCGGTGCTTCGGATGCACACGGTACGATCGTTCGGGAACGTATTAGTCATGCGGCAGGTGCACTCACACCTGAAGGCCTTACACGTAAAGAGCTTATATGGCTCATTAAGGGTGCAGGACGTATTCCGGTAGAACGTGATACGTTCTACAATGAAATTCAAGTGTACGAATAGGATATAAATACAATCAATATTGCACCCGCACCACTCCAGAACGCAGCTTTCATGATAGGGAGACGTTTGAATTCGAGTGGTGCAAACTGCTGAATAATATCTTTAATTTTCAATGCCTACTTTTCAACTAATCAAATCCTAACAAAAGGAGCAGCTATGTTTTTTGCATAGCTGCTCCACAGTTTACAGCCCCATTTCAGTGGGACTGATGCAGAAAGGAAGCCGAGTCATGAAAAATTTTGTCATTCTTGGAGGCGGTTATGGCGGCCTCACCATCATCAAGGAACTTCTGGAAGGTAAGATTCCATCCGATACACAGATTATTTTGGTGGACCGCAGCCCCTTTCAGGGATTAAAGACCGAATATTACGCACTCGCAGCAGGAACCGTATCCGATTATGACCTGCGTATCCAATTTCCAGTGAACGATAAAGTCACTTACCGTTATGGAGAAGTTACTTCAATTGACTTGGAACAGCGTCAGATTGAATTTGAAGGCCAAGACCCGCTTGAATACGATAAACTTGTTATTGGACTGGGTTGTACAGACCGGTTCCACAACACACCAGGCGCTGAAGACTACAGCTGTACCATTCAGAGCTTTAGCAAAACACGCGAGACTTACCTGCGACTTAATGAAGTCAAAGCCTATGGCAATGTGCACATTGTAGGCGGTGGATTAAGTGGTGTCGAGATGGCAGCCGAACTTCGTGAGAGCAGACCGGATCTGAACATCAGCATTTTGGATCGTGGTGAACGTGTATTATCCGCTTTCCCGCAACGTCTGTCCGTGTATGTACATGAATGGTTTAACGAACATCAGGTAGAGACACGTGGACATATCGCCATTTCACGTGTTGAGCCCAATGCCATCTATAACCGGGATGAACAGATTCTAACGGATGCTGTCGTCTGGACAGCAGGCATTCAGCCTGTAAAAGTGGTACAGGATCTGGACGTGACCAAAGACCCTCAAGGTCGTGTCGTCCTGAATGAATACTACCAAATCCCGGAATATACCGATGTATATGTGGTTGGTGACTGTGCCAGTGTACCTTATGCACCTAGCGGTCAAGCTGCGGAAGTACAGGGTGAGCAGATCGCCCATATTCAGCATGCCCTCTGGAAAGGCGAAAAGCCCAATCCACATCCACTCAAGCTTCGTGGCACACTGGGTGCACTCGGCAAGAAGTCCGGGTTTGGGCTAATGGGCAAAACGTCCATGATGGGACGTGTACCTCGTATTTTGAAAAGTGGTGTGCTCTGGATGTCCAAGCGCCATCTCGGTTAGTCGAGATCGAGCTCATCCCAGACATCGGCTTCGGCAATTTTGGCCAGAATGGCGTTATATAGATCTTCCACTTTGTCCGTGATGACTACTTCACCATTCACCAGTGCAAATGGAGTCATAGAACATTGGCCACAGTTGGTAAGGCAGCCGTATTCAATCACGTCATAGTCTGGATTTTCTTCCAGTTGATCCATGACTTCATCTGTGCCAAAATGCATATTGTTGGCACAAAATTCAATAATCGGTCTCATGTAGGTTCACCTGCTTTGTTTGACCATTTTAATTTATGGCCATTTGTAATATAATATAATAAGGAAAGGAGTTGAAAAATATGAGCGAAAACGCACAAGACACCATGTATGATGAGGTATCTGATGTTCTTGACAAGCTTCGTCCGTTCCTGCAACGCGATGGCGGTGACGTGGAACTGGTTGACGTGGAAGACGGCATCATTAAGCTGAAACTGGTCGGTGCCTGCGGCAGTTGCCCAAGCTCCACCATTACCTTAAAAGCCGGGATTGAACGTGCCCTTCTCGAAGAAGTTGAAGGTGTACAAGAAGTCGTACAAGTATTCTAATCAATCCTTCACGAAATAAACCTCAAGAGCCTTTCGCTTCGCATGAAGCGGAGGGCTCTTTTTTTGTGCGCATATTCAGCCTGTCCATTTCATCTGTCCCCTAGACCAGCACCAACGTCTTCAACGTCCAGTCCTATAACTCACCTTAAGTATCCTCACGCTGTATGGTCGGACGAATCGGATCAAGCCCTCCAGATACATCCATAATGTTACCTGTTATAAAATCGGAATGATCAAGGCATAGATACGTAATTACTCGCGCGATATCTTCACCGCTGCCAGGACGTCCTCTTGGCGTTTCCTCGTCGGTGATACCCGCCATTTCATCAATCGTTTTCTCTTTGTTGGCACCGCGAATATCTCCCGGGCATACCATGTTGACCGTAATTCCATAAGGAGCTTCCTCAACGGCGAGTGTCTTTGTAAAAGAGACCAGACCCACCTTGGCAGCCGCATATACGGCGCGATGTGGCCAAGATCTCGCTTCTCCAGCATGACTGAAGCCAAAATGGATAATACGTCCCCATTGCTTGCGTCTCATCTCTGGCAATACACGCTGATCCAGCAACATCGGTCCCAGCAGATTTCCCTGCACGAGCATCTGGACCTCGGCTTCAGAATAATCCGCAAATAATCGTCGTTCACGGACAAATGGACCCGCGTTATTCACCAAAATATCAATGCTGCCCAGGTTGTCTTCCACCTGTTCAACCAATGAAGAGATATCTTCTACCTTCGATATATCCGCCTGGATAGCAATGCACCGCACACCCTTGGCTGTAATCTGAGCCCTTAAAGCCTCAGCTTCTGCTCTGCTGTGTACATAGTTGAGGGCAATATGACACCCCTGATCTGCCAGACTGAGGGCCGTCATTTTACCAAGACCTTTGGCACTTCCCGTTATGAGGGCAATCTTTCCCTTCACGTTCATCCCCCTCTTCAAAGAGCAGTCACTATCCAGTATAAAAGATTTATCGTCCTCCTACAACTCGCTTATCCACAAGGGATTATCCACCTTTAATTCCAAATATATCTTGATCGGAATCGAATACCTATGGTACTGTCGAGGATATAACCCGAAAGGACCTCTACTTGAATATGAAGAACAAACGATGGATATCATTTCTTACACTTTTAATGGTGAGTGTATTCACAGTCTCTAGTGCCTTACAGGTATCAGCAGAAAGTGAGACGGATCAATCACCCGATGAGTATGATTGGATTATTGGCCCTGCATCTGTAACGCTCGATGGCAAAGCCACACTGAAAGTCCCTGAAAGTCATTCCTTTCTGGATAAGGCCAATACCCAACGCTCAATACTTAACAGCGGTGGAAAGCCTAACGGGAATGAAATCGGAAGCCTAACCAGCAATAGTGAATACGGCTCGTGGTATGTTGTATTTGAATACGTGAAGACAGGTCATATTCATGATGATGATCAAAATTTGAATGGCGAAGAACTGTTAAGCAGTTATATCCGAGGCACAGAAGAAGAGAACAGAGAGCTCGATCCCGAATACAGAACGTACATAACAGGTTGGGAAATCGAACCGGCATACGATAAGACCAAACATCAGTTGGTCTACTCCCTAGGTTTCAAGAATGCTGATCAGCAAGCCATGGTGAATTACAATGTAAAACTCCTGACACGCGAAGGGTACATCACAGCCATTCTGGTTATCGATACGGCAAACTTTCAACAGAGCCGCCAGGCATTCGAGGAAACCGTCCTTAATCAGCTTCACATCAATGCAGGACATACCTACGAGGAATATAATGCATCGACTGACAAAACTTCGACCATAGGGCTCAACAGCCTTCTGATGGGCGGAATCGGGTATACGGCTTCCCAAAAATTTAGCGCTCTTCTTTTGCTCAAAAAAGGATGGGCCTTAATCTTGGTTGTCGTTCTTGGACTAATCGGTTGGATCAGATACAAAATCAAAAGTTCACACGGAGATGAAGAAAAACTCTCTCCCTCCGAGCGGACGTACCTGCAAGAAGCAGATGAACAGCAGCATGCTGATCAGAATGAATTATCATATTACCGCCAATCTTGTCACTCCAATGCTGATACATCAGAGAAACTTTGACCTATGTTGTGACTTATGTTGATCCATGCTTCAGCACAGACTTGGGGAGTGGCTGTTCAAAAATTGCACCTTGCTACAAGCGCTAATAACGCAAAAAGAGGATGTCCTTCCGTCATATTCATGACTTATGGGACATCCTCTTCTTATCAGTTCACGTCAACTCATACATTCAACTCATACATATCGTTAAATTATTCAGTTGCAGGTTCAACTGCACCTTTATAACGCTCTTTGATAAATGTTTTCACTTCTTCGGAGTGCAGGGCAGCAGCCAGTTTCTGAATTGCATCTGAATCCTTGTTGTCCTCACGAGAAACGAGAATGTTCGCGTACGGGTTACCTTGCAGATCTTCGATCAGCAAGGCATCATTTGCCGGATTCAGGTTGGCTTCAAGCGCATAGTTGGCGTTAATGAATACCAGATCCGCTTCATCCAATTGACGAGGCATCATGGCTGCATCCAGCTCGATGATATCCAGGTTCTTCGGATTGGCTGTGATATCCTGAATCGTAGATGTGATATTTGTATTGTCTTTCAGCGTAATAATGCCTTCCTTCGCGAGCAACAACAATGCACGTCCACCATTGGATGGGTCATTTGGAATGGCTACTTTTGCGCCGTCAGCCAATTCATCCAAAGACTTAATCTTTTTGGAGTATCCGCCAAAAGGTTCAACATGAACAGGAGTTACAGCAACGAGGTTGAATCCACGTTCTTTATTCTCGGTGTCCAAGTAAGGCTGGTGCTGGAAGAAGTTTGCATCCAATTTTTTATCAGCAAGTTGCTGGTTGGGTTGTACATAATCATTGAACGTAACGACTTGCAGACGAATGCCTTGTGCTTCCAGTTCAGGTTTGATGCTCTCCAGAATCTCAGCGTGTGGTGTAGGTGAAGCTCCCACTTTCAATTCAACCGTGCGTGGTGCACCTGCTGAATTGTCTGCGCCGCTATCGGCATCCTTGTTGTTTCCGCAAGCTGCGAGAACCGCAATCAGCATAAGACTAAGTAGAGCGAATGACCATTTTTTCATGTGTAAAACCCCTTCTCTAATCATTTTTTCATGTGGCGTTTGAATGACTGCACAGCCAACATGTTATCTATGTGTTATTTCCTGGTGAAAAATGTAACTAACCGATCTCCAGCCATCTGGAGAATTTGCACGAGAATAATCATCGACACTACGGATATGATCATGATTTCATTTTGATAACGGAAATATCCGTAGTTGATTGCCAGCGTTCCCAGTCCACCACCACCAACCATGCCCGCCATCGCCGTATAGGAGACAAGCGTAACGATGGTAATGGTTATCCCAGCAACCAGACCAGGTAACGCCTCAGGCAGCAACACCCGTCTTACAATCTGTCCGGTCGATGCCCCCATTGACTGCGCCGCTTCAATTACACCACGGTCAACTTCTCGCAACGTTGTCTCCACCAATCGAGCAAAATAAGGAGCTGCTGAAATAACCAAAGGAGGTATAACACCAAGAACCCCCGTAGCTGTACCGACAAGTATACGAGTGAATGGAATAAGAGCAACAATCAATATGATAAATGGAACTGATCGCAAAATATTTACAATCAAGGACAATATAATGTACACCGTCCGTGACTTGATCGAAGCAGATCGGGCTGTCATAAACAGCAGAACTCCGAGTGGTAAACCAAAGATAACGGTGAATAGGCCTGATACACCCAAAATTTGCAGTGTCTCTATGGAAGCTTTACCAACCTCTTCCCAACGAACTGTTGAAAAATCCATCTAACGAAGCACCTCCACATCAAGTCCCTCAGCGGTCAATTCGGATATCGTCCGATCAATCGCATTGGAATCACCTTCGAACCGAACGGTCAGCTGACCATAAGGAACCTGTTTAATCGTAGAGATTGTCCCTTGCAGGATGGCAAAATCCACACCCGTCTTGCGAACCGTCCTGGACAAAATCGCTTCATACGTTTTGTTCCCCAGAAAGGATATCTTCACAAGTTTCGATGCAACACCTGCCTGCAATTCAATGCCTGCATTTGCCAGAGCAGTCTCTTCCAGAGCCAGTCCAGCTTCATGGTCACGCATCATGAAGTCCCGCGTAATCGCATGCTGCGGCTTCAGGAACACTTCGGTTACAGGTCCCTGTTCCACAATGCCACCTTGATGAATGACAGCCACCTTATCACAGATGTTCTGAATGACATGCATCTCATGTGTAATCAGCACAATGGTAAGGTTGTACTTTTCGTTAATGTCGAGCAATAACTTCAGAATTGAATTTGTCGTCTGCGGATCAAGCGCTGAAGTAGCCTCATCACAGAGAAGTACATTCGGATCACTCGCAAGTGCTCTGGCAATCCCCACACGTTGTTTCTGTCCACCTGATAATTGAGCTGGATATTTGTTGCTATGGTTCTCCAGACCAACGAGATTGAGCATTTCCTTCACTTTGCGATCAATGGCATCCTTGGGTGTATTCACAAGCTTTAGTGGAAAAGCCACATTATCATATACCGTTGCAGAGGATAACAGATTGAAGTGTTGGAAAATCATCCCGATCTTGCGTCTCTGTTGCTGCAATTCGGTTTTGCTCAGTTCAGTCAGATTGATCCCGTCAACCCATACTTCACCCTCCGTAGGCCGCTCCAGCAAATTAATACAGCGAATCAGTGTACTTTTACCCGCTCCGGAATGGCCAATAACGCCGTAGATTTCACCCTTTTGGATGTTCAAATTCAGCTCGGATAACGCTGTTGTCGACTTTTTTCCTTTGCCGTACGTTTTGGTTAATCCTTTTAATTCAATCAATCGCACTTGCCCCTTTCCAACCACCTACATGTATCTTTACCCGATCTAAAGGAAAACTCCCCTTAAAGTACAAAAAAGAGCCCTTTGCAGAAACAAAGAGGGCTCTTTACGTGAAAGAATATACCTTCTCATCTGCCAAAATCGTGCCTTGCACCATTTTGTAGGAATTAGCACCTAACATCTATAACGAATGATACATGTATCATGTCATTACAAATCGGTTGCCGGGCTTCATCGGGCCTGTCCCTCCGCCGCTCTCGATAAGAAATATGTTATTGTAGGATTTTATAAGTTCATGTAGTTCATGCTTTATAATGTGAATGTAACTTTTGAGAAATATCAGTTCATTATTCGTCATTGTAACACTCTAATTGAAACTCAGTATATTCCAAGTATTCCGATTTGTCAAAGGGAATTATTTCTTTGCCATATTTTATTGATATAACGATAAGAGGCTGTTAACGTTTCACAGACCATATCCACGCCCTGACGCATTTCCTGCACATGCTGATTCAGATCCTCCAACTTTACTTTACCTTGCAAGGTCTGGTGTAACTGCCACAGGTCATCGTGCATTTCCGAGTTCATGTAGTGAATTTCCATATTACGTCGTTTGCGCAGCTTGCTCATCGGCTCCCGATATGAGTCCTTGATCTGAATTAATTTCAATGCAAGATCATGATGCTCCCTCGCAAAATCGAACTGCCTTAACACCGTAAAATAAGAAAAATGCGCTTTTGTATTTGAAGTATTCAGCTGGAATATTTCATTCAATACGGTCCCGACTTTATCCAAAATGGCAAAGCAGCGGATGAAGCCATCTTTGTAGAAATACACATATCGGGCATACTCAGCTTTTTCAGTCGGCGTCATGTCGTCCGTTGAGCCTGCAACGACCTTTTTGCGAAAATGAGCTGCAGCGAAGCTGCTTTGCTCCAGTTCATCCAGTGAGGAGATGAGTCCCTGAGTCCACACATACAGTTTCCGATAGTCATGCGTGGGATCATGATCCACATGCATTTGCCGCTGAAAGAGCTCAAGTGTATGCGCCATGGAGTCCATCGCTTCCTTCAATTTACCTTCGTTTATACGCGGTTTTTCCCCCAACAACGTTCGCAGCATATTTAACCTCCTCTTTTCCGAATCAACATTTCATCACCGTAACACTTCATCCATTCCGTAATTGCTGCTTGCCATAGGTTGCCCTGATCCCCCTGACATCAAACAAAGTCCACCTGTCCAATGATGTACATCACTGGATGGTGGACTTTCATATTAGGCCGAGTACCTTCAAGAGAACTGTATCTGTATCTAGAACCGATTAACCGGTCGATGTAGCTTGTACACCAGGAAACTCATATACGTTAAAACTCCGAACAATATGGCGATATCCAGCATATGAGCGAGAGCTACGAACATATATACTTCCGGGCGGTTCATTGTCACCATCATGAAAATACCAATCACGACTTGCATCAGGATGAGAACAACGGATACCACGCCAAGGGTACGCATTTCCTTGTTGTCCGGATGATTACGGTAAGCGAAATGACCCAGAATTGCAATAACAATGACGAGCGACGCTGCTGCTGCACGGTGAGCAAAAGCAACCGCTACCCCTCCTGAGAGCTCAGGGATGATCTGCCCGTTACAGAGCGGAAATCCGGAACATCCGCCAGCAGAATTCGTGTGGCTCACAAATGCACCCGTGTATACCACGAGATATGTGTAAATAGTGGAGAACCAGACCAGATTCCTGAATTTTTTACTCACCCGAGGGTATTTATTCAGGCGCTCCAATCCGCCATCTTTTGCCTCCTGCCTTATGCCCAGCGCCATCATCAGGGAACTGGCAAAAGCAATCAGTGCAAAGCCGAAATGCAGTGCCATGACTGCTGAAGATTGGGAGAAGACAACGGCAAAAGCCCCCATGATTCCCTGCACGATAACAAATACCAGGGTTAAGAAAGAAAACAATTGCAGGTCACGACGTGACTTGCCAAACAGCAGAAAAGCAACAAACGAGGCAATGGACAACAATCCAGCCAGTGCGCTTACAGCGCGATGGGAATATTCAATAAGTGAAGCCACAGTATGTGCCGGAACGAGTTTCCCGTTACATAAAGGCCATTCCGTTCCGCAGCCAAGGCCCGATTCCGTTTTGGTTACGATGCCTCCACCAAAAGTGGCCAGAAACATGACAAGACAGGTTAATACGGTTAACCATTTAAATAAAGTTAAGTGTTTCAATTTTTTCTCACCCGCTGTTGGTTTAAGATGGCGAAGAATATTCTCCGCTTGTTTCGATACTTTGACACTTATTTCACAACTAAATTCATTATACCGGATAAAATGTTCATTGACGTCCGCGCTTTGTGACAAAATGTTAACGTCTGATGAAATAATGACCCATAGGTCACTGGGGATATGTACATCAAATTTCTAACATAGAAACGTGTCGAACACACAAACGCCATTTCCCTATTTCAAGAGAAATGGCGTTTCATCTAGTATACCCTTTTACAACATGAACCTGTCATACTTTTATATAAGTTCAATGAAACATTTACACAATAACAGCGATCAGAAGGTTATTCTGGCATCGTAGTGGCAGTGTAAATATAACTTATATAACTTTATTTATGGATCGTGTTGTACACTTCAACTGCGCGATCTAGGAACTGCTCAATCTCTTCTCTCGACTTGCGCAGCTTGTTCACGTACCGTACGAGTTCGCGCCCATCTGTATACGCCACAAAGCTCGGAATGCCAAGAATATTCTGCTCTTCACTAACCGTTCCAACCTGATCCACGTCGACCTCAATCAATGTCAGTTCACGTGCATATTTCTCTTCAACCTCAGGCATAAACGGATCGATGTATTTGCAGTCACCACACCAGTCTGCCTTGAATACGGCAATCGTCAAACGTGGGGATTGGATGGCTACATCAAAAGCCGGTTTGGAAGTAATCTGTTCCATTCGGTTCATCTCCCTTTCTGTACCTTGTCTTATCCTAAGTGAAGCAAATTGGCGAGTGGAAGTCAAATAATCAGTGCATACTTAGAATAAACCACATGGTCTGTGAATTTAAACCCAGAACATCATGAAAGGATGTCACATCATGACTTCCACCAGAACCGATCCTTCCAGCGAACAGCATCACGGATCCCTCTTGCAGATTGTCCGTTCCATTCCGGGTGCTGCCCGGGAAATCTGGCGTGGCAAACAGGCTGCATGGCAAGCCTCAGCACAGCTTCGTCACCCATTGCGTGACATCGAGTGGGATACCGATACGGCAGCTGCCATACAGTCTGAGGTAGAGCGTCTGTTACCTGCCAGCAGCAAGTCTTTTGTACGCGCGGACCAGGTTCAAAGCGCACTCGTCTGTGAAGAAGATTGCATCATTCTGGAAGAGATCAAGACACTGACCCAGGAGCATAACCGAAGTAATGTTACCCGCACGTCAGCCTATCTGGAATGTTATGAGCAATACCCTGAACTGCATTGGGCTCTGCTGGCGCATATGGTCTCTCGCAACGGCGGATATCACATGACAGATCTTCAGAGTGACTTAATGCATAATCTGCAGAATCAGAGCGATCGCGAGCATATGTATCGGCTGCTGGAGCGATGCAATGCACTCATTTTCCAGGATGCATATCCCCAGCTACAGCTGTATATGAACAGTCGCCGGATTGGACGAAGCTGTTTTCATCTCTTGTCACACTTTCACGTATCTGCGTTTATGACGCCGTTTTGGGAACGCTTTTGGCTGGAACGGTGCAGTTCACTGCTTAGTGTGGCATTAATTATTAATGAGCAGAATTATATCGAGAGCCGGGTCGTGCAGCATCCTTATTTTCAAAAAGAAGTACTCTCCAAAGCCGCATTCCATCTGCATAATTTGGCGGGGCTTAATCATATTATCTTTCCTCTTGGTCGGGGAGCAGGCCTCGCAGGACGCGTCATTGAACATTTTGGCAAGTTGGATGAGCGGATCATGTTTGGCAAAGGCCTATATGCTCTGTTATTTGGGGTGGAGCAAGTCCACACACAAGTGTTGGCGTTCGCACGTTCGGTTCCCCATCGTGGATCACGGGCCGAATATTGGCCTGGCCTGTTTACCCATCGTGAAGAAGAGGCAGGTGATCATACATTATACGCGCAAGCGCTACTTGATGAAGAATGGCTTCCAGAAGGGCAACGATTATATAGTCCGGAACTGCTATCCGTATGGGGCGACACGCCTTATGAACCGATTACCAGACAAGACTGGCTTCAGACTCGGGATTGTCTCGGTTATCTAACAGCACCGCGCCGGCCATGGCTGTTTGAGATGAGTCACGAACATCGGTATGGGATGTTGAAAACAGCACTGGCTCATGATGCGAAAGCCATCACACACTAATGCTGAAGATCATATGGAGCAGGTAAAGCCGGATGATGTGAATTTCCCAATGTACCGCTAATTCTCGTTTGCTGGGCTAATATATAACGCAGTCACGCAGCTCACCTTAGCCATACAAAAAGCCCTGTCCGCTTAATAGCAGACAGAGCTTTTATTCATGAACTTTTATTTATTTATTATCCGATGTTCACAACATATTGGAGCTTGAGTGATGCTCCTTGTATTTTTAACCTCTTTGCCCGGCTCCACGTTGAAGACGCATAAGTGGACGAAGAATTTTTTGCAGAATACGGGGGTAACTGCCCAGCTCGTCCTTGCGTAATACACGCAGTACAACCATGAGAACCAGATACACCACCACAACAAGCACACCAACCACAAGGCAGGTAAACAAGAAGGATACACGCGCTGGCAGGAACAGTCCAAAGATCGTATTCCCCATCCAGTTCGTTGCAAATCCTACACCAGCTGCAAGCAACACTGTAATGATAAAACCTTTCCAACGATCTCCCATGATGGAGAAATCAACGATTTTGCGAAGGACCCGCAGATTCAGGTACGTGATAACCAGGAAACAAAGGGCGGTAGCAATAATGATGCCGTATATGCCAAACATCGGTGCAAGGATCAGACTTGCAACCAGTTTGACCACAACACCTGCTGCCACACTGATCATGGTAATCCGCGGTTTACCTACGCCAAGCAAAATGGAGTTGGTGGTCATCATCGTAATCTGGAAAATGGTACCGAATGTCAGCAAGGCAATAATCGGCGTTCCATCCAGATTGGTAAACAGCAATCCGTTGACCGAATATGCTGCCGCACAAAGTGCAATGACAATCGGCATACCTGTCAGAATCGAAATACGCATCGCAAGTGTAACCTGACTCTTCAGATGCGCTTCATCCTTGCGGGCAAATGCTGCCGATATGACTGGCACCAACGATTGACTTAAAGCGATCGCCAGAATCGGAGGAATACCCGCAATACTTTGGGCCTTAGCACCCAAGATTGCCAGAACGCCCGTCGCTTCTTCGAGTCCGATCTGGCCACTGAGCAGTGGGACCACAAGGGATGAATCGATAAAGTTAATGGCTGGAACCGCAAGTGAGGACAGCACAATGGGAATAGACAGCTTGAAGATGTCACTGTAGATGCCTCGCATCGGTAACTGTTCTGCACGTTCGTAATTCAATTGGGCCGCACGGTCGCTACGACGCAGCTTCAAGGTGAAGTATAACATGACACCAAAGGCACCCACACTTCCCAATACCCCACCAAATGAGGCACCCGCAGCAATCGTTTGGTCATCATAATTCCATTGCAGCATGACATAAGCCACGATAATGGCTGTACCTACACGGGCGAACTGTTCCACAATCTGTGAAATGCCACCCGCTGTCATGTTGCCACGTCCCTGGAAATATCCTCGCATCATTGCAATGGCCGGGAAGAGCAGCAAGGCTGGTGCCAAGGCGCGAATGGCGCTGACCGACTCCGGTACTTTGGAGACATACGTGGCATAATAAGGTGCAGCAAACCACAATAAAGCAGACATGACTACCCCGGCGACAGCCGCAAAGATCAGGGCTGCACGGTAGATCTGTTGGGCTTCACTCGCGCGTCCGAGCGCATAGCGTTCCGACACCATTTTGCTAAGTGTACTCGGTATGCCCGCCGTTGCAACAGTTAACAGCATTAAATATACCGTGTTGGAGATGGTGAACGAGGCGTTACCGACATCTCCGAGGATATGCTCCAGCGGCACCCGCTGAACCAATCCGAGTACTCTCGCGATTAGCGCAGCGGCCGCCAGAATGAGCGTACCCCTAATGAATGTTTCTTTCTTAGACAAACGAATTCCCCTTCTTTCCTCCACACCGGACGTGCATCCCGTTGAAGCTAATCCTGAACGTTTAGGCGAATCTTACCACCCAGATAATAAAGAGAACAATCATGACGATTTGCAAAATAATTTTCATCACGGTGCTCGTAAATAGTCCCACCACGGAACCAAATCCGACTTTTGACGCTTTGGAAGGTGAAGACCCACCGATCAGTTCCCCGATAAAAGCACCGATAAATGGTCCCAATACCAGTCCAAATGCCGGAATGACGAAAGGACCAATGATCACACCAATAGTGCTGAGCGTGGTCGATAACTTGGAGCCACCGAACTTCTTCACACCCCATGCGCTGACGACATAATCAGCCACAAACAACACAACCACAATCAGAATCTGGATGATCCAGAACCACACACCGAATGGATCAAAACTGAAGAACCAGCCGTAGACCAGAAACGCGAAGAAAATCGCTACAGCACCAGGCAGTATGGGATATACCGTTCCAGCCATCCCCACGGCAAACAGCAACACAATTAAAATCCAGGCAATGGTTGCGAGCAAAGGTTACTCCCCCTTCAAAATATGTTCACGAATCACTTCGACGATGCCGTCTTCATTGTTACTCGCTACAATCAGATCAGCTGCTTCTTTCACTTGTTCCTGCGCATTGCCCATAGCTACACCCAAACCTACCGCCTCAATGACAGCCAGATCGTTCAAGCTGTCTCCGACCGCAACAACTTCGGACATCTCGATGCCCAGCAGCTTACAGACTTCCGCTACACCACTAGCTTTGGATATACCTGCAGGGTTGATCTCAATATTAACGGGTGAGGAGTTGGTCATTTGCAGACCGCCCATTTGTTGCAATTCCATCATGATCTGGTGACGAACTTCATCCACTTCCGTATTGAAGCCGAATTTCAGCCATTCCAGACCTTCAATATTGTCCGTCCAGCGATCACGGTTGAACAGTTCTTCCACGGAGTATGCCCAGTACCAGCTGTTATATTTCTCACCAATCTCCTGCATTCTGCGAATCAATGCAGGGTCCATCAGATGACGCATATGCAGATCATGCGGAGCTTTCCAGACCTCACTGCCGTTAACGGTCACCATCGGTGTCTCCAGCCCAAGCTGCACCGCATAAGGCATCGCGTGGAATACTGCTCTTCCCGTAGACAGGCACACATGTACACCCCGACGAATGGCAATCTGTATCCACTTGGCGGTCTCCTGCGTAATTTCATGATTATCATTAAGCAATGTTCCATCCATATCCAATGCAAGCAATTTGTATTTCAGTTCACTCATACAGTAGTTCCTCCTAGGTTGTCTCTCTCCAAGTTGAACTCATGGGTATCCATTCAGACACTAAGCGGGCAGAAAACCTTTCGAGTCGTAGTATCTTTGTTTTAGAATTACCTTTTTCTTTAATGTGTTGAGATTATACGAGGTAACCGTTACGTGTACGGATCGTCTTCAGATCGATTCCGCCCCCTTCACTACATCACCTTTTGTATTTAGAGCTCATAACACCTACCATCAAGAAGGAAAACAAATTTCTCTTCTCTAGGTTCTTTCTGCCCTCTCCGTTCCACAGTGGTTCTCCAGATCAACTTAAAGGTTCTCTTTATCTATTCTAAACATTCATTCACAACAAGATCGCCCGGCTTCCGTAAAAACGGACGCTCCGGACGTCACAGCTAACGACATTTTACCACAGATCATCTATATGCAACAAAATAACCCGTAATCGGCAGGATGACGCTACAATATCATTTTATATTGTATATCTTATATGGGTTGCCCTTGTAAAAGTCATACGTCCAGACACGTAGAAAAGGGGCTGTCTCAGAAGGAACGCCGCCTCGCTCCAAGTGCTAACGAACCTACCGCACCTTAAAAGGCGCATCATCAACGGTTGCAAGATTTAACGAACCTCACTAACGCTATTTCGTCATAACAGGGCTTCCCAACCTATAAAAACCAGTAAATCGACGAAATAGCTTCTCTATAGTTCGTTAGTTCTCAGATCTGGGCAAATGGGAGCGAATAGCGTGTATCAGGTTCATTAAAACAAAATAACACTAAATGAGGATGTCCCTCGTCATATTCATGACTTATGGGACACCCTCATTGTTATAATTTTGTTTATTCACCTATAATTCAATTTAAACTTTAATTACCGTGCTGCGAATTTGCGACGAGCGTAACGGAATACGATGCCATGTTTCGGGGACAGCAGCAGTGCGAGAACAAACAAAATCCCAGCTACTGCCACCATGCAGCCCGCGATGGAAGCATCCAGGGCGTATGCCATGATGTAACCCCCAACCGAGGAAGCTGCTCCGATCAAGACGGCATACAGAATCATTTTGCCCAGACGATCTGTGAGCAGGTACGCCGTCGCCGCAGGTACAATCAGCATGCCCACCACGAGAATTGAACCCACACTTTCAAATGAAGCTACGGATGTCATGGAAACGAGTCCCATGAGCAGATAGTGGAACAGCACTACTGGAATGCCACAGGCAGCAGCCAGCGCCGGATCGAAGGCACATAGCTTGAACTGTTTGTAGAACAGCCCAATGACGACGAGGATAACGAGTAACGTGATACCAAGCATCCAGACTGCCCTCGGCCCCACATCTGTGCCCCCAAGGGTTAGCGTATCCCACTGCACATAAGCGATCTCGCCGAACAAGACACAGTCCAGATCCAGATCGATGTGCTGAGCGTTTAGACTAATCAGAATGACGCCTACTGCGAAGAGTGCTGTGAACACAATTCCGATGGAGGCATCTGACGAGAGTCCACCCGCCTGCAAACTCTGTATGAAGAATACCGTCAGTAGACCAAACACGGTGGCACCGAGCAGCATCCATAACGAATCTCTGGAACCGCTCCACAGGAAAGCAATCGCAATACCAGGGAGAACCGCATGGCTGATCGCATCACCGACCAGAGCCATTCGCCGCAGGATCAGAAAACAACCGAGGATGGCGCAGGCAGAAGAAACCAGTACGGCCGTCAAGATAATCCAAAATGTTGCCATTACATCTCCCCCCGTTCCTGCTGATTCCGCTGTGTGGCGAGAGTCTGAAGTGTAGCCCGCTCTTCACGCATATATGCGGACTTCGCCTGAATACTACGTAACCGCCTGGCTAATAATCCACGACGCGGTGCGAGCAAGGCTGATCCGGCAAACAACACCGTAGCCGCAAGAACGGTTACAGGTCCTGTCGGCAGATTAGGTACAAGCGTGCTGAAGATGGTTCCTGTTGCTCCACTCAATGCACCAAATATGCCTGCCAACACCACCATCAGTGCGAGTGAGTCGGTCCAGCAACGTGCCGCTGCTGCCGGAGTTACCAGCAAGGCTGCAACAAGCACCACACCAACGGCCTGAATCCCGGCCACCACCGCGATCACCGTCAAGAGCAGGATGAGCTGCTCTAACATGGCTACTGGCAGTCCCATACCTCGTGCAAATCCCGGGTCAAAACTCACCAGTTTGAATTCCTTGAACCAGGCCAGACAGGCAATCAGCAATACGAGACATACACCACCCATGACATACACATCCGTCATGACCATGGATGCCGCCTGCCCAAACAAATATTTATCAAGTCCGCTTTGGCTTCCGCTCGCTCCATGCTGGATGCGCGTCAGCATCACTACACCAATCCCGAAAAATACGGTCAACACAATGCCCATCGCCGCATCCTGTTTGATCCGGGAGTAGCGTGTAATCCACGAAATTCCGAAGGTAGCAACGATACCTGCCACCAGAGCACCGAACAGGAATAACCCTACAGACTTCGTTTCCGTTAACATAAATGCAATACAGATCCCAGGCAGAGCAGCATGAGCAAGGGTGTCCCCCATCAGACTCTGCTTACGAAGGAAGGTGAAGGAGCCAATAATTCCACTACTGAATCCGAGCAACAGACAGCCAAGCAATATCCAACGGGTATTGGGGTCGGACAAGATGGCAATGATCCAGTTCCACATGTACTACACCTGGCCTTTCTCCGTCCGGCTTCCGATCATGGCAATCCGGCCTCCGTACGTCTCTTGCAGTGTATCTGGTACAAATACTTCACTTGTCGGTCCGCCAGCCACCAGTCGTCCATTGAGCAGCAGCACATGGTCGAAGTATTCCTCGACTGTCGCCAGATCATGGTGAACGACAAGTACCGTCTTGCCTTGTTTCTTCAACTGCTCCAACAGGGAAATGATCGCTTTCTCCGTGGTGGCATCCACACCTGCAAACGGCTCATCCATGAAATACAGATCTGCGTCTTGCACGAGTGCCCGCGCCAGAAAGACACGTTGCTGCTGTCCACCCGACAGCTGGCTGATCTGCCGGTACATGTAATCGCCCATGCCGACTTGTTCCAGGCAGTGTGCTGCCAGGTCCCGCTCCTTTTTCCCCGGACGACGGAACCAGCCCAGATGACCATACCGTCCCATCATGACTACATCGAGTGCATGCGTAGGGAAATCCCAGTCGACCGATTCCCGTTGGGGTACATAACCGATGCGACGACGTTGTTCCCGGTACGATTGTCCGAAGATCCGTACCTCACCATGCATCTTCGGTACCAGTCCCAGAACGGCTTTGATCAGGGTTGATTTTCCGGCACCATTCGGTCCGAGTATTCCGATAAGCTGCCCTTCAGGGATATCGAAGGATACGCTGCTAAGCACCGGCTTTTTGTGATAGGCCACGGCCAGATCCCTCACACTAAGAGGAGCCGACGTAGGCAGCGTTCCCTGCAAGTGGCTGTTGTTCAGATTCGTAGGAGTTTGTTCCGATAAAGTTGTATCATTCATAATCCTGTAACTCCTCTCTTCATAGGATTCATTATTTCAGGGCTTCTACAATCGTCTCAACATTGTGGCGAATCATACCGATGTATGTGCCTTCTTCCGTTCCTTCAGCCCCCATGGCATCCGAGAACAGTTCTCCACCAATGTTCACTGTATGCCCTTTTTGAGCTGCTCCGGCAATAATGGCTTCCATCGCTTTGGCAGGCACACTTGATTCAACAAAAACGGCTTTGATATGGTTATCCACGAGATAATCCCTCAGTTCGCTAACATCTTTTGCACCGTATTCGGCTGCTGTACTAATGCCCTGAAGCCCCATCACTTTCATGCCATAAGCTTGACCGAAATACCCAAATGCATCATGTGCCGTGACCAATACCCGGCTTGCTTCCGGAATCTCCAGAATCTTCTCACGTACCTCGGTATCCAGATCTTTGAGCTTCGCCAGGTATGCCTCTGCCTGAGCCTTGTATTCTTCCGCATGATCCGGGTCCGCCTCCACGAGTGTATCGCGTACAGCTTCTGTCGCATGCATCCAGTGGCTGACGTTAAACCAGACGTGTGGGTCATATTCGGTGCCGCCTGTATCTTTGCCTGAGTGTAACTCCTCGACTGGAATGGTCTCTGTAACGGCTGTAACCAGCTTGCTTGAGGACATTTTCTCCAAAATGTCTGTCATTTTGCCTTCGAGATGCAGTCCATTATAGAAAATGACTTTTGCTTGTTCCAGCTTGCGAATATCACCTTGGGATGCCTTGTACAAGTGGGGGTCAACGCCCGGGCCCATGAGCCCGGTAACCTCAACATATGCTCCGCCTACCTCACGTGCTACGTCAGCGATCATGCCCGTTGTAGCGGTTACTTGCAGCTTGCCGTCGTTGCTCGTCTCCGCATCACTTGAACATGCTGAAAGTACGACAACCAGCACCAGAACCGCTAGCGTGATGACTCCCCTCTGAATACTCCTCATCTTCACCATTAACAATTCAATCGTCCCCTTTCCCTCTCCTAAAAGTATTGTCCACATCTAATTTTGTTGTACAAGGTATTAAGTTTTAATCAAGACTAATAATGTTTCCCTTGTGCAAATTTTATCCGAAGCCAAAAAAAAAGGCAAGGGATTATTTCCCCTGCCTGTCCTCATATACATTTAATTCACTTCATGAACCTTTTGGTTACAATGCTAAAAGAGCTGATTCCCGCGATGTTCTTTGCGTTACTCTTTGTCTTTTGCTTCGTCTTTTTTCCCTTTTGGTGTTCCGTCAAGACCGTACACTTCATCGTATGCATCGAAGATTTTCCGTGCAATCGGCGACGCACTGACTGACCCGAACCCACCTTCAGGTACAACAACAGCTACAGCAAGCTTTGGATTATCTCGTGGTGCAAAGGCGATAAATACACCATTCTCTTTTTTGTTCGGTCCGGTCCCCTGCTCTGACGTTCCTGTTTTCCGAGCAAAATCGTAAGGGAAACCGTCAAATGAACTTACTTTGGTAACCATTCCTTTATGCACTTCATTCCAGTGCGCATCGGCAAAATCAACTTCATTGAGTACTTTAGGTTTGATCTCCTTCACTACATTGCCGTCCGCGTCACGGATTTCCTTCACTAAGTGAGGCTCCATCCGTTTGCCCTTATTGGCAAGCATGGTCGTGTATTGGGCGAGTTGCATCGTGGTATACTTGGCTTGCTGACCAAATGAGGCAAACGCCAAACGTGTTAGAGCTGATTCGTCTTCATTATTATATTCTAGCCTACCCAGAAATTCATTAGGCAGATCTACACCAGTGGACACACCCAAGCCAAATTCCTTCATGTGTTTGTCCCAGATATCAATTCCTTTATCCGAGCCATATTTGCTTAACAAACGTTTACCTACCATATCGATCATAAACGCATTGGAGGATTTCTCGATCGCTCTTCTCGCCGTAATAGAACCATTATAAGCAGAATGCGAGTTCTTTACTTGTCGTCCATCTTTCCCCAGAATGGCATATCCCTGATCATGATAGGTCTGTCCTGCTGTAAATAATCCCTCTTTTAATCCAATCAGCACACTTAGCGGTTTGATGACCGATCCAAGAAGTACTACGGATTCCGCACGACTAGGCTTGGCATCATTCGGTGGGAACGACTCGGTGGTTCCGTTTCGAAACACATACTTGATTTTGTCATAATCCCAATCGTTCGGATCATAATCCGGCATACTCGCCATCGCTACCACATTTCCCGTATCCACTTCCATGGCTACTGCATATCCAGTAATCGCCTTCGGGAGTCTGCGCAGTTCGTCCGTAATCGCCTCTTGTGCAGCCATCTGAATTTCCTTGTTAATGGTGGAAACCAGACTGTAACCTTTCTCCGGTGGAGTCTGTAGCATCGTTCCATCCGGCAGATTACGTGCGTCAATATCAATGGACTGATATCCGCTTCGTCCACGGAGTTCTTCCTGATATTGCAGCTCGAGCCCATCAAAGCCAACCTTCTCCTCCTCATGGTACACAAGACCAGGATCACGTTGGTTACTTGCCCCCTCGCGGATGGCTTTATATTTGGCAATGGAATCCGGTGCCCGTTTAAACTCTCGTGTGTAACCCACAATCTGAACTGCTACACCATCCGGGTCATATTTCCGTATGTTTTCTTCCAGCACCATAACGCCCGGATACTCCGCTTTTTTCTCCATGAAAAAGGCAATTTCTTTGGTCGATAGATCAGACTTCACCAGCCTCGGCACATATCCAAACGTTTTCTGGTAGTCCAGATCCAATCGTTTGATGATTTCTTCCGCGTCCGGCTGCTCTTTGTCTCCTGGATTAAACTGCTTAAACACAGCCGCCAGATCATGAGCCAGTTCCTCTGCTTCCTGTCTACGTTCATCATTCCGATAATCCTCATATAACAGCACATACAGGGACTGTACAGGTTCGGAATAAGCGAGCGCGACTTCCCCTGTCGCATCATAGATGGGACCGCGAACAGGTGCAAGTGGAATATCTTTGGTATTACGACTCGTTTCCATATACGTCAGTTCAGGACCCTCCACAAACTGCACAAAGGCTAATCTGAAAATAAGGATACTGAATATGACAAATGCCGCGAAAAAAAACAGATTCAGCCTTGCGGTGGAAGGCTTGTTGACGGGTGTATCTTCCTCAGTCATGGGTTTCTTCCTCAATCGGTTAAACATGTTTTAAGCCTCTCCCGTTCCTCTATAAAAATAAAATATTTAATCTGTCTTGTGAACGTGTTCAATCCCCTATTTAATCCTATCTCATACAAGTCTACCAAAGGTTTGCTGTCACGTCTTTCAATTTTTGGTTACATTTTCGTAAACAGAAACGTACACTACCCAATCTATTGATTTCAATGTAAACACTGACATATCAACGTTTGTCCCCTTCTCCCGATCGCGTTTACCCTTCCCTTATATAAACGTGGTACAGCTCATATGGTTACATATTAATGCAACTAAATAGTTCACTCTTACGATCCATTCTCCTTGTAAAAACAAAAAAGAGGACCCACGAAGGGTCCTCTCTGTAACCAATGCCTCACATCACTGTGTGCCTGATTCCGATTCTGAATCTTTATTTTTGTCCTTTTTCGGTACACCATCAAGACCGAATTCCTCGTCATAGGCATCGAAGATCGCACGTGCAACCGGAGCCGCACTACTCGAACCAAAGCCCCCTTCGGGAATAACCACAGCGACAGCAAGCTTCGGATTATTACGTGGAGCATAGGCGATAAACACCCCGTTATCCACCAGTTTGCCACCTACTACCTGTGTCGATGTTCCTGTTTTTCTGGCAAAGTCATAAGGGAATCCACTAAATGCCGAAACTTCGGTGGCCATGCCTCGTTGCACTTCATTCCAGTAGGCGTCGTTAAACTCAACCGTGCTGAGTACCTTCGGTTTTACCTTCTCGACCACATTGCCTTCCGAATCACGGAACTCTCTAACCAGTTGTGGCTCCATACGTTTACCTTTATTCGCCAGCATCGTCGTGTACTGAGCAAGCTGCATCGTTGTATATTTCCCTTGCTGACCAAAGGAACCATACACGAGGCGAGTCAGCGAGCTTTCCGTTTCGTTCATGTAATCCCGTATGCCCAAGAACTCATTCGGCAAATCAACCCCTGTAGATATCCCAAGGCCGAACTGCTTCATGTATTCATCCCATTTCTCAATTCCAGTCGCACCGTATTTCGAGTACAACTTCTTCCCGATCTCATCAATCATGAACACGTTCGAGGAATGACGAATCGCATCACGAGGATACATTGCACCATACACATGCCCTGATGAGTTCTGCACTCTGCGGTTGTCTCCACCAAAGGTCGTTGAACCTCTATCGGAATAAACCGTATTGGTAGTGAAGAAACCTTCTTTCAAACCGATCAAGACACTCAGCGGTTTGATGGTGGAGCCGAGTAGAACGATTGATTCAGCTCGCTTTTTAGAGTCATCCGGAGGGAATGAACGAATCGTACCATTTTGATACACATACTTGATATCATCATACTGATCATTTGTGATACTGCCTGTTCTCCAGATGTTGGTATCATAATCTGGCATACTGGCAGCAGATATGATTTTTCCCGTATCCACTTCCATCGCAACTGCAAATCCCGTCTTTGCATTTGGATGCAATCGACCAGAAACCGGGTTCCGATGAAGCCAACTCAACTGATCCAGAATGGCCTGTTCTGTTTTCACCTGAACGTTCTTGTTAATGCTGGAAATCAGGTCGTAACCTTTCTCCGGCGGGGTAGAACCAGCCACACCTTCAGGCAAGTTACGCAAATCCACATCAACGGATGTATATCCGCTTTTGCCGCGGAGAGCATCCTGATATTGCAGCTCAAGTCCATCAAAGCCTACAAATTCATTTTCCGTATACACCAGGCCCGGGTCCGTTTGCGTTTTGTTGGCCTCGTCCACTTCTTTGTATTTATTCAAAGTTTTCGAACTTTTAAATTTCTTCAGATAACCGATCGTCTGAACTGCTACCGTATCCGGATCATAGAACCGTACACTCTCCTCGACGATCTGAATACCTTTGAACTCGTCCTTGTGCTGAAGGAAATAAGCGACTTCTCCCTCGGACAGATCACTCTTGATCAGGCGTGGCATAAAACCGTTCGCTTTGCGGGAGTTCAAGTCCATCTCTTCAATGATCTGTTCCACTGTAAGTGACTCTGAATCCTTCGATTTGTACTGTTCAAACACATCATGCAATCGGGTTGCAATATCCTGTACTTCCCCTATGTTAGGACTCGGTTTCCCATCAACATCCCCATAATTCTTATACAGCGTCAGGTATAGAGACTGAATGGGCTTGGAGTAAGCCAATTTCACCTCACCAGTAGAATCATAGATCGTACCTCTCACAGGAGGAAGCGGTACATCCTTGGTAATGTTACTTGCTTCTTCCTGACTGAGTTCAGGCCCTTCGACAAATTGCAAAAAGGCCAAACGTACAATAATAACGCTAAAAATAACAAAGGAAGCGAAGAAAAATACGTTCATTCGGTAACTGAATCGCCGTTTGTCTGTAAGTTCATCCTTCTCATTGGAATGCTTTTTCATCCATCCTACCTCTTTCATGACTTGATGCATACCGCTCAAACTGATTCTTTCCGGCATGATAACCTGGCAACGTCGTCATATTCCGGACCCATGTCCGTAGTAATGTTAAGCTGATTGATCCTTCAGATGGGTGTCGGCAAAATTCGGAGGATTGAACCAGTCTCCACTGATCGCCCATGTCGGGTCAAGCGGGACCCAGCTCTCGGAATCGCTCAAATACACTTCATTCCATGCATGCGGACCATATCCGCCCTGACCGTTATACCCAAGTCCTGTAACCACTTTGACTTCAAGCCCTTGTGAACGGGCCATCACAGCATAGAGACGGGCATAATCAATACATACACCTTTGCGTGTATCAAATGTATTCTGCGGATTCTGTTCATGCCATATGCCCTTTTGTTCATAGTCATCCACTTTACCATAGTCATACTGAATACGTGAACCTACCCACTCGTATAACGCTCTTGCTTTGGCTTCATCCGTCGATTGGCCTTTGACAATTTCTTTCGCGGCAGATTCAATATCCGTCGGAATATTATGGTCAATGACTTCATATTTGCGTTGCAGGATGCCGCCCAGTTCCTTCTGCACAGCCTGCGTGAATACGGGCAGCTTGTCCTTGATAAACGTGCCAGACAACGGTTCAATTACCGATTTGGCCCCTTGCATATAGATTGGAGATGCCTCCACATATCGGCTGAACATGCTCCCGGGGTAAAGACTGACAATCATGAACAAGACCGCAATGACAATCATTCCACGGACGGAGCCTATGATGGTGCCAATGATTGCACCCGTCAGCCGACTAAGCATACCTTTCGGCGCACTTTCCTCGGCTGACCCCTGCCTGCTGCTGAAAATAAATGAAGAGAGCAATCCGAGAACCAATCGGATGAGTCCATAACTCAGTACAAATAATACAGCGAACCGCATCAGTGGAAAATCTGCGATCGCCGTAACCAACGTATAATACATCTGTTCCCACCGGTTCAACTCACGATTAGGCATGGCTGAAGCATACTCAGACAACCACTGCTGTACATATGGTGCAAGCCATAACGTTAAACCGATCGATAACAGAATACCAATAACCGCCATAATGCCATCCATCAGGAACCCGAAGAGTCTGCCTGCTGAACGAGAAGCCCCTCTGGACCAACCCTGCAATAAAGAAGCAGCCACAATCAGCAGCAGCATAATCGTGATGCCATTCAATTCCTTCAGGCTGTCCAGCCAATTCTGCAGCACGTACCGATTCCCCCTTTACTACGATGCTGGTGCTGTTTTGTTCTCCTGTGCCTGTTCGACAAACGTACGTATCGTTTCATTGTCGAGTTTCCATTCGCCAAGTGAAATGCCGCGGAAGGTCACATCGACTTTATCCGATTGTGTTCTGCCTTTAATCTCCACATTGGGACTTGTGATAGTGAACGCTCCATCCTGTCCTTTGACGTATGTCGCTTTGGAAGCTTCCTTAAGCATCATGCTGGTTGCTTCTTTCTTCAATGTGTCCATCGTACTGGATTGCACGTCTGTCACTGTTTGTTTGATCTGATCAATGGAGATGCCACTGTATATCAGTAGAGCCGCAATAATGATGATGGCAATCAACCATTTCAATACGGTTTTGACCACATTCAGAACAAAGAACAATATGATCAATGCAACCACGATCACCAACCAGTTCTGCATCAAAAACTCTTTGATTACTTCTATGTTCATGATTACACCTTCCGTATTAGAATTCATTTGTAACACTCCCGAATATTATACATGATTTCCGAAGCTGCTGTCAGCTAAGCCCTCCCCCTTGAAAATAAACGGTCTAAGTTCGTCCCGCCAGGCGTACAAGTAGTACCATAAGGTTCTGCTGGCGAACGGGAACACGTTCAAGACCTGTAATTTGCACATGCATCGCTTAACAAGGAGGGGCTTATGTGAAAACGGCCATCTGGCTATACCTGTTTTTGTTCCTTGCTGTATTTGATCTGCACGCCCAGTATCCCATTCTGACCCCTTTTGCCATCTCGCTGGGAGCTGCCCCTACTTTCATTGGCTGGATGATGGGTATCTATTCCTTAACGCATCTTCCTGGCAATCTCATTGCCGGAACACAAATCGATAAACATGGCAGTCGCCGCTACATTGTATTCAGTCTGCTTGGGGCAGGAGTCATCCTGCTCCTGCAAGCCTATGTCCATACCCCTTGGCAACTGCTGGCACTGCGTTCCATCAGCGGTTTTGTGCTGGCATTCCTGTCTCCTGCATGTCTCGCCCTGCTTGCCCAGTTATCCAGTGATCCGGTGAAGCAGGGGAAGTATATGTCAGGACACGGGGTAGTACATACCCTCGCGTCTGTGGTATCTCCCGCAGCCGGGGCGATCATTGTGGGTTCCATGGGATTCTCTGCTACATTCTCAGGTTTGGGTTACTTGCTCATTCTCACAGGTGTGATTGCTTTCATGACCATGCCTCGTGGCATCGTCAAGCAGCATGAGAGAGTGACTGAACCTGCCAAACCTGACGTTTCAACAGTAGATGCCAAAAGTGCATTCCTTCCGGTGTCCTGGCGCTATTTTGCCCTGCCTCTGGTTATTGCTTGTGCTCAAGGGATTCTCTTCTTCGAGCTGCCCCTGCGGGGAGGAGGGCAATCGTCCATCATGTCTACCGGGTTGTTATTTTCCATTATCAGTATTGGAGCGCTCTTCACACTGAGCATGTTATTTCTTAACCGGTATTCCCCCAAGCTGCGTCTGGTTGCGGGTGTGCTGCTGATGTCCTTGTGCTTTTTTGCAATGGCCGCCATTCCGCAAATTCCGTTGTCTACCGTATTATTTGTACTCGGAATGTCCAAAGGCATTATCTTTCCAGCTATGGCTACACTATTTATCCGTCTGAGCGGTGGAAGCAGGTTAGGCCGCATTTTCTCGTTGCAATCCATCGCCACTTCCATCGGCTCATTTATCGGCCCCATCACGGCTGGGCAACTCCGTGTCGGTTTATCACCCTATTTCATCGCCTTTGTTTTGTTAATGATAGGTATGCTGCTGCTTCCATACTATACATCCAGACGCGAAGCTTCCCTCGCCGATCCGAATAGTATATTGAATTAAATTTCGATCAGTCTCTCTCTCCTTACGTTATGACAGCAGTTAGGCCTGTATTTTCATTAGCTTTGCATCATTCCCCCATTTACAGCTAAACTATATAAAATGGACTAACGTTTTACACACGAACGGAACGGCCTAAAAGGCATAAGCGCTGTCTTCAAGATTTCAACTTTTTCTTAAATATCATCATTAGGTATGGACGATCATTGGAAGTAGTGAAGGGGACGGAATCGATTTTGAAGAAGCGGTAGCGTTCGCCTTTGTCTCCACATTTCAACCTATAAAAAATCAATCAGAAATTTGGAGACAACAGCGATCGAAGAAACGATCCGTAACCGTAACGGCCACTATTGATCAGATTTATTTCCTGATGTAAATGAAAAAGAATTTAGAAATCCAAGGTGCTCCTGTCCGCGTGGTGAACAGTGTAAAGAAGAGGAGTCCATTTTATATAATCCGTCGATTTTCGCTGTAACATTTCCCGGGGAATGTCGACATAAGCTCTCGAACAAGAGGTGAATATCATGCCTATTCATGTCATTGTGGAAGGTAAGAATGATCGAAGCAAACTGAAACGTCTGGTTGGACCCGAAATCAACATTTTATGCACGTTTGGGACGCTTAATTCACTTAAGCTGGAGACATTGCGTAAACAAGTCGGGTATGATGAAGTTTATTTGTTTATGGATAATGACAGTTCCGGCAAAAAAATTAGAGGTGTGCTTCGGGATGCATTCCCGGATGCAGTACAGATGTATACACGACGAGGATATGCGGGTGTGGAAGGAACACCTGATGAGTATATCATTGCCCAGCTGGAGAAAGCCGGGTTAGAGACATACATCCAATACCCTGAGCATCCTTCCTTTTGAAAGAATTACCAAAAGGCTGCCTTAGGTTGATATTCAACCTGAAGGCAGCCTTTACAATAGGAGTAGTATCCAGTGATTATTCCTTGATCAGATTGCGAATATCCTCGGCAATGACAGCAGGCACAACGTCCTCTGTATTAAACGCATTATATACCTTGCGCAGCTGGTTATTCTGATCCACCAAGCCAATCATGTTCATATGGGCAAAATCGTCTTTATTCTCGCCTTCAATCAGGATCTGGAATGAATCCCTGGCGAACTGTTTTGTTTTGTCCATATCCCCTCGCAAGAAGTACCATCCGGAATAATCCGCATGGAAGCGATCCGCAAACGTCTTAATCTTCTCTCTCGTATCGACTTTCGGGTCGAATGAAATGGATACAAACGAGACATCTTTACCGAAGGTGTCGTCCTCTTTCAACAGATCCTGCACTTGGGATAACGTGAACGTCGTAATAGGGCAGACATCCGGACAACTGGTGAAATAAAAGTAGAACAAACGGACTTTCCCTTGAGTATCCTCCAGTGATACCGTACTGCCATCTACATTTTCCATGGAAAAGGATTGGATCTCGCGAATCTCGGGTAATTTCTCCTTACTGACAAATAATGTGCCCCACATCAGATACACAACCATAATCAGTGCGAGCCCGAGTAGTATCCAGGTCCATATGTACTTTTTGAGCATCTTCCTCGTCCCTTCTGTATCTTCTCTTATGAATACGTATACATAAGTAAATCCAAAATCACAATTGTTTCGCTTCATCCATCTACTGTGACATATGTACTCCAAGAAACCTACTTTTTATGAGATTCTATATTATTGTAACGGTTTGTCGTAACAATGCCCATACATATTTATGGAACAAGCTGACCTCGTATACTCTGATGAAATTTCTCTCTGTTTCCGATATAAAGTTTATCATAAGAAATGCCAAAATAGTTTGACAAACTACGTACATTTATTGGGTATGGACCAAGTTATTATCATAACTTTGAAATTAGGGATGTTTTGCATCCGGACAGACGGATATTATACACTATATATGGGTATCACCTAGATAGAGAAGTAATATGCCTTAGAACGATACACCACACAAAGGAGACGTTTATGGATACCTCTACACATTTTGTCATGGGGATTGGTCTAGCTGGTCTGGCTTATGTCGATCCTGTTGTCGCAACGAGTCCAATGCTTGCAGCTGCGGTAATGGTTGGCACGATTGCTGGCTCCCAGGCCCCTGACATCGATACTGCGTTACGTCTCAAAAGCAACTCACTTTACATTCGGAATCATCGGGGCTTGTCACACTCTCTGCCATTTCTCCTGTTATGGGTTCTGCTCATCACCGGCGTCATTGCCCTGATATTCCCTGGTGTCCCCATTGGACACGTTGCCATCTGGACCGCTGTAGCCGTAGGCTTTCACGTATTCACCGATCTGTTCAACACCTATGGAACCCAAGCCGCCCGGCCTTTTACGGAACGCTGGATCGCCTGGAACATCATTCATATTTTTGATCCGTTTCTATTCACTACGCATGTCGTAGCTATTCTGTTATGGGCCTTTGATCTGATCGCCCCTGCACCACTCTTCGTTACGCTGTATAGTTTGACCGGTATATATTATATATGGCGAACGATTGCTCGTGCACAAGCGGTCAGAAAAGTCAGACGTTTAGATAATAGCCCAGAACAGGCTAAATACATCGTCATTCCAACGATATCCTGGAATCGCTGGCATGTGGTTAAGCGAGTCGAGGACGGCAGTTATGTGATCGGCAAAATGGATGGTTCTAATCTGGTATGGAGTCTGCACGCCTCATCTTCTACTCATGCGGCCGTTGCTGCTTCACGCAAATCACCGGAAGTCAGTGCTTTCCTCTACTTCACCTCTTATGCGGTGGCAGAAGTGGAAGAACTGCCTGCCGGTTACAAGGTCCGCTGGGCAGATGTACGTTATCGACACCGAAAACAATATCCATTTGTCGCTGTAATTGTGATGGACCGGAATTTTGAAACGATTGATACGTATGTAGGCTGGTTAAGCGATGAGAAGATGGATAAAAAACTTTTATCCGCACGCCCTTGACGAAGTGAGCATGGCAAGGCACAATCAGTTATAGGAACTGATACGCGAGAAAGCCCGGAGCGTTTCCGCCCCGGGCTTTCTGTTTATTCTTTTATTGCTGTTGGTTAAGATAAATTATTTGCCAGACCCAGCCAGAGACTGCTCAGCGATTTGTACCAGACGTTTGGTGATATATCCACCCAAAGATCCTGTTTCACGGGAAGTGTAGTTACCATAGTAACCATCTTGCGGGATAGTTACACCCAGTTCCTGTGCAGCCTCCATTTTCAATTGTTGCAATGCAGAATTTGCTTGAGGTACCACCAAGTTGTTAGAACGAGATCCTTGAGCCATATTTATAATCTCCCTTCAATCTGTGTCTGTAATGTCATTGCAAGCTTGCAAGATTATTATGGCTCGTAGGCTTCAGGTTATACGGAATTTTACTAAATTTGTAGATGGAGGTTTTTCCCAATGAGCAAAGGTTTATCCTTATGGTTCGCGTTTTCATCCATTATCTTGTTAACGGTTACAGCAATCTCAATCTCGTACTCCGGTTGGCTTGCTACGCTCCTGTTCGTCCTGTCCATTGCCAACATTGGCTGGGGCTTTGTCATTCGTGCCAAAAAAGAACGGCAGGAAGTTCGCTCGGCTACTTCAGAGCCCACTTCTTGAGCAGGTCATATTCTAACGCAAGTTTGGACGTATAAATAAAGAGGAGCCCTTAATAGGACTCCTCTTTATTTATGTTAACTATTCATTTCTTTAACTATAATTTTGTTCAGCAGCACTACATTTTACGTCTAGGAACAAACCCCATACGTTCTTTCACAGCACTCAACGTTTGAGAAGCAACTTCTTCTGCACGACGAGCTGACGTCTCCAGAACATCGGCCAGTTCGCCAGACTCGCGAATCTCATTATATCGTTGTTGCAGTGGTTCGATAACAGACACAACCACTTCAGCCAGTTCTTTTTTGAACGGACCGTACATCTTGCCTTCATAACGCTCAGCTACTTCCTTAAGCGTCATACCCGCACATTCCGCGTAGATACTCATCAGGTTGCTAACTTCCGGTTTGTTTGCCGGATCATAGACGACTTCACGTCCCGAATCTGTAGTGGCACGGCTGATCTTTTTGCGAATGACATCCGGCGGATCCAGCAGGGCAATATAGCTGCCGGCATTAGGATTACTTTTACTCATCTTCGAAGAGGCATCATCAAGTGACATTACCCGTGCACCTACCTGTGGGATATACGGATCTGGAATGGTGAAGTACTCCCCATAACGGTGGTTAAAACGCCCAGCCAGATCACGTGTCAGCTCCAGATGCTGCTTCTGGTCTTCACCTACAGGTACAAGATCAGCATTGTATAACAAAATATCAGCCGCCATTAATGATGGATACACGAACAGTCCGGCACCAACGGAATCTTTCCCGGATGATTTATCCTTAAACTGAGTCATGCGTTCAAGCTCACCCATGGAGGTCAGCGTCGTCATCAACCAGCCCAATTCGGCGTGCTGCGGTACATGGGATTGCAGAAATACGTTAGATTTCGAAGGATCAATACCTGCTGCAAGAAACAGCGCAGCTACCGCTTCCGATTGTTCACGCAATGCTGCTGGCTCTTGAGCCACGGTAATGGCATGAAGATCTACCACCATGAAATGACATTGATAGTCATGCTGGAGTTTTACAAAATTTTTGATTGCACCAATATAGTTGCCCAATGTGAGCTTACCACTTGGTTGAATACCTGAAAGTACTGTTTTCATTGCACATAACGCCTCCCTGATTGTATATAAAAAGCTCCTGCCATTCTCTGCGAACGCAAAAAGGCCCCACATCCGCAAGGGACGTGAGACCGTGGTGCCACCCTTATTCGCTTTTCTTCCATTGCCCCTAACCCTCAATCAAGTCAAGCTGAAGAAACGCCTTCATTGTTCCGTAACGTGGATTATACGGCAGACTCTAGTGAGGCAAGCCCGTCTCTGGCTTAACCTGTTCAAATCCACACTCAAGGGTCCATTCAGTAAAGAGTTCACACCGGTTCGCATCAACCACCGGCTTTCTGAAGAGAATTCTCTTGGCCTACTTATCCCTGTCATCGATTTATATCATTCAATTTGAATACGTACCTTTAGAGTTCCATCTTAATGCGCACAGGCGCGAATGTCAAAATGAGTTGAACTTTTTTACCCGAGACACTGAAATCTGTTATGATGGAATTGCTTATTAACATGCCTGCTTCACAAGAAGCAGCGCAGGAAATAGCTGGCATGTACACAATGACACGCCTGCAGCAGTCCAATCATTACAACTGCTCGCAGACAGATTTCAAGTGGGAAAAGGAGCATCGATATGAAACAAGTGACCAAAGGCCAATGGAATGGTTACGACACGTATATCCTACATAGCCGTGAATTGGAAATCACCCTGCTGCCACGTCTTGGAAATAACATTATTTCTATTCGGGATTTAGTGCAGGACAGGGATATCGTCCGCCGTCCGGATGAAGACGATCTTGCCTTTTATCTGCAGAAGCCGTACCATTTTGGCGTTCCTCTCCTGATTCCACCAGGACGCATTCATCGGGGACAATTCGAATATGAAGGTGTCCGTTACCAGTTCGATCAGAACACGGCAAATGACAACCATATTCACGGTCTCCACCGTACCCAATCCTGGTGTGTCAGTGATATCGAGGAAGATGAAGACGGATGTGCAATTACGACCGAATTATTGACTGAAAATGAAGAACACTGGATGGCTCAATTCCCGATTCCTCTGAAACTTGAGATGACGTTCAGTCTGCAAAACGCTGTATTTAGCCAGCGTCTGCGAGTCACCAATCTGAGCTCAACGCCTGCTCCTTTTGGGATGGGCTATCATACATGGTTTTTGTTAGACGGCAAACCTGCCGATTGGACACTGCAACTTCCTGTTTCCGGAATATACGGTCAGAATGAAGAACAACTACCAACAGGTGAGCTGGAATCCTTGGGTGAATGGTCTGCTCTTAACGAAGGCATCAACTTGCAGGGACGTAACTGGGATACGCTGTTGAAAGCTACCGAAGGTGAACCGGCTGCGGCTTACTTACGGAGGCAAGATGGATATACGCTGAAATATTCAGCAGATGAAACATTTTTCAAACACTGGGTTCTCTTCACCAAAGGGGAATCCGATCAGTTTTTGTGCATTGAACCGTACACTTGGCTTCCGGATGCACCTAATTTGGATTTATCGGATGAACAGACGGGATTGATTCGCCTGGAACCGGAACAGCCTGTTGAGCTATTTACACGTATTGAGGTTATACCTCCTACAGACTAAGTGAGCTAATCATCATCTATACTGTTTACGCTGATCAACATATATTTCGATACCATGTACAACTTGCCGACCCACATTGGGTCGGCTTTTTTATGTGATCCGCGCACCAATAATTAACCATATATTTCCTTACGCCATATCATGTATATTTCCTTATTCTCTAACCATACTAACATCACCAACCCATAAGGAGGTGACACATATGTACGGAGGTCAAAACCAAGGTAGCGGTAGCCGCTCCAACAACCTGGTCGTTCCCCAAGCAACTGCAGCATTGCAACAATTGAAAATGGAAGCTGCACAAGAGCTGGGTGTAACTATTCCACAAGATGGTTACTACGGTAACTATACTTCCCGTGAGACAGGTTCTCTGGGTGGATACATCACTAAACGTCTGGTGCAAATCGCTGAGCAGCAATTATCGGGTCGTTCGTAAGCTCGTAATTATTGCTTGAGCTAAGCAGAATCCAAAAGCGGCCTTCTTCGGAAGTGCCGCTTTCTCTTGTGTAACGAATTATGAGGTCGACTCCATATCAGAATCCTTGTATGTATTGGTTCTAGGGTAACGAATCATGAGACTCGCCATATTGTAATTGGACTCCATTGTTGCATCTACCAGAATCATACCTTGTCTTACTGTGAAGTCGTACGATATTTCGCCATGTGTCCAATTGCGTTTGAATTTCAAAGTTTCCAGTGCCATCGCCCGGAAAGAAGTTCTCTGGGTTTCGTTTAGTCCCTTCTCTTCCAAATCCATCTGCCCATCCCGTCCAGTTATCGGATTATGTCGAATACCGAACTTCCCAATTACGTTGTTTCGTATTTGCACAAAAACTACCCCTGAATCTAACCCTGACAACTCATGATCAAGCTCTTTAAATACTAAATCTAACTGACGTGCTAATGAAAGCTGGTCGATTTTCATAATAACACTCCTCCTACATGCTTATAGTCCTATGTAACAAGGACTTACGACTCATTATATGACATCATTTGCGCATGTTCAACAAACAACGGCAAACTTGGGTATTTTTAACTATAAATTGCGCAATTAATTGCCATTTCCCTTCCTTAAAGTGAGTTTTTTCGTTCATTTGCGACAAAATATTTGAGAATCAAAAATAAGGATTCTGTACAAAAAAAGGCTGCAATCCTGTGTTTGTTAACACGGAATTGCAGCCTTTCATATATATTCAACCTATTACATTCAACCTATTTTTGGGGTGCTGTCATCTGCAAAAACTGCTCAATATCGGCAATAACCAAGTCCGCAGCATTTTGCCAGAATTCCGGTTGTGTCAGGTCTGTACCCAGATGTTTCTGAGCAAGTTCTTCGACCGTCATACGCCCTGTATCTCGTAACAAATCATCATATTTATCTGCAAATGCTGTGCCTTCTTGCTGTGCTCTCGCATAGATTCCCGCACTGAACATGTACCCAAACGTGTATGGGAAGTTATAGAATGGCACACCTGTCAGATAGAAATGCAGCTTGGATGCCCAGAAATGTGGATGATCTGATGCAAGTACACCACAGAACGCTTCCTGCTGAGCATCCACCATTAATTGGGATAGTTCATCCGCGTTAACCAGGCCTTTTTTGCGTTGTTCATAGAAACGATTCTCAAACAGGAACCGGGCATGGATATTCATAAAGAAAGCCACACTTCGCTGTATCTTGTCTTCCAACAAAGCCAGCTTCTCTTGTTCATCTGTTGCCGCCTGCACAAGGGCATCTGCTACAATCAATTCAGCAAACGTGGACGCTGTCTCAGCCACATTCATCGCGTAACGTTGATTCAACGCAGGCAACTCTTCCATAATGTGTTGATGATATCCATGACCAAGTTCATGCGCAAGAGTCGACACATTGGATGGTGTCCCGGAGAAGGTCATGAAAATGCGGGTTGCTTTGCTAAGTGGCAAAGATGTACAGAATCCACCTGGACGTTTGCCTGGGCGGTCTTCTGATTCGATCCAGCGTTTCTCAAAAGCCATCTCTGCAAACGAGGAGAGCTTAGGACTGAACTTGGCAAACTGTTCAACGATATTGATAGCTGCCTCATCGTAAGTGATTTTGCCACTCGACTTACCTACAGGGGCGTCTACATCGCTCCAACTGAGCTTGTCTACCCCGAGCAGTTCTGCCTTGCGCTCCAGATATTGAACAAGTGCAGGTTTGGCACCATTAATTACATCCCACATCGTATCCAGTGTCTGACGGGACATCCGGTTGATGGCCAGAGGTTCCTTGAGGATATCATGCCAGCCACGTTTCTCATATAACTTCAGACGGAATCCCGCGAGGTGGTTCAGTGTGTCTGCGCAGAAATCTTCGACATCCGTCCAAGCCTGTTCCCAGTTTGCAAATACCGTCTCGCGTACATTCCGATCACTATCGCTCAGCTTGTTGGCAGCTTGTCCTGCCGACAGCATGACCGTTTCCCCATTTTGCTCAAATGGAATGTTCACCTTGCTGACAATCGTGTTATAGAATTTGCCCCAACCATGGTAACCATCCACACCCAGATCCAGTGCAAGACCTTCAAGTTCCGGCGACAGCTTCTCACGAGCCAGCGTGCGACTCTCGTTCAGTACAAATGCAAGTGGCTGAATATCCTCCCGAGCAATCCAGGCGTCCCACACCGAATCTGACGTCTGACTGAGTGTATTATCGAACTTCGATTTGCTGCCGTTCAGCATCGCAGCAATAGAACTGATGGCCCCCTGAAGCTGGGTTGCCTTCTTGTCCTTCTGGTTTTGCGATGAGAGGCAGGATACAAACGCAGAACCTTCCGATATGCGGACATAACAGCTTTGCAGCAGTTCCAAAATGGGATCAAAAGCTGTCGTCTCTTCTAATGAAGTCGGTGCAGGTGTTTCGTTCAATAGTTGTTGCAGTTTACGTACATCCTCTTCCAGTTCAATCAGATACGCAGCGAATGTCTCGGAGGAAGAACCTCCACTAAAAATGGACTCCAGATCCCATACGGGGTGTAATGGCGTTTTCATTTAATAAGGCACCTCTCTCTATAAATTGGATGGTTAGGATTGAATTAAAAACTGGTTTTCTGTTCACTGTATCTCTATACTAGAGAAATACTTATAGTATCTTTCAGGAGGTAAACGTATGAAACCTTTACAAGTATCGGCTGATACAGCCGTCAAATTAGCAGAATCCTTGGGCGTACCTTTGGAACATCTGATGCACATGCCCCAACATATCCTAATGCAGAAGATTGCGGAACTCGCCAAACAAGAAGCCTCCAAACCTTCCGCACCAGAAGGCGAACAAGAATGATTCCCTTTGAGAACAGCTGGCCTTACGATATTGTGATGGGAGACATCTATGTACAGCAATGTCCCTACTGTCATGCAAGCAACGTGCTGCTCCCCCTCAAACCGAAAGAGCTTGTGCGCATCCGCGAAGGCAAAAAGAAATTACTCGTCTTTCCCTGCTGTAATACCAGCATGACCGTGATCGACAATGACAGTGACTATTTGTTATCCAGCCGTCCTGTCCGTAACTAATGTAAGATCAACCTAGAGGGGGCTGCGCTTCGCAGCCTCTTTGTCTGCTTCAAGCATCTCTTCAGGCAGCTCCATCTTACCGGAGATCATCTGTTCACGCAGCACGGCCCATTGTTCCCTTGAAGCACGAATCATGGCCGCATCGGTGATCCGCTTGTCATGAATGACCTTGCTGAACCATTGCACTGCTTCATTAAACCGTCCTACCCTGCGGTTCAATTCCCCGAGTAAATACAACAGTTTGGCTTCATTGCCACCTGTTCCCTCCCGTTCGAACACCTTCACATAAGCTTCAAGGCTAAATTCGAGAAAGCGATGTTCCTGTGCATGGTCCTCCATATAACGATACAACCAAGCTATATGATGTAACAGACCAGCGACGACACGGTCTTTCTCCTGGATAACCTGTGCACACAGCAAGGCAAGCTTGTACGTAGCCAGCGCCTGGTCCAGTGTCCGAGCTCCGCTATAGTCACGTTTTACCCAGCGATTACCGATCTGTTCCTTAAAAGCCTTGCGTTGAGCATCATTCAAATGCTCCGTTGCGTTCTCCGTGGAAGCAAACCCGCACTGTGGACAGATGCGAACCACATAAAAATCCGGATTCTCCAGCTTGTAGTAGGCACAAAAATCTGAATCTGTCCGGTAGGGCCTTTTCAAACTCGGTCTTACCCGTGAAGTGTCATACTCGGTTTCGCAATAATGACAAGTCACTTTCACCTTATATAGCGGCTCTAATTCCAATCTATTCCATCCCTCTCCCGTACGCTTATAATCATATTCGGAACTACGGTGTATTCACAAAATGATGTGCAGGCCCGGATAAACGCTGCAGGATAAACGAGTGCAAAGGCTCCTCCACACCGATCTGTGTTAAGGCTTGATCCATACATGCAAGCCAAGCCTCAGCGCGTTCAACGGTCACTTCAAAATGCATATGACGGGCACGCATCATCGGATGTCCGAACGCCTCGGAAAACAGCCCTGGTCCTCCAAAAAACTGAGACAAAAACATATACTGCTTGTCGATAACCGGCTGAATATCTTCCGGGAAAAGCGGAGCCAGTTGCTCGTTCTGCTGAACGATTGGATAGAAGGCCTCAACCAGTGCGCGAACACCTTTCTCACCGCCAAGATTGTCATAAATACTCAAACTGGGATTCATTCGTCTGATTCCCCTTTCTGATGTCGAATTTTGCCATATATTACACGTTCCGTGAACATTGTGAAAACAGTAACAATATCCAGGCCACAGAAGCCTTTATCTCCATTCTATCAAAAAAAACCAAAAAGTCCTATATAACATGAAATCATCAGGACGCATTCCCTGCCATCTGTATATAGGACCTTCTTCGGAACCTAACACAAAAAAAGCGCCAACCACATAGGTTGGCGCATTAGATATTCCATTAATAACTCCGCCAGTCCTCTTCCTCAGAGCGTACTAGCGAGGCACGTATCACATATACAAAAGCACAGACCAGGATTCCGGTGACAAGACTCATGATCATCACTCCATCCGATTTGAATTCCACCTTGGAGACAATTAGGTGACGTTCAGGCGTTTTTCTCATTTTAGCACACATCACTCAAAAACACAGCCACTTTTGCAAGCGCTTTCTACGTATAATTTTGTACTGTTTGTCCACTTTTTTTCATATATTGATGGCAATAGCATCACAGATTTCCGCACACCGACCATTCCAAAAGTAAAGGAGAAGAATTCATGGCTGCTTCACAACGACTCACCCATGTCCTGGTCACACTCGCTCTCCTGATCCTTTGTGTGTTAATGGTCTTGTATCCAGCGGAAACCTGGCATGCAGGTGTACGCGGACTGTCCATCTGGTGGGACGTATTGTTTCCCTCCCTTTTTCCTTTTTTGGTGCTGTCCGAGCTGCTGCTCGGCTTTGGCATTGTTCATTTTCTGGGTACCTTGCTGAATCCACTGATGCGTCCATTGTTTCGTGTTCCCGGAAGCGGTGGTTTTGTATTTGCCGTGAGCTGTGCATCCGGTTATCCTACAGGGGCGAAACTGACCGCACAGTTATGGGAACAAAAGCTGGTTACCCGGGAAGAAGGAGAACGGCTCGTTGCCTTCACCACATCCTCCGATCCGATCTTCATGATTGGAGCCGTATCGGTTGGGTTCTTCCATAATGTCGCCATTGCTCCGCTATTGGTTGCAAGTCATTACGCTGCAGCTTTTCTGGTGGGTATGCTCATGCGTTTTCACGGGGGTACAGCGAAAGGCTCACAGCCAGACATCTCTTCTGCATCTCCATCGGAGCAAATACCTAGAAACAGACTGGTCCGGGCCATCTATGCAATGCATGAGGCAAGAAAGGCTGACGGACGGGTATTCGGTGAACTGCTGCGCCACGCCGTCTCCTCATCCCTTCGCCTTATTATTATCGTAGGAGGGCTGGTTGTATTCTTCTCGGTCATAATGGAGTTGCTTGTACAGACCGGTTGGCTTGGCGGATTATACGGCATAACCGAGCAACTGCTTCGATATAGCGGACTTCCTCCATCCTTATCTCCTAGCTTGGTCGGGGGGCTATTTGAAGTCACACTGGGGGCCAAAGAGGCCGGAGGTGTCAGCACTTCCATTCCACTGATATATAAAGTGGCGGCAGCAGCCTTTGTTCTCTCCTGGGGCGGATTATCCGTCCATGCACAGATTATGAGTATTCTTAGCAACACCCCCATGAGATATGGTCCCTTTTTATTTGCCAGAGCGATTCATGCGCTAATCGCACCTGTGCTGGTCCTGCTATTGTGGACCCCCATGATGGGGCGTTCCGCTTCACCCGTTCTCATGGAGCCTGGTGTAATCCCATCGTTATCGACGTATACACCGGACTGGGGACTGATCGTCCTGACGGGGGTCATTGTTTTTGCGAGTATCATTATGTTGTTGTTATTGCTTACGATATTAAGTTATATCTTCAAGCCAAGACGACATGTCAAAAAATAAGTCGCTCATTCATCTATATTTAACTGAATATGCTTCCAAACGTTGTGTTCTTCCGCGGAATTGATTATCATCGGTAGTATAATGACCACAAAGGAGCTTTCATCTTGAGATACTATGTTCAAGACCGCGGAGACCAGTTATCGATTGATCTCAGTCAGCAGTTTCATGCGCTGGCGAAGGAAGAAGGGTTCAAGCTGGATGCAGAATCGCCGGAGATTGTCATCTCCATCGGGGGCGATGGTACGATGCTGCAGGCATTTCACAATTTCATCGACCGTATTCCGGATATTGCTTTTGTTGGGGTTCATACAGGCCATCTCGGCTTTTATGCCGATTGGAAGAAGGAAGAATTACGGGAATTAGTCAGGCTGATGAGTGGCAAGGGAGATCCGGAGCGTCTCAAACCACGCATTGTCCAATATCCGCTGTTGGAGCTTGAGATTCGGAAAAAGTCGGGGAATTCCTCTTACATCGCTCTTAATGAATTTACGTTAAAAGGTGTAGACGGTACCGTCGTGGCCCAGGTCGATATTAACGACGTGACATTCGAGATGTTCCGTGGCGATGGAATCTGTGTATCCACGCCTTCAGGCAGCACGGCATACAACAAGGCCCTTGGCGGTGCAATGGTTCATCCGACCATCGAGGCTATTCAGATTGCGGAGATTGCTTCAATTAATAACCGGGTCTATCGGACACTTGGTTCACCGGTTATTTTGCCCAAGCATCATCATTGTGATATTTTCTCCCGCAAGGATCAGCGGTTATTGATGACGATTGATCATGTGAATGTGATGGTGGAGGATCTGATATCTGTCCGTTGTCAGGTATCCAGTCACAAGGTCAGTTTCGCGCGTTTCCGTCCTTATCCATTCTGGAACCGGGTTCGCACGGCATTTCTTGACTAAAATAAAGACACCAAAAAAGCGGTCCTTCTCAGGAACCGCTTTTTGTTTTGGCTTGAGGCTGATCTTTGCTCTTCTGGAGCACAAAATACGCACAGCCAAAGTTACAATATTCATTGATATAGTCCACCATGCTGGCGATCGTGGAATCCTTCGTCGCTTTCGGATGGTTATCACGGTAAAAACCTTTTAATCTTAACTGGCTATAACCCCAGTCTCCGATAATATAATCATAACGCTCCAGCACCTCACTGTAACGATCACGGAAGACCTCTGGATTCCAGCCCTCTTTGTGGTTCTGGACGATTTCATAGTTTTTGCCGCCGATCTGTACAATGACCGGTTCTTTGGGCTTTTCTTCAACCGATTCAACAACAGATTCTTGAACTGGCTCCTGGATCTGCTCCTGGAGTTGGTCCTGAATCTGTTCTGTGCTTTTTTCTTCTTCCAATCCGGTATCCTCCATCACGCGTGTGTTGCCGCCTGTTCAGCATGTTTGGTGGCCGATTTCACCTGTTCATGCGCATGGTAGGAGCTGCGTACCATCGGGCCGGACTCGACGTGGCTAAAACCACGTTTTAATCCTTCCTGTTTCAATGCAGCGAACTCCTCTGGCGGATAATACTTTTCAACATACAGATGTTTCTCGGATGGCTGCAAATATTGACCAATCGTCATAATATCACAGTCTACCGCACGAAGATCATCCATGGTTGATAAAATTTCATTATATTCCTCACCTACACCAAGCATAATGCTTGATTTCGTTGGGATGTTAGGTTGCATTTCTTTGGCACGAGCAAGCAATTCCAGTGAACGTTTATATTTTGCCTTGGCACGCACTTTGTCTGACAACCGCTCAACCGTCTCAATATTGTGATTCAGAATGTCCGGTTTGGCATCCATTACAATCTGCAAAGATTCCCGATCGCCCAGAAAGTCTGGAATGAGCACTTCAACGCTGCACAATGGCAACCGCCGCCGTACGGCCTTAACTGTCTCTGCAAAAATTGTAGCTCCTCCATCCTTCAGATCATCACGGGCTACACTTGTAATGACGCAATGTTGCAGATTCATCTGCTCTGCTGCTTCCGCCACACGTTCTGGTTCCTGCAAATCAAGCTCCGTTGGCAAGCCTGTATTCACCGCGCAAAAACGGCATGCCCTTGTGCAAATATCGCCCAATATCATAAAAGTGGCCGTTCGATTGGCCCAGCATTCATAAATATTCGGACACCGCGCTTCCTCACATACCGTATGCAGCGTTTTGGAACGCATCATCGTTTTCATTTCCTGATAGTTATCGCCGGTTGTCAATTTGATCCGAATCCAATCCGGCTTCGGTTCTTTAACACGTTTTGCCAATGCATAAACCTTCTTTCTAACTGAAGTTAGGCTGTTGCTCGGAACATATTATACCATGAAAGCGTTGGAAAAACCCCCATTTGTCACATCTTGTGCATTCATGCCCGATATGGACAATTTGGTTCATTCGATTCATCACAAGTGCTTACATGGATAAAACGAGAACTTTTGAAGAACGCTAACCTTTAGCTTGGTTCATCGGGTACCTTGTATCATTCTATTGGAAAGGGGCTGCTTCCCAGTGCAACAACGCTTGACCTCCAGGCATACGTACCGATTTTGGATCAAAACCTTACTTGCAGGTACGCTGCTTCTCCCATGTTTATCTGTTGACGTCTACAGTGAACCTGTCGGGGCTACTCCGAAACCACAGGCCACCGAGTTAAAACCCGCAGAAATTTTCGCTGCACGTCGCCATTTATATGAGACCATCGGTCAGATGACTCAGATTCCCTGGTATAGGCTAGCCGCAATTGATCAGTATGAACGAACAATTACTCGCGCACATCCAAAGGATCGCAAGCATCCGGAGCGGCTTACAGGTATTTTCATGACTCCTCCGGCCTGGAGAGGATGGCTAAATCCTGATGAGACGGATCAACATCCGGAATCCATTCTTTTTTTCAAAGGATATGGACGTGACGGTTCAGGAGACGGTATAGCGGATGCTAACAATGATCAGGATGTGCTGTACAGCATGGCTTCGGTCATTCAGGGTTACGGAAACAAGCAAGAGGACTTCAACATCGCCCTGTGGGAATATTATCACAACTCCCGTGCTGTGCAACGGATACAGCAATTCGCGAAGTTATATGAGCATTTTGACAATCTGGATCTGTTTGGACACGCCTTCCCGGTTCCGCTCGGAACCAATTACTCCTATCGCAGCACCTGGGGGACAAAACGAAGCTGGGGCGGTTATCGCATTCATGAGGGAACGGATATCTTCGCTCCACATGGTCTGCCAGTGCGCAGCACCTGTTATGGGGTCGTGGAGATCAAAGGCTGGAATCCGTTTGGAGGCTGGCGCATCGGTATCCGGGATTTGAACAATCATTATCACTATTACGCCCATCTCTCGGGTTTTGACAAAAGTGCACGCATCGGTGAAGTTGTTATACCTGGTCAGGTTGTGGGTTGGGTTGGCAGTTCGGGTTACGGTAAACCTGGGACACAGGGCAAATTCCCTCCACATCTGCACTATGGGATCTATCGCGACAGTGGACTGCACGAATGGTCGTTCGACCCTTATCCACAGCTCAAACATTGGGAACAGGAAGAACGCAAACAAAAGAACAAGAAAAGCAAGTGAGACGAGCATATGTCAATATAAGCGTTTCCGCTCGGAGTACGATGAACATTCGAAATAGGGACCTCTTCAATAGAGGCCCCTTTTCTCATTTTGTACTTAAAGTCTTTTACTAAAAATTAGTCTGTATTACGGGTGCGCGCCCTTGTTAGACTGTACGCCCCCATTCACATCAGGCAGATCATCCGGTTCAAATTGTTCAAGTTCGTTCCCTTGCAAAGGGTCTGACGGTGTCTGTTGCTGGTTCTGGCTAGGGGGATTCGCAGTCACTCCATTACCGCTTGATACACCCGTATGGCCTGATGGCAGCGCAATAGCTGGGGCATTACTTCCGTTACTGCCTACCGGCTTGCCCTGATTATCGTAATAATACATCGGCACATCCCCGACAACCAGCAGGTAGGAGATCGGGATTTCCGTATCGACCGTTTCGGGCTCCATGTCGAAGGGCACCACGACGGCGACCTCAGCAATGATGTGAATGTACACTTCCACCAAAATCATGTTAATCCCCGCATTTTGCTGACGGGTGTTGAGGTCCACTTTGACAGCGCCTTGGGGCTCAATACGAACCGGTATACTCGGGCCAAATGAAGCCATCACCGGACTTCCCAGCGCCTGCCCCAGCGGGATTTTTTCTTTTAACATGTGTACATTCTGCAGCGTGGATTGCACAATATTCATTGTACTTGCGGTGATTCGCATATGCTCATTGTAGTTCAGCATGAAACCGGACACTTTCCCGGCGGTATCCGTCTTCCAGTCAATCAATCCTTCGTTGGTTTTGCCATCTGCAACCTGTGCTGTAATCGCCTTGTTGATCGCTTCGGTCGCAATCTGCTTCACTCTGATCTTGGCCAAGTGCATGATGGGGGGCTTCATTTTTTTATCCACATAAGCAAAGCCCTGCATCAAACAAAACGCAGTGACCAATAAAATGATCAACCACATTTTGCGCTTGCCGCTTGGCGGCTTACGGCGTTTCCGGCTTCGCCATTTTCTTCTCATCATCGAAGTGTCCCTCCCCTGCGGGATGAGCTATAGGCTATAGTTAACCTTATGCACCGTTGTCCTGAAAAAGAAGGACAGTACGTGGACACTGGACAGAAAGTAACAACAACATTAAAGGGACAAGTACTGTACTTCTTATTGGCTAAGCCTAACCGGAAATCGGAAACTACGTAAACCGAGATAAAAAAAACCTTTCGTCCGCAGATTCCTCTGCAAAGCGAAAGGTTTTATGTTCAGACCGCCCAAAGACTTGGGCACTGGTAGCCATTTATTTCGGTACAGATTCCCAGTCTTTCAGGAAACGTTCAATCCCGCTGTCCGTCAGTGGGTGCTTCCAAAGTGTCGGCAGAAGCGAACCTGGAATGGTGGCAATGTGCGCACCGGAAAGGGCTGCATCTTCGACGTGTTTGATATTGCGAATGCTTGCTGCGATAATCTCGGAAGGCAGATCATACATGTCCAGAATAAGACGCAGATCACGAATCAGTTTCATGCCATCCACCGCAATATCATCCAGACGCCCAACGAATGGACTGATGTAGGTTGCACCAGCTTTCGCTGCCATCAGGCCCTGTGCTGCGGAGAAGATCAGCGTGACATTGGTTTTAATCCCTTTTTGCGTTAACTCATGACAAGCATACAGCCCATCTTCGGTCATCGGCAGTTTAATAACTACATTCGGTGCCCATTCTGCAATTTCATAAGCTTCCTTCAACATATCCTCGGCTTTGAGACCGATAACTTCAGCACTGACCGGGCCTTTAACAACGCCACAGATCTCCTGAATGACTTCTTTAAATACGCGACCTTCTTTGGCAATCAAAGACGGGTTAGTAGTGACTCCATCCACCAGACCCAGACGCTCGATCCGTTTGATTTCTTCCACATTCCCTGTATCCAAGAAAAATTTCATGATATGTTCCCTCCACTTGATGAATTCGTAAACACGATATAAGTTATTACCCGATGTCCATCATATGTTAACAGTTATATATAAAATTATTTTTTCTCTACAGCGTGACCGCCAAATTCATTACGCAATGCCGCTACCACTTTACCTGTAAATGTGTCTGTCTCCAGGGAACGATAACGCATCAGCAAGGACAAAGCGATTACCGGTGTAGCGGTTTGAAGGTCAAATGCCGTTTCTACCGTCCAACGTCCTTCACCGGAAGAGTGCATTACGCCTTTAATTTCATCGAGGTTTGCATCTTTGGAGAAGGCACGTTCTGTCAGCTCCATCAACCAAGAGCGGATAACAGAACCGTTGTTCCATACGCGTGCTACTTGTTCGAAGTCGAAATCAAATCCACTTTTCTCCAATACGTCAAAACCTTCACCGATGGATGCCATCATACCGTACTCGATACCATTGTGGACCATTTTCAGGAAGTGACCGCTGCCCGCTTTACCAGCATACAGGTAGCCGTTCTCTACGGAAGTATCTTTGAATGCCGGCTCAACGATAGCCCAAGCTTCAGGGTCTCCACCGATCATATAACATGCTCCATTACGTGCGCCTTCCATACCGCCAGATGTACCTGCATCCATGTAGTGAATGCCTTTGGTTTTCATCTCTTCGTAGCGACGGATGGATTCTTTGTAGTGGGAGTTACCCGCTTCAATAATGATGTCGCCTTTGGACAACAACGGGCTAACTTCAGCCAATACAGCATCTACCACGTTGTGAGGAACCATGATCCACAATACACGTGGGGATTCGAGCGAAGCCACCATCTCTGCGTATGAAGATACGCCTGTAGCGCCGTATTCTTTCATTTCATTTACTGCTTCAGCGTTCAGGTCAAAAGCAACCACTTCATGTTTGTGATCAATCAAGTTTCTGCCCAGGTTCAATCCCATTTTTCCTAATCCGACTAGTCCAAGTTTCATTTTAAAATCCTCCTGTTATGAACAATGTTTAAATTTTATTTGCGCTCAAAATTAAAAATAAGTGCCTAACGTTTGGTGATGTAACCGTTCCGGTCACAAATCGTTCTTTTGATCGCTGTTATCCCCAGATTTTTTTGAATCTCCTAATATAGGAGAAAATCCGGGGATAAAGGCGAACGCTTCGCTTCTTCAGAATCGATTTCGTGCCCTACACTACATTCTCAGCGTTCAAAGCCAACCCATTTTCAAAACTGAACCGCTAATCTATATTTAAAAATTTTCACGGCCTTCCGGTCACATAACCGGAAGGGCTTATGCAAAATTGGAACGGTATAATTCATAATAAATACTTCATATATATCAGCATTTTGCTTCATCAATCAGTTCGCTCCAAGCACAAACGCTCTAGGTGAATAGAAGCTTGTCGTTCTACATTATGCTAACTTGGAAGACGCATTTGGATTGTGCAAAATGTATGTTCATTCGTGAGCAGAGCGGATTATACCGCCCCTATCTCTGCGCTCACTTCTTCGTTTCACTTACCACCAACGGAAGCCATCTGCTGCTGTCAGGCGATCTGCTGACTCTGGTCCATGCGAACCTGCACTGTACGTATCCAGTGGCACGCTGCCGGCTTCGAATGCTTCTTGAATCGGTTGAACCCACTGCCATGCCAGCTCCACTTCGTTCCAGTGAGCGAAGAAGGTGGAATCACCACGCATAGCGTCAAAGATCAGATTCTCATACGCTTCAGGGATGTTACGTTTGCCGGAGTTGAAGGTCATATGCATCGGCTCCACTTCACCATGGTTCAATGGATTCTTCGCATTTAATTGAAGGGAAATACTTTCTCCCGGACCAATTTCAATCGTAAGCAGGTTAGGTTCCGTTGTATTCTCGGATTCATGACCTGTTTTGAGTGGCGATTTGAATTCAACAACGATTCTCGTGGATTTCTCAGCCAGGCGTTTACCTGTACGGATATAAAATGGAACCTCGCTCCAGAATGGATCATCGATCCACAATCTTGCGGCAACATAGGTCTCGTTCTGAGATCCGGCAGGAATGCCAGGCTCGTCCAGATATCCAACTACCGATGCACCTTGCAGCTCGCCTGCTGCATATTGTGCACGAACAACTTCAGAAGCAATATTTTCTTTCGTCAAAGGACGAAGCGCTTCAGCAATTTTTTGCTTTTTGAATTGAATTTCTTCCGGTGTGCAACGTTTTGGCAAATGCAAACCAATCATCATCAGCAACTGGAGCATATGGTTTTGGAACATGTCACGAAGCGCACCACTTTGATCGTAATACGCGGCACGTTCTTCAACGCCCACCGTCTCACTTGCCGTGATCTGTACATTGGCAATATAACGGTTGGACCACAACGCCTGAATTACCGGATTCGCGTATGTGAGCGTCTCAATATTTTGAACCATCGGTTTACCAAGGAAATGGTCAATGCGATAGATCTCTTCTTCCGCAAAGGTATTGCTCAATTTCTCGTTCAGATCACGAGCCGATTGCAGATCGTGTCCGAAAGGTTTTTCGATAATCAGTTTCTTCCAGCCTTTGGTGTTACCCAAGCCACTTTCTTGAATATTCAATGCGATCGGCTCAAAGAATTCCGGTGCCACCGACATGTAGAACATGCGATTTTCGGGAATGTTAAGCTCTTGTTCACGCTGTTGAACGAGTTCCAACAATTTGGTGTAATCTTCAAGCTTCGTATTATTTAAAGAACAATAACGGAAAGCGCCAATGAAATCACGAACCTGAGATGCTTCTTCAGGGGTCTGACGAGAGAATTCATGAAGTGACTTTTCTACATTTGCCTGAAAGTCCGCATCCGACAATTCACGCCGTCCCAATCCGATAACGGAGAAGGATTTCGGCATTTTCTGATCCATGTACAAGTTATATAATGCAGGGTAAATCTTACGTTTGGCTAAATCGCCTGTTGCCCCGAACAGGACAAATGTCATTGCATCCATTGGAGTGCCTCCTGTGATCTGTGCAGTATAGTATATGATGTTGCAAAATGTTCAAATCCAAGCATGACAAAAGACGGAATAAGTGGGTGTCGTCCCCGCCTTGCCTCCGTTTATATAACACACCTGAATTTAACCATGGAACATTCCTTCTCTCCACAACCTGTATTTAGGTTATAAATTGTAACCTTTTGAATTAACGTTACCCATATTACACCTGTCGTCACAATTCGTCAATAATCGTGTCGAAACTGTGAACTCCAGTGTTTATAGGCTTTTTATTTGATGATAACGCTTTATGTGGTAAGATTAATAACAATTGGTATGTGACATTTTACACATATGGCCTGTGGACAAGTGGGTTACAATAAGTATACTAATGATATTACAGGCAATACTAAATCAAAGGAGTACAATCATGAGCGATGATGAGAATGCCAAGCAAATATGCACAAAAGTGGAACAATCTTATCAGATCATTGGTCGAAAATGGGTAGCCCTCATTATTCATGCATTGATGGAGGAGCCCAAACGCTTCAGTGAGATTCACGCTTATATCCCTGACTTGAGCAAACGTGTTTTAAATGAGCGAATGAAGGAATTGGAGGAAGAAGGACTTGTGGTTCGCCATGTGGTCACTGAACGTCCAGTTCGGACTGAATATATGTTGTCACGAAAAGGCACGGAACTGGGGAGAGCACTAAGCGCTGTGGAACGTTGGGCTGATAAGTGGCTATAACCTTTTGATGAAGCCTTATTATATTAATTTAAATTTTAAATAATAATGGTGCACAGTAAGATAACGTAATAACGTCATTTCAAAAATATGAATGGATAAAATTATTGTATTTTTAGAACAGGAAGATGTCTCAGACCTAAAAAAGATGCCCATCCTCACTTTTTTTTGTGAGAAGGCATCTTTTTCACATAAAATACTACGAATCCATCTTGCTACCCAGCGTAATACTCGAATCCTCGAAGTTCTCCACCGTCGTCTTTTTTTCATAAAAGTGTACAGCATGTTGCATAATTCCTTCTCTTGTGTAAAATGCGTCTTCCGCCCCTAGTGGAAAAACAACCTTTTCTCCCGTACTAGCCGATTTGTAGATGCCTACAATCAGTTCAAGTGTATTCCGACCACTTTGACCATCCACCAGAAGGGGTGATCCTGTCTCAATCGCGTTTAACACATTCTCCACTTGCCCAGCGTGACCGACATGAGTCACATCCGGCAATTCGTCAACAAGCTTCTGAATCTGTTGTTCCAACTCTCGATTGGGTTCCGGAAATCCGTTATTCCGTGCGGTAGAAGCAACCACTTTCCAAGGTGCCGATACACGGGCTTCTTTACCCTGAAAAATTAACTGCTGTTCCTCTCCGTGATGTACAACGGAACTGGTAATCATGCCAAGCGCCCCTTCCTGAAAGCGCAGCATCGCCATGGATATATCCTCAACTTCGGCATTGTCATGTGCCGTATTCGCCATCATGGCCTGCAATTCCACCGGAGGTCCCATCATCCATAACATCGCATCAATATGATGTACCGCATGACTAAGGGTACAGCCTCCGCCTTCTTTTTCCCATGTCCCGCGCCACCACAGATCATAGTAATTGTGGCCCCGCCACCAGAATGAATCAACCTGCACATGTACAATAGGCCCCATCCGTTTACTGTCCAGCACACCTTTTAACTTCATCATCGGTGTCGTAAATCGATTCTGTGCTACTACGGATAGTAATTTGCCACTTTCTTGCGCTACTTTCAGCATCAGATCCGCTTCCTCCAGGGAAGAAGCCATCGGTTTTTCTACCAATGCATGTGCACCTGCTTGCATGAAATCACACGCAATTGAAGCATGCGTATACGGCGGCGTACAGACGGATACCAGATCAATATTTTGCGCAAATAGCTCTGTGTAATCCGTAAAAGCTTGTGCTCCTTCCAGTCCATATTCGTTAATTCGCTTCTGTGCCTTATCCACGTACATGTCCACCACCGCAACAATCTGACATCGCTCAGGGAATGCCAAATATGCTGAGATATGCGCTCCACTAATTGCTCCTGCTCCGATAATCGCCACTCTTAACATCGTTATATACCTCCCTTGTTCCCTTCACAATACACAATAATAAAGCGCTTTTATGTGTTCATCTTGTGGTAAAATATAACTATCTTGCGCATGATAGGGAGGTATTCATGATGTCCATCATTCTGGGAAACCAATTTGATCTGGCCTGTCGTCGTCTTACATCTAACACTACGTTTCGCGAAGTGTTCCATGCTCATTCCCAGATGGAAATAACCTATATCCACGAAGGTTATGGGCAGTTAATAACCGAAGGTCAGGTTTTTCCCCTTGAACCCGGTATGCTTTTGATTTTTCGACCTTTTCAATTGCACCACTTTCAGATTCAAATATCCAGTCAGCAGCCTTTCATCAGAAACGTGCTTATGTTTGAACTCGAAATATTAAAGACACATTGGTCGCATTTTATGACGACTCAGCGTTTCATACATGACCTGCTAGGAGAGCAATCTCCGATTCAGCCGATCCGACTTCCTGCCACTTCCCCACTCATTCAACGAATGGAACAATTTGATAAGACCTATCCAGAACTAATGCCTCATGAAGCTGTGGAGGATACTTGTCTCTTTATACTTGATTCACTTACGCAACTTCGTTACTTATGGAAAGATGTTGTCATTCAAGATCTAAAGGCACATTCTGCATCCAGTTCAGTAATGCTTCATCCTCATGCCGAAGCCATCATGCAGTGGATTGAACAGCATTACCACGAGCCTTTTCGTTTGGATCATATCGCAGATACACTTCACTTATCCCCCTATCATCTATCTCATGTATTCAAAAAAGCGACTGGCACCACAATCGTTGCTTATGCCCAAGCTACCCGCATTCGTCATGCGTGTGTGCTGCTCACCCGTTCCTCACTCACCGTTCCCGAAATCGGTCACCGTGTGGGTATGACGAGTCCCTCCTACTTTTGTAAAGTATTCCGTTCCGTCATAGGGTCCACACCGCATCAATATCGGCTGAAGGTACAAGGGAGGAAGTAATTCGCGCGACTCAACGCACATTGAGCTCCAATCGTTTTAAATAGGGTATTAGACGTCTCTCAAGCTGCCTCAATTCATCTTTTTGCTCCGCTGACAATCGTTCCTCATGTATACTTCCATCCTTGTCCATCACCATAACTTTGTATTTCCTCATCTGATCATAGTCCGACTTGAACTCACGATATTGTTCCTTGGTAAATGTCTCCTCTGCCCGTTCCAACTGTTCTGTCCAAAATTGCTGCTCATCCATCAGTTTTTTGGAGGACTCCACACTCACAGCTTCCAGCTTCTCAAAAAACGGTTCCAACTCAGCTACAAGAAGGTTATATCGTTCCTGCTCCACTGTACTCCACTGCTCTGGATGCATGTTTCCCTTAGAATCTGCAAGATTTACCGCCATTTGCCCCATTTGTTTCAGCAAGTCCATATATTGAACAAATTCTTCTTCACTGAAATGCGCCTTGGCCGTCTGTAATTTCGCTTCCAACCTCATATAATTCTCAGCTGTTCCGCCCATAGCAGCGATATTTTCCTGTGAACCATATATTCCGTCCGCGAGATAGGTGTACCCTGCATAGGCTCCGGTGGGAATAATGAGTACAACAGCCAATAGCCCAGTGACCAGCCATCTTTTTCGATTTCTTCTAATGTGAGAATCACTTCGAATACCATCTAACATTTTATGTTTAATTCTCGCAGGAACGGACCACTCTTTAGTCTCTTCCTGGTAGGCTGTTCGCAACTCTTCATCGATTCTCATGCAGATTCTCCACCTTTCCCCGTAACCTTGGATTCATCTTCTCTTTTTGTCTCAACTTCGCCAGCGCCGCATGTATGCGCGATTTCACGGTTCCAAGCGGAATCTCCAATATGCCAGCAATCTCCTCTTGCGTGTATTCATTTAAATAATGAAGTGTGATCACCTGCTGCAGCTTGTACGGCAAACGACGTACCTGTTCCAGCAGAGGACGATTTGCCAGTTTGTTGACCAGATCAGTGGAAAAATCATATTCCAATCCCACGTCAGATTTTTCGATTCGCTTGCCAAACCGAAACTGCATCAACCTTTTGCGTCGATAACTCTGGACATGTCGCATCGTCACACCCATTAACCAGGGACGAAACGCACGCTCCGCATCATATCGCGCCAATGATCGATACGCCTGAATGTATATCTCTTGGACCACATCCTCCGCGTCAGACTCGTCCTTGATGAGAAATCGTACAGTCCGATATACACCCGTCACTGTTTTCTCATATAATTCTCCGTATGCTTCTTCATGCCCCGCACGTATTAACGTTACAAGTTGTATGTACTCATCTTGATCACTCATTATCCATCCCCTTCCTCCTTACACTATATATTGGCATGCCCGCATCATATCGTTCGATTTATTTTATGGAATGAGTAGACAAGGTTATGGTTCAGGCTGATACAAAAAGTCCTCTGGTGTTCATCATGATATAATATACCTAATATTGATATAACTGGAGTTTTTGCATCTGAATTTTACAATCACCTTTAGGATTTTGGTTATCTTTTCTTCTTTTTCTTTTCAAAAACGAACATAGGAGTAAATTAGCAGGGGTGGTCACAACTGTAATGAAATTTTTTAGCAAATTGTACTCAGAATATCTACTGATTCCACGATCTCTACGTTTATTGTTTCTGTGGGCATGGATTGTTTTGTTTTTTGTTGCTGGTGCCAAATTCAGATGGTTTTACTTCCTACAATAATCTGCCGAACAGTCTGTTCTCATCGGAAATAAAAAAAGAGCTGAGTCGTCATCATGACGTCTCGGCTCTTCTGATATTCAGAATTTCTATAGAAAATCCCTCACAAGTTCTTCAGAGTTTATCTCTACTATGGTTGCATTGATAAATCCGTATAGGAGTTGAGCATTTGAAGCTTTCCAGTCCTTCATCTACCAAATCAGCTTGGATTTCCCTACTTTGGCTTGCAGCCGTCCCGATCTTAAATATTTTCTACGGTGTACTAAATCGCCCCGGGGCTCATGTCTATAGTCTTGCAACGCCCCTCGATTCCATGATCCCTTTTGTCCCGTTATTTATCATCCCTTATGTATTATGGTACCCGTTCATTACTGGTGCATTAATAGCACTTGCTTTTAAGGAAAAGCGCACCTATTTTCAAACGCTCATTGCACTTTGCAGCGGTCTGGTGATCTCATACCTCTTCTTTGCTCTGTTCCAGACAGCGATTGAGCGCCCGAATATCCGGTGTGAGAAAGGAATTCTTTTCACGATGGTTGATTATATCTACCGTAACGATCAACCCTACAACTGTTTTCCAAGTATTCACGTACTCACGAGTTACCTGATCCTTAGAGGAACGGGTGTATTTGGACGAGCGATATGGGCGATGACTTCCACCTTCTCGATTCTTATCATCGTGTCTACCGTACTGGTAAAACAACATGTCATCGTAGATATTGCAGGTGGCATCTTGGTTGGAGAACTTTGTTTCCGATTGGTTGGATCAACCCTCCATTCTTCCTCATCCCATGTTAAATCGACTCGATTGGAGTGAATTGGAGTGAGATGAATATTGACAGCTGGCTCTTATCTTTCGTCAAAAAATTGAAATGCACTCCACAACCTATTATTTCGTGTGCTCAAACACTCCATCCAGATGAACACAGCACACCTATGGATCAAGTCTTGCCAATTAAGTTGGCAAGGCTTTTTTCTCTTGCACGTCATTGTTTGGCTTTACTTATGTATTCTTTAGATTTTCTTCAGATTTATACTCATTAATTCCTTAGTTTTTTTCATTATGCTTGCAATATCAACAAGAGAGGGGGCAAAACAATGATCAGTAATACGATCTTGGAGCTGCTTCATCAGTATGGATATCTGATTTTTTATTTTGCCTTCTCATTAGGGCCTTTCGGCATTCCAATTCCGAACGAGATCACGATTATCAGTGGTGCCATTCTAGCCCACACTGGAGTTATCAATTCATGGATCACATACTTCTGTATTTTATCAGGACTACTAACGGCCATTACCTTTGCTTATTTTGCAGGGAGATTATTTGGAACCAAGATAAAACCCAAATTTCAACATCATAAACACTTCGTCAAGGCCGAACTGATTTTGAATAAGAGTGGCAAATGGGCGATGTGCATTGGTTTGTTCATTCCAATTGTGCGATATGTTCTTCCTTTGCTTATTGGAATGAGCGGTGTGCATTATCGAAAATTTGCTCTCATCTCATATTCCAGTGCTTTGTTATGGACCTTAACGTATTTTACAGCGGGAATCTACTTCGGCGGTCCTATTTTATCCACGCTTCAATTATTACATCTCTAACTGGTTTTGCTAACACACCATCACAGATACGGAGGAACCACACACATGAATTCCAATCAACCACTATTATTTCTGAAAAGCTTTCTTCAAAGCCCCAAACATGTTGGCAGCATCATTCCCAGTTCCCGGTTTCTCGCCAACAAAATGGTGAATCAAGCCTCTTGGCTGGAGGCAAAAGCAGTTGCCGAACTCGGATCGGGTACAGGGCCGATCACTCGTTATATTCAACAACAGGTGCAGGACTCCACCAAAGTCCTATTGTTTGAGATGAACGACACAATGAGGAATAATCTTCAGACAGCATACCCGGAGTTCTCCTGTTATCCAGACGCCGCTCGATTGGTAGAATCCATAATTCAAGAGGGCGTTCAGCAATTGGATTACATCTTTAGCGGGTTGCCCTTCTTCAACTTTGAGCCTGAATTAAGAAATACGTTGGTAGAGCAGATCCATAAGGCACTCAAACCCGGAGGATTTTTCATCGCCTTTCAATATTCACTTCAAATGAAAAAATTATTATCCGAACACTTTATCATCGAAAAAATAGAATTAGTGCCTTTGAATATCCCACCTGCATTCGTTTATGTCTGTCGCAAAAAGGAAACAATTTAAACATTCCTGACTATCGTTTACACTGATGTTATCCTCTTGATAAGAAATTAAAATGTTATTTAGATTAGAGCAAAAAGGAGTGTTGAATCATGAGTACCATTCTTGTTGTTGATGATGAACCCGATATCCGTGATGTCATTCATGTCTATTTACGTAACGAAGGATATCAGGTCATTGAAGCAGCCAACGGCGAAGAAGCGCTAAATATTATCAATACAACATCAGTCCAACTCGTCATATTAGATGTTATGATGCCCATTATGGACGGAATCAAAGCCTGCTTCAAAATAAGAGAAGTATCAACCACTCCGATCATTATGTTATCTGCCAAGGAAGAAGACATTGATAAAATTACAGGCCTGACTACCGGGGCCGACGATTACATGGTCAAACCCTTTAATCCATTAGAATTACTGGCTCGTGTTAAAGCTCAGCTCCGACGTCAAACATTGATCGGGAAACCGGAATCGAGTTCACTGATCCTCATTAAGGACCTTGTCATTGATACAAGCAAGCATTCAGTAAAGTTAAAAGAGAATGACATTTCACTAACCCCTCTGGAGTTCTCCATTCTGGTGTTACTTGCGAGTCATCCTGGACAAGTATTCAGCTCCGAGAAGATTTACGAAACCGTATGGAAAGAACCTTACGGGTATTCGGATAATACGGTGATGGTTCATATTCGCAATCTGCGAGAAAAGCTGGAATTGACTCCACGAGAACCTCAGTATATTAAAACGGTATGGGGAGTAGGTTATAAAATTGATTAAACGATTACAGCAATCCAAACAAACGAAAAAAATACAGATCCATATCCTCAATCGAATGGTGATCAGTTTTGTAATTTCAATTGTCGGATCAGTGATTATCAATAATATCCTTATTACGATTGTGGCAAAAATCAGTGAAGGTTTGGAGTGGAATTGGATTCTCAACTACTTCCCTTATATTCTGACACCTATATTTATCTTAATCTTTACGCTTACTTTTTTGAGTTCCACACGAAAAATTGTAAGAGACATCATTTCACTGGAGCAAGGGCTTCAAATCATATCTGAAGGTAATTTAAACTACAGGGTACCTGTAGTTCGACAAGATGAACTGGGCCGGGTTGCTTCCAACATTAATCATATGACTGAACAGTTGCAGATACAGATGAGCAAGGAGCGCGAATTGGAAAAATCCAAGATGGACATGATCACAGGCATCTCACATGACCTGCGTACACCGCTTACCAGCATAATTGGTTATATTGAACTTCTCAAATCAGAATCATTTCAAGACAAAGCTGAGTATGACCGCTTCATTCAAAACACCTATAACAAAGCAACGCATTTGAAGAAGTTACTCGATGATCTATTTGAATACACACGTCTTAACGCAGTGAACACCCAATTGGATTTGAAAAAGGTTGACCTATGTCAGCTATTGGATCAATTGTTGTTTGAATTCGAGCCTTTAGCTCAGGAGAATGGGGTTCATATTGAGAAAAAACTCGGTGATGCTCCAATCATGGTTTCCTTGGATAGTGATAAAATTGCACGAGCCATCGACAATCTTCTCATGAATGCACTGAAGTATTCCTTTAAACCGGGTACGATTCATGTTCGAATGAGTGTGCGGCATAATCACGTTACCATTGAAGTAGAGAATAAAGGCATGCCACTAACAATAGAACAAAAAAACAGACTGTTTGATCGCTTTTATAAGGTGGATTATTCGAGGAATAGCGAAGGCATTCAATCAGGATCTGGTCTGGGTCTTTCTATTGCGAGGAACATTGCGGAGTTACACCAGGGGACTTTAACACTACAACATACACTTAACGTATTTATCTTCCAACTAAACTTGCCTTCCAACATCAAGTGAACCATCAATGCATCTAACCATGGAGGATACCAAGATGAAAACACCCGAACCATTTCTTTTCCTGCAAGGATTTCTGAGGAATCCCAAACGAGTAGGCAGTGTCCTGCCCAGTTCCAAATTTCTAGCTCGTAAAATCGTCCAATCTATACGATGGGATGAGGTTAGGAGCATTGCTGAGCTGGGGCCAGGAACAGGCGCTGTTACACGTCTCATGAGAGCACATTTACCGCAATCTGCAACTGTGTTTTTATTTGAAAGAGACCCCAAAATGAGAAGTAATCTGAAGAGGACATATCCTGAATTCATGTTCCATTCGAATGCATCCTATCTGTTGAAAAGAATCAATCAAGAACATGTGCAACAATTGGATAGTATCATTTGCGGACTGCCCTTTTTTAATTTCTCCAGAGAAATGAGACAAAATATCCTGTCACAGATCCATACAGCGCTGCGACCTGGAGGCATTTTAGTTTTGTACCAGTACTCACTTCATATGAAGAAACGTTTAGCTGAGTTATTTGAGATCGAGAAAATTCAATTTGAACCCCTCAGCTTCCCGCCTGCTTTTGTGTATGTTTGTCGTAAAAGACAAGATGAAGGAGCCAGTAAAACAAGCGAATTGGAGGAAAGCTGATTGTTTTATTACTACAGAACTCAATCGAATTATGCAAATGATGTTTTGCTATCTTCTCATTTTACGGTTGCCAGCCAATGATATGCCTCATCTATGTCATGAAACTCTTGAGATGGATTGGATATGTCCATTCCTGAGAGCATTCGGTTTGCACTCGATTTAGCTATCGCTTTATGGGGAACTAGCAGTGCTGAATACTTTAGTCCTGCTTCGAGTGATCTCGGATGCCACTCTTTTGCAACCCACTCTTGGTCATCTGGCGAAATAACAGCCAAGTGACGGCTATCGTATAACGTCTTATTCGAGCGTTTTTGCACCGCTAACTCCAACAATTTATTTAGCGGTGTACGATATTGTTCACCTTGTGCAAAGCTCTTCCATTGCAAAACAGCTACCTTATTTTCCTCATTCCATGAAACGGTTGCTTGGGGGGAATCATAAAAGATCAAATCGACCAGCTCCTTTTTAGATGTTTAATGTCCTGTCTTATCCTGTGAGGATCTAATCATGCGAGTCATCATCTTACGCGGCAACAACCGCGGCATAAACGCGATGAATCGGTTCCGAGCACCAGGCATAATTAACGTCTTGCCACGCAAGAAACCTTGGTACCCTTCTTCAGCCACCTGCCCCGCTTCCATGATAGGGCCCTGCAGCATCTTCGAGACACCCATACCCGAACGATCAACAAAGCCGGTAGAGGTCAGGCCTGGACACAGTGCCGTTACCGTAACACCCGTTCCGCTTACTTCATTCTCCAAAGCTTCGGTGAACGATAACACGTATGCCTTTGTTGCATAATATACCGACATCATCGGTCCAGGGAAAAAACCTACCAACGAAGCCACATTCATCACACCGCCGTGCCCACGTTGGATCATATCCGGTAAGAACAGCTTGGTCATGATGGTTAAAGCCTTGATATTCACGTCAATCATATTGACTTCTTGTTCCAGTTCCGTTTCCATAAACGTCCCGAACAGACCGAAGCCTGCATTGTTGACAAGATAATCAACAACAATCCCCTTTTCCTTCAGCTCATGATAAATCTCCTGTGGTACCCCAGGTGCCGCCACATCTTTGGCAATAACCGTCATCTGAATGCCATACTTTTTCTGATACTCCTGAGCTAAATCCTGTATCTTACCCTCGCTTCGTGCTACCAGCACAATATGATGTCCGCCTTCGGCAAATCGATCTGCTAACTCTTTACCAATCCCACCTGAGACCCCTGTGATGAGAACTGTCTTTCTCATGTCGTTACCTGCCTCTCTTTTCTTTTCTATAACATATGTTCATCTGAAACACCCATATTAGAACGAACATTCTTTAAAAGGCAGAAAAAAGACTACCTTAGTATGAGATCCATAGATAGCGTCCCTATACGAAGAAGTTTTTCCTCGGTTATTGAAGTCTTGGCCATCACCCTTAGCCCAACGCCTACATTATGCAAATATTCCGCCAATAGCTCGGCGTTGTACTCCATTGTGAATTCACCTTCTTGCTGTCCCCACACAATCATGTCCTTGATGAGTTTCTCCGTATTTGCAAACATCTCCGTCGATCGGTTGTTCATGTCGTCATCGCGTGCCGCTAATTCTACCGTCGAATTGACAATCAAGCAGCCTGATGAAGGATGCTCCTCTTCATGAATTAAAGAGGAAAATATAAACTGAAGTGCTTCCGTTGCCGTTGTAGAACGCTTTACACCTGCCGCAAGAGCTGAGCTGATTTTGTGATCATACAGATCTACTGCCTTCAGAAACAAGGTATGTTTATCACCAAATGTGTCATACAAGCTTTTACGATGAATTCCCATATGATGGACCAGATCCTTCATAGACGTCTTTTCATAACCTTGTTTCCAAAAAAGTCTCATTGCTTTATCCAGAACAACAGACTCTTCGAACTCTTTGCTTCTCGCCATTGGCTTTCCTCCTGTTCAGAAAATGAACATTGAATAGCATGAGCATCATCTTAACGAGATTTTAGAAGGTAACAATGACTTTGCCCTGGGAGTGACCCGTTGATACTTTAATTAATGCCTTTTCAATATCATCAAACGAATAAGCGGATTCGATCGAAGGCTTAATGTCTTCTTTTTCTACAAGAGCTGTAATCTCTTGCAATTGGACCCCGCTGGAGTGCACGAATAAAAACCGATATTCATTTTGGTTCTTACGTGCTAACGAATCCAGGCGTGCACCTACCAGACCAAATAGTGCTCTCTTCCACAACGGGAATTGACTGTCTACTGCAAAGCGATAATTGGGTCCCGCTTTCAAAGAAACTAATTTACCCTGTGGTTTCAAAATGCTCAATTCAGCTTTGATCTCGTCAGCACCCAAAGTGTCAATGACATAATCGATGTCGGACAGGATGTCAGCATAATGCTCCGTCTTATAATTAATGAATTGATCTGCTCCAATGGATAGAGTACGTGCTCTTCCTCTCTCACTGCCACTTGTGATAACCGTTAATCCCATAGACTTGGCAATCGGGATAGCCATCGCACCGAAACCACCAGTTCCTCCAGGTATAAACAGCTTTTTATTCGGTTCAGCTCGAAGTACATCATGCAATGCTTGATAAGCGGTCAGGGCAGTAAGAGGTACTGCAGCCGCTTCAATAAAGGACAAATTCTCCGGCATCATGGACAAAGCATTTTCATGCACGGCTGCATATTCAGCAAAAGCACCAATTTTATTCAGAGGTAACCTTGTGTAGACCGAATCGCCCACTTTAAAATTCAAAACATCATCACCAACAGCTTCAATGACACCTGATAATTCATTACCTAAAGTTAAAGGTAAGTTATAGTCGGCAATCATCCGAACACTGCCATTCATATTCAAGATATCCAGCGGATTTACACCCGCAGCTTTTACTTTGACAAGGACCTCATGGCTCTGAATCTGAGGTATCTCGATATCATTGATTTTCACTTGGATTTTTTTGGAGTACTTCTGAATCTGAGCTGCTCTCATCAGTTATCCTCTTCCTTTGCTTATAGACTATAGAAGTTGAACTAAAGATTATTTACACTGACACTACGATGACAGAACAACCCTCCAATCGCTGTTATCCCCAGATTTTTTTGATTCCCTTTCTATAGGGAAAATCCGGTGATAAAGGCGAGGTGTATGCTTCCGAAGAGCTTTCTTTCAGAAAGCTTGTAGCTTCGCTTTTTCAGGTTCTTTCTGTCCTCTACGTTATCGTGTAAATGATTCGTTCAACTTATGTAGGAACATGGCTAACAAGGTTCAGTTGTACGCCATGCTCCATGGTTGGTGCTAGTGTTGCCCCTCTTGTGACTTCAATTCATCCAACGTAGGATAATCCGTGTACCCTTTACTTCCTGAACCAAAGAAGGTTGCAGGATCTGCTTCATTAAGTGGTGCACCTTGTTGAAGACGTTCCACCAAATCCGGATTGGCCAAAGACCATACACCAACCGGTACCAGATCAGCCAGACCTCGATCTAGATCTGCACTGAGATCTTCTAACGTTCTTCCGGCCCGGTTGACCAACAATGGATTTTGCCAAATTGAACGAATGTCCTGGAGCAGTTCTTCATTTCCAAGATGCATAACATGAAGGTACACCAAGTCCAATTGGGCTAATTCTTTGGCAAGATAACGATAAAGTTCAGGACCTTGTTCCCCATCCTGAATTCCGCCAAGAGGTGTTCCTGGAGAGATTCGGAAGCCTGTACGTTCTGCTCCAATTTCTTCGACAACAGCTTTCGCTACTTCAATTGCAAACCGAGCACGATTTTCTATAGATCCCCCATACTCATCTGTCCGCGTATTTGAATTGTCTCCGAAGAACTGATTGATCAAATATCCATTGGCTCCATGAATTTCGACGCCATCCGCCCCTGCTTCGATCGCTGCGGCTGCTGCTTTACGGAAATCGGCGATGGTCGTTTGAATATCCTCCTGACTCAATTCCCGGGGAACGGGGATATCCTGCATCCCTGTAGCCGTAAACATTTCTACACCCGGTGCGATGGCAGATGGAGCAACCGGTTGGCGATGATGCGGGGTATTGTCCGGATGTGACATGCGACCCGCATGCATTAATTGGATGTATACATATCCGCCAGCTTCATGCACCGCATCCGTTACCTTTTTCCATCCATCAATATGCTTGTCGGTATAGATGCCAGGTGACCACAAGTACCCCTGTCCATCATCCGAGGGTTGTGTACCTTCCGTAATCAGGAGTCCCATGGTCGCACGCTGAGCATAATAAAGTGCAGCCAACTCTCCAGGTGTACCATCTTCTTGCGCCCGACTGCGTGTCATGGGTGCCATCGCTAGTCTATGAGGCAATTCCATGTTGCCAATCTTTGTTTTACTCCATATCTTTTCCAATGGGATGTACTCCTCTTCTTATTTGAGATTTGGTAAAAAGATGTATGCGTGGATGCTTCTGAATTAACTTAGTTCTGAGAGCACTGGGTACATCGGAGCCGTCAGTTGGAAATCATAGTTCTGGTCTACAATCCCCACAACCACATCGTTGCGATCATACAAATCTAACATGAAGCCCGCCATTTCTTTAGCTGTATGGTATTTGGACATATTGGCTTTGTAATCAAAAGCTTCAGCATTCAGTGATTTTTGAATGAATTCTGTTTCAGTGATCGCTGGTGCTAGGATCTTCGCTTTTAGTTGCGCACCTTTCAGTTCAAGTTCTTTGGCAAGACCTTCGGTGAAGGCACTAACATAGTATTTCGATGCAGAATAAGCAACATTGCCTACAGCAATGGCATATCCAAGTGCGGAGGAGACGTTAATCAACTGCGTGTCTTCGATATCCGCATAATCTCGTACATACAGTGTAGACAGGATGGTCAGTGATTCGATGTTAACTCGCAGCATGGTCTCTACTTTATCCAAATTTTGTTCAGCAATGAACGAAACCTCTCCAAGCCCTGCATTATTGATCCAAGTCTCGATTTCATATTCCTTCAAATCGTTGTACAATGCGTAAGCCTCTGCCGTAACAGACAGGTCACTTGTGTGAACAATAACACTCACTTTAGGATTGATACTCTGAATGGTGGATTTAAGCTCTTCTAACTTATCCAATCTTCTAGCTACCAAAATCAAGTTTTTCCCTCGTGCTGCAAATGCCAATGCCGTCTCATATCCAATCCCTGAACTTGCTCCTGTAATTACAGTGTATTTCATCTTATTTCTCTCCCTCATATTCTTTAGTTTAGTGCGATTTCAATTTCGAGAACGATCGTTCTTAAATGTGTAAAAAAAATGATTTCAACTCTGGATTCTTCGCTTGTTTGCTTGTAGCCAATCCGGTGTCCAGCCTTTTTCCAGAGCATCCAGGGTTACACCTGGCGGAACGATCGCATCGATCGCATCCAAGATATCGGCGCTCAAACGGATGTCGCTGCCTTTTAGAGTTTCACGCAATTGCTCAATGGTTCTTGCCCCAACTATCGCGGAAGTAATTGCTGAGTGAGCTTGTGTAAATGCCATCGCAAGATGCGGCAACGTTAATCCTGATTCATTTGCAAGGGCTTGGAGCTTATCCACCGCTTCAAACTTGGTACGGTTTTCCTCTCGATTTGGGTCCACAACAGTAGAAAGTTTCCCAAGTGATGCCGCTGCTCTGGAACCTTTGGCAGCCACTTCGCCGGAGCGGTATTTTCCTGTTAGCAAGCCGCCAGAAAGTGGGCTCCATACCAATACACCCATTCCATATTTTGAGGTTGCAGCGAGCAAATCAAATTCAATACTCCGATTCACAATGGAATAAGGTGCTTGTTCGGATACAAAACGTGCTGTTTTGTTACGTTCGCTATTCCATTGTGCTTCGGTTACTTGCCACGCTTGAAAATTAGATGTACCAATATAACGAATTTTTCCTTCTCGAACCAAATCTGTCAGTGCATCAAGACTTTCCTCAATATCGGTTTGAAGATCTGGCTGATGTAGTTGATACAGGTCAATATAGTCCGTTTTTAACCTCCTCAAGCTATCCTCTACTGCACGTTTAATCCATAATTTTGAGTTACCGGATTGATTAAGTCCACTGCCCATAACCATTCCGCCTTTTGTGGCGAGAACAATATTTTGTCTACGCTCTTTCAAAAGGTTGCCGAGAATCTCTTCAGATTGACCAAGGGAATATACATCCGCCGTATCGATGAAATTAATACCGCCTGCCAACGCTTCATCTAAAAGAACAGCTGCTTCACTTTCCGTGACTTTCCCCATAAAGCCCCACGTACCTGTACCTAATGCAAAACTGCTTACTTTGAGACCCGTATTTCCTAATACACGATACTCCATGTTTCATTCACCCTTTCTTCATTTGGCACATCGAGAACGATCGTTCTAAAATAATTTCAAAAAAAGTAGCTAGATTTCATATCACGTCCCATAACTTTCTGCTACCTCAACAATATAACATATATAGAACGATCGGTAAAGAATATTAAAAAAATTTATTTTAATAAGAAAGACACCTCAAACACCCTTATTGATGTTTGTGATGTCTTTTTGCATGGTTACAATTCTATTTACTACCTACACCATCCGCTGCCTCATCGCCTCAAACAACAAAATCGTTGCCGCCATTGCCGCATTAAGCGACTCCGCCTTGCCTTGCATTGGAATCGTAATTGCATCATCCACCAAGCGTGCCGTAGCATCCGAGATACCCTTACCTTCGTTGCCAATCACAAGCCATACCGATTGCGTAAAATCATAACTATAGCAAGAATGCTCTGCCTGCAAAGAAGTACTTACCAGCTTCACACCCGCACCCTTTGCTTTGGGAAGCAAGGACTCCAACTGGCCCTCCACAATAGGCAAATGAAACAATGACCCCATCGTCGAACGAATCGTCTTCGGGTTATATACATCCGCACAGCCTGCGCCAAGTACGACACCTGCTGCTCCAGCTGCATCCGCACTCCGAATAATCGTCCCCACATTTCCTGGGTCCTGCACCCCATCCAGTACCACAACAAGCCCGCGCGCGCCGTCAATGAGGCTTTCCAGTGGCTCACTGCCTTTACGCACAATTGCGAATACAGGCTGTGGTGTCATCGTATCCGTACATTTGGCGATAACCGCAGGAGATACACTGACCCATTCTACACGCTGTAACGGGTTCTCAAGCCCGGCCAGTTCGCTAGGTACGCCTTGCTCTCCGTCGTACACAATACACTCCAGATCTGCTCCGGCGCGCAACGCTTCCTGTACCAGATGAATGCCTTCAATGATATATTTATGTTGACGGGTACGATGCTTTTTCTCCAGCAGCTGTGCCCATTCTTTTACACGTGTATTTTGCGGTGATACAATATCCATCTTTCCATCCTTCCCATCTGCATCCATCACTTCGGATATGCAAGTTCCATTTTCGTCAAATGATCCTTGTGACCCACAATGACCAGCACATCTCCAGCTTCGATCCGGTCCTCCGCGTACGGAGAGATGTTCATCGAGTTCCCACTACGAATCGCCATGACGTTGCATCCAAAACGTGCACGGATGTTTAATTCCATCAGGTTTTTGCCGATCATTTGCTCGGAAGCTCTCATCTCCAGAATACTGTAATCCTCAGATAACTCAATGTAATCCAGTATGTTAGGCGAGGTCAGATGATGGGCTACGCGTAATCCCATATCCCGCTCAGGATAGATGACCTTGTCTGCTCCAATCTTCTGCAGCACCTTACCATGAAGCTCATTTTGAGCTTTTACGATTAGGACCGGTACACCCATATCTTTCAATATCAGGGTTGTCAGAATACTCGCCTGAATATCTTCACCAATTGCCACAACGACAACGTCGAAATTCCGTATGCCCAGCGCCCGCAGCGCTTCTTCATCTGTTGAATCTGCCGATACCGCATGAGTCACCACATTGGACATTTCCTGTGTCCGCTGCTCGTCCGCATCAATTGCCAGCACGTCGAATCCCATACCGCTCAGTGCATTGGCAACACTTGATCCGAACCGTCCCATGCCAATTACGGCATACTGTTTCTTGGCCATTAGGGTCTTAACCTCCCGCTGCACTTCAGCATAACGCATCATTACGGATACCCATGCTAACGTAAATAATCCTTCGTAGTATACCACAAAGCCCGATAAACTTGAATGCGCTCGCGCTTCCTAGGGAACAGTATTAGAGCAGCCGAATATACGAGGAGGGAATTGCGATGCCCATTACATTAAGCCTGCGTGAAGCGATTGTTCATAAAGTTCATGACAAGAGTGATGATCAGCTCCGGGAGATGATTGAAGGTTCAGTAGATGGACCGGAAGCTGCATTACCTGGACTTGGCGCCATTTTCGAGATGATCTGGAAGAACACAGAACCTGCCAAGCAGGAAGAACTCATTCAAATCGCGCAGGAGCATCTGCACACCATTCCCGTTCAACCGCTTCGCTAATCGAAGCATTGAAGGGTAGGGTAACCATCAAACCGTTTGTTCAGTCTGCAAAAGAAAGCTTTCCCTTATTCGGCTGGATCATACCCGCCTCGAGTTAAGGTGTATAGCAATAGATCCCTCCGCCAATCGGCGGAGGGATCTTATTTTGTACAAGCGTTACCTCATGGTGGCAGCTTGTTACATCCAACCAACCCTTCAATGATTAGCCGGATTACGTCTGTCTGCTTGCGCTTAAGGTGCAGTCTCCAAGAACTTGGCTGTAGGATTTTTATCCATAGCCGTTCTCATGGCGTACTCATTTTCGAAGAGCACGACATAATTTCCTTTTTTATCTTTTACAAGCGCAGAGTTAATCCGGAATTTGCTTGCGTCCAGATTCTCGTCCACGATCCAGCGAGCAAACTGATAAGGCATGCGCTGCAATTGCACGTCTACCCCATACTCGCCTTTCATCCGGTATTCAAATACCTCGAACTGCAGTTGACCAATTACGCCGAGAATCGTCTCGTCGAAACTTGCCGTCTGGAACACCTGAATGGTTCCTTCCTCCGTCAACTGGTCAATCCCTTTTTGGTACTGTTTATGTTTCAACGCATTTTTTACGGTAACTTTGGCAAATATCTCTGGCGAGAACGTTGGCAACTCCTCAAAGACAACCTCGCTGCCTTGGCTCAGTGAATCGCCAATCCGGAAGATACCCGGATCGAACAAACCAATAATATCGCCGGCATATGCCTCTTCAACAATATCCCGGTCTTGTGCCAAGAATTGCTGTGGCTGTGACAGCTTGATCTCTTTACCTACACGAGTATGCTTCACACTCATTCCACGTTGGAACTTGCCTGATACAATACGCAGGAACGCAATACGATCCCGGTGTGCCGGGTTCATGTTCGCTTGAATCTTGAATACATACCCGCTGAATTTCTCATTCGTTGGCTGGATTTCTCCTGCCGTACTGCGACGTGGTTCAGGCTTCGGTGCCAGTTCCAGGAAGTTCTCCAGGAAGGTTTGCACACCAAAATTATTAATCGCACTACCGAAGAAAATAGGTGTCAATTCGCCGCGTTGAACTTTCTCCATATCAAACGGATCTCCCGCAACATCCAAAAGCTCCAGATCCTGAATTAACTGATCATGCAGATATTCCCCTGCCATCTCACGGATAATTGGATCTGTATAACCGTCTACTTTCTGAACTTTGATTGTCGAGTGATCGTCCCCTTGGAACAACTCCACCTGATTTTTCATCCGGTCATATACACCGCATAGTTCGCGACCTGTACCAATAGGCCAGTTCATTGGAACGGAACGAATACCCAGTACATTTTCAAGTTCTTCCATCAGATCAAACGGGCTTTTACCCTCACGGTCGAGTTTGTTGATAAACGTAAAGATTGGAATACCACGCTTCGCACACACCTGAAACAACTTGATTGTTTGTGCCTCGACACCCTTCGCTACGTCAATCAACATGACCGCACTGTCAGCAGCCGTCAGTGTACGATACGTATCTTCACTGAAATCCTGGTGACCCGGTGTATCCAGAATGTTAACGCGATGGTTCAGGTAATCAAATTGCATTACGGAAGAAGTAACCGAGATCCCCCGTTGTTTCTCAATTTCCATCCAGTCACTTGTTGCGTGTTTGCTGGCTTTCCGAGCTTTTACCGTTCCCGCAAGGCGAATCGCGCCCCCGAACAGCAACAGTTTCTCGGTTAATGTCGTTTTACCCGCATCCGGGTGAGAGATAATGGCAAACGTCCGGCGTTTGTCCACTTCCTGTTGAAGAATATCATTTGCAGCTTTGCTCATAGGTTTAATCCCTTTCGTCCGTTCATTCACGTTAATCCGGCATGGCCGGTCCATCATTCAATCTTTATGCAATCCGGCGAGGCCGGTTGATTGTACACTGGTCATTTTGCATATGAGGTATTCATACACTAGATTAATTTTACACATTTACAATGGAGTTCATCCTCCTCAAAATCTGTGCTTTCATCGTTACCGTGAACTGCTTCTTAACCCAACTCTCCTATTGTACCATAATCTGTACCGAAAATAACCGATTACTACCGCAGATTCTTCTCTTTTCAATTGCAAAAAAAAGCACCCTTCAGCCATAATCATGGCATCCAGGCACTCCTCATTTATTTCATGTTATTGTGTTTTAGAAAATCAATGCATCCAGCGCGTATTGTCCGCCACCTGTCAGGGCCAGCGCTACACCAATTACCAGAATCGCGAGATTATATTCGAATCCGTTCTGCGTGGACCAGTAACCGTTCGCACCATGGACTTTCACAATCGCAATGACCATCGTCAATGCAATCAGAATACCGCCTACCGGTGTAAGCAGACCCAGAGCAAGCAGCAAACCGCCACCGAATTCCGCGAGTCCAGCCAGTAAAGCCACCAATGCACCTGGCTTCATGCCCATCGACTCAAACCAGCCGCCTGTACCCTTGATTCCGTAACCTCCGAACCAACCAAACAGCTTTTGAGCCCCGTGCGCCATGAACGACAATCCAATCACCAAACGAATCAATAACAACCCTACATCCAACATCATTTTCTTTTTCCTCCATTCGATATATACAAAATAGTATTCTCAGATTAAAGATATTATGCACATTTTTTCATGATTCTCTGTGACGCAAACCCCTTCAACTGGTTTACATTTTATCTCATGAATGATCACTTATCCGAAACGTTGGCCCGGATGAAGTTTGTCATTGGCGTAACTCTTTAACTCATGTGTTGAGTATAAGTTACATACTTACTTTTTGTCAACAACTTAATTTAAATTACTTATTTCCTTTTGATGGATGCCTTCCTTTTCCCCGCTAAAAAGCCTGAGTACACCGCATAATTTGCGATACCCAGGCTCAGTCATGTTGTCTATGCTGTTAATGTCCTTACCCTACCCATTTACTTGCCAGATCACGCTGTCCTCATCCTGACCATTCACCGGCCACCAGTGGAATCCGTCCTGCTCCAGCAGCTTGTCTGTCGCTTCTGGTCCCCAGGTTCCAGCAGGGTACGTATGAAGCTCTCCCTGATTCTGTCCCCAGGCTGCTGCGATCCGATCCACAAAAGACCAGGCTGTCGCCACTTCATCCCAACGGGTAAAGTACGTAGAATCCCCTTCTGCCGCATCGTGCAGCAGACGTTCATACGCTTCAGGCGAGTTGATTCCAATCATGCAGCTCTGGCAGAAATCCATCGCGAGCGGCTGAATCTCGGAATCCGAGCCTGGTTTTTTGGCGTTGATCTTGATATATATGCCTTCCATCGGATTCACCCGAATCACGAGCAGATTCGGTTCCAATTTATACTTTTTCCCAAGATACACGTTGTTCGGCATCGACTTGAACTCTACTACGATCTCGGTCGTTTTCACCGGAAGACGCTTGCCTGTCCGAATGTAGAATGGAACACCCGCCCAGCGGAAATTATCCACGAATACACGTGCTGCAAAATAAGTCTCCGTATTCGACTGCGGATCAACCTTGTCTTCCTGACGATACCCCGGAAGCTGCTTGCCACGGTACTCACCTTCGGCATACTGTGCCCGCACAACGTTGTTGCTGACTTCCTCATCCGAAGTAAAGGCACGCAATGAGCGCAATACCTTCACCTTCTCATCCCGAATGTCTTCCGGGAATAGGCGACTCGGCGGTTCCATCGCAATCATCGTTAACATCTGAAGCATATGATTCTGCCCCATATCACGCAGTGCACCAGAGTGATCATAATAACCGCCACGTTCTTCCACGCCTACTGTCTCACCGAGCGTAATCTGAACGTTGGCAATATGTTTGTTATTCCAGAGCGGTTCAAAAAAAGCATTTCCGAACCGAATGACTTCGATATTTTGCACCATTTCCTTGCCCAGATAATGATCAATCCGGTAGATTTCCTCTTCACGGAATACCTCACGAATCTGCTCATTCAGATGTTCAGCCGATTGCAGATCATAACCAAATGGTTTTTCGATCACCAAACGGTTCCAACCCCGACTTTCCAGCATACCGCCGTCCCGCAAACTGTACGAGACACTGCCAAACAGCTCAGGTGCCAGTGCCAGATAGAACAGCCGGTTCCCCGGCGTGTTAAACTTCGATTCCAGATGCTCCGTTTGCGCACGCAGCTCTTTGAATCCGTCCACATTATTGATATCTAGTGCTTTGTATTCAAAATGATCGACAAAAGCGTTCCACTCATCAGGTTCCCCCGCCGGATAGCGGCAGAACTCTTTAATGGATTCATAGATGTCTTCCCGGAATTCTTCTGGGGACCTCGGACGACGTGCTACGCCAATAACCGCAAAGTCATCGGCAAGCTTGCCTTCACGGTAAAGACTGTAGATAGCCGGAAACAGCTTCCGGCGGGCCAAATCACCCGTTGCTCCAAAAATGAAAAATACTGCACCTGGTGTCTGTACTTCATCTTGCGATTGTTTTTCAACCATGGGCTCCTCTTTCTTCCGGGAAGATAACCTATATGCTCTCCCCGAGCTATGTAATGGTGTTATATATGCACGACATACAACCGTCAATTACCAGCAAGTTCCTTCTTGGATGTGATGCCATTTTAGCATATCAACTGAACGGATGCACTATTTCCAACTGATTTTTCTAGTAAAGATTCTCACTTCACTGTCTGAATAACTAGAAAATTCCAGCCTCAATACTCAATCGTAATCACCGGAAACCCCACTGTAATTCGATTGTGCATCTCATCACCAATCTGGTGAACTGCGAGCTGCATATTCAACATATGCGATCCACTCCTAATCGACAGGGGCAGTTCAGCCGCCTCATAAGAGACACTTGCGCTGGCTACATCCGTATAACGTTCAACGGAGGTGATATCCACCTTTGTGGACAGCTGTTCTTCGATCAGTTCCAGTTGCTGACTCGCATCATGTTCAGTAGCAGTACCTGCTGTACCTTGCACAGACATATTCCAGGTTGCCTTCATCCCTGAATCTACAAGTAGCTGACCGATCTGTTCATGTGCTGTCATGAATGTGTTCCGATCCGTGTGCGCATCCCCTGACAGTTGTACGATGGCGTAATAACCGTTGTCTCCTGACTCAACGACATTGACCAGTACACCTGCTTCTCCAGTAGCTTCATTAACAACCCCCTCACTGCGATACACACTATGGCCCGTCTGGCGAACCCGTACTGGTTGTTCCAGCCCCAAGTGATTAGCCAATAATACAGCCTGCGCTTGTGCATCTCCCCGGCCTTCTCCTTGCCATTTAATAACCAGACGATCCACATTATCAATCACGCTGTCAGCAGTATAGATTAACTGTTCCAGTTGGGCTGCTTGGGATTCGTTCTTCTCTGCATATACCTGTGTCACACTGATAAGAATAATGATAGCCATTGCCAATATACCTGCTGTCATCCAACGATTTAACATTTGAATCCCCCGTTCCTTCTTGCATTCTATGAATCTATCAAAAGCATGCCCCTTTCCCACATCAGCTATACTTCGTTCAAAGACATCAAAAAAAAGCCCCACCCACCACTTACATGGCAGATCAGAGCTTTCCATTCAAACTTTTCTATCTAAATTGAACTCATCAATATTTACACTAGCCACTCCGATGACAGAACACCCTTCCAATCGCTGTTATCCCCAGATTTTTTGATTCCATTTATAAATATTAAATCCGGGGATAAAGGCAAGTGTATGCTTTCGAAGTAGCTTTCTTTCAGAAAGCTTTTGCTTCGCTTCTTCAGGTTCTTTCTGTCCTCTTATCTATTACTTCCGTACATTACTGCACGGTTCTTTGGCTTAATTATGTGATTGCATATATTCTTGTTATTACTCTGCAAGTCCGTTTTTATAAGCATAGATCGCGGCCTGTGTACGGTCGTCTACGCCCAATTTGGCCAGTAAATTCGTGACGTGAAACTTGACTGTCTTAATGCCGATGATCAGGTCATCTGCGATGTCCTGATTCGACTTGCCTTTGGCCAGCAACCGGAGCACATCCATCTCACGGTCCGTCAATTCATCATGCAAAGGAGCTGCTGCCTGTGGCTGTCGGAATCGATTCATCATTTTGGAAGCCACCTGTGACTCCAGAACGGATTGCCCGCGTGCTGCTGCGCGAATTGCATCTGCCACTTCATTGGCTCTTGATGTTTTTAACAGATAACTGAATGCGCCTGCTTCAATGACAGGATACATTTTTTCATCATCCAGGTAACTCGTCAAGACGATGACTTTGCACTCCGGATACATTTTAAGTACCTGACGTGTAGCCTCGATGCCATCCATACCTTCCATCACCAGGTCCATCAGAACAACATCAGGCTTATATTCCTGCGCAAGCCGAATACCTTCTTCTCCACTGCCTGCTTCACCAACAACTTCAATTCCATCTTCGGTATCCAGTACCGCTGCCAGACCAATACGTACCATCTCATGATCATCCACGAGCAATACTTTGATCGACGTTTCCGTCTCCGTTTCGACTTCCGGTTCCATTGACATGTTCTTCCTCACTTTCATCGTTCATCAAAGGTATCGTAATCTCAATCCGCGTTCCCTTACCAGGCGCTGTTACAAATTGTATGGCTCCACCAATCTCCGTAACACGTTCACGCATGTTAGCCAGACCGTAGGAGGCTTGTTTATTCTCATCCAGATCAAAGCCTTGCCCATCATCACGAATCAGTACCCGAATCGCATCTGTGCGGCGCTGGAGCCGTATCTCCATTTTTTCCGCTTTTGCATGCCGTAACGTATTGGACATAGCCTCCTGAACGATCCGAAACAGATGATTCTCGATGCCTTTGATGAGATCGATGTCTTCATCTATTTCGAGCACAATATCCATGGGGACTTTCGTTTTCAGTTCCATCACCAGATCACGCAGACCTTGTTCGAGTTGTTTGCCCTCCAGATAGACTGGCCGCAGATGTAACAATAACGCACGCATCTCGGATTGTGCTACCGAAGCCATCTCTTCAATCAAAGCCACCTGGCGCTGAGCACGTTCAAAATCCTTCTCCATCTTCCGTCCAACGGCCGTTGCTGTCATAGATATCGCGAACAATTGCTGCGATACCGCATCATGCAGTTCCCGTGCCAGTCGCTGCCGCTCTTCCACAATAGCCGTAATTCTGGCTTGTTCAGCAAGCTGTGCATTATGAGTAGACAATCGCTGGAGCGAAGATACCTGATCTTCCCACTTTTTGCCGATTCGTCCGAGTTGCTCACTTAAACGGCCCACATCATCATCGCCCAGATCAGGTACAGTGCGTGATAGAGAGCCCTTCTCCCACAGTAGAAGAGTTTCCCGCAGTAGTTCTAGCCGACGTTTAACCCGATAACTCTGATAGAACCCAAAGACCGCTCCAATCCCAATCAGAAGCAGCAATAAGGCAAGACCCGATTGAATCAGATGACTCCAGCCTTTAAACGGAGCAAGATAACCATATGTATACAATACATACAAAATAACAGCAAGGACAATGAAAACCAGGAGGATCCCTTCACCCATACTTCGGGTTACCATGTCGGTATGTCGTTTTGTCTTCATCGGGGTCTCCTCCTTCTCTTCATCTATTTTACTACGGATTACTTATGCTTAGGTCGCCAACAATATAAGAAATAACAAATTTTGCTTTATGTTCACTGGATTCATAACCAGGAGTTCTCCATACTAATTTGTTCATCATGCCGCTATCTTGTTCACCATGAAGATTAATTCGGCCGAAAAGAACCGATGCTTCAATCTCAACACCATAATCTTCTGGCAGCGTAAGGCGAACATTCCCCATAACGCCTTGCAGCAACACGATTGTTTGTTTCTCCTCCGGAATCGAAAGAGACAGATCGGCGTTAACTTCACCCATGGCATGCCACAGACTCATACTCCGTAACGTCCAGGATGATTGATCCCAGTAGTACCGGGCCATGAAATTCTGTTTTTTCATAACTGCTTCGTCCAGGTGAATCTTTTTGTTTTTTGAATAAAAATAAGCTAAAGAAGCCAGTACAATCAAAAATACAATCATTAAATTATCCAGCAATAACAGTGCCGCACCAATGCCAAGATACCGATAACCTTTCCGAGTATCTCCTTTGCGGACCTGAAGCATTCCAACCGTTAACAGAATTAGTGCGGCAGCGGTCAGCAAGTTAATATTCTGATTTAATAACATCATTGTGCCAATAATAATAATGACAACTGCTAGCCATTTACTCTTCTTATTCATCCCCGCCGCACCTCCTCTGTAAGTTTATCTTTCTTTATTCAACGGAAAAGCCATACCAGGCAATGAAGTCCTGTATGGCTTAACTTTTGTTCTACCAACCGTACATTATACACGATTTATAGAATATCATATTGTCCACGGGGCGAACAGTTATTCTTTTGAAGTTCCGTTCGCTTCATTCTTGGAACCACTGCCCATTTTGTTTTTGAGGGCTTGTAATTGCTGATCCACTTTGAACTGTTTTTCCACATCTACAGGGTTCGTATACGTGGATGATGTGTTGCGATAAGGTGCACGAGCTACGTCCGCTTCAGCTTCCAGTTGCATGATTTTCTCTTCCATGCGGTGGAATCCTAGTGATGCGCCACCACTTTCAATGGAATGCAGGCTGTTAATGGAAGACATTTGTTTTTTGGCTTTTGCCATTTGTGCACGGGATACGAGTTCATTACGTTTGTTACGCATTTTGTAGAACTCATCTTTCATATCATGCAACTGTTGCAACAGGTCTTTTGCTTGTGCTTCGGACTGTGCATGCAGTTCATTGTACTCCGTAATTTTTTGATCAAAGTAGATTTTCTCTTCAAGCAATTTGCGTGCCACTTCTTCCTGACCGTTGGCCAGAGCAGCTTCTGCTTGGGACTCACGTTGTACCGAAGTACGCTCTGCTTCGTCCAGACGTTGTTTCATGCGACGCTCATTCGCCATTTGTTTGGCAACTGTTACCTCTGCCTCATGAATCTCAGCCTCCATATCACGCAAGTACTGGTTCAACATTACAATCGGGTCCTCTACCTTATCCAACATATCATTTACCGATGCTTTCGTCATATCCTTAATCCGTTTAAATACTCCCATTTTACTTTTCTCCCTTCTCGTAACGAGATAATTTTTGGCGAAGCTCTTCAACTTCTTTTTTCAGTGCTTTTTTCTCGATATCTTTCATCATGGAATCAAGTTCACTTTCTTGTGGTGCACCTGCTCCGTAGGCATTGTTGTCATAAGAACGCGGACCGGATTGAGGTCTGCTGTTGTATCCAGGGCCGGGACCGAAGTTACCAGGACCTTGTTGATTGTGATTATTTTGAAAAGGACCTCTTGGCGGCTGATGATCATAGTTGTTGTATCCTCTGCCAGGACCAGGGCCCGGGCCGTAACCATACGGATCATAAGGCGGATACGGTTCCTTTGGCACCACCAGTGCTGCAATAAAGTATATTAACAACGACGTGCCGCCAGTTACGAAGATACTGATGACGAAGATGATACGCAGCAGGGTGGAATCCATTCCAATACTTTCGGAAATTCCGCCGCACAAGCCGGTTAACATCCGGTCACGCGTTGAGCGGTATAATTTGCTCATGTTCTTGCTCCTTTCGTTTACTTGTACCCTCTTACGTTGGGATCATAAGCATATGGATCAACGTGGTTGGATTCCTTTGGTACCACCAATGCAGCGATGAAGTAGATCAACAATGAAGTACCTCCCGTAGCAAAAATACTGATGAAGAAAATGATACGCAGCAGCGTGGTGCTCAATCCGAGATTTTCAGAAATGCCGCCGATCAAACCTGTTAGCATTCGATTACGCGCCGAGCGGTATAATTTATTCATGTGACTACTCCTTTCTGTCATTGTTCAATTTCTGTCTTAAGCGCTCCAGTTCCTTATCCAGTGTGGAGGATGACATGCTGCCAGTTACTCCTGAACCATCTTGGCCCATTCGCCGGATATCCCGGAGACTTTGTGCTTCATATTCGAGATCAGAGACTTGGTCATCCAGTCGGTTAAACATACGGGGTACATTCTGACCGTTGTGATTGCCTCTCTGGTTCATACGTTGTTGTAACTGAATCGTCTGCATACGAGCGTAGTAATATTGGCGTTTGCTGTATACATTCTGATATTCAACTTTGAGCTGGTCGATCTGTTCATCTAGCTCCTGTAATGCCGCATAACTTTGTGCATACAATTCATTGTACTGTTCCATTTTTTCCTCGTGGAGAATTTTCTCCTGCAAGGCCAGCTTAGCGAGATGCTCTTCTCCTGCTTTTAGAGCCATGGACGCTTGTTCTTCCCGTTTGTTCACCATACCTGCTGCCTGATCGGCTTGTTGTTTCATTTGTCTGGTATGACTTGCATATTGATGACGAAGTTTCTCGGCTTCACCGATGTCTTGGCGGGTCGAGACCAGGAACTGATCAATCAGTTTGACTGGATCCTGACTTTGCTCCAAATGTTCGTTTAGATTGGCTACGGTAATATCCCGCATTCGACGAAATACACTCATTATGTTCTGTCCCTCCTTTTCATAATCGTGAAAGCTTAGTACCGGCGATGACGACCGCGGTTATTGCTTAGCATTGAGATACCGAAGATGATTAACCCGATCGCGATGATCGGTCCGATCAACCATGCCAGTTTTCCCATCAGTGAGATGATACCGATGATAAGAACGATCCATCCGAGCATCACATTTCCTCGCTTGACTCCGTAGTACCCCAGTGCAATCATCAGGACCGGAATCAGATAACCCATTAAGTGTCCAAGAAGTGGAGTTAACTTTCCGAAGAGGAGTAGTGCACCCAGTGCAATCAATACAATCGCCCAGCCATTTCCCTTATTCAATCTCATAATTGTTGTTCACCGCCCTTTCCATTCATTCATTTTAATGTGTTGAGTCATTTGTTCGTTTGTTTCTTGTTTTTTTGTTTCCGTGTTTCTTGTTTAACCTTATGTCCTTATTCTAGGGGAATTTGAGACTTTTCAAAACAGACCGTGGACGGTTTTTCATCCTAGACTCAGGTCGGGGATCTAGTTGGACCTTTGACTGTCCCTATATAAGACCAACGTTCCGCCCATGCTGAACAGCACTCAGGATACCTTCTATATCTCCGTATTCAGGCTACCTTTTACCCGAAATGAACCTGTAGAGAGAATGATGTCCATGTTTCTATTTACGTTCTCACTGCTATTACGTTTCTTATGATTCCGTTTAGAAGAGTCGGACCAAGCCGTTCCTATAGTCTTTTCTGCAAGATCATCCATCAGCAATCCCTTAACTCTGTTTCTATGCCCCTTTAAAAAATTACTTTTTTATCCAAATAAACAAATTTTAGATTGTTCTATATGTAAGCGTTTACTAAAATAGAAAGTGTTACTATTACTTATGTCAGGAGTGGAACTGGAACTGTGCGACCAATCAGCTATCTCCACAAAATGATTATCTTCGGAATCCTGTTAAGCACCCTGCCCATTTTGTTAACGGGAATTGCTGCATTTATCTATTCATCGAACCAATCTGAACTGCATCGTACGCAGGCCAACAGACAGTTGCTGGAACAAATGCAAGCCAACGTAGAGCACAAACTCGCTACAGTCAGTTATATGCTTGATCAGGCCGTCCGCTCTCCAGTAACCCTCAGGTCCCTGTCTGCTTCTTCTTCACTACAAGGGAAAGGACCTTTACTTGCCGACAAGCTGCAGAGCGAGTTTCAACATATGAGGTCATGGGAACCTCTGCTGGATATTAGCCTGGTGAACCAATCACAGAATTGGCTTATTGATCACGCCGGATTATATCGTAATACGGGTTTTCCACTGGCTCTTCCCATGAAGGAATTGATATCGGATACGCTAACCTCTGGGTGGCAGCTCTCCCCTTCATCGGTGTTCAGTAATGACGAGCGTTCACCCGGTACAGGCTGTATTTATCATATTGCCCTTGCGAGAACTATTCCGAATCTGAATACGTCTTCCGATGCTGCCCTCATTGCCGGAATTCCTGCATGCTCTTTGCAAAATACATTTGGAGAAGTCTCCTTAGGCAATACTGCCTCAGGACTGATCATTTTGAATCGGGAACATCGTATCTTGGTTCATCCCGATCCTGTATACATTGGACAACCGTTGTCAGCCATTGGATTACAGGATCGGGATACCGAAGCCAACATAACCAAACTATCACCCATTCCATTTTCAACAGGCTTTGAAAAACGAGAAGTTAAGATCGCGGGTACACCTTATTCCCTGACGTATAGCCCTACTACCTTAAAAGGATGGACTTATGTTCTAATCTCACCTACGAACGTTCTGACACAAGAATATATCGATATTGGATTACACACTTTGTATATAAGTCTCTTTCTGCTTTTACTTTCATTATTGCTTGCCTGGCTCGGTTCCAAACGAATGCTTGTCCCGATTCGGAAGCTCTTAACCCAACTTGGTGACAACAGGCTGTCCAAAGACGGAGGCACCTTCACTCAGCAACCAACTGAGCTGTCTGATGAGTTCGAACAGATTAGAGCAGGTGTGTCACAATTATCTGCATCTCGCTCCCAACTGGAGAACACACTCAATAAGCATCTTTTACAGATTCGCACTCATCTTATGATGAATCTGTTCCAGGGTAAAATCTCTGTTCATACTCTTCATGACACCCTGCATGAATATGGCTTCACGCGTCAGCTTCGGGAATGGCAACAAATTGCTGTTATCACACTACAGGCCGATCTCGTTAATCATACAAAATATAGTGCTAATGATCGTGACCTCCTGTTATTCGCTATTCAAAATATATTAGAGGAAACGGTGGTGCATGACCAACAATTGCTTCCCATTGTTATGGAACAAACGGTAGTCACGGTGATTGGCACTGTTGAAGAGGATCAATTTGTTTTTTCACAGCAGCTATATGTATTAACAGACCAGTTACAACAACAAATTAATAAAATTCTAGCTCTTCAAGTTAGCATAGGCTTCAGCCAACCGCATAACTCCTTATACCACATTCCTCAGGCTTATTTAGAGGCAATGGAGGCACTGAAGCATCGGATGAAGCTTGGCCCAGGTATTATCTTTCAGTATGAGAACATTGATCATTATGCTTCCACTTGGTCCATGACCTACCCAGAATCATTGGAATATTTGTTGATCCAAGCTATTCAAAGTGCGGATGAAGTCCAGGCACCTACTCTTCTGCAACAAATTCTTGAAGTGATCTTTGGTATGGAGTGTTCCCCAGAAGAATATCAGGTGGCTCTTACGAGGCTGCTCACGCATATTTTGCAGATGACTCAGGATTCCGGCATACGTCTCGGGCAGATCTCACAAGGCCGTGGATCGATGTTTCATGAGCTTCATCGTTTGCAGTACGCTGCTGAAGTTGAGGAATGGTTTAACCATCAAGTCATCTTGCCCGTCATTCAGGTTTTTAAAGCGAGACAGGTTGCCCAATATCAGCATATATCAGAGAAAATGATTGCCATGATTCATCAAGATTATGATAAGGATCTGACGCTTGAGCAGTGTGCCTTGAAGCTTCACTACAATGCCAACTACTTAAGTAGTGTTTTTCGTAAAGAGACAGGCTGTTCATTTAGTGAATATTTAACCAAGTACCGATTTAACATCGCTAAAAAATGGCTGGACGAAAGTGATCTAACCGTTAAAGATATCGCAGCGCGACTTAGGTACAACAATCCGCAAAATTTCATTCGGTCATTTCGTAAATGGGAAGGAATCACCCCCGGTCAGTATCGTGAGCGTAAGCAGAATGCAGAACTATGCAGCAGGAAGTAAACTACGTGTTTCGTTTCGTGTCTCGTGTCGAGTTTCAGGCTTAGTTTTTACCGTGGTCTCGATATTGGATTTAAGTATTCCTTTAGCCCATATGTAGTTCATTGATTAAGCTTTATAGGCTCAAGTAATCGAGGACTTGGATCAATGCACTTTAATTTTTAATTAAAAAAAAGAGGGAGCAACGCTCCTGCTCTCTCTTGTAATAACTTATAACTTACCTTCAAACTTCATCTGTTTCACATATACATCTTCTTGTGTGCCAGCGTGAGGCTTCCTAGCGTCATCTCAGACGTTAGACCACGTTGTTTCTCCCGATTGCTGGTTCTCCTTGAACACATAACAAGCCTATACGATTTATCGCTTATCCTTAATATGAACTGTTTTCATGTTTGGCTGTTCAAGTTGGATCAGAATCTTCCCGAACCTTGCTCCACGTGAGAAGGTCACCGTACGATCCTTGTATGTATCTTGGATGTATTTCTCAGCCAGACTAAGAGAATCTTCATCCGATGGTAACTCATACGTATTAAGCAATTCTGGCAGCTTGTCGATAATCTCTTCCACTGGTACTTCAAATGAGTTAACTTCTCTCGTAATGATCATAGTGTATGAATAACCCTTTAAATACAGTAACTGTTGAATATATCCCATATCACCGGCCTTGTATGTAGAAGTTACCCCCAGTACATCCTTAAGTTCATCCATTAATGTGTGTTCCTTCTGTCCAGCCATAGTGCTTATATACACATACTTCCGGGCACAGTTGATCGCCTGCTCGATCGTTTCCCAATCTGACATTGCCGGACACATGGATGCAAATGCAAAGTCATATTTCTTCTCCCAGCCCTTATCTTCAATGGCGATTTCCTCATACCGTTCTTTAACGATTTCGATATTAGATTCAAGAGCTGTAGGTATCGTCTCTTTCATCAGGGAGACAAGCAACTCAGATGGTTCAACTGCAGTCACAATTGCTCCCTTCTCTGCAAAAGGAATGGTGAATATGCCCGAAGCAGCTCCAATGTCCAAAATGGATAATCCCTCGAACTCCACACCTTGGTTCTCAATCCAATTCATAATACGCTCGGAACGTTGCTTCCCTTCTTCAGAGAACGACTGTACATGATAATCCCTAGCCCATCGTTCAAATGCTTCTTCTGTATTAAATGGGGCGCTTTTCTTTTTATATTTTGGACTTCTCGGACGATTTTTCCATGCCTCTTCCCATACAGAAAGATTAAATAACAGATCGGTATCCGATACATTTTTTTCATTATTCACTTTGCTTCACTCCCTCTAAATTAAAGACTTTACTTATCTACAATATACTGAATATAATCATACGTCAATGTTTATTAAAGTCCAATATTCTTTACTGTACAAAAATCTGTATAAAATAAAATAGCCCTACACATTGCATAAGCAACATGTAGGGCTATTCAATATACCGGCGAGAGGACTCGAACCTCCACGGTTTCCCACTCGATTTTGAGTCGAGCGCGTCTGCCATTCCGCCACGCCGGCACATACTGGAGGCGCCACCCAGATTCGAACTGGGGATAAAGCTTTTGCAGAGCTGTGCCTTACCACTTGGCTATGGCGCCATATTTTGGAGCGGACGACGGGAATCGAACCCGCGACCCTCGCCTTGGCAAGGCGATGCTCTACCGCTGAGCCACGTCCGCATAATGGCTGGGGATATAGGATTTGAACCTATGCATGACGGAGTCAAAGTCCGTTGCCTTACCGCTTGGCTAATCCCCAATAAAAAATGAAAAAACAAAGGGGCGATCGAGGGGAATTGAACCCCCGAATGCCGGATCCACAAACCGGTGCGTTAACCACTTCGCCACGATCGCCACAAAAGGTTAAATTTCTTAAAAGTTAATTGGCAGGGGCAGCAGGAATTGAACCCACACCAACGGTTTTGGAGACCGTTGTTCTACCTTTAAACTATGCCCCTAAAAACTGGTGGAGGATGATGGATTCGAACCACCGAACCCGTACGGGAGCAGATTTACAGTCTGATGCGTTTGGCCACTTCGCTAATCCTCCAGGATTACATGGTGCCGGCGAGAGGACTTGAACCCCCAACCTACTGATTACAAGTCAGTTGCTCTACCAGTTGAGCTACACCGGCATATTAAATTGTTTTAAAAATGGTGGCTCGGGACGGAATCGAACCGCCGACACGAGGATTTTCAGTCCTCTGCTCTACCGACTGAGCTACCGAGCCATAATAAAGTCTAATCTTAATTCCTTACACTTTATATAGGGCATCAGTGCCATACAGCAGATGTAGTGAACAGTTTGCCTCATGTAAAGATTAAATGGCGGAACCGACGGGATTCGAACCCGCGATCTCCTGCGTGACAGGCAGGCATGTTAGGCCAACTACACCACGGTTCCATAGTACTTTCACAAGGAAAGTTAATTGCGGGGGCAGGATTTGAACCTGCGGCCTTCGGGTTATGAGCCCGACGAGCTACCGGGCTGCTCCACCCCGCGTCGTTAAAAAAAATATTATGGTGGAGGCTGAGGGGATCGAACCCCCGACCCTCTGCTTGTAAGGCAGATGCTCTCCCAGCTGAGCTAAGCCTCCGAACAACACATTTATGATCATATCATAATCTTGTTGTAAAAATCAACTTCTTTTTTTGAAGTTAATATGACCCGTAGGGGATTCGAACCCCTGTTACCTCCGTGAAAGGGAGGTGTCTTAACCCCTTGACCAACGGGCCTTGTTATTATGGCGGAGAGAGAGGGATTCGAACCCTCGAGACGCTTGTGACGCCTACACGATTTCCAATCGTGCTCCTTCGGCCAGCTCGGACACCTCTCCATATGGCTCCCCGAACAGGGCTCGAACCTGTGACAACTCGATTAACAGTCGAGTGCTCTACCAACTGAGCTATCAGGGAATATGCTTCAGAGTTGGTTCTCTGAAAACTAGATTCGAAACGAAACATGCGAACTATCACTTGCTATTGGATAAGCCCTCGACCGATTAGTACTGGTCAGCTCCATGCATTGCTGCACTTCCACCCCCAGCCTATCTACCTCGTCGTCTTCAAGGGGTCTTACATACTGGGAAATCTCATCTTGAGGGGGGCTTCACGCTTAGATGCTTTCAGCGTTTATCCCGTCCGTACATAGCTACCCAGCGGTGCTCCTGGCGGAACAACTGGTACACCAGCGGTACGTCCATCCCGGTCCTCTCGTACTAAGGACAGCTCCTCTCAAATTTCCTACGCCCACGACAGATAGGGACCGAACTGTCTCACGACGTTCTGAACCCAGCTCGCGTACCGCTTTAATGGGCGAACAGCCCAACCCTTGGGACCTACTTCAGCCCCAGGATGCGATGAGCCGACATCGAGGTGCCAAACCTCCCCGTCGATGTGGACTCTTGGGGGAGATAAGCCTGTTATCCCCAGGGTAGCTTTTATCCGTTGAGCGATGGCCCTTCCATGCGGTACCACCGGATCACTAAGCCCGACTTTCGTCCCTGCTCGACTTGTAGGTCTCGCAGTCAAGCTCCCTTATGCCTTTGCACTCTTCGAATGATTTCCAACCATTCTGAGGGAACCTTTGGGCGCCTCCGTTACTCTTTAGGAGGCGACCGCCCCAGTCAAACTGCCCACCTGACACTGTCCCCGCACCGGATTACGGTACCAGGTTAGAACCTAGATACGATCAGGGTGGTATCCCAACGTTGCCTCCACGCAAGCTGGCGCTCACGCTTCAAAGGCTCCCACCTATCCTGTACAGATCGTACCCAAATTCAATATCAAGCTGCAGTAAAGCTCCATGGGGTCTTTCCGTCTTGTCGCGGGTAACCTGCATCTTCACAGGTATTAAAATTTCACCGGATCTCTCGTTGAGACAGCGCCCAAGTCGTTACGCCATTCGTGCGGGTCAGAATTTACCTGACAAGGAATTTCGCTACCTTAGGACCGTTATAGTTACGGCCGCCGTTTACTGGGGCTTCGGTTCACAGCTTCGGATTGCTCCTAACCACTCCCCTTAACCTTCCAGCACCGGGCAGGCGTCAGCCCGTATACTTCGCCTTACGGCTTCGCACAGACCTGTGTTTTTGCTAAACAGTCGCTTGGGCCTTTTCACTGCGGCCCCCTCGTGCTATTCACACTACCGGGGCACCCCTTCTCCCGAAGTTACGGGGTCATTTTGCCGAGTTCCTTAACGAGAGTTCTTCCGCGCGCCTTAGAATACTCTTCTCGCCTACCTGTGTCGGTTTGCGGTACGGGCACCTTCACCTGGCTAGAGGCTTTTCTTGGCAGTGTGAGATCATGACCTTCGCTACTACAATTTTCGCTCCCCATCACAGCTCAGCCTTACGATGTGCGGATTTGCCTACACATCAGCCTCACTGCTTAGACGGACATCCATCAGTCCGCGTCACTACCCTACTGCGTCCCCCCATTGCTCATAACGGCTTACGGTGGTACAGGAATTTCGACCTGTTGTCCTTCGACTACGCCTTTCGGCCTCGCCTTAGGTCCCGACTTACCCTGAGCGGACGAGCCTTCCTCAGGAACCCTTAGGCTTTCGGCGGATCAGATTCTCACTGATCTTTTCGTTACTCATACCGGCATTCTCACTTGTATAATGTCCAGCGCTCCTTACGGTACACCTTCAACCCTTATACAACGCTCCCCTACCCCTGATGCAAAGCATCAAGCCATAGCTTCGGTGGTGTGTTTAGCCCCGTTACATTTTCGGCGCAGAGTCACTCGACCAGTGAGCTATTACGCACTCTTTCAATGGTGGCTGCTTCTAAGCCAACATCCTGGTTGTCTGTGCAACTCCACATCCTTTCCCACTTAACACACACTTGGGGACCTTAGCTGATGGTCTGGGCTGTTTCCCTTTTGACAATGGATCTTAGCACTCACTGTCTGACTCCCGGAAGTAAGTCTATGGCATTCGGAGTTTGACTGAGCTTGGTAACCCTTGCGGGCCCCGCACCCAATCAGTGCTCTACCTCCACGACTCTGTTTTCCGAGGCTAGCCCTAAAGCTATTTCGGGGAGAACCAGCTATCTCCGAGTTCGATTGGAATTTCTCCGCTACCCCCACCTCATCCCCGCACTTTTCAACGTGCGTGGGTTCGGGCCTCCAGTGCGTGTTACCGCACCTTCACCCTGGACAGGGGTAGATCACCCGGTTTCGGGTCTACGTCCACGTACTACATCGCCCTATTCAGACTCGCTTTCGCTGCGGCTCCGGCTCTTCACCTTAACCTTGCACGGGAACGTAACTCGCCGGTTCATTCTACAAAAGGCACGCCATCACCCCTAAAACGGGCTCTGACTTTTTGTAAGCACACGGTTTCAGGTTCTATTTCACTCCCCTTCCGGGGTGCTTTTCACCTTTCCCTCACGGTACTGCTTCACTATCGGTCGCTAGGAAGTATTTAGCCTTGGCAGATGGTCCTGCCGGATTCATACGGGGTTTCACGTGCCCCGCACTACTCGGGATCCGTCTCGGAGGGAACAGACTTTCAATTACAGGGCTTTTACCTTCTTTGGCGGGCCTTTCCAGACCTCTTCGCTTAACCGGTTCCTTTGTAACTCCATGTGAGACGTCCCACAACCCCAAAGAGCAAGCTCTCTGGTTTGGGCTTCTCCGCGTTCGCTCGCCGCTACTGACGGAATCACTATTGTTTTCTCTTCCTCAGGGTACTTAGATGTTTCAGTTCCCCTGGTATGCCTCTACATAACCTATGTATTCAGTTATGAGTAACTGGAAATTACCCCAGCTGGGTTTCCCCATTCGGACACCCCCGGATCAAAGCTTGCTTACAGCTCCCCGAGGCAGTTTCGTTGTTCGCCACGTCCTTCATCGGCTCCTAGCGCCTAGGCATCCTCCGTGTGCTCTTAGTAGCTTAACCATTGCGCTCGTGTTCGAGCTGTCGCTCCGCTTGGTTTGCTTGCGCAAATCCAAAAGTCGCTCCATTTCGATCACTCGCTCCAGCAATCTACCGTTTTTATTGAAACTTGTTTACACAAGTTCAGCTAAAAAGGAATGTTCTAATTCGCATTTACTTTCGTTTCGATATCTAGTTTTCAAAGAACAAGCTCCATGCAAAAGCAAGCTGTTTGAGAGTTTGAGCTCTCAAAACTGAGCAACGAGTGAGTTAAACGCTTTACGAAGTAAAGCTCGCTTCGGAAGCATGCTTCCTGAAGACTTTTATTTGAATGTTTCCGTTACAGGAAACGATTCTCCATAGAAAGGAGGTGATCCAGCCGCACCTTCCGATACGGCTACCTTGTTACGACTTCACCCCAATCATCTATCCCACCTTCGGCGGCTGGCTCCTTGCGGTTACCCCACCGACTTCGGGTGTTATAAACTCTCGTGGTGTGACGGGCGGTGTGTACAAGACCCGGGAACGTATTCACCGCGGCATGCTGATCCGCGATTACTAGCAATTCCGACTTCATGCAGGCGAGTTGCAGCCTGCAATCCGAACTGAGACCGGCTTTTTAGGATTCGTTCCACCTCGCGGCTTCACAGCCCGTTGTACCGGCCATTGTAGTACGTGTGTAGCCCAGGTCATAAGGGGCATGATGATTTGACGTCATCCCCACCTTCCTCCGGTTTGTCACCGGCAGTCACCTTAGAGTGCCCACCCGAAATGCTGGCAACTAAGATCAAGGGTTGCGCTCGTTGCGGGACTTAACCCAACATCTCACGACACGAGCTGACGACAACCATGCACCACCTGTCTCCTCTGTCCCGAAGGAAAGATACATCTCTGCATCGATCAGAGGGATGTCAAGACCTGGTAAGGTTCTTCGCGTTGCTTCGAATTAAACCACATACTCCACTGCTTGTGCGGGTCCCCGTCAATTCCTTTGAGTTTCAGTCTTGCGACCGTACTCCCCAGGCGGAGTGCTTAATGTGTTAACTTCGGCACCAAGGGTATCGAAACCCCTAACACCTAGCACTCATCGTTTACGGCGTGGACTACCAGGGTATCTAATCCTGTTTGCTCCCCACGCTTTCGCGCCTCAGCGTCAGTTACAGCCCAGAGAGTCGCCTTCGCCACTGGTGTTCCTCCACATATCTACGCATTTCACCGCTACACGTGGAATTCCACTCTCCTCTTCTGCACTCAAGTCACCCAGTTTCCAGTGCGATCCGGGGTTGAGCCCCGGGATTAAACACCAGACTTAAATGACCGCCTGCGCGCGCTTTACGCCCAATAATTCCGGACAACGCTTGCCCCCTACGTATTACCGCGGCTGCTGGCACGTAGTTAGCCGGGGCTTTCTTCTCAGGTACCGTCACCTTGAGAGCAGTTACTCTCCCAAGCGTTCTTCCCTGGCAACAGAGCTTTACGATCCGAAAACCTTCATCACTCACGCGGCATTGCTCCGTCAGGCTTTCGCCCATTGCGGAAGATTCCCTACTGCTGCCTCCCGTAGGAGTCTGGGCCGTGTCTCAGTCCCAGTGTGGCCGATCACCCTCTCAGGTCGGCTACGCATCGTCGCCTTGGTGAGCCGTTACCCCACCAACTAGCTAATGCGCCGCAGGCCCATCCCCAAGTGACAGATTGCTCCGTCTTTCCAGTTTCCTTCAGGCGAAGAAAACAACTATTCGGTATTAGCTACCGTTTCCGGTAGTTGTCCCAAACTTGAGGGCAGGTTGCCTACGTGTTACTCACCCGTCCGCCGCTAAGCATCAAAGAAGCAAGCTTCTTATCAACTCCGCTCGACTTGCATGTATTAGGCATGCCGCCAGCGTTCGTCCTGAGCCAGGATCAAACTCTCCAATAAAGTATTGAAAAGAGCGATAAGCTCATTTTGAATCTGACGAGATTAAAAATCTCAATTGTGCTCCAGTCGATTCAAGCCAAGGCTTGTTTCAAACTTTCGCGTTCATTCTGCAAGCAGAATGTTTACTCACTCGTTGTTCAGTTTTCAAAGATCAAACACGATTTGTTTCACTTCTTTTTCGTCTCAACCAAGTTTCGGCGGCGACTTAAATAATGTATCACATTTCGTTTGTTTTCGTCAAGAACTTTTTTAATTTCTTTTTTGATGCGTTAGTTCTTCACTTTTCCTCTGAAGAATTTATCGTTTGTTGGCGATAATCTCGTTTGAGGAACGAAATATAATGTATCATATATCGTGAATCAGAGTCAACATTTTTTTATAAATTATTAAACAAACAAAAAAGGAAGGTTTCCCCTCCCTTATGCGATCAATTATTGCCAGACTTTTGAAGAAGGTTATGTCTCAATCCAATACCGAATTTCCCGACCCTCTCCTTCGATAGATGGCCACCCTGGCGATTCTTTTACTATAGAACGAAAGACCAACTTGCGTATAACCAGAGGTAGATCTTCTCGAACGAATCTTAACTGCGGATGATGAACAAGTTCATTGATGCTCCAAGGCTCCTTGCGACTTCTTAACACACGTAGCAGCAGCTCTGAGCATTCACTCATTTTGGACATTACCGAAAACTCACAGGCAAGCAGTACAAGCTCTACTCTCTGCTCCAGTGTCTCCGAGCTTACCGTAAGCTCTTGGTATAGTTTCCACAAAGCACGATCCAGATTCTGCACATGTGTCCAGACGGCATGATCCGGGTATATCCCCTGTTCAATCAATACAATTCTTGCCCAGTTGCCCAGAGCTTCTAATACATTGTAGTAGGCATCTACAACATGACCTTCCTGGATATGACGTTTCGCCTCCACATACATCCTCAAGAAACTGGTGAATTCATGCAGGAGCTTCTGCTCACGTAATTCTGTACCAAAGGCAGACAGTTCTTGTCGCAAATCGCTTAAGGCGCTGTCCTCTTCCCATATAATCTCACCTTCAATCAGACACTCGGTAAGATTATTGTGATTCCCGGTAACTATACTACTCTTTAATTCATGACGGCTTGCATAGATCATTTGATAACGAAGATCACCATATCTGTAATGTCCCACCGCCGATTTTAATTGATCATCATTATGAACAACAAGTACCAATAATTCGAAATCTTGAATTAGGGAGCCGTGGAATCGCTCTCCCGGGTGGGAATAAGCGATAGCCCCAACTGCCCCTGTCTCTTCCGACTGTTCGGACAAAAAAGCAAGGTTCTTTAATTCCACGATTCCCTCCATACATTTCATGGCAGATAAGCGCCAAGTCAGTTATAATGTAATTCTACATCCAGACTAAAGTTTCCTTCTTTTCCAGGTCCGATACTACTCATACGATAGGAGCATTTTTCATGATTTTTAAATCAGCAAAAATTAATGCTTTCCGCACTTGGGGATTACTACTGACCATGCTAGGGATGGGCCTAATGATACTGGGAACAGCCGGAATTGTTTTCTGGGGACATGCTGGCAAGGTATTCGCAGCTGTAGGACTTGTCATCGGATTAATCGCCATGATGGCCAGTCTAGCCATTTATTTCTGGGCGGGTATGCTCTCCACCAGCGCAGTACAAGTCGACTGTCCGGAATGCGGGAAGTTAACCAAAATGCTAGGCAAAACGGATCGATGTATGTTCTGTCATACCATCCTCACCCTGGATCCTAATAAGGCCAATATGACCAGTCAACAACTGAAAGCGCCTTCCACAACAGTTCCCCCCACTGATGGTTAGCACGAAATGATCTCCAACCGCTAAATGTCTTTGCCCTAATTTCATTGAAGAACAAAAAAGGCCCGGTATGTCTACCGGACCTTTTTGGACTTGGCTTATCAGTAAGTCCTTGTTGCTGTTTAATAGTCGAGATATGAAATTAAGTTATGATTCCTATAGCTAATAAAATGATAGATTACATATAAGGTGGTATCGAGCGGGAGCGCCTTCTGGCTTGGCAGAGAAGAACAGAGAAGCCATTCGTCGAACACCGAGCATGAGCCTATTATTTCTGGTAACCGGCCTGCTTCAATACCTCCCATGCAGAGGCGTTAGCAAAACTCCGATTCCATGCCGCTACTCCGCCCAGCTTCAAGGAAGCGATCAAATCCACGCGCGCCTGAAGGGACACGGCATCTTCGATCCATATTTTCTTGGTAGCTCCTTCTTCCTCATATTCCACATAGTTTTGTCCACTTGCCTGATCCAGTTCGGGTTTGAGTTTCTTTTCTTGGATCAGTTCCACGATGGTATTCATGCCTACCGCTTTGGAAGACACTTTAACCTCCCCTTGATCATTCTTCTCTTCCGTCCAGATTCTTGTATAGAGCGGAACCGCCATGATCAATTTGTTAGAAGGTACTTCATCCTCCTCAAGTATGCGTCTCATGGAAGCCTCAGTCCATGGGAGAGACGCTACCGACCCAGCCTTGGGACTGGCCGCCCAATGTTCATCATAAGCCATCACAATGACATAGTCTGCAAAAGAACCTAATGCACGGCGATCCAGAAAGGCGGACCACATTTCACTGTTCGATTTTGGTGTTACATCGATCGATAACATCAATCCATGTATGCGTGCCATCGCCTTGATCTCGCGCACAAACTGCGTAATATTCGGCCCGTCATCGGTATACACGTTCTCAAAGTCGATATTGATCCCATCCAATTGATACGTCTGTGCATACTCCAACATCTGCTCAATAATATGAGTACGTGTCTCGTAAGAAGCGACAGCTTCTTTGGTAACGTCCGGGTCAAAGCTGTTATCCATAAGTCCCCATACTTCCATACCCGAACGGTGAGCCCAGTTCACATAAGCTTGGTTTCCCTTGCTTTTCACCGTGCCCTGTCCATCCGTAATGTGAAACCATGTGGGGCTGACCACATTCACACCAGGCATTTTACCGATAGAGCCCACATCAGGCTGACGGTTGTACACGGCTTCCCAAACCAGATTCACCGGTTTATTCTGCCACTTCTTCTCTGCTGCAGTCAGCGTATACTTGGGCGTGTCCACCTTCTTTTTCTCCGTGAGTGCAATATGATCATTATCTACATATCCGGCATATCCATTATCGAGTTGAACAAAACTCTGTTCATCACCCGTCTGCCATACACGTACCCGTGCATCCTTTTCCATATCGGCAATGATTGGTGAGGATTCTCCCCCACGTTTATATAACGGCACCGTCTTATCTGCTTTGGATGACAACGTATCAATCTCTGCATATTGTATCGTGTCTCCTCCACGCATCAGCAGTACAGCACCTGTTACCGAATCTTCCTGTATGGCGATGCCGTACACTTCCTTCAAAGGTTTGAGCGGAATGTATGCTTCTCCATCCTTAACCTCAGGCTTAACCGTCATAGGATAATCTTTGTGATTAAGTTCTGCTTGTGTGCTGTCCTCTTTCATATGAAGAACTCGCTGAGGGGAAGCAATAATGATATCGCCTGACTCTGGTTCGTAACGTATGCCCGCATCAACTGCTTCTTGCAGCACCTTTACAGGCAACTTGAGTTGATCTCCTGTACCCAAGGCGTCTCCATCCATCAGTTGCCCATCTACAAAAATAGGCTGGCTTCTCCCTACCCAATCGGGGTCTTCATGGATCTGGTTCAACCATACATTTGTTATAAGCCAGTAAGCCCCTCCAGCGATCAGACAAGCCCCGAGAAAACCGGGCCAAAATGAACGTCGCTTCTGACGTGTATATCTGCTTTTTCTACCCAAACGTCTACCTCCGTTAATTATGCTGAATCATAAGGATATGCGCATAAGTTGTTTTAAAAATGAATGTTTTGCATAAATGCTAAAAAAAAACGTGAAGAATCCATACTGAATTCTGCACGTTAATATTGTAATTCAACTCTCTTAATCCCTGCAACTTTTGCAAACGCCATACACTTCCAATCGGTGGCCGTGTACTTCAAATCCTGTACTAGACTCCGCCTGAAGCTCTACACTTTTCAGTGAAGGATAGCTAAAGTCTTCAATCTTGCCGCATTGATCACAGATAACATGATAATGATCCGTCACATTGGCATCGAAGCGGCTTGAATTATCTCCGTATGTCAATTCCCGGACCATGCCAGCTTCCAGAAACATCTTCAAATTGTTATATACCGTTGCCACGCTCATACTGGGAAATTGGGGTTCAAGGGCTCGGTAAATTTCATCGGCTGTCGGATGCCCCATGGATTCCATCAGATAGTTCAATATGGCATGACGCTGGGGTGTAATACGGACACCGGTCGTTTTCAGATGCTCCAACGCATGTTGGACACGTGTTGCCATAAAACCCACCGCCTTACCTTTCATTCTCTGGTGAAGAGTGATTAACTGTCTCCTCGCACAGAGTTGATTCCCGGCCATGAAGAACGACAATCCATCTTTCATGCCGTGTAATCTTGCCAGTGTATATTTATTGTACGGCGATTACAAGTTTATTGTCAACGCGGCAGTCAAGGAACCTCTGTAGAATCATCCTGGGAATTTGGTCCGTCCTCGGTAGTCTGTTCCAGATTTTCAGCCGTATCTTCAGAATCAGGTAGGACTGTTTCAGGCGTAGATACAGCCGGGTTCCGCTGAATGGTAAGATCGCTATTTCCTTCGATTTTCACCCTATACTCACCTTCGCCCAGCTGGCCTTCTATGGTTTTGTTCTGTACTTTTAAAGGCAGATCGGTACTTAGATCTCCATAACTGCTGGAACCCGCAAGACTGTAGTCTCCGCGATCAGGAAGTAATATGTTAATGGCTCCCACAGCACTGTACACATCCCAGTCTCCCCCGACTTTGGAAGATACGATGTTAATACTGCCATTAAGCGATTGAGCTTTAATACCCAGATTGGCTCCATCCAGCGTAATATTACCGTTACGTGTCTCTGCGGTGAATTCTCCTACGGAGTCTGCAATACTGATACTTCCCACTTGTGTGGTTAGATCGACATCACCGGATACCCCTCGAGCCTTCATGTCTCCACGGTTACTGTCCAGATCTACATTACCAATGGCGTTGGCTACAATGACATCTCCGTTCAAGGTTTTCCCTGAGATATCTCCAACAGCATTGGTAATCCGGATACGTCCGTTACCCGTTTCGGCCAGTATGGTACTAATCGCTTCCGGACGGTTTAATAATATGGCTCCATTGGAAGTTCGAATATCCAGATTAAAACGACGATCATCTGGGATTGTGATAGTAAGATTCATACGCGGCTGCGTTTTTTCATTATCTCCATACGTCTTGCCTGTAGCCTTGATATGAATGACTTTTGTACCATCGGTCTCTACAAAAGAGGCTGCTGCAACCGCCTTTGCCTGTACTTCCGTCGTCTGATCTACCCAGACAACCGTTCGTACCTCAATCTCCTCCGTATCACCCCGTTGCACCGAGATATCTCCGTTGACACCTTCGACTACAAGATCCGACGTATCCATGCGAACAGGTACACGAATCGTGCCCTTATCCTCCATATATCCTGCCGCTTGACTGTAGTCCATGGATGCCGCTCCGAGATTTAGACTTACTCTATTCCATAAGTGCATGTAGTGATCCTGCTCGGTGACGATAAACACGGAAGCCGCCAAAATCAGTGAGGCCAGAATGCCTTTGGCATCGGGTCTGAAACGTACTTTGACTTGTTCATCAGGATTGCTCAGCTTATTAGATTGCACTTTTTTCCTTCTGCGTGTCCAGAGGAACAGCACAATATATTCAACACCTAGAACAACGAGCAAAAATGGCCACCAGTCCACCATCTCATATACATAGTCAGTTCCCCACCGTTTATCCATAATCAACAGCACACCGACCGCTACGATTAAGGCGGCAGCCGTATAGCGGCCAACCCGGACTTTACGGTTCATCACGTTCCCCCCTTGTATCGTTTCGACTACAATTTTTTCTTGTTCAACATGACCCAGAACTCACGCCCAAACAGAAGCAAACCTCCCGCGATCATGAGAACCGCAAACGAATATCCGCCGTACATAGCAAGGATCTCTTGGAACCAGCGCGGTTTACGGAAAAACAGCACCATCAATGATCCTCCTACAATTAAAAGTAATCCAAACGATATTCCTCTCTCCCAGACCATCATTGCATCTCGTATAGAACGTTCGTTGGATAATGGCTTGTCCGCGGTTGCCTGGGTTACGGCTCTACGTCTGCGCATCATGACCCAATCCGCAGATTGCAGTACATCATATACATTGTAAAAGTAAATAACCGGGATACACAAAGCCAGCAGGATAAGCAGTGGCACATTGATCTGTATACCAATGGATGAGAAGTAAAGCACTGCTGACAAGTCAAGCAAAACAAGCAGCATAAAGGTCAAACCTCTCATGTACAGTCTCAGATAAATATGACCCAAGCCAGGTATAATGGCACTCAGTAATCCCGCAATAAACTTGTGAGTCCGATTCCTGATCGGTTTGCTCTGACCCGTGCTGTTCTTTCTGTTTGATTGACGTCTCCGTTTCATAACATACTCCTCTCTTCTGAACTGACCTTCCGCTCTTCATGCATTTGGTTAGATAGTACCCTAAAGAGCAAGGAGAGTAACTGGAAGAAATATGGATATGACCAAAAACCCTCCGGCACTACTGGCCTGGGGAGGGTTGTAATTCATTTATTCGACCGATACCTTGGTAACGTGTTCCCACTGTCTTAACTTGGATACCAAGCCTACCGTTTTGAAATCATGAGGTACCTGAACATGTAACACAATCTCAATTTTACGTTCAACTGACACCATCTCGGCATATGCCAGGTCTTGTTCATTCACGGTGATTTTACGAATTTTGATCTTCTCCTGTTCCATGCATGAGGACAGTTGCTCTAGAAAACCGGGTTCTGACAAAGTATGAAGTGTAACCACATGCAGTTTGTTCCCTCGTAAATACCTCAACTCTAACTTATTGAAGACCCATAGATTAAGCAATACCAGGACCGTTGATACGATGGAGGCAAAAAAGAATCCCGCACCTGCTGCAAGCCCAATGGCTGCAACAACCCAGATTGAAGCAGCTGTCGTCAGTCCGGTAATGGATTTACCAGTGAAGAGAATTGTTCCTGCTCCCAGGAATCCAACACCCGTAATTACAGCAGTGGCCAGACGTGCTGGATCGATCCTTACATTTAATTCATTAGCAAAATCTTTAAAACCATAAACAGACAACATCATAATTAATGCAGAACCAAGACATACCAGGATATGGGTACGCAAACCGGCCGCATGATTGGACCGTTCCCGCTCCAGGCCTACGAGCCCTCCAAGCAGCATAGCCAGCAATAATCGTAATAAAATGTGCCACTCATCAATGAACCAGGGATCGCCCAAAGTCGGTATTCCTCCTCAAGTTGTTCATATTATTAAAGTTTATTCTTGTGAAAAGTCGTTAATTCCACTCCAGGTGCAATCTGTGTGACTTCCACGGGATGAAAACCAAATCTGGTGTACAGATTGACAGCGGGTTGATTCAGCGTTCCTGTGGAGACGATATAACGCGGAAGATCCGCATGCTGTTCCAACACGTACGTCATCAAAGATGCTGCGATTCCCTTGCGAAAGTGATCCGGGTGCACCATCATTCGTGTAATGGTCAGTGTATTCTCCTCTTCCTCCGCTACAGCGACAGCCCCGATAAGTTCTCCGTCATCATGGATACAGCCGTAAAAGCTCTCTCCACAATCCCGTAGTGTCTCCATTGTATCCATCAAAGGAGGAATCTCCTGAAATCCGATGATTTCGGCTTCCAATCGATAAGCTACATGTTGTAGTCTCCATAACTGCCCCAACATCTCCAGATCACTCAATGACAATGGTTGAATGTTCATATCCGATCCCCCGTCCGAAATACATTTGTATCTATCAATACCAAAAAGAGGCTGTCACAGGGACGAGCCTCTTTCTGTCCGGCCTCACCGGAAGGATTAGCGGTTCAGTACATCTGCAAGCAGTTGGTTGGCTAAAGCAGGATTCGCCTTGCCTTTACTTTCTTTCATAACCTGACCAACAAGGAAGCCAATGGCTTTTTGTTTACCGGCTTTATAGTCTTCTACGGATTGAGGGTTATTCGCGACAACCTGCTCAACGATGGCAAGAATGGCGCCTTCATCACTAATCTGCACAAGACCTTTCTCTTCAACGATCTGCTGTGGAAGCTTACCGCTCTCCAGCATTTCCTTGAATACGGTTTTGGCGATTTTGCTGTTAATGGTCCCCTTCTCCAGCAGTCCGATCATCTCGCCCAAACCTTGACCTGTCAGTGGAACCTGAGTCACCTCAAGATTGCTCGTATTCAGGTAACCCAGCAAGTCGCCCATAATCCAGTTGGATACGGATTTGGCATCCTGAGTGAATTTCAAACTATCTTCAAACAGATCGGCTATAGCCTTGGATGAAGTAATAACTTCTGCATCATAGCTAGGTAACCCATAATCAGCCGTGTAACGGGCTTTACGCTCGTCCGGGAGCTCAGGTATGGTAGCCTTGATACGCTCTTTCCAGGCTGCATCAATATGCAGCTTCACGAGATCCGGGTCCGGGAAATAACGGTAGTCATGCGCCTGTTCCTTACCACGCATCGACAGTGTTTTTCCTTGCGCTTCGTCCCAGCGACGTGTCTCCTGCACCACTTCACCGCCATCATCCAGAATCTCAGCCTGACGATATTGTTCATATTCGAGACCACGTTGAACACCACGGAAGGAGTTCATGTTCTTCAGCTCGGCTCTTGTTCCCAGTTTCTCCTGTCCATGTGGACGCAAACTGATGTTGGCGTCGCAACGCAGTGAACCTTCTTCCATCTTCACGTCCGATACATCACAGTACTGCATGATGGCGCGTAATTTTTCAAGATATGCACGTGCTTCTTCCGGAGAAGAAATCTCAGGTTCGGATACAATCTCCACAAGCGGAGTACCGACACGGTTGAAGTCCACCAAAGACGCGTATCCGCCATCAATATGTGTGAGCTTCCCTGCATCTTCCTCCAAGTGAAGACGCGTGATGCCGATTCGTTTCGTTTCACCATTCACTTCGATATCAATCCAGCCGTTCTCACCGATCGGTTGATCGAATTGCGAGATCTGATAGGCTTTTGGTGAGTCAGGGTAAAAGTAGTTTTTACGGTCAAACTTGCTGACATCAGCAATCGTACAATTGAGAGCCATCGCTGCCTTCATGGCGTAGTCCACCGCCTGACGATTCAGTACAGGCAGTACACCCGGATGTCCGAGACAGACCGGGCAGGTATGCGTGTTCGGCGGAGCTCCAAAAGCTGTGGAGCAGCCACAGAAAATTTTGGAGTTCGTATGCAACTCCACGTGGACTTCAAGTCCAACGACCGTTTCATATTTAGATGCGGACATTTCTATATTCCTCCGTTCCGGGCAGTCTACAGCTGCGGACGCTGCTTGTGGAATTCTGTATTTTGTTCAAACGCATGCGCTACACGCAATACGGTTGTTTCATCAAAGGCTTTACCGATAATCTGCAAACCGACAGGCAATCCATCCGAGAATCCACATGGAATGCTAACGGCAGGTACGCCAGCCAGGCTGACCGGAATCGTCAAAATATCGTTTAGATACATTGTAAGCGGATCATCCACCTGTGAACCGAGTTTGAACGCCGTAGTTGGCGCCGTAGGTCCAATAATCACATCATATTTGGCAAATACATTGTCGAAATCCTGTTTTATCAATGTACGTACTTTCTGTGCTTTCAGATAGTAGGCATCATAGTACCCCGAACTGAGTGCATACGTTCCGAGCATGATACGTCGTTTCACTTCGGGACCAAAGCCTTGGCTCCTAGACTGATGATACAGATCCAGCAGGTTATCCGGATTGTCTGCACGCACGCCATAACGCACGCCATCAAATCGAGCCAGGTTCGAAGAAGCCTCCGAAGAAGCTAGCAGGTAATACGTAGCCACAGCATATTCGGTATGCGGCAGGGATACTTCTTCCCATGTTGCCCCAAGTCCTTCGAGAACTTTCAATGCAGACAGAACGGTCTCTTTTACTTGTGGATCGACGCCTTCACCGATGTATTCCTTCGGAACAGCAATACGAAGTCCTTTAACATCACCTGTCAGTCCGCTCAAATAATCCGGAATCTCCACTTTTGCAGATGTCGAATCTTTCGCGTCATAACCGGCAATGGCTTGCAATACATAAGCAGAATCTTCAACATTTTTCGTCAAAGGTCCAATCTGATCCAAGGATGAGGCAAATGCAACCAAACCAAAGCGGGAAACAAGTCCGTATGTCGGCTTCAATCCAACAACACCACAATACGAAGCAGGTTGTCTGATGGAGCCGCCTGTGTCTGATCCGAGCGTGAAGTATGCTTCTCCCGCAGCCACAGCTGCTGCAGAACCACCGCTGGAGCCTCCTGGAACACGATCAAGTGCCCATGGATTACGTACAGGGGAGAAACTTGAGTTCTCATTGGAGCCACCCATGGCGAATTCGTCCATGTTGAGTTTACCAATAGTCACGGTGTCCGCAGCTTTCAATCTTTCGACAACTGTTGCATCATACACCGGGTCGAAATTACGTAGAAATTGGCTGCCGCACGTCGTACGCAGTCCGTTCGTCACGATGTTATCCTTAATTCCTACAGGCAGGCCGAAAAGCAACCCCTTCTCCTCACCGCTAACCAGACGGTCATCCAGTTGACGTGCACGAGCGCGTGCTTGTTCTTCATCCAGTGCCAAATACGCCTTAACCTTATCGTCATGCGCACCAATATTCTGATATGCCTGATCCACCAGATCGCTGACCGACAGCTCTTTGGCATGCAGCTTGTTATGTAACTCAGGCAACGATTGTTCAAATAAACTCACAGTGTTTGTCCTCCTTCCGGTTGTCCGTTATTCCATTACAGCAGGCACTTTAAACTGCCCGTCTTCTTCTTCCGGTGCATTGCGCATCACCTGTTCAATCGACAGGCTTTCTTTGGTCTCATCTTCACGCATGACATTGCTTACGTGCAGAACGTGAGTGGTGGGTTCGATGTCTTCCGTATCCAGCTCATTCAGCTTTTCTGCATATTTTAAAATCGCGTTCAGCTGACCTGTCAGGGTCTGTTCTTCTTCAGCAGTCAAGTTGAGTCGGGCCAGCTTGGCCACATGCTGAACGTCATTATTCGAAATACTCATTAGCGGATGCCTCCTTCATTCGTTCTGATTCCCGAAACGACCTGAAACGAATCGCTCGTTTAACGGGCTAAAGTCTCAAGATAACTTTTTTCATTATAGGTGAGATAGTTCGACAATTCAATGCAAATGACCTGACAGTCTTCATGTAAGCTAAAAACGAACTTATAAAATAAAAAAGAGCCGGCATCAGCCGACTCCTCAAAATTCTAAATCCATGCACGCAGATTAACCTGCTTTATAAAATCCGCCTGAGACATAACATCGTTCGCGGTTTCCTCTTCCTCTTCCACAGCTTGAAAATCTCCGTTCATCAAATGATGAAACAGCTTCTCATTGTGTGTCGCAAGGGCGTAATCTATCAACGCTTCTCGCTCGACCCGCTCAGCTTCCTGCTTCAGCAGAACCTCTTCCAGATCGACGTCGCCGGATGGAACAAAAAAGTTCCGATTCACCTGCGGCACTCGAAGCACGTAATCGAACGCATTGTCCGGATTCCGGTCATAAGCGATGATGAAACCATATTCCCCCACAGGAAGATTCTGCTCAAACGCATCCGCGACGATGACAACCTTCTCTCCTAATCGCAGCATCGTCTAACCTCCTGGTAGTCTATCTTAATATTTATTTGTATAGTCTACTAGAAAAGAATAACGATGTCTAGGAATACTAGAATTAAACAACATATTTGTGCAAAATCTTTTTCCTCTCTATTTTATACGTGTTCAAAAAGAACAGTACACAGTACCGAGAAGATGGATAAAGCTAGAAATGGAGTAGCGATTTTTTCTAAATAACCTCTATTAAAACAATCATGTTTTCTTTGTGGATCCACCTGGCTTGCGTTGTGATCGAATCACGACAAACCAATATATGATGAGCGGCGTGGGAAATCCGGTGATCCCCCATAATCCCCATAACCAAGGGAAACGTCCACGTCTACGTGCGTCCTGAAAGATCCAGGTGCCTTGAACCAAGAGAAAAATGCCAAGCAGTATAAGCCACAATGGAGAAATTTCATCCAATGAATAATGCATTTTATTCATGACGAACCTCCTTCCGGCGCCGTCCTGCCCAGATCACAACTAAAATCACGGCAACAACTGTACCAAAAGCCTGGATACCCAAATATAGAGCTGGAGCAGATACGAGGAATAATGCCCCGAACGTAATGGCTAGCAATCCCACCAACCAGAAACAGATCATCTCGATCCAATGGGCTCGTCGTCTGATCTGTCTTCGTTCTCTGACTTGGGCTTCAAGTGAACCTAATGAAGGTATGTTTGCCGGCTCAAACGCATCATCAAGTACTCTCATGTGTTGCTGCAATCGCTCTACAACCTCTTGTTCCTGTTCATCATCTGATCTGCTCATCCTTATTCCAGCTCCTTTCTTAACTGACGGAGACCGTAGGCTGTTCGTGACTTCACCGTTCCGGAGGGAATACCCAACATTTCGCCAATTTCGTCATATCCGTATCCATAATAATGCTTCAACAGTACTGCCACACGATGTTCAGGTGTCAGCCTTGTCATCGCATCCATGACATCTGTCCATTCTTCATTCCGACTCTCGAGCTGCCAGCGGAATCGACGTACAGCCTGATCACGGATAAGACTAAGCCAGCTCTGCTCTCTCTTCCTGCGTCTTGTCTTGTCAATATAGATTCGGGTCGCAATGGTAATCATCCATGATGAAAAGGCAGACGTGCCATCATATCGATGGATATTCTCCATACAACGAACCATCGTATCCTGCACGGTCTCTTCCGCAAGATTCGCGTCCATTGTAACTTTGACAAGATACTTATACACAAACGTGTAGTTACGTTGTAACAAAGCTGCGAGTGCACTATCATCTCCCGATACCGCTCTGCGTACTTCTTCAAGTTCAGCTGCCTTGATCATGGTCATCACCTGCTTCCCGTTCAATCTGGAGTTAATACGACAGGCTCTGCGGAAACGTTCAATGAAATTTTAAAAAAATTCTAACCCGACAATTTCCCGGGCAATCAGACTTGATTCCGGTAATCTTGCAGCTTGTCGAACCACGGTTGCTTGTGGGCTCCATTTCTTAACACACGGCTTGTCCATATATTCTGCTCAGACTTCATCACTTCACCGGTCACGCTAGGGTTATGTATTAAAGTTCGCTTGGTACTAGTTTCTCTTTTCACACTTTCCAATATGCGACGGTTTTCATCCATAATCGAATGCTCGACACGCTGTCCCAACGGGATAACTCTTATTTTCTCCACTTTGATATTCCCCACTCTCTCATGATCTATATAAGTTGAACTAAAGATTATTTACACTGACACTACGATGACAGAATAACCTTCCAATCGCTGTTATCCCCAGATTTTTTGATTCCCTTTTCTTAAAGGGAAAATCCGGGGATAGCGTATGCTTACGATGCAGCTTTCTTCCAGAAAGCTTTTAGGCGAACACTTCGCTTTTTCAGGCTCTTTCTGTCCTCTCCGTTATCATGTAAATGAGTAGCTCAACTTATAAATTATTTTCATTAAAATTCATCAATCTGTGCTTTTGTTAAATTGCTATTGGTCTCAAACTAAATTGTGGTGAAGCTCATCATGCATCTCTATGTAGCGTAAAAAAGGCTAATTCTGTGATAAAAAAGGTCTGAAAACAAAAAAAGAACGCAAACCGGGTATAGACCACAGTCTGCGTGCTTCGCAAGGTTGGGTGTTTCTTGGTAATGCTTCAGTTAGATGATGCCTTAACGCTTGTAACAACTAATTGCTATTCTAATGAAAAAGTTGTCACTTGTCCAGACTTTCTTCACATATCATGTCGGATTATCTTGCGGACACGTAAGGATTGTTCTGTTTCTCATAACCAATGGTCGTTTTGGGGCCATGGCCTGGATACACTTTAACCTCATCAGCAAAGGTATACAGCTTGTTCTGAATCGAATCAATCAGATCCCGTTCACGTCCTCCTGTGAGGTCCGTTCTGCCCACACCCATGCGGAACAGTATATCACCGGCAAAGAGATCGTTATCACAAAGCAAACTTACACTGCCTGGTGAATGTCCAGGTGTGTGGAACACTTTAAACGTATGTCCAATCAGATTCAGCTTCTGCCCTTCATCCATGGCATATTCAGCAGGATCTGTCGAAAGTGGTGGTGTCGCCTGCGGCCAATTCAAAGATCCATTTAATTTTGGGGTCGTGAGCCAGTCACTCTCCAAGTCATGAAGATAAACGGGACAGCCCTTCAATTTACGGATCTCATCTACCCCGCCCATATGATCAAAGTGAGCATGTGTCAAGAGAATAGCTTCGATCTCCAAATCTTGAATCGCCTTAAGTAGCGGCCCTGGATTCATGCCCGGATCGATAATGACGGCTTTGCCCGGATCATCTCCTTGTAAGAGATACGCATTGGTCTGAAGCGGGCCGAGTGTAAACGTGCGAATGTTAAGCATATCGGCTTAGTAACCCGAAATCAGTTCACGCAGCTCACGGATAATGGCCGCATGTGACTCCGTTCCTTCCCCATAACGTTTACCAATCTCTTGACGCGCTACAGCCAAATTCTCTTGATAATCTGCTGCTTCACGATCCGGATTAAGGCGTTTGAATTCAACCATGACTTCCTGTACATGCTGCGGACGAGGTCCCCACTGACCAAGCACATGACCACCTGTATCTGCAAAAATAACGACTGGCACGGAACGGCCACCCATCGTCAGGAACTCATCCATCACTTCAGGATGGTGCTCCATAATCAGAACTTCAGTTGGGATTCCTGAGATTTCAAGCGCCTGGAATACAACCGGAATATTACGCACAACATCCCCGCACCAGTCAGCAGCCAGAATTAACACACGCAGGTCGTCGCGATGGTTCAGGCTTTCAAAGAACTCACGATCCTCTTCGTTCGACCAAGTAAAGCTATCATAGTTGGCCTGGAATTCACTTTGGTTCTTGGTCATACTCTCGATAAATTCCTTCGGTGGCAGACCTTTACCGAATTTGTGAGACAAGTTGGGTTTACCCATGACTAGACACTTCCTTTCTTTTTGCGAGCATTCATCCATTTAATAAGTACATAAACGATCATAAGGGCGAGAGCGACAAGCAAAATAGGCATAACATATGGCGCCGCTTTCTCATCAATATGCTTCCATTGATCTCCAAGGATCATCCCTAAATATATAAACAATGCAGTCCAAGGTATAACAGCGAGTGTAGTAAGCAAAATGAATTTACCTACGTGCATTTTTGTGATGCCAGCCGGGATGGAGATGGCATGCCTTACCACCGGAACAAAACGCGCCGTGAAAATGACACCTGCACCATACTTGCGAAACCACTCCTCGGAATGGTCGATGTGTTTTTTCTGGATGAGTATGTATTTACCGAAGCGTTCCAGTACAGGTCTGCCGCCATAACGGCCAATCCAGTAAATAAATAACTGGGCAACCACACCGCCCACCGTACCAAAAATCATAGCACCGAAGAAGTTGATATTACCTTGTGAAACGAGAAACCCTCCATACGCCAGCACAATTTCGCTCGGAATAACTTCTAACATTAATCCAAGCATGATTCCAAAGTACCCGAGACTTTGAATCCAATCGAACAATTGGCCGACAAGGTTATGAATAAAGTCCATCTCAACCCTCTTTCTCCATCCTGATTGGCGGTGCCCCTCCGCACCATGGATGTTCGTCCCTATTTTATCACAGGCCTGTATACGTTGCTACTTCAAGAGGTTGGGATAGTGTCCCGTTCGCAGCACTCCGCATATGGTATGGGGAGAGGAGCGTGAGAAGATGTCACACAAGTCAATACCCGGTTCTCCGCCGGTCAAACATACGCAATCCGGTCAAAATCTTCCTTCCGCCAGGGGAATTCGCAGGGCATGCAGCAAGGAATTGTACCGGACAGCCAAAAGGCTAAAGGTATATGTCTCTCCCGAACGGATGAAGCAGGCGGAAGAATATTATTACGGCAAGGTGATTGCGAATCTGATCTGGATTGGGGAAAATCGCGACAACCGCAAGAAATTATGTGAGTGGTGGAACACGGATGTCAGTGCAGAAATTGCCGCGCTGTGGGAAGTAGAGGTTGAACCATTAAAAGATGCGTTTCAGCATGCATTTGGCGGATATCGCCTGTAGAGCCTGTAGAAATGCAGGAATAAAAAACTTCTCTTATAAGTGGAGTCAGGAGATGTCTACTGGTTTAGGGGTACGGTTACGGTTGGAACGGAGCATGGAGCCAATGAACAGCACAGGGAGTGTGAACAACGCTTGGAGTATGAGCCTTAACAGGGAGTGCAACAAAGCTGAAAATTATGAGCCTAATAGAGAGTGCGAACATAAATAGTGGGTTTGAACAACGCTGGGAGTTTGAACAACGCTTAGTGCATGAACAGGAACAGCGAGTGTGAACATAAACGATGCTGTGAAAAAAGCTGGCAGTATCTTTACATGTTCATGCTCATGCTTATGCTCAAGCCCACGAGCGGTAACCAATCTGAGGCGCCTTATTCAAGGATTTGAAACACTCTCAGAAATTTAAGGAATCTGAAACATGTTATATCGGAATTTTCGGCCTATTATAGGGTATCTGTCAGGGGAGTTGTGGAAATAACGTGTCTGAAGTTCTTTACAATTTAAAAGGAGCAGCTAAAGGCCAAATAAGACGTCCTGTGTTCCTTAGAGAAACGTATACCATCCCCGCGAGGCAGCCAGTTTAGATTTCAAAATTTACAGATTTTAGAGACTTTAGAGACTTTAGAGACGCTGACATCCATTGTTATATCGCTCGGGTCAGCGTCACTATTCACCAGTGAGTCAAGGGCTACGCTTGGTCAACTCTGGAGAAAATGGAGGAGAAGAAGCCCCCGCAAGCCTGCGCAGGTTCTCTCCATAGCCTGGAGCATGTTCTTCCAGTACAAAATGGCGATCATTGCGATCACCCCCTGCTTTCACTTCCTCAGCCAGCAGTTGATACCGTTCATACATCTGTACACCAGCGGCGGCAGTCTCTCGGGCTCGTTCTCTATATCCTGCCTTCCATTCCCGCCGCGCTGCCTGTTCCATCCAATACAAAGCGACGGATTGACCATTGCCATCATACCGGTTCAATGCGATCGCTTGTTCAAAATATGTTCCAGCCTGCTGCCCTTTGCCGAATTGGGCAGCCAATCGTCCCAATTCGATGTAACTCTGAGGCTGCATCGGGGAAAGGGACAAGCTGTTCAGAAGTAGTGATGTTGCTTCTTGCCCCGGGAGAGATCGTGCAAGCGTTATTATGATGTCGGTTCGATTCGGATTTGATTGAAAAGCAGCCATAAGATGCAGCTTGTGTGCTGAAGTTCCCTCCGGTTCAGTCATCGCCTGACGGTACTGCAATTCTGCTACGGCGAAGCGGGAGGTCAGCCACATTGTTCCACCTAGCCAGAAAAGGATGATCATCACTGCGGATGCCTTTATTAACCGAGCAGTCACTCGCTGAAGTATATGAAAGAAGGTACGCATCGGGATAGTTGATGTGCTGAATTGAGTTGATAAATATCGGATAAGACGAGCTCTGGCTCTGGCTCTGAATTTGAATCTGGATCTGGATCTGGATTCGGATATGGATTCAGATCTGAAAGGTGTGTATTCCGCAGTTCCACCCAATTGCTTGCCTTTCACTGCTTCGGTCTTCAATGCGGATGCCCATGAACCAAGCCAAATAAAGAGCATCCAGAATAAGGTGAAGCTCCAGTCGAAGTCCATCGCCCCATGCAGGCCAAAAACAAGCACGGCTGGCATAAGCTGCGGTGCAAAATAAAAGGTGCTTCGCAGGGTGAGGAGAAACCACCCTGCGACAAGCAGGATGCCGATCATGCCCGTGTCCAGGGCGAGATCAAGCAAGCCGTTGTGGACCTCGCCTCCGACATATGGCGAGGATTGAATGGCGCGGAACATGTTGCGCCATGTGTCTCCCCCGTGGCCAAGCCATGCGGCCTCGGTCCACAACTGAAGGGCATCCCGCCACATCTGCAGGCGGGATACCCCCGTGCCGACACCTGCCGCTAGGCGATCGGCGGTGGAGGCCACGGCCATCAGTGCGGCGGTGGCTTCCGCCAGCACGATGGCCGTCAGGGCAGCGGCGCGCGGAGCCTTGGCGGCGCCGCTGTGCCATAGGCGGCACAGCAGCAGCGTGCCGAGCAGCGCAGCTGCCCATGCCCCGGCCAGTGCCAGCAGGCCGGGCACGGGTGCAGGCGCCAGCTGGGCAGCAGCCAGCTGGCGGTACAGCCAGGCCGCGCACGCTAGTGGCGCGGCCATGGCCAGCAGCAGCGGCAGGCGGGCACCGCGCCGCTGCACAGCAAAGGCGGCGACCGCGGCGCAGCCGGTCGCCAGCCAAGCGCCGCGCGACTCGCTCAGCAGGAGCGCGGCTTGCGCGGGCATGAGCGGTAGCACTGCCGCGATGAGTCGCCCGGCCGGCACAGGCCGGGCCAAGACTCGCGCGGCGGCCGACAGCCGCTCCAATGCGTACATGCCAACAAGGGCACCGTACGCATTAGGGTACTGCAATAATCCGCCGAGCCGTGCTCCGGCGGAGCTGATCTCGGGGTCAGCAGTCCGCATTACCCCGAAGGGCAGCGGCAATACTCCGCACACGGCAAGAATGCCGCTTAGCACAAGCAAGCCGCCGGCCATCTGCCAACCGCAAGCCAACCAACGCGCACCATCCGTGCGCGCAGCCAGTATTGCGGTGAGCAGCGTGAACAGCGCAAGCAGGCTCCAACGCAGCATTTCATCCATACTGCCCTGTCTACTCACCGAGCCTGTCCATGCGTGTAGCCCAAAACATGTCATCATCGCTAGCGGCAACAATACCCGCCAAATCTCCGGCAATCGAAATATTTTCTCAACCATTGGTTCCATGTTCCCCTGCCGCTGTACCAATGACATGGGTATCCGTTCACTCGCCTTCTGCGGACGAAAGACTGTAAGAAATAGCACTATCACAATCATAATCAAAGTGCTTCCTGCTGCGATCAGATTAACAGGGTACAGATCCACTGAATAATACAGTCCCCGACTCAGACATCCTGCGAGCAGCAAGACAATGGAGAGTATGCCCACTGACCAAGTCCATCCCGACCCTGAATAATGTTCACATCTCAAACTTCGAGAAGAACTGCCTGACCCCTCCGTTTGCATAACTCTATTTGTATGATATGTAGCATCTTTTTTATACATATCATCTTCGTTGTATGTATCTTCCCTATTATATGTACTGTCTCTACAGATCCTACTGCCTCTACCGTCCCTACTGCCCCCATTATCTATATCCCTGTTATCTACATATTCTTTATCATTTGCGTGGTGAATCCCCTCAAACGCCCGTTCCATAAGTTCCTCTCTCGCCGCATACCCTCGTTTATACCTTACAATTCCCTTATCTATCGCCCTATTCTTCATCCTTATCCACCCTCCTTCCTTCCAGCGCTCGATACGCATAACAAAAAGACAGAAGATCCCGATAAGGGGTCCTTCTGTCTGATACATAACTAACAGTTATGGTGTTGCCTGCTACAACGTATGTGCATAATATTGAAATTTACATTCAAGGACCCTAATTGCAGTATGTCCCTGGATTGGCATCGGCACACTTAGCAAATGTCACAATTCGTGGAATCCTGGACGGTTTCTTTGTTCGATTTTGATTTCCCAATAACCTGCTTGCCATCATCAGGGAGCAAATCCGAACAAGCCCGCTCCAAATATGGATCGGCATGAATGAAATCACGGAAAGCCGTATATTCGTTCCACATCTCTGACACTTCACCCGCCTGACCGCGAACAGCACGTATCAATATGTTTTTAGGTGTATTCTCCATATCGATGAATTCAAGTAATTGTGTCTTGTATCCCATTAGATCAAGCAATTTGGCGCGAATTCCATCCGTAGCCAGTGCGGAGAAACGTTCCTTGAGGATGCCATGGGACAACAACGGATTCATCACGGAAGCCTCTACTTGGTCGAACAGTTCATGCTGACAGCAAGGAACAGACAGAATAACAGAAGCCCCCCATCGAACCGCTTTCTCCAAAGCAGCATCGGTAGCTGTATCACAGGCATGCAGTGTTACAACCATATCCACTTCATTCAATTCATCGTAGTCCGCGATGTCTCCAACCAGAAACTTCAGATCACCGTAATGTAATCGATTAGCCAGATCATTACAGTGTTCAATGACATCTGCCTTCAAGTCCAACCCAATAATTTGTAGTGAACGCCGTTGTTGTACAGACAGATAGTGATATAACGCAAAAGTCAGATAAGACTTGCCACAACCAAAATCAACAATGGTAAGTGGACGTCCCTCCGGCAGATGCGGAATGACATCCTGCACCATTTCGAGGAAACGGTTAATCTGTCTGAACTTGTCATACTTGCGGGCCAGCACACGACCTTCTTCGTTCATAATGCCAAGTTCAACAAGGAACGATACGGGTACTCCCTCTTCCAATACATATTGCTTCTTGCGATTATGCGACAGATCCACCGCAGTTTTGGAAGCCGATTTAGTCAGAATCGATACTTTATATTTTTTGCTGATCAAAATTTGATAGTCTGCATCGGTAGTACAGAGCAGGCCTTGACGAAACGTCTCTTCGCATAGCAAAGTCATACGCTCTGCCGCTTCAGCCGGAGTCAAATTCTCGTGCAGCACTTTGTTGTTATAATGAAATGCAAATTGATAATGCAGCTGATTCTTCAGTGTCACCGGCTTGACTTGCACTTTGGTATACGAGACATTGTCCCGTCTGCGCAGCTGGCTCCAGGTCGCTGTAATCAGCGAATTCTGTTCAAAGATGTCTTGTATAAGCTTTCGCAATGAATCCACGGGGTACATCTCACTTTCGGTTTGGTTTGGTCAACCGTTACCATACCACACTTCCGTTCCCTCTCCAAGTGAAGGCAGGTAACAAGCCTTGATGCACAATTCATATTTATGAGTTCATCTCTTGACGATTTAGTTCGGCTAACCCCTCTTCAACTTCGTTGCGCGGCAAACCGCCTTGCTCCAATTGTTCATCCGTGAGTTGGCTCAACCTTTTATAGAACGACTGTGCATCATCTTGGTAGCTTACAGGGAATTCCGGACCAAGCTGGAGCAACCTGTACCAACTGTTCTCTGCCTGGTCGTAATGTCCCTGTTGCTCACGATACAGGGCAAGCTGTCTTTCGGTCCGGGCAGGGAGCTCATATTCTTTGGTAAGTCCCAATACACCCTCCACCCGTTGCGGTGCATCTAATAACTGGGGATTAGCGCCATGATTCAATGCATACAGGTAAAAATGAAGTGATCTCATCAATCGGATGACAGCCTCATCCTCTGCGTCCATTCTCTCCTGATCCTCTATCCCTTCCACTTTGGCCTTCTCTTGATATATATAGGCTTCTTCTTCAATCAGCCTGGCGGCGTGCTGCAGATTGTCCACTTCAATCATCCCGCGAAAACGGAACATTTCAATAACATCCTCAGCTGGTAACGAGTTCAGCAAAGACAAGTTTAGCCCAAACTGCCTGCGCATCAGCTCATCCAGTTCAGACAATGCCTCGGTGTGCTTACGTTGCTGTTTGAGCGTGAACACTTTACCTATTGCTTCAGTCATTTCCTCCATCATGCGGAGCAGATAATCTTTTCTGAACATGCTGTATGCCCCCTCATCATTCGACCTTATCCATTCAATCGCTCTCCTAACGTCCTATTGTAGTTATTTTAATTCATGCCATGACAAAAAGCCAAAAACAAGACGCATGTCTTTACTCTGGCCATGGAAGTGACAAAAACCCCTGCTTATCCCAAAAAGGACGTTGCAGGGGTTCAAATGATGTGGGAACCGATAATTCTCCAAAAGGAATCAACACTATCCAGGAACCCAACTATATTTTAATGAAATCAACATAAATCACTTCATTTATTACTTCGATAATCCAGACATAAATTGCTTAATGACCTGAATTAATTCTTCAGGAGCTTCATACATGCTCATATGACCCGCACCCGGGATAACAGCTTGCACGATATGCGGCTTGTCACTTGTAAATGTACGTTCTGGCGGAATAACAGCATCCTTCTCTCCTGCTACCAGCAATACAGGTAAAGGAGTGGCGGATAGTACATCGCGGCGATCCGGGCGTTCTCGCATAGCAAGAGCAGCACCAACAGCACCTTGAGGCGCGGTCTGGTAACCAATTTCCTTCACGCGTGTTACGTGCGTGGATAACGACTCAACATGTTCCGGTGCAAATAAGCCAGGAACCAGTCCATCTACAAAATTCACGATACCTTCCGTTTGAATGGTGGAGACGGCACGAAGGCGTTTCTCTTTGGCTTCTTCACTGTCCGGGTAGGCTGTGGAATGAATCAGGCCAAATGCATTCAAACGCTCAGGGTGACGTTGTGCGATCGAGAGCGCAATATATCCCCCCATCGAGTGTCCTAGAAGGACAGCCTTTTCCACGTTCAACTCGTCCATCAACTGTAATACATCGTTGCCCATCTGTTCGATGGTATAACTTCCTACAGGTGCATCTGTTTTCCCGTGTCCACGCAGATCAGGTACGATACAGCGATAGCTGCGTGCCAGTTCAGATACGACCTCATCCCAATACGATGAACTGCCACAGTATCCGTGGAGCAAAATGAGTGCTTCTCCCTTACCTTGTTCGGCATAACAAATCGTCGTTCCATCACACATCACTTTTTCCATATGAATCCCTCTCTCTGCGCGAATTAAATAATTCAGGTTGTATATTATTAAGCCTACATCTCATGAATGAAACGTTTGTCTCCATTTCCATGCTTCAATTGCGGCGTCTGCAATCGTTCGGGACATCTCCATGACCGAGTGAAGCGAGGTCATCTGCAATATGGAATAAGGCCTTGGTCCATTGGCATTAACCACAGCTGCCAGACTGTATTGTCCGACAGGAGGGAGCTTCCCTCCAACCGATTGAGCTGGAATGAGTGGGTTGTTCGAGAGATAATATGTACCTACGGCATGCTTGGGACCCAGACACGCATCGATCGCTATGATGGCATGGTGTGCAGGAATGAGTGCTAATTTCCTCTCCAGCGTGTCTGCATCACAAGGGGAAGACAGCGTGCCTATCACGTTACCTATTCCATTCTCTTGCAGGATACTCCCTGTCAGCGGGCCCAGGGCATCCCCGGTGGAACGATCGGTTCCGATGCAGACAAACGTGATTTCATCTAGAGCGTGAAGTTTGAGGATATTTTCGAAAAATAAAATCAGATTCTCTGCAGGCACGCCTTTGCGGACTTCCCTTCCTTGATGGCGAACCATTTCTCGCTTATACGCTGCCAAGCTGTATTCCCTCCAGTACACTCTGTTTTCCATGAAAACCGGTTGTTGTATCCATCATTGTAACCGATGCTTGGTTTCCCCGCAAAAGCATTGGCCTGAGCACTTCCAATCATGATACAATAACAAGAGTTTCCGATACGGAAGGGATGAATTTAACGATGGATTTAACACAAGCAACAGCAGCCAATATGGAATATATGATTGAAGCGATCAAAACCAAACTGCGTATGGCAAGCGGTGCTGCCATGCAAGCTTCGTCATTCCCACTTGAGAAATATGAAGATCTGTTTGACCTGTATGAAATGATTTTGGGCAAGGAACATCTCAGTATCTCCGAAGTGGAAGCTGTCGCTTCTGAACTGGGTAAGCTTCGTAAATCCTAGTCCAAGCAAGCAAAAAAAAGGACCTGTCTTCCACATCAACGTGGCAACAGGTCCTTTTCGCCTATTTTTGTTTCAAGACTATCGTTATTAGGAAGTACATCTGATCCTTAAGGCAGATCGACCAGAACAAATTCGGCAGGTTCACTGTCTGTACTCGTAATTTGCAGATCGCAGCTTTTACGAATTCGTGCAGCATCCCCCGGCTTCAGGCTGAAGTTACCGTCCGAGCAAAGAATCTCCACATGTCCACTGATCAGGAAAAGATGTGTCCGTCGCTCTTCATGTTGCGGGTACATCAACTTCTTCCCAGACTCCAAATGGGACAGGTAACAGGTTACATCCTGGGAAATAGGCAATGCGCCTTCGGTTCCCTCGCCCCCTTGCCCGGATACAATCGGACATAAACGATTCAAAGGCTCCTGTGGCTCTATTTTCCGATTCGTATAGGATGGTTTCAGCATACGCTCCGATGGCAAAAACCACATCTGAAGAAATCGTACCGGTTCATCCGCTGACGGATTGGTCTCGGAATGTTCCACTCCTGTACCTGCACTCATCACCTGGACTGTACCCGGTTCAAGCAATTGTTCTGTTCCCATACTATCCGTATGTTTGAGTGTACCTGATATGACATAACTGACAAGCTCAAGATCATGATGTGGATGTTTCTTAAAGCCTTCTTGCGGCATCAGCGTGTTTTCATTATGAGCCAGCAGACAGCCAAAATGGGCGTTGCTCGGATCATCATAATCCGCAAAGGAAAAGCTGAATTCACTGTGTATCCAACCTCGATCCGACGTGTGCCTTTCTTCCGATGTCACCACTTTAATCATGTTCATCCACCTCCAAGGGTTTAGAGCTGCCACATTACTGAGGCAGTCCATGCGTGTATATGAATTGTTTAGATAAATACCAGTTGGTATGTCATCTTTACCCGGGGTCCGGCAACTCTAATCACGCCCCTTCTTAAGGTTATACGCTATCTTCAAGTGAGTGGAGAATGAACTCGCTATCTGCATGACCTACAAGGGTACCCTCATCATTACGGATGTCGGAAGGGAACACTTCAGCCAATCGTGCAAGGGTTCTCTCATTGGAATAACCGATCTGTTTCAGGATGGATTGGGTAATGAAGGCCCACTCTTCCTCGGAACCATCAAGTACCTTGAAGGTGATTCCCAATCGTTCTTTTTTCAGACCAAAACCGAATACCCCTTTGAATCCACCTTTTGCGACAATGTTATCGTCTTCCAGCAGTACTGAATCTACACGCTCTGTGCCCCCTACCATTAACGGATGTTCATTCATGGCTGATGTAATCGTCTCTACAGCTGTTCTTGTAGAAGGATCGGCGATAAGATCCGGACAAGCGAGCTTCAGATAGGCGTTCGACAATGCTGATAACGGCAAAGAAAATACCGGAAAGCCGCAGCCATCCGTCCCAAGCTTAATCTCTTTTTCCTCAATACCTGCCAGGTCGGCAAACGTTTCAAGAATTTCACGTTGTACGGGGTGATCCGGTTCAGCGTAACTGCCCAAATCAACCTGCTTCATCTGACTGTACCCCAGAATTCCCAGATGTTTTCCGGAGCAGTTATGCAAGATGCGGCGTTTCTCTCCTTGTCCACGTATCCATTGATTACGGCTTTCTTCATTAAGCGGGTAGCTTGGTGCACAGATCAGGCACTCTTCACCCAGTCCGATTTTACCGGATAACTGCTCCAGCACCCGAATGTGTTCCGGCTCCGAACGATGCGAAGAGGACATAATGGCAATCTCCTGTGCAGATAGGCCATAGTGACTGACGATCCCTGCCCGGATTCCTGGAATAGCTTGAAAAGGTTTGGCAGATGAGCGAGTGAACGCTCTAAAATGAGGGTCGCCAGCCGAGTATACGATTCGGCCATTCTCATCCGTAATACTTATGTGTCCGTAATGGGCGCATTCCATGACGCCTGCACGGTATTCTTTAATTAACAAGGCACTCTCCATGCGAGTTCTCTCCTTTGTGCTCCCAATTTCATCTCTGCTTTGCGTCACGACGCCGCATGGGATATCTTAAATAGTATAGTACAAAAGCGACGTTTTTACAGTTTTTTCGACATGCATTTCGGGTATAGCTTTATCATCTATGTTCATGACTACCATAATGAAGGAGAAACTCACTATGCCACGCAAAATGTCTACACCATTCTCATCAGGTTCGACCTCTGGCATGTCGTTACGCCCCCTCTTCAACTGGAGTTTGGCTGGTATGGCTATCAGTGCTTCGGTCGTATTCATCATGGCAGGTCTGGGTGCCTGGTTGGGCGATGATTCTATTATTCGTCTGGATGCTGAAATTCAGCAATTATTTTATCTGAATTCGGATTCACGTCTGTATCTATTTCCTTACACTGCATTTATAACTGCGCTGGGCTCATTCAAAATCTCTGCTGTAGCCGTAGTAGGTTTCGCCCTTCTTTTCTTCATACAACGCAGCCCAAGGTTTGTTATATATGGATATGCGATCACGGGAAGTTTTGCCATGATGTGGATCCTGAACACGTTATTGAAAGAATTTTTCAGACGAAGCAGACCTGAACTGGATCATCTGCTGGTCGTTCACGGGTACAGCTTTCCCAGCGGACATGCCATGATCTCCATGGGCTTCTACGGCATGCTCTTTGTAATCTGGGCCATTGAGCAACAGCGACACAACTCTTCTAGTATGTGGCTTCCTGTTCTATGCGGCATCATTTTTATTTTCTTGATTGGCCTGAGCCGCATCATGCTCGGCGTACATTATCCTACGGATGTATTTACGGGATTTGCCGCTGGATTGGCATGGATCTTCTGCATGATTAAAGGTATTAAACAAAGTCACTAAAGAAGGAATTCCTCTGATTTCCAGTTCATTCATCCTCATCTTTATTGTTTCACAGGGTTGCACGGCGTTTATATACGAAGTAAGCAAACGCGAACAGACAACATCCTACATCAAGTTTAAAGGAGGCGGTTGTTATGTGGGGCATCATTATCAGCATTGTGATGGCTGTCATCATCGGTTTGATCGGAGATGCACTTGCCGGTCACAACATGCCTGGAGGCATAATCGGTGCAATGATTGCCGGATTTGCCGGAGCCTGGCTGGGAGCACTTTTGCTTGGTAACTGGGGACCCGTTATCGGTAACTTTGCCATCATCCCTGCCATCATTGGTACAGCGCTCTTTGTTTTCTTGCTGGGGCTTGTGTCCAGACTGCTAAGACAGGCTGCCTGATTCGGGCAACAAGGTGTTCGTTGTTTCGTATTTGTTTCTTAATTTGAAGAAGGAGTGATTAGACATGAATAAAGCAGAAGAGCAATATCCTGTACAGACGGGTTCGACTTTCGCCAAAGGGATTTTCATCGGAGGTTTGCTGGGAGCGGCTGCGGCCCTACTCTTTGCGCCTAAACCAGGACGAGAATTGCGTGGTGACCTTTCCGAGAAAGTAGGCATGGTTACTGACCGCACGAAAGAAGTTGCAACGGTTGTAGGTGATAGAGCATCCGAACTGGCTAAAACGGTCTCATCCAAAACTTCCGACATTGCAAAAACAGTAAACCAAGGACGCAATGATGTCATGGAATCTGTGAGAAAAGCATCCGCGGATGTGGCTAACGAAGCATCCCGTGCATCTGAAGAAGTGGCTGCCGCTTCCGTAGAAGCGAAGGAAGATGCACGTAAAGAACTTAACTCGACTAGCCTGTAAGGTGATATAGATCGAGTGACCAATAGCCAGCTGCACTCCAGCTGGCTATTTTTTATCCAATGCGAGTTGAGGGGGAATAATTATGAGTAAAGTTACAATTAACGGTAATACTCCAATTACGGGGAGAACACCGGCACAGCAGTACGATACAAGCGAGCATCCTTTTGAATTGCGACACGAGGTAAAGCGGTTGAACACACGTCTGGACCAGATTGCGGACAGTCTGGAGAGAGCACAGATCAAAGATATTATTGAGAATTACAGCAGTCCCAAAAAGCGGATTATTACCAACTTCACAGCAGGTATGGCACGAGGGCTCGGTCTGACCGTAGGTACCTTTGTTGTTCTGGGTCTGCTCGCATTCATTCTCAGCCAATTCGTCAATATGCCGATTGTCGGTCAATATATTGCTGACTTGCTTGGCTATATTGAAGATTACAAGAAATAAGGAGACTAACCGACCGCAAGCTATCCCTTACGTTTTTCCGTTTCTCCTTTTTTCTCAATCTCTTCAGCTGAAGGCTGTGAGGATTTCACTTTGAGCAGATCCCCTGTCCATCCTTTCATCATCAGCCATACGTACATGCCAATCATGCTTAGGATAATGGCAACAAGGACCAGAACAACTCCCCATGATTTATCGATAAAGGGCAGGTTCTCAAAGTTCATTCCCCATATCGCGCCGGCAGCCGTGGCGGGTATGAACACAGCGGTGACAATGGTCAGTGTTTTCATGATCTCATTCCCACGCACACCGGAGATCGCATTATCAATAGAGATTAATGTATCAATCTCTTTCTCGTAGTGTCTAAACAATCGTTCCATTCGCTCTACGCGATGTTGGAGCTGTTGGAAGTATCGATTTTCATTGATTTCATCAAGGTAAGCCTCATGTGAAGCGGCCATCAGTTCCGAGTAAGGGATGAACAGATTACTCCAATACAATAATTCAAATCGAGCGGCGAGAATCTGGTCCATCAAGGTGCGAGCATTGCGGGATTCCATCTTCCGTTCCAGATCACGCAGGTTCATCTCAAAATGATCCATTCCCACATGGTAGTAATGCAGTATAGCTCGAAAAAGTACAAACATCCCATCCCTGGCCTCGCTACATTGCTGTAACATATGAGCACGTTCATCTGTCTTCATAATCCCTCGTGTGTTGTCATCCATATTCAAAGTAACCAGATGATTGCGATCGACGTAGAAAAACATCTGATTATCTTGACGTTGGTCATCTCTCTCATTCTTGATCGCATATAACAAGGAACCAAATATGACTGGCTCTGTACCGTTCACAAAACGGACGGACAAATAATTCGATTCCACTTCCGGAATTTTGTGAAGCCAATACTGCATGTCCGGAAATGCCTCTGTCAATTCCTCCAATGCATCGTTCATGCTGTTGTTGTCGGGTGCAACCCAATCCCACCATTGCCAATGGTCCGAACAAGATAACTTGTCACGGCGACGTTCCAACTTGATTTGGTTCACAATCACTTTATCCACTCCTGCACTTATGTTCGTTCATTGCATACTTATCTTTTTTGATCCCAAAAAGGACACGTATGCATTCCAGTGCAATGACGTGTCCTTATTTATGCCGTACTCAACAACATTAGGGTTCCATTTTTCATAACATTGAAGCATTAGACATGATCTGTTTCAATTTCTCTGTAGCTCGCTTCTGAATACGAGATACGCTCATCTGTGAAACACCAAGCTTCTGGGCAATTGCCCGCTGAGATTGGCCATCCTGAAAGGCTAGAATAAGTACCTGCTGCTCTTGTTCCTTCAATTGTCCCAATGCCTGTTGCAAGTCCATCCGTTTTTCGACCGAATCATAGTCATTAACATCCGCACTGATCAGTTCACCTAATGTTGCTGCACTGTCATCCTGAGACAGAGGAGAATCCAGTGACACATAGTGATAACATTCCCGACCAGCCAGAACTTCAATCGTCTCTTCTGCAGTCAAATCAAGGTATTCAGCAATTTCGTTCACACCGGGTGAGCGCTCCAGCTTCACGGTTAACTCATCAATGGCATGTTGCACAAGTGCTCCCTTTTCCTTAATTCTCCGGGGCACCTGAATATACCAGGATTTGTCTCGCAAATAGTTCTTCATATGTCCGATCATGCTCTTCATGGCATAAGGTTCAAACGGAATACCCAGGTTGATATCATATTGCTTAAGCAAACGTATCAAGGCCATCTGCCCGGTCTGATACAGATCTTCGTATAGATCGGGGCGATTCCGAGCAATTTTACCTGCTGCCATCTTAACCATCGGTTCATATTTACGGATGAGAACTGTTGCAATTTCATTATCTTGGGTCTGCTGGTATTCCCAGATCAAACCAATAGCTTCAGACATGGACTCTGGGGGAGTCACTTTTTCATTCATACTTTCTCCTCACTTCTTGCAAGACGTTTTACGAGTACTACTTTCGTACCTTTGCCCGTCTCACTTTCCACACTGACATCGTCCATCAAGGCTTGCATCAGGTAGAACCCGAGTCCGCCAATCTGTGCTTCTGTCAATTCTTTGTCGTGAAGACCAGCACGTGACACAGCAGGGTTCATGTTCTCGAAGCTTGCACCTTCGTCCTTGACAGTAATGGACAATGTATCGCCATCCACTTCGAATACAACTTCAACCATGCCGCCTTCGTGTGAGTAGGCATACAGTACAGAGTTGTTACAGGCCTCGGATACAGCAACTTTCATATCCTCAATGTCTTCATAAGAAAATCCCATTTTTGATGCTACTCCATAGAGATTGAGTCTAACAATATCAACGTAATCAGCTGTCGCCGGTAAATTAAGGGTGACTCTTTGAACTTCTGCATTCATTCCTTTTTCGATCCTTTCCTATTGGGAATTCTTCTGAGTGACAAAGAATTTGGCGATGCCCGTCATGTCAAAAAGTTTCTGAATTTGCGCAGGAACTTCCTGTACTTCGAAGCGAGCTTCCATTCCATGTCTTGCCTTCAAAACAGATAACAGGATACCAATCCCTGTACTATCGATATACTTCAGTTCTTTCATGTTGATCACGAGATCCTGTTCCTTGTTATCCACCAGCGGCTCCATCACCAAGCGGAAGTCAGGAGCAACCGACAAATCCAGTTCGCCAGTCAGATACACCGTGCACACGCCGTCCTGTGTTTCAGTTCTTGCATTGAATTTTTCATTTTTGTTTGTATTCATTAGACATCTCTCTCCTGATCAATGGTTTCCTTACCTAATAACCCAACTTCAGCACGAGTGAAACAAAAAGGAGTTTGGAAATTTTTTCAATTGGCCTGATTCATAGCAGAAGGGCCTGAATTTAGCCTTTGTCGTTGTTTCTGAAACTGGGATATTTTCTGTTTTACATTGCCCATTTTGACTGGTTTACTAATATAATCATCCATACCTGCAGCCATACAGCGTTGCTGAATACCTTCCATCACGTTCGCAGTCATAGCTATAATGACCGGCTGATCGGACGGGGGCAGGCTTTCTCGAATCCGCCGTGTACATTCCAAACCGTCCATAACAGGCATCTGCAGATCCATGAACACATAGTCATAGGGAGACGGGCTACCCTTCACCATATCGAGTGCGCTCTGCCCATCTTCAGCAATGTCTGAGAGCAACCCAAGTTTACCGAGCATAATCGACATCAACTTCTGATTAATCGGATGATCATCCACAATTAATACCGTTGGATATTTATTCTCATTCTTTACATCCGTTAAATTCTCTTCCCCACTCCTCTGGACCAGTTCAGTTTCGACATAGCGTTTTGCCTGAATGGTAAATACAAACGTCGCTCCCCGTTGCTCTGTTGTATCCAGATAGATCTGTCCACCCATCATTTCAACCAGAGTCTTGCAGATTGCCAATCCCAAGCCAGTTCCACCGTATTTACGTGTCATTGATGTATCCAGCTGGGAAAACGGCTGAAACAGGCGGTCAACTTTGTCTGAAGCGATACCTATCCCGGTGTCTTTAACAGCAAACTCCAATGCCAGGTGTCCATCCTTTTCTTCCTTAACAGACACGATCAGATACACTCCACCGTGATCAGTAAATTTAATCGCATTGGCAATAAGATTCAACAGAACCTGACGCAACCTCGCCATGTCTCCGTAAATTAATTCAGGAACAGAATCTTCCAGGAAATAATCCAGTTCCAGATTCTTTTTGCCTGTTTCAGCAGCGAATAATCCCAGCACTTCACGGATACAGGAGACGATTTCAAAAGGATGCTCTTCCAGTTCCATTTTGCCGGATTCCATTTTGGTGAAGTCGAGAATGTCGTTGATGACCGTGACGAGTGCATCTGCACTGCGACGAACGATGTCTGCGTATTCTTTCTGATCGTCCTTCAGTTCCGTCTCCATCAGCAGATCCACCATACCGATGACACCGTTCATCGGGGTACGAATCTCATGGCTCATCATCGCCAGGAATTCGGTCTTGGCATTCGCTGCAATCTCCGCTTCTTCCTTGGCCTGAATGAGTTGTTGATTCATCTTCTCCAATTCCTGTGTCTTCTGGTGAAGCAGCATCGTCTGAGTCTTCAGTCGTTTATTGGTGATAAACATCTCCACAAATCCCTCGATTTTGGATTTCAAAATCTGAGGAATAAATGGTTTAACCATGTAATCAATAGCCCCGGCTGAATATCCGGCAAACAAATGCTCCGCTTCTCTGCTATTCGCAGAGATGAATATAATCGGCACATCCTTGGACTTGTCCCGTGCCTTAATTAATTTTGCTGTCTCAATTCCGTCCATTCCAGGCATCTGCACATCGAGAACGATAACCGCAAATTCGTCTTTTAGCAGACAGCGGAGTGCCTCTTCTCCAGAAGTTGCCTTAACGAGTTTATATTGTTCCGATTCCAGAACTGCTTCAAGAGCAAGCAAGTTCTCAGGGCGGTCATCTACCAATAATATGTGGATTGGTTCATTGAGCCCCATGGCTAACCCTAACCCCCTATTTGATCTTCCGGTATATTTTTTCGGTCCGGTCTAACGGCTCATAGGTATCACTGAACTCTGTAAAATGTATCGATTCTTTCGACCCTAGAACCAGAATACCAAAGTGGCTCAAGCTCTCATGAAACAGCCCATGCACATGGTTCCGCAGTTCATCATTAAAATAAATCATGACATTTCGGCAAAAGATAACATTAAACTCGTTAAATGACCGGTCTGTTGCCAGATTATGCTCGGCGAAAATGATGTTCTTCCTTAAAAAAGGATGAAATATCACCGAATTGTATTTCGCTGTATAGTACTCGGAGAAGGCTCTGGTACCCCCTGCCTCCAAATAATTTGTAGTAAATAGTTTCATCTTCTCAATACCGTATACGCCTTCTTTGGCCTGTTGCAAAGAGCGATCATTCATATCCGTTGCGTAGATTCTCGCCTTGTCATACAGTCCTTCCTCATGCAACATGATGGCCATGGAATAGACTTCCTCTCCGGTAGAGCAACCCGCATGCCATATTCGGATATACGGGTAGGTTCTCAGGATAGGAATAATCTTTTCCCGAAACATTCGGAAAAGCGAAGGATCTCGAAACATTTCCGTTACAGGGATGGATAAGTTCTGTACAAAACGGTCAAATGCGGAACGGTCATGAAGAACGCGCTCCTGCAAGCCGGATATGCTCTTAACACCTTCAGCATGTGCATGATGCCAGATTCTTCGTTTCAGGGACGGCAGTGCATAGTTTCTAAAATCATATCCATACAAACGGTGCATGCCTTCCAACAGCAACTCAATCTCGATCAGCTCGCGCTCTTCATCTTGCGGCATACGGACCAAATCTGCCCCCGTCTCGGTAGGTTCCCACGGTGTCATAAATTCTCTCCACTTCTTCATTTGTTACTTGCGTATTCGTCGTATTGTCTTTCATTACCCAAACAATGAACTTCCGAATAATGAACTTACGAATACAGCCATACGCGCATTAAGGATAACAATTGATCTGTCTGGATCGGTTTTTTCACATAATCAGATGCTCCGGCCTCAATACATTTGCCGCGATCCTCTTTCATGGCTTTCGCCGTGAGCGCAATAATAGGCAACTTTTCAAACTGCGGGATCTGTCTGATTCGTGTCATCGCTTCATAACCGTCCATTTCTGGCATCATCATATCCATCAGTACCAGATCAAATTCCGGATTTTTCTCTAAAATCTCCAGAGCCTCACGGCCATTTTCTGCAAATGTTACATCCATTCGATAGCCTTCAAGGACACTTGAAAGAGCAAATACATTACGGATATCGTCATCTACAAGCAATATCTTTTTGCCTTCAAACAACGTTTCCTTGTTGTGTAACTTCTGCAAGATGCGACGCTTGTCTTCCGGCAGATTGGCTTCTACCCGGTGCAGGAACAATGTGGTTTCGTCCAGCAGACGTTCCGGTGACTTCACATCCTTGATAATGATGGATTCCGCATATTTGCGCAGCTTCATTTCTTCCTTGGAATCCAGTTCTTTGCCTGTATAAATTATAATCGGCAGATCGTTCAGATATTCATCATCCCGAATCTGGTCGAGCAACTCAAAACCGGTCATATCCGTTAACATCAGATCCAGTACCATGCAGTCATAACGCTGGCTGTGTAATTCATTCAATGCCTCGCTACCTGTGGATACTGCCGTAATTGCAACATCGTCATGACCAATCAATTCAATAATGGCTTTACGCTGAATTTCATCATCTTCCACAATCAACAGTCGTTTCAACTGATTCTCGGTATAGGATTTGATATGCGAGAAAGCCTTATCCAGTGAATCCTTGCTTGAAGGTTTTTTCAGATATGCAATGGCGCCCATCATCAAACCTTGCTTCATATCATCAATGACTGAGATGACATGTACCGGGATGTGACGTGTTGCCGAACTGCTCTTCAGTTCACCCAGAATGGTCCAACCGTCCATAACAGGCAGTTGAATATCAAGGATGATGGCATCCGGCAGATACTGACGGGCCATGTCCAGACCTTTATCCCCTTGAAGGGCAACAAGTGCTTTGAATCCTCTTCCTCTCGCCATATCCATCAAAATATGTGCAAAGTTCACATCATCCTCAATGATAAGAAGGATTTTGTCACCTTCCATGAGATTCTCCCGATCATCTTCGATCTGCGTGACATCCGGAGTATGGCTAGGAGACAGATCTGTACCCACGCTTCGCTCTGGATCAGGAGATAGGACGGACTGATGACTTGAGAGCATGGTCCGTGTTTCGAAGGATTGTTCATAAAGCTCCTCTGAGGATACAGCCGCTTCTCTAGAAGCCCCTTCCTCCGCCAGTGCTTCCTCTTCATGATTATCCGGCAGGTACAAGGTAAAGCAGCTACCCTCGCCTTCGGAAGATTCCACCTGTATTGCGCCACCAAGCAAACGTGCCAGCTCCCTGCTAATGGACAATCCCAGGCCAGTTCCACCGTATTTGCGACTTGTGGTCCCATCTACCTGCTGGAATGCTTCAAAGATCAGATCCGTCTTGTCCGAAGGAATGCCAATGCCCGTATCTTTCACACTGAATCCGAGATATTCCTGATTGGTGTTCATATATCCCGGGAGTTCTTCCGGTTTCATCCGTCGTCCAATCAGACTAACCGAACCACGATTGGTAAACTTAAATGCGTTCGATAACAAGTTCCGCAAAATCTGTTTGACACGATGACTGTCTGTGTACACCCATTCCGGTAAGTCGCTGTCGAATTCGATGTTCAAGTTCAGCTCTTTTTTATTTGCCATCGGTCCAAAGTTTTGCTGAACAAAGCTGGTCAGCTCTTCCATTCGAACCGTCTCATAATTGATATCCATCTTACCAGCATCCACTTTGGACAGGTCCAGAATCTCATCAATCATCTTCAGCAGATCCGCACCCGACATGTAGATGGTTTGGGCATATTCCTGCTGTTTATCAGTCAGGTTTCCACCCTTGTTCTCCGACAATAGCTGAGACAAAATGAGCAGACTATTCAGTGGTGTACGAAGTTCATGTGACATATTCGCCAAAAATTCGGACTTATACTTGCTTGTCATCGACAGTTGCGTAGCTTGTTGTTCCAACTGTGTCTTCGTTTTCTCAATTTCGTCATTTTTCTCTTCAACTTCACGTACCTGCTCTTCAAGTGCCCGCGTTTTGGCAATAAGCTCCGTGTTGTAATGCTCCAGTTCTTCTTGCTGACGCTGCAACAATTCCTCCGAGCGTTTAAGTGCTTCTGTCTGCTCCTCCAGATTCTCATTGGAGCGACGCAGTTCTTCCTGTTGTGTCTGCAGTTCTTCCGATTGAACTTGTAGTTCCTCTGTAAGTGCCTGGGATTCACGAAGCAGTTCCTCAACACGTAAACGACGACGAACGTTGTTCAAAATAACACCCAAGTTCATGATCAGTTGGGCAAACAATTGTCTATGCTGTTCATTGAACCCTTCAAAGGAAGCCAGTTCAACAACACCAATCAGTTCATCTTCAAACACGACAGGATAGATCATGATACCTGCAGCACGTGTTGAACCTGAAGCCGATCCAATATGCACATAATCCTCTGGTGTATTCTCCAGAATAATAGGCGTCATATCCAGTGCGGCCTGACCAATCAGACCTTCACCGATTCGGTACATTTCCTTTCCAACGTCTTCGTTCTCTTCGAATGCGTATGCACCGTAACGTCTCAATTCGTCGGGATGTTTCTCCTCATCAATCAGATAGACGACCCCCAATTGAGCACCAAGAACCGGTGTGAACTCGCTGATAAACATTTGTGAGATTTGACGAATGGAGCCAATTCCACGAAGTAGCTCAGGAACTCTTGCGATGTTGGAGTTCATCCAGTTTTGATCCTGCTGAGCCTGTACGTAAGCCTTCTCGACTTCCAGTTTTTCTTCCAGATCACTGGACACATCTTTGAAAACACTGGCGATCTGACCAATTTCATCAGTGGATTTGACCTGAATACGCCGAATGGTACGGTAACGACCTTTACCGAAACTGGTAATCATCATGGATACCGTATTCAACCCTCGGGTGATGCTTGGCAGCACCCACATGATCACTCCCAGAGCAAGCAACAATCCCGCAATCATGATGCTTATCGTAATCTGCACTGCTCTTGTATACGCTGCGTTAGCGTTCTTGATCTCGGCATCAATCTCTTGATCCTGGTATCGGGAGAGGGCATTCAAACTATCTACGGCTTCTTTCTGCACCGCGAGCCCTGTTGAATTGCGGTAGTTATTTGCATCTTCTGCCCTTCCTTGAGACATCAGGCTAATCTGTCTCGTGGCATAGTCTGTATACGCGCCCCATGCAGTATTCACACGATCCACCAACTGATGTTCAGGTGCACTGTCCGCACGGTTTCTTACCTCTGTGAGGTAACCATCCCCCCGATCTTTCATGTCTTTCAGGTCACCGTCCGCAGCAGCAGTCGAATTATTAGGATTCAACAACAAGTTAGCCAGCACTTTAGCAATGTCATTAACCTCTCCGCGCGCTGCTGAAGTGAACCGTACTTTGAGATAACGTTCCTGATACATCTGATCAATCTGTTGATTACTGCTGTTTAGCCGTTCATAACTCACAAACGTGAGCACGATCAAAATAGCCATCAGAGCGGTAAATCCAACCAGCAGTTTATTTCTGATCTTCATTCAGTATCCGCTCCTTTTTCCAGCGTAATCCAGACCAGACACTTGTCATCATCACGTTCCTGTGATATCTCGTCGTCGAAAAACAGTGCCTGCATGGCATCTTCATTCCATTGATGTGAACCGCTCAGTTTTTCGACCAGGAATTTATGTTGTTCCTCCTGTCCACCCTGAACAGTTTCCAATAATCCATCTGTATAAAGCGCGATATGTCCATCGCCCTCGTAATGAATCGTTTGTGGCTCAATATCCATTTTGTCAAATAAACCAACAGGACAGCAGACGCTGTCAAAAGTAGTGACACTGCCGTCTTCTCGGAAGAATAATGCAGGCGGATGCCCTGCGTTGACATAATCAATACGCTTCATCCGTGTATCCACAACCAGGTAAATTGCGGTGAAATAGTACTGTACCAATTGTTTCCCTAAATGGAGCTGATTGAAGCGACGGTTCAACTCCTGAATAACCTTCTCTGGATCGACGTAGGTGGTCACTGTATCTTTCAAGACAGAAGCGATAAACATCGTAAACAAGGAAGAAGATATTCCGTGTCCCATCATGTCGAGCAACAATACCCCATAACGCCCTTCCCCGAGCGGATACCATGAATACAGGTCACCCGCAAGCTCAAAAGAAGGTTTATAGATGGCATGTACTTGGAACAACGGGTCCCTAATTGCCGGACTTAATACAGCATTTTGAACCATTGCTGCCAACTTGAGTTCATCCTGAATACGTTGATCTCGCTCTTTATGCCAATCCTTCTCCTGTTTCAAACGAAGTGCGAGTCGAATTCTGGCCATCAGTTCGACTTTATTAATCGGTTTGGTCACATAGTCAGATGCACCTGCATCCAATGCTTCGGCAAGTTTCTTGGAGTCTCCGATGGCAGTCACCATAATAATCGGTATATCCTTCAAATTTTCAAATTTTTGCACAATACTGCAGGCTTCGATACCGTCCATCTCGGGCATCATCATATCTAGCAAAATCAGGTCAATATCCGACGGTCTTGGACGAAGTTCGTTGCTTTCCTCCCCAATTCCCAACACTTCAAACATTTCCATGGCGGAACTCGCCGTTACAATGTCACGATAGTTCTCTTTTTTCAGAATTTCTCGAATGATAATGACATTCGTCGGATTGTCGTCAACAATAAGTATTCTCATTGATATCTCCTTATCTGTGGCGTCCGGGTTTGTCGATTCTTATTAGGTAGAAACGAACGTTAATTATACAAATTTTTCATACAAAACGGCAGTAGACATAATAATTCCTAGTATAACTATAATCGTAAAAACAAAAAAACTCTATCAGTAAATGGCACCATCACGGGTAATCTTCACCGCTTTTCGCCCTGTTTTTGCAGCGTCCTGATCCCGCTTCCAAACTTGCAAAAACATAGATAAGGAATGGGGAAAGCCCCATTCCTTATCTATGTTTTTGATTAAGCATTTTACCTAAGTGATTCAGAAGTTTGTCCATGTTCAGCAAACTTCAACTTGTACCGCTATATGGATCAATCTTTCTTTTTAGCAATGACGAGTACTTTACCTTTATACAACTCACTCTCGTAAAAGTCAGCTTCGGCTTCAGTAAAGCCCATCGAAACAATTTTGGCCCGGAGTTCATCACCGCGTGAGCGGAACAGATTCGCCATGGAATCAAATACGCCTTCTTCCTTTATGCCAATTTCTTTGGCATCTGCTGTATCGGCAATTCGATCTGTACGATCCTTCTCATGGGCGAGAACAAAGATATGATCAGCAAGGTATCCGGTAATCTGCAATTCTTTCACCGCTTCTACCGCTTGGACTCCGTTTTCTACCACTTTAGCATAAGCTTGCTCATTGGTTGAATTCATCGTTTCCACTCTCCTCTGATTTAATCTTCTGTATCGAGCTACTTAGTATATAACCATACAATTTGGGATTGAAACGATTTCGTATTAACCAATATCAGGATACGGTATCATCAAAAAGATCAATGCCATCAATCTGGCTAGAGCCTGACTTCATATATACCTTTAGCGCCTGATCTCCACGGAGAAATACTTCTCCGTCCTCGGCCACATAGTATGGTTTCCCAAGAGCATGATGGATCGCTTCAATCTTCATCTCGATCCTCTCTCCGTTTAACATGATGTGATCTTCAGATGCATCGATATGCACATATTGAATGACATCTGTATCTTCACACAAGCCAACTTTCACATCACGAAAGTGATATTCAGGACATCCCAGATAAGGATCTTCCTGTTTATACACCGCCTGGCCCTTCTTGGCCGACAAGTCATCTATGGTGTCATCCAAAGAAATGCCATTCAGAGTCCGAAAATGCTGGAAAGTCTCGGATCGATCAACAGCCAGAGTTACCTCTGACGCCTTCTCCTCCATTGCCGTCCATTGCATATCGTGAGCAGCAGGTACCGCTGCCGGTTGAACGGAAAAGGGAGAAATTACGCTAAACATCACAAGCAGTAGTTTCATCATGATTCTCACCCTTTCATCAGGTTCATCACCGCTCTGAAGGTTTCTTCATGGATTACAAAGCGATCATGTTATTTACGCATTCGTTGCCATACATTCGCGGCCACATCGACATACTTCATCCAGTTCTTCCCGCCCTTAGCATCACCATTATATGTAGCTTCATAGGATAGCAAGGTACGATCCGTTGATGTAGCAGGTGGTGCCGTTACATGAGACGGTTCAGCGTGCGTTTTATCTTCGGCATGGTTTCGTTTCGTCTGAAATCTGGCCATCAGCGTCGTGGAGACTTGTTTGGCTGCCGCCGTCACTTCATTCAACACTTCACCAAGATTCTCAACAGATTCCATCACAGGATCAATTTTTTTCATTTTGTGCTGGACATCCACCGTAATATCATTGGCGTGTCTTACCGTTTGCTTCACTTCATAACTAAGTTCATCAATGGTCTTCTGTACCTCCTGCAACGTCTGTGAGACATTGTCCAAGGAACCCTGAGCGGATTTCAAGGTACGAATTAAAAAGAAAACAAGGACTGCAAATGCCACTGCAATCAGGGCCACGCTAATTTGATAGATCATAGAAGAACCTCACTTTCCATATGTGCATCAGTTTGTTATTGCTATAGTTACCCGGCGTTTTCCCGGACGAAACAAAATTTCATGTTACTTCAAATATGCTCACGCTTGGAAAAAAAACCAATGTTTCAACTGGATAGCCCTCGGTTAAAGTTAGACTACACAGGGCGGTGAGGTGAACACAACTCACTCCACAATCAAGTAACGAAAGGATGAAACCTTATGTTGAAATGGTCTGTATTATTTCTAATTATTGCACTGGTCGCAGGTATTTTTGGATTCTTCGGTATTGTTGAAGCAGCTGCTTCAATCGCGAAAGTACTCTTCTTCATCTTTGTTGTACTGTTCGTCATCTCCCTCATTACGGGACGCAGCCGAATGCGATAAACTCAGCTCTAATTGGACTGAGTCATATTAACGAATACATACAAAAGCCGATCGTGCTACCAAGCCGATTGGCTTTTGTGCGTTTTTTAGACATAGGTCAACTTTTCTATATTATGTATTGCACCCCCTCCTGCTTTATTCCAAACTGCACTCCCATGAATTCCATAAAATTAGGACTTATTTGAGATAGCCAACCCGGTTTTATCCCACCGAAGTATGATATTTACAGGCTTGCTATATACCCACATATGCGCCAGTTGACACTGGAGAATGCAAGAAAATATTGTTATAATTTGTGATTCATAAGGTAGCTCGCTTGGTTACTTTTAACACAGGACAACAAATTACATACCTAACCGAGGAGGAAAAACAAATGAAAAAAATCGTAAGTTTTGCCGCTGCTTTAACGTTGATGGGTTCGATGGCTGCCGCTGCTGGTGCTGAGGAAGCGGTTACCGGAACGGTGACTCCCGAAAATGGAACAGAAGCTACAACAACGACAACAACTCCGGCTGTTGAAGTGAACAAACCTGCTGTAGACACCGTAGAAGGTACTGCTGAGACAGTAACCGGTACAACAACAGACACTACAGGTGCAACAGGTACTTCGACAACAACTGAAACTCCAGCTACAACTACAGATGATAAAATGTTTGAAGAGCCACTTGTAAAACCAGGCGATGAAGTTCTGGCACCTACAATGTTGCTGAACCTTCTGGAGCGCACTTGGTTCTATGATGCACCTAACGGTAAACCAATCGGTGCATTGAGCTCCCAAGTCATCGATACAACAGGTGAAGTGGTTGACGGATTCGACGGTGGCGAGTGGGTGCAAGTGTACACTTGGAAAGGCAAAGCGTGGATTCACGTTGCCATCCAGTAACATCGTATAATCGTTCTAACGATAAGTAAAGAGGACAGCCCGCACAATCGCGGCTGTCCTCTTTTGATTTTCCAGGATATTCACTCCCTGTTCAAGGGTTCCCTGTGACTTCTTCTGTCTTTGGTTCAACATGTACATGTACATGCATGATGTTATGCGATCGTTTCAGACGCTCTTCCACTCTGTCACAGATTTGATGGCCTTCAATCAAGGTTAGGCCTCCATCCACTTCGATAACCACATCCACAAGTACATGACTTCCATGCACACGTGCCTTGACATCCTTGATTTTCTCAACACCGGGAACACGAGCTACGGAGGATCTGAGATCCGTCAGCTCTTTTTGATCAAATCCATCGGTAAGACGATGGGTAGAATCCCGAAAAATCTCCCAAGCCGTCTTGCAGATTAACAGACCTACAGCAATGGCAGCTACTTTATCCAACCACGGGAGTCCGAACTGCGCACCTATAATTCCAACGGCAGCGCCTATGCTGACCCAGGCATCCGAACGATTATCTTTTGCCGCGGCCATCAGGGCCTGACTATTAATCTGTTTAGCCAGACGGTGATTGTAACGATACACGCCTAACATCACCACAGCACAGACTACAGCCACAGCTGCCGCCCAGAGGTTTGGAGCAACAAAGGCTCCCTCATACCAGGAGCGAACCGCTTCAACCAATACTTGCAGCCCAACCATAGCCATAATAAATGAAGCCACCAAAGCAGCAACAGTCTCCGCTCTAAAATGACCATAGGCATGATCCGAATCAGGTGGTTTCTGGGAGATCCGAAGCCCGATCAATACAGCAACAGATGCCACAATATCCGTAAGGTTATTAAAACCATCGGCCAACAAGGCGCTGGAAGCAAATACATATCCACAGATCAGCTTAAAGGCGGACAAGACGAGATAGGCTACAATACTAACCCAAGCCCCTCGCTCCCCTTTTCGAATTTCTTCATAAGCGTTCAACCGGGCGACACTCCTTTAACGTTTCGTATTACGGTTTTTTCATGTTACCAAATGCGGAGCGTGTGGGTCTACAGAAACAGTGTTGCCAGGCTGCATTGCTGTAGGCAAGCCGAAACAAAGTTGCCAGACGGCAGGGCTGTAGTTAATGAGAAAGAATGTTGGCCTGGGTAAAACCAAAGGTTTTGAGCATTTTATCAGGTTGCCCTTGTGGGGCTTTTATAAAACGTATAAAATAGGTACATCCCGTCCAATCTGGACGGCTTACTGTAAGACCGGGAGGGAAATAACGATGAGCGAAAATAACGAACCGAAAAAGGTCAGTTTGCAGGATGCTATACGCCAAAAGCTAGCGCAAAAGAAAGAACAAGCAAATTCCGGTAACCAATCCAGCGCCTACTTTGAAGGCGGACCCAAAGCGATGAAGAGTCAAAACAACAAGAAGCCTAACAACCAACGTCGCCGTACTGGTGGATCTTAGGTCTTAAGGCCGCAGAGAAACCCATTAGATTACAAAAAGAACCGCAAGCCCTCTTCACAGAGGCTTGCGGTTCTTTCGTGTTCCTATGAAAATGCGCCGTAGTTGATGCTTCGTTTAAGCTTCTACCGGATACATTTTATTGCGCAGTTCTTTGATTTCATCACTTTCCAGATACTCGTCATAGCTCATTTGGCGATCAATGATGCCATTCGGCGTAATTTCGATAATCCGGTTAGCAATGGTTTGAATGAACTGATGGTCATGGGATGTGAACAGCATAGTGCCGTCAAAATCAATCATACCATTGTTCAGCGCTGTGATGGATTCGAGATCCAAGTGGTTCGTAGGCTCATCCAGAATCAATGCGTTAGCACCCGTCTGCATCATTTTCGCCAGCATACAGCGAACTTTCTCTCCCCCGGAGAGTACACTTGCCTTTTTCAGGGATTCCTCACCAGAGAACAGCATACGTCCCAAGAATCCACGCAAATACGTTTCATCCTGATCTTTGGAATATTGACGGAGCCAATCCACGAGCGTCATGTCTACACCATCAAAATATTTGGAGTTGTCTTTCGGGAAATAAGCTTGAGTTGTAGTTACACCCCAAGTGTATTCGCCGCTATCCAATTCCGTTTCACCCATCAGAATGTCAAACAGTAGTGACTTGGCATTCCCGTTTGGTCCAACAAATGCAATTTTATCCCCTTTGTTCACGACAAAGCTGATATCATTCAGCATTTTTACACCATCAATGGATTTGCTGATGCGATCTACGGTCAACAATTGTTTACCGGCTTCACGCTCAGGCTTGAAGTTGATAAACGGATATTTACGGTTCGAAGGACGAAGGTCATCCAGCGTGATTTTGTCGAGTTGTTTCTTCCGGGAAGTTGCCTGTTTCGATTTCGAAGCATTCGCGGAGAAACGTTGAATAAAGGCTTGAAGCTCTTTAATCTTCTCTTCTTTTTTCTTGTTGGCATCACGTTGCAACGCAAGTGCCAATTGGCTGGACTCGTACCAGAAGTCATAGTTACCTACGTACAGCTGGATTTTACCAAAGTCGATATCCGCAATGTGCGTACATACTTTGTTCAGGAAGTGACGGTCATGGGATACCACAATAACAGTACCTTCATAGTCCATCAAGAAGTTCTCAAGCCATTGAATGGATTCGAGATCCAAGTGGTTGGTAGGCTCATCGAGCAACAGGTTGTTTGGACGACCAAACAATGCTTGTGCAAGCAGGACACGAACTTTTTCGTTACCACTTAGTTCATTCATTTTCTTATCGTGCATGTCACGGTCGATACCCAGACCGATCAGGAGTGCCGCCGCATCCGGCTCAGCATCCCAGCCATTAAGCTCTGCAAATTCACCTTCAAGCTCACCTGCACGCAGTCCGTCTTCTTCGGTAAAGTCTGCTTTGGCATACAGTGTATCTTTTTCTTTCATAATGGCATAGAGGCGACTATGGCCCATAATTACCGTTTCGAGAACCGGATACTCATCATATTCAAAGTGGTTTTGCTTCAAAACGGCCATACGTTCGCCCGGGGTGATGTGCACCTCTCCCGAGTTTGACTCAATTTCACCGGACAAAATTTTCAAAAATGTTGATTTGCCGGCTCCATTGGCGCCGATGAGGCCGTAACAGTTTCCTGGTGTGAATTTGATATTTACATCTTCAAAAAGTGCACGTTTTCCGTAGCGGAGCGTGATGCCGCTTGTACTGATCATTAAGCATACCATCCTTTATTGGTTAATCTGCATACTGCATGAATAGCAAGTTGCGTAAATCCTGGATTCAATATCCCGATGCCTATTCTGGCACCATATTATAACACAAAAAAGCGGCAAATTCGAAAATTGGCCGCTTTTTACTGATTAAAGACTTGGTAAAAATACTGTTCATGCGGGTATACCCCTACATTAACATATTTGGCTCCCTTTTGTTAGTCCTGTTTACCTTCTTCATGCCGAATGCGAAGCGTTTCGCCATGACCAAGCACCCGAATCCGCTCTTTACCAATGCCTAGCCGTTCACGTTCAACTTCCAGACGATCCAGTGCTTCCTTAGGCGTATCATCTGCCAGCTTGAATGTGCCGTAGTGCATGGGCACCATAAGCTGGGAGCCGGTTTCAACGAACCCCTGCAGTGCTTCTTCAGGTGTCACATGCTGAGAAGTCATGAACCATTCTGGATCGTAAGCACCGATGGGCATCAGGGTAATACCAATGTCAAAGCGCTCTCCAATCGTCTTGAAACCTTGGAAGTAACCTGTATCCCCTACAAAATACAACACAGGCGGGCCACCCGAATCTTTGGGTGATTTGTTCTTCCCTGATTCCGCCGTGGATAAATGATCCTGATCGCTCTTTGTTGCAGCACTTTCCGCTGCAGAGGTCGTCGCTAGATGATGCTGTTCCAACACATAACCGCCCCAGTGGGACGTATTGGTATCGAACAGCGTCCGGCGCGTCCAGTGCTGTGCAGGGACAAAGGTTATTTTGACTCCGCCGAGTGTAATATGTTCCCACCACTTCATCTCATGGCACCGATGGAAACCTTTGCGAATCATCTTGCGCTTCAGACCATCAGGTACGATCAGCAATGTCTTGGCGGTAATCAGCTTCCGTAGGGAAGCCAGATGCAGATGATCATAGTGGGAATGGGATATCAGAATGACATCCAATGGTGGAATATCCTGAATCGGAATCCCCGGGGCACCGAGTCTTCGTTGAAATCCCATTTTTTCGGCCCACACCGGGTCAGTCACGATGTTCAATCCATAATATTGAATGAAAAACGTGGAGTGACCAATCCAGGTAATACTTGTGTCCTCCCGATTGGCATGCAGATAATCCAGTTCAGGCGGGTGTTTGGGCACGGTGTAGGAGTAGTCCTTCACTTTATTGCGCCGCTGCTCCCTCCATTGCTTGAATTCCTTCAGCGTTTTGTCCGTACTTACATTATCAATGTTGTTATAACGGATTTTAGGCATGAAAGGGTCATCCTCCCTTCCTGATTTCTTAACAACAGATTACCCCAAACGGGAATGCACGTACCAGTTAATCAATCCTTCGGATTTTTGCATACGGCCAGATATATGAACAGAAAGACAATCGCAGCCATAATGATAAGTGGCGGGGCATACATAATCGTGAATGTCTCAAAAAAACTCAACCCGGTTATACCGGGTATGCCCGTGACTCCCTCAGAAGATAGTGGATACAGCAAGGGAGTCATAAGTAGGAACATGTTCAGCAGCATGAACAGACTCATCCTTTCTTTTTACCAGAATTACCACGTACATAATTGGCATCGAACAGGAACAGCTTCATAATCAGCACAAGCGACGGAATCAGCACGAGCAGCCCCAGGCTGAACGCCGTAATCAGTGCAATCCCCATCGTACGATTAGTAAAGCTGTCATAGATATTAATGTAGGGATACAGGATATACGGAAGGTGGGATCGCCCGTAACCATACCAGGCAAAGGCAAACTGAAGCATGACAGCGATAAAACACCAGCCCAGATATTTGCGTTTCCACACCAGCGACACCGCAATGACAAAGCAGATAAACGAAGCAATGAACATCCATGAGATATTCACCATCTGCTCAAAATGTGCGGGATTCTGTTTGTTAATCTGCAGAAATGCCAGAAAACTCGCAAAAATGGTGGGCAAGCTCCACAGCAATGCATACTCTCGAAGCACCTCAAATGCCGGCTCATCCCCTGCCCTTTTTGCATAATAGGAAAGAAACATCGCCGAGATGTACAGCACACTGACCAGTGCAAGCAAAACAACCGACCAGGTATAGGGATTCGTCAAAAATTCACGCCAGCGAAAAAACACCTCTTCGCCCACCTGCTCAATGATTCCACCCTCGGATATCGCCAAAATGGTGGAGAATACCGCCGGAATAAGCAAGCCCGTCGCTCCGTACAATGCCATGTAGATCCGGCTGTTCTCCCCATGGTTGCCATAAGTATTGTAGGCATAATACACCCCCCGGATGGCAAGCAGTACAATGGCCAAAGAACCCGGAACCAGCAAAGCAGTCCCATAGTAGAAGGCGCTGTCCGGATAAAACCCGACCAAGCCGACCACAAAAAAGATCAGAAACACATTCGTCACTTCCCACACGGGAGACAGGTAGCGCTGAATGATGTTATGAATTTTGTTCTCGTGCCCGGTCAAAATGCTGTAAAAGCTGAAGAACCCAGCACCAAAATCAATTGAAGCGACAATCAGGTAACCGAACAAAAACGTCCACAATATCGCAATGCCTGCAATTTCGAAACTCAATGCACGATCCCTCCTTCAAGCCCCAGAGACGCCAGTTCCTTCTCTGCTTCCTTGTTGCGGAACAGCTTGCTGAGCACTCGAATGCACGAGAAACATAGAATCAGATACAGTAAAATAAACAACACCAGCATCCATCCTACCGAAGTCGACGTCGTGGCTGCTTCCGACACCTTCATATACCCGCGTAAAATCCAAGGCTGTCTGCCAACTTCAGCGAACATCCACCCCAGCTCGATAGCAATCATGGCCAGAGGACCCAGCAAGACAATGCCGAGCAACAGCCATTTGGGATATGGCTTGCGCCCTGGCAACCACCGACGCAGTACATATAACACAGGAATCATCAGGATGATCACTCCGGTTGTGACCTTCAGGTCGAACATATAATGAATGGACAGTGGTGGCCTCAGGTCCGCTGGATATTCTTCGAGACCTTTCACTTCCGTATCAGGACGATTCCCCGCCAAAATGCTGAGTGCATAAGGAATCTCAATGGCGTATTTTACTTCATTGTTCTCATCCAAAATGCCCCCATAGACAAGCGGTGCCTCTTTCATCGTCTTGAAATGCCATTCTGCGGCAGCCAGCTTCTCCGGCTGATATTTCGCCAGGAATTTACCGGAAGAGTCCCCGATCATGACGGTGCTGATGGCAAAGACAAGCGCAGATACCGTCGTGAGTTTTAGTGCTTTTTTGTAATACACATGATCCCGTCCCCGAAGCAAACTGAAGGCGGCTATCCCCGCCAGGATACCTGCACTCAGAGTGTAAGATGAGGCGAGTACATGGGACACCTTGGTTGGTGTTGCCGGATTCAACATGGCAGCAATCGGATGAATGTCCTTCATGATGCCATTAATCAGGGTGAACCCCTGAGGCTGATTCATGAAGGAGTTCACCGTCGTAATGAAAATCGCAGAGGCAGATGAACCAAGAGCTACCGGAATCAACAACAGCATATGCGTGTATTTTTTTTTGAAACGATCCCATGTATAGAGGTAAATTCCCAGAAAGATCGCCTCGATAAAAAAGGCAAACGTCTCCATAAAAAGTGGCAGGGCAATGGCCTGACCTGCTACCCGCATAAACATCGGCCACAGCAGACTAAGCTGTAATCCGATCGAGGTGCCTGTAACGACACCAACGGCAACGGTGATGACAAAACCTCGTGCCCACCGACGTGCCAGCAAGGTGTAATGCATATCATTGGTTCGTAGTCCTCGCCACTCGGCCAAAGCAATCATAAGGGGAACGCCTACACCGATAGAGGCAAAAATAATGTGTACGAACAGGGTCAGGCCGGTTAGTATCCGGCTGAGCAAAACAGGGTCCAGGGATGACATGGTTACACTCCTCTTTCACATAATCGTTATGTAAGACAGCAGTTACTCTGCTTGAACGTGTATCTCAATAACTCATGATTCGGATGATGCTTTTCACAACGGCATACAGCACAACCACAGCGGCAACCAGACAGACGATGATGAGTGTTTTCTCTTGTTTACGGAACATATTCCTGCCGTCCTCCTTTTGCATGGGATGCAAATTATGGCTCTATAGACAGTTTGCAAAAGAAGTTGTTTTTTTATCCGGGAAAATTGAAAAACAAAAAAAGCCTTTCCCTTTATCACGCTTACGCGCTCAAGGGCAAAGGCTCTATTCCTAGGAATCATACTTAAATATGGATCATTAAAAAGTGAGACACATCTCTTCATCCATCATTACATTCAAACCAATACATCCTGCTTGGGCAGTCTTACCTTGAATGTACTTCCCTTGCCCGGTGCAGATATAAAGGTCAGCGTTCCCTTGTGATCCTCTACAATTTTACGGGAGATGTACAACCCGATTCCTGTTCCACCAATCTGCCGATGGTCCGAATTATCCACTCGATAAAATTTGTTGAATAACATGTCCTTCTCTTGCTCCGCAATCCCTATTCCATAATCACGGACATCAAGACATAGCCACTCCTCTTCTTCCCATAACGTAACATCGATGCGATCGGCTCCTGGAGAATACTTGACTGCGTTGCCCACCAGATTATGCAGAACCTGAACCATCCTGTTCTGGTCCGCGTAAGCAAAAAAGTCTCCATTAAACGTATGCACGTAGATTCGTTGGGCAGACTTCATATTCCACTGTTCAGCAACCCCTTCTACCAACTCAACCAGCGGTACATACGTCATATGGTAAGTCATGCCCTCATTATCGAGGCGCTGAATATCGAGTACATCATCGAGCAGACTGCTGAGCCGCTTGCCCTCGGAAGCGATCGTCTGCATGAATTCCTGCTGCTGAGCTGCTGGAAGGTCGTACATCATCATGAGTTCCACATACCCCATAATGGTGGCTACAGGCGTTCGAAGCTCATGAGATACCACGCTGATCAGTTCATTCTTCATCCGATCCAGCCGTTCTTCTCCCGTCCGGTCCCGGAAGACCAGCAGAAAGCCATGGTTTTTCCCCGGTACATCCATCTGCTTCATATATAACGAGAATACACTTTTCTCCGCATTGTTAAATATAAATTCAGTCTCAATAAATGCTGTTTCACCATCCAGAAATGCTTTGGTCTGTTCTAGCAGATTGAAATTATCCGTTAATACCATCGTATCAATCGCCTGCGCCAAATCTTCAATAGATCTGCCCAGAAAATCACCCAAACCAAACATCTCTTCGATCCTGCGGTTGACGATGGTTATGGTCCCTGATCGATCTGACATCACGAGCCCTTCCCGTACGGATTCAATAAATTGCTCACTGATATCTCGCTGTTCCTGAATGGCAATCTTTTCATTGAACAACTCCAGGTTCAGCTTCTCCAGCGCAAGAGCATGACGCACACGATCTTCTTCTGCTCTGGTCCGCTCCGTAATATCCTTGATAAACAGGTTATATAACGTCTCATTCTTGCCAAGCTGAATTTCTACAATTTTGTACTCAATCGGAAAGACGGAACCATCCCGGCGAATCCCTGAAATTTCATCTACGATCGTATATCTCTTACCTTCAACATAATCGAATCGCTCCAACAATTTCTTGATCTCGATGCAGCTTGCCCCCTGGAAAAGAGACGGTGCTTCCTTCTGTTGGATCACTTCTTCCCGACGTAACCCAAACATTCTTTCAGCCTCTGGATTAAACTCAACGATCTGTCCATTGGAGTCCACAGCGATAATGGCATCAATAGAGGATTCAATGATTGCACGTTTGACCTCTTCACTATTCTTGAGTTCCTTGGTGCGTTCTACGACCCTGTCCTCCAGCGTTAACTTGTCATGACGAATCTGTTCGAATTGTTCCAGCAGCACATCGGCCATTTTACGCAAATTACCAATCAGGATCTGTACTTCGGTTACATGGCTGGTGGGCCACTCCAGCTTCCCGTTTCGAAACAATATTCTCGGCAGAGAACCCGTCATTCTGGTCAGTCTTAACAGTGGGCTAACGACTTTTCTACTGAGAGGAGCCGCTACAATCATAGAAGCCACAATGATGATGAACAGGGATTGCAGCGTAGTCAGATATATCGATTCAATTCGGGGGTAATACTTGGACGAGTCAGTCACAATAAATACCCGATAAGGTGTTATATTTTTCATTTTTGCTTCGTAGATAAAGATGGCTTGTCTCCAATGATTCAATACATCGCTGTAATGGATATTAGCAGAACTTTTCAGCATGAGGTTATCCTTCGACTTCAGAATATTGAACCTGTCCATGTCCAGGTACCCACCAGGCTGAAGTGTATTTAAACCAGAAGCGATGACTGTATCATTCCGATCAAGCAGTATCACATTCACACCCAATAGATGATGATAACGCGCCATATTTTGTTCCATATTCTCGGATGTAACATACTCTTCATCAAGATCCTGTACAACCGCACTCGATGCGTATTTCATCTCACGTAATATGGCATCATTCATTTGACTCAACTGTCTTTGGCTATCGGCGGATAACAATACGAGCGAAACAAATACCACGAAGGCGACTACGTATTTAAACGCAATCCTTGTGAGTGGAATGGTTCCCGTGCGTTTTAATCTTTGCTCACCCATAGTGATCCAGAAATCCACCACAATACCTGCAATTAGAGCATTTACCATGCCAATCACGGCAATATACATATACTCATACTTCAAATCTTCTATATCCAAGCCCAACACATAATGTCCGCAATAGATAACCGGAAGTAACATCACTACCCAGAAGACAGCATTCGCCTTGATTAGGCTTCCGTTCTTCCAACGAATCTGCCAACCAAGCATCCAGAGCAATTCAATGAAATGCGCCATCATTACGGTTAAATTCCGTGGCTCGAAGCCGGCAATGATGTTATTCAACAGATGGATGACTGTAAAGGTGACCAATCCATAGATAGCCCCATGCAAACGAAGAGCAATGAGTACTGCTGCGCTGCCCACCATAATTTGCACACCATAGAATAACGTCAGTGGAAAAATAGTGCTTAGTGAGCCTAGCATAATTAGTATGCAGGTCCCAATCCAGGGAATCTGCAGCTTCGAGATCACCCAATCCAGCATCTGTATCTTCTTTATATGATCCATTAGCAGTTAACCTCATGAATCATTTTTTCTTCTGTTTTCAACAACAACGTTGGTTCCCCCTATAAACTTAAGCGGATACAATCTACATTTTTTCCCCTTAACTCGTTCTGATCTATTATACTGTAATTAGTAGTTGGTGTAGATTTGGGAAATTCTGAGTCATCGGCAACCTAATTGCATTCATGCTAAGATATTGAAGCTCAATAAAAAAAGTTTATTCCTTCTCTACATACACATCCTATATTTTGGAATACAAACATTAAAAAATTTGCGGCATTTATTCGCAATTCACCTTGTTTTTTTAGTAGTTTCTTAACATATTATTTTCACCAGGAGTGTGACCCTATGACGATCAAAGTACTTCTTATAGAGGATGAGAAAAATCTGGCCGACATGATTGCTTTCTTTCTGGAGGAGGAAGGATACATCACTGAACGGGTTCAACATGCCCGCGAGGCTCTTCAACTGTTTCCACAATTCCAGCCGGATATTGTTGTAACGGATCTCATGCTTCCTGAAATGGATGGAAATGATCTCGTAGAAGCCTTTCGCCAGCACTCCACTGTGCCTATTCTAATGATCTCCGCAAGCACCATGCTGAACGATCGACTGCGCGCATTACATAATGGTGCGGATGACTTTCTGTGCAAACCATTTAGTTTGAAAGAGTTGGATGCACGGATTAAAGCACTGCTGCGAAGATCAATCATTTCCTATCAGGATAAACCGGCAAAGGAAGACAAGCAGGCAGAGGTTACTGGGCATGTGAATGTGAATGAGTACAGAAGAACCCTGTTTGTGGATGGTGTTGAAATCGAGGTCACTCATATTGAGTTTGAGATTATGAAGGAATTGTACCGAAATCCGGGTAAAGTGTTCACCCGCAATGAACTGATGGATCGAATCAAAGGCTCCGAACGCGCCTATCTGGATCGTACCATCGATGTTCATATCTCAAGTCTGCGTAAAAAAATTGAGCCTGACCCCAAGAACCCACGTTATATTAAGACGGTTTGGGGAACAGGCTATAAATATGTGATCTAATCACGATCGTAACAATTGAAGTTAAAAACTATAGCCACATCCCTCTTTTATCTCATGGATAAGATGGGCGGTATGGCTATTTCTGATTTGTGGACAGACGATGAATGAAACCAATTCTCCATTTCCTTGATGAGATGATCCGGGTCTTGCTCGTTCCAGAGAAACATCTTCATCTCACCCGTGCCTGTAATCTGTTGCAGGTGTCGCTTCCGAATGAGGGATTTGAAATCAGTAATGACCAGTAACGGAAGTTGTGGCATAAAAGCCCGAATGGCATTTGCTGCTGACACTGCTTCTTCGGCAATCTGATAATCAACAATACAATACCGGGCATTTTCCCAACTTCCCCGATGTGTTTCTATCGCAGAACCAGATGTTGAGTCCTCCATCCAGTTCCTGAACAATTGAATAATATTCTCATATGCAATACGACGTTTACCATCCGAGAGCACGGTAATGGGTTCCATAAGTATAACCTCCAGTTGTTTCTTCCTATTATTGTGCCAATTTTCGTTTAAAAATGTTTGTGAGTGAACATGAAAGAAGTGTTAACAAATTTCGCACTTCTTCACACTAAGTGTCAGATATGCCCATATCGCTTCTGGTTGATTTCGCAGATTCCACACATTGATGTAAAATAGAGAAATACCCGTGTGATTTAATTAACGGGAGGTTAAGGATGAATTTGGTATTATAGGAGGTTACACTGATGAATATTGTTTCCATTGAACCAACACCGAGTCCAAATACGATGATGCTGCATCTCGATGAACGTCTGGAGGACGGAATTCGCAGAACATATACACTGGACAACGAACGATCCGCCCCGGCGTTCATTCGCCAGATGCTTCATATTCCCGGCGTAAAGAGTGTATTTCACACGACCGACTTCGTGGCGCTTGATCGCAAAGGAAACGCAGACTGGTCTGTCATTCTGGGCGAAGTCCAGAATCGTCTCGGACAGGAAGGCATCAATCTGGACTGGATTGAGTCTGAGGACGGATCTGGCGAACACTTCGGAGAAGCACAGGTATTCGTTCAGTTCTTTAGAGGGGTACCCATGCAAATCAGGGTTAAGGCCGGAGCCAAAGAAGAACGAATCTCGCTGTCAGATCGTTTTGTCAAAGCCGTTACCGAAGTTGCCAGTGCAACCATGATCAAAGAACGTAAACTGAGTGATTACGGCGTTCGTTACGGCGAATTGCCGGACATCGCACGCGAAGTTGAGCAAGAGCTGGAAGCGGCCTATCCGCCAGAACGACTGGAGCAGGTCATCCAACAGGCGATTGAACATGGTACCAACTCCGAAGAATTTATTGAGCGTCGTCGCGAACTGGATGGTGCCGAACTCGAAGAGGCCTTGCGTAACAGTGACTGGAATGTTCGCTATGCTGCCTTGGACGGCATGGAGCCTACAGCAGAAAGATTGCCGCTTGTAGCTCAAGCTCTGCATGATGACAAAATGCAGATCCGGCGTTTGGCCGTGGTATACCTGGGTGACATTCGTACACCGGAAGCAATGGAACTGCTGTATGAAGCGCTCCAGGACAGTTCACCTGCGGTACGCCGTACGGCCGGGGATACCTTGTCTGATATCGGCGATCCTGCCGCCACACCAGCCATGACAGCAACATTATCGGATAAAAGTAAACTTGTCCGCTGGCGTGCTGCACGTTTTCTATATGAGGTCGGTACAGAAGAAGCAGAGCAAGCGTTGCGAGTTGCAGCCGATGATCCCGAATTCGAAGTCAGCCTGCAAGCCAAGATGGCTCTGGAACGAATCGAATCCGGCGAACAAGCTGCCGGAACGGTATGGCAACAGATGGCCGGCCGCAACAAAAAAGAGGAATAGTCGTCCCTCAAACCTCACATCCAACAATTGTTATTGCACTGGAAAAGCACGCGCGTTATACTGGTTGTCTGTTTACTAAACTGAACACACCGTGTTAAGTTGCGTTGTTCATAATTTCATAGACAATAGATACACCTCATCCATGAATGGTGAGGTAGAGGTCGCGGGTGCGATCAGTACGCTGAAGGAGGCGCTAAGGAGCCGCTTATGAGATCAGCCGAAAGGTGCACCCGCCGAAGCTTACTGGACGTTCCTTATACGGTCCGGTGGGCTGGGGCTGCTGTCGAAAGGCGCAGAACTGTCACGGAAGTACATTTCCTTTGTATAAAGGTATGAATTCTTCTGTGTTGAGCTATCTTAATCATCTGGGACATGGTGCGGACATTGAAATATTAAAGACCGCAGGCTGATGCCTGTGGTCTTTTTGTTTAGGAAGCAATTATCGCAAACATCAGTATATCGAATGAAGGAGTGTTTCCATGCAAGACCGCAGTAACCCAACAACAACTAGACCTTCCCTGAAAAAAGGATTACGCGCACGCCATATGACGATGATCGCCCTCGGTGGCTCAATTGGAACCGGGCTGTTTCTCGCAAGTGGTACCGCCATCTCAACCGCAGGCCCTGGCGGGGCATTAATTGCATACGCGGCCGTTGGCATCATGGTCTATTTCCTCATGACCAGCCTTGGTGAGCTTGCTACCTTTATGCCGGACTCCGGTTCATTTAATACGTATGCCGCACGTTTTGTCGATCCCGCCCTCGGGTTCGCCATGGGCTGGAACTTCTGGTATAACTGGGCGGTAACCATCGCGGCAGAGCTTGCTGCCGCAACAGTGCTCATTAAATACTGGTTCCCTGACAGTTCGTCCATGTTATGGAGCTTACTGTTCCTCGTGCTGATCTTTGCCTTGAATGTCCTGTCCGTCAAAGGATACGGGGAGTCCGAGTACTGGTTCGCCATTATCAAGGTAGCTACCGTTATTATCTTCCTGGCCGTTGGTGTGCTTATGATCTTTGGTATTATGGGCGGAGAAGCCGTTGGTTTCAGCAACTTCACCATCGGTGATGCGCCCATTCATGGCGGATTCTTCGCCGTGTTAGGCGTATTCATGGCTGCGGGATTCTCCTTCCAGGGTACCGAGCTTATCGGAGTAGCCGCCGGGGAAAGTGAAAATCCGCGCGAAAATGTACCTCGTGCCATTCGGCAGGTATTCTGGCGCATTCTGATTTTTTACATTTTGGCGATTACCGTGATCAGTCTGATCATCCCGTATACTCATCCGAATTTGCTCAAAGGAGATCTGGAAAATATCGGGGTCAGCCCGTTCACACTGGTGTTTGAAAAAGCAGGACTCGCCATTGCGGCTTCCGTCATGAATGCCGTTATTCTAACTTCCGTACTCTCTGCCGGAAACTCAGGCATGTATGCTTCAAGCCGGGTTCTCTATGCCCTTGCCCGAGACGGTAAAGCGCCTCGGTTCCTCGGTAAGCTGAACAAAAAAGGCATTCCCATGAATGCCTTGCTGCTTACCACAGCCGTTGGCATGTTGGCATTTCTTGCCTCCCTATTCGGCGATGGCATTGTGTATACCTGGTTGCTGAATGCATCCGGTATGTGTGGTTTTATTACTTGGCTAGGTATCGCTATCAGTCATTATCGCTTCCGTCGTGCATACGTTGCACAAGGCAGGGACCTAAGCGATCTGCCTTACCGGGCACGTTGGTTCCCGTTTGGGCCGATCTTTGCCTTTGTCCTGTGTATTATCGTGATTATTGGACAGAACTATCAGGCATTTACGGGTGACGAGATCGACTGGAGTGGAGCCATCGTTGCCTATCTGAGCGTCCCCCTGTTCCTCGTGTTGTGGCTTGGTTACAAATGGATCAAAAAAACCAAAGTGGTGCCGCTGAAGGAATGTGATTTCACACCTACCGATGCACCAAGTAACAAATAGTAGCTCCAACGTACTATCATCTACAGATACAATTGACTTTATATAATAAAACCTCCCCGTGGCGTTGCAGTTTTCATTCTGTAGCGATACGGGGAGGTTTTTTGGTGACGGCCCCTTCGAACATTCCTGTACCTCTTCGTCCTTTCGTCTCCTGTCCATATTTTGTATAGGTCTGTAAGTAAAAATAGATAAAGGTATACTATTTTTCTTGAACAACGGGAGTTGATGCATAATGAAAAAATTCTCTATCCTGCTCATTCTGCTGGGCATGCTGATCATCAGCTTTCCTTTCCTACGGGACACGTATTATGACTGGCAGCAAACCCGTGTGATGAACGATCTGGAGCAACTGCAAGACGGCTTGTCCAAGCTGAATCACGCCTTCGAACAAGGCATACAGGATGCAGCTTCCGCCGAGCCAACTACTGACAATACAGATATAGTGCAAGACGAATCTTCGGATACGTTGGGGGTACTCTCCATTGACAAGATTGATGTCCGCTTGCCGATTTTGGAGGGTGCCACGGAAGCAAACATGAAGGTAGCTGCAACCCACCTTGTCGAAACCAATAGAATCGGTAACAAAGGTAATGCCGCCATTGCCGCTCATCGCGCCCACAAAAAAGGACGACTGTTCAATCGCTTGGGAGAACTCCAGATTGGCGATTCAATGGAAGTCACCCTGGCAGATCGAACGATCATCCATTATAAGATAGATCGGATATCCGTTGTGGAGCCTAATGACTTGTCCGTGCTGGAAGACCCCGGACTTGGACAGGTCCTTACCTTGATTACCTGTGATCCACTCGTCAATCCAACACATCGGTTAATTGTAAGAGCCATTAAAGTAAATCCTGACGTCGCTGGATTTGATCTTCCTTAAGGTTCAACCGAAATAAAATAAAACACCCTCTAGTATATTCACACCGTGACTCTGGGTCACTTGTGAAGCTAGAGGGTGTTTTTATCTGTTTTATCTGAAAATGATCTATTCCTGCATTACGTGCTGCGTGCGATCTAACGCTGAAGCAGTTGTCTACGTCGGAAGTAAACGTATCCCACACTGCCCAATGCCATCAGCATCATGCCTGCCACAGTGAAAGCACATGTGCTCTCTTCGCCTGTCTTCGGCAGCATTCCCTGTGATGCAGAGTTTCCGGTCTGCTGTGATGCAGAATTCCCAGTCCCCTGCGATCCATCTGTATCCGTTCCCGCAGAAGGTGCCAATGCGCTATCCCCATCCGTTGTTTCTGTATCCCCCGCTGGAGGTGCAGTGTCGTCACCGTTGGAGACGCCAGGCGAAGGAGGAGTTACTCCGTTATCTTCATCTGTTGGAAGCTCGGTTCCGTCTCCAGGTTCAGTAGGTCCAGTAACCACTGTACCTGGGACAGACGTTCCTGGTTTTTCTGGTCCCGGTGTTACTGGTTTCTCCGGATCTGGTGTTACACCCGTAGTAGGTGTCCCCGGATTATAAGGTCCACTCGATCCACCGCCCGATACCGGGATAGCCTGATTTGTTTTTTCTACAACTATGGCTTCGGTTTGTATGTTCGTAATTTCAAATGGTACAGGTGTTTTGTCCAAGATATATCCGTTAGGTGCTTTTATTTCGACCAACTGATATTTATTGACATCCAGGTCTTTAAGTACAATTTCACCTTGCTGATTGGTTGTCAGTGTGGCTTCATCCAGACCTGTTACCTTGTGGAACTCCCAATTCCCATTTGCATCCATCAATGCAGTTTGAGCCCGTAATTCAAACACTGCACCTTGTAGATGCTGAGTTCGACCCGCATTGGTTTTAATCAATTTCACGGAACGATTATTTTCTTTATTTTCAATAGTCAATTGCGTTTCCGGTTTGATAATAGATACAAGCGTCTCCGGCTGTTCAATGACAAAACCTTCTGCCTTGGTCTCTACCAATGTATATGAACCATAGGTTAATCCATCGAATTCAATGACCCCGTTCAGATCCGTTACTTTCGTATCGATGATCGCATTGGAGTGATCACGCAATTCGAATTCAATTCCACTTAATACGGACTGATCCTTCGCATTGACTTTGGTAACGACAAGTTTGCCACCTGCCCCTATGGCATTCGACTTCGTCAGTGTAATAATCTGAGTCTGATTCTCTACGATGGTGAAGGGAATCGGGGTAGCATCCAACTGATAAAACTCGGGTGCCACAACCTCTACCAATTCATAATCCCCAGGTAAGAGATCACCTTTGGCGATTTTCCCATCTTCCCCTGTCGTCAACTCGTCTATTTTCTCTCGGGTTGCGCCATTGTTCAAGTACAATTCAAAGGTTGCACCCTGGAGCTTCTTGGATGATTCAATGGCATCTACCTTAGTTAATTCGAAGCCTTGTCGAATCTTTTTATTTTCAATGTCAAAGGCAATATCCGCATCCTTGAATTCAATCGTTTTACCTGAGGCAGAGCCATACTCTGGATCAACCATGTATCCTGCCGGTGCAGATAATTCTTTTAACTTATAAGGTATACCGTTGGTTAGATTGTTTAATCGATAGTTTCTGGAGCTTTCAACCACACCATTCTCGTCCGTTGGTTTCAATGTTTCCAGGAGCGTAGTTCCAGACGCATTATAGATTGCGAATATGGCTCCTTCCAGTGGAAGCCCAGTATCACTGACTTTGTGGATTCTAATCTTGCCCAGACCAGTAGAGGCTCCTCCACCCGCTCCAGCCAATGAAACTTTGATACCTACCTGATTGCCTTCTCCCACCACTGAGGAGGACTGACCTGCAAATTCAACTTTATTCTCAATTCGGGCGCCATGATCGGCATTAATATAGGACTGATATTCCAGAATGAATGCCGTATGGATATCTTTATTGAAGGTGAGGGTAAATGTATTACCTTCCACGGTCAATTCATAATCTGCCGGATCAACCAGTCCAGCTTTGTTGGATATATTGCCTGAATTGTTGGCAGGCAGGTTCGTTGCATATAATTTTAAGGAGTCCGCCAATAAAATTTGATTCTCCGACAAGGTATCTGTTAATGATGTACCCGCTGGAACATAAGATTGACTTGGATTGATATTTACCGTCCATGATGCTTTATCCGTTGTACCGATCTGTTGACCTGTTTTTTGTACATACACACCCCCGTGAACTGGCGTGATGCTCGCTGATCTGTTAAAGCGCTCTTCACCGCCCTCACCATCGGTTAGTACGGCCTGGTTGGCATACGTGCCTTCGACGGAATAAGGTCCATCCAGGCTCGTTTGATACTGAATGCGATAAGCTGCTTTGCCGATGTTCCCCAGGTCCAATGTAAAACCTTTACCGTCCGGGTTCAGCTGGAATTGACCAGGTGTGAGCGGAACCTCGCTACCTACAGCAGTAACATTATTGGCTCCCTGTAACTCTAACTCATGAACTTTTAATGAACCGTCTACAAAAGATTGGTTACCCGTGTAGGCATCCTTAAGGATAGCCTCCTGAATATCAAACAAGTTATAGTTTACATCAATTGTCCACGTGATCGTTTTGTCTTTGGCGCTGTATTCGCCCTTTTTGTTACCATTTTGAATGGTGTACTCTTGCGGTTTGACCATAGCCGACTTGGTAATCGCAGTCTGTGCTACATTGGACTCTTTCCAATCGACCTTGGCCGAGTTGCGATATTCATTATCCGTTGGCATACCTGCCGTCGGATCAAAGCTTGTCGTATAGGTAATGACATGTTCCGTGTTAATGGTAACGCCGTCCTTTAGGCGAACGGAGAATCCTTTTTCATACGTAGGATCAGCCGGGTCTGGAGTCAATTCAAAGTCGTCTTTGTTAACCCCAGTCACTTGAAGACTACCCGGAATTAGCTTCATGTGTCTGCCTTCATAATTGTCGGTAATGACGATATCCGTCATGTCCTGCAAATCACGGTTCAACACCATCTGCCATTCAATTTCTTTGGTGTTGAAGTTTTCACTTTTTACGCTTTTGGCAAAAATGACTTCCCGAATGTCTTTCCGGCCTGTTTTGGAAGTACCATCATACATGTTCACTGTGTTCGTAATGGTATCGTTTGTATAGACACGATGAATGGATTGTGTATCATATTCAATCTCATAGGCCTTGGTAATGTCGTTCTTAAAATGTAATCTGAAGCCGTCATCAAATCCTGTATTTATCGTTTCAAGTGTGTATTCATTCGGATTCACCAGCGTTCTGTTCGAAGCCGCTCCGCTCGCATTAATATCCACCTGGTACACGTTGACGGAATTGTTGATCAATTGCTGTTTGGCCGTATCAAAACGGTCTTCAATCCATGCATTTGCTTGCATGATTTCTTGCTGATTATAGTTATATTGCACTTTCCATGTGATTGTCTGTGTCACCGGATCATACGCACTATCTTGCCCTGACTTGTTCAAGGGCTCATTAAAACTCACACGAACTCGGCCAATATCCGTTTCGTTATGCTCGCTCTGATCCGTTGTAAGCGCAACCTGGTTTTGATACTCCACATTGGTGAACGGAGCAGTGGTTGGTGCTTTAACACTTGTCGTATAGGTTACACGATAGGCCTTATCCGTGTCTCCCAATACAATTGGAAACTGTGGTTCCGTTTGAACTATTGGACCTTCTTTTACAGATCCATTCAATTGCACTTCCAATTCACGAATTTCGATATTGCCCTTGAGTTCAAGGTTTGTTGGCAATGTATCTGTAAGAAACGCATTTTTCAAAGCCTTCTCGCCTTGGTTAAAATCTACAGTCCATTTAATTTCATCCGAGTTGAAATTGTTTTTGTTTGCGCTTCCCGATTTCTTCAATTTATCTACGGCTGTGTTGGCAAAATGCACATCAATGCTGCCTTGCCCTACGGAACTAAAGTCTATCTGTTGTTTCAATCCATCTTCCATCTTGCTCTCATCGAACTTAATCCACACGTAGAAGTTGCCTTCCAGCTGCGCATGCTCGATCAGTTCGTTGAAGGTAAAGATGATTGTGCCATCTGGATTCACCACATACTCCCCAACACCGCCATCCAGATCGCCCTTAAGCTGTGATCCAATGATGAATTTATCCGGCAAGTTGAAGGTAAACGTGGAACCATCGCTGTAGTTGTGGGTGTCATTTGCAAGCCCCCACGTAAAGACGACAGCCACCTCATCCTGAATGGATGGACGAATATCCTCAATTTTATCGCCTTTGATATCAATCGTTCCATTTCCATTATCTTGCGGTGCCTGATTGTACATCTGCACACTCGTAATTAATTGCTCTGTAATTACCGGACCTGCAGCTGCACCAAGCAGATGCATCGTATTATCCTCCTGATCTTCCGGAGTACTGACATCCTTATCTTCTTCCGGAATGGCAGGATCTTCTTTCACTTCTCCCGAACCTGCCGAACCGTCTTCTACCGCTGTATCACTGATTGCACTGGCTGGCAAATTAGTTAATTCATCCTGAGCATGCATCGTTGGTGTTAATATCCAACCCTGCATCATTTGTGTGACCAGCAACAGAGCAATGATCACTATGCTCACTTTTTTCCTCATTTTTTGCATATCCTCCTCGTACGTAATGTTGGCATGCGCCGAAGAATAGAATAGCAAAGCGACATATACAAAAAATAGACAACACTAAAACCCTCGTCGTTGAACATAAATTGAACGCAAAAAAGGATACTCCTCAAGCGGAGCATCCTGTTCAAAACAATTATAACGTCCAGTTAATTTTGACGCGCAGATCCGTAGTACCTTCCATTTTGGACACATAATAAGATATCGATTTCATGCCAAGCTGGTACAAATCCTGTAAATCTTCGATCAGTCCAGCCTCCGTACCCTTGTACCTAAACGTGAGCGAGGTTCCGCCTTCCTTCAGTGTACCTTGAACCTTGGTCTTCAGCGCAGCATGACCTTTAACGGCATCCTGTTCATCATACAGGGAATAGTCCAGAGCATGGTACAGCTTCTGATAAGCGGCCTTTTTGCTATCTCCAGCCTTCACGAGCTTTAATAAAGCTTCTCGATATGGGGCTGGCGCAGCGGGGTACTTGCTTTTGCCTGTCCAGATATGGTCACGTGCCATCTCATCATCACTCAGCAAATAATAGCTGTGGCTTACCTTACCTTTCCGGTCAGGAGTAGGATCATCCCAGGTGGTGTCCATGTGATACCACTTGCCGTCCAGGTTCACGATATTCCAGGCATGAAGCTGCCCGCCTGCTGTACCTTCCACAATCCGGTTATCGATGCCTACTCGCTCCAGCATTCGATAAGCCAGCAATGAGTATCCCTGACAGACGGTACTGCCTGTAACAAGCCCGTCGTAGGCCGTATATTTCTTGAGCGAAGTATCGTAGGACAGGTTAAGTACAATCCAGTCATGGATGACCTTGACCTTCTCATGATCCGTCATGCCTGGTTTGATGATTTCTTTCAACACATTCGTAACTTTACGATTCACATAATCGGTCTGTTCCTTGGTCTCCCGGTAGGAAAGCGTCACATGTACTTCGGCCGATACATTGGAGCCTTTATAATTAAATGCGTAACTTTTAACGGTATATTGGATATAGGGGTCACTCTTCATTGCCTCATCGATGGAGGTTTGTAATTGTTTTTTGAGGCCTTTCACATTGCCTTTGTATGTAAAAACAAGTTCCTCCGTCCGCTGTGACATTGCGGTAAGCAAGGTCTGGCGCAAATCCGTTGCCGTGGATATATCCGATGTTCCTGATGCAGCGTACAGTTGATCCAGATCAACCGTACGTGGTAACGCTACAGCAATCAGACAGCCTGCCAGCAGTACGGTGATAATTCGTTTCCCGTTCTTACCCATGAAAGGAACCCACCCTTCTTTGCAAAGTTCTCACGCCTTATTGTATCACAAAAGGCTCTGGCGTCATTCTTCTATATAATTTCAACTAAAAATATTTACAATAACACTCCGATGCCAGAACAACTTTCCGATCGCTGTTATCCCCAGATTTTTTGATTCTTTTTCAAATGGGCAAATCCGGTGATAGCATATGCTTCCGATGCAGCTTTCTTTCAGAAAGCTTTTAGGCGCACGCTTCGCTTCCTCAAGTTATTTCTGCCCTCTCCGTTATCGTGTAAATGCTGAGTTGAACTTATATAATTTTTGTAAAAATTAAATCAAAAGAGACCTTCTATGGAAGGTCCCTTTGATCTTCAATTCGTTGAATCACGAGTACCCGTTATCTTCATCCTATGATTCGGACGGGCGTAATATGTGTGATTCCTCGTCTAATACAGACGATTGCCACTCATAAACGTATCGGTCTTGCCTTGAAGTTTGGCAAGTCGTTCCAGTACCTGTGAAGCTTCAGCTACCGTCACTTTGCGTGCAGGCATGAAACGTCCCTCAATTGAAGGAAGTAATCCCAGCTTCAAACTCAGGGAAACCGCCCCTTTACTCGAAATGGCACTGGCATCTGCGATATTGGGAAGATCCGATGGCAATGTGTAGAATCCGGCCAGCTTCTCATAGCGCAGTATGCGTACAAGCAGCACCGCCAATTCTTCACGGGTCATCTCTTCTTGCGGGTTCAGATTCTGTTCTGGGTCCGCTCCGGCAAGCCAGCGTTGATCGATTAACACCTTGATTGCCTTATAATAAGGGCTGTCAGGGGTTACATCAGCGTATAGCTTGTCATCTCCGTCCCCACTATAATACAGATCCATATTCGGGTTAATCGCTCTTGCCAAATAGTTAAACCAGTCTCCTCGGGTGATCACCCGATCCGGGAATACACGTCCCTGCTCATCCGCTAGCAACACGCCATGCTGTGTCATATTGCGAAGCGCATCTTCGGCCACATGGCCTGAGATATCCGTAGGTTCTGTCTTGCTTGCAGCACCTGTCTCCCCGTATTGAAGCTTCCACTCTCCCGTGTTAGCATCCAGTACTTCATAAGTGCCATAGATGGAATTCTCATCACGGGTTGGCATATAAGCAAGGTTAACTCCCACCGGAATAACTTGACCATTATTCAGACCATACCCGCCATAACGGGAATATGCGAGGATCAGCTTGAACTCCTCCAGATAGAGCGCCTTGGCCTCTTCATAACTGATGGCTGGCTTATCATCTGCTGGCAATTGTTCAGGCGTTGCTGCAATGCGTGTATAGAACTCGTTCACGGTTCCATCGTTCAACACCTGCACTTGTGCTGTATCATCTTTCACCGGAATTCCATTCAGATAGCGTTGGAACATAAACGTACGAGCATCGTCTACCTCAATAACGTTAGCCAATCTAAATTGCTCCGTTGCATCTGGAACTAACGCAATCACCGTGTTCATCGCCAGTTTCTCAGCTTGCTTTCGGGTAATTAATTTGCCTGTTTTCTCTTCAGTCTGCTTTTCCTGCTCTGGTCCAATGCGTTGCATCATCGTATAGCTGTAGATCTGCCCAGTCACTGCATCCACCTGTGCTGAAATATCCCGCATGAACATATAGGACGTATTGGCACTTCGATCACTCCAGCTCAGACTCCATACCTGATTGTTCGGACTTGCAAAAAAACCTTTGCTTAACTGGCTATGCTCCAGCTTGTAACCTTTGGGAATATCAAAGTTCGTTACCACCCGATTGGCGGCCTGCTGTACATTTAATCTTGTACCATTGCTTGGAACAAAAGGCGTCACGTCCCCTTGCAACTTCGTATCCTGCTGTAAAGAATCCTCGTCCACTGCTTTGCCTGTTAATGTATTAATCCGTTCCAACGTATTGGCTTCAATCGGAACAATACTGATATTCTTCGGTGTATATCCAAGGTAATACTGCTGACCCTGTTTGGAAGACGAGCGATCTTTGGAGATATAAGCCAGCTCTACATCAAACTGTTCTTCAAACTGCTGTCTGGCCTTCTCTTCCGAAGCTGTCGGTTTCGATGAAGGATATTTAGCAGATGTAGTACCTCGTGAGTAACCTGTCACCAAACCACTTTCATCCACATTGATGTGGACTGTCTCTGCGTCAGATAACAATCCGTCATGTTTTAACTGGTAAGCATATCGGTATTCTGTTCTGCCAAACAAAGACTCTTGTTCGATGGAAGAATACAGATCTCCTAGCGGAGCATACTCCGTATCCTTCAAGCCTGGAATCGCTTGATACAACAGTGCCACGGCCTTCTCTTCAGCTTCAGCTTTCGTTAGCTTAACATCCGATCCCGAGACATGTTTATCCAGAATATCCGATGGTAGATGTACACTTAACACTTCCCCTGTGCCTGCATGTACAGTCCCACTGAATCCCGATGTATGATTGCCTTGTGTAATCTGGAATCCAATCTCCCATGCCTTGTAGTCTGGCGGTGGATAGGAATTAGGTGAATCGAATCGTGCAGATGAGATCGTTGCTTTTTTTAACAATGGAAATAATCTAAGTATATTTTCACTGGCTTGCCTGGATGAGATTTTCGCTCCCTCTGGCACGTCATTGCTGGTTGCGTCTAGTTGTTCATTTTCCCCCGTTGTTGCTTCGTTCACCTGCTCTGCTTGCGCGGCTGATGCGCTGCCTGCAAAACCTGGTGTTTGCGAAGCAAGCAGCAGTGTTGCCATCGCTGCAGTTGTTGCTTTGGTTGCGAACATTTTGATACGTACATTGAACTTCCAATTCAAACTCAAATCTGGACCTCTCCCTTCAATTTCATACAAAGAAGCATAACAAATAACCTCGCATGAATATTGCCAGTCTACTCTATGATACCATAAGCTTCCTTTTTAATCGTCTTTTCCCGTCAATTTTACAATTGTGAATTTCTGCATATTGCTCATAAAAGCAAAAAAAACGCCAACCACGTTGGCGTTTTCTCTGTTAGCCTGCACGCTTATGTAGGCTGTTCTATCCTGTTAACTACTCGCTATAGACGAATCATTCAACTTCGCCTGACCATGAACATGGGTTTTCAGAAATGGAATAACGGTATCCCAGAAGGCAGGATCTTCCTCGGAACAACTGTGACCTCCGCTATTAACCCATAGATGTTCCACAGGCGGATCGGCTTTGGACATAAAATATTCAAGCTCACTCGGAGGAATAAAATTATCTCCCTTGGAGTGCACCATGAGCAACGGGAGTTGCATCCCCCTGCGCCGTTCATTCAGCATCATCACCGGATCGCGCTGACGATAGGATTTCAGAGATTCACCCAGTCGCCAGAACCAGATTCTCGGAATTAACTGGGCCAGGGGAAACAGAGGCAGACGTCGGCGTCTCAGCTCCGAACTGACAATAACCTCAAATTGCGATGGCATGGAATCCGTAATTACTGCTGATACCGGAATGCCTTCAGTCACTGCAAGAATCGTACCCAGTCCACCCAGTGAATGTCCAAGCACTCCGATAGCAGATGAATCAATCTCTGGCCGTGCAGACGTATACTGCAATGCCGCCAGCAGATCATCCCGGAACAGATAGGCAGATGCAGCACGAACTGGATCACTGGCCCCATGACTGCGGACATCATACATAAACAGGGCATATCCTGCTTCCCAGATCGGCCTCGCATAACGTAGAACACGAGAGCGATTGGAGCCCCAGCCATGTGCAATAATCACGAGCGGCCATGGTTTCGGAATATCAGCTCTGGCCGGGATGAACCACCCATGCACCCGACCTCCCCCACTGTCAAAGGTCACATCCTCAAATGGCATTGGAGGTGTCAGTGTGATCGGAATCTTCTTGGGTGTCTGGCTCTTTACCGCCGCCTTCCATAATCCACCTGCCGTTACTGCAGCAACGGCCAGCATGCCGCCAATCATTGTTTTAGCTTTCACAGGGCATCTCTCCTCTCCGAATTCTGGCATACATCCATCATACGACACTAGAATGAACGGCACGTTAAACGACATCGGTTCTTATGATAACGAATAATCCAGCAATTGATCTAAAGCTACCTTAATATATACCCAAATGGACATATCCCTCATCTTTCGCTGAAGTCTAAACTTCAGCTGCTTCCACAAATCTCCGTGCACATGCTGCAATCTGCTCATGATCTCCTGCTACAAGGGCTTCACGTGGTAAAAGTGCACTTCCCAGACCTACGGCAGCAGCACCTGCTGCATAATAGTCAGCAATATTCTCCAGTGTAGCGCCGCCTGTTGCCAACAGTGGGATATGGTTCAGCGGAGCTTTAATCTCCCGCAGATACGGTATGCCCAGGCTCGCCATCGGAAACAGCTTCACAACACGTGCTCCCGCCTCATGGGCTGCGACAATCTCCGTTGGTGTCATGGCTCCAGGCCAGATCTCGACACCATGTTCTACAGCATATTCAATGACAGACAGATCGACATTGGGGGACACCAGAAACTGTGCTCCTGCAGCGACCGCTTCCTTCGCCATCTGCACATTCAGTACCGTACCAGCTCCGACATAAGCCTTTCCTTCATGCCGCTCACGCCAGTCTGCAATAATATCATGTGCTCCAGGTGTGTTCAGCGTGACTTCCATCAGTCGAATTCCACCACTCGTCATGCCTTGTCCAGCTGTTACTGCCGCTTCACGGCTAATACCGCGCACAATCGCGACCAGCCTCGACTCCAATAGTACTTCCGTCAGATTCATATCCAGTTCCCCTTATTTCATCAATTCGGCAGCCGAAGACAGGTAATCATGTTCACTGCTTTTCCGTTATTCATTATTGTAAAGCATATCCTCCCCTGGATGAAATACATTAATCCATTTCCAAACTGAATCCGTCTTTTGATCAGTACTAAGAAGTCATTGCATTGCAACGTAAAAAAACCTCTCCATGGACATGGGGATGATTCACCCATTCAATTCCACGAAAGAGGCATCATTGAGACCTTCATGCTAAGCCTTTTCCAATACGTTATCCTTCTCCAGATCTTTAAAGTAACGATCGTTATATAACATGCTCGGATGTGTTGGATGATAGGCGAGTGCGATATCATTATGTTCCCGGGCCTTGGCACGGTTACCCATCCGGTCATAACAGACACATAGTTGCAGATGCGGCATCCAGGTCCAGGCTGCTTCATTTAGCACCACCATAGGATCATCAGGACGTACAGCACGAGTCGCTTGTTCATACCAGAACAGGGCTTTGCGATAATCTTCACGGTCGGCAAAATAACCACCCAATCGACAGCAAATCTCGGCTCTTGGCAGATCATAGGCGAATGATCGGAACAATGCTGTTACTTCCTGTTCTGATCGTTTAAGTGCAGCTTCACAATCCGCAATTTTCTGGCAAGCCGCAATCTGGTCTTCCACCCAACCCAGCCCGGTGTCCAGAAACTTTTCATAGTACTTCACCGCATCCTCATGCTGTCCATGGTCCTTCAGTTCATTGCCAAAATAGTATAAGTCACGCGGTGAGAATTCCTCTCCGGTCTGTTCCCTCTTGCGATAGATCCGCAGATTCCGATCGGTATACTCCTTATCTTTCTTGTGGGTAACCGCTATGTCACTATGCAGCAGATTGCCTGCTACAGCCAGATATTCATGCACCGCGCCAATCCAGCGAAATTGCCGATCTCGACGCACCAGGCGATTCCGGCGCAGACTGTAGGATACTTTGCCTTCTGCCGTAAATGACAGATTGTAATCCATTGTGACACTATCAACAGCCGGGTCCAGCGAACGTTTCAAGGCAATAAGCTTCGCCCGATCTTCCGCTTCAAATACATCGTCGGCATCCAGCCACAGAATATATTCGCTCTTCGCCTGATCGAAGGCAAAGTTGCGTGCTGCTGCAAAGTCATCCACCCATTCAAAATCAACGATACGATCCGTATATCTGGAAGCGATCTGACGGGTACGATCCGTTGAACCGGTATCAACGATCACAATCTCATCGGTAATGCCGTTGACCGAGTCCAGACATCTGGCGAGGGATGCTTCTTCATTTTTCACAATCATACAGAGCGTAATGCTGATCGTCTCTTCCCCACGTCTGGCTCTGCGGTTAAAGGCAGCTACCCCCGGCAGTTCGGACAAACGGTAGATGTGGTACGCAGGGAGATGCGTATCAACGAAAAGGCGAAAACCAAGTGCCTGCGCACGGATACAGAAATGACGATCTTCTCCCCAGAAGGATACATTCGGAATCTGGTCATAGGAAACCCCGGCGGCCAGAACATTTTTGCGAATGAGCGTACATGCCCCCAACCCTCCAACTTCGTAACAACCTGGTATCCGCAGTTGATTCAGAAAAGCAGTCGTTTGCGCGCCCTCGTCTTCCGCTTCATTTCCGGCTGAAGATTTGCCGCCTCGACGATACAAAGCATACTCATCTTGCAGCCATACCTGAGGCATTTCCCTGGCCCCCGGCTGCCACCGGGTCCAAAAGATATTGGACACGATGTCTTTGCCACTCGATACGAGTTGTTCCAATGTCCGCGGATGCAGCACCAGATCAGAGTCTATCAAGAAAACAGCATCGTACTCGTTGTCGCGTGCATAATTCAAAATGCGGTTTTTTAGACCAGCTACACGCCAAATCTGTTCATCCTGCCAATAGTGGCCTCCCTCATCCTTGGTGTACAACCCTTTGTTGTCAGGACTATCGCTGCTATGTTCATCTGCCTGAATAACCGTCCCTTCATGCTGGAGCACAAATTCACGTAATATATTCGACGCAGCTTCTTCCTCGTTATCGTCAACAAACAGATAATCCGTCTTCACTGTTGTTCGTTCTAGTGCATGCAGAGAATCCAAAAATTCACGCAGCACCGGAGTTGTCTGACGAACCGGGCTGGCAATCAGTATTCTTTCCTGGACAAGCGTTTCAAGATTCTCCGGTTGGCGGGTTTCCTTCGATATAACAGAACGCCTGGACGGTCGATGATTACTCTGGCTCTTTACTTGGCTCTCTACATGGCTTTCATGTTGGTTTTGATGTTGCTTCTCTTTCTGTTCCCCATTTATTTGGGAATTCGGCTCTATTGGAGGTTGGGATTCCTCTTGCGATTGCGATTGGTGTAACGGGTCTTTCTTGCTCAACGTGCTCACTCCCCCTCTCCTTATTCGACCCATGCCAACAGTCGTGGCTCTTGATCCAATATCGATTCGTACTGTTCCTTCCAACCGTATCTTGCTTCAGGGTCCAATGCTTGATAGCGCTCATATTTGCGGATGCGGTCTTCTTCCCGCGCCCATCCATAATGCTTCACCCGGGGAGCATGACATCCATAACTCCAATGCTGGATCGTTAACGGAAAACGCCCACAATGCTGGGGTGTTTCCTTCCATTCATAGCTCATCCCCGGATGATAACGAATCAGAAACGGCCGATAGTAGGCATGGGCTTGCCAGAACTCATCTTCCCGGTAATGCGTATCACTCCACATATCAAACAATCTGAAATAAATCGCATCCTCGTTGCCACGAAGCAGCAGATCGCGTACAGCCCCAAAGTCACTGGTTAGAATCTCATCCGCATCCAGATTCAAAATCCATTCCGGATCGGTCGCCACTGTTTCTTCCCATTGTTGTTTCCTCAAGCTTACTTCGTCTGCAAAACGTGAAGAAGCGTTCTCCACCAATACAAGTGGAATACCGTCCAGAAGTTCCCGGCACATCGCCACCGTTCCATCCGTGCTTCCATCATCAATGATTACTGCACGATCAATCCAGGCACGATGTGTCTCCAAAGCCTGCTTGAGATAACGATTCTCCTCATTACGAACGATCATCGACAAGGTAATATGTGGTCTTCCATGTACCTCATGTTCATCCAAAGCTTCACCCCCATGCTCAAGCTTCTTCCTATTAAAATCGCCGGACACCCGATGTCTGGACAGATCACAATCCTCTATTCTCAATCTATGCAGAGCCGGAATGCGGATATGCAGGACAAGGAAACCTTTCACGGGGTTAATCTTGTTGAACGACAAAAAAAAGCACCCGCCTGTGCGGATGCTTCTGCATGTATGATATACATGTTTCATGTGATGAATTAACGGTATTCAGCCAAACGATCATTGAGACTACGTGTCTGTCCATAGACTTCCTGGTACAGTGCGAACAATCCATCATAGACAGCAACCGTTTCCGGGTTCGGCTCATAGGACTTCGCCGGACGAATAAACGCCGTTGCACATTCCTGCAAAGACGAGAACCAGCCACATCCATAGGCAGCCAGCATTGCTGCCCCCATAGCCGGACCCTGTTCGCTCTCCAACTTCACAATTGTGGCGTTGAAGACATCTGCCTGCATTTGCAACCAGGCTTCATTTTTGGCACCACCCCCAATAGAGATGACTTCATTAACGGTTTTACCTGCGCCGCGCAAAATATCAATGGATTCACGCAGCGAGAAGGTGATGCCCTCCATCACCGCACGTCCAAAGTGCTCCAGCTTGTGCCCGGCATCCATACCGATGAAGCTGCCCCGGATATTCGCATCTGGATGAGGTGTACGCTCCCCAACGATATAAGGTGTGAACAATAATCCGTTGCTGCCGGCCGGAATCTGATCAATGCCCTGTAAGAGCACATCAAAGGATTTGTCCGCTGCAAACGTATCCTTGAACCAGGACAAGCTATATCCTGCGGCAAGTGTTACCCCCATAATATAGAAGGCATCTTTCTCCCCATGATTGAAAAAGTGTACTTTGCCTTCGAAATCGAGATCTTTACGCTCTTCGTAGGAAAGCACCACCCCGGACGTTCCGATGCTGCACATCGTCTGTCCTTCACTCAGAATGCCTGCGCCAATGGCACCGCATGCATTGTCCGCGCCACCTGCGTATACTTTCGTCGCAGCTGCCAGACCTGTTTGATCCGCAATCTCCGGCAACAGGGTACCCACTTCCTCAAACGATTCCACTAGACGTGGACATAGGGAGATCGGCAGCTTGAATGCTTCTGCAATCTCATTGCTCCACTGCTTGCCCGCAACGTCCAGCAGCAAGGTACCTGCTGCATCGGAATAATCCATGGCATAATCCCCTGTCAGGCGATAACGCACATAGTCTTTGGGTAACAGGAATAAGGATGCTTGCTGTAACAATTCAGGCTCGTTCTCCTGAACCCACAGAATTTTTGGCAAGGTAAAACCTTCAAGGGCGCGGTTCCGGGCAATGCTTAACAGCTTGCCATCCAGCACTTTTTCAATCCGGCGGCACTGAGCCGTTGTGCGTGTATCATTCCACAAGATTGCATTCCGCAGTGGTTTACCTTCGGCATCCACCAAAACCAGTCCATGCATCTGTCCGGAGAAGCTCAAACCTTCAATTTCCGAAGGCTGCACGCCAGATACTTCGAGCAATTTGCGCAGGGAAACAATCGTCTGCTCTACCCAATCTTCGGGATTTTGTTCACTGTATCCAGCCTTGGGCTGGTACAACGGGTATGCCTCCGATGCTTCAAATGCCACTTTTCCTTCACGATTGACCAACACGGTTTTAACCGCACTGGTTCCTAAATCGACGCCAATTACGTAACTCATAGGTTAACTCCTCTCGTTTGTAACAGGATTGTATAAATGAAACCCTTGATGCTCATGTGGCCACTCCGTGATCAGAAAACCCTCGGATCGCCGTTACCCCCGGATTTCCTTTATCCCCTTTAGCAAGGGTGAAATCCGGGGATAAATGCGACCGCTTCGCTTCTTCGGGTCCTTTCTGCTCACTTCGTTCTGCATGCACCATCTTAGACAAACATTTATATCAAAAAAGTAAAAACATACTCGTTTTTGTAGCGAAAAGATGATCCAATGACCTTGATCCGTCATTGGTTATAAATGAAACCCTTGATGCTTATGTGGCCACTCCGTGATCAGAAAACCCCTGGATCGCCGTTACCCCCGGATTTCCTTTAACCCCTTTATCAAGGGTGAAATCCGGGGATAAATGCGAACGCTTTGCTTCCTCGGGTCCTTTCTGCTCACTCCATTCTGCATTCACCATCTTAGACAAACATTTATATCAAAACAGTAAAAACATACTCGTTTTGGTAGCGAAAAGATGATCCAATGACCTTGATTCGTCATTCGTTATAAATGAAACCCTTGATGCTCATGTGGTCACTTCGTGATCAGAAAACCCTTGGATCGCCGTTACCCCCGGATTTCCTTTATCCCCTTTGGCAAGGGAGAAATCCGGGGATAAATGCGAACGCTTTGCTTCCTCGGGTCCTTTCTGCTCACTTCGTTTTGCATGTACCATCTTAGAAGAACATTTATATCAGCAATTTAAAAACCTCATTGTTTGTTTAACCAAAAAACCGCCCCCGTCTTCCCAGGGGAAAGTCGGGGACGGTCCGAATGTCATGCTTGTTCAGGCGTTCCATGGTACAAGCTAGTCTTGCGCATAGGCTAGTTTGGATACTGATGTCCAACACATATGAGTTGAATAACCATCGGTGGTCGACGTGACCAACCCTGCCTAATCCACTATTAATCAGCCAGAATGTACTGGTTCAGTTGTGCTCTCAGCAATTCCTGACGTCCGGATTGGTTTTTGCGTGGGCTTTCATTATTCAATGCATACTCAGCTAGGGAAGCCAGTGTTGCTTTACCTGCAACCACATCTGCACCAATGCCTTCGCTGAAGCTGCTGTAACGTTTTTCGATGAAGTCATCGAATACACGATCTTCAATCAGTTTTGCTGCTACTTTCAGACCTTTTGCATACGTATCCATACCTGCGATGTGTGCCAGGAACAGATCGTCTGCTTCAAAGGAACCACGACGTACTTTCGCGTCAAAGTTCACACCACCACGGCCGATACCGCCGTTTTTCAATACTTCATACATCGTCAATGTCGCATCGTACATATCAACCGGGAACTCATCCGTATCCCAACCGATCAGCATATCGCCTTGGTTCGCATCGAGGGAACCGAGCATACCGTTGGTACGAGCAACGCGGATTTCGTGATCAAATGTGTGACCAGCCAGTGTAGCATGGTTCGCTTCCAGGTTGAGTTTGAAGTGTTTGTCCAAACCGTATTTTTGCAAGAAAGCAATGGAAGTTGCTGCATCATAGTCATATTGGTGTTTCGTTGGCTCTTTCGGTTTAGGCTCGATCAGGAATTGTGCATCAAAACCAATTTCCTTCGCGTAGTCTACAGCCATGTGGAACATGCGAGCAATGTTGTCTTGCTCCAGTTGCATGTCTGTGTTCAGCAATGTGTCGTAACCTTCACGTCCGCCCCAGAATACATAGTTTTCAGCGCCCAGACGTTTACCCACTTCCAGACCTTTCTTGATCTGTGCCGCAGCATGAGCATACACGTCTGCGTTACAAGTCGAAGCTGCACCAAACATGAAGCGTGGGTTCGAGAACATGTTCGCCGTGTTCCAGAGCAGTTTTTTGCCGCTGGATTTCATATGATCTTCAATCAGATCAACGATTGTATCAATGTTGCTGTAGAACTCGCGCAGGTTGTTGCCTTCTGGTGCAATGTCCACATCGTGGAAACAGAAGAACGGGAGATTCATTTTTTCCAAAAATTCAAATGCCGCTTCCACGCGTACTTTAGCGAGGTCCAGACCCGAGTATTTATCCCACGAACGAACAGCTGTCTCTGCACCAAACGGGTCACTTCCGCCTGCAGTTAATGTATGCCAATAAGCCATACCGAAACGGAAATGTTCTTCCATCGATTTGCCGGCTACCACTTCTTCTGGATTATAATGTTTAAAAGCAAAAGGATTCTTGGAATCTTTACCTTCGAATGAAATTTTATTAACGGATTCAAAATAGGCCATGTGTAAAATGCCTCCTCAATAGTTTTAAGAAATCGTTTACACCGTTATCCTAACACATCGAATTTACTTTGTCTATTGGTTAAACAAAGTAAAATAAAATTGTTTTTTACACGCTTGTTTACGCTATAATAGTCGAATAACTTGTTTCGGATGTGGGTCAGAACCCTTTGATCAGAAGAATAGGAGTGCCTTAACGATATGAAAATAACCGGAGACCAGATGCTGGTCAAAAAAATAAACAAATCGATCGTTCTGGATACGATCCGGCGCCATGCCCCTCTTTCTCGCGCGCGAGTGTCCGAGGTTACGGGGCTGAACAAAGCAACGGTATCCAACCTCGTTGCTGATCTGATTAGTGATGATCTGGTGCAGGAGATTGGCCCTGGGGAATCCAGTGGCGGACGCAAACCACTTATGTTGCTGTTTCGGGGGACATCCGGCTATGCAGTCGGCCTGGAACTCAGTGTGACCCATTTAAAAGGCGTGCTCACAGATCTGGAAGGACACATCATTACAGAATACGCAGTGACATTGGAACATCATGACGTGTCCTCTGTATTGGAGCAATTGAAATTGGCAGCAAAACAGCTCATTGAAGCAGCTCCTGCTTCTCCTCACGGTGTCATAGGCATCGGTATCGGAGTGCCCGGCATGGTCGATGAGGCAGGAACAGTCCTGTTTGCACCCAACTTGGGGTGGGAGAAGGTAGCGCTGCGCTCCATGCTTGAAGAAGAATTTGAACTGCCTGTCACCATCGACAATGAAGCCAATGCTGGCGCTCATGGAGAGTTGAATTTTGGTGCAGGCATCGGTGTCCGTCACATGATCTATATCAGTGCAGGCATGGGGATTGGTTCAGGCATCATGGTAGATGGTGAATTATACAAAGGCGCGTGGGGTTACGCAGGGGAAACAGGCCACATGTCCATTGAAGCGGAAGGTCTGCCTTGTTCCTGTGGAAATCGTGGTTGTTGGGAGTTATACGCTTCGGAAAAAGCCTATGAACACCCGGATCATCAGCTGAAATTACCTGCTCATACCACACGTGAGCTGATCCATTATGCGGAGCAAGGCCACAAAACTGTTCAGAAATTATACGACACGATTGGACGCAAATTGGGGATTGGCATTACCAATATTGTCAACAGTTTCAACCCGGAACGTATTATCATTGGTGGTCCGCTCTCTGAAGCAGGTCCCTGGATAGAAACCGCGTTAAAACAGGTTGTGGAGGAACGTACATTACCTTATCACCGTCGCAGTTTGCAGATTGAATGGGCAGCTCTGGGCAGCCGTTCCACCCGTGTTGGTGCCGCTTACTCTGCAATATCCCAATTTTTAGGTAAAATAAGAGTTTCAGTCTAATAACAGATGAAAATTGACATCATTTCGCCCCATTTCCTCCCTTTTTGTTAAAGAAATCCAGATGTATAATGGGGTTATGTGATTTTTGTCATGGCTGTGTCGATATAGCTGTGTTAATTCCGATAACGAAACGGAGTGAAAAGAAGCGTGACCTACGTGGATACTTCAGATATCTCGGCGCCAGTATTTGTCACCGTCCTCCTGTTCCTGATTGTGCTTGCGCCCCTGTTCAGCCTTGGCATACTCCGATTGTTCCAGAGCAAAAAGAAGGCTGGTTTCATGTACATGCTGTCAGGAGTGCTGGTATATGTTGTGTTTCAGACTTTCATGAGTATTTTTTTCTAAAGAATATATTTAATTGAATTGCTAAATCCCCTTTCGCAGTAATTCCTGAAGTTCACATGTTAGCATGTGCTCCAAATTATAGCGGCAAGGGGATTTTTCATTTTATCTTGATAGATTAATCATACTCACTACTTTTGAGTATTCTCCAGAGCTCGTTCTTCCATCATGTCGACAATATCCTGAATCTGACCCATGACGGAAATCGGATCGGAAAAATAAAATTTATATCCATCAATCTCGTATAACTCATTGTTTTTGACTGCTTCTAACGTTCCCCACACCGGATCGCTCGCATAGTCGTATGATTCCGCTTTGGCATTCACGGCCATAAATATGTAATCACCAGCATATGATTCGGCGAGTTCATTGGAGATCGTAGCCCAACCCACTTTTGGATCAATGCTGCGTATTACGTTCTCGTTCATAGGCAAGTCCAATTCACCATGGATCGTTCTGCCCGTATGCGCATTACCATAAAGCGTGATGTCTTTGCTTAAGCCTCCGTCAAACACAGTAACGGTTTCTCCCTCTTTGATTATACTGCTTAAACTCTCCTTGGCCGAAGTCACCTTTTGTTCAAAATCGGTAAGCCATGCCGATGCTTCAGCCTCTTTCCCCAATATAACGCCAAGCTCTTTAACCTGATCACGAACGAGGGCAGAGTTGTCCAGAAAGACGGTTGGGGCGATTTTGGAATAAACATCGTAACTTTTGGCATTGCCTGTAACGATTAGGTCAGGGTTCAGTCCAGTTATTGCTTCAAGATTGTCCGAAATATCCTCGATACCGGAAACCTTGCCCTCCAAATAATGGTTTTGCATGAATACGCCGTTACTTCCCACAGGCTTCACATCCAAGGCCAGAATATGACCTAGGAAGAAATCCGTGACGACACGCTGCGGATTAGCAGGCACTTCGACCTCACCCATGGAAGTATTCACTTTACGTGTCGTTGCTTGGGCATTTTCATTTGTGTTACTTTCGCTTGAACTGTTCGCTTGAGAAGCTGTTGCTTCCGATTGAGCTGTACTTCCATCTCCCGTTGCGGCCCCTGTATTCCCTGAAGAACCGCCACTACATGCATTTAACAGCAACCCAAAAGCCATCAGCAAAGCCACCGGGACTCTCTTTATATTTTTTAACATTTCGTCAGACCCTCCATCTAAGTATTGATAATAATTATCATTATCATATAGAGGAATATAACATGGGGCTGGAGAGCCAACAATATGATTTCTTCCTGCTGAGGATGTAACATCTTCATCTACGAATCGCTTACGGTACTTCTGTGGAGAAACACCCATATACTTTTTGAATGCATTACTAAAATAGTACGCATCCTGATACCCAATAGCTGACGCAATCATTCGTAAGGGAAGCCTTGTTTCGGCTAATTGCTTGCAAGCTTTTTGCATACGCAAACGGATTAGACAGTCAATCGGTCCACGATTAAGCACCTGTTTGAAACAATTCGAGAGATGGCCCGGACTCCGCCCCATTGTTGCCGCCAAAGAGTCCAACGTATGAGGTTTTGCATAGTTCTGCAACAGATACTCCAGCGTCTGTATGACCAACTCGACTGGACTAGCTGTTTTGACGACCGGAGACTGTAGATAATATTGTTCCAACATCTGATAAACCCATTGGTAGAACGATGCCTTGAGTTGAAGCAGAACCGAAGGTCCTTCCTGCTGCTGGGCCTCTAGCATACGATTTGCAATTTCGTATAACATCATTGGCTGCGTTAGTGTCACACGATATGTAATTTGAGTTGGATCTTTGCGATCATCTACAAACAACGGCTCATCATCGTACGTTTGACCCCGTTCTGCTTTATACGAAATCACTATATACTCTGCTCCGTCTGAACCTGCGTTAACTTCAAACAGACTTCTGGAAGGAGAATGAATGATCTCAAAATGATTGATGGAAAAGGTCTTCTGATTGAGCAATACCAGCAAGTTCCCTCTCTTTATACAAAAAAAACTGCTGGGCTGCATCGTGAATAATATTCTTTGACCCTTTGCAAGAATAGTTCTTTCAACATGGATATCCCGTATACTCGCCTGTTCCCAGAAGAGAAAATGCTCCTCCTGATCTATAATCATGCTGTTTGTTCACCTCAATTAAATGATAATTCATTGCAAGATCATCTTACAACTTCACAATGTTTAGGACCAGCTTCCAATTCATCCAATACACTCATAGAAAACGCACAAAAAACCGTACCCTTCGGGGTACGGTTCTTTCTATATCCTAACGGCTCGCGAAAACCGGAATTTCATATGAATTGAAACGTTCTTCAACACATCATGTTCCAGATGATCAGCGTAATTTAAGCGTCCAATACTTTGGCAAATTGAGTTTTGTTCATACCCAGAATGCGGTGTTCACCAATGACAGTCAATGGCACGGCACGTACACCCATGTCCCACACTTGTTGTGCAAATTCATCGCTAGTTTCGATGTTGCGCTCTTCATAAGAGATCCCTTTGTCAGCCAGGAATGTTTTTACGGATTTGCAGTTCGGGCAGTTCGTTGATGTATATACAATTACGTTTTCCATGTTTAATTCACCTCATATGGTTTATATTATTCTATCGTTTGGTTGAAATCAGTGGAATCAGCTCATTCTATTACAGAACAACTGCGCTGTGCTCCAAACTTTCAATGTATTTCTCGGTGTCCATAGCAGCCATACATCCGCTACCTGCAGCTGTAATTGCTTGTTTGTAACGTGTATCCTGAACGTCACCACATGCGAATACGCCTGGGATGTTTGTCTCGGATGTACCTGGTGTAGTCAGGATATAACCGTGTTCGTCCGTAGTGATCTGTCCGCCAAGGAATCCGGTGTTTGGTGTGTGACCGATAGCTACGAATACGCCGCTTGCCGGAATCACTTCTTCTACACCTGTTTCGTTGTTCAATACTTTCAGACCTGTTACGCCGTTGTCACCAGCAAGGACTTCAAGTGGTGTACGATTCAAAGCCATTTCTACTTTTTCGTTGCTGCGTGCACGATCCTGCATAATTTTGGAGCCACGCAGTTCTTCACGACGGTGTACCAGCGTTACTTTGGAACCGAAACGGGACAGGAAGCTTGCTTCCTCAAGAGCAGAGTCACCACCGCCGATGACGATGATCTCTTTGTTACGGAAGAAGAATCCATCACATGTTGCACATGTGCTGACACCGCGCCCTACATTCGTTTCTTCACCTGGGATACCCAGGTATTTAGCAGATGCACCTGTAGACAGGATCAATGTTTCCGATACGAGTTCACCCATACCTTCAACTTGAATCTTGAACGGACGCTCGCTCATGTCGATGTTGTTCACCCAGCCTGTACGGAATTCAGCACCGAAACGTTCTGCTTGTTTACGCATGTTGTCCATCAGTTCAGGACCCATGATGCCATCAGGGAAACCTGGGAAGTTCTCCACTTCCGTCGTTGTTGTCAGTTGGCCACCAGGTTGTGGACCTTCAATAACGAGCGGGTTCAAGTTGGCACGTGCCAGATAGATTGCTGCTGTCAGCCCTGCAGGGCCTGTTCCAATAATAATTGATTTATACATGTATAGTTCCTCCCCCGGGTTCTGCAAAAAGGTTAGTCCCTCCGGCATCAAAAGCTGTTGCTTTTGCATACACTAGAACGAAAAGCCTAGATCATGTCCACAAGACCTGCCTGCGTAATGACAATAATCCTATGCAGAAACGGAATTCTAATTTATAATCATTCTAATCTGTTGTTCATTATGATCTCTTTTATGTACGGTGTCAATGCTCGGCAGCGATTATGAAGAAGTCTTCATCAGGAGGGAAAATGGAAGCATGAACGATGCACTCATTGGCAGTATTATATCAGCCATGTCTACTGGCCTAGGGGCCGTACCGATTCTATTTATGCGCAAAATATCGCACCGTCTGCGTGATATCTTGCTGGCATACGCTGCAGGTATTATGACCTCAGCCTCGGTTTATAATCTCATTCCGGAAGCGCTCGGCCAATCGAATCTCTTTGTACTCGCATTTGGTATTATGCTTGGTAGCCTGGTGCTACTGGTGCTCGAGATGAAGATTCCACACGTCGATCTGGAGAATCCCGAGAAAATGCCTTTCAAAATTGAAGCCAAAGCCTTCATGATTATTGCAGCGATTACCATGCATAATCTGCCAGAGGGGTTATCGGTTGGTGTCAGCTACGCAAGCTCGGATGAGAACCTGGGCAATCTTATTGCCTTCTCCATCGGATTGCAGAATGCGCCGGAGGGATTCCTGGTCGCCCTCTTTCTAGTGAACCAGAATATTGGCCGCTTCAAAGCACTGGGCATTGCCACCCTCACCGGAGCAGTAGAGATTATTACAGCGATGATAGGTTATACATTAAGCAGTCTCGTATCCGGCCTTGTCCCTTATGGTCTGGCATTTGCAGCCGGTGCGATGATGTTCATTGTGTATAAAGAACTCATTCCCGAAAGTCACGGCGACGGCAATGCACGAGTGGCAACTATCTCGTTTTTACTCGGACTCATCACGATGATCGGTCTGACCGAACTGTTTTAATTGAAGAATGTATACTTACTATGCACGTTAAACCTTGTTTAAGACTCTTACAGTACAGAAAAAAGAACCCGAGCGAACAGCGCCTAAAGCTGTCGACCGGGTTCTTTTTTTAGCCACAAATGAAGATTCCATGAAATTAATGGGATCGCCTGTAAGGTTGTGATGCCCTCTTCTGATCAGGATTGTATAAATCGAATCAATTCCGAATTGAATCTTTCCAATTCATCATAGAAAGCACCATGACCACTCTCTTCAAAAGCAATCAATTGAGACGAAGCGATGCCTTTATGCATCTGCTCTGCGAATTCGAACGGACAGATCTCATCCTTTTTCCCGTGCAAAATGGCCGTCGGCACCTGAATGGAACTCAGGTCACCTCGTAGATCCTCATCCCGTAGGGCAATTGCACTGCGAATGGTACCATAAGATGAAGCCTCCATACCAAGCGCGTGGAACCAATCCATGAATGGCTGGCTGTGTTTCTTCGCGAAGAACATGCCGCCAAATGTCTCCAGCAACTTCGGACGATCTACAAAAATCGGCTCAATGATCTGCTCGTTCAGCTGCTCTGGAGTCAATCCATACGGATAACCTTCGCGCTGTGTGAACACAGGGGCTGCCGCAGATAACAAGGCCAGCTTGGAGACACCATGTCCCTTATGTCTGGCCATGTAATGTACTGCAATCGCTCCACCCATGGAGAACCCTGCGAGTACCACGTCTTTCAGCTCCAAATCATCGATAACAGCACGAACATCGTCTGCCATCCGATCATAATCATATCCGGTGGAAGGCTTATCTGATAAGCCGTATCCTCTAAAATCTATCGCAATGGCACGAATGCCATGGTTCGGAAGTACGTTCAATTGATATTCAAACATTTTATAATTAACAGGCCAGCCGTGCAAAAAGACAACCGGAGTGCCTTCACCGATATCTTCAACATATACTTTTACATTCGGTTCCACTTGTACATAACGTCCCATATTTCACAGCTCCCTTTGTCCTCGAATGATTGCAACTTTCTCTTCGAATCATTACCCGTTGACCCAAGGTTCAAACGTGAGCCGTTCAACCAGTCGTATACAACCAGCAAAACCAATGAATCATTTTCATCTCCAAATCCGATTAACGTAGCAGCCTAAGCCCATTCAGGATAACCAGAATTGTACTGCCTTCATGACCTACCACACCCAGAGGCAATGCGACGTCTTGGAGGAAGTTACCTGCAATTAAGGCCAGAATAACGGTGATGGCAAAACACATATTTTGCTTCACCGTACGCTGTGCTCGGCGTGCCTGCCCAATCACCCAAGCGATCTCTTCGATATTGTCGTTCATCAGCACCGCATCAGCAACCTCCAATGCAGTTCCACTGCCGGACAATCCCATTCCCATACCCACAGTCGCTGCTGCAAGTGCCGGAGCATCATTGACACCATCTCCCACCATTAGCACTGGACCATACTGTTTGCGGAGCATTTGGACCTGCTTCACTTTATCTTCTGGCAGTAAGTCTGCATAGACCATGCTTACCCCCGTTTCACGTGCAATTACAGAGGCTGATTTGGCTCGATCGCCTGTTAACATCGCAACTTTAACTCCCATCGCTTCAAGCCTTCTCACTGCAGCTGCTGCCTGAGGGCGTACCGTATCCCGCATGGCGATCAACCCAGCCATTTCACCATCAGCCATAACAACGGATACCGTTTTTCCCTCCCCCTCAAGACGGGAACGTACTTCGTTCCATTCAGAAGACTCCATCGATTCCAATCCATTTGTTTTGCCAATACGCCAGAGCACATCGTTTACCGTTCCTTCGATACCCCAGCCTGTTAGCGCCTGTACATGCTCCGCTTCCTGAAGTGTAAGGTTCTCCTTGTTCGCCTGATCTACGATCGCACGAGCCAAGGGGTGCATGGAGATGTTCTCAATCGCTGCTACCGCAGCTAACAGCTGGGCGCGATCTATATTTTCAGCTGTAATAATATCTGTAACTTGCGGGGTGCCCATGGTCAATGTACCTGTTTTGTCAAAAGCAACGACCTGCGTGCGTGCCATATTCTCCATATGGGCACCACCCTTGAAGAGAATGCCACGGCGCGCACTGCTGGACATCGCGGACAACATGACAGGCATGATCGAAGACACCAATGCACAAGGTGATGCAACAACCAGAAATACCATCGCTTTATAAAATGCCTCGTTCCATGTCCAGCCAAGCAGCAGTGTAGTTCCTGCAATCACAAGTAAAGTCACCCCTACAACAATGCGTGCGTATATCCCTTCAAACCGCTCCATAAAACGCTGGGAATCCGGCACTTCTGCCTGCGCTTCTTCCACCATTTTAATGATTTTTCCGAACAGTGACCCTTCAGCCGATTTGGTGACCTCCACGTATAAGGCGCCCTCCCCGTTTACCGTACCTGCATAGACCTCATCCCCCGCAACTTTGTCCACAGGTAGGGATTCTCCGGTGATGGACGATTGATTGATAAAAGAACTCCCCCGGTACACGACCCCATCTGCTGGTATGAGTTCTCCCGGTTTCACCAACAGCAGATCACCTGGCTGGAGATCATCAATAGCCACAAGGTTCATCTGCCCATCCTCAATACGCAGTGCTGTCTCCGGCTTCAGCGCGAGCAACGATGAGATATCCTTATGACTGCGCTCTGTCGCATAACTTTCCAACGCACCACTGAGTGCAAAAATAAAGATCAGCATCGCGCCTTCATTCCAGTAACCAATAGCTGCTGCCCCAAGAGATGCGGCAATCATCAGCAGATTTACATCTAGATCACGGTCCTTGACCAGTGTCTCGATGCCTTCCTTCGCCTTGGTCCACCCCCCCACGGCATACGCCACAATGTAGAGCATGATGGATAAGGTACCAAAATACGGTGCAGTTCCCCAGGCAATCAGCATTAAAAGCCCGCTGCCCAATGCAGATTGCATCTCTTTATTCTGTACCATGGCTCGAAAATCAGGCTTTTTGCCGCGATTGGGGCCAGGTGTTTGGGACGAGCGTTGTTCTGTTTGTTTCTGTCTGTGTAGAGGTTGATGTATCGCTTGCATATAAATCACAATCCTTTCGAATGTTAGATTTGCGGATGACGAGTCTGCCTATTCCGCTCCCAGAAATGAAGTTGTATTGAGAATGAGAGCCATTGTTAATGCCCTAAAAATGACACATGCTGCTGCGGGAATCCCGCAGCAGCATGGTTTTGTGAATGGTTTTGCAATCATCTCGAATGAGAATGATAATCATTTTTGTGCTTATGCAATTATTTTTACCTAATACAACTTTTAATCAGTATATGCCTGTAATCCTCATTTGTAAATGGGTATTTTTCGGACGATTACTTTTACTCCTACATGCATATTCAAAAAGACAAAAAGCCGCTGTTCATAAAGACAGCGGCTTAAAGCATCTATTGATAGGCGTTTGACCAATTTTATAACATATCGCTTAAGTGACACCCAATACCATTTACGCGCCTACACTTGCTCCCTGACTTGCTTTGATCGCTTGCTCCAGATCATGAATAATGTCTTGAATGTTCTCTGTGCCAATAGATAGACGAATCAACTCCGGATTAACCCCTGCGGCAGTTTGTTCATCTTCAGTCAACTGCGCGTGAGTCGTACTTGCCGGGTGAATGATCAGTGACTTGGAATCGCCCACGTTTGCAAGGTGAGAGAACAGTTTAACATTTTCAATCAATTTACGACCCGCTTCCGCACCACCTTTGATTCCAAAGGTCAGAATGGCGCCCTGCCCTCTTGGCAGATACTTCTGGGCAAGCTCGTAAGAATCGTGGCTTGGCAGACCCGCATAACTTACCCAGGACACATCCTCATGTTTCTCGAGGAATTCCGCAACCGCAAGGGCGTTGCTACTATGGCGCTCTACGCGCAGATGTAATGTCTCCAGTCCCTGCAGCAACAACCAGGAGTTAAATGGAGAGATCGTTGCACCCAAGTCACGGAGAAGTTGTACACGAGCTTTGATAATATAAGCAATCGGTCCAACTGCTTCTGTATATACAACACCGTTATAACTGGCGTCCGGCTCCGTCAAACCAGGGAACTTGCCGCTTGCTTTCCAGTCAAATTTTCCGCTATCCACGATAACGCCACCAATGGATGTACCATGACCGCCAATGAATTTCGTTGCAGAGTGAACGACAATATCTGCTCCATGTTCGATTGGACGAAGAAGGTACGGGCTCGGGAACGTATTATCCACGATCAATGGAATGCCATGTTCATGAGCGATCGCTGCCACCGCTTCAATATCCAGTACATTCCCCTTTGGATTACCGATCGTTTCGGCATACAGTGCTTTCGTTTTCTCCGTAATCGCTGCCCGGAAATTCTCAGGATCACTGGAATCCACAAATTTCACGTCCAGACCCAGTTTCGGCAAAGTTGTCGAGAACAGATTGTATGTACCTCCATACAAACTCGCCGAAGACACGATCTCATCGCCTGCACCGGCAATATTCAGAAGCGAAAACGTAATGGCTGCTTGACCAGAAGCAGTAGCCAGCGCCCCAGCTCCGCCTTCCAACGCAGCAATCCGTTGCTCAAATACGTCAGTGGTTGGATTCATCAGACGGGTATAGATGTTGCCAAACTCTTTCAAACCAAACAGATTAGCTGCATGCTCAGTGTCCTTGAAGCCATAGGATGTTGTCTGATACAAGGGAACTGCTCGTGCGTTGGTAGTTGGATCAATCTCCTGACCTGCATGAATTGCCAATGTTTCAAATGAAAGCTCACGTTCGTTTGACATAAATCTGAATCCTCCCTTGATATATACGTTCTATAAGTTCATGATGTCTTGACATGGTGGTGTATGTTTTCCATATTCTCTCACAAGATGTCGCATTTGAAAAGACTTATTTCCGATTTTTCCGATGAGAAATATTAAATATGTATATTATCATTTCTATACCAAAAAAACCTTTGCCCTCGCAAAGGTTTTTCGGCTGCTGATGAAGATGCGCTGCATCACTTTTCAAACCGACTGTCTTTTAGACTCGAACTGCATCCCATACTTCACGCAAATGTTTGGCCGCAGGCACAGCTTGCTCCGCAGTTACACCTTCAAGTGAAATATCGATATGCGGCTTATACGTTTTTAGCAATTCAAAAAATAACGGGTAATCCAGTATGCCTGCCCCAGGTACCGGATTAAACTTCTCTCCCTGTGCATCGAAGGCGACATCCTTGGCATGGATCACAATCATGCGCTGATATAGCGATTCCATCACCTCGCGCAAGAAAGCTCCTTGATCTGCTGCATGTGGTTGTTTGATCAGATTACACGGGTCGAACAGCATTCCCAGATTGGATGAAGGAATCTCTTCAAACAAACGTGTCATATGTTCATGAGTATGAAGGGTATGTGTGGACACAGGCTCAATCGCTGCATGCACGCCCCATTTCTCCGCTTCCTCGGCCAACTCCTCAACCGTTTCTTTCAGCACACTCCACGCCTTCTCTTCATATCCATCCGGATGCGTATCCTGATAGGTGTCCAAGCTTCCGGTCTCCGTTGCGACCATGCTGCAACCGAAATCCCGGGCATAACGCAGATGTTCCTTGAATCGATCAATATCCGCACGGCGGCTTACCGGATCAGGGTCAATCGGATTAATATAACAGCCCAGTACCGCAATCTTCACTCCGCGCTGTGCAAATTGATCTCCAATCTCATTCGCCAGACCGGGGCTCAGCTTGCCATTCGATGAGTCCACATCGGATAATGCTTTGGCAAGTGCCAGCTGTACAGAGTTGAATCCGTTATCTGCAATGGTCTGCGCGAGCTGTGCTGTAGGCTGTTTACCAAATGTATGTGCTAGAATACCAAGTTTCATCTCACTGCCTCCTTATGCTAATCCGATGATCAAGCGATTAACGTGCCATCCAGCCACCATCGACATTCAGCACATGACCATTCAGATAATCCGAAGCGGCAGATGCCAGAAAGACAACCGGGCCTTTTAGATCTTCCGGTGTTCCCCAACGCCCCGCAGGAATACGGGCTGTAATATCCCGGTAACGATTCTCGTCCGCACGGATCTGAGTAGTATTATCGGTTTCCATATAACCAGGTGCGATACCGTTAATCTGGATTCCCTTCCCTGCCCATTCGTTGGCGAGTGCTTTGGTTAAACCGGCAACACCATGTTTGCTGGCTGTGTACCCTGGCACGTTAATCCCACCTTGATAGGACAACATGGATGCAATATTAATGATTTTGCCGCTTCCGCGTTCAATCATATGTCTGCCAGCCAATTGGCTTAGGAAAAATACCGTGTTCAGGTTCAGACCAATGACATCATGCCAGTCCTTCCCTGCATGATCAGCCGCAGGTGTGCGGCGAATGATTCCCGCATTGTTGACGAGAATATCAATTCTGCCTTGGAACGCAAGCGCCTGTTCGAACACAGCCGCCAACTCATCTTCACGACTTAAATCCGCTTCAATCACATAAGCTTTGCGTCCGAGTGCTTCAATGGCACTTGCCGTTTCGGCAGGTTTGGAATAAGAGACCAGCACCACATCAGCGCCTGCTTCCGCCAAACCAATGGCCATCCCTTGTCCAAGTCCTCCCGAAGTACCTGTTACCATTGCAACTTGTCCGCTTAAATCAAATGGGTTCATGAATGATTCCCTCCGCATGGTTGTAATATGCATTTTATCGATCTGTCCGTTCTTTAATCCCATGAATCATGAATGAGGTTAACTTTGATAATCCACTGTGACACCGCTCTGCTCGTATAAGGCAACTGTCTCTTCATCCAAACGATGATCACTGATAATATAGTCCAGTTCCGAACACTGGGCGAAAGTTCGCAGTGCAAATTGTCCGAATTTATAATGATCCACAACACCATATACCTGCTGGGAGGCAGATATCATTGCTTTTTTCAAGGGAACCAGATCTCCCGTGTATATGGATAATCCAAATTCCGGATGAAGTGCTGTCGTGGATATAAAGGCTTTATGAATGTTAAGACCGGAGATAAATGCAGCCGTGTCATCCCCCACCAGCATATTCCGTACACGAGCCCCGCCAGGCACAACCAGTCGTACTTGCTCCTTCTTGGTAAGCTCCGCAATAATGAACAAGTCGTTGGTCACCACCGTCAGCGGCTGATTGTCGAGACGTTTAGCCATCTCCAGCGTGGTGCTTCCACCATCGAGAGCAACGATATCGCCAGGTCGAATGTAAGCAAGGGCCCGTTCAGCAATCTCCGTTTTCTCCGATTGATGCTTCTCGGTAACTCCCCGGCTGTTCAAGATGCCATACTGGTCATTCTGAGCCAGCATAGCACCACCATGAACACGTACGAGTAGACCCATACTCTCCAACTTGTCGAGATCCTCTCGCACTGTTTTCCCAGTCACCTGCAACAGCTCACTCAGATCACTGACGGTTACTTCCTGGCGCTCCAGCAGAGCCTCCATAATTTTTTCATGTCTTTTCAATGGATTCATCCTGATCAACTTCCTATACTACCTGAGTTAATTGAATGAGTGTTCTAGTGTCTACTCTGCCAATTAACTCAGACATCTGTAATTTATTATTTCAGGTCTTTCATCGCTACGCCGTCCATATCTTCGAACGTCTGGTTCTCACCAGCCATCGCCCAACAGAAGGTGTAATTGCTCGTACCCACACCACTGTGAATGGACCAGCTTGGGGAGATGATCGCCTGACGGTCGCGTACAACCAGATGCCGCGTCTCGTTTGGCTCACCCATCATGTGGAATACAACGCCATCCTCAGGCAGATTCCAGTACAAGTATACTTCGGAACGGCGGTTATGGGTATGTGCAGGCATGGTATTCCACATGTTACCCTTGTCGAGTTCAGTAATACCCATTACCAGCTGACAACTCTGAATTCCACCTTCTCCTTGGTGAATGTAACGATAGATCGTACGCTCATTGGAAGTTTCGATGCTGCCCAGATGATTCGGCTGAGCTTGTTCTTGTGTTGCTTTTACTGTTGGATAGGTGTGGTGAGCCGGTGTGGATACAAAATAGAATTGTGCAGGTTGAGCCTTGTCACTGCTCGTGAACACAACTTCTTTCACACCTCTACCGATATAGAGACATTCCTTTGCTCCAATCTCATAACCTTGGCCATCCGCTGTTACTGTTCCATGACCACCTACATTAATGATACCGATTTCACGGCGCTCCAGGAAAAAGTTCGTTCCGATATCCTTCAGGTTCACTTCAAGGGTAATGTCTTTGCTCTCAGGTACAGCCGTTCCCACAATATAACGATCCACATGAGAATATACTGTTACCAATTCATCGGTTGCAAACAGTTGCTCCATCAAAAATTCCTCACGCAGGCGAGATGTATCATACGTTTTCACTTCATTGGGATGTGCAGCATAACGATTTTCCATTATTAATCCATTCCTTTCGTCATTTAAATTAGTTGGGATTGAGTTTGAACATGTTCATATAAGTTCATTTTAGTTCATTATGTATCTTTTGTGTACCTTTATTTTTAAAATGATTTATTTCATTAATAATTAACGATGTTTATTTCTTAATAAGAACAAAAAAAGATCTCCCCAGTCTGTATCACAGACCGGGAGATCTCCTTTGATTCACATATTAATGTGCAACAGCGTTGTTAAGCATGATCCAGATCGAACCAATTACGATGGTCATCATAATCAGCAATCCGAATATAAGTGCCATTACATTCCAGCGTGGTTTTTCTGTTTCACGAATATGCATGAAGAAGAAGAGTTGAACCACAAACTGAAGTGCTGCTGTACCCAGAATCACAATAAGTGTTCCTGTTTTGCCCATCATGTCGTTCAGAACCACCACAAGTGGAATGATTGTCAGTACGACGGACAGAATGAAGCCGATGACATAAGACTTCAGTGAGCCATGTTGTTCATGGCCGTGGGAATCATGTGAGTTGTGCTCTGCCATCTACATCACCCCCATGAGATAGACGATCGACAGAAGGAAGATCCATACGACGTCCAAGAAGTGCCAGTACAAGCTGATAACGTTGATCTTACCACGAGTAACGTCGGTAATCCCACGTTTTTTCAGTTGGAACATGAGTCCGATCATCCAGATCAGACCAAGCGATACGTGAAGTCCGTGAGTACCCACGAGGGTGAAGAATGCACCCGAAGCTGCACTCGTCGTGTAACTGAATCCTTCGTGAACCATCTCAATAAACTCATAAACCTCTAGGGCGATAAAGCTTGCACCCAGAACAGCTGTAACAATCAGCCAGTTAATCAATTGTTTCACTTTACCCTGGTTCATTGCCAGAACGGCAAGCCCGCTCGTAAATGAACTCGTGAGCAAGATAAATGTCTCGGCGATAACGCCAGGCATTTTGATCAGTTCGGACAAAATCGGTCCGCCCGCCGAATTGTCACGCAACACAATGAAGGTTGCGAACAATACGGAGAACAAGATAACGTCGGAAATCAGGAAGAACCAGAAACCGAGAATTTTCATTTCCTGTGGATCATGGTGGCCATGGTCATGACCATGCGCATGATTCTCACCGTGCTTAGCGGCTGCTTGAGCCATCTATACCGACCCCCTTAACGACGCTTCGGTACGCTTAATTTCGTCGACCGGAATGTAATAATCCGTATCGTAAGAGAATGAACGGGCGATCATACAGATGCCTACGCCAGCAAGTCCGAGAATCGCCATCCACAGCCATCCGAATACGAAGCCAAAGCCGGCTACAAACCAGAAGACAGACATAATGAACGGAATCGAAGAATTCTTCGGCATATGAATTGGTTCATATACAGGCTCAGGCGGATGAATGCCTTTCGCACGACGTTCTTTCTCTTCCCACCACTCATCAATATCATCTCCGCGCGGTGTAACAGCGAAGTTGTACTCTGGAGCTGGTGAAGGAATCGACCACTCGAGCGTACGACCATCCCATGGATCGCCGGAAGCTTTAAGTGTTTTGTATTTGCGAATACCGTCTGCAATTTGTGCAACTTGGAACAAGAATCCGACACCCATCAGGAATGCCCCGATTGTGGATACGAAGTTCAATTCCCACCAGCCAGTATCCCAGCCGTATGTGCTCAGACGACGTGTCATACCCATCAGACCGACAGCGTACTGCGGCATGAAGCAGACATAGAAACCAATATTCCAAGTCCAGAATGCCCATTTGCCCAGTTTCTCTTCGAGTTGGAAACCGAACATTTTAGGCCACCAGTAATACAGACCAGCGAAGTATCCGAAGACAACGCCACCGATCAATACTTGGTGGAAGTGGGCAATCAGGAAGTAACTGTTATGGAACTGGAAGTCAGCAGGAGCAACGGATAACAGAACGCCTGTCATACCCCCGACAATAAAGCACGGGATAAAGGCAAGTGTCCACATCATCGGAGTCGCCATGCGAATCCTTCCTCGATACATGGTAAACAGCCAGTTAAATATCTTAACCCCTGTTGGAATAGCAATCAACATCGTAGTTACGGCGAAGAATGCATTCACGTCCGCTCCTGAACCCATCGTGAAGAAGTGATGCGCCCATGTGAAGAAGGACAGGAAGCTGATGATTAACATTGCAAATACCATTGACTTGTAACCAAACAGTTTTTTCCGCGAGAAGGTACTTACAATCTCGGAGAACACACCGAATGCCGGCAAGACGACAATGTATACCTCAGGGTGACCCCACATCCAGATCAAGTTGATATACATCATTGGGTTACCGCCCAGATCAAGTGTGAAGAAATGCGCCCCGGCAAACCTGTCGAGGAATAGCAATGCAAGTGTCACAGTCAAGATCGGGAAAGCAAACAAGATAATGATACATGTGGAGAATACCGACCATGTGAACATCGGCATTTTCATCCATCTCATACCTGGCGCACGCATTTTAATGATGGTAACCAGGAAGTTGATACCGGTAGCCAGGGAACCGATACCCGATATCTGTATACCCCATATATAGAAGTTCTGTCCGACCCCCGGACTGTGTGACAGCTCCGATAGAGGTGGATAACTCAGCCATCCTGCATCCGGTGAACCACCGATAACGAAGGACAGGTTAAACAGCATTGCTCCCAGGAAGAATAACCAGAAGCTTAATGCATTCAGAAACGGGAAGGCAACGTCCCTTGCTCCGATCTGTAATGGCACGATAACGTTAAATAAACCAAACATGAATGGCATCGCCATGAACAGGATCATGATCGTGCCGTGAGTTGTAAAGACCTGATTATAATGTTCAGGATGTAAGAAATCCATGTTAGGCATAGCCAGCTGCAGACGCATCATCAATGCATCCACACCACCACGGAACAACATGATAATGGAAGCAATGATATACATAATACCGATCTTTTTATGATCGACGGTAGTTAACCAGTTACGCCAGAGCCAGCCCCATTTTTTGAAATAAGTCAGCACCGTTACGATAGTTATCATCGTAATACCGATGGCCACGTCTGCTCCATAGATCAGCGGGTCGCCAGTTACGAAAAACTCCGATGCGAACTCTTTAAGTCTCTCTAACATTGGGGGCCTCCTTTCGAATCTTTAGTTAGCACTCTTGTCCTCATCTTGATTGGACACATCGGTTTGACTTTGAATGGCTCCAGAAGCTTCACTTGAACTTCCATGCTTACTGTGAGCACTTTGACCATCGACAACATACTTGGTCACAATATTTTGGAACAATCCTTCTGGGAAGGCAGAATAATAAGCTACATTGCTTGTTCCTGGTTCAGCCAGTGCAGCGTAACCCTCTGTAGTCAATTCCTGAGAATTCTGTTTCACTTCAGCGACCCACTTGTCAAAATCTTCGTCCGATGTAGCATTCACATCAAAACGCATTTCTCCAAAATGCTCCCCTGTGAAGTTAGCACCTGAACCCCAGTACTTGCCTTCATGATCTGCTTGCAGATACAAGGTCATCGCCATACCCGACATCGTATAAATCTGTCCTCCAAGTTGCGGAATCCAGAATGAGTTCATCGGTGAATCCGCAGTGAGTTCAAATTTCACGGGCCGGTCTGCCGGAATATTCAGCGTGTTGACCGTTGCAATCCCTTGCTCAGGATACATAAACAACCATTTCCAATCCAGTGAAGACACTTGGATGGTAATTGGTGCTTTCTCGTGAGCCAACGGCTTCGAAGGCTCCAGATCATACGTGTAACGAATAGTAACAATGGCAAGCAGTCCAATAATAATAATTGGAACCGTCCACCAGATTGCCTCCGCCTTCGTACTATGAGACCAGTTAGGCTCATAAGCAGCTTTGTTATCCGGCTTGTCGCGGTAACGCCATACGATTACGGCAGACAAAATGAGTACTGGCACAATGATGACAGCACACAAAATTGTCGAGATGACAATCAAATCTCTCTGCGAAGCGCCAATTGGCCCCTTCGGATCCAGAACAACGTATTGTCCGCCTGCCAGCATTGGCCAGACAATCAATGCAATTGTAACCAACGTCAGGACAACCGGAATGATAATCCGGATTAGCGACCTAGGTTTCTTGTTCATTTTGATCCCCTCTCCTTAAATTCGCTCATACTGAAAAATCAGTATACTACTCTCTTCCTACTAAAGATATCAGAAATGAACAACTTTTTTGTTCTTGTTAACAAATTTGTCGATTTTACACCTTAAATGTGTGAATTTTTTCTCACAAATCGCTTGCATGGTTGATATTTGTACATTGTAATCTTTACACATCAAGTCACAAAATAAAACCCTTTGCAGTCCCGTTGATCAGTGTCAACGAATCCGCAAAGGGCTTTATTGACTGGATTCCGGGTACTTATCCAGTCTTATTATGAACGAATTAACGCAGGATTATAATCAATCGGCGCCTTCGTCTTCCCGGCGTGTATGAACAAGGCCAATCGCTTTGGCAATTACGTAAATAAACACACTACCTACAAGGAATCCAATACCGACCATCAAGCCAAGATTACGATCATTAAAATCATTCAAATTGATCAGACACATGACCACTCCCGTAATGAGTGCGACCCATGCCAGAACTGTCATCGTCAAGACGGCGCGCCGCATATTTTTGTCTTTGCGCTCCAATTGGCTGACCATTGCTGTCTTCGATGCCATAGTAAACACTTCCTTTTCCCTTTTGTAAGTGCTTTCCTTATACCAATATACCACATCAGTATGAATTTTAGTCAACAAATGTTCAAATTTTATTCGCAATTTGGACACTTTATTTTATTTTCAACTGTTGACAAAACATTATTCAATTTACTGATACTTCTTATAACCCAAAAATCGTATTTTCATAACAGGAACTCTACTTGACCTTATGAAACCTTTATGAACTACTCTTTGATAACTGTAAAAATACAAAAAAGACGGTGCATTGGAATACTCCAATGTTACCGTCTTTTTCTTCATTAATAAGGTATACATGTATAATGCAAACCTGATTTTCCCTTAAAATACTATTGCATTTAATGGGGAACCCCTTAGTTCCTTGTCTCCAGCCAGTTATTCTTAATGACATTCTGATACCAGTAATAACTCTCCTTCGGTGTTCTTACAAGTGAACGATAATCGACATGAACGAGACCGAAGCGCATCCGGTAGCCTTCTGCCCATTCGAAATTGTCCATTAATGACCATGCCATGTACCCTTTCAGGTTAATACCGTCATTAATGATGCGGTGGATTTGGGCCAAATGCTGCTCATAATAGGAAATCCGGCGATCATCGTTAATTTTGCCATTCTCCAAATCATCATTAATACAGGCACCATTCTCCGTGATATATACATCCACATTGCCGTACTTTTGCAAGTAATGCATGAATTCATACAAACCGCGTGATTCCACCGGCCAGCCGATATCTGTCTTGGTCAAGCCCATATCCACTTCTTCCGATTGAAGAACACCCGCTTCCGGATTGAAGCGATTGATTCCCATCGTGTAATAGTTAATGCCGAGCAGATCGATTGGTTGCGAGATAATCTCCATATCGCCTTCCTGTATTGGCACCGTAGCTCCTGCTTCTGCGAACCAGTCCACCATAAACTGCGGATACGTGCCTTTGTAGATCGGGTCTAGGAACCAATCGGTATTGAGCGCAATGGATCGATCACACGCTGCCTGGTCTTCAGGAGATTTGCTGTACGGCTCAGCCCAGCACACGTTCGGAGCGATACCAATCTGACCGGTTGTTCCCAGGCGACGGAACGATTGAACGGCTTTACCATGAGCAACCAGCAATCCATGTGCTACATTAATTGACGTTTGCAGGTCTTTGTTTCCTGGCGCATGAATCCCGAGAAGGTTCGACAGGAATGCGATACACCACGGTTCATTAAACGTTAGCCAAAAGTTGATCTTGCCCGAGAATTCCTTGAAAATCACCTCGGCATATTTCACAAAAGCATCAACCGTTCTGCGGTTGCCCCAACCACCGTCATCCTCCAGCGTTTGTGGAAGGTCCCAGTGATACAGGGTGAGGAACGGTTCGATACCCGCCTCTATCAATGCATCCACGAAGCGATGGTAGAAGTCCAGTCCTTCCCGATTGATCTCTCCATCTCCGTCAGGAATAATGCGCGGCCATGCAATGGAGAACCGGTACGTATTAATCCCGAGTTTCTTCATCAGTTCGATGTCTTCCGCATACCGGTGGTAACTGTCACATGCGACATCCCCATTGTCCCCGTTAAATACTTTGCCAGGTGTGCGAGCAAATGTATCCCAGATGGATACCCCGCGTCCACCTTCCTGTGCAGCTCCTTCTATTTGATAGGAAGCTGTTGCTGTCCCCCATCGAAAATCTTGTGGAAATTGAAAAATGGTCATGGTTAGCTCCTCCGTCTCATGATGACACGCGGATCGTCTGTCCTGCGGTCATTGTTAAAATAGTTACATAATCGCCCTGGGGCGTAAGCTCTGCCTTCGCTTGTTCATTTCCTTCCACACGTAGCGGATAAGTACTGCGAAGGGTTAGTGAATCACTTCGATCTGCTTTGATAACCGCTGACGCAAGCTTGTTGTCCGTCCACGTAATTGCTACCGTATAACCACCTCTAGCACGAAGCCCTTCAACACGACCTTGAGTCCAGAGTTCAGGCAGTGCCGGTAGCAAATGTAACTCGTTCAAGTGGCTCTGTAATAACATCTCGGCGATTCCAGCCGTACCTCCAAAGTTACCATCGATCTGGAATGGTGGATGGTCATCGAACAGATTCGGATGTGTGGATCGGGCCAGTAACGTGCGCACAAACTGATGTGCATGGCTGCTATCCAGCAGTCGTGCATACAGATTGATCAACCATGCACAGCTCCATCCTGTATGCCCACCGCCTTGTGAGATACGACGTTCCAGCGATATTCGTGCTGCTTCCACCAGTTCTGGTGAGTGCACTCGATTGATCTGCTCCCCGGGATACAGTCCATACAGGTGAGAGACGTGACGATGCCCTGGCTCGGATTCGGCAAAATCCTTAAACCACTCCAGCAATTGTCCTTCACTTCCAATACGGAATGGATAGAGTTTGTCCAGCGCCTCACTCCACTCGCTTGCCAACGATTCATCTATATTTAGCTGCTTCGAGGCTTCAATACAACGGCTAAACAATTCACGAATCAAAGTCATATCCATCGTTGAAGCCATGGATATACTGCGTGCCTCTCCAGCTTCTGTCAGAAACTTGTTCTCTGGTGAAGTGGATGGAATTGTAACCAGATATCCCTCAGGTCCTTCCACCAGCCAGTCGAGACAGAACAACGCCGCTTCCTTCATGATGGGGTAGGCACGTTCCTCAAGAAAACGTTGATTACCGGTAAATTGATAGTGCTCCCATAGATGCGAGGTAAGCCACACACCGCCCATCGGCCAAAAAGCCCAGCTTGCATCTCCACCTGTCGGCGTAGAGGTTCTCCAGATATCTACATTATGATGAGCAGCCCATCCACGGGCTCCATACAGAATACGCGCCGTTCTGCGTCCTGTATCACTGAGATCGGTCAACATATCAAACAGCGGCTCATGACATTCACTCAGGTTGCAGACTTCTGCCGGCCAGTAATTCATCTCCGTGTTGATGTTGGTGGTATAATCACTATGCCACGGCGGTTCTACCTGATGGTTCCAGATTCCCTGCAGATTGGCAGGCTGGCTGCCCGGTCGCGAACTAGCCATCAACAAATATCTTCCATATTGGAAATAAAGTGCTTCTAACCCGGGGTCTTGTTCCCCTGCCTGATAGGCCTGCAGCCGCTCATCCGTAGGCAATTCTGCGTTAACCGATGCACCTAAATCAATAGAGACTCTGTTAAACAATGCGCGATGATCTTGTACATGTCTTTCCCGAAGCACTTCGGCACCATGTGTGATCGCTTTGGAGATCATATCCACGCATTCCTTTTCGAGCAACCGGTTATCCTTCACAGGCAACACATCGTAACTTTCAAAGGACGTAGCCGCTGCCAGATAGAAAACAACCTGATCAGCACCCTGAATGTGCAACTTGCCTTCCAGGTTGGAGACCTTTGCGTGCTCCCCTGTTGCCGTAACTGCTACACGTACTGCATATGCGGTTCCCCGATCTTCTTCATACAGGACGGATTCCGGGTGATCTCTGAAATAATTGGATTCCACGTGACTCGGGCAACGGCTAAACATCGTGAGTGCATCTCCTGAGGTCTCAACGCGATAAGGGTGAGGACTGTCTAGCGTAACGCTGGCATTCAAAGCAGCCTTTCGATCCGCAGTCCATATGCAAACCATCAGATTATCCGAAGCACTGGAATACACTTCACGTACATAACGAATTCCTTCCCGTGAATACATCGTGGTAGCAATACCTGACTCCAGATCAAGTTCACGCTCAAATGCTTCATACGAAAGATCGTCCAGACCCTCATGGTGTAACAGAAAATGCCCCATTGGCTGGTAAGCCTCCACGTCACGGCCGAGCATCTCTCGGTTCAACAAGTCCTCAGCTTCACCATACTGTCCAGACATGATTAACTCACGCGTCTGCTTCAAATACCGCTGACTGCTGTATTGAATCGTATCCCGCGGAAATCCTGACCATAATGTATCTTCATTGAGCTGAATTCGTTCATCCGCTGCGCCGCCATACACCATGCCTCCAAGACGGCCATTTCCGATGGGTAGTGCTTCTTCCCAGCGTTTTGCCGGTTGTCGATACCATAAACGGTTGATTTTAGTTAGGTTATTGTGTAGGGACATCATTAACTCCTTTTCCTCAATTAGCTATCAAAGTATTTATGTCATAAAACGTTTTCGGTAAGTGCTTACATTAAGGAGATTATATGTGATTTCCAAATTTGCGTCAATGTAAATCATCACACCTCATCCACATAAAAAAAGGCCCTATTAAAGGGGCCTTTTTTTGTTTCAGCATGGGTTGAGGACAATCCATGTTATTTTATATCTTTTCCTGTCCAAAGGGAGACACGGTCTTTCACCCAAACAGTATATTGTTTCTCCATCTCCACTGCACCTGCTTTGTCCAATTCATCCAGGAAAGCATCATAGGTTGCGTCAAAGTTTGCTGGTGAAGTCAGAACAGCCTCCGGAATACGTTTACGAACGATATCCTGTGTTTTTCGGAACGTTACTTCATAATCTGTACCTGAAGGTACAGACATGTTGTATGCTGCTCCCCATTCCTTGAGCTTCAGATCATCTTCGGAAGGATAGAAATCTTTCCATGTTGTAATACCGTAGGCTTTCAACGTTTCCTTCTCGGCTGCAGTATAACCCGCTTGAATCTGCTCAGGGAAGTTCGTTGTATAATAGTTATCCGTAGAATCTTTCACACCATCGCCGTATCTTGCACTAAAGGCACTATACATCCCGATGCCTGTTTCTTTGCTGAAATTCGAGTTGTCATTGGTTTTGCGATCCTGAATCTCGTCAGGAATCACACGTTTGCCATTTTCGACGTTATAGTGTTGACCTTCAATACCCCAGTTTCTCAGCACTTGTCCTTCATCAGAAGCAAGCCAATCCAAGAATTTGATGATACGTACCGGATCTTTGGCCGAAGTTGTAATCCCGATGCCATAACCGTCAAATCCGGTTGGTTGGAACGTATGATCTACAATATCCTTGTTCAAAGACACGGAGAAGTGAGCATATGTGGCATCGTCCTTGCCTGCTGATTTGAGTGCATTTTCAGCTTCTTGATAGTTCCACTCTTGATCGATCAGACCGAGTACACGGCCACTGGCAATTTTGGACTTATATTGATCATCCTTTTGAACAAATGTATCTTTGTCCAACAGTCCTTCATTATACATTTTGTTCAACCAACGGAAGTACTCTTTCTCTTCTGGACGCTTGTAGTGAAGCATCGCTTCATACGTTTCAGGGTTAATGTAGTATTCACCATCATCAGGGGCACCTGTTGCCTGGAAGGCCGGGTTCGTTACCGTGATCATGATCTTCCAGTCATCTGCATTCAATGTCAACGGAATGGTTGGTTGACCATCAATGGTTGGATGTTTTTCATAATAAGCTTTTAGTACATTCTCATAATCCTCAAGTGTCTTCACTTCAGGGTATCCAAGCTCTTTCAATACTCTTTGTTGAATTTCGAATCCGCCACCTGCATCAAATACAACATTATCTACACCCATGTTTGTTGGGATCGTATATATCGACTGATCTTCCGTGTTATATTTCAGACGGTTCATCTGGTCGCCATAGATTTTTTTCAGGTTCGGAGCATGCTCTTCAATCAGATCGGTCAAATCCAGCATTGCACCTGCATCCACAAGCTTAGACAAGTTACCTTTAGGGAAGATGAGGTCAGGGTAATCACCGCTGGCCGCCATAAGTGCAATCTTCTGATCGCCACCGTTGTTCACATCATACTCAGCTTCAATCGTAACGCCTGTTTGTTTAGTAATCTCTTTACCGACTGCATCTTGCATCTTGTTCCAGGTCGGGCTTGGATCTGCACCGAAGAACGTCACTGTAATTGGTTCAGTTCCACTGGACTCCGTAGTTTCTTTTGTTCCCGAATTCCCGCATCCAGCTGTGACCAGCATTGCACTTGCGAGCATCAACATTGCAAACGTCTTGGGTGTATTACCTTTCATCTTGCCTCTCATTGTCTAGTTCCCCCTATTATTTATGAAGGTTTTATCTGTATAACAGGCTTTATGCCTGAGGATACCACTTTTTTGAATGCGCTTACGACTTATGCTGTAAAAGCCTGATTTTCAAAGATAATTGTCAGCAGCAACTATTTTACAACATTGTTCTTATAACAGACATAAAACGTTTTCGAAACATACTATAAAACGCTTACTGAAAGTGCTTACATGATAGATTATAGGCTATCCATCCGCTTACGTCAACAATAAAAAAAGCCCTTTCTCAAGGGCTTTTTTCGCTATGAAAATCCTTCACTTTAATGCTTGGTTTTCAACCTTATTTCACGTCTTTACCAGTCCAGAGGGATACCCGATTTTTAATCCATACCGTATATTGTTTTTCCATCTCCACTGCACCTGCTTTATCAAGTTCAGCCAAGAGACCATCGTATACGCTGTCGAAGTTTTCAGGTTTGGCAAGAATCGCCTCTGGAATACGTTTGCGTACGATATCCTGTGTTTTTTGGAACGTTACGTTGTAATCCGTGTCAGAAGGTACAGGCATGTTATATGCTGCGCCCCAATCTTTCAATTTCAGATCATCTTCGGAAGGGTAGAAATCTTTCCAAGTTGTAATACCATAAGCTTTCAATGTCTCTTTCTCTGCTGCAGTGTATCCAGCCTGAATCTGCTCAGGGAAGTTGGTTGTGTAATAGTTATCCGTAGCATCTTTCACGCCATCTCCGTATCTCGCACTGAATATATTGTACATACCCACGCCAGACTCTTTCGTGAAGGCAGAGTTATCATTGGTTTTGCGATCTTGTACTTCCGCCGGGATAACGCGTTTGCCATTCTCTACTTGGTAGTGCTTCCCTTCAACGCCCCAGTTTCTCAGGACTTGACCTTCATCAGATGCAAGCCAATCCATGAATTTGATAATGCGCACCGGATCTTTGGCCGAAGTTGTAATTCCAATGCCGTAACCATCAAAACCTGTCGGCTGGAATGTATGGTCCACAATGTCCTTGTTCAGGGACACGGAGAAGTGAGCATATGTTTTATCGCCACCGTTGGACGATTTCAAAGCATTTTCCGCCTCACCATAGTTCCATTCCTGGTCGATCAGACCAAGTACGCGTCCACTGGCAATTTTGGATTTATATTGGTCATCTTTTTGAACAAATGTGTCTTTGTCCAGCAGACCTTCATTGTACATTTTGTTCAACCAACGGAAATATTCCTTTTCCTCAGGACGTTTGTAGTGGAGAACGGCTTCATAGGTCTCAGGATTGATATAATACTCACCATCATCCGGTCCACCCGTAGCTTGGAATGCAGGGTTCGTTACCGTGATCATGATCTTCCAGTCATCTGCGTTTAATGTCAACGGAATAGTCGGTTGACCATCAATCGTTGGATGTTTTTCATAATACGTTCTCAGTACGTTTTCATAATCCTCAAGCGTTTTCACTTCAGGGTAGCCAAGCTCTTTTAATACTCTTTGTTGAATCTCGAATCCGCCCGTAGCGTCAAATGCAACGTTATCTACACCCATATTGGTCGGAATCGTATAGATCGCTTGATCTTCCAAGCTATATTTCAGACGGTTCATCTGATCACCATAGATTTTTTTCAAATTGGGAGCATGCTCCTCAATCAGATCGGTCAGGTCCAGCATCGCGCCTGCATCCACAAGCTTCGACAAGTTGCCTTTAGGATAGATAATATCAGGGTAATCACCACTCGCAGCCATCAAAGGAATCTTTTGATCTCCACCATTATTCACATCATACTCAGCCTCAATTGTAACTCCCGTTGCCTTGGTAATCTCTTGACCGACAGCATCCTTCATGTTGTTCCAGTTCGGACTTGCATCTGCACCAAAGAATGTAAAGGTTACTGGACTGGTTGTGTCTCCGGAATCAACCGGCTTTTCTGAAGCGTTACTTCCTCCTCCATTGCTGCTGCATCCTGCTGTAATTGCAAGAGCACTGGCTAACAGAAGCATTGCGAATGTTTTTGGTGTTTTGCCCTTCATGTGTAATCCCCCTTATGGATATAATGAAGCTGTATATTTGTATAACAGGCTGACCTGCACATACCGTGACCAGATGAAACGAATGTAATTTTCTTGTTCTTATAACATTAGAAGCGTTTTCTGAAAAATGAAAAACTGCCCTACACTACCTTACTTCCTTCCCCTTAGGGAATTTTCACCCTGCAATCAGGCTACATATCACATGATGTACAAGCAAATGTAAGTGCTTTCATAATTGAATAATAATGCCTCTTAAAGTCCTTGTCAATAGTGAATTTATAAAATTGAAAACGTTTTTTAGAAAACGTTTTAGATAAAAAAAGAACCCGTATAATACGGGTTCTTTCTCTTTTTAAATCTGTCTTGCTTATTGCTTATTTAGCCTCTTCACCGCTCCACAACTGAACACGGTTTTGAACGAGTTCTGTATATTGTTTTTCCATGTCCTCTGCTCCTGCTTGGTTCACTTCTGTAATCATGCCATCATAGATGGCATCGAACTGCTCAGGAGTACTCAAAATGGCTTCTGGAATACGTTTCCGGATGATATCCTGGGTTTTCTTAAAGATGACGTTGTAGTTGGAGTCCCCTGGTGTTGGCAGATTGTATGCTGCTCCCCATGGTTTGATTGGGAACTCGTCTTCACTAGGGAACATATCTTTCCAAGTTGTAGCTCCGTAAGCTTTAAGTGTTTCTTTCTCAGCATCGGAATATGCCGCCACGATCTGTTCAGGGAAATTCGTAGTGTAGTAATTGTCCGTTGAATCCTTCACACCATCTCCATAGTGCCCAGAGATATTGGTGTACAGTCCTATACCCGTCTCTTTCTGGAACACAGCTGCATTATTCGTTTTTTGGTCCTGAATGTCGGCAGGAATGACACGTTTGCCGTCCTTCACTTCATACTGTTTACCTTCAATTCCCCAGTTCATCAATACTTGCCCTTCTTCAGAAGCCAGATAATCGAAGAATTTGATCGTACGAACCGGATCCGGATTGGTCGTTGTAATCCCTACACCCCAACCGGATACAAAACCAGGGTCTTGGAAGGTTTGATCCTTGATATCCTCGGAGAGGGTAACCGGGAAGTGTGAATACGTCGCTTCAGACTTGCCCGCGGATTTCAAAGCATTCTCTGCATCGGAATATCCCCAATCCTGGTCAATAACACCAAGAACACGCCCACTTGCAATTTTGGATTTGTATTGGTCTGTTTTCTGGATGAAGCTGTCCTGATCCAGCAATCCAGTGTTATACATATGGTTCAACCAGCGGAAGTACTCTTTTTCCTCTGGACGTTTGTAATGCAGCATTGCTTCGTACGTTTCTGGATCGATGTAATATTCACCATCATCCGGTGCACCCGTTGCCTGGAATGCCGGGTTCGTTACGGTAATCATGATTCTCCAATCATCCGCATCCAGTGTTAACGGGATGGTTGGCTGACCATCAATCGTAGGGTGTTTCTCTTTGTACGCCTTCAAAACATTCTCGTAATCCTGAAGTGTACGCACTTCTGGATATCCGAGTTCTTTCAGTACACGGTGCTGAATTCCAAATCCACCACCTGCATCAAAGTATTTCTGGTCTACCGCATAATACGTCGGCAGCACATAAATAGCCTGATCCTCATTACTGTATTTCAACCGGTCCATGTAATTACCATACAGCTTCTTGAGATTGGGAGCATATTGGTCGATCAGATCTGTCAGATCAAGCATTGCTCCGGCATCCACCAGTTTGCTAAGTTCTCCTTTGGGTGACACGATATCCGGATAGTCTCCGCTCGCCGCCATTAAGGATATCTTATCCTGACCACCACTAACGGCAAATTCACCGTTAAGCGTTACCCCTGTTTTTTCTGTAAGGACTTTACCCACTTCATCCTTCATGCCATTCCAGTTCGGACTGGGATCAACACTGAAGAAATCGAAAGTAAGTGGAGTTGTCTCTGCGCTGGTATCCTTGAACGACGTATCACCGCCGCTTCCTCCACCACAACCTGCGAGTAAAGACATTGCAAGCACTGGTGCCAGTGCAATCTTCATTTTGGAACTTGCCATAATGGTAATCCTCCCTGTTTCATATGTCTGTTTTGTCCGGGACTTTTTTGTCCCTGTCTATAGCTTCATGAATACCACACCGCAGCCCTATACGGTGAAGCGCAGACCAAATGGCTGCGCTTCGGGTATCCTGATGCTTCATTTGTAGATGTACGGCCACTCTATGTGGCAGCCTATACAAGCTTGCTTATGCTTTTACTGCGCCCAATGTCATACCGCCAACAAAGTACTTCTGTAGGAACGGATATACAATCAGGATTGGAACCGTTACAACGATCGTAATCGCCATCTTGATTGATTCAGGTGAAATCTGTGTCATCTGTTGTGCCATGTCATTGGCATTCCGTCCAGCACCTGAGCCTTGCTGCGTACTTTGCAGTACTTTCATCAGCTCATATTGGAGCGTGGTCAGATGTGCCTTCGAACCATTATACAGGTACGTATCGAACCATGCATTCCATTGACCTACAGCCAGGAACAATGCGATGGTTGCAAGTACCGGTTTACACAGTGGCAGGATGATTCTGTAATAGATCGTAAAGTCATTCGCACCGTCCAGCTTCGCGGATTCCTGCAATGCATACGGCAGACCATCAATGAATGAACGGATAATGAAGACGTTAAATGCACTGATCATGCCTGGCAATACATATACCCAGAATGTACCGATCAGGTTCAGGTCACGCATCAGGATGTATACCGGAATCAGACCACCGGAGAAATACATCGTGAGTGCAAGTGTTGTAGAAACAAACTTACGAAGTCCAAAGTCAGGTCTGCTCAGTGTAAAAGCGATCATGGAGGAACTGATCAATCCGAGCACAGTACCTACAAGTGTACGCAGGATGGAGATCTGCAAACCTTGTAACAATCCATCATATTGGAAGATCGTTTTGTAGTTCTGTAATGTGAATTCGCGAGGCCACAAGTAAATCCCGCCACGTACTGTATCTGTCGAGTTATTGAGTGAGATGGCTAGTACGTTAAGGAATGGATATAGTGTTACGATCAGCACCATGGTCATCGCGAGGATGTTGAATATATCGAACAGTTTATCGCCCCGAGTAGCATTGAATGCTTTGTTCGCCATAATGTCGTCCCCTCCCTACATGATGCTTTCTTTGGTGAATTTTTTGAACAAGCCGTTCGCAGTAAACAGAAGGATGATACTGACAACGGAGTTGAATATACCTATGGCTGTACCATATGAGAATCGTCCCATATTCAAACCATAATTGAGCGCGTATAGATCAAGGACTTCCGAGTAGTCTGTGACCAGACTGTTGCCGAGCAAGAACTGCTTCTCGAAACCGATACTGATAAGATGTCCAATCGACATGATCAAAAGTACGGAAATCGTGGTCCGAATGCCAGGCAGCGTGATGTGCCACATTTGTCTCCAGCGGTTCGCTCCATCTACACGGGAAGCTTCATACAACTCTTGGTCAATACCGGTAATTGCCGCAAGATAGATGATGGCATTCCAACCGGTTTCTTTCCACATATCTGAAGCGGTTACAATGTACCAGAACAAGTTCCCCTTGGCCATGAATTGGATCGGCTGGTCAATAATGTTCAGGCCTACCAAAATGTCATTGATAATCCCTCCATCGGTGGAGAGCATCTTGGTAATGATCCCGGCTACAACGACCCAGGATACAAAGTGAGGCAGATAGGATACTGTCTGCACGGCACGTTTGAAGAACATACCTCTCATTTCATTCAGGAGAATAGCGAAGAAGATCGGTACGATAAAACCGACAACTAGTCCCATCAAGCTCATTGCAAGCGTATTCCGAAGTACCAGATAGAAACGTTCATCACTGAACAGCTCTACAAAGTGTTTAAAACCAACCCACTCTTGATCACCAAACGATCTGGCAGGTTTATAATTTTGGAAAGCCATCGTCCATCCCCATAGTGGCAGATAGTTAAATACGAAAACCCAAGCTACGAATGGCAATGACATGAGATAGAGATATTTCTGCTGTTTCATTCTGTCCCAAATTCCGTTCCGCCGATTCTTTAAAGGCGGTTTGGGGTCACTGCTTCTGTTCGCGGAAGCGGATTTTTTTGTTAGCGTTTCCATCTCCGTTCCCCCTCCTCTGTTTTATAGAATAATCATACTCGATAGAGCGTTTTCAAAATACCATCTGGATTTTAGAGAAAATCATATAAAAATTAGATATAGGCATATATAATCAGACATTATTTCGTTAAAATCAGTGATAAATTCTACTTTCAAATGCATTAAAAGCAATATAAAGGTAAAATTAAGTTTTATATGTAATATTCGAAAACGTTTTATAGTAATCGTTTACTTCAACATAAAGGCACACAAAAGGGACCCTTGAAGGTCCCCGTGTCTACAATGTAAATTGAATGGTCTGCAGTTTGGCGATCCCGAGCAATTGTGCAACCGATATGGAGCTTTCCGGTTGAAAGTGATCTCCATGCAGATACGCAAGTATTTCCTGAAATAAATAGGAGGCTTCCGGACGCTTCATTAACGACAGGTTAGTAAAAGGAAGTGAGGACACCAGAATCTTGCCCTTCCCTATAGTTGCCTCAAATGCATAAGCAAGTCGTTTGGCCCGATGGAAGTGGTCCACCACCTCGATCAGCGGCTCCACTCCTGGCAAAGTATCCAAACATATCGCTGGTGTACCATTTACAAGATGATACCAATGCCAGTCGGAAGCTCCATCATGAGGGAAAGAGCCCAGCAGTGGTACCTGATCTCTCAAATACATGCCCATCGTTGCACCAGGCTGTGTAGCGAACATAAGGTAATTCCAGAATACAGGCAGATATTTGGTCTCCACTGAATCATATAGTCCTTCTGCGATTGGCTGTAGCCAAACAGTTCCACCGTTGACTACATAATCAACAACATTGGGTGTTAAGGACTGAGCGATAACCAAGTCGATCTTTCCATGTTTCAACAACCGGAATCCATCGATGTGATCTACGCGATCATTATGCGCTTCACCTAGGAATGGCTGCAACTCTACAACTGTATTCCAGATCCGATTCGAACCCGGATGGGACTGATACAAAGGAAACGACCAGCCATGCCATACATTGGTTGCATGAATGTCCGAATCACCTGACCGCAGCTCTGCTTCAATCCGAAACGCTGCCGCCCCCTCACGAGGCGCAGTAGCAACAATGCTTCCCATTGAAATGACGGACCCACATTGAATATCTCCGGTTCTCCATTCCCCTTCGGTATGTACCACTTCATCGCTAATCAACTTCCAATGTATGGATACATTTTCAAGTGGAACTTTACCATAGTGAGATATGCGAACATCCACATCAATGGATTCTCCAGCGTAAAATGTACGCTCCTTGCAGCTTAGCAACACGACCACATCGGAGTTGAATTGCATGAATTCTTCAGGTGTTGTAATGCCTTTGTCGTCCCAGAATACATCCAGAATACCCGTCGTAGCATGTCCCTGACCCGGAAAATCACGGATATCCAGCAATTGCACGCCCGTAGCATCCGGTGTTCGTCTGATCCGCTCCATGGCTTCTTTTAAGGATCGTACCAGATGTGTACCGCTGGCTTGTTGAAAATGCTCCAGATCTGCCATCATTCCTTTGCGAGTAAGCGATTCCTCAATGGGTAGCAACCAGGAGGGACGCAGAACGCCCGTATATTTGTCTCTTTCCTGAGGCCGCACATACATGGTGTATTGTGCATGTTCATGTCCAATTACCGGATGCTCTGCAAGTCTGGTAACGGCATGATAGTCCAGTGTTGTATCTGGTACAGCAGAATATGCAGACTCCAGCGGGGGATGCCAGTTCAACGACTGAATATAATAATCCCCTTCCCGCCCTTGCGCTGGAAGCTGTCCAAAACCTGTATTATCCGTATATAAACGGGTTGGGTCCATCTCTTTTGCCCTGGAGACCCATGCATTAAGTTCCGGATGGCCATTCGCACCGATAAGTTCATTCCCCATGGAGAACATGACAAATGAAGGATGTCTGTGTAATGACAGGAGCAACCCGTCCAGTTCCTGTGTCAGATAGGTCAACACTTCAGCCGGCGCTGACTGATCTGACTTTTCAAAGAATCGAGACCAATGGGGCAGCTCTGCCTGCACCAGCATGCCCTCTTCATCAGCCGCATCCCAGAAAGGCTCCGGCGCGCTCCACCCATGCAGCCGGACATGATTGAAGCCATACGATCTGGCGACTCGAAACTGGCGAATGTAATGTGCCTTGTCCCAGACGGGATAACCTGTGAGTGGAAAGATGCAGCAATCCACATAGCCGCGTAAATAGACAGGCGTTCCATTCAATTTGAGCTGCTTACCATCTGCAACCAGAGAACGTACACCAAATGTCTGCTCTACCTGATCCAGTTCCCGTTCACCATCAAACAGACGGACCACGGCTTTATACATTTTGGGAGATTCATCCGACCATCTGGCGACAGACTTCTCTGCCCCAAGTTCCAATCGCCAATGATCAATTACAGCTTGGCACTCAGTTGAACCTACTGAGCTTGGATCAGTTGGCGGTCGAGCTTCCAGCTTCACATGAGAACTATATCGATCAAGCCACGTGCCATCAGGATGCTGGATATCCACATGTAATTGAACAGCTCTATCCGCTTTACTTGCGGGAGCGCTTACAGTACAGCCCACCAGAATGGTCCCATGTTCAGCATCGGGTTGAATGCGTAACGTCTCTAGTCGACATGGAGGCAGACAGTCCAGATAAACCCCACCGGTAATTCCACCCCAGGCTGTAGCTGTATGCAATGAATGTATATGGCTTCCGGCCAGCGGAAGTTTCATCGTATTATCCACGCGCATCTCCACCCGATTCACTTCTCCCTGCTTCACCAGAGAGGTGACATTCCACTTTTGTTGATTCACCAGACTATCCTGCTGCCCGGCATAATGCCCATTCATCCAGAGATCCGTTGTCCAGCGAACCCCTTCCAGTCGAAATACATACTGGCAGCCAGGGTCATCTGAAGGAATATGAACATCTTGAGCATACCAGGCCGAGCCTTCATACTCACGTATTTTGGTCCAGGTATCGAGCCTTTCGTATTCAGGCTCTTCTCCGTATCCTTGCTCTTCCCATGAACCGGGAATCTGAATGGTCTCCCATGATGTATTTTCACACTGTGAAGGCGGTAGTATCTTTTGTGCAATATGCTCATCGGGCTCCAGATCCAATCGAAACTGCCATGTTCCATTGAAGTTCAATGTATGACGTGCCTTAGCTATATCAGACAAATTCATATCGTATAACCATCCCTTCACCTGAGTTCTTGTAAACTCAGTCTATGATGTAGTGCCCTCCGTGACCATTGCTTATCATGGGAAGTGCATGGACAATATGATGAAGCTGGAACATGTCAGTGATGTCGAAAACGTTTTATTTTATAAGCAGGGGCAAGGCCCATTACTTCGTACTCATTCCTCGTTTAGGTCAGCCATTGATGCTTTGGACGAAGATTGGGTTCTCGCCTGTTTGTAAGCAGAAGGAGATTCCCCAACATATTTCTTGAATTTACTGTGGAAGTAGTCCACATTCGCATACCCGACTCTCGCCGCGACCTGATGGACCTTCAATCCTTCATCCAGCAATTCCTTGGCCTTTTCCATACGAACCTTGTCCAGGAATGCATTGAAATACTCTCCAGTATGATTCTTGAACAACTTCCCCAAGTAACTGCTGTTATAGTTAAACACTTCAGCAAGTACCTCCAGCTTGAGATTTTCGCCAGGGTTACGTTGGATAAATTCAATCATCTGTTTCAATACAGTATCCTTGCTCCCCCCACCCATACGTTGAATAAGGCGATTAAAATGTTCCAATGCCATGACCTTGAGATCCGACATCGTAAATTGATGATAGACTTCATTAAGCAGAACCGAATGTTCCTGCATAATGGAGTGCATATGTTGATTCGTAGCTGCAAGCTTGTTGAACGCTAGGGAGAACACTTGGGAGAAAGCCGTTTTGATCGCTTGCTCTGTTCGGTGATACGGGACCAAGCGCTCTTCCATCTCAGCCAGTACCCGCATAACGGACTCACTGCTACGGATGTCTAACGCATAATACAGCTTGTCCGCGAGTTCGTCCTCAACGGGCTCATGTGTTCCATCCACAGCTTCAACTCCTGGCTTAGCAACGCCTTTGCCTTCGCTACCTTCAGTCCACAGCATGATGCGCTTCTCTGTGAACAAGAAGCGTTCACCGAGTGTACGATTCGCCTGCGTGAATGAACGCGCGATTTCAGAAGTGAAATGTACGGGTTCACCCGCAGCACCATACATGTGGACCTCCCATTCTCCCAGAAGTCCTTCCAGCTCATCATAAAGAATTCTTGCAGATGACTCGGATGTGATTGTTTCCTTGCTTAACAACCCCAGACCGGAATGGAACGAGAATACGATGCCCCGGTCTTTCTGATCAAACGCTTCAATCAGTTTGCGTTTCATAACACTTCCTCGTTGCAGATCGGGGGCCGCATGCATCTCAAGCAGAATAATCTGATAATGAGGCCAGTGCAGCCCCAGGCTATCTTCTTCCATGCTGCCCGCACCTTCCAAACTGTCAAAGAGCAACGCCTCAATCTGGTGCTCCAGATAGACAGTATCTTCACCAGCTTGACGTGCCATTGTCTCCCGTTCACGGGTCAGGATCGTAGCAATCCGCTCCAGTTCACTGATGATCTCATCTTCATCCACCGGTTTGAGCAGATAACCATCCACACCAAAACTGATGGCTTTCTTGGCATAATCAAAATCGGCATAACCGCTCAATATCAAAAAGTGCGAATCCGGATGATTCCGGCGCACTTCTTCAATCACATCCAGCCCGGTCATACCGGGCATGCGAATATCAATAATCGTCAGATCAGGCTCCAATTCCTCAAACCGGGAGATAGCCTCACGCCCGCTTGCAGCTGTAGCGATGACCTGGAATCCGTATTTTTCCCAATCGATAATGGTTGTCAGTCCCTCACGTATGCTCGGTTCGTCATCCACCAAAAACACTTTATACATGTTGGTCCCCTCCTGCTGGCAAGGTGAAAGAAACCTCTGTTCCTTCCCCATATACACTCTTCATCTGCAATCCATATGGCTCCCCGTACGTCAATGTTAAGCGTTGATGTACATTACGCATGCCGATCCGACTCTTCTCCTGTTCCTCCGGTCCACAGATAAACTGCATCACCTCAGCCAGTCGTTCTGGCGTTATGCCTGCACCATTGTCATCCACACGGATCTGCACAATGTTCTCTACTAAACGAATACTTATATGAACACGGACTGTGCCCTCTTTGTTCTCCAGACCATGGACAATCGCATTCTCAACCAAAGGTTGAATAATGAGAGGCGGAATGTACATCTTCTCCACCTCGGGATCAATGTCAATCTGGAATGCAAGACGGTCGCCGTAACGGAATTTCTGAATTTCCAAATAGGAACGTACCATTTCTAGTTCAGCCCGGAAGGTTGTTTTTCCACTGCCAATCTCCAGACTCTTGCGCATCAGCTTGCCCAGCAGTCTGACGATGTTGGCAATCTCCGCTTCTCCCTTAATATGCGCTTTCATCCGAATGGACTCCAGTGCATTAAACAAGAAATGTGGATTGATCTGGCTCGCCATCATTTTCAGTTTAATCTCTTTTTGGGCGATTTCCAATTGATTGTTCTGTTCTGTCGCTTCTACTACCTGCGTCATGAGTTCATTGATACTTTTCACCATATAGTTGAACTGTCGTGACAATTGTCCAATCTCATCGTTTCCATCAATCCGCGAAGTCACATTCAGATCACCTAATGCCAGCTTGTTGAGGTGTTTACTCAGCCGGAGTAATCGGTTGGAAGTGAGGAACGAGATGATATATACGAATAATAGGGCGATAACGAGCACAAGTGTAATGAAAATCATGCCAATCATGCTGACGGTGTTCGCGTCTTTGACGATATTTTTGGTGGCAAAAACCGAAATAACCTTCAGACTGTTCATGCTCGATCCAGGACCCAACTCATCAATAACAATGTTGGAGGGCTCCCCCCGGAAATCTGCTTCAATGGTTCCCTTTGCCTGATTCTGCAGATCAACGCCAAAATCAAGCTCGTCCAGCGTTTTCCCTACCAGTTCGGTATTTTTTGCTGCAACCACATACCCCTGCTCGTCCGTAATCATCGTCTCAAACTGTTCCTGACGGAGCAATCCATTCAGTTCATCCTGATTGATGACAATCATCAATACGCCCTCGGTCCGATATTCGGCAAAAGGTACTTTGCGTACCAAGCTGAGCTTGTGTACAGGATTATCTTCCTTGTCTGGAATGTAGAACCACCCGATGCTGGTTGTTTTCAATGCCTGTTGGTACCAGTAGCTCTCTTCCGTCTGCTTGTCTACCGGGATGAATTCGAGGTTGTTGATCAATGTTGGGTTAGTTGAGTAAAAACGAATGCCGGCTATCTCACGGTACAAACGCCTGTACTCCTGAAAGTCTTTGTACGCAAGATAAGCCGAGGTTAGCTCCACAACGCTCTTATACCGTTTATTCACGATCTCCTTGAGATCCGCATTAAACATTAAAAGATTGGATATATCCGTTGGTACACGCAGCATCGTCGCCGTCTGGCTCTTGATCTTGTCCACATTGATGATTGTCTGTCCTATCGCATTGTCCAGGGCTTGCTGGCGAAAATAACTGGTCACAGCAAGACCAACAATCAATACCGGAATCATGACAACCAGTACATAGGAAATGAGCAATTTATGCTTTAATTTGAGATTATTGGTGGTTCGTATCAGCCTTTTAAACATGTCTGCACCTTCCGTCATCTGTATAAGCGCTTACATATAAAGAGCAGGATCAGGATGTTCTGTCCTCTAAATTAATCATACCACATAACCGCCAGAATTCGGATTGTCATCACAATGGATATATCTGTTGTCGGGTAACAAGCCAGTATAGTCTCTCATGTTAATAGCGGCTTCTTATGTGGTCGGCCGAGCTTACCACATTATTTTGTTGGTAGGTTAAAAAAGCCAAAAAAGGCACTCCCACAATTGGAAGTGCCTGCTCAGTATAAATTTTATGCGCGTGCTGTTAAGGACGAGGTGTGCTTACCCCGTTCAGGATTAGCTTCGGATGAATGTCGGCGTTCAGTGAAGCGGAAACTGCACAATATTTTTCCTCAGCCATTTGGATGGCTTTCCAGATACGGTAATCCGGGATATCCCCATCGACTTTGAAGATCAGATCAATGGATGTGAAGCCTTTCGGCATCTCTTCGCTGCGTGTCCCCTGCGCTTCAATCTCAATCGACTCAATTTTGTCCAGGAATGCGTCCAGAATCATCGTAATATCGATTCCCATACAGCCGCCGAGACCCGCCAGTAACAATTCCATCGGGGTTGCACCCTTGCTGTCACCACCATAAGCAGCAGTGGCATCCATGCCAACCGCGTAGCCAGACGGTCCTTCGGAAGTAAATGCGCGTTTGCCTTTCCATACGGTTGTTACATTCATGATGTTATCCTTCTTTCTTAAAATAGGTTAAGTTCAAGCGAAAAAGGTTTGCACTTTCCACTCCGATGACAGAATAACCTTCCGATCGCTGTTATCCCCAGATTTTTTTGATTCCCTTCTTCAAGGAGAAAATCAGGGGATAAAGGCGCACGCTCCGCTTCTCCAGGTTTCTTCTGTCCTCTCCGTTCTTGTGCAAAAAGTTTAGTTGAACTGATATCGTTCACGACCTTAAATACCCGCTTAGGATACGTTCGTTCTTCCGATCGCTGTTATCTTCATCAAAATTCAGTAATTTGTTGCAAGAAACGGCGGGTGCGCTCTTGCTTCGGCTGTTCAAAAAAGGCCTGTGGACTTGCTTCTTCCACAATCGATCCATCCGCCATAAAGACGATTTTGTTCGCCACATTACGGGCAAACTTCAATTCATGCGTCACGACCAGCATCGTCATGCCTTCCTCTGCCAGCTCCTTCATGACGGAAAGCACCTCTCCGACAAGTTCGGGATCAAGGGCAGAAGTTGGCTCATCAAACAGCATCACTTCAGGCTCCATCGCAAGTGCACGTGCAATGGCGACCCGCTGCTGTTGTCCACCGGACAATCGGGATGGATATGCATCCTGCTTGTCCGACAGGCCCACGCGATCCAGAAGAATCCGGCCACGTTCGGCCGCTTCGTCACGCTTGATTTTTTTCACCGTCACAAGACCTTCCATGACATTGCCCAGCACCGTCTTGTGCGGATACAGATTGAACTGCTGGAATACCATGCCGGTCTGGCGGCGAATCTCCAATACCCGGGCACGCTGTACACGCAGCGAATCAGCACTTTTAACCACAACACCGTTCACTTCAATCTGTCCTCCAGACAGTTCTTCCAGTCCGTTCAGGCAGCGCAGCAAGGTACTTTTGCCTGAACCACTCGGACCGAGCAATACAACAATATCTTTGGCATCGACATGAAGATCGATGTTCGTGAGCACTTCATTTTGTCCAAAACGTTTGGTAAGTCCGGTTGTTGTAATCATCGGTTCTCTCCTCCCATCAGTAAGCCCGGGCTAACCGGCGCTCCACTTGTTCCAGAATGGCCGAGAAGCCGATACTCATAATCCAGTAGATCACACCGATCGCCAGATAAAACGGCATATTCACATAATATTGCGCTACTAATAGCTGTGCCGAACGCAGCAACTCTGTAACCCCAAGGGCAGCAACAAGTGATGTTTCCTTCAACATGCCAATAAACGTGTTCCCCATCGGCGGGATGGCGATGCGCACAGCTTGCGGGAAGATAATGCGTCTCATTGCTTGAGCCGGGGTCATTCCGGTTGCGTATGCAGCTTCCATCTGTCCTTTCGGTACAGCCTGAATCGCTCCACGGAACGTCTCCGACAGAAACGCACCTGCATTCAGACTTAGTCCCAAACAAGCAGCTGTAAGGGACCCCAGGGTCACTCCATAATCGACCAATCCGTAATAAATGACGAATAATTGCACCAGCAGCGGGGTTCCCCGCATGATGGATACATAAAACCTTGCGATCAGCCTAAGCCATATCGGACCCTTCAGACGAGCAATAGCAACAAGTAATCCGATGATGAATGCAAAAAACATCGAGATCACCGTTACGTATAACGTATAGTAAGCCCCCTTCAGAAAGAAGGGGATATTCTCAAATACCAGTTCCATGGGTTAAATCTCCCCTTCGCCTTACCAGTTCATTATTGCGCAGGCTCTTCACCAAACCATTTTTTGAAGATGGTGTTGTATGTGCCATCATCTTTCATGCCTTTGAGCGCGTCATTCAATGCTGCAACGAGTTCCGGATTGTCTTTGCGAACAGCAATACCTGCCTGGTCACTCTTGATTGGTTCGCCTACGGCTTTGATATTGAAGCCATTAGCGTCCACAATCGGTTTCAGTGCATACATATTGTTAATTGTGGCGTCAATCCGTCCAGCATTCAGGTCTTTCAGTGAAGAGATGACATCGTCATAGGTTTTAATCGTGAAGTCTCCCACTTTAGGCAACACTTCATTACGCAGATACGTCTCATCATTTGTACCCAGACCTACGCCAATTGTTTTTCCTTTGAAATCTTCCAGCTTGGTGATATCGTTATTGTCTTCTTTTACAATGATTTTCACTTGGTTCGTAATATACGGATCACTGAAGTCGAGAACTTTCTTACGATCATCGGTAATGGTCATCTGGCTGATAATAGCATCCAGCTTCTTCGCTTGCAGACTTGGTGTCAGACCAGAGAACTCCTGGGATACAAATTCAACCTTAACCCCAAGACGCTTCGCAACCTCACGTGCGATATCGGCATCATAACCGTCCATTTCTTTCTTATCGTTCAGGAAGTTGTATGGTGCGTATGTGCCCATCATGCCCACTTTAATCACGCCAGCAGACTTGATCTGCTCCAGTTCATTGCTTGCCTGTGCACCATTCGTGCCCCCATTGTCTGTTGCCTTACTTCCACAAGCACTAAGTACCAGCACAGTCATCAGCAGAATCGCTGTCAAAGACCAGCCTTTACGCGTTTTCAATCCATATGTTTTGTTCATTACGTTAACTTCCTCTCATTCGTGTATTGATCTGGGTGTACATTTGGTTACGCTATTGTGATCAAACAGCAGTTGTACCCATTATTCCCTGCTAGTTGTGTAATCATGTGAATCTCTGGTCTCTCGTTGAAAAATAAAGCTGCGGACTTTGCACATGCTTATGTACCCAATAGTCCGTAAAATTCAAAGCTTGCTGCCTCAGCTGCCAACGAAGAAGCTGTCATGGCGGAGAACTTGCTGTGCAACTCATCCGAACCGAACAACCAGCGTGATATCATGCCTTCGATCATGCTTACCAACAGCGCTGCTCGCAGCGGTACATCCATGCCCTGAGGCAACATGCCGAGTTCGATGGCACGTTCCATATTGTGTCGGAACGCAGTCTCGACGGCATTTCGTGTCTCCTCGACCAGTCGTTGTACGGATTCTTCAGTCACGATGCCTTTAAGCAATAGTTCCATAAAATATCGATTCTGTGCGGCGAACATGAACAGGTCAGTGAATAGCCTCTCCGATGCTTTCACCATATCTTCTACCGATCCGGCATCCTTGCGGTATCCTTGTCCAATCGCCTCAAGCAATTCCTCCTTGCCCGTTAATATAATTTCCGAAGCAATGGCTTCTTTGCTTTTGAAATGCCAGTAAAACGTCCCTTGCGCCACACCAGCCTCACGGACGATATCGGAAATTTTCGTCTGATGGTAACCTTGGGTTGCAAAACGCTCCATTGCTATGCGTATTATTTGGTCCCGCCGTTCTTCACCGGGTTCCAAACCGTTGATTTTGGTCATTGCTGTAACCCTCCCGATTGATGAGTCAGTCAGTTAATGTATATCCTATGGGATAACTAGGTTTTTGTCAATATAGTTTTAAACAAATGATTACAAGCATAAGTTGAAGTTGAGTGCATTTGTGATCATAATAGGTGATAGCCTTGTTCAAATGAACAGGCATGGTCAAGCAGGACAGCCTATGCTGTCACCTGCATATCAAGGAGGAAGAGAATTGGACATTATATCATCCATTATTATGGGCATCATCGAAGGTTTGACTGAGTTTTTGCCCGTGTCCTCCACTGGACACATGATTCTGACTGCCCACTTGCTGGGTTTATCGGAGGACAACGAGTCAGTCAAAACGTTTGAGGTGGTTGTTCAACTCGGAGCTGTACTTGCTGTTGTTGTACTGTATTGGAACAAATTCATTGATATGTTCCGCTTCACCGGAGGCAGCAGACCTTACTCCCGCCGCCTCAATCTGGGACATATCTTCCTGGCGATGGTTCCTGCCGTAGTCATTGGACTTGTATTCCGCGACTGGATCAAAGCACATTTGTTTGGTCCGGAGACAGTGCTGTACAGCCTCGTTATAGGTGGTATATTGATGATCGTAGCAGAACGCTGGAGCCGTAAGAGTGAACGAATTACTACCCATGATGTCGATGATATTTCTTACAAACAGGCATTCGCAGTGGGTATATTTCAGATCTTGGCATTGTGGCCAGGCTTCTCCCGTTCCGGATCAACGATCTCAGGCGGTCTCTTTGCAGGGGTAAGCCGCGTAGCCGCTGCGGAGTTCACATTCCTCGTGTCTGTGCCAATTATGATTGGTGCTACGGGATATGACCTGTACAAAAGTATTGATCACCTGAACGGCAGTGATTTCCCGATCTTTGCGATAGGATTCATCGCTGCTTTCATCGTCGCCATGCTTGCGATCAAGACGTTCCTGTCCATTTTGAAAAAATTGAGCCTGACCGTCTTTGCCGTGTATCGCTTCGTCTTGGCAGCCGTGTTCTTTATTATTTTAATGTAACCTTACATTGCAATGAATTAAGACAGGCAAAATCAATGGCGGCCTCACATTCCATTTGGAACGAGGCCGCCATATTTATGTTCTATGTTATGCTTCTGTTCATTCACGATTCCGTTGATCTATGATTTTTGGGCTGCTTAGAAACAGGAATAGCTGTACTTAGATGAAGTCTTGCTCTTCGTGACTTCCTTTTTGGTTGGGTGGGACCATTGGTGATGCCGACTAGGTTCACTATGTATCGTGGACATTCAGATTCATGTTCACTTCTCCAAAAACAGTCTGGCTTAGGACCACTCTTTCACTTGAATGCTCCGGTGTTTCTTCCAATATTTTAATCTTTCACGCAGATTATATCTATTCTCCTTTTGTTGCTGCAGCAATTGCTTGACTCCGATCATCAACAATCGGTATCTTCGGTCATCATTGTGGCTTAATTGGTGCATTTCCTCAAAAATTTCATTTTTCATACGGATCTTGTTCACTCCAAATATTCAGTTTGTTCTCACAGTATACATGGGAGCACTGAACAAATTCTAAACAAGCGCTAGTCCTCAACTTCACTTATTCGAATACACATTTTGCGTGCTGGAATGAAGCAGAGAAAACCCTTCCTGTCGTCGGACAAGAAGAGGTCTCCGTAGTTAAGTTAATTAACAAGCTGCTTTTGCCTTCATACGCTTAAACTTTGGATTCAAGCGTCTCCAGATACTCGGAGATTTGAGCAGGTGTTTTAGCCCATTTGCTATGCAGATGTGCAATTTTCTTGCCGTTTTGGAAGACAAGCAGGCTTGGAATACCGCGTACACCATTTTCTTCAGCAAACGGCTGGAACTTTTCTGCATCTAGGGCATAGAAGGTTTTGTCCGTATGTTGGTCGATAACATCCCCGATAAAACGATCCAGGTTTTTGCAGTCTGGACACCAGGTTGTATCAAATTTAATGACGGTAAAACCATCAGAGTTAATTGTATCCAAATATTGCTGTTCACTTTGAATTCTTTCCATATGTCTTCTCTCCCTTATATGTTGCTTTTAATGGCTGATCTTCATTGTACCTTGTATAGTTACAATTGAAAATAGGCTTAATGGCGTTAGCGATGCTGCTTGTATAGATTAGCGGGACTAAGCTCACGTATTTGCTGAATTTCTACGGTGGTAATTGCAGGCGAATTCGAAGCGGCAATATTGTGCAGCAACTGGTCTCTCGAGCTAGCACCAGGGACAACGGCTGCAACCGCAGGATGGGATAAGGCATACCGAATAGCCGTCTGAGCCATGCTGCGTTGGTCCGTAACAAGACGGCTTAACCCTTGCCGAATGGTATATAGTTGCTCTGGCGTATAGTCCAGATAACCTTTGTCTGCCTTGGCAGATCCGGAATCGGCGAGCACACCGCTAGCTACGGGCCCACGGGCAATTACACTGATTCCCTTTTGTTCCAATAAAGGCAGCACCTCTTCTTCCGCTCTGCGGTCAGCAACACTGTACTGGTTCATCACACTGACGATGGATGCCCTCTTTACATACTCCCGAATCACATTAGGACGAATGGAGGAAATTCCGTAATATCGGATAAGTCCTTCCTTCTTCAGTTCCTCAAACGCTTCGATTGTCTCTTCGATAGGATCGTCCAATGTGCCGCCATGCAGCTGGTACAAATCAATGTAATCGGTCTGCAACCGCTTCAAGCTTTCATGTACAGCCTGCTTAATGTAGGCTTTGGATGGGTCCCAAGACCAGCCCTCTTTGCCGGGCAGACGACGATTTCCTACTTTGGTCGCCACAACGACTTGGTCCCGGCGCCCCTTAATAGCTTGTCCTACAATCTCTTCATTACGTCCTGCGTCGTAAAGATCGGCTGTATCCAACAGGTTGACCCCATGATCCAAAGCCTCATGAATCAGGCCCATTGCGGGTTCCATTTCGGTTCCAAGTGACATACATCCCAGCCCAATCTCCGACACCATCAGTTCGGATGTACCCAGACGATTTTTCTTCATACGTGCATCTCCCTCCATACGTTCTGCAAGTATCCATTGTATCATTCTTGCTGGTAAAAATCGCATTATAGATGAAAGCAAGGGGTTGCTCTCAGATTGCACAAAAAAACCTGGAAGGACTTCATCTCCAGGTTTCTCATGATCATCATGTTCATTCAAACGAAAAACGAACGATCAAAATCTATTTCACTTCCACGCGTGGTCTGGATTGACTTGTTCCATTGGACGAATTGGAGCTTTTCATCATACCCGAGACCGTGCTGAACAGCTTATCTCTTGCTTGTTTGTTCCTCATCAGATAAGTCACACCTGCGCCGATCGCCGTCATCAGTATTCCTCTTCTTTTAGACATGTGCTTCTCCTCCTTCAGGATAAATGTACATCGTGTCTTGTTTGACAATTACCCTTTGGGAGCAAAACGAAACGAAGTACAGGCTTGATCACACAAAAAAAGATGACCTCCGAATCGTTCAGAGGTCATCTTTCAAGCCACATTTGCCGTCCGCTTAATCGGACGGTGTTGCCATATGGGTCATTTCTTCATGTTTGTAGGTTGAACCATCCGCGGTCAGATAAAAGTGTCCGAGGGGATGCAGGTTTTCGTCCAACTCATAGACAAGCGGGATGCCTGTCGGGATATTGAGCGCCACCACGTCTGCCTCGGACAATTGGTCCAGATGCATGACGAGTGAACGAAGCGTGTTACCATGCGCAGAGATCAGCACTCTTTTGCCCGCAGATACCATCGGTTTAATCTCCGCATTCCAGTACTCCAGCACACGCTTGGATGTATCCATCAGGTTCTCTGTAACGGGGATGGTGCACCCGAGCCGCTTGTACTTGTCCAGATCCTGTACATATCGTTCATCGGTCTCATCCAATGCAGGGGGAGATACGTTAACGGAGCGTCTCCATTCCTTCACTTGGTCTTCCCCATACTTCAACGCAGTCTGCTGTTTATTCAGTCCTTGCAGCGCACCATAATGACGTTCATTCAGCTTCCAGGTCTTCGTAATGGGAATCCACATAAGGTCCATCTCATCGAGCGCAATATCCAGTGTACGGATGGAACGTTTCAAGACGGAGGCATAGGCATAATCAAAATCAAACCCTTGCTCCTTCATGATCTTCCCAGCTTTACGAGCTTCTCCGTAACCATCTGTTGTGAGATCGACATCCGTCCAACCCGTAAAACGATTCTCTACATTCCACATGCTCTGTCCATGACGAATCAAAACAACTCTGTACATAACCGTGAACCCTCCTTCCATGGAAACATTACCCTCAAGATGAGCAAGATATGCTTAATTACATTAATAATACGGTGCCATCATGAGGTATACGACGACACCTGTGGAACTGACATACAGCCAGATTGGCATCGTCCAACGTGCAATTTTGCGGTGTTTCTTCAATTGATTCGTCCAGCCCCACACAAGTGTGAACAACGCCAACGGAACGATCAGGGCTGCCAGTATACTATGGGTAATCAGAATGAAGAAATAGATGGAACGAATGATGCCCTCGCCGCCATATTTGGACGTCTCTGGTGAGAGGTAGTGAAACGTCAGATAGGTCACGAGGAATAACAGTGTTGTTGAGAATGCAGCAAGAATAAATCGTTTGTGCAACTTCACATTCCGCTTGATAATAGCAATAAGCGCTGCGAGCAGGAAGATGAAGGTAAAGCTGTTAAACACGGCATTAAACCGTGGCAACACCGTAATATCAAAGGTCACATCACCTTTGTATCCAATGGACGGTGCGAAGAACAATAATAAAATAATGACATTAGCGAGAATGGAAATCGTAATAATGATGCCTGCGAAATTTTTATTGCTCGTCGGGGATGGAATGTTCGGTTCCCCTTTGTTATTTTTGCCCAATGCAAAATCCTCCTCATATCCTAACTTCTATGTTCTATATCATTATATCTCGGCAATTCCGGGCTGTTAAGTGACAACACTCTGAACAAAAACCGTTGCACTCCCCTATAAAATGCCCCTTTGCGGCTGTTTTCAATCAAATCCACCGCAGCTCCCATTTACCCAAGTCTTTATTTGTGGTATAATTAATGCAATTAATCACATACGCGTTGAAACTGGAGGAGCCTGTCACCAAGGGCCCCTCTTTGTCTTTTTCAGGCACAGAACGGCACTTTTCCTAATGCCTTTCTGTGTCTTTTTGTTTTTTGAAGCTGAGAATGGATAGCCCTTGGGCTGGTAAACCTATAAACGCTACTGCTGGAGAGGAGCACACCTATGGAATTTATTTTGGTTCTTGCACTTATTTTAATCTTTACCAAACTTGCCGGTGATCTATCCGTCAGATTGGGTCAGCCGTCGGTACTTGGGAAACTGATTGTGGGTGTCATCCTCGGGCCTGCTATTCTCGGTTGGGTTCAACAAAGTGATTTCGTCCACTATATGGCCGAAATCGGAGTACTATTGTTGATGTTCATCGCTGGACTGGAGACCGATCTGGAACAATTGAAGAAAAACTGGAAAGCAGCCTTTGCCGTTGCTGTGGGTGGTATTATTTTACCATTCATCGGAGGATACGGTTCGGCCATGGCGTTCGGTATGTCACAGACACACGCATTATTCTTTGGACTTTTATTCTGTGCCACGTCCGTCAGCATTTCCGTTCAGACACTAAAAGACATGGATCAACTAAGCTCTCGTGAGGGTACAACAATCCTTGGTGCAGCTGTTGTCGATGATGTCCTGGTCGTTGTGATTCTTGCCGTTATGATGAGCTTGCTGGGTACAGGCGGAGGTGACACATCGATTTCTCTGCTTATCGGTAAGAAGCTGTTATTCTTTGTTATTATTATCGCTGCCAGCTGGTTCCTTGTACCACGCATCATGAAGTGGATGGCACCGTTAAAAGTAACCGAGACCGTCATTACTGCGGGACTGATTATTTGTTTTGGATTTTCCTACTTTGCCGAGTGGATGGGTGTTGCCGGAATCATTGGTGCATTTGCCGCTGGGATCGCCATCTCCCAAACCAACTTCAAACATGAAGTTGAAACCAAACTGGAACCGATCGCCTACGGAATTTTTGTTCCGGTGTTCTTTGTCAGTATTGGTTTGAATGTCACGTTTGATGGTGTGGGTTCACAAATTTGGTTTATTGTCGTTATCAGTATCATCGCGATTGTAACCAAACTTATCGGTGGGGGAGCCGGTGCACGACTGACTGGATTTAATATGTCATCTTCATTGGCCATTGGCTCAGGAATGATTTCAAGAGGCGAGGTTGCTCTCATTATCGCGTCAACCGGACTTGCTTCCGGATTGCTTGATCCGGAGTATTTTACCAGCGTCGTGATCATGGTTATCGTAACCACATTGGTCACGCCTCCTCTGCTCAAAATTACCTTTGCTCGCAAAAAGGGTGAAAAGCGAGTCGAAAAAGGAATTGAAGAATCACATCTTGGTGGATGAGGGCTGGCTGGGCCTGAAGATTGATCACTTTTTCTAAGGAACCCAGTACGTCTTATTTGGTCCTCTGGCTCTCTTTTTCAATTCTAAGAAACATCAGACACTTTATTTTCCAGATTTCCATAGCAAAACGCTGAAAATGGCTGTATATTCCGATATAGCGTTTCTCAGGTTCCTTATATTACTGCTAGTGCTTCGAATCCCTGAATAAGACGTCTCAGATTCCTTAGTTTTTATTGACGCTCTGCGCTTTTTTTCCAAGCATAGGCCCGGACGGACGACGCATATCGGCTCTACGGAGAACTTAATTAAATGTAAACCGCCTTGAAAGGGCGAATACTCTACTTTTACAGCGTCTACATTGCACTCGCACATTAAGGACGGCGTTCACTCACGTTCAAAGTGTAGCACTTATCAGATCCGAATACGCCAGTCTCGATTTGGCTTTCAGACTAAGGGCTGAGATACGGTCTAGTTGAAAGGTATTGAAATCATTCCGTATTTGAAGCTATACTTGATTTAGAAAAGCAATATATCGGTCGTGAAGCACACGCCGCTTTGATCTATTCTTCCCCTTCGACATGAAGGTTGGAGAGGGTCAAAGCGGCTTTTTGTATTTTCACATAACGACTTGAAGCACTATTCACGTTCGTTTTAATTTATTTTATTTTTAGAGGAGATGAAAGACGATGAGCATTGATTTTGATGAGGCTTATGAAGTTTGGATGCACTCCCTTTTGGAGAAGGAGACGAACCCCCGAGTGCTTTCCAGAATAGAAAATGGACTGGAACATAGCACATTGGAATTTTTGCGTTCCGTTTGGTTTCCAGTGATGAAAAACTTTACCCATCTGCAACCCGAATGGGAGGTTCGTGATTTTCATAACGGCTATCGGTATCTGGATCTTGCTTACCTGCCAGGAAACGGTATCAAAGGGGGGATTGAGATTCAAGGTTACGGGCCACATGCTCGTGATCTGGATGTACGGCGTTTCAAAGATTTATGCTGGCGACATTGTCTGCTGACGTTGGATGATTGGATTTTTCTGCCGATCGCGTATCTCTCCATTAAGGATGAACCGAAACGGTGCCAGCAGCTAGTGCTGTCTTTTATGGGAAAATTCATGGCCACAGATGTGCCCCCGTCCCTTAATTGGCTGGAAGCCGAGACTGTTCGTTATGCCAGACGCATTATCCGTCCCTTTGCCCCGTCGGAACTTGCTACGCATCTGCGAATCACAGATCAGCACGCTCGAATAGTTCTTCACAGTCTAATTGTTCAAGAGGTATTACATGTCGCAAGTGGCACACAACGATATCGAACCTACATCTTACGAACATGAGACACGCTATTTCACCCGTACGGCACATGTTCATTTTTTAACGAACTCAGGACACCTTATTATGATGATATGGAGTAAATCAGGGCAATTGGAGGGGCATTTTCGTGAAATAAGGTTTACCGGATTCGTTAGAATTCCAACATGCCTCATATCTCGATAATAAGCTCACCTGAGTTCGTCAGCATTTTTGGATGTGCCCTTTGAAACGTTTTGAAACGCTCAGAGTTACTAGACTACTCTTAAAGCTCAATGCGAACCACTGGAGTTACTGGGGTTTCAGATCCTTGAGTCACTAACGAGTTACATGGGGAGTTAAACGGAAATTTACACGAAGAGTTACATGGAGAGTTACATAATAGAGTTACTTGGAGTGTTATATGGAGAGTTACTTGGATTGTTATATGAATTGTTACACGAAGAATTAATCAGAGAAATAGCTGGATTAGCTCTGAACTTGAACTGCCTGCAATAGCTTATGGGATAGTCTACAGTTCCGAGAAGTAAGTTACTTGAAGTTGATTAAATTACTTAGAAGAGGCCTCCCATCCTACACAGAAAACAAAAAAAGACCACCTTACACTCAAGAGGTCTTCCATCTATGCCCGTTCTGACATCAGGCTGTCCCATTTTAAGTTAACACGCCAACATAAAAACCAATTGAAATAAAGACAGCACACCATACAAATGCGCCGATGCTCGATACCACTACATATCTGCCAATCGCCATACGGCTAATCCCGGAGAAACAGCACATCAGATGACGAATGCCTGGAATGAAATAACCCAGGATGATGGACCAATACCCATATTTGAGAAACCATGACTCCACCCTGCCAAATCGTTTGGCATTCACGCCGACCCACTTGCCGTATTTTTCAATCAGTGGTCGGCCGGCCTTCTTACCAATCGTATAGCTGAGCAGCCCTCCGGTAAATGCGCCACCGAAACTGACGGCGATGGATACCGAGTAATTCAATACCGAGATGGAGGCGAGATAACCGACAAAGGTCATCATCACCTCATCCGGAATCGGCATCCCGATAACGCCAAGAGCCAGTAGTCCGTATATTGCGAAATAACCATATTGACCAATAAATTCTTTTGCAAATTCCATACTGACTCGCTCCTTATTTCGGTTCCACAATATCCTTCTCATGTGAGGCTAGCACTTGTTTTAGAGACGGGAATCGGATTTGGCTCACCATGAGACCGGATAATACAATAATGACAAGATAGGCTACACCGTGTGTGAAATAAGGACTCCAGAGGGCGAAAAAGGACATCAGACCTCCGGCAAATGTAATCGGCATCCCGACAAAACCGCTGCTTGCTGTCTTCTGACAGTTATAACGGGCCAGGCGCAATGCACCGCAAACCGGAAACAATGCGGTCAGTGCCATCCCCAGCACACTCACTTCATTCATGGAGTTCAGGTACAGAATCAGCACAGGGGCTGTTCCGAATGAAACTACATCCGCAAGCGAGTCCAGGGCTTTCCCGAACTCACCCTCACAGTGCAATTTGCGGGCTGCATAGCCGTCAAACAGATCAAAAAACATCGCTACCCATATCATCATCACAGCCAGGGCAAATTCACCATGAATAGCCATAATGACTGCCAGCATGCCTGAACTCAGATTCCCCAAGGTTAAAATCGATGGTAAAGACTTCATAAGAGTTGACTCCCTTTCGTACTAGGCTTTAGGAAAAATAATATAAAAACGGACTCCATCCGGTGTATTCTCCACTCCATAATTGCACCCATGCAGATCGAGAATCTGCTTCGCAATGGCCAGACCGAGCCCGGTTCCCCCCATTTTGCGATTACGTGAGCGCTCGACCCGATAGAACCTCTCCCATATATACTGCCGCTCAGCTTCAGCAATGTGCTCGCCCTTGTTCTCAATGGAAATATGGACAAAACCTTCACGCCTGCTGATCTCAATAGTTATATCGGTATGTGGTATTGCATGACGTATAGCATTCATCATGATATTGAAAATAACTTGCTCCAGCTTGCTGCGGTCACCTTCAACCGTCTGTTCTGTTGTGGATACAAGCACCACATCCAATCCTTTGTCCTTCAGTTGCGGACCCAGACGGCCGGCGATATCTTCAATCATGTCAGCTAGTGCAACAGCATCCGTATTCAATTGAACCGCTGAGGATTCCAGTCGCACCAGATCCAGCATCTCTTCAACCATCGTTTCCATCTTGATCGCCTCATCGGCAATGATCTCAATGTAGCGCTCCCGCTTGCTCTCACTCACGCCGTCCTTCAGCCCTTCGGAATATCCCTTAATGATACTGATTGGTGTCTTGAGTTCATGAGATGCATCGGCAAAAAACTTGCGCTGTCGCTGTTCAATCTGCTGCTTCATTTCCATATCCGTACGCATCTGTGTGTTGGCCTGCCTCAGCTCTTCGAGTGTCTGACCCAATGTCCCCGATAAAGCATTAAGGCTGTTAGACAGACTGCCGATTTCATCGTTACGCCGGATGGGTGATTTCACCGTGAAATCCAGCGTAGACATTTTCTTGGCAACATGGTTCAAGGCCAAGAGCGGCTTCGTTACAATTCGGGACAGAAGCAACGCCAGCAACAGAATCAATATAAATGCCCCAATGCCAAAATATGCATAGAACAAACGTGTTGCCTCATTTGCTTCCCTCATCTCCTGTAGAGAGGTGAGTGAGAAAATCAGTTGCTGCTCAGGTCCGGAACGATGCACTGGAGCAATAGTGATCACATTGCGAACACCACTCCAGCTATCCATCCATTCTTCGTTGAGCATTTTGCCGTTGGCCAACGCAAGTTGGTCTTCTGTGGACAAAGGGAACCGACTATCCAGTGCCTGCACCAGCAATCCCTGCCTCTGGCTCCACGTTGCCAGATTGGGAAGAACTACCTCGGTCAGTACGCCTGACCATTCCTTTACCGGTTCAATGGATTCCTGAAAGCTTTCTGTTCCCCATGCAGCAGAAGTGGCATCCTGGATTTTGTATGGATAGACCATGGACCCGCTGGCTGGGCCTTTCACCGTGAGTTCCTGCCCATATTTCAGATGAGATGTAATCCAGCCAGCATTCTCACTATTGATAAACAAGGACAAGGACACCTTCACGTGACTCCCATCCTGCTGTAACAACGTAATATGGAACGGGTCATTAACCAGTCTTCCGGTATTGGTCAGAATCACCAGATGTGACTGATTCTGACGCATGAACTTACCGGTTTCCTTGGCTAGCTGCAGATCACTCCAATGGCCATTAGAGTATTGCTGTTCGAACTTGGACAGCTTTTTCTTCATACTGCTGACCTTCTGATGCTGATAGAAGTCCGGGAACCAGACCAACTGGGCAAATACCGTTGTTCCATATAGAAGAACCAGACATCCTGCCATGACCAGGAAAAGCTTCATCGTTACGCCATTTCTTCTCATGCTTCTGCCTCGAAACGATATCCGGTGCCAATCACCGTCCGGATACACTTGGCTTCATCACCTAATTTGCCGCGCAGCTTCTTGATATGAGTATCCACAACACGTGAGTCTCCTTCAAAATCAAATCCCCAGATCCGATTCAAAATGGCATCTCGGGACAACACAATGCCTGCATTTCGCACCAAATAAAGCAACAGGTCATATTCCTTTGGCGCAAGCTCAACTTCAACTCCGTCCTTCTCCAGCCGCCGAGCCCATGGATCAAGCGTTACCTGTCCGAAGCGAATGACACCTTGCTCTCGTCCAACTGCGCCTTCAACACGCTTCATTAATGTCTCTGCACGTGCAACCAGCACACGTGGGCTAAACGGCTTGGTGACGTAATCGTCTACGCCCAGCTGAAATCCATGAATTTTATCGTCATCCTCGGACCGTGCAGTCAGCATGATAATAGGTACGGTGGATTGGGATCGAATATGCTCACATAACGTCCATCCATCCATTTCCGGCATCAAAACATCCAAAATGACCAGATCCACCTCATGCAGAGCCAACAGTTCCAATGCCTGTACTCCATGTTCTGCTTCTATAACGTTCCATTGTTCTTTTATGAAATAATCGGCCACAATCTCACGAATGCGGCTTTCATCTTCCACCAGAAGCACTGTTCTGATCATGGCCGACTCTCCTTTTTAGATTTCTGATGATAACATACCTATTCCATGTGTCGTTCATGTGTCCAGACATGTTTTGGAATGAACTCCATGATATATACGATTAATATAAGCCAAAAGTTACTAATTTTTATCAAAATTCGCACAAAAAAGAAGCCGTCAACGAGCAAGCTCTTGCTCATTGACAGCTACTTGGATGAAATCGACGTGTGTTATCCAGAATTGAAGCGCTACTGCGCGCTCACAGGTAACACTTAGCGTTGTTGCTCCAGACGGTGTGCCACATGCAGTGTAGGACCAACAAAACGATTCAACGGGAATCCGCCGGCAATCGCTTTAGTCACGAAGGCTTTACCTTCACGAACAGCCTCTTTCACTGAAAGACCACGAGCCAAGCCTGCGGTAATCGCCGCAGACGTAGTGCAGCCCGCACCATGCGTATATCCAGAGCCGACAACATCGGCTTCAAACCATTCGTAGTTGGTTCCATCATAGAGTAGATCCATTGCTTTACCCGGGCTAATTACACCTCTGTCCTTGATCAGAACATGTTTCGAGCCATGGGCATGAATGGTTGCTGCTGCTGCTTCCATCTGTTCCTTGGAACGAATCGGTCCACTTTTCGCCAGTTGAGATGCTTCGAACAGATTAGGTGTAACCAGATCCGCACCTGGCAACAGGAATTCGATCATCGCTTCCGTATTTTCAGGTTGCAGCACTTCATCTGTACCTTTGCAGACCATCACGGGATCAATAACGATCTGTGGCAGGCCACTGCGGCGAATATGTTTTGCCACCAATTCAATAATATCTACAGAACCGAGCATGCCTGTCTTCATGGCATCAAAACCGATGCCGTCCAGAACCGTGCGAAGCTGGGCTTCAACCACATTTAATTCCACAGGAAAGACCTGGTGATCCCATGTATCGGGCTCCATCGCCACAACTGTAGTCAGTACGGTCATACCATACACACCCAGCTCCTGGAAAGTTTTCAAATCAGCTTGAATCCCTGCACCGCCGCTCGTGTCCGAACCAGCTATTGTTAATGTTTTTGGAATCGTCATGATCGTTGCATTCTCCTTCGTGTCTCAGTTGACATTATCCTATCCCTTGTACGAGCGGATGTCAATGGCATCTGAAGCCATACGGAGCATGGTTTTCAGGATGATTCAGTTCACATCTTTGGTCTCCAGACGAAACATGGACAACGAAGCAATCCATATCCCTACAGCTCCAAGGGTCAGAGGGATAATAATCAGTGAATGAATGGAATACTCCGACCCGTTAAATCCGGAGCAGACAATCAACACCAGCAGAAGGGAAGAGGTCATAGTAGTTGTAACTGAATGCTTACGCATACCAAAGAATAAGGGAATGAGTGCCATGCTGGCTGCCGATAAGGAACTAATACCATACTTCAACAGAAATCCCAACATATCCTGATATGTCAACGAGCCAGGAATGAAAGCGTAGAATTGATTAGCAATCAACAGCAGTGAGCCCATCAACAGGTCGGTAACCATAATCATCACAAAGGTGAAAAGAAACACGATAATCAATTTGGCTGCAATGATTTTATGACGCTGGATTGGATAGGTGAACATCACGTTCATCGTTTTATTTCGATACTCACTGATCACCAGCTTGGATAATAAAGCTCCTGCGAACACGATAAAGGTTGCCCTCACAAACGTATCAATAATCATAAAGGCCATCTGATAATCGGCATAGGCATAATCGTCTGCTCCAATATCCACAAATCCTATCATAATCAGAAAAAGAAGAATGCCCACATTGGCAATACCTACAGCTGCAAAATTCCGCGAAAAGCGGTGCTTCCGCATCTCAAGCCTGATCAGTTTAAGCAACGTCATCATCCCCTTTCACAAGCTTCATGAAATGTTCCTCAAGGGAATGAGCCCGTTTGGATAAGGATTCGATCTCAATGTCATACTGGATCAGCTTGGTGTTTAGTTCCGAAGGAATGATTCCCGGATCATAAATGCGTACCGTGTGGTCATCGACCAATTTATAATTACTCAAACCAAGTTGATGTTCAATGACATAGGTCGCTTTGCGGATATCAACCGCCTGTAGCTCAATGTACTCATTTTGACTTCCCCGAATGCTCTCCATCGATACTTCTTCGACCAAGCGACCACCGCGAATGACACCAACCGTGTCGGCAATCTGCTCTATCTCGCCAAGGATGTGACTTGAGACCAACAGGGTGATGCGATACTCGTTGCTAAGGCGCTTGAACAAATCTCGCATTTCCCGGATCCCTACAGGGTCCAATCCGTTGATCGGTTCATCCAGAATGAGCAGTTCAGGTGTGGTTATGAGTGCACGAGCCAGTCCGAGCCTCTGCTTCATGCCCAGGGAGAAGTCCTTGACCGATTTCTTGCCCGTATCCTTCAACCCTACCATCTCCATCGTGTTGTCGATGATCTTTTTGTTGTAGAATCCCATGTATTCACAGTGAAGCTCCAGATTCTCGCGAGCAGACAATCTATCATAGAAAAAAGGATATTCAATAATGCTGCCCATTCGCTTCAGCACTTCATAGGAGGTCGGCGTAAGCTTCTCCCCAAACAATTCAATCTCCCCTGAGGTGGGTTTGACGAGATTGGTCAGCATCTTCATGATGGTTGTTTTACCTGCACCATTCGGGCCAAGAAACCCATAGATCTCACCTTGCTTAATACTCATATTGACGTTGGATACAACCTCTGCCCCTTCATATACTTTGGTCACATCTATCGTTCGTGCGATATAATTCATCGTCTTGTTCTCCTTTACGTCCCCTGTCCGGGTTCCTATATCTGTATTGTAAAGAGAAAAGTCTGCTTTTTTATTAATCAAATCTTACAAAAACCTTAAGCTTGCCCGATAACACCAAAAACAGTTCTACCAAGCCTTGAAGGTCACTGAAAATACAGTCCGTTGATGTGGCACACTATGTAAATGAATGCTTCCACCCATCCGCTCAACTAACCGCTTCGTGATCGTTAGACCAAGACCGCTGCCCTGATAGAGTCGATTACGGGAATCCTCCAGCGTATACATGCGTTCGAACACACGATTATGCTCACTTTCCGGAATCCCTTTGCCTTGATCCCAGATTTGCAGCGTAACATGTCCACCTGTCGAACGTTCAATAGATAGCCCCAACACCTTACCCTCTGCTCCATATTTCATCCCATTGGTAATCAGATTATCCAACACTCGGTTCAGAGCTTCTTCATTTGCTTGCACGAAGATATCCCCCTCAGGTATCTCCAACTGAACGTGCAACCCGAGCTTCGTCAACATTTCATAAAAGGAGAGCATCTTCACGCGGCTTAATTCGCTTATATTCACCCGACTAAGCACCAGCTCCGTGTCTCCGGATTCCAGCTTCGCCAAGTCAAAAAAGGAATGGATCAAACGCAAAACTTCCTGCGCCTTATCCTGGATTTTCTCCGTCATAATCTTCCGTTCCTGATCGGTCAGTGATGAACTGTGCAGCAAGGTCTCACTGTAACCCAGCACAACTGTGAGCGGCGTTTTCAGGTCATGTGAAATGTTGGAAAGCATATTGCGCATTTCCTTCTCCTGATTCGTATAACCGGCCTTAGCGCGATGCGCATGGTCCAACAGCTGGTTCATGTCTTTCAGAAGCTGGCTAACCTGCTCATCACTGTTGAATACAAGCAAACGCTCAAAGGTGCCTTGATCCAGAATTGCGGATATTTTCTGATGAATATAGGACAGGTGTTGGCTGCGTTTCCGCAATCTCATCCACAATCCAATGACCAGAATGGCTAGAATACCTGTTGTAATAGCAAAAATCAGTGTCATGTCTGCTCCGCCTCCAGCTTATATCCGATGCCCCAGAGTGTCTTGATATACTGGGGATCTGAAGGATCAGCCTCCAGTTTCTCACGCAGACGACGCATATGTACGTTAATGATATTTTCGTCCCCATAGTAATGATCATCCCAGACCGAGGCGTAGATCTGGGCCTTGGTAAACACTTTGCCCGGATGGGTGACCATTAGCTTCAGAATGCCAAACTCCTTGGAGGTTAGCTTGACGGGTGTACCTTCACGCTCCACCTCGTACGTCTCCATGTCGACAACAAGTCCTCCAATGTGAATACGCTGATCTTTAGCCACTTCTGCCACAGGCTGAGCGGTATAATTGGCGCGACGAATGGCAGCTTTAATGCGGGCGGTCAGTTCGATTAACGAGAAAGGTTTGCTCAAGTAATCATCTGCGCCGAAGCCCAGACCGAGCGCTTTATCCACCTCCCCATCCTTCGCAGACAGAATGAGCACAGGCACCAAACTCACTGCCCGAATGGTTTGCAGTACATCCATCCCACTCTTGCGAGGGAGCATCAGGTCCAGAATAACCAGATCATACCGCGGTTGTGACTGGCTGAACTGGCGTTCTGCTTCTAAGCCGTCATATGCATACGTGACGTCGTAGCCCTCTTTTTCCAGATAAGGTCCGACCATTTCACTAATTGAACGATCATCTTCAACAAACAACAAGCGGTGACTTGACACGCGTTTCCCTCCAACATGAACATTTTTCCTATATTACCTCACAGTTTGGTTGAATTGGCAATGACATACGAAAAAACCTGACAGGAAGTACACTTCGATATAAAGTGTGTTTTCCTGCCAGGTCTATGAGCGTTTATCGATGATTGCTTGTTCGTTTAATCTCAATATCCGTTCTCGCTGTGTATCCAGCATAGTCCAATGGTTCCTGCACCTGCATGTATACTCACCACAGGGATGAACGGCATGATTTCGGTCTTTAGTTTGGGGAGCAGATTGGCAATCTGCTTCTTGATCGTGACGGCTTCTTCCTGATTGTTCGCATGCATAATGCATACATGCTTTACTTTCTCCATATCCAGCTTAAGCATATCCAACATGCGATCTTTCGTTCTCTTGAATGTGCGAATCTTCTCATTCACAACCACTTTGCCCTCTTCAAATCGGAGCAGCAGATGGATCTTGAGCAGTTGACTGATGATCAGCTGTGTGCCGGATACCCGGCCACTGCGATGAAGATGCTGAAGGCTCGCTGGTATGAGGTAAAAGGACATGTTATCAATCATTTGTTCAATATTTACTTTGATCTCGGAAGCCGAACATCCCTGCTTCTGCCATTCCAATCCTTGCATAACCATCTCACGAAGAGGATAGGCACCTGCCTTTGAATCAATTGCGGTCACCGTCACTCCTGCAATCTCTGCAGCCTGCATGGACGTATGCAGCGTTCCGCTAAGCGCTGTAGAGCAATGAATCGTAATAATCTCATCGTACTTGTCTTTGAGCGATTCATACAGTTCAATGAACTCGCCAATAGGTGGCTGCGAACTGCTCGCACGTGAAGCCTCCGCAAGTTTCTCATAGAACATTTCAGATGTAATGTCATCGGTTTCCCGGTAACATTCCTCTCCAAATACGATGCGCAGCGGTACGATGTAGATATGATTTTGCTCCGCAAAAACGGGATCCAGTGTACTGGTACTATCGGTGACCCATGCAATTTTCTTCATGACATCCTTCTCTCTTGCCGGATTGTTCGTTCTGTATCCTCAATCGTCAGGCACAAGCCCGGCGGTTTATTTAAAATTTGAATATTTTACATTGTAAACGTTTGCGATACTGCCCCTCAATTATAAATGACTGGACAGACCGTTGTCTTGTGGCGCAATCATGAACGCCCCTATTAATCCCATTATTAGCTAAAAAAATGTCTTGCCTGTGAAGGAATAAATTGGTATGCTGTTGTCCTTCTCTCTTTTTCGCCTTGACTGAAGTGAACGGAAACGCCGTTCAATCCACTTATCGGAGGTGTCACATGCTTTATTTCACTCTGGCTTCCAAAGCCTACTCCCGGAATCTGCAATACCGCGGGGCACACATGGTACATAACTTGGCAAGCGCCATGTTTGGTTACATGTATGCCTGCCTCTGGATCGGCATCGGGGCCGACCATACGCTCGGGGAATACGGGACACAAGGGATGATCAGTTACATTGCATTCACGCAATCCTCTCTCTGGATCTCGGGTTTTCTCACGAATGGATTGGGGATTCCCCTATCCGTCAGGACAGGGCAGATTGCACTGGATCTGATGAGGCCTGTTCATCTGTTCACCCACCTGATGGCACGCGAATGGGGGCAGATTGCCTACCAGTTCGTGTACAAAAGTATTCCAATCTACCTGCTCTTCTCCATTGTCTTTTCCCTGCATTGGCCCTCAGACGTTTCAACACTTGGTTATGCTGCACTTGGTCTTGCCGGCGCCGCATACTTGTCCATCTGTATGAACTACATCATTGGTGTCACGTCGATGTGGACCACAGAGTCCTCCTGGCTTCACTGGGGCAATCACGCGATGATGAATCTGCTGGCTGGTTTTTTCATTCCGCTGGAATGGCTGCCGAACTGGCTTGAACAACTTGCCTGGATATCCCCCTACCCATTCCTTCTCTATGTACCTACCCGAATCTATCTTGGTTTCGAAGATGGCTCCTTGTTATGGGGAACCTTGCTTTGGTGCGTCTTTATGACGTTGATTTGTCTTGTGATCACCCAAGTGTTACGTCGTAAAGTGGAGGTGCAGGGCGGATGAAGCGAACTTCCTGGTTCCATTTATATAAAATGCTCATTCGAACAAGCATCCGCAGCCGGATGCAATACAAGTTCAATTTCATCATGGCGTCCGTACTGGCCGCTTTAATTCAGATCTCCGAGTTCCTGATGGTTGCTCTTGTACTGCACCGATTCGGTGCAATTAAGGGCTGGTCCCTCCATGAGATCGGTTATCTCTTTGCGATCATGACGTTATCCAAAACACTGTATCGGACATTCGGCAATGAGGTGCATCATCTGGAAAAATATCTGGTTAATGGTGAGCTTGATCAACTGTTAACACGTCCCATGCCCATATTGCTGGCACTGCTGCCGCAAAACTTCCGCATCATGGCTGGAGAAGTCCTACAAGGCGGATTCATTCTCTGCTGGTCTTTGACAGGCATGATGCACAGCGGACAGATCGGCTGGATCGCCATTCCCTTCTCCCTGCTCATTATTCTGACGGGAGCAGTCATTCTCTTTTCTATCGGACTCGCGACTGCCACACTCGGATTCTGGACCACACGCATCGAGGAATTACAGACGATTACTGAAGATGCAGCACGAACGGCTGCCCAATATCCGCTAACGTTATATCCCAAATGGATGTCTGGCATTCTGCTAACGGTGATTCCCGTAGGGTTCGTCAACTATATCCCATCACTCTATCTACTGCGGGGTGAAGGAGGAGCGTGGATTCTTATTGTTGTTGCGGCGGTTGCCGTACTGAGCTTGGCTGCAAGTCTGCGTTTCTGGCAATTCGGCTTGACCAAATATCAAAGTACAGGTAGCTAAGGAGGCGAAAAGAATTATGAACATGATCACAGCACGACATCTGCAAAAGGAATTCAAAACTCCTGTTATTCGCGAAGGACGTTTCTCCGGATTACGTACATTATTTTCACGTGAGACTGTGTCCAAGGAAGCAGTATGCGATATCAGTTTTGATATCGGCCCAGGTGAGTTTGTAGGCTACATCGGTCCAAACGGGGCCGGCAAATCTACAACGATCAAAATGCTGACAGGTATCCTGCACCCCACCTCGGGCGAGGTACGGCTTGACGGTATGAACCCGCATCTGGACAGGCGCAGAACCGTGGGTCGACTCGGCGTCGTGTTTGGCCAGCGCAGCCAGCTCTGGTGGGATCTGCCTGTGAAAGATTCATATGATATTCTGGCCGAGATGTACGGCGTCCGGACCGAGGACAAAAAGAAACGGCTGTCCCAGTTCGCCGAGCTGCTGGACCTTGAATCGTTCTGGGCCACGCCTGTCCGCAAGCTCTCGCTTGGACAACGCATGCGTGCGGATCTCGCAGCTTCCATGCTGCATGATCCCGAACTGCTTTTTCTCGATGAACCCACGATTGGACTGGATGTGAACGCCAAACGGAACATACGCCAATTTCTACGTACATTAAATGAGGAGTTTGGCAAAACGATTTTGCTGACCACCCATGACATGGACGACATCGAACAGTTATGCAGCCGGGTCATGGTGATCAACCATGGTCAGCTTACATATGACGGCTCGATCCCTTCTCTGCGTGACACTATCGGTCTGCCGACACTTATCCGAGTTACGTATCGGGGTTCATTTCTTATGCCTGATACCATACCGTCCGCCATTCAGATCACAGCAGTGGAAGGGCAGATTGTCACTGTGGAAGTTAACCGGAAGGAATGGAGAACGATGGACATTCTGAAGCAACTTGAACAATGGGGTGAAATTGAAGATGTGGAGATGAAGGAACCCGACTTCGAAGATATCATCCACCGGGTGTATTAGTTGGCCCATTTTGTGAGGAAATAGGATGAAGACCTGTTCTCACGCCGTTACATGAAAGAGGGACATAGCGTACTGTACTAATGGAGGTGAAGCGTCATGCTTGTGACCAAACATGTCCTGGCAGCATCCAGTGTACACGCCACTCCCTATTTCATCGTACGTGGCATGATGCCGGGACCGGTAATGTTTATTACATCCGGGGTTCACGGGAACGAAACGGCGAGCATGGCTGCTGCGCAAAAACTCGCAGATGATTGTGCGACTGGTCGCCACAGCATTCGGCGAGGGCTGTTAATTATCGTGCCACGTGTGAACCAGCAAGCCTACGCCAAGAAAATCAGAGGCAAGCCAGATCTGAATCGTACGTTTCCACGCCGTATGTCAGGCAAGGCCAAGCATCCGCTCGCTGCTGCAGTTTTTCGTTTGGCGCGTGAACATCGGGCCGATTGGTGGCTTGATCTGCATGAAGCCAATGGAATGTCTCAACTGAGTTCCCGAGTGCTTGGACAGACGTTGATCACCAATCCCGGCAGTCGCACCATTCCAGCTTGCAGGAAAGTTATTGAACGGATGAATCGGTCGATTGCCATTCGTGATCGTCATTTTAACCTGAAGCAGCATGAATTGCCGGGATCTGCCCGTACAGCGGCTTCAAGAGTACTACAAGCCCGTTCTGTTACCGTGGAGACCTGCTGGAGTCTGAAGCGCGCGACCCGTATCAAGTATCAGACGGAGATTGTGCACCATTTTCTGCGTGAAGCGGGCATGTCATGATTAAGACCATTAAGATAGAGATAAAATAAACCTCGAACAGAGCGTGCCCGAAGTACATCTTAAGGCGCTCTTTGTCCGAGGTTTTACAGTTTATAACTCTTTCTTTTGCACCCTGAACGATTGAATATAATTGTCGATATCGTCCTCTGGTGTATGCAACAGTCTAGCCAAATGAATCTGCATCTCTTCCAGATGCTCAATATGCTTCTGAATATCAGCAATTCGGTCACGGACGAGTGTTTTTAACGTATCCTTTTCCATGTCTTCCTGGCTAAGCAGTTGCAGGGTCTCTTGTATCTCCTTTAAGGAGTAACCCAGCAACTGGGCATCCTTAATGAACTTAATTTTGACCAGATAATCCTCGGTATACACCCGGTATCCGTTGGAGGAACGACGGGGAGCAGGCAGAATTCCACTATCCTCGTAGTAACGGAGGGTTGCCATACTCACACCTGTACGCTTGGCCAACATTCCTCTTGTCATGGTTTCCATGCCTACCCCTCCACCCTTCTGCAGACTTATTGTGCTTGTTCGTTACGTATCTTGGTATATTTGGCATCGTAAGTGACCTCAGGAAATTGAGATGCAGGGCCTTGCAATAACGGCTGCTCCTCCCCTTTGAGATACCGGTCAAAGAATGCGAGCGCATAGGATCTTGTTATATCCACATTATGTTCTGGCGTCATGCCTCTGGCAAATAGTTTCGGTGAAATCAATGAAATATCCGTAAAGCTTTGATGAAAGAAATTCTCCACCGTCAGATAATAGGTATCATTCAGACTGCTTGTCATCACATGGTCCAAATCCGGCTCAAACTCAGGGTAGAACACGTTATCTTTGGATGTAGCATTCGGATCGAAGCTTTTAGCCGTTTCGCCAGACATGATGTACATAAAGGGTTGTTTTAATGCCGTCTTGGAGACGCTGCCCCAGAAGCCGCCTTCCAAACTGAGTCCTGCACGTAAACGTTCATCCTGTGCGAGTGCTTCGGCTGTTGTAGCCCCGCCATAAGAGTGCCCCATAATGCCTGTATGATTCAGGTCAAGCTTGCCTTCCAACACCTGATTGGGATCATTCAGATTCCACTGTTCAAGCGTGTCGAGTACAAATCGTGCATCCGCTGCACGAATGCCTACTCCCTCCACATTATATTGATACAGTTCTTCTGACGTTGCAAATTCAGGCCCGGCTTCATAAGACACTTTACGCCCATCGGGGAAGGTAACGCGAGCTGAGGTATACGGATGATCCATACCAACAACAATATAGCCATGGCTGACCAGTTCCTCGACAGCAGTCATGCTCTGGAAACGGGCAGAACGGACACCGGGAGAGAACAGCACCACAGGATAAGAAGGGCTTGCGTCTGATATGGCTGCGCCTTTAACCACATGTGTCGGAATAGTATCAAGGTAGCTGAACACCTTGGGCGGGATACCAAATACCAGACTGATGGCTTCTCCAAGTTCAGACGGGTAAGATTCAGGAGTTATTCCCTTTGCATCCTCCGGGTTCACTGGATACCACACGTTAATCATCAGTTCCCGTTTGTCCCCGTTTTCGGGTGTAAACGTCTCTTCACGGGTTTCATCCACCAATTGCTGCGAAAATGTACCGATCGCAAACTGCCCCGTAGGATCAGGAATCGTAAATGCTGGAAAATACCAAGTGAGCAGTCCTGAGCCAACGCCAGAGACCAGCGCCAGCATCGCAACCAGCGTGAGTTGAAGCCAAGAACGCCATCTTGGTTTCTGCTTCTCTGCAAAATGCCCGGTGACTCTGTTACGATACTCTTTCACTACCTTAATGATTAATACGATGAAGATTATGCCTGCAACAAGATACGTTGGCAGCAGCATCACGCGAAACGAATCTAATATACCGTGAAGCAGCAATGCTAATATCAAGGCAGCCGACATTCCTGCCGCAAGTTTCCGACGCTTTGAGTACATAGGTATACACAACGCTGCGCCAATCGTTACAAGTACCAGTATCCATTCCATTAGTTTCATCATTCATCCTCCAAACATTGTTGATAAAACCAGAATAAACCTTGAAGTATACTTCAAGGTCAAGGCTGAATTTTAGAAACAATTTATCGAGGAATTCGTATATCCCATTTGCGAAGTTCGGTCAATGTACACGTTCCGGACGCGAAAGCCTTAATACCTGTTGAGTTCGGCCCAGGATATATCCGTCCTGTCATTACCTGCTCTCCCTGCTGAATGAACACCTCAATGGAGCTGACATCCATAAAAATATGAAGCTCCAGTTTCCCGTCAAGCAGTTCCACGGTCGCAGCACGTTCTCCCCCCGGCCCTTGTCCGGCTCGCTCGCGATTTAAGCATAGACGACGCTGCTGCACATCATAGGAAATCACGGTTTCTTCATCCTCACCCGTGCGCAGCTTCAATCCGAATTGTCGTGCCTGTTCCGCTTCGAATACAGCATACATTTCGTAACGGTCTCCGCTGATTCCAAGATCAAGATCATGTTCATCACCATTTAGTTGTATACCGTACTGTTCGTTGCCATCAGACCTGTACTGTATAAGTTCGGGAAGCGGCTGGAATATCAATCGGTCTCCTCTACGAATTAGCTGTCTCGGCAGAGTCATCGCTCCAGCCCAGGCATGAGACTTTTGTGTCGGAATTTCCGTTTCCCACGTATCCATCCAAGCCACCATGATTCGTCGTCCCTGTGCATCCTCCATCGTCTGAGGTGCGTAAAAGTCGAAGCCACGGTCCAGCGGAACGTACTCCTCGTATTTCAGTACACCTTGGTCTTCATCCAGCGTTCCCATCATATAAACGGTTGAATGCAAGTTGCGATAGTTATCTCCCTGAGCAGGCATACGCTGCGGAGACATGATCAGCACATCTCGGCCATCCAGTGTGAACAGATCGGGACATTCCCAATTGTCGCCAAGCGTCCCGTCACTCTGGGCCATAATGTTAACATAACTCCAATCCAGCAAGTCCACTGAACGGTATAACAGAATGACACCTTTGCCCGCAGCATCATTCGATCCAAGGACGCAATAGTACACACCGTTTCGTTCAAACACTTTCGGATCACGGAAGTCCTTCGGACTGGTATGCTCTGGGATTTGATCCAGCCGAATGACCGGATTCATTGCGCTTTTGACAAAATCAATTCCATTCTCCGAGACAGCGATATTCTGTGTCTGCAAGTAATCGTTATCCTTGTCGGGTCCAGTCACCACATGCCCCGTGTACATCAGCACCAACTTGCCATCCTGCACGATTGCACTTCCAGAGAAACAGCCTCCACTGTCGTAGCTCTGATCGGGTGCCAGTGCAACAGGTAGATAAGACCACGTAACCAAATCACGGCTCACCGCATGGCCCCAGTGCATCGGCCCCCATACCGGTTCGTAGGGATAATGCTGATAGAACATATGATACATCCCACCGAAGTATATGAAGCCGTTGGGATCATTCATCCAGCCCACTTCTGGCATCAAATGATAGGCCATTCGATAGGTTGGATCAACCTGGTGCCGATGTTCCTTGATATATGCGTTGGCCCGGGCGAGTGTATAACTCTCCTTCGTGTGAGCCGAAGCACTCGTCAGTCCAAGGTCTGTCTCTTGCCTTGTGTCTATTTCCTGTTTCTCGTATCGTTCCTGGTTCATATGTCCTTCACTCCTGTCTCTCTCTATATCACCCAACTGAACTTATTTGATAGCCCCTTGCATGACCCCCTGAATAATGTACTTCTGCGCAAACAGATACACGGTCAGTACTGGCAGCAAGGTCAAGACCAGACCAGCCATCAATGGACCGTAATCAACTGTGTATGTCCCATAAAAATAAAACGTGGACAGCGGCAGCGTACGCTGCTCGGATGATGTCAGCACCAGGGATGGCAGCAGAAAATCATTCCATATCCACAATACATTCAGCACGCTAATCGTTACGGTTGTTGGCAGTAACACCGGCAGTACGATTCGAAAAAAGGTTTGCACTCTGCCGCAGCCATCCATTAGAGCCGCCTCTTCAAGCTCCAGGGGAATACTTTTGATAAAGCCATGATAGATAAATACGGCGAGCGGACTGCCAAAGCCAATATACATGTAGATCAGCGACCACTTGTTATCCAGCAGGCTGAGCGAGCCGTATATTTTAACCAGCGGAATCATAATAGCCTGAAACGGAATAATCATCGCAGCTACCATCAGGAAAAAGAGATACTGGTTCACCTTGCTATTGTGACGAACAAAGTAATGGGCTGTCATCGCCGCAAAAAGAGCAATCAGTAATACACCTGCAATGGTTATGAGCAACGAATTGCTGAAGGCGGATACATATCCCATTTTGTCAAACGCATTGACATAATTATCGAATTGAAAGGAGCTTGGTAACCCTAGCGGATCGGAAGTAATTGCCTGGTTAGCCTTGAACGAATTGACGATGAGAAGTACAAACGGAAATACAAACAAAATCATTACAACGATTAATGCACTAAACTTGATCCAGTTAAGAATCCGCGATTGTCCAGCCATCATGCCTCGACCTCCAGTTTTTTGCTGAAATAAACCTGGAGCAGTGTAATGGCGGCTACAAGGATAAACAGCACAAAGGCTTCTGCCTGCCCCAATCCGTAGTCACGAGCAAGAAAGGCCTGCTCATAGACATGCATGGATACCATCTCGGTGCTCTTGAAGGGCCCGCCACTGGTCAGGGAGACGTTCAGATCATACACCATGAACCCCCGTTGCAGTGACAAAAAGATGCAGACAATAAACGAAGGAACCATCAGCGGCAATACAATACGCGCCAGCATTTTGCGATTACTTGCCCCATCTATACTGGCTGCTTCCATAACATCCTTCGGCACATTCATCAGTCCTGCAATGTAGATAACCATCATATAGCCGGCATACTGCCAAACAGTCACCACAATGAGTGCCCAGAACGCTTTGTCCGGGTCAGCCAGCCAGGAGGTGGAAAACAGAGTGAGGTTCATTTTTTGTCCTGCAAAGACGAGTACCTGATTAAAAATAAACTGCCAGATGAAACCAAGCACGATTCCACCCACCAGATTCGGCAGGAAAAATCCGGCCCGAAACCAGCCCTGCGCCTTCATTCCCCGGGTTACCGCATAAGCGAGCAGGAAAGCAACCGCATTGGTGAGCACAACGGTAATAAATACGTACTCCAGCGTCATCCCGAATGATTTCCAGAACACGGTGTCCTTGAACACACCAATATAATTATCCCAGCCAACAAAGTTTTGATCGATGGCAATGCCATCCCAGTTCGTAAACGTCAAATAAATACCATACAGAAATGGAATAATCATTACTGTAGCAAACGCAAATAATGTCGGGCCAGTAAAGATCAGGCGGGTTCGCAGGCGTGTCCATAATCCTTTTTCGGTCAGCATTGTCAACCTCCACTCTATCCAAATAATTAGCCTAACGGTTATACCGGAAACAACGAACAGACCTCGTGTGCAAGTTGTACATTCATCATCTCCGGCTTACCGCAAGTCTCTCTCTATGTGCTGCTCAGGGCTAAAATTAATTCCTTTATCCTTTATTTCACGTTGCTCCAGTATGCCTGAATTTCGCTCGCAAGTCCGGCACGGTCAATGACGTCAGCCAAGTATTTCTGCATGGACGCACCCAGTTTGGACCAGTGATCCGCAGGGAGTGTACTCATTGATTCCTCGATTTTGCCTGCCTTGATGTATTCACTAATGGACTTGCCAAGCGGATCGGTCGGCTCCAGTGTAATGTTGCTGAATGCCGGAATAATACTGGCTTGATTCACCAGGAAATCCTGACCCTTTTCGTTATAAACAATCCACTCCAAAAATTTCTTCGCAGCTTCCTGTTGTGCTGGTGTGCTCTTTTCCTTATCCAACAATATTCGTTTGGATACGGCAGCAGAGATTTGCGTATTACCGAAATCATCTGCATTATTGCTCACAGGTACTGGCAGGAAGCCGTATTTTCCATCTGCTGTATCAAAGCTTGAAATTTGCGGCCATGCCCAGTTGCCCTGGAACCAGATGCCAACCTCACCCTTGCCAAGCACCTCAGGTCCACGTTCATAAGTTCCGGACAGGGGAGAAGCCTTGTCAATATTGTACGTTTTCATCAGATCAAATGTATCTAACAAGCCATTAAACACGGCGTTGGAAACAAGGTCCACTTGACCTGCCTTCAGATCAGTTATGAATTGATCCACCTTCGCACGGTCCGGGGACTGCCCACCATATGCAAGCCCCAGATAATGCGCACCAAGCGACCAATCCATCGGAGATACAATCAAAGGTGATTTTCCAGTAGCAGCGATCTTTTGGAACAGCTCATCAAGCTGTGCAGTGGTCTGTACAGACTTTGGATCAAATGTTCCACCTACTGCCTGATCCAAAACATTCTGGTTATAGATGAATCCATATCCTTCAATAGAGAACGGGAAGGCATAATTTTTGCCATCAAACGTCGTAGCCGCTGTGCTATTCTCCACAGCGTCCTTCATCCAAGACTCGGATGTGAGATCCAGAACACGATCCTTGAATTTCTCGACATCCCCTGTATCCAGCATCATCATCGTTGTAGGACTGCCGGAAGCATACAAAGCAGACGCTTTTTCAAACGGAGACTGTCCACTGCCTACAGGTACAATTTCTAGTGTGACATTTGGATTTTCGGCATGGAAGTCTTTAGCCGCTTGCTCCAGCTGACTGTTAATTTCCGACTTGGAATTGAGCAAGGTGATTTTGACACTCTCACTGCTGCTCCCCTCTGAGGAGGAGTTGGACTCCGTCGCTGCTTTACTTCCACATGCTGACAATACAAGCATCATAATCAAAGACAATACCGATAATTTCATCATCCATCTCTGTTCTCTTTTCATCTTGTTATGGCCCCCGATCAGTAGTTTAAAAGGAAACGCTTACAAATCGAATTATAATGTCAAAGGTTTGACATGTCAATCGTTTGACATACCATTTAAAAAAAATATTGCGCCTTGATTTTTTCGAGGCAAAAGGACAAACAGGAAAAAACGACCTGTATCAGGTCGTCTCTCTCTCCACTAAGGTAACTGGCAAAATATGCTCCATTCCGATCTTCTCTTCCGCGATCTGGCGGCGAATCAGATCAATCGCCAGCTTAGCCATAGCCTCCACCGGCTGCCTAATCGTTGTTATGCCAGGCACCGTATACCCTGCCGCACGACTGTCATCATAACCTACAATAGCGATCTCATCAGGTACCTTGCGCCCACCTAACACGATCTGCTTCAGCGCATGCACCGCCATCAGATCACTCGTTACAAACAGCCCATCCACCTCCGGGTGTTGTGCAAGCAGCTTATCCACCAATTCCGTATACTGATGCTGATCAAACACATTCAGATCGGTTTCATGAATCATGACCGGCTTGACTCCATGAGCCTGCAATGTATCAACGAAACCTGTCGTCCGGCGATTGGAGAGCATTTGTAATTCCAAATTACCGCAAATATGTGCCAAATGCCGTCTGTTCTTCGAGAGTAGCAATTCAGCAGCCATAACCCCTCCCTGATAGTTATCAGATGAGATAAAAGGGATGTCTTCACCGATCTTACGATCAAAGGTCACAATTGGGGAATGCAGGTTCATATACTCATCGACTTCCAGTGTATGACTTCCCATAATAATGCCATCCACGCGATTCCCCTTGAGCATTTCCACATATTCACGCTCTTTGGAAGGGTCCATGTGGGAGTTGCATAACATAATTTTAAATCCATTCTGGTATGCATGGTACTCAACATAGTTAGCCAGTTCTCCAAAAAACGGATGAGATACATCGGGAATAATCAAGCCTATAACATTGGATTGCTTACGCAGAAGAGAACGGGCAATTTCGTTGGGTCGATAGTTCAGTTCGTCCATGGTTTGATACACTTTATCCCGAGTCTTCTGACTGATATATCCCCGGTTGTTTAATACACGCGAGACGGTAGTTACAGAAACTCCTGCCCTGAGTGCAACATCATGAATAGTTGCCATAACAGCCTCTTTTCCTACAACATTCTTCATACCTTTAACATTATAAACCTATTGCTCACCCTGAACCAAACCCTTGGTATCCGCCCGCTGCTTCATTCCGCCACAATTCTTGCTCTCGGCATGCTATGCATTGCTCCGTGCGTAACATGGACCTGTACCACATACGTACCTGGTTCTTCAAAGGTATGCTGGATTTCATACAGCCCTTCCTCTGTCTCATTGGCAGTAATAGCCCCTTGATTCTCCAGTTCTTCAGCTGTCATCATACCTTGCTCCGGAGATACAGAAGGCGGATCATCAAGCTCATTCCAGATCTGGAATTGCACATTGTCGGCATGACTTAACGGTGCATCTCCCTGTGTAAGCTTCACCTGCAACCGTGTTGGTTTATGAAGAGTAGCCTTCTCCGGAACGTCAAGTTTCACCCGAACCATCTCTGGCATCTCCCCGGAAGCAGCCTGTTCCTCATAGGAGCAGCCAGCGACCAAAAACATTAGCACCAAAAAGGGCATGAACCAACGAGCTTGTACGCTCATCACCATCTATCCTTTCTTATCAAGAAGATTTGGGTGTTTTGCCGATACCCCACAGCATCACAATGATGATAATAAAGGCGATCAGTGCCAGTAGTGGAATGGTGATGAAACCAAACCAGTTCAGATAGTCGGTATAACATGGAACCTTGCCACACGCTACGGCATTACCTGTAGCCGAAAAAATACGCTGGATCGTTACATGATATAACGAAATGCCGCCACCGACGAAACTAAGTGGGAGTACGTATTTCGTGATGCCCACGTCATCCTTAAAGTAGGCAATGCCCAGCAAGATGGTTAGTGGATACATGAATATACGCTGATACCAACACAGATCACATGGAAGATAGCCCTTGATCTCACTAAAATAGAGACTCCCCCCTGTTGCAATAACCGATACCGCCCAAGCAACAAATAACCGGGTATCCACATTTTTCGCTGGACGCTCCGATTTTGATGATGTACTCATTCCTCTGTCCCCCTCTTCATTTTGCTTATGCCAAATTATCATACCTCATTCTGGACTTCATCGGCTATTCCAGCTGTTATGTAGGTCATTCTCGATGATTATACCAAATATTTGAACTTATGGGTGAAACCAAAAAAAGCTGCCGTATGGGGCAGCTCTTTTTGGTTGATTCTGTTATGAAAAACGTTGTATTACATGGATTTAGTCAGTGTAATAGAACCATCTTTTTGTGCCCATTTTACATCCCAGTTCAGAAGTTCAGCAATGAAACGCAGAGGTACTTGCGTACGTCCATCTTTGTTTACGAATACCGTTGCACCCACGTTTTTCTTCACGCCGTTCACTTCCATAACGTTGTTGTTCACCCAGAATTCAAGGGTATCATCGCCAGCCATTACCGTTACTTGTTGTGCTTTTTTGTCCCATTTCACTGTTGCGCCAATACCTTCACTCAAGAAACGCAATGGAATGTAGGTTGTGTTTTTCCAAAGCACTGGTGTGGTATCCATGTTGGTTGTTTTGTCGTTAATTTTCAGCATTTTGCTGTTCAGTTGCATCCATACTGTTGTCATTTCTGGTGCTGGTGCAGGTGTTGCTGGCTCTTGGAATTTGTCGTTAAATTGAGTCACAATTGCGTTACCCAAGGCTTGACCTACACCAAACATCACTTTGAAGCCTTCACGATTCGTTGTGTAAGAAGCATCATAGTTGCCTGCTGCATATTGATTCAATACGTTTTGCACTTGATTTTCATGTGTTGTCAGCGCTTGTTGTCCTGCTGCTTTTGGCAGATTACCAGCTGTTGCGGAATCCAGGAATGCTGCGAATTCTGTTGTAAATCCGTCAATACGTTTCTCTACTGCTGCACGAGCCGCAGCATCGTTGTTTTTCACAGCTTTTACATAATCGCTTTGCGCATTAACGTGATTGGTTACCCAAATTTTCTCGAAAGCATTGGCACCATCGTTACCGTAAACGGAAGCAATCGCTGCTTTGAAGTCAGCTGTGTTTCCAGCTTCAGCTGTAATCAGTGCGTTGGAAGCGGCTGTACGTCCATCATATTCCTCTTGCATTTGCAGAGCCGAAAGCGCAAAGTGCTCGGAAGCCAAATGGTTGAGTGCAGATCTCAGATCAGCTGCTTTTGTATCTGCTTTGCTATTTTCGAATTTCTCAGGCATTTGTGTAGTAATTGCTGTGGAAAGTGCCTTACTTACGTCGAACATTTCTTTGAACCCTTCACGGTAAGCCTTGTATGCATCAGCGTAATCTCCAGCTACATACTCATCAAATACTTTTTGCACGAGATCTTCATGTACTTGCAGAGCTTGTTTGGCTGCTGCTTTTGGCAATTTACCTTCGGTAGCTGTGCTCAGGAACGTGGAGAACTCATCCACGAAACCGTTGATGTTTGCCTGTGCTTGTTTGATGCCAGCCTGGTTGCCCATTTTGGTTGCTTTCACCAAATCATCGGTGTATTTGTTATGAGCACGGAAGATACGTTCGAATTCTTTGGCACCTGCCTCACCATATAGGGAAGCGATTGCTGGCTGCATATCCAGTGCATTCTGGTCGAGTGCTTTGTAGGCTGCATCTGCATCTTTTGCTCCGTCATATGCTTTGGCCATTGCCGTTACTGCGAGTGCAAAGTGTTCGGACAGCAGGTGGTCCAGGTTTGCTCTCAAGTCAGCCGCAGGTGTATTCACGGAAGCTTTCATCATTGTCATTGGTGTCTGTGGAGCGGATGCTGCTCCAGCGATCCCCGGCATCAACAGTGTCAAGCTAAGTACAGGTGCGATAAACTTCTTCATCTTCATTTTCATTACGTGTTCACTCCTCGATTATGTTTTGTGTATAATTTCTTTCCTCGTCGTCGTCTTCATAGGGTGTAACGCAGGGTTTTCTATTCTGGATCACTCTGTGGGCAAAAAAAATTACAGCCTTCAGTGAAGAAAGCTGTAGATGCCTGATGTATCAAGGTTTTTTTGAATTAAAAAAAACTAAAATTATAGTGATCTTTCCGTTCCAAGACTACCTACATACTGTAAGACAGATACTTTATTTCCCTATATTTCTCAATTAAAGCTTACATCAAAGGTTATCCTGAAGTACAATGAAGACATATCAACTTATTCGCGAAGGAGGTCCATTCATGACCTGGTTGCCTTATGTTTTAATTGTCGGTATCGCCTTGTTTGGGGGTATTGCTACCCTGATTATCGGTAATTCCAAAGCCAATCAGACCAGCAACCCCGAATATGATCGACGCACAAAGCAAAACCTCAGTAAACTTTCCTATGTATACGTTGGTGCGATTGTACTTGGTTTTGGCGGACTAGTCCTCTATCTCTTCAACTAGAATGTTTCAATTCAGCAAAGAATACGTTCAAACATGCCTAGCAGCTTCCGTTTTCGTTCTACATCCTCCGTCTCTACACACATGTTTACAAGTTGGAGATAATTCAGAATTATTCTGGATATGTTCGGGGTTTAATATAAAGCCATAAGGGACAGCGAGCCCATTAAATTAAACCAAACCCCAACTTGAAGGAGAGATATATGATGAAAAAGAACATGAAGAAATCCGTAGCAACGATGATGGTACTGGGCATGACATTAACAGGAGCAACGGGCGTATTTGCCGGAACGCAGCTGGAGAAGATCTCGGCATACCTTAACCATGGAATTAGCTTCAATGTAGATGGCGCGGCTTACTCACCAACCGATGGCAATGGCAAAAAACTGGCTCCAATTACCTATAACAACTCTACTTATCTGCCTGTACGTGCGCTTGCCGATGCGCTGCATGTGCCTGTATCCTATGACGGCAAAAAAGGTCAGGTCATTATCGGCCAAGCCACGAGCAATCCTTCGGCCTTGACGAATGTAACGTATAGCGCAGCACAAAAAGAGGCAATTCAAAAGGCTTTTGCACAATTCGATGGGTTCGAGACAGCTTATGCTCCTCAGCAGATGATTGCAGGTGACACGTTTAAAAGTGTAGGGGCAGGTGGCGACGGCGTCAGCTTTGTTTTCAACCATATGAAAGTGGATGTATCTCCAAGAGATTATTCGGACGGTTATACGAGCAAAGACGTGAAACTGTCCAATGGCGTTATCGCCAAATGGTACACACCAGACCAAACGGGCATGCTCACGTTCCAACTGGAAGATCGCTACGTTACCCTTAGCTCGCCGGATCATAAGTTGAGTCAAGCTCAGTTGCAACAAGTCGCTGTCTCTGTTCAAAAATCTAACAGCAACAATGATCAAGGGATCACTGCATTCGCAGATGTGAACTACAGCAAGCAACAATTGGATAACATTCGCAAAGCATTTGCGAAGTTTGACGGGTTTACAACAGCTTATGCCCCACAACATATGGTTGCCGGAGACACGTTCAAAAGCGTAGGTGCAGGCGGCGATGGTGTTAACTTTGTTTTTAATCGCATGAATGTCACGGTATCTCCTAAAGACTACTCGTTCAGCTATGATGGCAAAACGGTTAAACTGCCTAATGGCGTATCCGCCAAATGGTATACACCAGACCAAACGGATATGCTCACGTTCAAGCTGGATGATCGTTATGTAACCCTCAGCTCACCGAATAACCAATTGACTCACACTCAACTGGAGCAAATGGCGGCATCCGTACAAAAAGTGAAATAATTGATGCACCCTTATTATTAAAAAATGGAAATATAATAGCCAAGGCACAGTAATAACACTGTGCCTTGGCTATTTTTATCCGGTTTATCTTCATAACAGGATCTACACTTAAAAAGGGTTTATTGGACAGAAGGCTTGGATTCTTCAGGTTCATCTTTTAGATCGGCAACCTTTATCACCGGGTATGTTTGTACCGCTCGGTCCAAAGTCTGCTTCTCCATCAGTTTTCCATCCAAGACAACTGCGGAGACGCTTGTCGTGTTTCGAATGTCTTCCAGCGGGTTCTTGTCGAGCAGCACGAGATCGGCGAGCTTTCCTTTTTCTACCGTGCCCAATTCCTGCTCTCTCTCCAAATATCGCGCCGGATTCAGCGTTGCCGCCTGTAAAGCCTGTAGCGGGGTGAGGCCGCTCTTAACTAGCAACTCTAGCTCATCATGCAGAGATATACCGTATATAAAGTTAGTCATCTCGAAACTGGAATCACTACCTGCAAGCATAGGCACGCCGGCATCATTCAATTTTTTGACCATGCCTGGCGTTAGGGAATTGATCGCTTCCATTAATTCCGTTTGTTCGGGAGGAGTGGCACGAATCACTTCAGCCCATTGCTTCTGCACGGCCGTCGGTACGTATTTGGACCGCTGATCGATTTCGGTTTTGGCCATATTCACATAGGTAACAACGGTCGGTACAGGCCAGACTCCCTTTTCTTTGAATTTGCGAAAAAGCTTGTTGGCCTTAACAGAATCATAGGATTCAGACGCCTCGATCTCCGCCAATGAATAACCAAGTAAATCGCTCATGTCGGCATTCTTGAAAATATCGTCTTCAATGCTTGAAGTGGCAATAAACAAACCGTGCAGATGCTCTATGCTCTTGAATCCGAGTTGAATGGCTTCAGTGGCACGTACCTCAACCGGCAAATGGCCCACTACCGGCAAACCGTACTTTTGGGCTTCATCTATGACCGCCAGAAACAGAGAACGAGGCAACCAGGAGTATACCTTGATATGATCCGCTCCATGTGCAACGTTAAGACGTACGGCTTCCCGTGCCTGTTCCTCTGTGTTTAAATAAAACATGTGGGGAGCCTCATCAGCTGGACCTCCATTTAAAGTAGATCCCGCATAGACAAGACGTGGGGCAGGCATACCGGCACGCATACTTGTTTTCCATATATCGACGTTCTTCAAAGACGCTCCCATCTCTCGTATCCCGGTCACTCCGTTTGCCAGAAAGAGCGGGAATGCGGTTTTGTAGTTATCTTCCACATGGACATGCATATCCCACAAACCAGGAATAACGTATTGACCTGTAGCATCCCGTACTTGCGCATATTCAGGAATGGCCGTTTGCTTGCTGTTTCCAATGTAACTGATCTTGTTATCCATTATGATAATGGTTTGATCATTGCTTAACTTTCCAGATCTTACATCCACGATCGTTGCATGCTCAAGCACCAGCGTCTGCTTAGTCACAGGCTCAACGCTTGCATATCCAGTATCTGTACCTCCCGTTAATGCAATCAATATTGCAAAGATCCCTAACAGTGACTTTCTGAAGCTGCGTATTTCTTTCTTTAAACCCATGCTTATCCTCCTCGTAAAATAAATCATATCAACCGATATAACTTGATTATAGAGTTCGGATCCTGCTTTTTTATTAATTCATCCTTACAAAAAGCTTACACTCTTGCACGAGCTTAAGGGTTTTGTAAGAATCGAGTAATAAAAATGAAGGCTTTCGTCTTTATAATGATAGATAAAATGACTGCAAGGGACTGTATATAGAGGAGAGCAAAAGTAATGACATTTATTGTACGTAGTATTAACGTCACCAGAGAACTGCGGAAGGGGGTTGGAGTCGTTGCTTAAACTGATCTCGATGGAACTAAAGAAGTACCGGTTCGCCCGTTATATCGGCTATGCCGCCATGGCTAACCTGGCGATCCTTCTGTTCCTGACGATGATAGGTATTAGCGATTATGGGGCACAGGATTACGCTTTTGCCACTTACTCGGAGTCGTTCATGCTAATCGATACCTTTGTCAGAGCAACCTTCATGATATTTGCTGGGGCCCTGCTCTCAACTATGATTGTTGGGGAATACAGAAACAAAACGCTCGGCGTGCTCTTTACATATCCGATCAAACGCCGCAAGTTTATCGCTGCCAAATTGGTCATCATCTTCGTCTTTACGTCCGGAATGATCCTGCTCACTGACGTGCTGATGGGTTCCGTTATGTTTGCCATGGATGGCTTCTATCCTTTCATTGCGGATTCGCTGACGATGGAACAGGTTGGGGCGCTATTGCTTGAGTACACCTTTAGCTCGCTATCTGCTGCCGCAATGTCCCTGATTCCTTTGTTATTCGGGATGCACAAAAATTCGGTTACGGCCACTATGGTTACCTCCATCCTGCTAACGATCATCGTATGCTCCGGATTTAATGGACCGCTGGTATCCATTAACTCCTTCATGGCGATCCATTTGTCGCTTGGAGCCACCGGATTGTTGATTGCCTTACTATCAATGCTTCGTCTAGAGATGAAGGACGTATAGACCGGGGAGAAATCCCCGGTTTTTATATTTGGCCTACATCGGGAACCTCCCTCCCACAGTGAAGATCACAATACCAACTTCGTTAAACGAACAACCCTGCGATAGTACATCGAATCCATGAGATCCTCCCAGTCGAGTTCACTGGCATTAACGTCTCGATAATAGACCGCAGCAGCAGGCAAGAAACCAACCAGAGGCCCTGTACCACCACATATCAGACTCCCGCCGTCTCCGCCTTTGGGCATCACATCCCCAGCCGAATCGAGCGTAAGCTCATATTTGTAGGGATCACCAGCAAACTTTATGCCAAAGAAATTCGGCAGTTCCAGATCATAAGCACGATCATCCTTTTCTTCAACTCGTGAAGAGGCCGTCTCTGCCGATCCATCCACAGTTTCATCCATGCCTTCCACACTTCCAAAATGCCTCAATCTCATCGTATAGTCAAAGCTGTCTCCCCAAGGGAATAACGTGCGACAACCGCCACCATAGATATACTCCCATTCGTCTTCAGTCAGCAGACCAAAGCCCGCCGCTGCTTCCTCTCTCACGACGTCTTCCAGTTCTATTCCCTCGTTGAACCACAGGATTCGCACTTCATCTTCACTTTGGCGAATCAGACGGAATTGTTGATGCAATTCATATTCACGGATCTCCGACTGTTTAAACTGCTCCAGTGCTGCCGGAAAATCAGAATCTTCCTGCGCGAAGGCTTCCTCCTCGGACACTTCAATCCAGCCCAGCGAAATGGTCTCACATTCCACAAGCATGGGCGCAATGTTAACCGTTCTGACAGGTGACATCTGACTCGCCAGAAACGAATCCACGTCCTCTACACCATACTCACTGACCGTTTCATGTAGGTCGCCTGAGGTTTCTTCGTTCATACCATGCTGCCAACGATCCCAGCCGAGGGTTATGCGGTTCCCAGGTACAAATACAAACCTCTCCTCTTCATGCGTAAACACACCTGTCTGGATTCGCTGACCGAAACGTTCAAATGTCTCGAGACCCTCATATACCATACCTTCCGGTAATTGATGAATCAGCTTACGCATCCAAGCCTCTTTGTCCTGGGTATTCAACTCCTGCCACATGTCTCGACCCAAAGCTTCCACAACTCCCCCCGCCTCTCCTAATGCACTTTCAATTCGCTAAAATGCTCCACTGTCTAGCCCAGTACAATCTTCCTTGCCCTGTTTACATTTTTATTTGCCTGCGGCCTGCAACAGTTTCAGCAATAATTCCTTCCGTCTTCCTTCCGCTTTGCGAGCGAGCGTTGTGAGCTTCTCCACCTTGCCGAAGATTGGGTAAAGTACACGTTCCACTTCGTAATGCTCAAGTCCTTGAATCTGCCTAACCAACCGTTCGAGTATTTCATCATTCTCCAGCTCAGTCTGAATCTTCAGCTTCAGACTATCCGTTGAACGACGCAAGCTGGCGACTAACGCAGGTATGGACTGAGCCGTTACACCCTGTTGTTCCACAAATGCCGCAATGAACTTATCCTGAATTAACTGATGCTCATCATCCACTTCGCCCATGTAATATTCAATCAGCGGGAAATACCGCTCATCCACAAGACCCAGTCCAAAGGTTGCATAACTGCCTGGCATACCATTTTTCTCTCCCTCGGTATCCTCGTAAAACTCAAACTCCTGGATAGCCTCACGCGCATACTCTTCCAGGAGTGGATATAGCTCCGGGTACTTCAATGCATTGGCAAAGAATCGGTGCGTATCCGACTTGGCGAGTCCTTTGATCGGCAAATATTGTTTTACACTGGACTTGAGCTTGATCTTATAACTTTTTGGAAAGCCCTGCTTCAACAAATGAGTGATAAAGGTAAGTGCCTGCTGATAGGCACCGGGCTCTTCCTTCCGAATGTGAATGGTCATCAGAGCGAATACATCATTTGCTTTGCATTCCACTTCTTCCGTTTTCACATAAATATCCTCTTTCGCATACGTCCCGCTGCCTTCCGTCATCATCAGTGCCGCACGTCTGCTGCCGAGTTGCTTCGCGAGTTCCAGGTAAGTCTGACCTTCGGCTTTGCTATAATTCGGCTCAAATCGTAGAATCATCACCGCCGCGTATAACAGTAGATCTATCGGTTGAGTCCCGGCTACTTGCGCCTTCTGCTTCTTATCCGACGATTGGTCTGTCTGTGATTCAACATCCCATTCCAACGTCGCTCCTGGCTTAAGCGAATATTCATTGGTACGATATGCAGAAGACTGCACATCATAATACTGTGGCAAGAACTGACTCTCCGCCCATGCCTTCAACGCACGAGTAATATCACCACGATGTTCGGCAAGCGCCTCCGGGCGACCCTGATTCAACTCTTGAATCCGGTCATACTGCCTGAGAATCCATGCCACATCCAGTTCAGGAAACAGTTTAGGGTCAAGCAGATGACGCGTCAAAAAAAAGGATTCTAACGGCTTTGTTGGATATGCACCATTCTCCAGCTTCTGATCAATGTATGTATGAATACGCTCAAGCAACTGCTGCTTTTTCTCTTCATTGATATATTCCAGCAAAGTCAGTTGCAGCTTTCCTTCTGTTGTAGGGAATTTACCACGGAAGGTAAATCGATAGTCAATCAACGGGGAATCGGCCAGCTTGTCCAGTCTTCCCTGAACAACCTCTACTAGCCTAGGTCCAATCTCGTTACGAACCTGTTCCTCGGTAAAGGCTCCTGCCTGCTTCGATTTCAGACCATCATCCAAACCCAGATCTACACTGTCTACTGTAGTCCGTCCAGGTCTATAATCCAGCAAAATATCATTGAAAATGCCCATTTGCAGCGTAGTTCGCTTCACAACACTTTCCAAGTCATCCCGCTGTTCCTGTTCATCAAACCATTCATGAATTGTCGTCATCATCTCTTCCATTGCCTGGTCATAAAGTGTACTCATCGAATCTCCTGCCTTCCCATGCATCTAATGATGTTCATCAACCAAACTTGAACCTCTATGAATCCCGGATCAATCCGAGGCATCTCTGTTATAAATACGTATTGATGTTCGTATACTACCTATTATTTTACTCTCTCAAGTACACGGGGAACAATAAGGCAGCAGGGGGAGAAAAGGTGGTGAAAGATAACCATAAGTGGTATTTAAGACATGCCCTAGTCAAAGAGATCTACGGATGCCTTTCACATCTATGTAGGCTCTCGGTATGCCCTCGCTATCATCATGCCCACGTTGTATAATCATGATATTCCTTTTCAGGAGGTCAGACGAAATGAGCTACAGCAAATACTTCCCTTTGGAAAACTATTTGAATCAGGTTGCAATCACCCTTACATATGCAGAGCTTGAGGAAATTCTCGGATTTAAGTTACCCCCGACAGCCTATAATCGCGAGCAATGGTGGGTGAATAATGCCATGAATCATACACAGGCGCTATCCTGGTTAAATGCCGGATGGAAGGTGGATAATGTGATTTTAGGCAAAAACGTTACCTTTGTCCGCTGCGAGTCATAATATATCTGAGACATACCAAAAAGCAGGTTAGACTGATGAATTCATCAGTTCTAACCTGCTTTGAATATTAATTAACTGTCTTATACCACTCATTCACTTCGGCGGTAATATCATCGCCGCCCATGGATTTCCACTTCGTCACAAACGCATCAAATTCCTCAATGCCCACCTGGCCATAGATGATCTTGCTGAACGTATCCTTCTCCAGCTTGTCGATTGCGTCCTTCTTCATTTTCATCGTCTCGGTTGGAGCTCCCGTGAATTTGTTCTTGATCGCATTATCTTTATTCGCAACGACCACTTCAGCGGCCGCAAATACTTCAGGTTTGTTGGCAATCTTCGTATTTTTCTCAAAAGGAGTCTCTGGCTCTTTGCCCTTCGCAAGTTCCGCCAGCGTATCCATCATCAGATTCGGAATTCGGGCACCATCATACGTAATCGTATATTTGAGTGGTGATACGCCATCCTTCACTTCAGCTTCACCAACGACTTTGCCATCCACGATGTCATAGTCATATCCTTGCGCGAAGCCATGCTCGAACTCGCTGCCTACTTCCGGGTTGGCAAAATTGTCGAATAGATAATTCTGATATGTGAAGAAAATCTCCGGGTTCGCCATGTCTTTGTTAATCAACACAACGCCATTGCTTGCACCAGATCCATGTTGGTGGCTCTCACCTGTTGGCCCAGTAGGTAATGCAATGGCTTTGTACGTGGCACCATCCACATTTTTCTTCACATCATCAATCGGCCAATTTGGCATCCAGTGTGGTCCCACGATAATGCCTGCTTTACCTGCGGTAAACAGTTCTGCTGCCTTGATCTCGTCATACACGCCAGCTTCTTTGGGTAGGTAACCTTTGGACAACCAATCCTTCATTGTCGCGAGGCCTTCCTTCACGCCTGGCTGAATGGAACCATATTGCAGTGTTCCGTCTCCAGCATCATTCCACTGTCCAGGCATCGTGTTGTACATGCCAAAGATCCAGCCGGATTCCGTCATCCAGGTATTCAGCGCATTTTTCATGCCCACCGTCAGACCATACGTATCTTTCTTGCCGTTCCCATCCGGGTCCTGATTCGTAAAAGCATCCATGACCGTAACCAGCTCATCGATCGTTTTCGGTTCTTCCAGTCCCAGCTTCTTCAGCCAGTCTTCCCGGATAAACATGACCGAATCACCATTGTAGGCATAATCGAAGATTGGAATGCCGTAACGCTCGCCCTCATACATGTACGGATACCATTCTTCCGGTGCCGATTCGGATGCCTGTTTCCATGTGTCCGAAGCATACTTGTCAAACAACTCGCCTGCATTCGCAAATTTGCCGGACTCAATTAATTCCCGCACCAGATTGTAGTCTCCCCGAATGGAGACAATATCCGGCAACTCTTCGTTAGCGGAAAGGGACAAGCGCAATTTCGTGTAAAATGCATCATTCGTTACCGATACAGCCCACGGTGTGGTCAGATCGATGCCGAGTCGTTCCTTGGCCCATTTCGTATGCACATTGTTCTGTGCGGTTTCCCCATTCTTGAATTTCGTATCATCATTCCATGCTCGCAGATAACTCATCTGTACCGCAGGTTCATACTTTCCGTCTTGCAGAGCAAGTGGCGCAGCAGCTTCCTTGGCCGGTTCTTCCTTGGCCCCCGAACTACATGCCGTTACAGCAACCATCGTTATTGCGAGTAATGCCGTCATCATTTTTCTATACATGAACTAACCCCTCCTCAGGTAACTTGGATACCCTTATGTGCCAAATGCACCTTACATGAAAAGGATAGTGCAGCCGGGGAGGCAAACATATATCACAATTTCAATGTTCATATCGATTTGTTAACCGTTCCGAAAATCCTGCGGGGTCAGTCCATAATGTTTGCGGAACACCTGAATGAAATAAGGCGTGTTGTTGTATCCCACTTCCTGACCGACTTCATAGATCTTCATCGCCGTATGCTTAAGCAAATGAACCGCACGTTCCATTCTGGAACGGATAATGTAATCACTAATGCCTTCGCCTGTGGATTGTTTGTACATTTTGGACAGATATACCGGGTGCAGATGCACCTCTCCGGCAATGACCTGCAACGACAGATCCTCGCCCAGATGATGATCAATCCATTGCTGCACCTGCCGAATCAGCGTTGATCCGGCATCCTGACCCGCATCGCTGGTGCTCTCAGCCCACTGCTGCATCACAGACCGAGTCCACGTTTCCAGACTACGCAGTGAGATGCCATAACCATCCTTGAGCAACTGCTGGTACTGCTCGCCAAGCACTTCGGCTAACTGCCTTCCTTCCCGATGAGCCATATAGGAGAAAGCCGCCGCCAGATAATGAAAAGCCACATACACATGTTCCGGGAACACACTGTTCGACAGTTCAGCAAAGATCTGATCGATCTTGCGGTGTGCATCCTCCATGCGCCCCGCTTCCAGCAGCGCCGTCAGACCTGGCGGTTCATACAGCGCCGCAAGTGACTTCAACGTGGCTCCATTGGTTCCCGTTGCCGGATTCAGATGTACTCCTTTGCCCGCATCGGCTTGCTTGCGAAGTGCACTGACGGCTTGATGATATAGCTGAGGCACCTGATCTGGAAAACGTCCCATACGACTAACGGACAGGGAAATGGTCGCATTCAGATACTGCCTCACACTGTGAAGCAACCGTTCTCCAAGTCGGCCCATTAGCATTTCCGGTTCGGCTTGGGTTTGTTTGGGACTGGCCATAAAGACCAGATCATCATAGGCGTCATCCGTATGGCAGAGATGATAGGTACTGCCGTAGATCTCTTCCACCACATTGGAGATGGCGTACTTCATCAGTCGAAATGCTCTATGTGTGGGTTGATGGTCATCATACCGGATGAGCAGCAGCTGCATTTTATCCTGTGGCCGGAACCCGATCTCCAATTGCCCCAACTTGCCTTCGAGTTCAGCATCCGCAAATTTATGCCCTAACAGTACATCCTTCATCAGCTCCGCCCGCTTTTCGGGCAGATGCTCCCTTACCGAATACATGGCCCGCTGATGCAGCATTTGTTTCTCACCTTCCAGGCGAATCTGCACGGCGGCCTGCTGCACGGATTCGATCAGTTCCTCATCCCGGACCGGTTTGAGCAGATAACTGACTGTCCCATGTTTGAGCGCCTGCTTCGCATAATCGAAGGAAGCATGCCCCGATAAAATAATACATTTGGTCTGTTCCCACTTTTGCCGAATGTGACTGACCAGATCCAGACCGGACATACCCGGCATGCGGATATCCGTGATAATAATATGGACCTGATGTGTTGCCATATGTTCCAGTGCCTCTTTGACTGAATAAGCTTTGAATACCTGGCCAATCCCGTGTTCTCTCCACGGTATGGAGACAGCGATCGACTCTACTGCGGAATGTTCATCATCCACGACCATCAGATTCATCATGCGGTTGTTCCTCCTCAAACCATCGAATTTCTACACTAAGTCCACCGTAGGGAATCGCTCCAAAATGAAGACCAGACGACAGCCCATAACGCGTAACGAGACGCTGGTGCACATTCCACGTGCCTGTTCCAATCTCCTCGCCCATCGGTTCATTGATCTCCCGTTCCAATTCCGCAATCTCTTCCGCTGTCAGCGTGACACCGTCATTGTCTACAAACAGGCTATATCTTGTATATTTCCGCCCCTCAATATGTTCGGGTACCGCCATCCCCGTTACGACGACATGCCCACTGCCCTCCATCGGCTCAATGCCGTGGATCACCGCATTTTCTACGATGGGTTGAATGAGCAGCCGCGGAATATGGAGCTGCATCAAGTGCTGCGGTACGGCAATCTCGTAGGTCAGCCGGTTGGTCCGCATCTGCTGGATGGACAGATAATGGTCTAATAGCCGGATCTCTTCCTCCACTGTCGTCATGTCATTCTCGCCTCGCGTAATGTAGCGATAGTAATCTCCCAGACTTAGCGACATGGCAATCACCGCTTCCCGGTTGCCAAGCTGGGTCATATTTTTGATATAAAACAGGCAGTTGTACAGAAAATGTGGATTGATCTGTGATTGCAGATGTTTCAGTGTGGCTTCCCGTGAGCGGATACGTTCCTCGTATACCTTCTCGATCAGTTCCTGAATCTGCTCTGCCATATGGTTGAAGCTCTGGGTCAGGTACGCGAATTCATCACGGGAGTGATCGACTGGAATCCGCGTGGACAACTGGCCTTTGCGAATCTGTTGCAGCCCTCTCATCAAGCGATGGATGGGCACCTGAACTTTTCGATACAAAAGCAGTGCAGCCCCGATACTCAGCACGAGCAGTAACAGAATGGAGGTAATAAACATATTTCGGCTCTTATCCATCGGGTTCAGCAGATCATCCAATACCACCGGGTTCACGTACACTGCTTGCAGTTGTTTGGAGTGCACGTAACTGACCAGATACTGTTTGTCGCCCACCTCCAGCTGATGATTACCTTCCCTCTCCGGTCCGTTAAAGGGGATATCTCGCATGATCGCTTCGACCAGTTCGGGGTCTGCCGTACGGTTCAGCAATGGATCGTTACCTGGTACGAGCAAGAAAGGATCTCCGCCCTGCGTTTCTTTAAAATCATCCAACATGGCAACGATGTTCATCGGGTCAAAATCAATCTCCATCACCGTTCGCACGCCTGCGTTCACCGGTTTTTCATTCCACTCGTAGTTATCCGTGAAAAAGTAGGTGAAACTCCCCTTCTCCAGCTGCCATTGGCCAGGTTGCGGGAACGTCAACATCTTCTCATCGTAGACCGTCCGGCTGGACATGGTGGACAACACAAGTTCCGCTTGCGGCAGCACAATGGTAATATCGTTCTTCCAACGGCTGGTGGACTGGTACAACGATAATTTGTCGAGAATATCCAGATAGATGCTGTTTTTCTCATATTGGCTGGTTGAGTCCGTCATGTAGCGGTAATGCAGAATACTCGGATCTCGCAGCAACGTCAGGCCATACAGCGAGAGCTGCTCTATATTTTTATCTACCTGAGAACTGAAATAATTGAACTGGTTCAGACTCGATTGCTGTTTCTCTTCGACGACCATATCCACATTTGCCTGGTTCGCGTACGTATAGAGCAGCAGAATGGGTACAAGCAGGCAGATTAAGAGAATGACCGTCTTCGCAAATACTGTGAATTTCATCGTTTCACCCTGTCCCTGAATTTGAAGTCCTTCTATACCGAAGTCCTATTTTATATTGAAAACCCTTACATTTCTAGTTGATTTTATATTCGCACGCTTTCCTGCAACTTGTAATCCCGTGTTTCCATCAACAAGTTAATATTTCAACATCCGCATTGAAATGTTGTTCTATAGTCCGCCCTTTTCCGTTGCTATAATTCAGTTGCTCCACTCTGTGCAGAGGCTTTCTCGCCTCATGTTTTCAGGGTTGGACGAGATAAAGGAGGGACCCTGATGGCTATCGAACAACCGTTAACAACCCATACGCCGGGACGAAAAATGACACCTCATCCACGCAAACGTACCCGCTGGAATTTCAAACGCACGTGGCCGCTGCATCTGATGCTGCTGCCTGCTGTACTGCTCACATTGCTGTTCGCCTATGTGCCCATGGGCGGCATTATTATTGCTTTTCAGGATTTTAAACCCTGGCTGGGGTTCACTGGCTCCAAATGGGTGGGCTGGGACAACTTCCGGTTCATGTTCGAATATCCCGACAGCGTTCAGGTCATCTGGAACACGGTACTGATCGCTTCAATGAAAATTGTGGCCGGACTTATCGCCCCTGTTGTATTTGCCATTTTACTGAATGAGGTTCGGAACTCCACGTTCAAACGTTTCTCACAGACCTTGGTGTATCTGCCCCATTTCCTATCCTGGGTAGTCCTGGGCGGCATTCTGCTCGATATGTTATCACCGGAAGGTGGACTGGTAAACCAGGTGCTGGCGGCGGCTGGTGTTGAACCAATTTTCTTTCTGGGGGATGGCGACTGGTTCCGTGTAACGGTGGTGGTCAGTGATGTATGGAAGGAATTTGGATTCGGCACGATTGTATTTCTGGCAGCACTTGCAGGCATTAATCCCGCATTGTATGAGGCTTCTGAGGTAGATGGAGCAACGCGGCTCAGACAGACATTACATATTACCCTGCCTGCACTTGTGCCGATGATTATCGTGGTAGGTACGTTATCACTGGGCAATATCCTGAATGCAGGTTTTGACCAGATCTTTAACCTGTACAATCCGCTGGTGTATGAGAAAGGCGATATTATTGATACTTTTGTCTACCGGATGGGGATTCTGAATGGCAAAATGAGCTTTGCGACCGCTGTTGGACTATTCAAATCATTTGTCGCGATGTTCCTGGTCATCTCCGCGTACCGAATGGCGTACAAAATCGCCAATTATCGTATTTTCTAAAAGGGTTAGCATAATGCATTAAGGGGGAATCAAGGTGTATCACAAAACAACCGGGTACCGTATATTCAATGGTTTTAACCTGATATTCATCGCGGCCGTCTCGATCCTGTGCATCCTGCCGCTGGTCCATATTCTGGCCGTTTCCTTCAGTGGTAAGGCGGCAGCATCCGCCAATCTGGTAACACTTTGGCCGATTGATTTTACGGTGGACGCGTACACCAAAACATTTGGTAACAGTAACTTTCTCAGTGCACTCTGGATCTCAGTCCAGCGTACGGTTCTGGGCACACTGCTCAGTATGACACTTGTCTTCCTGACGGCTTATCCATTATCCAAGGAAAGTCTGCACTTCAAGGGGCGCTCGTTATATGCATGGTTTTTCATCTTCACGATGCTGTTCAGCGGGGGATTGATTCCGTCCTATATTTTGATTCAGAAGCTTGGACTGATTAATACGATGTGGGCTCTCATTTTGCCGGGAGCGGTCGCTGTTTGGAACCTGATTCTGATGATGAACTTTTTCCGCAACGTACCGAAAGAACTGGAAGAGGCTGCATTCATCGATGGGGCCAATCATATCACGACCCTGTTCAAAATCTATCTGCCAGTCTCCATGCCCGCGATTGCGACGATCTCTTTATTCACCATGGTAGGTCAGTGGAATTCCTGGTTCGACGGGCTGATCTATATGAATGATGCTTCCAAATATCCACTCGCCACGTTAATGCAGACCATAATCGTACAGCAGGATTTCTCCAACATGAACGTGGATGCAACGCAGCTCCAGAACATGTCTCAGCGTACGGTGAATGCGGCTCAGATCTTTATTGGCGCTCTGCCGATTCTGCTTGTGTATCCGTTCTTGCAGCGTTTCTTCGTTAAGGGAATTGTGCTCGGGGCGGTAAAAGAGTAAGGCAAACACATGGAATCCCGTCATGGGATTCTTCTTCGTTGTATAAGTGCACTCCATAAGCTCATTATTTCAGTTGTTTTGGGATTTTTCTGCCGCGAATAGCGTTGTTATATTCATTAATTAATTCATCCAGCACCATGGATTGGCGAATAACCTCCGGATGCCACAGTTCGGCATATTGATCAGCAATCTGGTAGAGCCTTTGCCGTGCATGTTCGATACATTCCTGAATGGTTTCCGGATTATGTACCATACTCCCGCCCCCTGTTATCCTTGAATATCATCATCCAAAAAAGACCATCTAATATAATATTCGGAACAATAGGGGGTTTGGATTACCCCAAAATTAAAATTTTGGTTATTTTTTCTTATGAAATTTATTATGGCGTGGTTCACATGAACTGATGTTACACATCTGTTCAAATCAAATAAACCGGATCGGCTGTCGCCTCTCCGGTTTTATTCAGCTGAGCTTTTCAATATGTTAGCTATCATGCTTCATTCATCTTAAACCTACGTCATCAAAGCGATTGTGTATCGTCTCTGGAAAGGCACGTTTAATGGCATCAATGGCACGTTGTTCGGTCACTCCTGCCTCTCGGATAAGCTCAATCACGTTCTGCACACATTTCGGTTCCTTCGTATTCCATGAGATTGAATCATTAACTACATCAACAATTTCCGAATACAGTTCTGCGAGCAATGCATACTCATGCATGACATGAACCATCCGATCTGATAGGTACGCCAGCCCTGCAACATAAGAGGCAATGTCCAGTCTTGATCTGGCATAATAGCGCAGTACAGTCGCCGCTTGTTCTGTATCATATGCTCCAGCCTGCAAAGTAGCAGCCATAACCGTATACGCAGCCGCTCCACAGGCATAATCCTGGGAGGGCAGCATGTAGTCATGGGTTTCCCATTTGTATACGGCCTGAATTAATGATTCCTTGCAAACTTCCCATAGATCCACAGATTCATGAGATTCAAGCACCTGATAGTACCAGTATGGCGTACTGTTCCTGCCAAATGAATCATAAGAAAGACGAATGATTTCATTGCCTTTACTTTCACAGATGAATAGCACCTGCTCCGCATCATCATATCCGGCAGCAATGACAAATTGATCATGCCAGAGAATCGCACCTACGCCCCGGTCAATGGACGCCTTGATGTCCAATACGGCCTGCTTCTGATAGAGCGGAAAAGTCGGTTCAAATGAAAATCCACCATGCTGTCCCGTAGTTACGCCAAGAAAATCAGCCGCCACAAAGTTCTCTGCCATCCAGTTGTATGCCGAGATTGATTCTGCGGTCAGACGCCGATCCACCACTAATCGGAATGCACTTGCCGTCATACCTGCAATCATGTGGCGAGGTAAATCCATCCACTGTGTGTGCAATAAAATACGGTACATCGCATCTGTATACGAACCCACACCATTCCATGATAGGTGTGCATCAGCAGAGGTTGGAGCTTGCGGGAAGCGAATCCAGTCCTGCAATACTACTTTTGTCGCCATCATCCTTCACTCCCTTCCTCTCTCATCTATCGTGCTGAATGTGCTCCCCACCGTGGTATAGTAGACCTTTTACGGTCAGGATACTTCCTGGATATCAATCGAAAATAATCAATAGCCTGCTCTTCTAATGCTTTCGCCTTCACTAGTAACTGTGCTAGATCTTCTGTGATATCTGGTCTCAAGACACGTCTATTCTCCTGCTGAACCATATATCCTTTCATTTGGTCAATTAACGTCCCAAGCTGTTCATAACATGTATAAGCCTGATCCAGTTCGTTCCATATCCCTCGAACATCCTGCAGATACATTCTTATTTCGGTTCGCGAATGGCAGAAGGATTCCAAAATATAACCCGCACCCGACTCATCAAAATCCCCACTCCGTAAAGCCAGCACCCACTCATCATATGCCTTTCTACCTGAAGCAATATTCTGATCAGGTAACAGACGATAGGGAATATCCCAATCCTCTATCGCCAGTCGCAGGGATTCCAGCAGCATCTGTTGTTCAGAAATGCGGACCTGATCACCAAATACTTGACAATACCAAAATCCGGTAAAGTTTAAACCGAAATTGTCATACAACAAAATCTGCGGTTCCTTGCTCCATCCGTCTTGCACATAAAAGATGCGGTCACGGTCATCATATCCAGAAATAACACCGAACTCAGGAATCCAGTAGATCACACCAGTGCCTTCATCAATACTGCGTCTCACCCAATTCACTGCATCCTGCTGGTAATAACCAAACGTGGAATGACGTGTACGTCCCCCATCCCAGATCGTGAATATCCCCAGGTTATCAACTCCGGGACGATGTGCTTCCCCCCATTGTCCATACGCTGTAACCGACATGGGAAGTAGTCGGCGATGCACCGCCAGCTTGAAAGCCATGCCTGTATATCCGGCAAGTACATATTTGGAACCTTGAAACTGGCCCGTATGGGTTAGTATCGCATGCAGACTATCCACGTATGATTTGGACTCCCGCTTCATGATGAGGTTATTTAACACGACTTCAGCCAAAGAAAAAGCTCCTCTCCATGGTGGTTTGCCTGATGTATTTACGAGAAACAGCAGCTTGCTCTGCATCTGCTCGTTTGTTGCCTGTTTACAGACTCACTCTATGTTCCAAGCCTGTGGATCAACACTTCTGCGCTTTGCTGAAGCTTGCGTCTAAGCCACCCAGGAGACAAAAGCTCTTCCCATTCGCTAATAAACAAATGCTGCAAGAAAGCGTCCGTGTCATAAAATTCAACCGAATAAATCCGATCGTGGCTTGCCCGAATACGATACCCCTGCCACATCTCCATTTGCTGCACTTCCTTCAAACGAATCTCAGCTACAAACGGTTTTCGCACAGGCAATGATTCTTCCCATCCACCTAGCAAGGCGTCTGATCTATACTCAAATCTCTCATCCGATACCGAAACATGAACAATGCCTTCCAATCGAATGGCCACTTGCTGTACTGGGTCTGCTTCATAACCCACCACGTAATCGGCGTTAAACTGGGATATCATCTTTAATGGGCACAAGGAAAACTGCCGTTCTCCATCATGATCCCTGTAATGAATATGTACTCTGCGCAAGTCAGTTATGGCATGGGACAATAATTCAAAGAATTGCAGTTGCTTCGGTTGCGCCGAAAACACCGGAAGCTCGCTACTTCCCATCTGTTGTTCCTCCAACGTAAAACGCTCCAGCAAATGTGCTACACGTTTCACCGCATCTGCTTGATCATAATCGTAATGTCGATATCGATGCGCCAGATATTTCAACACACGTTGCTCTTCTTCTGTCATATACAAATGGGGCAATCGAAAAGTCTGATCCTCATAACAATAGCCGCGATATTTTGCCATATACACCAAAGGGGCTCGCAGGGAACTTGCCATATATTCAATATCACGCTGAGCCTGACGACGGGAGATTTCAAATTCACGGGCAAGCCAGCTGCTATTCGGAAAACGTCCACCCCGAATCTGTTCGTCAAACCAGTGAATCCGATGCATGTTACTCATCTTCCCGCCCCCGATCTTTTCCGATCCTATTTCACTTATTATATCAAAAGACATGGCCTGTTCCGAAGAACAGGCCTGATATGTCAGACGTGTGCCTTATCCACTCTGGATTGCACTGCTTTGGAGCATTTCTTGCATACTTTCAGACTTGTACCGTCTGTTTTTGTTTGCGTATACAACAATTTTATTCGGGTACTGCTACATACCGGGCATGTTCCCCGGCCCCTGGAAGGAAGACTCCACAAGACGCGTCCTCTTTTGGTTTTTGCCAATGGTTGTGAACCTCTTTTCAATATGGTTTGTGTGTTCACCGTTATTATATATGGCATGGTACGACACAGAATGTCGCAGCAGTTTTAGAGGTGTTTCAGAAAATAAAAATGTCCCCTCTTCGACCTGAAGAAAGGACAACATTTAGGAAAGATCTGTGCTCGACTGAGCTGCGGCCTGCAATAATGGTTGCAGGAGTCCTGGAAAGCGCATTTCCAGATCATCGGACCGCAGGGTGAGAAAATGCTGGGTGCCTTGCACTCTGACCCGAATAACTCCGGCTTCCCGCAGAGTTCGAATGTGGTGTGACATCGTTGACTTCACAACAGGTGCATGAAAATGGCTGCACGGCTGCTCCCCGCTTCTGGCTGCTTCCGCAACAATCCCAAGGCGAGTCGGGTCACTCAGCGCATACAGTACGGAGGAAAGTTCAATATCTGACACCTGTGGATGATGTAAAATTTTCATACGGTAGTCTCCTTTTTTCAGACTATGCATTGTATTCTAACACAGATCCATGATATATTTCTAATGTTCGACACCAATCGAACTTTAATGATTTCGTTATGTAACCCCTGCTGTTAGGCACGGGATTGACATCATACTACATTTTGCAAATGTTACACCCGTTTCTGAAATGTTGCGAAATACACATCACTTTAGGAGGTTTTTATGAACAACACCGCAACCGCATCATCAGGGGAACGGACCGGAATACAGGAAGGATTAATTGTAGGCTTGCTTGGCTTCACCGTTGTACTCGTTGTTATGAATACAATGATGTTTAATCTGGCGCTGCCTAAAATTGCAGCCGAATTCATGCTTACTTCCGTCGCTTCCTCATGGATTGTTACAGGGTATTCCATTGTATTTGCCATCTCCTCGATTACGTTCTCACGTCTATCGGATTTCATACCCATTCGTACATTATTCACAACCGGGCTTACGTTACTTGGTGCAGCATCCGTTCTCGGGTTCTTCAGTAATCATTTCATCATTTTGCTTATTGCACGTCTGATTCAGGCTGCGGGTGCTGCTTCTGTTCCGGGTCTCGCCATTGTGCTGATCACACGATACATTCCCAATGATCGCCGGGGTAAATCGATGGCTGTCATCATGTCCGCCAGTTCACTGGGGCTTGGACTTGGTCCCGTCATTGGGGGAAGTATTACTCAATTTCTGGGATGGCATGATCTATTTATCGTTACGGGACTAACGTTATTCTTGATTCCTGTATTCTTTAAACTACTTCCGCGGGAAACCCCGCAAAAAGGTTCATTCGACCTGCTGGGTGCCGTGCTTCTTGCGATCGGTACTACCGGTGTATTGTTATTCCTGACTTCACGTCAGTGGTTCACGCTTGTTATCGGTGCAGCGGCACTGCTTCTGTTCTGGCTCCGAATTCGGCGCGCGGCAGATCCATTTGTTCAGCCTGCTTTGTTCAAAAACAAGAAATATATGATGCTCAGCTCGCTGGGTATTGTATCGTATATCAATAACTTCTCAACGCTGTTCCTGCTGCCGCAAATTCTGGCGCATCTATATGGACTGACCCCTGCTCAATCCGGACTTGTCATTTTCCCCGGCGCAGTCGTGTCCATGCTGCTGTCCAACCGGATCGGCCGAATGATTGACCGACACGGCAATACGTTGCTGCTGAAGTTTGCACCATGGTTGCTACTCGCCGCAGCCGGATTGTTCGCCTTATTTGCAGACAATAACATCTACGCCATTATGGCTGTGTATGTCCTGCTCAGCGTTGGTTTCTCATCGCTGACCACCAGCGTGTCCAATGAATTGTCTGGTAACCTGACCATGGATCAAGTGGGCGCAGGTATGGGACTGTTCCAACTCAGTCAGTTCTTCAGCGGTGCTTTCAGCGTTGCAGTTACTGGCGTAGCCTTAACGGCGATGCAGAACTTGCCACTCTCCTCGGCGTACACCAATATTTTCTGGGGTATGACCGTGGTCGCACTGGCATCCGTTATTTTCTCTCAGGTGTATCTTAGAATGCAGTCACGGAAAGTCACAGAATCAACTAGTCGGATCTAAAGTCAGCTACTCTACTCCAATAACCAAAAAAACAGCCCCAAGGGCGCATTCATTGCGCTACTCGGGGCTGTTTTTGGGTTGATCGACTTCTCTATTCTTCTACACTGATTATCCTATTCAAACAGGTCCAGACGAAGACGTTTCAGACTTGTATGTTTGATGTACCACTGACCGTCGATTTTGACAAAAGTTTCGTGGTAGTGCCCAAATCCGTGGAAGGATTTGTTCTCATTGCCCTCCGGGAACGTCACCCAATCTTCCATTGGGGAGATAACCTTCGCTTCATTCTCGGATACGAATTCAACTTCCGCGCTATGAACATGATGTACAGTTACGGCAACATCCACCAGATCACGGAATACTTGTACGATGGTGTCGCGACCGGTTAATACCGGAATTGGATTGCCTTCTGTGCTGAAATCGGCCACTGCATCGGGGGCAAACACATCACCCAAGATGTCCCATTGTTTCGTATCAATATAGCGGCAATAACGCGCCTTGGTGTTCCGAATGTTTTCCAGCGCAAGCAATTGTTCCAGTCCTGTGATCGTTGATTGGCTCATGTGTTGTCCCTCCAGAGATGTAAAATGTGATATAAGATCGGATCAATTATGTATGCACCTATACCTTCCTTATTGTACCATTCGACTTCTATTAGGCACAACGATACAAAAAAATCTTCCCTTACCTCTTGTGAGGTTGAGGAAAGATCTGGATATACCTATGGTAGACGAGTTAATCCCATCAATTCAAGCCTCACTTCCAGCCCCAAGCTACTGCTGTGCACTCCAACTTTTCATCTGGGAAGCGAGTTCTGACATTTTCTTATTGTTCAGGAAACTTTCCATCTCTTCTTCCGCCTGAACCATTACCTGCTGGATCAAACAGCCTGCGTTATGATTCTGGGAACATTCGAACAGGGATGCCTGACCTTCAATCGCATGAATGATCTCCAGGAAAGAAGGATCAGGATTTTTACGACTAAGCCGATAACCACCATTGGCACCGGATGTGGATTCGATCATACCCGCCTTAACCAATTTGGTCAATATTTTGGACAGGTAGGTTGGCGATACCTTCTGCAATTCTGCAAGTTGGTGAACACTAACCAGTTGCTCAGGGGCAGTGCTTACAAGATGAAGCATGGTATGCAAAGCATAATTTGTTGCTTTTGAATATTTCATGAGGGCACCTCATTATACACGGATTTAATTTATCCATAATAGACTTGATTGGGCTCTCTGTCAAACTACTACACTTCAAGCGCTGACAACATCGAAAGGATACGAGTTAATTGTGATACAATCCGCGATAATCCGTAGGTGTCATCCCCTCATGAGCCATAAACTGGCGGTTAAAATAACTGGCATTGGGATATCCCGCTTCCTCTGCAATCTGTCCAATGTTGGCCGAGGGCCGTTCCAGTAACCATTGCTTCGCCATCTGTAGTCGTGAACGAGTGATAAACTCCATAGGTGTCATCTCTACAGCACTCTTGAACATCTTGCAAAAGTAATACGAACTCACACCTGCAAGATCTGCCCAGTCCTGTAACAGGAAAGGTTGACAGGCCTCTTGCTGCATCTGTGGAAGAAGCGCAAGTACCCGACTCTCCGCCTTACTTGTGGTACGTGTATTCTTCAAAGGTACCGCATGCTGCACGAACTCGGCGAGTACGGAATAGGTCAATGTGGATAGCTGAGCCGGACGCAGCATGGTATTCTGTTCCGCTTCAGTCAGCAAGGCCAGATGAGCCTCTTCCCAAGAGCTGCGCTGCCGCAATGTCCATAACAGATTACGATGTAACCCCCGTTCAATCATATAATCATGCAGACGTTCACCGTAAAAATGAACCCATCGTACATCCCATGGATCATCTTCACTACTATAATAATGTTGTCGCTGCTGCGGGAAATAAAGTACGGCCTGACCTGCACGAAGTTCATGCTCTACCCCGTCCACTTCCACATATCCCTTGCCCGAAGCAACATAGTGAATATTAAAATTGTTCAGCACACCTGCCTCCCGTAATACGGAATGCTGGGGATGATCCATATAGTGTCCAACGGATTCGGGATAACAAAAATATGGAATATCCTGCAGGGTAAGCAATACGGTTTGTCTCATCATAGCCGGTTCTCCTTGATCAACAATATTGTGTTAACTAAATTCAATATATTATCATTTTAATTCATTGGTCTATTCATTATAATCACAATATACATTTATACACAGGAGGATACAACACATGAATTCAGTTAAAAAATTGCGTTGGGGCATTCTTGGTAGCGCTAGCATTGCTGTGGAATCCGTCATTCCTGGCTTGCAGCAATCCGAGTTGAATGAAGTAACCGCGATTGCCAGTCGAGACGAACATAAAGCCAAACAAACGGCCGAACAACTTGGGATCGACAAGGCTTATGGCAGTTATGAAGCTTTGCTCGCTGACGATTCCATTGATGCCGTATATATCCCACTGCCGAATCATCTGCATCGGGAATGGACGATCCGGGCTGCAGAAGCAGGCAAACATATTTTGTGCGAAAAACCACTGGCTCTGACAGAGCAGGAAGCTCAGGAGATGGTTCAAGCTTGTGCAGATGCAGGTGTGCATCTCGCGGAAGCATTCATGTACCGTCATCATCCACGTTATGAGCAGATCAGGGATATCATCGCCAGCGGTGAGATCGGTGAGATCCGTGGTATTCACAGCACATTTTCATTTAATAACTCCAATGCATCCGGCAATGTCCGCTTTCGGAAGGAGTGGGGCGGAGGTGCACTGTATGATATCGGATGTTATTCCATCAGCGTAGCACGTCTACTACTTGGTCAGGAACCAAACGCAGTTACCGTTATTGGCATGTTCTCCCCACAGCATGATCAGGTCGATATGATGGCTTCCGGATTGCTGGAATTCGATAATCACGTTGGTGTGACGTTTGACAGCAGCATGTGGGCAGCCTTCCGCAACACGCTCGAAGTTCTAGGTTCTGATGGCATCATTGAGGTACCATCGGCCTTTATCGGTCGTCAGGATCGCAGTTCCAACTTCTATGTAACGGCTGGCGGTGAACGCAAAGAGATTGAAGTTCCGCAAGTGAACCACTACTCTCTGCAGGGAGATGACATGGCACGTGCCGTACTTCAAGGCAAGGATCTGCGCTTCGCCCCTTCCGATGCAGTAGCTAATATGAAAGTGCTGGAAGCTTGCCTTCGTTCAGCGGAAGAACGTACACGAATTACACTATAATTGAGAGGATGAACTGACTTATGGAATATATCGAAATTGCTGGTGCAGGTAAACGCGTCTCCAGATTGATTAAAGGAACCGATTATTTCGTGCATAGTGCTTACGATAAAGCAGCTACGAACATGGATGCTTTTCTGTCGATTGGCGGTAACACTGTCGATACAGCACATATTTATTGTGGTGGACAGAGTGAAGAAGTCCTTGGTCGTTATATGAAGGAACGCGGTAACCGTGACCAGATCGTCATTCTTACCAAAGGCGCGCATCATGACCAGAATGGACCACGCGTGAACGCTGATGCCATCCGCAGTGACTTGATGGAAAGTCTGGAGCGTCTTCAGACAGATCATGTAGAGATGTATGCGTTGCACCGGGATGACCCAAATATGCCTGTCGGTGTTATTCTTGAAGCATTAAACGAACATATTGATTCCGGCAAAATCGGCGCAATTGGCGCCTCCAACTGGACCTGGCAGCGTCTCGAGGAAGCCAATGCGTACGCTGCGGCAAATGGCTTGAAGGGCTTCACATTCAGCAGTCCGAACCTCAGTCTCGCCAAAGCAAACGAACCTTTCTGGGCAGGCTGTGTGTCGGCAGATGCAGAGACACTGGCATGGCATGAGCAAACCAAGCTGCCATTGCTATCCTGGTCCTCCCAAGCGCGTGGTTTCTTCACGGGAAGATTCACACCTGAAGTTCGCGATAACGAAGATCTGGTGCGTGTGTTCTACAGTGATGGCAACTGGGAACGGTTACGCCGGGCTGAACAATTGGCTAATTCGAAGAAAACATCACCTATTCAGATTGCACTCGCTTATGTATTGAATCAGGCGTTCCCAACCTGTGCCCTGATCGGTGCTCAGAATCAGGCGGAACTGCTCTCCTGTGACGAAGGGTCCCGCATCACGCTGACTCCTGCTGAAATCGCATGGCTGGATCTGGGAAGTGATGTACCTGCTGGCATCTAATGAGAGCTAAACATTCTATCATTTTTTAAATAATGACTCTAAGAGGCTGATTATCCGCGATAGCACGGATAATCAGCCTTTTCTGTTGTGTAAAAAAAACGATCCAATATTGTAAACCCTATTGCACAATTACTTTATACTGTTCTCTTTCACTCTCTCGGTTGGAGACAAATATAGAAGGACTTACCTCAGAACAGATCTCTGAAGGTAAGTCCCTTATATCATGGATTAAGACATATAGAATGTTAGAAATTGCACTGTCATTCGTATGGATTACAGTTTAACGATCTGACCTGTTTTCTCGGATTCAAATGCTGCCAGGATCACTTGCAGGGAACGTAAGCCCTCTTCCCCGGAAATCGCTGGAGGTGTTTTCGTTACAATGGACTCTACAAATGCGTCAATTACACCACTCGGCACTTGTTTCTCGTTAGTAGCCATGGCACCAACTTTGTACGTCTCAACTGTACCATTGGTCAGCTCAACGATCACTTCATCGCCTTCCACTGTTCCGATCTTCATAACGCCATTCTCACACCACAGCACGGTACTGTTGTCTCCAGCTCTGTATTGCGTCCAACTTGCTACCAGCGTTCCGATCGCACCGCTCTTCATACGCAGCAAACAAGTTGCGTTATCGTCAACTTGAGTACCTTCCTTGTGCAGTGTGCTGATGAAACCAGCCACTTCAGATACTTCATCGTTCAGCAGGTAACGGATGAAGTCGGATTTGTGCACGCCCAGGTCACCCATCGCGCCCATAATAGCTTCTTCTTTACGGAAGAACCAGCTTTCAGCACCGTCCACACTCCATCCTTCCGGACCCGGGTGGCCAAAAGATGTACGGAAATTCAGGACTTTACCAAGTTTGCCGGAGTCGAGAATTTCTTTTGCTTTGACATGAGGAGGCATCAGACGCTGGTTGTGTCCAACCATCAGATACACACCATTTTTCTTGGCAGCTTCAATCATTTGCTCGCCTTCTTCGGTGGAAACCGCCATTGGTTTCTCAACCAATACATGCTTGCCTGCATTGGCAGCAGCAACTGCCATTGGTGCATGCAGATAGTTCGGCGTACACACACTGACTGCATCCACCGTTTCATTAGCAAGCAATTCTTCGTAACTGGAGTAAGCTTTACCTCCATAAGTTTCGGCCATTTCTTCCGCACGTTCCACGATCGGATCGGCAAAAGCGACAAGTTCCACGTTCTCATTGGCAGCGTACTCCGGAATATGTCTACGCTGGGCAATGGCTCCACAGCCGAATACAGCAACTTTAATTTTACTCATGTATATAAGTCTCCTTTGACAAATAGATTAGCATTTTAGCAGCGTTCGATGGTTCTGTTAGAATTGATTCAAATAGTTTTCTTTCAACCAGTTGTAGCTATTGGATACGCTCTCAAGCGGCGGATTCTGACATACGTCTTGTTCCACGATCAGCCATTCCACGCCTGCATTCGTAGCGCCTTCAATAACAGCTGGCAGGTCAACCGAACCTTGTCCCAGTTCCAGCGTTTTCATCTGGCCCTGTTCATCTTTGCTGAAATCCTTCAGATGAAGCAGCGGCAAGCGACCCGCATATTTATTAATATACTCGATCGGATTTTGTCCCGCAAATTGTACCCAACATACGTCCATTTCCACTTTTACCGCTTCCGGTGATGTTTGAGCGAACATGGCGTCAAAGGCATTGGCATCGCCAACCTGCCCATGGAATTCAAAATCATGGTTATGGTATCCGAAGATCAATCCTTGCTTCGCTGCTTCAGCTCCATATTGTTGCAATTCGGCGAACAGCTTGGTCCAGCCTTCTGCATTCTCAGGACGATCCTCTGGCATCAGGTAAGGACAAATGATATATTGTGCACCAATTGTTTTCAGGTAATCGATTTGTTTCTGCAAGTCTTCGCGCATCGCATGTAGTGAAACGTGACTGCTGAAGCCTTTCAGCCCAAGTTCATCTAGTAGCGCTTTCATTTCCTCAGCTGGAATATCACCATATCCGGCAAACTCCACACCTTCATATCCAAGGGCCGCTACCTTACGCAACGTACCACGAAAATCTGCTGCAGTTTCATCACGGAGTGTAAACAATTGCAAACCAATATTAAGTTTTTTCATGTAGGATACACCTCTGTTCTCAAATTTGCTTTCATTGCTCTATCTGGTATCATCCTAACGCAAAACAGGCTAGAATGAACATATACAATATAGTCAGAACATGAACTATCTGGTCAAATTTTATTTCCATCATTTTGCATCTATTTTAATGTACCCATTTGAATGCATGCAGGATGTACATATTGGGGGATTTTATCTTTGGATACGTTAGAGACATCTGTGCTGATCTGTGACTACTCATACCACTATAAAGCGTTCACTCATAATATGAAGGGCGAGCTGCAAACCTATCTGTTCCGTCTGCAGACCGAAGGTTCGTGCAAAGTGTATGTACAAGATGAAGAATTCAGGATGACTAGCGGGGATCTGCTGCTGCTCAAACCTGGCGACGACTATCATCTCGTGGTGGATGAACCACATAAGGAAGGACGCTTGTCCAGCGGAGATTATTATCTGTTCTGCGAGGGCAGTTGGATCGAGAACTGGTGGAAAAGGCAGCAACGTTCCACCGTGAGCCGGATTGGACTTGATGATAAGCTCATCAGCCTGTGGAGAAATATGTTGCTTGAGAAACGCCGCGGACCTCTTGAGGAAAATGCAGAGCTAAAGGATGCGTTACTGCGCGGATTATGTCTATATATTGACCGGGCAATCAAAGAGAATATTCAGACCGATCGGGCAGTTTCCTCTGCGCTGAAGTTAAAACGTTATATTGAGGAGCATGCCACGGTTACGTTCAAGCTTGAGGAAGCGGCACGTTATGCCGGACTCAGCCTGTCCCGTGCAGTCCGTTTATTCAAGGAACATTACAATCAGACCATGATTCAATACGCGATTGAGATCCGTCTGAATGCGGCGCTGGAACGCATGAAATACAGTGAAATGACCCTGGAGCATATTGCCGAATCCTGCGGATTTGCGAGCTACTCCTATTTCCACCGGGTATTCCGGGCACACTTCGGTGTGTCTCCGGCCGAGTATCGGGACAAAGAGCATATCATTGTTCAGGATGAGGCATTACAACAGCGAACGTGACCTTGGAATCATATATGAACGTTTTATATGATATATTATAGTAGAATATACCTAATTAAAAGGAGTTGTTTATTCTTTGAGAATGAAAATTTTAAATTGCTTGCTGATCGCAAGTATGATTAGTTCAATGTTGGCACTGAGTAGTTTCGCCAATTTTAAAAGTCTGCCTGCACCACAATGGACAAGCACGATTCCCGATCGCGGATGGAGCACGGGTCAGTACACATCGCCAACAATTACAACAGATGCAGAAGGAAATCAGCATATCATTGGCTTAAAGGAAAAAGGAAATCAAGGTTTTCTAGAAAATATGGATGGAAAAACAGGTGAAATAAAGTGGTCCATACCACTGAATGGAACTTACAATGTATCCAATGATGGTTATCTATTTATGTTTGAGAATAATCAGATCACCGTAATGAATCTGGCAACAGGTTACACGATTTGGACTAGAGAACTGCCGCCTGAATTTAAAGATTATAACTATTATGGCGAGAAATATCCAAGCAAGAATGGCACGTTATATGCAACTATTGCATCACGCGATGGGAAAAGTAGTACAATCTATCATTATAATTCAGAAGGTCGAAAAACTAAAAAGTACACCCTGCCATACTCGGAAATTCAGATTGATGGAGATTATCTCTTCGCTAAAACTTATAGTGATGATCCCAATACCTACGTAATAAACTTGGATACTGGCAAAAAAATAAGAACTTTCCCGAATGGAAAAAATTTTGTCCCTGTTTCTGTTATGGGAGATGGTACACTTCTCTATCAGAATATCGTCAAAAACACGCTGCACGTCAAAGCTTATAGCCCTAAGGGAACATTGAAATGGAATAAAAAATTTTCGTATGAACATTCCAAAACTGACCTTGTAATTATTCAAAGCAACTTCTTGTTATTTGACAGAAAGAAAAACAAACTCACTCTTTATAATTCCAAAGGTGCTCTATTAGCAAGTAAACCATTTGATTATAAGTATGATTACATAAGAGATTTTATAGAAGTCTTTAAAATTGCCAGCGATCAGAAGAGTTTTATGTACACTGTTAAGAAAGGAAATAATTATGAACACCAACTAATTGATTCTAGTAATTTAAAGATTATATCCCGAATTCCTTTTAATATGAATGATAGAGACCACATGGGAGACAGATACTCCTTCATTTTAAATAACAGAACTCAAATTTACTTATTAGATAACATTGAAAAGAATATTTCCAAGTATAATTTGAAATAATGTTGTCTTTCCCTTAACTTATGATTAGACAGAAACCCGCTCTTTTGAAGAGGCGGGTTTTTATGAATTCAAAGAATCACATTTTATTTTTCATATTTCCCTCATGACGCATCCCAATCTAACCTGTATAGTTAAAACCAAAGGCTTCTTACAGTTTCAAACAATCACACAATTATAATAGATTACCCTAGTACTGGAGCGATACATATGCTAACCCACCCGCGCAAAGTCCTCATCATCGAGGATGAACCGGATATCTCACGTATTTTGCGAGATTATTTGACCAAAAATCAATATGAAGCTGTTGTTGCAGCCACTGGACAAGATGGGCTTCAGATTATGGAGCTTATTCAACCAGATTACATCATTCTGGACATTATGCTTCCGGACATGGACGGGATCGAGGTGTGCCGCGAGATTCGACGGCGCAATAATATCCCCATCCTCATTCTAAGTGCCCGAGGCAGTGATACGGATAAGGTACTTGGTCTTGGATTTGGCGCAGATGACTATATGACTAAGCCCTTCTCGCTGAGTGAACTTTTAGCACGGATTAATGCCCACTTTAGACGTTACGACAGCATGACCTCAGACATGGACAGAACTGATCTACTGCGCCTTGGAAATCTTGTGATCGATAAAAAAGCCTACAAAGTTACATTGAACGGATTGGAAGTGTCTCTGTCTGCCAAGGAATTCGAGTTACTTCATTATCTGGCAAGCCATAAAAATCAGGTATTCTCCAAAGCCCAGTTGCTTGACGCCATCTGGGGATATGCAACCTATGGTGATGAAAACACCGTAACCGTGTACATTCGCAGACTGCGGGAAAAAATCGAGGAAGACCCCTCACATCCAATTGTTCTAAAGACAGTGTGGGGTGTCGGTTACAAATTCATTTATGAATAATCGAGATTGGAGACATCCACATGTCATTAAACACCTGGTTCAGACGCTGGCTGTTAACAACACTTAGCCTTCTGATTATTATAAGTATCCTCGCACTGGCGTTAATACTATTCCAAAACCGAAATTCGGAACAATCCAATCCGTCCATAAATCAGGTTCGGCTCAAGATTAATCCAACTCTGTTCGCTCTGGAGCAAAATCATCAACACCTGGACAAACAAACTACCCGAGAAGACATACGTTCCATTGCCAGAGAAAGCGGGATTCTACTTACCTATGTGAACCTGGATGGAACCGTAGCTCTGTCCTCCGATCCCACCTCTGAAGGAACCCAGGTTAATCTGCGTTCTTCCCTTCATTATGATCTGCCTCATGCCGCGCAGACTGTGGACGATAGTGAATCACTTGATATTGCGTTTCCCGTGATGGACGGTCCCGTGGGAAGTCAGATCGGCAATGCTATCTTTTCCATCCCCCAAGCTATGGTTACTGTTCAGAAACCGATGACTTTTACGGTTATATGGATTAGCGTACTACTACTCCTGTCAATGATCCTGGGCTTATTTTTATTTTGGATGAAAAGAATTCTGGACAAGCTGCTCCTCTCTCCCATTCATCATTTGAAGCTCCATGCGGAATCCATCATCAAAGGGAATTATGATGATCAGATCCAGTACAACAGGACAGACGAAATGGGCGGCCTTTACGCCATGTTGGATTTGATGCGCACAGAAATCAAACATATGAACGAGTTGCGCATCCAGCAGGAACAAGCACAAAAGGAACTCATCACTAATATATCTCATGATATTAAAACACCGATTACCACGATAAAAGCATACATAGAAGCTATTGAGGAAGGGCTGTGTAACGATCAGGAAACGCTGATGGAATATATGAGAGTGATGCGGACACATACGGATAAAACGGCCCGACTTGTGGAAGACCTACTGGTTCATGCACTTCAGGAACTAGGGCAGATCTCTGTGGAACCTCGTGAAATGTACATTGGTCCTGTCCTTGAAGCTATGTTGAAGCCTATTAAACATGTTGTTGTTACGAAAGGTCTGATCTACGACGGACCTCATTCCAACCATATCCCCAATGTGTTGGTCGCAATCGACCCTATCCGAATTGAACAGGTGATCTCCAATCTTGTCGCCAATGCTCTCAAGCATACAGCTCCCGGAGACACGATACGTATAGCCACGGAACTGGAATCCGGGTACTTGAAAGTGACCATCGCCGATTCGGGTCAGGGCATACGTGTGCAGGATATGCCGTTTGTTTTCCAGCGTTATTTCAGAGGACAAGCGAGTCATGCAGACCAACGTGTGCAGGAAGGTACGGGACTGGGACTTTCCATCTGCCAAAGCATTATTGATGCACACGGAGGCCATATTTCCTTCACTAGCAAAGAAGGAGAAGGTACGACCTTCCGATTCTATCTGCCGATCTGCTGAGCCACACTGGCGTGGCTATTTTACCAAATGCCTTTAATTTCAGCTTCAACTTGGAAGTCAGTAATACTTTATTCATAATTTGATAAGGCTTCCTCAATATCCCTCCGCTAGAATGAATCCTATACTGCACTCGGGAGTGATTCGACTTGCCTAAGAAAGCGATTATCCGTGCACAGAATCTGTGCAAGACGTACAACAGCGGAAGTGAGCAACATCATGCCATCCGTAATGTCGATCTCGATATCTATGAAGGGGAATTCACGGTCATCATGGGTAACTCTGGCTCTGGCAAATCAACCCTCTTATATCTGCTTAGCGGACTGGATCAGATTACAGCTGGTGAGGTTTATTTTCGTGACCAGCGGATCGACGCTTATGGTGAACGAGAAATGTCAGACTTCCGCACGCGCCGAATCGGTTATATTTATCAAAGTATAAACTTGATCCCGGACCTTTCCATCAAAGAGAACATTGCTTTACCGGGATATATCGCTGGAAACAAAAAGAAAGACATCCAATCCAGGGCTACTGAGCTGATGAATGTCATGGATATTGATGGACAGCGTAACCGCCTCCCCTCCCAGACGTCTGGAGGACAGCAGCAACGAGCAGCCATTGCACGAGCTTTGATCAATTCGCCGGATATCATCTTTGCGGATGAACCGACCGGAAGTTTGAACCTGGAACACGGCACCGCCGTTCTGGATATCCTTACGGATATTCATCGAAAAGGACAGTCCGTAGTTATGGTTACGCATGATATTAAGGCAGCCTGCCGGGCAGATCGTCTGATCTATATTCAGGACGGCAAGATAGGCGGAATCCTTGAGTTTGACACCTATGACGAACATCAAATTCAGGATCGTGAAGCGATCATCTTCGCTTTGGTTACGGGGAAGGAGTAACCTATGGCAGTCATGTTTAAACTTAGTTTGTCGTATCTGAGTAAAAATAAAATACAAAATACGTTAATTGCGCTGCTCCTGCTACTCTCGACACTTCTTGTATCTACAGCTATTGTCATACTGGCGAATACGGGCAATCAGTTTCAGGAAATGCATACCCGTACCCATGGATCTCATCAGATCCTGACGTTTGAGAAAGGACTGAATGACCCAGAAATTGTGCACGCCTGGTGGGCTTCCCAAGATGGGGTTGAGGTATCCCCATTGCTAACGTATCGCACATTATCAGGCATCGTTTTTAATGAAACGGACATTCCCAACCTGTATCTATATATGTTTAATACGCCTTTACCGCCATGGGATGTGGATGAGCTTATGTTCTCAAGTGGGATGCCTACTACACTTCCCGAGCAAGGCTCCGTCTGGATACCAACGTCCATGGCGAATGCCTACCAAATCTCAGTAGGCGATACCATTGGTTTCAAAACCGGCTCAAGTACACTGAATCTGAAGGTGTCCGGAATTGTAATCGATGTACCATACGGAGCCCCTTTCTCCAATACAGCACGGGTCTGGATGAATCCTACCGACTATCAACATGATTTCGCGACACTCGCAGGCAACGAACATCACATGATCGGCATCCATTTTAACGATTACAGCATGAATTCGGAGTATTGGGAACGATACAATCGTGAGACAGGAACTCCGTTTCTGGAATCCAAAATGGAGTTCGAAGCGATCTCCTCTTTCTATCTGATTATTAACCAGGTTATTGGCTTCATTATGATCTTCATGGGCGTTGTCATGCTCTCCATCGCTTTGATGACTATCGGGTTCACAATTTCGGATGCCATACTGGCCAATTACAGAACGATAGGTATTCTCAAATCACTCGGGCTAACTGCCCGGAGAACGATAGGCACCTATGTTATTCAATATGCGATGCTATCTATCGCAGCCATTATCCCAGGACTTGCACTCAGCGTATGGATCTCCAAGTGGATCATTAATATATCCGCGTCCTCTCTTCGAGTGAACAATCAGAACATTCCAGTCCAAGGGTTGGACGCGGCCATACTGGCTGGTGTGCTTCTATTTGCTTTAGTGATTTTGTTTACTGTGTTATACGCCAAAAAAGCACGCAGCATCCAACCCGTTCAGGCGATTCGTTATGGTATGTCGGAAACAGATCACAGCCGGATGGCCAGTAGAATGAATTCGCCATGGGCACAACACTGGGTCGGGTTCACACGAATGCCTGTGACCGCGGTCCTCGGACTTCGACATGTTTTCAAAAACACCAAAAGTTCTGTTCTTACACTTTTACTGACCACCATGGCTTCCTCTGTACTGGTCTTAGGATATGTGCTGCTGACCAGTATAATCGGAATTGAACAGACAGCAGCTAAATGGGGGTATGACAATGCCAACATCGCAGCAGTAGTGGTAAACAGAAGTACATTCCCGAAGGCTGAGCTGAAGCAAGCGTTAGAAGAGGATTCAAGGATAAGCAATGTAGGCTGGCAAGGGAACATCACTGGTGTAATTAGCCCGGAGTCTTCGGCAACAGTAAAGGGTCAATCCATTAGTCTTAACTTGAGTGTACTAGACGGGAGTTATCAGGAGCTTGGATTCGAAACGTTGAGAGGGAATAACCCACAGCACGTGAACGAAATTGCCATTGGAGTAAGTATCGCCAAAACATCGAACAAAGATATAGGTGATCTCATCGACATCTATATTGAAGGAGAAAAGCGGACATTCCTCATTACAGGCATCTATCAGGCCATCGCCAACATGTCTGTTTCAGGTCGAATCACCATTGATGCCATGAGAAGTGTGAACCCGGGTTATGGTGAATTTGATGCTATCTTCATTAATGTTAATAATATGGCACAAGCGGATAAGGTTGTCGGGGAGTTGAATGAGCAATTTAAGGACTTCGCTTCGGTAATCACCCAGAAGACATTGCTTGATTCGGTTTACGCGGAAGCTGCAAACATCCTGATCTATCCGATGAGCCTGATTGGATTGATGTTTATCCTTGTGACGTTCATCATTATTTTCAGTACCTGCCGGATCAATATCCGCAAAGAGAGCAGAACGTACGGGATATACAAATCGCTAGGAATGACATCCCGTCAAATTCGGTTATCAGTCACCATGGGGATGGTCCTGCTATCCGCTATGGGAGCCATACTAGGCATGTTTCTTGGCGTATATGTACTGCCTCTTCTGCTCGAAATGGTCCTTTCCGGTTATGGTATCGTGCAACTTCCACTGATCCTGCATTGGGGTGGAATGATACTGTTCGCCTGCCTAAGCATCGTTGCAGCAGGTCTTGGCTCATGGTTCTCTTCCCAGATCATTCGGGAAACATCGCCACGTATGCTGGTTATCGAATAATCTAATAAGGATTCTCTAACATTATAAAAAAGCCCTTCCACACCTCTATAGGATGTGAAAGGGCTTCTCATAATGATATGATTTATTTTCGCCACTTCTTCGCAAGCTCGTCAATCTGATGCGGTGTTGTACGGCAGCAGCCGCCAATAATCCGTGCACCCGCAGCAACCCACTGTTCCGAAGCATCACTCATACTGCCACAGGAACCCTGCCCACTCCACGTCTTCGTTGCTGCATCGTATACTTCCCCCGAGTTCGGATACACAATAACAGGTTTATCGCTGGCACGGCTCAAAATACTCACGGCTTCCGTCACCACTTCCATAGGAGCACAGTTCAGGCCAATCGCAGCAATCTGCGGCTCGGAGCCAAACGTCTGTGCACATGTCTTAAGCGGCGTACCTTCGCTGATGCTTGTCCCATCTTTTAATGAAAAGGATAGCCAGGCATAGGCATGAGGAAACTCCTTCAGCAAATCAACCAGCACCTGTGCTTCCTGCAAGGATGGTATGGTCTCAAAAGCCAAAATATCAGCACCCGCTTCAAGCAACGCGGCCATCCGCGGACGATGGAATGCAGCCAGCGTTTCATCTGATACACCGTAGTGACCGATGTACTCCGATCCATCAGCTAGATAAGCGCCGTAGGGTCCAACGGATGCAGCAACCAACGGTCGTGGCCGAGCCAAGCACCCGGTCCCCAAGACATCAGACGTTTGTTGTGCTGTTCCGAGGACCAGATCACCATCCAGTTTGGCTTCCGTATTATCAACTCCGTCTTCCTGCACTTCTGCCCATACGTCATCTCTCGCCTGTGCAGCCAGTTCCACCGTCTTGCGAATCAGGTCCAACGATGCTTGCTCGCCGATGCCTCTCTTGCGGAAGCCATCCACTGTCGCCTGATAACTGGATGTAATCGCACAGTCGGCTCCTGCTCGAAAATAATCCGTATGGACCTGAACAATAACATCCGGATTCTCAAGCAACACACGAGCAGACCATAATGGATCATCCAGATCACATCCATGCTGTTCGAGTTCCGTCGCCAGCGCTCCATCCAGAATCATGACCGGATGTTCACGAAGGATCTGTTCTATGGGGTTAGTCGGTTGTGTTTGTGTCATGTACTTGTCCTCTTTTCTTATTCACACGTTCTGTCAAATAATAAGCTGCGTAACATACTGCGATAAATGGAACCCCACAATACAGCGCAATTCGCTGTGTCGGGTCGAAGGCAATACCTATGCATGAAGCCAGGCATAATATAAATGAAACAATCGGTACCACCGGATACAGTGGTGTACGGTAGACCAGATCCTTGACCGCATGTCCTTCCCGGATATACTGTCTGCGGAACATGTACTGGGAAGCGCTGATGCTCATCCATACGGCAACGACAGCCAGACCTGATATGGAGACCAGCGTAATATACACCGTACCTGGCGCAATAATGCTGGACAGCAGAGCCAGTGCACCACCCACCATACTGATCAGAAGTGCATTCAGCGGTACCCCGCGCTTGGTCAATTTGGCAAACCACGGAGAGATCGTTCTTTTGTCAGCCAGAGACCAGAGCATCCGTGAAGATGCATAGAGGCCCGAATTGGCAGCAGAGAGAATCGCCGTCAGAATAACAAAGTTCATAATATCTGCAGCGTAGGGTACACCCACCCGCTCCATTACCGCTACAAAAGGACTTTCCAATACACTGGCGTCCGACATGGGCAGCAAGGCCGACAAGATAACAATCGTTCCGATGAAGAAAATAACCAAACGCCACAGTGTGGTATAAATAGCTTTGGGAATCGTCTTTTCTGGATTCTCCGTCTCCCCGGCGGCAATACCGATTAACTCAGTGCCTGAGAATGCAAAGTTAACAGCAAGCATAGTCATCAATATCGCTGTAGCCCCATGAGGGAACCACCCGGATGCGGTAATATTTGATAGAAATGGAGCCGGTTCAGCATCCGCCATGGGAATGAACCCAAACATGGCTGCACCACCGATAATAATGAAGATTACGATGGTAACTACTTTGACAGATGAGAACCAGAACTCGGATTCCGCAAAAAGTTTTACCGTTAAAGCATTGAACAAAAAGATCATCAGTGCAAAAAGTGCGCTCCATATCCATACATTTACCGATGGGAACCAACGCTGCATAAGCAGACCGGCGGCTGTGAATTCAGAGCCAAGCGCAACAGTCCAGGTTAACCAGTACAACCAAGCCACCGTGTAGCCTGTTGCTGGTCCAATATATCTTGCCGCATAACTATGAAATGCTCCCGTCTCTGGCATATGAACAGACAGTTCACCAAGACAGAGCATCACCAGATATACTACGATCGCTCCAATCAAGTAGGAAAGAATAGTTCCCAGTGGTCCCGCCTGCTGAATCGTATAACCCGAGCTCAGGAATAATCCCGTTCCAATGACGCCACCCAGAGAGAGCATGACCACATGCCGTGCCTGCATTTTCCGCTGAAAATGCCCTTTGTCGTTGTTGTTCTCCATACCTGCTGCTCCCTACTTCTTCATCCAGAAAAACAAAAAAGACCCACTCTTCCTAAAGAGTGCGCCGTTACTGACAAATAAAAACAAACGCTCCTATCTATCAGGCTGTTCACCCGCTGGAATTAGCACAGTATCCTTCAGATCTGTTGCTGAGGTTTCTAAGGGCCAGTCCCTCCACCTCTCTGGATAAGAAAATGATTTTTTATAAATATAGCGATTGATTATGAATGTGTCAATATTTATATCATAAATGGCACATCTCGCTATTCTGTGGAAGACCCTGGATTGGTAATAGTGGTCTTTACCTCATACGTGATCGGCACGGTACTGAAAATTTTATCCCAATCACCTTTGACTTTCTTCCATGTCTTTGGATGTTTAATACGCAAGCTGTCCCGAAAATCCGCTACATCGACTTTATAAGTATGCTGAAGTTTGTACAACACCTGACGAATCTGTTGTTCGGCCAGCTCAGCAAAATCCTTTTCCAATTCTCTTAGATATTCACCTTTTTCCTCTTCCTCGGGAGCGCGCCAATCCTCCATCAGCCAGCCTTCGGATTCAGTCTTCACATGGAATGAAATATCATTGCCGACCACCTTGGGAATAATTTTCACCTTTTTCTTCTTGATTTCATATACCACGGTGAATCCTTGCTTGTTATGTGTTTTTAAGACACCTCCTTTTTTTTTGGAATTGAGCCATGACAAACCCTCAAGATCTGTTTGACTAAGTTCTCCAATGAATTTCGTTGTTTTTCCATCAAAAATGCTACCTCCAGAGAACTTGTCCTCTCCATGGGAATTCAACACATTTTGCAGCAGAAAGCTGGAACCGGACTGCATCTGTGCATCTAACTTAGACAATAATACAGGATCCAATATTTTGTTGGACAAGTACGAATTGTTCGTAATTCCTGTGAGATAAAATGCCGGAATCCGAGACGGGTCCTGTGAAGTCAACACATCTAATGCAGAATGATGACTGATTAGCACCAGGCAGTTCGGTCGAATATCATTATCCCGTAGTACAAAATCAAGCAATTGGTCCAAACCATATTTTTTGGCAATATCCTTGGAAACGACGATAACTTTCAGATGATGTCCAATAAGTGGTCGATCCCGCCTTAACGCAAACTGACGGAAGATTTGCAACATGGAATCTCCACTGAGCTGTTCATTGGCATAGGATGTTTTGCCGGAAGAAGGAGAACCGGATTGCTGGCTCGATTGACTGTTGGAGAAGCCCGGAGCGATCTGCACCGTGGCAGTTACATAGTTCTTCTTAGGATATGAGCCTCCTTGAGCAGCGATGTCTTTCTCGAATTCCGTCTCTTTGCCGACATCGATTCCAAGACCAACATAGAGACTTAGATCCTCTATTTCCCGACTGCTCCAGCATCCGGACAGCGTCAATAGAATACAAAAGGCAGAAGCTAAACGTAAGAGCATACGGAATGGCATCATGCATGTTTGCCTCCTTTTTTGCGAATCAGACTTATCAACAGTAACACCATAGGAAGAATGCCAAATAAAAACACAGATGCATTACCCAGCATATCTCCAAGTGCAAAAGTATCATCCACCGTTTTGGGCATCATGGCTGTCACATAAATGAATGGAAGCAGACCATACATAATCCCCTTCATTTTTTTTGAACGGAACAAATCACGAATACCCACCGAAGCACAGTAATGTGTGATCGCGGTAGTCGAAAAAATCTGCATAATCCAAATGACCAGCAATAAGGATTCAAATCGTTCGAATATTAATCCCTGTATCTCGAAGCTTCTCACCAAATCCAGCGTTGGCCAGGTTCGAGTTTTGATTCCATCCAGGGACAGGCTACCTACAACCATGACAACCGTAATCAAATATATAATGGTGGATATAAGTATGCCCCAGCTCATCGCCTTATTGCTTTTCTTCGGATTTTTCATATAAGCAGTCATGATTAGCATCACCTCATACCCCGTATATGATAATAGAGAAGGCTTAAGTCCTTTGAAAACAGGCATAAGACCTTCGCCGAGCACTGGTCTAAGATTTCCAATCTCAAATAGCTGATTACTCAGCAGAATTTCAATGACAAATATAATGATTGTAATCGGTAGAATAATCTCGAACACCCGTATTATGACACCAAGTCCGCCTGAGATCATATATATACCGATCCACATGAAGACCATAACAATCGCCCATGTGGGCGTACGTTCAAGCAAATACATCCCTGTTACTTCAGCCATGACTCTAATTTCGAATGCGGCAATCACCATAAAATACATAATCATGGCAAATCCCAATATGTAAGCAATCCAGCTCCCCGTAATTTCACGGGTGAACTGGAATACCGTTTTCCCCGGAAATCTGCGACACAAGGTAACCAGAATAATGCCGACACCTGCAATAATCAGTCCCGACAGAATAATGGATATCCAGACATCCGGTGTTCCGACAGCCTTACTGGTCGTTCGAGGTAACGTCAGGATCCCGGCACCAAGCATGTAATTCACAATAATTATAACGGCCTGTGTCGTGGTTATCTTTTGTGGGGAGCCATTCACTTTAGTTCACCTCCAGAGCTTCTGTAGATGGAAAATTTGATTACTTTTTACGATCCTCATCGAGCGGATTTGTCATTTTGGGACGCATTCTCATCATGTTCAACGGAGCACGAATAACGAAATCCTTCCATTCATTGATGTGATAAGGGACGGCCGGAGCTACGTAAGGTACGCCAAAGCTTGAGAGCCGTGCCAGATGCGTGCACACAAGCAGGAAGAACATAACCACGCCATACAAACCAAGAACTGCGGCACTAAACATTGCGGCAAATCTCAGAATTCGCAGAGTTAGCCCTGCACTATAGACTGGAATGGTAAAGGAAGAGATCGCCGTAACCGCAACGACAATAACCAGGAATTGGCTTATGATTCCTGCTTGTACTGCTGCTTGTCCAATAATCAGACCTCCCACGATACCCATCGCTGGCGCAATCGGTTTAGGCAGCCGTATCCCTGCCTCTCTCAGAATTTCAATGGAAATTTCCATGATCAGTACTTCAATGATCGAAGGAAACGGTACCCCTGTCCGCGTTTCAATAATCGTCAGAACCAGCTTGGTCGGGATAAGACCAGGGTGGAACGAAATAAACGAAATATAGAGTGCAGGAGCGAGCAATGCCAGCATCGCAGCTACAAAACGCAGCATACGTAAAAAGGTTCCTGGAATCCAACGTTCATAATAATCTTCGGGAGATTGAAGCAGCATGCTAAAGGTCACGGGTACAACAAGTACAAATGGCGTTCCATCCAACAAAATAGCTACCCGACCTTCCAGCAAAGCACCCATTACCCGGTCAGGCCTCTCCGTATTTAGTACCTGTTGAAAAGGACTTAGGGTACTGTCTTCGATGAGTTGCTCCACATAGCCTGATTCCAGCATCGAATCCATATCCATCTCTTCGATTCGCTTACAGACTTCAGTAACGAGATTGGGATCGGCAATATCCTGAATATAGGCTATCGCCAATTCTTTTTTGATCCGTGAACCCACTTCAAACTTTTGAATAAAGAGACTCTGATCACTTCCGTAACGACGTAAAATGCCTGTGTTATCGCTTAATTGCTCTGTAAAACCAATCCGGGGCCCACGAATCAATCCCTCTGACAGAGGCTCATTCACACCTCGACTTTTGATCTTGTGGCCTCCAATTAATAAAGCACCTGGCAACCCATCAACCAACAGTGCATTTTTTCCGAAAAGCACGCCAATTGAGAGCTCTTGGAGAGACGAAGTCTCCTCAACCAGGCTGACAGGAAGTAATTGATCCTTCAGGTATGCCGACAACAGATGTGCATTGTCTGGATGAAGAAACCCCTCCTGCTTAAGTAGGGGAACGCCCTCTAACATTAACGGGGAAATCAAGTGATCATCTACCAAGTCCTGATCTACCAGACCTTCGGTATAGATGACTGCAGCCCGTGTATTCGTTCCCCTAATCGTAAATTCCCGAATATGAACATCTGCATTTTGTCCGAAGCTTTCTTTCACGCTAATCAGATTGGTACTATACTTCTCCGTTAACTTAATATTGGCATAATGGCCTGTCTCGGTTCCTTGACCCTGGCCTTTGGCTGCTGGAGAGATATCCTTCGAGGATATCGAGGGTTTCTTAGAACGAGAGAAGCTTCCGCGCTTAATGGCGGCATTGATCCAGCGCGTAGTCATGGTAATGCCAATTGGAATAATGAAAACCAGGAATGCCTGAATCCATATGGGCCCTTCTGGCACGTAGGATAGAATTGTTGACCACATGTTCCCACCCCAACATTTCTCTGCATGCGAAGCTGCAGGTATTCCCAAGTATTGTGTCCCTGTTTGATCACAATAATTCCCGTTTTTTTGCGGACCATCTAACCTAAAATGCGTCAAAGACAAACCCGTAATCTCATTGTGTGTGTAGTAATCTACCCAAAGACAAAAAACGGTTCCTCTGTGAGGAACCGCTAACAATTAATAATATTATATTCTTATACGATTCTGGTTACATGCTCTGCCTTGGCATCTAACAAGTGAGCCGATGCAGCGATTGCCATGAAGTCATTCAAAGCAATTTCAATCTGCTGCTGGCTCCGCTCGACGTATTCCTCTACTTTTTTGGTGCCACCTGTAATATTACCAATTTCCTTGGTTATTCCAGTAACGCTATCACGGATCTCATTGATCGAACTCTCCACCATTGCGGATAGTTTCTTGACTTCCTTTGCCACAATATCGAATCCTCGTCCGTATTCCCCGGCATGTGCAGCCTCAATGGCGGCATTTAATGCAAGCAACTGTGTCTGTGATGAAATCTCGCGTATGGTTCGTACCACGCCCTGAATCGATCCCGCTTGTTCCTGAAGATGAGTCAGTGTCGCACGGTTAGTGGCCGACACCTCTGAGATATAGGAGATACTGGACATTAATTCCTGGCTCCGTTCAATGCCTACATCTGCCTGCCCATTCAGCTCATGTGACATCGTTTTCAGCTCATTCACTACGACTGAGATGTTTTTCTGACGGTTGGTGATGTTGGTAGCGATTTTGGAGACACCCAGTATCTTCTGATTCGTCTCATCGTACACCGGCATATACGTCGCCTCAAGCCATACGGGATTCCCCTTTGCATCTTTGCGTTTCACCTTATCTTGAAAGCTTACTCCACTATATATGCTCTTCCAGAAAGCCTCATATTCCAAACTTTTCGCTAACTCCCCGAAGCAAAAATGTTCATGTTTCATTCCGTACATTTCATCTACCGTATATCCCATGGTCTGGGCAAAAACTTCATTCACATAAGTTACCCGTCTATCCAGATCGAATCGAATAATAGCCAGACTTTTCTCCATCGCCTTGATGACCAGTGCATCGGTTACAACATCTTTCTTTTCCATAGCTAATATAGGCACTTGATAACCCCCACAGTTCATTCCATAATAGATAGCCTTTAACTAGCAAAACAACAATCACAACAACATATGTATCCATCAGGTTCTAATGACTCTACTATTGATACCCAATTTGCAGCATTTTGGATCACCTGTTGTCATTTATTTTTTTATAAGAGAAACTGCTGCACTATATCCGCTGACAACCACTTATTCCATCCGTAAAATGTCTCTGTATCTACTTTTACGTATCGTAACATAAAGCAAAGCAGCATACACTTCTGTATTTCTAACATTTTTTCTGTTTTTTAGTAACCGCTATTACCCTTAGATACTGTATGTCCGCAGGGTAGGAGATCAGTTCGATCAGCATGCCCCTCGGCGCCATTCCATACACAAACTAACTGCCATCACTCATTCCCCTCCCATGTGCCATCAAGGGAACATTACATCTCGGGGTTCAAGTCTCCAGATCAACACGTTCCACCTTTTCATTCTTCTTATATTGGGTGGGTGACTCGCCCATCGTCTTCGTGAACAAAATAGTGAAATAATTAGCATTCTGGTAACCCAAAATATGTGCAATTTCACTTACCTTCATATCCGATGAGGTTAGCAGCCGCTTCGCTTCTCCCATTCTTCGATAGACAATATAACGAATTGGGGAATCATTATATTTGTCCTTGAACACATGAGATAAGTAATAAGGATTCATATGAAAGTACGCAGCGATGTCCTGAAGCTTCAGGTGCTGAAGATAGTTATCATCGAGAAATTCCTTGATCCTTACGGCGAGATGATCCGAATCTTGTTTTTGTGAGGCATTGGGTTGAGCTAACCGCTGAACTATGGCAAGCATTACGCCAAGCAGTCCTTCACAGATTTTGTCATAGCCCGTCTTTTGATTGGAGGATTCCTCATACATGAACTCGAACAGATCGCCAATCCTTCTAGCGTATTCCTTCGTTTCGATATACGGAGACGCGTGTTCAGGAATGATATGCTCTGTTTGCGTTCCATCCGAATAGATATTCGCTATTCCACAATAATAAAGACTGAGTGGACATTTGGGAGAGGTGCATTGTTCATGAATTACACCTTGGTTGTAGATTAACAGATCGCCTTTTTTGACCGTATATGGATATCCGTTAATTTTAATAACACCTTCTCCATCGGACACATACACCATTTCACTGATATCCTCATGCATGTGACTTGGAAAATTCCAATTGGGATTGCCCTGCACTTTTCCTATATATAACAATCTGGAGGATTCTTCTTTGCTTGTATCGATCATTCCTGTCTCCTCCTGCATTCGCGTCTGAATTATTTTCTAGATGTATTAATATACCCCTTTTACCACAGCAAGATCTATAATTTCTCAGAAAAATAAAGCAAGATCTTTTATTGTCTTCCCTTCCCCATTTTCTTATGATGAGTCATGCACCTTTTTATCCATACCATGTCAAGGAGTCGAGGTAGATTGAAAAAACTGATTTTTTATATCATCGCTATTGCAACAGGAGCTCTTCTAAGCTTTGAAGGGGCACTGTATGGCAAACTTGGAGAACAAGTCGGCACACTGGAAGCTGATTTCTATAACTTCTTCATGGGGGCAATTATTTCACTGATTCTACTGATTTTCTTCGGTAGAGGAAACCTCGCTGCCATCACCAAATTTCCAAAGTGGAACCTGCTTGGTGGTTTGCTTGGGGTCACCTATCTGCTTACATTAGTCATTGGTGTTCCCATTGTGGGTGTAGGGATCTCCATGATTGCCATTGTTGTCGGGCAGATGGTGACCAGTATTCTGATCGATCATTACGGATGGCTGGGGAGCAATCGCAAAGCAGTAGGAAGCAAACGAATTGCCGCCTTGGTACTTATGTTGGGTGCGCTAGCTCTTACTTTATTCTAGAGGAGGATTACGATGGGTATTGGTTTATTGATTGTTGTTGTCACCTTGGTGGGTGGAGCTGTACTTAGTGCGCAGTCCTCGATCAATGGTACGATTAGCCGAAATATCGGTCTGCTGGAGACGGTTTTCTTCACGTTTGCGTCAGGTACACTGATTCTGGCTGTACTCATTAATTTTTTTGGCAGTGGACATGTACTCGACTTACTTCATGCGCCCAAATTACAGCTTTCTGCGGTTTTCCTTGGTTTCGGATATTTATTCCTGTCCACATTGGCTGTAAATAAACTGGGCGTGACCCCTGCTAATCTTACGGCGATTGTAGGTCAGATTGTTGCCGGTTTTATCATCGACGCCCTGGGGCTTTTCGGTGGTGAATTCATTGCATTCTCTTGGCAGCGAGCTGTCTCACTTATCCTGATGCTCGCTGCATTAGCTCTGATTTTCAGTGAAAAGAATGACCAAGCTCAAGCGGTAACGCTTAGCAAATAAATGATCGGTAATTCTCGATATTTGATATCCAGTGACATTTGGATTTCCCAAACTTTTGGTTGCTCAAACGACATTGTATAGATATAGAAGAAAGAAGAGCATATGATGTCATGGCTCTTCTTTCTTGATGTTTTTTAAGTTAAAAATCATGTACCGTCACACATAGCTGAATCGCAATGCCAAACGGGTCCCGTACAATGCCATAACCTGGGCTAAATTCATTTTGCTCATAAGGTACCAGTACCTTCACGCCCTCATGTTGCATCAGAGAATGATACAGTTGATCAATCGTATGTTTATCCTTGGATTGGATACATAATGAAGTGTTGTTCCCTAGCTGCCATGCTCTCTCCGTGTCCATTGCTTCTTCCGCAATCATGACTTTGTTAACCCCAATCTCAAGTACCGAGTGTGTAATATACTCATCTTGACCGGCAGGGTACTCGAAGCCCGGGTTCATCTCCTTCATCTCTTGATAACTTTTTTTGAATATGACTTTAGCGCCCAGAAACTCCTCATAAAAAGCAATGGCTGCCGCCGCATCCCCGTTCATCGACAAAAATGGTACCACTTCAAAGTTCATGTTATTGCCTCCTTGTTCCTATTGAATTACACTTATCACTATAACAACGAAAGGTGCCATACCATGGCACCATTAAGAGGGTTAGATATGAAAAAATCAGAACGCATGAACCAGATGCTGCGCTATATTAATCAAAAACAACAGTTCACCCTGCAAGATCTTATGCAGGAGTTTCAGATTTCCAAACGAACCGCGATTAGAGATATCGCTTCATTGGAAGAGTTGGGTGCGCCCATCTATGTCGAATATGGACGCTACGGCGGATATCGACTGCTGCAACAGATGCAGCTGCCTCCCATTTCGTTCAATACGGGTGAGCTTCATGCCCTTTATTTTGCGATGCAGGCCCTCCGAAGCTTCTCCAGCTTACCCTTTGAGGTCTCTTTCCGTACCATTCATGAGAAATTTCTGAGCGCGTTATCCGACAAGCAACGACAAAATATTGAGAATATCCAACACCGGGTTTCCTTCCGACATACGGAGCAGATCCGAGATAGTGCACATTTGGAGTTTCTGTTGATGGCTGCTGTGCAGAATATAGTGATCCAGGTTACTTACGCTAATCAGCGGATATCCCCTGGTCATAGGCCATCCCCTGCGAATCTTGCAGAGTCTGAACAATCAGATCCATCATCCCGCACGTCCAACACCAGTATTCGCACCATCCAACCCATAGCACTCTATGCGAGGAAAGGCTACTGGTATTGCCAGGCTTATGATCTGCAAAAAGAAGCGTACCGGGTGTTCCGTTGTGACCGGATCATATCAGCCGAAGTGTCCGACATTGAACCTTTGGCTCACGTGATTGAGCTTCATGCACAGGATACCCATTTGTTATGGAAACCATCACCAGATGTTATTCCATTTCAATGTCGGATTGACGAAGCCGGGGTTGAACTTTTCCGGCAAGAACATTTTCCCTCCATGCAGATCATACACGTCAACGAATCGGGCAGTGAACAGGCACACATGCTTCTTGCAGGTTCGTATGAGCCTCATGAACTTAATTTCATAGTGAGATACCTCGCAGGATTCGGTAAATCCATTCGAATTATGGAACCCGACACGTTAAAGGAATCATTGCGACATTATTATATGGACTTGTTAGATCATGTATAAAGACTATATTTCTACACCCATTTTACTTCACATGACTTTTAGCTCCGCTTCTGGCCAACAACTTCCGTGCTCTTCTTATTGCCAATAGCTATTTGCACGATGATCTGCAGTACAATGATGATAGCCAAACCATAGAATGCTTGCACCAAGCTGCCTGTCAGGTCGTGAAGCAAACCAATTGCCAGCGGCCCAAGTGCGCCAAGAATATAACCACCAGATTGCGTCATGGCAGACCAGCTGCTGGCTTCCTGAGCATTGCTTGTCTCATCAATCGGCAGCATCAGTGCAATCGGGAATAACCCACCTGCACCAATCCCAAGCGGGATCGCCGCGAGCCACGGACTGACAGAGAGATTCAGCATCAGGACCCCTATCAATTCCAACAACGCACATCCAACAAGCCAGAACACACGTCTTTGGTATCGGTGTACAAGCATGGGAATGAATAACGTTGAGGGCAGTGATATTAACGTAAATAACGTTTGGACGTTGCCAGCAGTCTCTTGGCTATATCCCAGACCCTGAATCGCTGGTGCAAGCCAAGCGGTTAATGAATAGAAGATCGCTGCCATCAGTCCGAAGAATAAGGTCAGCACCCATGCACGCTTGTTCTTCATTGGTAGTGGCGCATGAATGACAGACGGAGTTTGTCCGGATTGTCGATCTTTACGCGCAGACCAGGCTAACTTTAACCAGATCGGCAATGCAATGACTGCAAGTAATGTCCATGTGGCCAAAGACCCTCTCCAAGACCCACCCAGCATATGCTGAAGCGGAACGGATAATCCTACACTAATGCTGGCCCCCATCACCATCGCAGTAGAGTAGATGCCGACCATGGCTGCTACTCGGTTAGGAAAATATTGCTTAATGAAGCTGGACAACAGCGGCCCTGCCAATGCAATCCCTACACCGGACAAAAAAGAAGTAAACATCATCAACGGAGTTGCACCCACGAACAATCGTAATCCTGTACCTATCCCAATAAAAATTAAAGCCAGTACAATAGCACCCTCGTTCCCCCACCTTCGACTTAATCTTACGGAGAACGGAGCGAATATGCCCATACATAATACCGGTAGTGTTGTTAACAGACTGGCCGTCATGCCACTCAAACCCAGATCATTCTGTATGGTACTCATCAGAGGAGATATGGAAGTAATCGGTGGTCTTAAGTTTAGTGAAGCCAGAATCAGTGCCAATACAATATAAAGTAGTTTCATTATGAATCACCTCATGGTAGTAATATCTTTGCCCTTATCCAAGATCCAAATCATTAATGACATGATCTTCGAGTGGTATAGGATTAAGTATAGAATCATTAGAATGATTGAACAATACTATTATTTCTATTAAAATGATTACTAAAACCAATGATACGAGGTGATTCCCCATCGAAATTCGTCAGATGGAAAACTTTATTACCGTGTGCGAGGAGCTTCACTTTACTCGGGCGGCTGAGAAACTTGGTATATCTCAACCTACGTTGAGTCAACAAATACGTGGGTTGGAGGATGAACTTGGTGTTCCTTTGTTTGACCGTGTCGGCAAAAAAATTGTGATGACCCAGGCAGGTACCCTATTTCTGGAGCACTGTGTACAGATGATTCGGCATTTACAGAATACCCAGGATGCGCTAGCAGAATTCCGCAATGATCAGCGGGGACGATTGGTTATCGGTGTTCTTCCATCCGATTTGGATTACCGTATCACTCCATTGCTCGTTGATTTTCATGCCCGGTTCCCCAAGGTGCAATTGAAGGTTATTTCTTCGATCTATGTCGTGAATCAAGTGTTGGAGAATGAAGTCGACATCGGTATAGAGATCACATCTGCCCCTGATGATCGGCTTGTACGCATTCCTTTGTGCAGTGAAGAATATGTACTTGTCGTTTCCGAGAATCACGATTGGGCTGACCGCAGCACGATTAAAATTCAGGAGTTACGTGATATTCAAACGGTGATGTTCCCCGAAGGATTTACCGGCAGGGAATTAGTCGATGACTATTGTCGTAAATATGGTTTTAGCCTTAATACCATCATGGAGACCAGTTCGGCAACCTCCATCATTAGTCTGGTCAAAGCCAACGTTGGAGGAACACTGCTGCCTTATCCTCTGATCCAAGCCATGAATGAATCCACGCTAAGATGCATTCGAATTACAGATGATCCACCATACCGACACTTTGAGATCATCCATCGGTCCGACCGTTACCTGACGCAATCGGCTAAGGCATTTATTGAGAAAACGATCGAGTATTTCAATCAATGATGAATTTAGAAGGAGAGGTATTGAATTGAAAATAAGAGAAGTTAGTTTGTTGACACATCAGATCGAGGCCATGAGAGAGTTTTACGGTAGACTACTGGAGTTGGAGCTTGTGGAGGATGATACAACATTCGTTTCATTCCGTGCAGGAGACTCGGTCCTTGCATTCAAGAAGGCACCGGAGGAAGAGAATCCATACTATCATATAGCGTTTACGATTCCAACGAATACACTCGCTGATGCAAAAAAGTGGGCCCAAAACCGTAACATTCCGTTGCTTTCCAAGGATGGACAAGATCAATTTTATTTCCCCTACTGGGATGCAACAGCCTTCTATTTCTATGACCCAAGCGGCAACTTGATGGAATTCATCGCTCACCACTCACTCGATAATGCAGTCGATGAAGCTTTCGAAGCGAAGCATCTGATATGTATTAGTGAAATCGGTCTGCCTGTGGATGATGTTCCTGAGACGATGAGCACATTGAATGAGCATTATCACCTTAATCCCTTTGCGGGAGATGGGAAGAAATTCTCCCCCACGGGTGATGCAGAAGGTATGTTTATTGTGATTGATAAAAAGATGCCCTGGTTCCCAGACGGGCGGATGCCCGGTGTATTTGCCACTGAGGTGAAGGTGGAAGCTGGCAAGCCCGGTAATCTACATTTACAAAAGGGTCGGTACTCTATTGTTTCAATATGATGTAAAAATATACTGACTGAGAAGCTCAAGAGGTACGTCCCGCTCAGTACTTACCAAATCCATCCTCACACGTGATATCCGATTCAAGAAGCTCGTACAGAGTTTGTTTGGAATTCTCTAATTTTTTTTGCACCTCTTCAATTTCTGATATTCTCGCTTGGATGATGCTTGCCTGATCTTTACTTGAAAACCCATTTTTAGAGATCATCGATTGGATCTCATGAATCGTAAAGCCTACAGCCACACATTGTTTCACCACATCCAGATGCTGAATAATGCTCTGCGCATATTTCCGATAGTTATTTTGATCTCTAAGCACATGTTCATCCGTGATAATACCTATTTTCTCATAGTACCGAATCGTGGAAATCGGAAGGTTTACACTGTTCGCTACTTCACTAATCTTCATCTAAATCGCCCCGTTTCTTCTTCTTGCTATAAAGTATACTTCATAGTTTACAATCCTCATAGTGAGACGGATGCAGATATAACCACCGATATCCTAATCTCACCAATATAGATATGAGGAGAGATCGATATGAATACAATTACCGGCCAATTCAACAAAACCAATGATTTTGATACCATCGTCTTGGAGCGCCATTCCGTTAAAGCTTACGACCCTGAAGTGAAAATCAGCCGCGAGGAGATGACCGAAATATTGGCGAAAGCTTCACGTGCCCCCTCGGCGATTAACATGCAACCGTGGCGTTTTCTTGTCATCGACAGTGCTGAAGGCAAAGAAAAGCTTGCACCACTGGCCTCTTTTAACCAGACACAGGCACTAACGTCTTCCGCTGTCATTGCCGTATTTTACGACGCTAACAATGTTGAGTACATGGAGGAGATTTTCAGCAAATCGGTGGAACTTGGATATATGCCACAAGACATCATGGATATGCAGATGCAGCAGGTACAACCTTATTATGCAAACATAACTCCAGCCGAACTGCGTGATATGAACCTCATTGACTCAGGCCTCATATCCATGCAACTCATGCTCGTTGCCCGTGCTCATGGCTATGATACGAATCCTATGGCCGGTTATGATAAAGCCCAGATTGCTGAGGCCTTCGGTCTGGATAAAGAGCGTTTCCAGCCCGTGATGTTGATCTCCATAGGTAAAGCAGCCAAAGATGGTTATCCTTCCTATCGTCTCCCGGTTGAAACGATTACGAGTTGGGCGTAACCCATAGCTTTACACATTCCTTCTTATCTAGACCACTGTTAATATAGAAAACGCGTACTTGTATTTAAATAAAAAAGAGGTCCTATGACCATATTTTATGTCATTAGGACCTCTTCTATATGCCTTCAATTTTATGTTAGTGATACAGAGATTTGGTCTTATTTAGAGATTTTATGTGGCGAGTTTTGTACGATCCGTTGTTCTACGATCCACCATCTATCCATTTCAAGAATCTATGGTTCCATATGTTTTCATAAAAAGAAATGGTTTCTTTTCCAGACATCCATGGATTATCCAAAGTGGAAGTGCCATTCTGTATCATATAGTTGTCGTATCCCAATCCATGAGCATATTTTATTGTAGCATCCATACAGTATTCTGTTTGGGCGCCACAGAACTCGATACGACTTACAGCTAATTGGTCCAATAGACTTTTCAAATTTGTTTCGTAGAACGAATTCGCATGCATTTTCTGCACAAAAAAATCTTGCTCTTGAACATCAAGATCGGCATGTATCGCCCATGGTTCTTCTCCTGGCACTAATGCTTCATCACAGTGTTGAACAAATATAATCGGTTTATGTATTTCTCTATACAAAGTAATTCTTCTATTCACTCTATTCAGTAAGTTATTCAAATCATACAAATGATTTCCATCATAACAAACGCCATTTTGTAGATCGACCACGATCAACACATCCGCACATGTCTCCATCATTTTAACCTCTCTTCGTTTGCAATATGTTCATTCAACTTAGATCTATTGATGATGAAAATTCCTATAATCAGTATACTGAATAACAAAAAAAGATGATATGACCAGGTCATATCATCTTTTTAAATACCTATTTACTTTTAAAAAATAAATTCAGAATCAACCTTACTCAACCGTTACGCTTTTCGCCAAGTTACGTGGTTTATCCACATCGTGACCCAGTGCCAGGGAAGCGTAGTATGCCAGCAATTGCAGCGCAACTACAGACAGAGCCGGGCTCAAGAGTGGCAGCGTCTTAGGAATCGCAAACGCTTGGTCTACGGATTTCAGCAATGGTGCTACGTGCTCTTCGTACGTAATCGCCAGTACATCCGCGCCACGTGCTTTCACTTCTTTGATATTGCTCACTGTTTTCTCAAGTACGTTCTCCTGCGTTGCCAGGGCAATAACAGGGATACCGTCTTCGATCAATGCAAGCGTACCGTGTTTCAACTCACCTGCAGCATAAGCTTCGGAGTGAATGTAAGAGATCTCTTTCAGTTTCAACGATCCTTCTTGAGCTACTGCATAGTCAAGACCACGGCCGATGAAGAAGAGATGTTCATGTTTGGAGATTTGCTCTGCATATCCTTTGATTGCATCCGCTTGTTCCAACATGGATTCCACTTGCTCAGGCAATGCTTGCATCGCTGCCAGCGTGTGTGCAATTTCTTCTGCAGTTTGAGTACCACGAACTTGTGCAAGGTACAGACCAAGCAAGTTGAACGCGATCAACTGTGAAGTATACGCTTTGGTAGAAGCTACAGCAATTTCAGGACCTGCCAATGTTGCGATAACATCATCTGCATCACGTGCAATGGAGCTGCCCACGACGTTTGTGATTGCAAGTACATGTGCGCCATTGGATTGTGCTTCACGCAATGCAGCAAGCGTATCGGCAGTTTCACCAGATTGGCTCACTACGATTACGAGTGTATCTTTGTGCACGATTGGGGAACGGTAACGGTACTCGGAAGCCACATCTGTTTCAACCGGAATACGCACCAATTGCTCAATCACTGTACGTCCAACCAGACCTGCATGGTACGCTGTACCACATGCAATGATTTGAACGTTACGGATATTTTTAATTTGTTCTTCAGTCATTTTCAACTCAGGAAGTTGAACTTTTTTGCCTTCATTATCGATGCGACCCAGCATAGTATCACGATATGCTTTTGGTTGCTCATGAATTTCTTTCAGCATGAAGTGCTCGAATCCGCCTTTTTCTGCGGTTACAGCATCCCAATCGACACGAATCATTTCCCGAGAAATAAAGTTGCCTTCAATCGTCATCAATTCGACAGCATCATGTGTCAATACAGCCATTTCACCATCATTAAGAATGTACACGTTACGTGTATGTTCCAGAATTGCCGGGATGTCGGAACCAATGAAGTTCTCGCCTTCACCAATACCGATAATCAATGGACTTGCTTGACGCACAGCTACGAGTTTCTCAGGCTCATGCTCAGTCAACACACCCAGTGCAAATGCGCCACGCAACAACGTGATCACTTTTTGTACTGTTTTAACGATATCACCATTGTATTCACGTGCGATCAGATGAGAGATAACCTCAGTATCTGTCTCGGAAGTGAACGTATGACCTTGAGCCATCAATTCGTCCTTCAGATCCAGGTAGTTCTCAATAATACCGTTATGCACAACAGAGAACTTCTGACTTCCATCTGTGTGTGGATGAGAGTTCTCATCCGATGGTTTACCATGAGTAGCCCAACGTGTGTGTCCGATTCCGGCACTACCTACCAGTGGTGCACCATCCAGCTTCGCTTCAAGGTTCGCAAGGCGACCCAGAGCTTTCGTGATTTGCAGACCTTCTGGTGTGAATACCGCAATACCTGCAGAATCATAACCACGATACTCGAGTTTCTTCAATCCTTCGACCAATACCGATTGAGTGTTCTTATTACCAATATATCCAACAATACCGCACATAGTTTATTTCCTCCGTTTGTATATGAATACTGTGTCACGAAGAGAAACAGGCAGAGGCGGCATATCGGAAAAATGAGTGATTGCCTAGCGTTTCATGAATACTTGGTACTTATTCAATTATCAATGATCAGAGCGATCTCGTGTCGCCCCGCTGTCATCATAAGCTGTTATGAATGCAATCATGAATGTACATCATTTTCCCGTCCGCGTACTGTTTACGCTCTTCACGCACATTCATTTGAATTTTAGTATGACTCTTGCACCTGCACCGGCGCGTTGTGTGGACAGTCACCTCTCCATTTTCCGCAATCCGGTTTACGGCTCTGGTGCTTCACCGGGAGGTCCCCGCCGAACAATCCGAACACCTCCACCTCGTCAGCTTGATTGCCGTTGATGTTAATCAGCCTTCCCTCACCCTCGAAGAAATTCTAAGTTCAACATCTTCCCGCGCAACTCCAAGCTCTGGCGCTTGTGTAACTGTAACCTTACGTTCCTCACTTTCTGTGTCTGAATGACGACTCCACTCATTATATGCACGTCAGGTCCATTTTGCAATGGAGCAAAGTACCTGTGACAATTTCAGCATATTTACCCACAATCCCGACCGGATAATCGGACCTATGGTCTCATCAGGCCGGGACGCAGGAATATTCATCCTTAGAGGAAATTCAAAAAGTCCGCTTTTGATTACGAATCATGCCTAATGGCATTATCAGCATCGAAGTTGAAATTCAGCCGAAATAAGCAGGAGGCTTACGAAGTATGTTTCCTTTGGAAACATTGTGGTTGCTCACGTAGTTTGCCTACGCTCCGCTACTCCATTTCTATCTTCATTCCATCTTCTCGGTACTGAAAACCAGACTTTTTGAACACGTACCAATCCCCAATCCTATACCAATTCTTTTTGAACTACATCTGCGATTTGAGACACAAATTGTTCAAGTTCGTCTTTGTCTGGTCCTTCCGCCATAACACGGATCAGAGATTCTGTTCCAGAAGCACGAACGAGCACACGTCCATTATCGCCAAGTTGTTGTTCTACTGTAGCAATAGCTTGCTCAATTGCAGAATTGCCCTCATATTTGCTCTTATCTTCAACACGCACATTCACCAATACTTGTGGGTACTGGGTCATTAGCGCTTTGAGCTCACTCAGTTTTTTACCGGAAGCCTTGAGCGTATCCACGAGTTGAATCGCAGTCAGCATGCCATCTCCCGTTGTATTGTAATCCAGGAAAATAACATGGCCAGATTGCTCTCCGCCTAGGTTGTAACCGCCGCGACGCATTTCCTCCATCACATAACGGTCACCTACTGCAGTTTTAGCTGTTTTCAGTGCAAGTTTCTCTGTTGCTTTGTAGAATCCGATGTTACTCATAACCGTTGATACAACGGTGCTGTCCTTCAACTTGCCTGCACGATTCATGGCATCACCACAGATACACAGAATGAAGTCTCCATCCACCTCAGCGCCAGTCTCATCAATAGCAATCAGACGATCTGCATCCCCGTCAAAAGCAAGACCCAGATCCGCTTTATGTTTGAGCACTTCCTGTTTCAGGTTCTCTGGATGCGTTGAGCCACATTGCTCATTAATATTCAGGCCGTTTGGCTCAGCACCAATGGCAATGACTTCTGCACCAAGTTCACTGAATAATTTCGGTGCCAGCTCATAAGCTGCTCCGTTCGCACAGTCCAAAACAATTTTAAGACCAGAGAACGACTCATTAACCGTCGTTTTCAGGAAGTCGAGGTAACGATAACGGGATTCCTCATCCATCGTTACTGTACCTAGACCGCCACCCACTGGTCGTGGCAATTGATCTGTCTCCGCATCCATCAGCTCTTCAATCCGGTTCTCTGTCTCATCGGACAGCTTGAAGCCATCTCCCCCAAAGAACTTGATACCGTTATCCTCTACAGGATTGTGGGAAGCCGAGATCATCACACCTGCGTCAGCTTTCAGCAAACGTGCAATATATGCTACTCCCGGAGTGGATACAACGCCCAGACGAATTACATCAGCGCCAATGGACAACAGACCTGCAACCAGTGCGGATTCCAACATCAATCCCGAGATACGAGTATCCATGCCAATAACCACTTTTGGTCTTTCCACACCACCTGCAAGCACGTAACCACCACAACGTCCAATGCTGTAAGCAAGCTCTGCCGTTAACTCTTTATTGGCAACTCCTCTTACACCGTCTGTACCAAAATATTTCCCCATGATTTAACTCCTTCTATTCGCATCATATACGAGCACTAATATTATTTTTTGAGAATTTTAAAATTAGAACGTTTACGGATTCGTGCCACTTTTACTGCCAGTACCGCTGTTATTATTATTTAAATTACCTCGACTGTTTGTATTCCCCTGTTGGCCCTGATCCTGAGTATCCGTATTCGATTCCGTTTCTTCTTCATCAGGAACAGGCTCAGTTCCCCCATTTTCGACCTCGGCTGGTGAAGGGTCAGGTGCTACCGTTCCCTCGTCAGTCGGCTCTTCGCTAGGAGTAGTCGTTGTGTCTTCAGCCTTTTCACTAATTTTGACCGTTGCACTCAGAGCATTGGACGATTCATCCAGTTTGGCAAAACGGGGCAGGTCGGCTTCAAGCTTGATCTCATGCGTTCCAACCGCAAGTCCAGCAAGATCACCTGTCAACTTGATATCCTCACTACTCAGACCCTCAAGCATGCTTGGTGAGCCTGTGAGTGTAAGGTTCAGACCGCCGCTTCGAGGCGTAACCAGCGTCCCTTCCAGTCCATTTCCCGCACCGGTAAGTGTGATGGGGACGTTCGGAAAGACTTTCGTTGTCTCCTCTGCCTCGTCAAATGGTGATATGGTTACCTTGAGCTGAATCGAACTAGGCTCGATTTTCTCAAAACCGGAAGGCGGCGTCAAGTCCACGTTAACTGTCGATGTACCCGACTGATCAAACTGGGTAAGATCAAGGGTTACTTGGTCGTAGGACTGTATACCCGCAAGCGCATCCTCAGATCCATAAACCGAGACTTCTTTCACGCTAGGCTCTACTGTGGAGAGAACCAGGCCTTCTGGTAGCTGTCCCGAATATTTGATTCTTAAGGGTATAGATGTATAGGGCTGACTGACCGGAACTCGGACTTCAACCGTTTGAGGCGTTATAATCGCGTTTTCAAGGACCTTACCTTCAGCATCATATGCTTGAAGTTTCACTTTTTTCTGTATGACATCTTCCTTGGCATCTTTTACGCTCAGACTGCCCTGGACCTTCGCTACTGCCTCGAGTTGCCCTTCCGGCAGAGTTACCTTGACCGGCGTCGAAGGTTCAATCACGGGCGCTCCAGCGCTGTATCCGGCGGATGGTTCCCCTTCGGGTACAATATTCACATTGAAGGATTTGGTGCCCAATTTTTCTACATTCACGGTAACCATGGAAGGCTCCATACTTACTACTTCCACCCCGGATGGCAAATCAGGTACAAGCGGCAGTGTATTCGACCCATCTTTCACTTGGCTCAGATCCACCAGTACCTTGTAATCGTCATTGGTAAAAATCGATGTGAGCATCGAACGCTGTCCTTTAATCTCCAACCGGACCTCATCCGTACTTAAAGAAGTAAGCACATAGCTGTTGCTGTCTAATCCATAAGGTTGAACAGGCACCGTACGTTCCACAACCTTATTGGTTGTGCCTGTTGTAATCGTAGGGGTGGTTGGTACTTCATCCAGATGAATCATGAACCAGAGCAGCAGACTCACCGCAAGCGCAAGTATTTTGGCGAAGTTATTATTGTTAAACCACTTATCCATTGTTACGTCCTCCCTTCCGTTTCCAGAAGGTTGTCCAACCATTCTTTTTCAGATTGGATGTAGGGCGCAACTCCTCATACAGTTTGGCAATCAGTGATTCTTCCTTAATATCACGAACGACCTGTCCGTTCATTGCCAGTGATACTTGTCCGGTCTCCTCGGAGACAACCAAACAGATCGCATCTGCAACTTCGGTGATCCCGATGGCTGCACGATGGCGTGTCCCCAATTCTTTACTGATAAACGGATTCTCTGATAATGGCAAATAACAAGCTGCCGCCGAAATCTGTTTCCCTTGTATAATGACGGCTCCATCATGGAGCGGTGTATTTGGAATAAAGATGTTAATCATCAGCTCCGAGCTGACCAGAGAGTGCATCTTAATACCCGATTCTGTGTAATCGTTCAGACCCGTTTCACGTTCAAATACGACCAATGCGCCGATTTTACGCCGTGACAGATAATTAACAGACTTAATAATTTCACCAATTAACACCGTTAACTCTTCATCACTCGCTGCCGCTGAACGACCAAATAGCTTACCGCGTCCCAATTGCTCCAGACCACGACGCAGTTCCGGCTGAAAGATAATGAACACCGCAACGACACCAAACGTAAACATTTGGTTCATTAACCATTTGAGCGTATACAGGTTTAGCCACGTACTTAATGCCCAGATCAGCACAAGGAACAGAATTCCTTTCAGGAGCTGAACAGCACGTGTACCCCGCACAAGCAAAATCAGTTTGTACATAATATAGGTAACGATCAATATATCGATAACGTCCTTAATGGACTCTGTCCACGTTAAGTCAGCAAAATAATTCATAAGCCAGCCCCCGCTATCCCCATTGATGAGTAAACCCTGATCTCATATTAACCCATTAGGATTTTATATAATCCTTTGTCTGCGCATTTTTGCATCATTCGATATATACAAAATGCTTATCTATATGTAGTAGTATGTTCTCTTTAGTATCTAGGTTATAACGTTAACGTTCAGGTTGCAAGTTACGGCAGTCTCAAACTGCACATAAACATCACATTTACCATGAATTACAAAGTTTACGTATAAAAAAAGAGTACCCCATGCAATCTGGAGGTACCCTGCTTGGTATATACCATTGAAGATTTTACCCTGTTCTAGCGATAAGCCACTTCATTTACCATATTGGTTATTTTGTACCAGACCCAGTCCAGCGCTTGATCAATACTTTTCACCTGACCCGAAATATGCGCCGTTGAAGCCTGAAACAGTTGTCCGTCGATAACCGTCAGATTGCCGTTCACATCACCATATACTTGTGCGGTTCCATTTTCTATCGTAAGATCGCCAGCAATTGACTTACCTTCAGGAACAATAACCGTGTTACCCTGAATCACGATCTGGTCCAGATTATTTCCCTTAACAACCATTTCGTTATTCTGATTCCAGAAATTCAAGGCGCTAAAGAGCATCACGACCAAAAAGAAGGCTGCCGCCGTCAGCGCGGGATGTCCTTTGACCCATTTGAGCCATATTTGCTGTCTCTTGGGCTGGGGCAGAGCATTCATAATTCGATTGGTCAGCTCATCAGAGGCAGACGGTGAATAGTGTTTCATGGCAAAGAGTAGCATTTCCGTCTGTTCCAACTCTTTAAAGCGCATGCGACAATCCGGACAGATCACCAGGTGACTTTTTAATTCAACCTTCTGGGCCGGGGACAACGACTCATCCAAACATTCATGCATTAAAGAGACGGCCGAGTTGCAATCCATATGAGAGCCAATCCTTTCTTAAATCACTTAGTCCATGAGCCATTAAAAAGCACGCATAAGACTTGCATACATTACATACGCATCCGTTTCGGATATGTTTCAAATAATTTTGCCCATATTTCAAGGCGTATAACATTTATAACTTGTATTCCAATTTTTTACGTAGAAAATCACGGCCCCGATGAACGCGTGTCTTGATCGTTGTTACGGGCATACCTGTCACGTCACTGATTTCCTGTAACGACAAGTCCTGTAAATACCTTAGAATCATAACGGACTTATACTTGGCTGGCAAACTGTCAATGGCTTCACGAATGAGCGTTTGCGTCTCTGACAGCAGTGCCTCACTCTCTGGTGTACGATCATCACTCGGAAGCATCGCATAACCATCCGATCCTTCCTGATCATTCAGTTCAGCATCCAAAGAGTATGAAGGTTTCTTTCTGCGCAGTCGGTCAATACACAGATTGGTGGCGATCCGGTAGATCCAGGTTGAAAACTTCTGGTTCGGATCATACTTCTCCATATTGCGAAACACACGCAAAAACGTCTCCTGCACAACGTCCTCAGCTTCATGACGATTGTTCAGCATCCGATATGCCAAATGAAACAGCTTGTCCTTATATAGTTCAACGATTTCTGCGAAGGCTCTCTGGTCGCCTTTAAGCACCAGTCTCACAAGCCTATTCTCCAAATTGTCCACCCTTATTCCCCCAGACATGCTGATGGGTCTTCCGTCTTCTGATACCCGTCCACACTTGTAATTCACCAATCAAATCGTAAATCAACTTTGGTCAAAAATCAAGACTGTATGACAAATATCCGCCAAAAACAGTAAAAACGGGAACTCCCGCAGGAGTCCCGTTTCATCTCTCACTCCGTAGAGGAGAGAATGGAGCTATTATTCAACAACATAATGGGTACTTTGTTACATATAATTTTTCAGATGCAGCAGTTAAATCCTCAACCTGTATTACGCAGCCCTGCAGCGATACCATTGATTGTCAGCAACACTTCTCTGAGCAGTTCCGTATCGTCCTCACCACGTTCACGCATATCTCTGAGCTCACTCAGAAGCTGGACCTGCATGTAGGACAACGGATCAACATAAGGGTTACGAAGACGAATGGATTCTTGAATAACCGGTACATCATCCAGAATTTCAGCTTCTCCGGTAATTTTCAGAATAAGCTCTTTTGTAAGCTTGAATTCAGATTCGATTTGTCCATATATGCGATCCCGTGCTTCCTTGTTGGAAGTCATGGCTGAGTACTCTTTGGCAATTACCAGATCTGCCTTCGCTACAGCCATCTGAACCGTATCAATCAGCGTGCGGAAGAATGGGAAGCTTGCATACATTTCTTTTAGGACAACCAGATTTTCCTCTTTATCCTGATAGAAACTTTGTAGCCCTGTTCCTGCCGCATACCATGCTGGAAGCAGATAACGACTTTGCGTCCAAGCAAATACCCAAGGAATTGCTCTCAGATCTTCGAACTTGTCGCTACCTTTCCGTTTGGACGGACGCGAACCAATATTCAGTTCACCCACCTCTGGAAGCGGTGTGGATTCCTTGAAGAAGGTAAAGAAGTCCGGATCACGGAAAATCAAATCCTGATATTTCGTCAAAGATACTTGTGAAATCTCTTTGATGATGCTGTCCCAATGACGCTCGGATTCTGATTCTTGCGGCTCAAGACCATTCAGTGCTGCTGTAATCAGTGCAGAAGTTGCCTGCTCCAGACTACGGTATGCAATTCCCTGAAGGGAGTAACGAGAAGAAATAACCTCTCCCTGCTCTGTAATCTTGATGCCTCCACCAATGGTATGGGGTGGTTGAGCAAGAATACTGCGATTGAGTGGCATGCCGCCACGTCCAAGAGCTCCGCCACGTCCATGGAAGAACTTCAACTTAACGCCGTGTTCATTACCTACAGCCGTGATCGCATTCATTGCTACACGCAGTTCCCAGTTGGCTGTAACCACTCCGCCATCCTTGTTACTGTCGGAATAACCTAGCATGATTTCATGTAGTTCATTCCGTCCTTTTACGCTTGCACGGTATACAGGAAGGTTAAATAGCTTCTGCATAATGTCCGAAGCCGCATGAAGGTCATCAATCGTTTCAAACAGCGGTACCGCTTGAAGTGTAGATACAACCTCACCATTGTTTCCTTTGGTGAATAAGCCTACTTCCTTGGCAAATACCATAACCTCCAGCAAGTCACTTGCGCCCTGTGTCATACTGATCAGGTAACTTGTGATACAGCCGGTCCCAAATTCGTTCTGGGCACGCTTAATGGTACGGAAAACATCCAGACACTCTTTGGTTCCCTCCGTGTATTGGTGATAAGGAGAAGTAAGCGGACGGGGATCATCAAGCAAACGAGCAAGCAGATCGATTTTACCGTCCTCAGTCAGACGCGCATAATCTTCTACAATGTTCATTTTCGCCAAAATCTCCGACATCGCATTTTCATGTTCCTGACTGTGCTGACGCACATCCAATGCTGCGGTATGGAAACCAAACAACTCAACTTGACGAATCATTTTGCGAATAGTTGTATCCGCTACGTAATCGGCAAAATGATGGCGCAGACTTCGATCAATAATCATCAGATCATCAATCAAATCCTGAGCGCTATGATAACGGTCAGCCTGACCTAATTTGTTCTCATCCAATACATTGTTCAACTTGGCAATCATATAGGCCAATTTGATGCGGTATGGCTCTTTTTCATTCCGCCACATATCCACTTTTTTCAACGTTACACAACTACGGTCCTGCTCAATCGACTGCACCAGCTCATCCGATACGTGGATGATGTTCGTGCTGAAGCTGAGATGGCCCATAAGTTCAATCATAATCCGTTGGTATTCACGCAAAGCGAGCTTGCGCTGCATCAACAACGTCTGCCATGTTACATCTGAAGTTACCGAAGGATTTCCATCCCGGTCTCCACCGATCCAGGAACCGAACCGCAAATACGTCGGCACATGCCAGTCATGGTCAGGGTAAAATTTGTTCAGGCAGCGTTCCAGCTCCTGATATACATCCGGAAGTACGTGGAACAACGTTTCATGAAAGTAGTACATCCCGTTCCGCACTTCATCAAGTACAGTCGGTTTGCGGTCGCGAAGTTCATCTGTCTGCCAGAGTGTAATAACCTCATTCAGCAGTTTCTCACGCAACTGTTCACGTTCACGCAACGTCAGCGTAGGATTATCAAGTAGCATGACATCTTCGGATATCCGTTTGTGGATGTCCAGAATAACCCGGCGCATGGCTTCGGTTGGATGAGCTGTCATAACGAGTTCAAGCGACAAATCGTCGAGAATCTCTTCCACCTCTGTATGAGACAATCCACGTTCCTTAAGATCCTGTACTGCTTTCTCAATCGATCCTGGCTGCACAGCGTCCCCTGCAGAACGTTCATAATCCCGTTTACGCCGGATCCGATGGTTTTGTTCAGCAATATTAACTAATTGAAAATAAATAGCGAATGCCCGAATAACCTGATGACGATTGTCCGAGTCTAATTCCTGGATCATCGTTTTGAACTCTGCATAGAGTTCTGGCAGAAATTCTGCACGCAACGATTTGCTCGTTTCCCGAATCTTCTCAACGATATCTAGAAGCTCCGTGCCGCCTTGATGGACAAGAACTTCTCCGAGTATATTGCCCAGGAACCGCACGTCTCGCCGAAGCAGGTTGTTGGATTGGCTTTTGCTGGCGGTTACCATAGTTTCAGTCATGCTTATCCTCCCATCTGATCGTTCCATTCGTACACGCAAATTTGACACCTTCATAACATCATACAATAAAATGGTACGAAAATCTTCATTTTTCTACTAGAAAAAATGGGGATTATCCCCGATTTACAGCACAAAAACACGCTTTTTTATTCATTTTCTTGTTCTGCTTCAATTAATGGTCATATGCTGTCGCATGATACCTTTTTCACATACTTTAGATAAACCTAAGGTCTCATACCTATACCTAAAAACTCATAAATATACAATTAATCTAGATATGAGTAACCGTACATGTTTATAAGGTAAAACCGCATAATTTCATTATTTGTAACCAGGTTCATACAAAGAAACATGACCGGCAAAGCAAGCTTTTGTATACTTTACCACAGTGACGCAATAAATTAAAGATGTAAATATAATTTTCTTCATAGTACAGTCTGCTTTTAGAAAAGTTTCTTATGTATTTTGTCCTAACATACTGTAATTAAAGGATAACTTTACAGATCATTCCTACATAGTTTTCTTGTCCTCTTGGGCAGATTAATCTGTAGCTCTAAAAAATAGGAGGACTCAACTTAATGAAAAAAGCTACAACGATTATTGCTTCTGTGCTTCTCGTCGCCTCTTTAGCTGGTCCTGCTGCTGCTGATAATCATATGACCAAAGGAATGGACACCAACGGTTCACGTGTCCAGTCTTATCAGGACAGCAACTACATGAATCGCACAAATACCAACATGAACATGAACATGGATGGGAACTACCGCAACAATGGTGACTATCGTACGAACAGTGTTCGTGCTAACGCCGCAACAACCAATCGGGATAATGGCATGGATTGGGGCTGGCTCGGTCTGCTGGGACTCCTCGGTTTAGCAGGTATGCGTAGAAGAGTAACCGATCACAACGAGCGCTAATTGGCCCAAATCCCAGTCTAACTGATGCTCTAAAAGCATCTTCTTCCCAAATAGTAAACATAAGAGCCAAGCGACCCTATTTAGCATACAGAGGTCGTTTTGGCTCTTTATCATAAACCTGTAAAGCTACATAATATAACTGCTTCTTCGCGCATAAAAAAATAAAAAACTCTCCGCATATGTGGAGAGTTTTTTATAAATAATGTAAGCGGGTGATGGGAATCGAACCCACGCTATTAGCTTGGAAGGCTAAAGTTCTACCATTGAACTACACCCGCATAATAACAATCGGGATGACACGATTTGAACATGCGACCCCCTGGTCCCAAACCAGGTGCTCTACCAAGCTGAGCTACATCCCGATATTAATGAAAATAATGGCGCGCCCTGAGAGATTCGAACTCCCGGCCTTTTGATTCGTAGTCAAACGCTCTATCCAGCTGAGCTAAGGGCGCAAATATTGGAGCGGAAGACGGGAATCGAACCCGCGACCCTCGCCTTGGCAAGGCGATGCTCTACCGCTGAGCCACTTCCGCAAATAAAGGATGCGCGTGGAGGGACTTGAACCCCCACGTCAAAGACGCTAGATCCTAAGTCTAGTGCGTCTGCCAATTCCGCCACACGCGCATATAATGGTGAGTCATGAAGGGCTCGAACCTTCGACACCCTGATTAAAAGTCAGGTGCTCTACCAACTGAGCTAATGACTCATAAAATGGCTGGGGATATAGGATTTGAACCTATGCATGACGGAGTCAAAGTCCGTTGCCTTACCGCTTGGCTAATCCCCAATAATTAGATGGTGGAGGCTGAGGGGATCGAACCCCCGACCCTCTGCTTGTAAGGCAGATGCTCTCCCAGCTGAGCTAAGCCTCCATCTATATGACCCGTAGGGGATTCGAACCCCTGTTACCTCCGTGAAAGGGAGGTGTCTTAACCCCTTGACCAACGGGCCCCATTTCCAAAGCTCTCAACCGGGATCGAACCGGTGACCTCATCCTTACCATGGATGCACTCTACCTACTGAGCTATGAGAGCAAATGGCTCCCCGAACAGGGCTCGAACCTGTGACAACTCGATTAACAGTCGAGTGCTCTACCAACTGAGCTATCAGGGAATAATATGCATTTGCAGGGCAAATGCAATTCATCGTACAACGTCCACATGCAGAGCCTGTTTTCTATGTATGATGAAAGAGTTCGCTTGGCGGCGTCCTACTCTCCCAGGACCCTGCGGTCCAAGTACCATCGGCGCTAGAGGGCTTAACGGTCGTGTTCGGGATGGGTACGTGTGGAACCCCTCCGCCATCGCCACCAAACGCATAGCTTACATTTCAGAGATCGTTCTCTGAAAACTAGATTCGAAACGAAACATGCGAATGATCACTTGCATATTTGGATAAGCCCTCGACCGATTAGTACTGGTCAGCTCCATGCATTGCTGCACTTCCACCCCCAGCCTATCTACCTCGTCGTCTTCAAGGGGTCTTACATACTGGGAAATCTCATCTTGAGGGGGGCTTCACGCTTAGATGCTTTCAGCGTTTATCCCGTCCGTACATAGCTACCCAGCGGTGCTCCTGGCGGAACAACTGGTACACCAGCGGTACGTCCATCCCGGTCCTCTCGTACTAAGGACAGCTCCTCTCAAATTTCCTACGCCCACGACAGATAGGGACCGAACTGTCTCACGACGTTCTGAACCCAGCTCGCGTACCGCTTTAATGGGCGAACAGCCCAACCCTTGGGACCTACTTCAGCCCCAGGATGCGATGAGCCGACATCGAGGTGCCAAACCTCCCCGTCGATGTGGACTCTTGGGGGAGATAAGCCTGTTATCCCCAGGGTAGCTTTTATCCGTTGAGCGATGGCCCTTCCATGCGGTACCACCGGATCACTAAGCCCGACTTTCGTCCCTGCTCGACTTGTAGGTCTCGCAGTCAAGCTCCCTTATGCCTTTGCACTCTTCGAATGATTTCCAACCATTCTGAGGGAACCTTTGGGCGCCTCCGTTACTCTTTAGGAGGCGACCGCCCCAGTCAAACTGCCCACCTGACACTGTCCCCGCACCGGATTACGGTACCAGGTTAGAACCTAGATACGATCAGGGTGGTATCCCAACGTTGCCTCCACGCAAGCTGGCGCTCACGCTTCAAAGGCTCCCACCTATCCTGTACAGATCGTACCCAAATTCAATATCAAGCTGCAGTAAAGCTCCATGGGGTCTTTCCGTCTTGTCGCGGGTAACCTGCATCTTCACAGGTATTAAAATTTCACCGGATCTCTCGTTGAGACAGCGCCCAAGTCGTTACGCCATTCGTGCGGGTCAGAATTTACCTGACAAGGAATTTCGCTACCTTAGGACCGTTATAGTTACGGCCGCCGTTTACTGGGGCTTCGGTTCACAGCTTCGGATTGCTCCTAACCACTCCCCTTAACCTTCCAGCACCGGGCAGGCGTCAGCCCGTATACTTCGCCTTACGGCTTCGCACAGACCTGTGTTTTTGCTAAACAGTCGCTTGGGCCTTTTCACTGCGGCCCCCTCGTGCTATTCACACTACCGGGGCACCCCTTCTCCCGAAGTTACGGGGTCATTTTGCCGAGTTCCTTAACGAGAGTTCTTCCGCGCGCCTTAGAATACTCTTCTCGCCTACCTGTGTCGGTTTGCGGTACGGGCACCTTCACCTGGCTAGAGGCTTTTCTTGGCAGTGTGAGATCATGACCTTCGCTACTACAATTTTCGCTCCCCATCACAGCTCAGCCTTAATGATGTGCGGATTTGCCTACACATCAGCCTCACTGCTTAGACGGACATCCATCAGTCCGCGTCACTACCCTACTGCGTCCCCCCATTGCTCATAACGGCTTACGGTGGTACAGGAATTTCGACCTGTTGTCCTTCGACTACGCCTTTCGGCCTCGCCTTAGGTCCCGACTTACCCTGAGCGGACGAGCCTTCCTCAGGAACCCTTAGGCTTTCGGCGGATCAGATTCTCACTGATCTTTTCGTTACTCATACCGGCATTCTCACTTGTATAATGTCCAGCGCTCCTTACGGTACACCTTCAACCCTTATACAACGCTCCCCTACCCCTGATGCAAAGCATCAAGCCATAGCTTCGGTGGTGTGTTTAGCCCCGTTACATTTTCGGCGCAGAGTCACTCGACCAGTGAGCTATTACGCACTCTTTCAATGGTGGCTGCTTCTAAGCCAACATCCTGGTTGTCTGTGCAACTCCACATCCTTTCCCACTTAACACACACTTGGGGACCTTAGCTGATGGTCTGGGCTGTTTCCCTTTTGACAATGGATCTTAGCACTCACTGTCTGACTCCCGGAAGTAAGTCTATGGCATTCGGAGTTTGACTGAGCTTGGTAACCCTTGCGGGCCCCGCACCCAATCAGTGCTCTACCTCCACGACTCTGTTTTCCGAGGCTAGCCCTAAAGCTATTTCGGGGAGAACCAGCTATCTCCGAGTTCGATTGGAATTTCTCCGCTACCCCCACCTCATCCCCGCACTTTTCAACGTGCGTGGGTTCGGGCCTCCAGTGCGTGTTACCGCACCTTCACCCTGGACAGGGGTAGATCACCCGGTTTCGGGTCTACGTCCACGTACTATGTCGCCCTATTCAGACTCGCTTTCGCTGCGGCTCCGGCTCTTCACCTTAACCTTGCACGGGAACGTAACTCGCCGGTTCATTCTACAAAAGGCACGCCATCACCCCTAAAACGGGCTCTGACTTTTTGTAAGCACACGGTTTCAGGTTCTATTTCACTCCCCTTCCGGGGTGCTTTTCACCTTTCCCTCACGGTACTGCTTCACTATCGGTCGCTAGGAAGTATTTAGCCTTGGCAGATGGTCCTGCCGGATTCATACGGGGTTTCACGTGCCCCGCACTACTCGGGATCCGTCTCGGAGGGAACAGACTTTCAACTACAGGGCTTTTACCTTCTTTGGCGGGCCTTTCCAGACCTCTTCGCTTAACCGGTTCCTTTGTAACTCCATGTGAGACGTCCCACAACCCCAAAGAGCAAGCTCTTTGGTTTGGGCTTCTCCGCGTTCGCTCGCCGCTACTGACGGAATCACTATTGTTTTCTCTTCCTCAGGGTACTTAGATGTTTCAGTTCCCCTGGTATGCCTCTACACAACCTATGTATTCAGTTGTGAGTAACTGGAAATTACCCCAGCTGGGTTTCCCCATTCGGACACCCCCGGATCAAAGCTTGCTTACAGCTCCCCGAGGCAGTTTCGTTGTTCGCCACGTCCTTCATCGGCTCCTAGCGCCTAGGCATCCTCCGTGTGCTCTTAGTAGCTTAACCATTGCGCTTGTGTTCGAGCTGTCGCTCCGCTTGGTTTGCTTGCGCAAATCCAAAAGTCGTTCCATTTCGATCACTCGCTCCAGCAATCTACCGTTTTTATTGAAACTTGTTATGCACAAGTTCAGCTAAAAAGGAATGTTCTAATTCGCATTTACTTTCGTTTCGATATCTAGTTTTCAAAGAACAAACTTGTAAATCATTTTTGGTGGAGCCAAGCGGGATCGAACCGCTGACCTCCTGCTTGCAAGGCAGGCGCTCTCCCAGCTGAGCTATGGCCCCACATAAAGTTTAAAGGTATAGATGGTGGGCCCTGGTGGACTCGAACCACCGGCCTCACCCTTATCAGAGGTGCGCTCTAACCAACTGAGCTAAGGGCCCACATTATATATACTATTTTTGAACCCAGAATGGGTTACGCTTGGCGGCGTTCTACTCTCCCAGGACCCTGCGGTCCAAGTACCATTGACGCTGAAGGGCTTAACGGTCGTGTTCGGGATGGGAACGTGTGGAACCCCTTCGCTATCGCCACCAAACGTTTGAGAGTTTGAGCTCTCAAAACTGAGCAACGAGTGAGTAACTAGCCGACCTGGCTAGATTTTATATTTGAATGTTTCCGTTACAGGAAACGATTCTCCATAGAAAGGAGGTGATCCAGCCGCACCTTCCGATACGGCTACCTTGTTACGACTTCACCCCAATCATCTATCCCACCTTCGGCGGCTGGCTCCTTGCGGTTACCCCACCGACTTCGGGTGTTATAAACTCTCGTGGTGTGACGGGCGGTGTGTACAAGACCCGGGAACGTATTCACCGCGGCATGCTGATCCGCGATTACTAGCAATTCCGACTTCATGCAGGCGAGTTGCAGCCTGCAATCCGAACTGAGACCGGCTTTTTAGGATTCGTTCCACCTCGCGGCTTCACAGCCCGTTGTACCGGCCATTGTAGTACGTGTGTAGCCCAGGTCATAAGGGGCATGATGATTTGACGTCATCCCCACCTTCCTCCGGTTTGTCACCGGCAGTCACCTTAGAGTGCCCACCCGAAATGCTGGCAACTAAGATCAAGGGTTGCGCTCGTTGCGGGACTTAACCCAACATCTCACGACACGAGCTGACGACAACCATGCACCACCTGTCTCCTCTGTCCCGAAGGAAAGATACATCTCTGCATCGATCAGAGGGATGTCAAGACCTGGTAAGGTTCTTCGCGTTGCTTCGAATTAAACCACATACTCCACTGCTTGTGCGGGTCCCCGTCAATTCCTTTGAGTTTCAGTCTTGCGACCGTACTCCCCAGGCGGAGTGCTTAATGTGTTAACTTCGGCACCAAGGGTATCGAAACCCCTAACACCTAGCACTCATCGTTTACGGCGTGGACTACCAGGGTATCTAATCCTGTTTGCTCCCCACGCTTTCGCGCCTCAGCGTCAGTTACAGCCCAGAGAGTCGCCTTCGCCACTGGTGTTCCTCCACATATCTACGCATTTCACCGCTACACGTGGAATTCCACTCTCCTCTTCTGCACTCAAGTCACCCAGTTTCCAGTGCGATCCGGGGTTGAGCCCCGGGATTAAACACCAGACTTAAATGACCGCCTGCGCGCGCTTTACGCCCAATAATTCCGGACAACGCTTGCCCCCTACGTATTACCGCGGCTGCTGGCACGTAGTTAGCCGGGGCTTTCTTCTCAGGTACCGTCACCTTGAGAGCAGTTACTCTCCCAAGCGTTCTTCCCTGGCAACAGAGCTTTACGATCCGAAAACCTTCATCACTCACGCGGCATTGCTCCGTCAGGCTTTCGCCCATTGCGGAAGATTCCCTACTGCTGCCTCCCGTAGGAGTCTGGGCCGTGTCTCAGTCCCAGTGTGGCCGATCACCCTCTCAGGTCGGCTACGCATCGTCGCCTTGGTGAGCCGTTACCCCACCAACTAGCTAATGCGCCGCAGGCCCATCCCCAAGTGACAGATTGCTCCGTCTTTCCAGTTTCCTTCAGGCGAAGAAAACAACTATTCGGTATTAGCTACCGTTTCCGGTAGTTGTCCCAAACTTGAGGGCAGGTTGCCTACGTGTTACTCACCCGTCCGCCGCTAAGCATCAAAGAAGCAAGCTTCTTATCAACTCCGCTCGACTTGCATGTATTAGGCATGCCGCCAGCGTTCGTCCTGAGCCAGGATCAAACTCTCCAATAAAGTATTGAAAAGAGCGATAAGCTCATTTTGAATCTGACGAGATTAAAAATCTCATTTGTGCTCCAGTCGATCCAAGCCAAGGCTTGTTTCAACTTTCGCGTTCATTCTGCAAGCAGAATGTTTACTCACTCGTTGTTCAGTTTTCAAAGATCAAACATTCAATTTAGTGCTGTTTTTCATGTTGTCGTCGTTTCAGCGGCGACTTTTATAATATATCATGTTCAAGTTCTCTTTGCAAGCATTATTTTTCCGATTATTTTCAATCGTTTCATTTTCATGCTTGTTTTGGCGAACCGCTCCTAAAAAAGGAACGAAAATTAATTTACCATATGAATTTAGAAAGGTCAACCCTTTTTCGACAAAAAGTATGATCCCCTCAACAATTTCACACTTTCACGGTTCAGAGGTACAGCCCCCGCTATTAAGAGCCGCACCTCACTTCAATTACTGTGAATCGAATATATGACTAGCTGCAGCATTAAGGCTTCGACTTTTTCAGCTTCCCACCCCTTGCATACTTGGACAACTCTTTTGGCGGGGCAAATCGCGCATACATGCGGAACACAGTCTTATATCGGCTCGCAATGGCGTATTTAATCTCTTGGTCAAGACGATTATCACTCAGATCAAAAAGCATCTCATCTAATTCTTTACGCAGCACATAGTCTAGTTCCTTGCATTCCTTCTCGTTAAACAGCATACCCAGCATTAGAGTTCTCCTTTTTGTGCATAGCCTCTTTATCACACACCTTCACAAGTTCCATGCAGCACCCCGTGCATTCACTTTTGTGAGTGCTGCTGGAACCCGTTTTATTGTTATGGTCAACTTTTTGCAAATTTATGAATGCCAACCATCACAAAATTTTACCCCCTCACCAGAGTATAGGTAAGTGTGCTTTCAATGATTGCTGCAACAAGAAGCAAGATAACAACCCAGAAGGATGCCGTTAACGTCCTATTCATGAATGCTCTCCACCGGGTACCCAACGTATTTCGTTTGTCACTTCCAAGTTCTACAAGACTTTTAATAACCAGACCACCAAACTTCAGTCCGAATGCGCAAGCAATAATAATGACGGGAATCTCAATAATGCCATGCGGAAGCAGGCCTTTAACCACAATATCATAGAAAGTTGCTCCATAATTCATGGTGGTGTGCACTACAAATCCAAGGACCATCCCATTGATTAGCAGGAAGATGACGGGCAGAATACCGAAAAATATACCAGCGTAGATGACGAGCACACTTTTGATTGCATTATTAAAAAAGATAAACAGGAAGAAGTTCCACTGCACATTCCCCCCCTGCTCCAGCCGCTCACTAACTTCACGTAATCCTCCAATTTGATTCAACAACAGCTCTTCCAATGGCCCTGTGCTCACCCATCCTGCCCCTATTCCAACAGCAAACAATACCACGGACCAGATTAATGCACTGCGGATGGAACCAAGATCTCTAAGAAATGTACTGAATTTTAACATAATAACCTCCTGTAGAATCTAAAATGATGGACAAACAAGGTGCCGTTACGAATAACTGGGGAGTACGAGCATACATTGGAGAGTAAACAAGCATTTCTTATGGGAGAGGGGCGCTTATTGAAATGAACTCGTTCTATGTATTTAGCGGCAAAAAGATTAAACGGTACCTGATTGTCCTCGTTGCTGCCATCTTTGCGATCGGTATTATTTATCTGGAGAGAGGCAATGTCTCCGTATTCTCGGAGGAAGCACCATCAGCCGTCTACAGCGTTCCAACCGAGAAGAAGGTAATTGCACTTACCTTTGACATTAGCTGGGGAGATAAACGGACAGAGCCGATTCTGAAAGTTCTTCAGGAGAATAAAGTGCAAAAGGCAACCTTTTTCCTTTCCTCCCCCTGGAGCAAGACACACCCCGAAATTGTTACTGCCATCAAAGAGGCAGGATATGAAATTGGCAGCCATGGTCACAGACATGAGAACTACAGCAGCCTGACCGAGGAAGAAATTCGCAAAGAAATTTCGACAGCTCATAGCATTTTAACCGATTTAACGGGAAAAGAACCGAAATTACTGCGTCTGCCCAACGGGGACTTTGACAAGCGAGTGCTTCAGGTAGCCAATAGTCTGAATTATCAGGTTGTTCAGTGGGATACCGACTCTTTGGATTGGAAAAACCCCGGAGTACAGACCATTGTTGATCGCGTAGTAAGCAAAGCACATCCAGGGGACATCGTACTGCTGCATGCAAGCGATTCTTCTAAACAGACTCATGAGGCACTTCCTGTCATTATCGACAAATTAAAAAATCAGGGCTATGAATTCGTAACTGTATCTGAATTGCTTAACCATTCCAGTGTGGAAGGTAAGGAAGTTCGTGATCAAGCCAGTGGTCAGTAATTGGCAGATTGCCGGATCTACAGACTCCATACGAGCTTAAAAGTTGAAAAGAGCTAACCAGGTTAGCTCTTTTTGGTATGTTTTATACTAAACGAAATTTATGCTCGACTTTCATTCAACTGTTCTGCCTTTCCACTTACGCTGGGCTTCGCTGGTACATCCACAAGCCTATGCAATATCAGCATTTGGTATGCATTACATAAGAGCAAGGGTACCACAATAAATATGGTTGCCGCATTCACATCAATACGCAATACGCCAATCGTCTCCACTATGGTGACCGCAATCATGAAGAACAGTGTAGGTACAAGCGCGGAGAGATGAGTCAGCTTTACTTTAACGTAAGCGGTAACAATTGCAGCCGCCAAAATAATGATACCCAACACAATATCCGACATGCGCTCCCGGTCTCCGCCAACAAACAGGCGTAAAAACATTACGTCAAGCAGCGCTAGAACCGTTAGTACAATCTGCACGATCTGCCAACTACGCTTAGGAAATACACCTTTACCCATGTAATTCAATATTAGATATGCAAAGAAACCCATTTGTGAATACACGCTGATCATAACCCCTGATCCAAATAGGATCAAAAGATACAGAAGAAAATCATTTAATCCATTTGTTTTCTCCCCGTTCACCAGCATCATAATCAATCCTGTACCTAATGCTCCCGCTGCCCCAATAAGCAAGGCTGTCCAAAACAGGAAAAACCATTTACGTAAATTCAAATGTTTTCCACCCCCGAGTGTTTATTTTACCAACCTTCTCAGCAAAAAACCATCATTGCTCAACATATTTCGCCCTTTCCCATCACATACTACATCCAGTATCTAATCAAGGAGGGATTGTACACATGAAACGGCCTTTGTGGCAGCTATGCTGTGTCGTACTGGGGCTATCCGTCATGCTTGCCGGCTGCGGTTCAGATCAGAGTTCTTCGCCTCCTCAGGGCAGTTATAAAGAGATGAAAACAATGGTTGTAGATATTTTGAAAAGTGACGAAGGCAAGAAAGCAGTGGAGGAAGCTCTTACAGGTCAGAGCTCATCCAGCGGAAACAGCAGTTCGGAAGAAGGTGGCGGTTCAGGTGGTGCTTCGGGATCCATTGGTATGAAAATGTTAATGCCTGTGCAATCTTCGGAACAAATACGTATTGCAGTAAAAGATACCATCACAGCTCCCGAATATAAGAAGGAATTCGAAAAGATCATGACTGATCCGCAGTTTGCGGGGGAATTTGCCAAGGTGATCAACGCACAAAGTAAACAACTTCATATGCAATTGATTAAAGATCCCACATATCAAAAGTCTGTTGAAGACATCATGAAGTCACCTGAGGTATCCAAAATGTTCATGGATATGACAAAGACTCCAGATTACCGTAAACAGACGATGACTGTCATGCAGGAAGTGATGCAAAACCCATTGTTCCGCATGGAAGTACTCACTTTGCTCAAGAAAGTTGTACAGGAAGAGTTGCAACCGAAAGTGGAAAGTGGCGGAAAACAGGGGGAAGAGCAAGGCGGACAGCAAGACGGTCAGGGCCAAGGTGGTAGTGATGGCGGAGATGGTGGAAGCAGTGGAGATTCGGGCAGCGGAGGTTCTTAAACAGTAGGTGTTTAATTGCGCACCACAGATACTGAAAAGCCTGCATCCAAGTGGACGCAGGCTTTACTTGTATTTATAACACCCAACCCTTAAAACTGGGATTCAATGGACCGGGCCACTTCATCGTAGATAACCCCTATACGAGAATCTGCTTTGTAAACGGAAGGTGAGAAATCAGGCTCAGAAGGATGATTATCCGGCGTGCCTAGTGGAATCTGGGCAAGCAAGCTTGTGTGCAGACTTTCCGCAAGTCTTCCCCCGCCTCCACGTCCAAAGACATAATCCTTCTCGCCGCAACGGCCGCATTCATAATAAGCCATGTTCTCAACCACACCAAGCAACTCATGATCGGTCTGAATGGCCATTGCACCCGCACGTGCAGCGACAAAAGCTGCTGTTGCATGTGGCGTGGTCACAATAATTTCCTTGCTTTGTGGCAACAACTGATGCACATCCAAAGCAACATCTCCCGTACCTGGTGGCAAATCCAGTAACATATAATCCAACTCGCCCCACTGGACATCAGTAAAGAATTGACGCAACATCCGGCCGAGCATGGGTCCTCGCCAGATCACTGGATTGTTCTCCCGAATAAAGAAGCCCATGGACATCACTTTGACTCCGAAACGTTCAACCGGTTGGATAACGCCATCTTCAACGACCGGATATTCTTCAATCCCCATCATGTCAGGTACACTGAAGCCGTAGATATCCGCATCAATCAAGCCTACTTTCTTGCCTTGACGTGCCAAGGCTGCAGCGAGATTAACGGTCACCGTTGATTTACCAACGCCACCTTTACCACTGGCCACTGCAATAAAACGAACCCCTGATTCAGGACTTAACAACTCATGTCCATCCAGGCCCGCTGCGTGACCTTTTACGAGCACTTCGTCCCGATCCGGCTCTTTATCAGGTTGTCCCATATTCAGGCTCTCACGATCATGCTCAGAAGCTGCACGTACGCGAATATGTACATCCCTCAGTCCGTGCTGGGACAACAAATTACGTGCTGCATCACTCAAGGCTGTTGAATCCTCAGGTCGATTTTCCAGTGTCACTATGGTCAGAGCCACATGATTTTCTTTCACCATAATATCTCGAACCCATTCCAGTTCGGTCAGACTTACTCCCAATTGTGGTTCTTGTAATGGCTGTAATAGTTCAAGTATCTGTTCTTTTGATAACATCAGACAGCACCTCAGCTTTATCTATTGGCATGTAATTAGGTATGCTGATCCAATTATATCATTACCTTTCTTATTCTGACTAACTTTTAGGCCGTTCTCCTGAGGAATATCTGAGAATCCCATTATAGATCGATGCAGCTACCTTGCGTTGATAAGCTTCATCAGCAAGCATACGTGCCTCTTCCGGATGAGAAAGGAAGCCCACTTCTACCAGTGCTGAAGGAATCTTCAGAGCCTGTAACAGGTAAACCGTGTTTACCGTTTTGGCGATTCGATCTGTATTCTCCAGATTACGAACCATCTCTTGTTGAAGCAGATTAGCCAAACCTTCGTTATCCGGATGGTTAGGTGAATAGAAAACCTGCGCTCCACTCCATCGGTTGGATGGGACACTGTTCATGTGAATGCTAATAAAGAGATCTGCTTGCTTATCCTCTATCCGCCGTACTCTTTGTTTCAGATCTTCCGTCTTTCGTTTGGAGTACCCCTTGGTGTCCGTTTCTGCCAAATCTGTGTCTATCTCTCGTGTCATAACCACCAAGGCCCCAGCCTGCTGCAAATAATCTCTCACATACAAGGCAATAGACAGGTTAATATCTTTTTCAATAACCCCCTGCTTACTTACCGCTCCTCCATCTGGACCTCCGTGCCCTGCATCAATAGCAATGACTTTGCCTGCCATCGGTAAACTCCAGTAGCCTGACGTCTTGGCAGAAGGCAGCTCATAAGACATCACCGCCACTAACATGGCCAGCAGACAGAGGCTCAGCATGACCCTTTTGATTGTTTTTAACCTAATCCAGACTACAAAGTGTTTCCCCATATTTTTACGCATAAAAAAACCACCTCGTCCCTATAAATGACTCTAATCATCTATATGGGACAAGATGGACAATTATACCGCTAGGACCGGACTTGCTCCGTCATTCCTTCAATCAGCACCTCAGCTACCTCAGGACATGTAAATTCAGGAGGAGGGCACTTACCGTTCCGGAGCAACCCGCTTACTTTGGTGCTGGAAAGCGCCATGAGGTGCTCTTTATCATGTGGACAAGTTTTGCTGGATGCTTAGTGCGTCTACAATCTCCATAGCGCTCTTTTGAATGTACTCATGAGTCCCGCTGGACCGGATTACGTGTCTGAAAGCCGACTACTGTCTTCCAACAATTGCTCCCGTTCTTTTCCTTGTACGACACGCCGAACCAGCGCACCTCCATGTGACAGAATTGATGTCATCTTGTCAGTTTCTTGTGTATCTATTATTTATGAAGGCCACATTCCGTTTTATCATTACCAGACCAGCGCCCAGCACGAGGGTCCTCACCAGGCATAACCTGACGTGTGCAATGCTCACAGCCAATACTCGGGTAGTTCTGATCATGAAGAGGATTATACACAACGTTATTATCACGAATATATTGCCATACATCCTCTGTGGTCCAATGCGCAATCGGATTAAACTTCATCAAGCCAAATTTAGTATCATATTCAACCTTCTTGGAGTTTGCACGAGTTGGTGCTTGATCTCTACGAATACCTGTAATCCATGCATCATACTGAGAAAGAATTCGTGTTAACGGTTCAACTTTGCGAATGTTACAGCACGCATTTGGATCAGACTTCCACAATTCTTCACCGTGTTGAGCTGCCTGTTCTTCCGGAGTAATCTTAGGTGACACGCGTACAAACTCAAGGTTGTAATTCTCTTGCATCTTATCCCGTGTTTCGTATGTTTCTTTGAAGTGGAAATCAGTATCCAAATAAAAAATATCTGTCGATGGGCTGATCTTCTGCAACATATCTACAAGTACAACATCTTCCGCACCAAAGCTACATGCAAAAGTGATATTAGGAAATGTTTCAATAGCATACCGAATAATATCCTCTGGACTCGCCAGCTCCAGTTCCTCTGCCTTCGTGCGTGCCAATTCTTCTTTCTCCAATAAGTTCATCTGCGTATTTTCCCCCATTCTGCATTTCAATACACGTTAAAGCCGACTAATCTAATATGAATTATGTTTAGTATAAATCTTTCATTGTGGATGTCAATGCCTGCCATATGGTAAAATAGATCATTTTTTTCTCTTTTTGATCGTTGCTATCGCAAATAATTTGGTTCAATTTATCCTTTTCTCTGTTCATGAGATAAAAAAGTGAACTTGGCCCAAGTCATTGGGCTGGTTAGAATATATTTCAAAGCCTAGAAATGCTTTGCTGGTGCTGAGTTTGAACAGTTTATATCGCCAGGAAAAGCATCAGATTATCAATCATCGATTAACATGAAATAAAGAGAAGAAGAAGTTATAAGGAGTTCAGCGTGACAACATATATCATATGATATGTGAGAGACTTTTATGGTTTCCATAAGAAAAACTGATGAAATTTAAAGTGAAGAATAAAGTTTTGAAGAGCAAACCGAATACATTCAATAAAGCAGGCTTGAGCCCTAATAGATGATTTTATAAAGAGCTGTTTTAGAACGTGTGGGAAACGATGGGAATGAGCATAGCGTATCATCATAAACGATTTATGAGGTGTAGTGAGGTTTAATAAGAAGCATTAACTCAGATATGAAAAAACTGTATTAAGGAACATTAATGAAGACATTTAACACATATGTGCGACAATGAACAGTCATGCGGACACATATGAGTGTTATGGCTTAAGCGGATATATATATTATATGCGAAATCTTCATGAAGATATAAAAAAGCCTTTGGCCGAGGCCAAAGGCTTTTAATATTAACGTTTGGAGAACTGAGGTGCGCGACGAGCCGCTTTAAGACCGTATTTTTTACGCTCTTTCATACGTGGGTCACGAGTCAGGAATCCTGCTTTTTTCAGGGATGCACGGTATTCCGGATCTGCTTTGAGCAGAGCGCGGGAGATACCATGACGGATTGCGCCGGCTTGACCGGAGATTCCGCCACCATGAGCAATAACAAGAACGTCATAGTTGTTGAGCGTTTCTGTCAAGTTCAGTGGTTGTTTTACGATCAGTTTGAGTGTTTCCAAACCGAAGTATTCATTAATATCACGTTTATTGATGACAATGCGTCCTTCACCCGGTACAAGGCGAACACGTGCTACCGAATGTTTACGACGACCTGTCCCATAGTATTGTACTTGTGCCATGAAACTGTCCTCCTTTTAATTAACCGCGAAGTTCGTAAACTTCTGGTTTTTGTGCTGCATGTGGATGCTCAGTGCCTCTGTACGCTTTAAGTCTCAACTTCATTTTCTCGCCCATGCGAGTTTTAGGAAGCATACCGCGAACAGCCAATTCCAACATACGCTCAGGTTTGTTTTTAACCATCTCTTCAGCAGTAGTTACTTTCAAACCACCTGGGTGCATCGAGTGACGGTAGTATTTTTTACCTTGCATTTTCTTACCAGTCAATACGATTTTCTCAGCATTGATGATAACAACGAAATCGCCAGTGTCCACATGTGGAGTGAATTGTGGCTTGTGTTTGCCGCGAATCAAAGCAGCTGCTTCGCTCGCCAAACGTCCGAGGGTTTTGCCTTCAGCATCAATGATGTGCCATTGGCGCTCAACTTCGTTAGGCTTCGCCATGTACGTAGTACGCATGAAAAGTTCCTCCTTAAAATGTTCAAAATCATCATTTTCATTTATCTTCGTTCGTTAAGTTATAACTTTAGGTGTTGATGGATTGTAAATTTGATGTGAACCTCTTAATTGGGGCTGTGGGAAAGCCATTAAGAAAACACAACTTTTATATTACATGATAGGCGATTAAATCGCAAGTGTTAATTAAGCTTTTCACTCACCAATTTTAATCTTTTGTATATTCAAGATCCCAGAGCATTAAACCGCAGCTAACTGCAGTAGGTCCTGCAGCAGATCGATTACATGCAGCAATCATATTCGGTACATCAGAGGCTTTCCGTTTGCCCTCTCCGATCTCCAGCAGTGTGCCTACAATGATTCGAACCATATGCTGCAAAAAGCCGTTACCACTCACATAAATGTGAATGACACCCTGATCACGCGGATGGTCTCTGCACATTGATCGGTCCACTTCAATCCATGCTTCGTATACCGAACGGACATGATTCTCTTTCTGAGACTTGCGTGAAGCAAAAGAGGTATAATCATAGGTCCCTATGAAATGTCGTAAGGCCTCCTGCATTGCCGTAATATCAAGCTTCGCATGATGATGATACTGCAGTCTTCTGTTGAATACATCCGGAAACTGATTCGCATTGACTGTGTAACGATATGTTTTCTTTTTCGCTGCATAGCGAGAATGAAAATCAGCCGAAACTTCAATCGCATCAATAACGACAATATCGGAGGGTAATCTGGAGTTGAGCGCAATACACCAACGTTCAATCGGGATCTGGGATTCCGTAGGAAAATTGAAGATCTGTCTGCGAGCGTGAACGCCTGCATCTGTTCGGCCTGAACCTGTAATTTTAACCTTCTCACCGGTTAAAGCACGAATCGCATCTTCAAGATGATCCTGAATGGTATTCCCACCCGGCTGTACTTGGAAGCCGTAATAGGCAGTGCCATCATAAGTTAACGTCATACATAAGTTCCGCATTAATACCACACCTTTGTTCCATACTATACATATCCCTATCCCGAACAGCAAAAGAAGCCCCTTACGGAGCTTCTATTACAGCACGAATTCCGAAATGAAGAGAAAAAAAGGGTTAATCCAGAATCGTTGATTCTGTCCCCTTTCCTCATCTCATCTGTTTTACGCGCGGTCTACCAGTTCCAAGTAAACCATTGGCGCTGCGTCACCACGACGAGGTCCCAGTTTCAAGATACGAGTGTATCCACCTGGACGCTCAGCGTAACGACCGGACAATTCGCTAAACAGTTTTTGGATTGCATCTTGCTCACCATCGATAGTTTCGCGGCGAACATAAGCTGCCACTTGGCGACGGGCATGAAGATCTCCCTTTTTCGCTTTAGTGATCAGTTTTTCAGCAATAGAGCGAACCTCTTTTGCTTTCGCTTCAGTTGTCTGAATGCGTTCGTATAAGAACAGGTCGGTTACCAGGTCACGGAACAAAGCTTTACGTGCGCTGGAATTACGGCCCAACTTTTGGTATGCCATTGTTTTCCCTCCTTCACTTCAAGCACTCGGCTGTCTATTCTTCTGTACGGAGTCCCAAACCAAGTTCCTCAAGCTTCTCTTGAACTTCTTCCAAAGACTTGCGTCCGAGGTTACGGACTTTCATCATGTCTTCTTCCGTTTTCGTAGTCAGCTCTTGCACGGTATTAATACCGGCACGTTTGAGGCAGTTGTAGGAACGAACAGAGAGATCCAGCTCTTCGATCGTCATTTCGAGTACTTTTTCTTTTTTGTCTTCTTCTTTTTCGACCATGATCTCTGCATCTTTCGCTTCGTCTGTAAGACCCACGAAGAGCATCAAATGCTCAGTCAAAATTTTAGCGCCAAGGCTTACAGCCTCTTCAGGACGAATACTTCCATCAGTCCAAACTTCCAACGTGAGCTTGTCATAGTTGGTCACTTGACCGACACGCGTATTTTCCACAGCGTAGTTAACGCGACTGATCGGGGTGAAGATGGAATCGACTGGGATGACGCCGATCGGCTGGTCATCGCGTTTATTCCGATCTGCCTGGACGTAGCCGCGACCGCGATTGGCAAAAATACGCATGTGAAGTCTCGAACCTGGTCCGAGCGTAGCGATGTGCAGATCCGGGTTAAGGATTTCCACATCGGAGTCAGCACGGATATCTCCAGCCGTAATTGCTCCTTCGCCTTCAGCATCAATCTCGAGCACTTTCTCCTCATCCGAATGAATCTTAAGCGACAAAGCTTTCAGGTTAAGAATAACCTCCGTAACATCTTCCATTACGCCAGGAACTGTAGCAAATTCATGCAGAACGCCATCGATTTGAACCGAAGACACTGCCGCACCCGGCAGTGACGAGAGCAAGATTCGGCGAAGCGAGTTTCCAAGCGTCGTACCGTATCCGCGCTCAAGCGGTTCTACTACGAATTTCCCATAGGTGCCATCATCGTTGACGTCTACCGTCTCAATTTTCGGCTTTTCGATTTCAATCACTGCAATACCCCTCCTTCAAAACGTCGGTCCTCTATGAAACATTTACCTTCTCTTGCGAAAACATGTAGTAGTATGCCTAAACAACCATTATTAGCAGATTGTGCCGGAAATATACCACACGCAGGGGCAAATCTCATTAGACACGACGACGTTTTGGAGGACGGCATCCGTTATGCGGGACTGGAGTTACGTCTTTGATCAGGTTAACTTCAAGACCAGCAGCTTGCAAAGAGCGGATCGCTGCTTCACGGCCTGCGCCTGGTCCTTTAACCATAACCTCAACGGCTTTCATCCCATGTTCCATTGCAGCTTTGGCAGCAGTCTCAGCAGCCATTTGTGCAGCAAACGGAGTCGATTTACGGGAACCTCTGAATCCGAGACCGCCGGAGCTTGCCCACGAAATTGCATTTCCGTGAGGATCCGTAATAGTAACGATAGTGTTATTGAAAGTGGAACGGATATGTGCCACGCCAGATTCAATATTCTTACGGTCACGACGTTTAGTACGTACGACTTTTTTCGGTTTAGCCATTTTCTCTTATCCCCCCTTATTATTTCTTCTTGTTCGCTACTGTACGACGAGGACCTTTACGAGTACGAGCATTCGTTTTCGTACGTTGTCCACGAACAGGCAGACCACGACGATGACGAACTCCACGGTAACAACCGATCTCCGTCAAACGTTTAATATTCAAAGAGATTTCTCGACGCAGGTCACCTTCTACTTTGACCTCTTTATCGATACTTTCACGCAATTTGCTGACTTCATCTTCCGTCAAATCACGAACACGAGTGTCCGGATTGATGCCTGTTGTGCTCAGAATTTTCTGGGAAGTCGTTTTACCGATTCCGAAAATATAAGTCAAGGCGATCTCAACGCGCTTATCACGTGGCAAATCCACACCAGCTATACGTGCCATTTTACGCTACACCCCCTTCTTTAACCTTGTTTTTGTTTGTGTTTCGGATTTTCACAGATAACCATAACATTCCCTTTGCGGCGAATGACTTTGCATTTTTCGCAAATCGGCTTGACCGAAGGTCTTACCTTCATGTGAATTACCTCCTCAAAGTTTTGCTAAGCAAAACCCTCTTCGTAAGCATTGACCTTGTTCTACTATTGTAAAACCGGCTTCGAAGCTTTCGCAAGTTTTGCCGGGCAAAACCCGCTTCATAAGCTTCACAGTTCATTGCAACTGTCTACTACTATTTACGGTAAGTTATGCGACCTTTTGTTAAATCATAAGGCGACAACTGAACAACTACTTTGTCTCCAGTCAAGATACGAATAAAGTGCATCCGTAGTTTTCCGGAAACGTGAGCGAGAATTTGATGACCGTTCTCAAGCTCAACCTTGAATGTTGCATTCGGTAGCGGTTCAAGAACCGTACCTTCCACTTCAATGACATCTTCCTTGGCCATTAGTCAGTCTCCTTTCTCTTCAGCTTGAATGTTGGTGGATTCCAGAAATGAATGGACCGCATAGCGGAGCTTTCCATTTGTCACCCGACCACTCTCGTTTAAACTGTTCACAACCTCGCTGCTAATCATGGGCTGGAGTTCAAGATGAAGAAGATTCTTCTTCTTGGGTTGATCAAACTTACGTTTGTCTCCATCCGCGATATATACGAACTTACTGTCCGCTATAGCAACAATTACTGCGGCTTGGTCCGCATTGCGGCCTTTACGGATCTTCACAAGTTGACCGAGCTGCGGATTAGACTGACTGTTCATGCCTCATCACCTACGCATTCAGTTTCGTGAAAATTTCCATACCATCTGGTGTAACTGCTACGGTGTGTTCAAAGTGGGCACATAACTTTCCATCAACCGTGACGACAGTCCAGTTATCTTCCAACGTTTTCACATACCGTCTTCCTACGTTAACCATCGGCTCTATGGCCAGCACCATGCCCGCTTTGAGCCGTGGTCCCCGATCGGGAAGACCATAGTTCGGAATCTGTGGTTCTTCGTGCAGATCTGCGCCTATGCCGTGACCGACATATTCACGAACAACTGAGAACCCTTCATCTTCAATATATTTCTGAATCGCATGAGATATTGTAAACAAGCGAACGTCCGGTTTTACCAGCGCCAGACCTGCGTATAACGAAGCCTCGGTAACGTCCAGAAGACGACGGGCTTCTTCGGAAATACGGCCGACCGGATAAGTCCAGGCGGAATCTCCATGATACCCCTGGTACTGCGCGCCAATGTCAAACGTAACGATATCGCCCTCGTTCAACTTGCGTTTGCCGGGAAATCCATGTACCAACTCTTCATTTACTGAAGCGCACACACTGGCAGGGAAACCGTTATAACCTTTGAAAGACGGCACAGCTCCTTGACTGCGGATATATTGATCAGCCATATGGTCAAGTTCACCAGTCGTAATACCGGGAGCGATATGCTCTGCCAAGAGACGATGCGTTTCCGCAACAATTCTCCCTGCTTCCCTCATCAAGCCCAGTTCCGTTTCGGACTTACCAATGATCATCAATTAACCTCTCAGTAAGGACACGATTTCTTGAGAAACTTGATCGATATCCTGTTCTCCGTTCACTTGACGAAGAAGACCTTTAGTCTCATAGAACGTGAGGAGTGGTGCTGTTTTGTTGATATACTCGTCCAGTCGTGTACCTACACTCTCTTCATTATCATCAGAGCGTTGATACAACTCACCAGCGCATTTATCACAAATACCTTCCTGCTTAGGCGGATTGAATACCACATGATAAGTGGAACCACAGTTTTTACAAATCCGACGACCCGTCAAACGAGCGAGTAATTTGTTGCGATCCACTTTCAGGTTGATTACATGATCGAGACCTGAGTTCAATCGGTCCAGAATGCCATCGAGCGCTTCTGCTTGTGACAGGGTTCTTGGAAATCCGTCCAAGAGGAAACCTTCTCTGCAGTCAGGCTGCTGCAAACGTTCTTCAACGATGCCAATGGTTACATCATCTGGTACAAGCAATCCTTGATCCATATATTCCTTGGCTTTCAGGCCAATGGGAGTTCCCTGTTTGATCGCTAGACGAAATGCATCGCCTGTTGAAATATGGGGAATACCGAACTCTTTCACGATGACGTCTGCTTGTGTTCCTTTTCCTGCCCCAGGAGGGCCCATGAATAGGATGTTCACGTTATGTCACTCCCTCCAAGACTACCCTACATCAACAAACAGCACAATAGGTGCCGGCAAGTAAATCTTCACTCGACCGGTACCTATTGCCTATTTATTGATAAAACCTTTGTAGTGGCGTTTGATCAATTGGCTTTCGATTTGCTTCATCGTATCCAGCGCAACACCGATAACGATCAGGAGGGATGTTCCTCCAATTTGCGCAGATTGAGGCAAACCAGAAAGTGCCCCTAAGAATACAGGCAGAACGGAAATGACTGCCAAGAAGATGGCTCCGGCCATTGTCAAACGAGTCATGACACGGGTCAGATATTTCTCGGTTGCTTTACCCGGGCGAATGCCTGGGATGTAACCGCCGTTCTTTTTCATATTATCAGCCATCTGCTGTGGATTCATCTGTACGAAAGTATAGAAGAATGTGAAACCGAAGATCATCACAACATACAGTAACATACCCAGAGGTTTGTGTGTAGTCAGATTCTGTCCGATCCACCGAGCCCAATCGTGATCTGCCCAGAAGTTAGCTATGATCGTTGGGAACATCAACAGCGATGAAGCAAAGATGACAGGGATAACACCTGCTGCATTAATTTTCAGCGGGATATGTGTATTCTGTCCACCGTACATTTTGTTACCTACGACACGTTTAGCGTACTGTACAGGAATTTTCCGAATCGCCTGCTGAATGTAAATGACCCCTATGATGATCAGCACAATAACAATTGCGATGATTACACCTTTAAGAATATTCATAAACAGTTGGTCAGGTTGGATAAAGTCAGATTCGATCGTTTGTTTGATAATATTAGGCACCGTAGATAGGATACCTGCAAAGATCAAGATCGAAATTCCGTTTCCTATGCCCTTCTCGGTGATTTGCTCACCCAGCCACATCAGGAATGAAGTACCGGCCGTAAGTACAATCGCGATCAAGATATAATCTGCAAATGTAGCGTTAGGCACCATCTCTGTATTGTACAAGCGGTTGAATCCGATCGACGTACCAAACGCTTGAATCAATGCCAGCCCGATGGTTAAATAACGGGTCAACTGTGCAGATTTCTTCTTACCTTGTTCACCTTGCTTTGCCCACTCCGCTAATTTAGGAATAACGTCCATGGAAAGCAATTGTACTATGATAGACGCAGTGATGTAAGGCACGATCCCGAGCGCAAATATCGAGAACTGGAAGAGCGCTCCACCCGAGAACGTATTGAGAAGTCCAAAAACTTCTTTACCCGCAGAATTTGTCGCTTCGAATACATCTTTATTAACTCCCGGTACGGGAACAAAGGATCCGATGCGGTAAATGATCAGTACAAAAAGGGTAAATAATACCCTTTTGCGCAGATCTTCAACCCGCCAGATATTCTTTAGGGTCTTGAACATTAAATCACCTCAGTTGTACCGCCGGCAGCTTCAATTTTCTCAATAGCAGATTGAGAAAACTTATTAGCTTTAACAGTCAGCTTCACAGTGACATCACCGTTACCCAGGATTTTGATTCCGGATTTAGCGTTTTTAACTACGCCATTCGTCATCAAGAATTCTGGAGTTACTTCAGTACCCGCAGCAAAACTGTTCAGGTCTTCAGTATTCACAACTGCATATTCTTTGCGAGTTGGGTTTACAAAACCACGTTTTGGCAAGCGACGATACAATGGATTTTGTCCACCTTCGAAGCCTGGACGTACTCCACCGCCAGAACGAGCGTTTTGTCCTTTGTGACCGCGACCTGATGTTTTACCTGTACCACTACTTGGACCGCGACCAAGACGTTTACGTTCTTTGCGGGATCCAGGAGATGGTGAAAGCTCATGTAACTTCATCGTTCGTTGCACCTCCTTAAAGATTTGTGGGATTAACCCGTTTTTAAGCTTCTACTTCTTTAACAGCAACCAAGTGGCTTACTTTGTTAATCATACCACGGATGGCAGGATTATCGTTTTGTACCACTTTGCTATTGATTTTGCGCAAACCCAATGTTTTCACAGTTGTTCTTTGCGTCTCCGGACGTCCGATCAAGCTGCGGACGAGGGTAATTTCTAATTTAGCCATGAGAATTCCCTCCTTAACCCAGAAGCTCTTCGACGGATTTTCCGCGCAGTTTAGCCACGTCTTCAGCACGCTTCAAACGGGACAAACCTTCCAAAGTCGCATTGACCATGTTCATGGAATTCGAAGAACCCAGAGATTTTGTCAAAATGTCACCTACACCAGCAAGTTCGAGAACCGCACGTACAGGACCACCAGCGATAACACCAGTACCTTCAGATGCTGGTTTCAACAGCACGCGTCCTGCGCCGAACTTACCTGTTACCAAGTGAGGAATCGATGTTCCTACGAGTGGAACGTGTACAAGGTTTTTCTTAGCGTCTTCAATACCTTTGCGAATTGCATCAGGTACTTCGCCCGCTTTACCGATACCAGCTCCAACCCAGCCGTTGCCGTCGCCGACTACAACCAGTGCGCTAAAGCTGAAACGGCGTCCGCCTTTTACTACTTTAGCTACGCGATTAATATTTACAACTCTTTCAGTCAGTTCCAAAGTATTCGGATCTACACGCAAGTCGTTAACCTCCTTTTGAAAAATATCTTAAAACTCAAGTCCTGCTTCACGAGCCGCTTCAGCCAAAGCTGCGATACGACCATGGTACAGATATCCGCTACGGTCAAATACGATGTTGGAAACACCTTTGTCTTTCGCACGTTTAGCAACGAGTTCGCCAACTTTACGAGCTGATTCAACAGATGCACCATTTTTGATGTCAGTGCTCAATTCTTTGTCTACGGTAGACGCGGAAGCGATTGTTACACCAGCAACATCATCGATGATTTGAGCATACATATGTTTACCAGAACGGAATACGTTCAAACGAGGACGTGCTGCCGTTCCTTGGATTTTCTTACGAACACGAAGGTGTCTTTTCAGACGAGCCTTATTTTTATCTGGTTTCGTAATCATCTCAAAGATTCACTCCTTTCAGGTTACCTCGCTGGCTTCAAAGCAGAAGCCACGGGGTATATTAGAAACACACGAAGCAAGCAAGCCGAAAGCCGCGCAAAGGCGGTAAGAGAAATCTTATTTCTTCTTACCGGCTTTACCTTCCTTACGGATGATACGCTCGCCTTCATATTTAATACCTTTACCTTTGTATGGCTCAGGTTCACGTACGGAACGGATTTTAGCAGCGTAAGCACCTACACGCTCTTTGTCGATTCCGCGAACGATGATTTTTGTATTCGAAGGTACTTCGAATTCAATTCCCGCTTCCGGTGTAATTTCAACCGGGTGAGAGTAACCAACGTTCAGAACGATTTTATCTCCGGATTTGCTTGCACGATATCCGACCCCAACCAATTCCAGAGATTTCGCGAATCCTTCAGTAACGCCGCTCACCATATTGTTTACAACGCTGCGCGTTGTGCCGTGCAAAGAACGGTGAGTTTTGTTATCGGAAGGACGCACAACTGTGATTTCGTTATTTTCAACTGTAACCTTCATGTCTTTATGAAGCTCACGAGTCAAAGTTCCTTTTGGTCCTTTTACCGTAATAACGGTGTTGTCCAGGGTGATGTCTACACCACTTGGTACTGTGATTGGTTTGCGACCAATACGAGACATATGTTGCACCTCCTATCTTGTGACGTTATATTACCAAACGTAGCAAACGACTTCTCCGCCGGATTTCGATTGACGAGCTTCTTTGTCCGTCATGATACCTTTGGATGTCGAGATGATCGCGATTCCCAGGCCACCAAGTACACGAGGTACTTCATTGCTTTTCGTGTAAACACGAAGACCAGGTTTACTGATTCTTTTCAGACCAGTGATAACGCGCTCGTTATTTTGACCGTATTTCAGGAAAACACGGATAATCCCTTGTTTGTTATCATCGATAACTTCAGCGTCACGGATGAAACCTTCACGCTTCAGGATATCGGCGATTTGTTTTTTCATTGTCGAAGCAGGCATTTCTACCGTTTCGTGACGAACAGTGTTCGCGTTACGAATACGAGTAAGCATATCTGCAATTGGATCAGACATAGTCATTGTGAGTTAACCTCCTTCCCGTTCAGGACTTTTTACCAGCTTGCTTTTTTCACGCCAGGGATCTGGCCTTTATAAGCTAATTCACGGAAGCAAATTCTGCAAATTTTGAACTTTTGCAGGACCGAATGTGGACGTCCGCAACGCTCACAGCGTGTATATGCACGTACTTTAAACTTTGGTGTACGTTGTTGTTTAACTTTCATCGAAGTTTTTGCCACTTAGCCTGACACCTCCTAAATAATTTCGGAGAAAAGGGAGTCTTTCCAGACACCCGGAAACGTTATGCCAACATTACTTAACGAAAGGCATTCCCATTTGCGTGAGCAATTCGCGGGACTCTTCGTCTGTTTTCGCCGTTGTTACGATGACAATATCCATACCGCGGACTTTATCAACTTTATCATACTCGATCTCTGGGAAGATCAATTGCTCTTTCAGACCCAGTGTGTAGTTACCACGTCCGTCGAAAGCTTTGCTCGATACACCGCGGAAGTCGCGGACACGAGGAAGCGTAACGTTGAACAGTTTATCGAGGAAGAAGTACATACGCTCGCCGCGCAATGTTACTTTCACACCGATAGGCATATTCTCACGCAGTTTGAATCCTGCGATTGATTTTTTTGCACGAGTGATTACAGGTTTTTGACCTGCGATCAGTTGCAAATCGTTTACTGCGGAATCCAACACTTTGGAGTTTTGGACAGCGTCGCCCACACCCATGTTGATAACGATTTTCTCGATTTTCGGCACTTGCATTACCGTTGTATAGTTAAACTTCTGCATCAAAGCAGGAGCGATTTCTTGCAGGTAACGTTCTTTCATTCTTGATGCCATGAATCATAGCCCTCCTTTCTCATTCGGTTCAATTAGTCGATAATTTCTCCGGAACGTTTAGCAACGCGCACTTTCTTTCCGTTATCCAAAACTTTGTAACCTACACGGGTTACTTTTCCGCTCTTCGGATCGATGTGCATTACGTTGGAAACGTGAATCGGAGCTTCCTTCTCGATAATGCCGCCTTGCGGGTTTTGCTGGTTAGGCTTCTGGTGTTTTTTCACCATGTTAACACCTTCCACAAGGACGCGGTTCTCACGAGGATAAGCAGCGATGACACGGCCTTTTTTACCTTTGTCTTTACCGCTGATCACCATAACCGTATCTTCCTTTTTAACGTGAAGTTTGTTGTTATGGGATTCCAGAACTTTTTTCACTCTTGGCATTTCGTACACCTCCTGTTTCTAACATCACGAGATTAAAGCTTTAGATTACTTCTGGAGCCAAGGAAACGATTTTCATGAAGTCTTTATCGCGAAGTTCGCGAGCAACTGGTCCGAAAATACGTGTTCCACGTGGGCTTCTGTCGTCTTTTACAACAACCGCTGCATTTTCATCAAAACCGATGTAGGAACCGTCTTTACGACGTACAGAACGTTTCGTACGAACGACAACCGCTCTAACTACATCACCTTTTTTGACAACGCCGCCTGGTGTTGCTTGTTTAACAGAACAAACGATCAGATCACCGATTTGAGCTGTACGACGTCCCGTACCGCCGAGTACGCGGATACACATCAGTTCCTTCGCACCGGAGTTGTCAGCCACAGTCAAACGTGTAAATGGTTGAATCATTTAGTATTCCTCCTTTCAGCAGTGCTGCTGAGCATTAGATGATAACCGCTTTTTCTACGATTTCAGTAAGTCTCCAGCGTTTATCTTTCGAAAGCGGACGAGTCTCCATGATTTTCACCGTGTCACCGATTTTCGCAGTGTTTTCTTCGTCATGTGCTTTGAATTTTTTAGTAACCTTAATGCGCTTATGGTACAAGTTGTGTTTTTTGTAAGTTTCTACAGCAACAACAATTGTTTTGTCCATTTTATCGCTGACCACTTTACCAGTTTGCACTTTACGTGCGTTACGTTCTTCGCTCATTGTTGGCCTCCTTCCTGATTACGGACGGATTGTCCATCCTATCCCTAATTAACCGATTCCCAATTCTCTCTCACGGATAATGGTTTTAGCACGAGCTATTTCTTTCCGCACATCACGGATGCGAGTCGGGTTATCCAGCTGACCGGTAGCTAATTGAAAGCGGAGGTTAAAGAGTTCTTCTTTAAATCCGGCAATCTTTTGCTCGATTTCAGCAGAGGTTAGGTTGCGAAATTCACTAGCTTTCATTTGCTTCACCACCCAATTCTTCACGTTTCACGAACTTCGTTTTGATTGGCAGTTTGTGAGCGGCAAGACGCATTGCTTCGCGTGCAATTTCCTCCGGTACACCAGCAAGTTCAAACATGATCTTACCTGGTTTCACTACTGCAACCCATTTTTCTACGTTACCTTTACCGCTACCCATCCGAACCTCGAGAGGCTTTTGAGTGATTGGTTTGTCTGGGAAGATTTTGATCCAAACTTTACCACCACGTTTGATGTAACGAGTCATTGCAATACGAGCCGCTTCGATCTGACGGTTCGTAATCCAAGCCGGTTCCGTAGCTTGCAGACCGTATTCGCCAAAGTTCAGAGTCGTTCCGCCTTTAGCTTGGCCTTTCATATGTCCACGTTGTTGCTTACGGTGTTTTACGCGTTTTGGTACCAACATGATTAGTTGCCTCCTTCCTTAGCAGCTTGTTTCTTAGCCGTAGGAAGAACCTCTCCACGATAGATCCATACTTTTACGCCAATACGTCCGTAAGTAGTATGAGCCTCTGCTGTACCATAGTCAATGTCAGCACGCAGTGTGTGCAGTGGAACAGTTCCTTCGCTGTAGCCTTCAGAACGTGCGATCTCAGCACCGCCAAGACGTCCGCCTACTTGAGTTTTGATACCTTTAGCACCGGAGCGCATAGTTCTTTGAATCGCTTGTTTCAGAGCACGACGGAAAGAAACGCGACGTTCCAATTGTTGTGCAATGCTTTCAGCTACAAGAATAGCGTCCAAGTCTTGGTTTTTAATTTCAGAAATGTTGATGTGTACTTTTTTACCGCCAGCAATTTTCGTAATTTGATTACGAAGATTTTCAACTTCCGAACCACCTTTACCAATTACCATACCTGGTTTAGCAGTGTGAATCGTTACGTTTACGCGGTTAGCCGCTCTCTCAATTTCTACACGAGATAAAGCGGAGTCTTTCAATTTATTTTTCAGGAATTCACGAATTTTCACGTCTTCCATCAAAAGATCACCGAAGTCTTTGCCTGCATACCACTTAGATTCCCAGTCACGGATAATTCCGACACGGAGTCCGACTGGATTTACCTTTTGGCCCACACATTTCCCCTCCTTCTACTTCTCAGATACCACCAAAGTAATGTGGCTAGTACGTTTGTTAATACGACTTGCACGTCCCATTGCACGAGGGCGGAAACGTTTCATTGTCGGTCCTTGGTTCACGTAAGCTTGCGAGATAACCAAGTTGTTAACATCCAAAGAATAGTTATGTTCCGCATTCGCAATAGCGGAGTTAAGCAACTTCTCAACGATTGGAGAAGCGGATTTCGGAGTGTGACGGAGAATGGCAACCGCCTCACCTACTTGCTTGCCGCGAATCAAGTCAACAACGAGTTGAACTTTACGAGGAGCAATCCGGATAAACTTAGCATGTGCTTTTGCTTCCATTGTGTAACCTCCTCTCAAACATTAAAGATGTTCATTTATCTTCTTGTTTTCTTATCATCATCAGTATGGCCTTTGTACGTACGGGTTGGAGCGAACTCACCCAGTTTGTGTCCAACCATGTCCTCAGTTACATACACTGGCACGTGTTTACGACCGTCGTAAACGCCAAATGTGTGTCCGATGAATTGTGGGAAAATTGTAGAACGACGGGACCAGGTTTTGATAACGTTCTTCTTACCTGAAGCTTCCATCTCTTCTACCTTTTTGAGCATGTAGCCATCAATGAATGGCCCTTTTTTCAAACTGCGACCCATGTGGAGATCCTCCCTTCAAACGTAGCTATTGTGCATCCGCAGATGCCTCACGAAGTTATGCACAGTGTGTATTACTTCGTGCGGCGGCGAATGATGTATTTATCAGAAGCTTTATTTTTCTTACGCGTTTTGTAACCAAGAGTAGGTTTACCCCATGGTGACATTGGCGATTTACGTCCGATTGGAGCACGACCTTCACCACCACCGTGTGGGTGATCGTTAGGGTTCATTACTACACCACGAACCTCAGGACGTTTACCCAACCAACGGCTACGACCGGCTTTACCGATTTTGATGAGCTCGTGGTCTTGGTTACCAACAGATCCGATTGTCGCACGGCAAACTTTCAAAATACGACGAACTTCTCCGGAAGAGAGACGAACGGATACGTATTTTTCTTCTTTACCAAGCAATTGAGCTTCTGTACCAGCAGCACGAACCAATTGTCCGCCTTTACCTGGTTTCAACTCGATGTTGTGGATAACGGTACCTACTGGAATGTTTTCGAGTGGCAGTGCGTTACCGATTTTAATGTCTGATTCAGGTCCGGAGAATACTTGATCTCCAACTTTCAAACCTTTAGGAGCGATGATATAACGCTTTTCACCATCAGCATAATGAATCAGAGCGATGTTAGATGTACGGTTCGGGTCATACTCAATCGTAGCAACGCGGCCCGGTATTCCATCTTTAGTACGTTTGAAGTCAATGATACGGTATTTACGTTTGTGTCCACCACCATGGTGACGAACTGTAATTTTACCTTGGTTGTTGCGGCCTGCTTGTTTGCTCAACGGGGCCAACAACGATTTCTCCGGCTGATTTGTGGTGATTTCCTCAAATGTAGAAACGGACATGTTCCGTCTTGCCGGGGATGTTGGTTTATACTTTTTGATTGGCACTGGGTTTCCCTCCTTACTTCAAAAATTCAATTATACAGTTTCAAAGAACTCAAGCGTTTTGCTGTCTTTTGTCAGCGTTACAAACGCTTTTTTCCATTCGCTTGTATATCCGGAATAACGTCCGTACCGTTTTGGCTTAGCTGGAACACGAAGCGTGTTCACGTTTTTCACTTTTACGTTGAAAATAGCTTCTACTGCCTTTTTGATCTCGGTTTTGTTTGCACGGATATCGACTTCAAATACATATTTCAAGTCATTCATCATGTCAGCAGTACGTTCCGTAATAATCGGACGTTTTACAATATCACGAGGATCCTTCATTACGCGAGCACCTCCTCTACCTTCTGAACTGCTTCTTTCGTAATGATCAATTTGTCGTGCGAAAGCACGTCAAGAACATTAATGCCGTCAGCAGCTACGAATTTCACGCCTGGAATATTCCGTGCGGAAAGAGCTACATTATCATCATAGCTAGGAGCTACGATCAAAGCCTTACGTCCCACTTTGAGGTTACTCAAGATGGCTGCAAATTCTTTAGTTTTAGGCGTGCTCAACGCGAGAGCGTCCAAAACGATAATGTCATTGTCAAGCACTTTGGATGAAAGGGCTGATTTGATCGCCAAACGACGAACTTTCTTAGGCAGTTTATACGCATAGCTCCGTGGTGTTGGACCAAATACGATACCGCCGCCTTTCCATTGTGGTGAACGAATTGAACCTTGACGAGCGCGACCTGTACCTTTTTGTTTCCAAGGCTTACGTCCGCCGCCACGTACTTCAGAACGTCCTTTTACTTTGTGGGTACCTTGACGAAGGGAAGCGCGTTGCATAAGAACTGCATCGTACAGAACGTGTTGGTTCGGTTCAATTCCGAAAACCGCATCATTCAATTCTACTTCGCCTACTTGGCTACCATCTACATTGTAAACTGATACTTTTGGCATTTTGTGTTCCTCCTTTCTTCAGTGGTTATTTTTTCACCGTTTCTTTAACTTTGATGAGACTGTTTTTCGGTCCAGGAATGGAACCTTTCACGAGCAACACGTTACGCTCAGCGTCTACTTTAACTACTTCAAGACGTTGAATTGTAACTGTATCATGTCCCATGTGTCCTGGCAGGCGTTTGCCTTTAGGAACGCGGTTAGCTTGGATCGAACCCATCGAACCCGGGCCACGGTGATAACGAGAACCGTGAGACATAGGTCCAGTGCTTTGTCCCCAACGCTTGATTACGCCGGCAAAACCTTTACCTTTAGAAACACCCGTTACGTCAACGAATTCGCCTTCAGCGAAAATGTCAGCTTTCAGTTCTTGGCCAACTTCATATTCAGCGATGTTGATACCGCGAACTTCACGAACGTAGCGCTTAGGGGCAGTGTTTGCTTTTTTAGCGTGACCTGCTTCTGGCTTGTTAGCATTTTTCTCTTTCTTATCGGAGTAACCGATTTGAATTGCTTCGTAGCCATCGTTCTCAATGTCTTTCTTTTGCAAAACAACACAAGGGCCTGCTTCGATAACCGTTACTGGAACAACGTTACCTTCAGGAGTAAATACTTGAGTCATTCCGAGTTTTTTTCCTAAGATTGCTTTCATGTTGACACCTCTTTTCCTCTATACATGGTCTTTGTTGTAGCTTGTATTACAATTTAATTTCGATATCTACACCGGACGGCAGATCCAAGCGCATCAAGGCATCCACAGTTTGTGGAGTCGGGTTAACGATGTCGATCAAACGCTTATGTGTGCGTTGTTCGAATTGTTCCCGAGAATCCTTGTACTTGTGCACCGCACGAAGAATAGTAATGATTTGTTTTTCAGTAGGAAGCGGAATCGGACCGGATACACCTGCACCCGAACGTTTTGCTGTTTCAACAATTTTCTCCGCGGATTGATCAAGAATTCTGTGGTCGTAAGCTTTCAAACGAATACGAATTTTTTGCTTTGCCATTTTAGTCCCTCCTTCTATCGCCCAATTTTTTATCGGACATACTCCGTGAAAATTTTCTAGCCACTGTCCCATGGCAAAGGGGCCGGGTGTGCCAGTAACCTCTCACATCATCGCAACGTCACAGAACAACATTCATTATTATATAGAAAAGATAGGCGTATTGCAAGCATATTTAAGAAAAACATTTAAACTTATCTTTTCTGATGAAATGACTTCGTTTATTGTAGTGTTTATCTTCAATATCCAGGCTGCCTTGCCAATCCTTCTAAACTCGTAAATGATGTTCATTTTATATGACGCAGGTTCCGAAACTTTACACATAATAAAAGAGTTCTTTATCCGATGTCGGATAAAGAACTCTTCCGAAGCTTCGTTACAATACAATGTTACTCGTTCCAGTACACTGTTGCATATGCTTTATTCAGCGTTAAGCCGAATTATTTTTGGATCGATGCTACGGAACCGGCACCTACTGTACGTCCACCTTCACGAATGGAGAACTTAGTTCCTTCTTCAATCGCGATTGGGGAGATCAGGGAAACAGTAACTGTGATGTTATCACCAGGCATTACCATTTCAGTACCTTCAGGCAAGTTGATGATGCCTGTTACGTCAGTTGTACGGAAGTAGAACTGTGGACGGTAACCAGTGAAGAATGGTTTGTGACGTCCGCCCTCTTCTTTAGTCAAAACGTAGATTTGAGCTGTGAATTCTGTGTGAGGCTTAACAGAACCCGGTTTAGCCAAAACTTGGCCACGCTCGATGTTGTTACGGTCAACACCACGAAGAAGTGCTCCGATGTTGTCACCTGCTTGAGCGGAATCCAGCAATTTGCGGAACATCTCAACGCCAGTTACAACAGATTTTTTAGTTTCTTCAGTGATACCAACGATTTCGATCTCTTCGCCGACTTTAACAGTACCACGCTCTACACGGCCAGTAGCAACAGTACCACGACCAGTGATAGAGAATACGTCCTCGACAGGCATCAAGAAAGGCTTGTCAGTTTGACGCTCAGGCAGTGGGATGTAAGTGTCGATTTCTTTGAACATCTCAACGATTTTTTGAGCCCATTCGCCATCTGGGTTAGCCAGTGCTTCACGAGCAGATCCACGAGTGATTGGAGTATCGTCACCTGGGAACTCATATTCGTTAAGAAGGTCGCGAACTTCCATCTCAACCAATTCCAACAACTCTTCGTCTTCAACCATGTCACATTTGTTCAAGAATACAACAATGTAAGGTACGCCTACTTGACGGGAGAGCAAGATGTGCTCACGAGTTTGTGGCATTGGGCCGTCAGCTGCGGATACTACCAAGATAGCTCCGTCCATTTGTGCCGCGCCAGTGATCATGTTTTTAACATAGTCGGCGTGACCTGGGCAGTCTACGTGAGCGTAGTGACGAGTGTCAGTTTCGTACTCAACGTGTGCTGTGGAGATAGTGATACCGCGCTCGCGCTCTTCTGGAGCTTTGTCGATTTGGTCGAATGCTACAGCAGCACCGCCGTAAGTTTTGGACAATACAGTTGTGATTGCAGCAGTCAGAGTTGTTTTACCGTGATCGACGTGACCGATAGTACCGATGTTAACGTGGGGTTTATTACGTTCGTATTTAGCCTTTGCCATTTGAACGTGGCCTCCTTAAAATTATAATTTTATGTTTTCACTGAATGATGTGCTCCGAAATGAATTCTTATGCACTTACATCCAGTGTGAGAAAACTACTCGGTGCCTTTTGTTTTGGCAACGATTTCTTCAGCGATGCTCTTAGGAACTTCTTCATAATGAGAGAGTTCCATGGAGAACACGCCGCGTCCTTGAGTACCGGAACGAAGAGTTGTAGAGTAACCAAACATTTCAGACAAAGGTACCTTAGCACGGATGATTTGAGCTCCACTACGGGAATCCATACCTTCGATGCGGCCACGACGGGAGTTCAACATACCCATTACGTCACCCATGTACTCTTCTGGAACTGTTACTTCTACTTTCATGATAGGCTCAAGCAGAACTGGTTTACACTTGTCTTTAGCCGCTTTAAGCGCCATTGATCCGGCAATTTTAAATGCCATCTCATTGGAATCGACATCATGGTAAGATCCGTCTACGATTGTAGCCTTAACGTCAACAAGCGGGAAGCCTGCGATAACGCCGTTTTTCATTTGCTCTTCAATCCCTGACAGTGCAGGTTGAATGTATTCTCTAGGAACGGAACCACCGACAACCTTACTTTCGAACTGGCTGCCTGTACCCGGCTCGAGAGGTTCGAATTCAACCCATACGTGACCGTATTGACCACGACCACCGGATTGACGTACGAATTTACCTTCAACGCGCGCTGGAGCACGGAATGTTTCACGGTAAGCTACTTGTGGTTTACCCACAGTAGTTTCAACCTTGAACTCACGACGCATACGGTCGATGATAATATCAAGGTGAAGCTCACCCATACCTGCCAAGATAGTTTGACCTGTTTCTTCATCAGTATGAGCACGAAGAGTTGGATCCTCTTCAGTCAACTTACCGAGAGCAACACCCATTTTGTCTTGGTCAGCTTTGGTTTTAGGTTCAACGGCGATTTCGATAACCGGATCAGGGAAGTTCATTGACTCCAAGATAACCGGATTTTTCTCATCACATAGTGTATCACCTGTACCGGTATCTTTCAAACCTACGGCAGCTGCAATATCACCGGAGTAAACTTCAGTGATCTCTTGACGGCTGTTCGCATGCATTTGAAGGATACGACCGATACGCTCACGTTTGTTTTTAGTTGCATTCAATACATATGAACCGGATTGAAGAATACCGGAATATACGCGGAAGAATGTCAATTTACCAACGTAAGGGTCAGTCATGATTTTGAATGCCAATGCGGAGAATGGCTCTTCATCAGAGGACTTACGAACTGCTTCAGTTCCATCTTCAAGATGACCAGTGATTGAAGGTACATCTGTTGGAGCTGGCAAGTAGTCGATAACAGCATCCAACATCAGTTGAACACCTTTGTTACGATATGAGGATCCACAGATAACAGGGAAGATCTTAACATCTACAACACCTTTACGGAGAGCGCCTTTGATCTCTTCAATAGAGATTTCTTCGCCTTCCAGGTATTTCATTGTCAATTCTTCATCCAGTTCTGCAACACGCTCAATCAATTCATTACGGAGTTCTTCAACTTGCTCTTTAAATTCCGCAGGAATTTCTGTTTCTTCGATATTTTGACCAAGGTCATCTTTGTACATATGAGCCTTTTGTTCAACAATATCGATAATACCGATGAAATCATTTTCAGCGCCAATTGGAAGCTGAATCGCAACAGCGTTCGCTTGAAGGCGATCACGCATGTCGGATACAACGTTCAAGAAGTCAGCACCGATGATATCCATTTTGTTTACATATGCGATACGAGGTACGCCGTACTTGTCAGCCTGTCTCCATACAGTTTCAGACTGAGGCTCAACGCCTTCTTTCGCACTGAATACACCAACTGCTCCGTCCAATACACGAAGGGAACGTTCAACTTCAACAGTGAAGTCAACGTGTCCCGGGGTATCAATAATATTAACGCGGTGGCCTTTCCAAGCAGCGGTAGTTGCAGCGGAAGTAATCGTAATTCCGCGCTCCTGTTCCTGTTCCATCCAGTCCATTGTCGCAGCGCCTTCGTGTACTTCACCGATTTTGTGCGTACGTCCTGTGTAGAACAAGATCCGCTCAGTTGTCGTGGTTTTACCCGCATCAATATGAGCCATGATCCCGATATTACGTGTATTTTTTAAGGAGAACTCTCTAGCCATGAAATGGGTCTCCCTTCAAAATAGAAGTTTTTTATTGTGAACTGAATCCTACCAACGGTAGTGAGCAAACGCTTTGTTCGCTTCAGCCATTTTGTGCGTATCTTCACGTTTTTTAACGGAAGCGCCTGTGTTGTTGGAAGCGTCGATGATCTCAGCCGCCAAACGCTCTTCCATTGTTTTCTCACCGCGGTTGCGGGAGTAGTTCACGAGCCAACGTAGTCCCAGAGCAGTACGTCTCTCTGGTTTTACCTCGATTGGTACTTGGTAGTTGGCACCGCCGACACGGCGAGCTTTAACTTCCAGGACTGGCATGATATTCTTGATTGCTGCTTCAAATACTTCCATCGGGTCATTACCCGTACGTTCTTGAATCAACTTGAACGCATTATACAGAATGCTTTGAGCAACACCGCGTTTTCCGTCGAGCATGATGCGATTGATCAAACGAGTAACCAACTTGGAGTTGTATACCGGATCTGGCAACACGTCTCTTTTCGTAACTGGACCTTTGCGTGGCATGGATATCCCCCTTTCTTTCTTGTTCAGCAGACCCTGTACCTTCCAGACCTAAGCCAGAAGGCTTTCAGGTTCTCTGCTTATAATGGTTTAGGCTTTTTTAGCTTTTGGACGTTTTGCACCGTATTTCGAACGAGCTTGCATACGGTTGTTTACGCCTGCAGTATCGAGAGCTCCACGAACGATGTGATAACGAACCCCTGCAAGGTCTTTAACTTTACCTCCGCGGATCAATACCACACTGTGCTCTTGAAGGTTATGTCCGATTCCCGGGATATAAGCAGTTACCTCGAGACGGTTCGTCAAACGAACACGGGCATACTTACGAAGTGCAGAGTTTGGTTTACGTGGAGTCATTGTACCTACACGAGTGCAGACACCACGTTTTTGTGGGGCACTGATGTTAGTAGATTCACGTTTCAAAGCGTTGAATCCTTTTTGCAAAGCTGGAGATTTTGACTTCTCAACTTTTGCTTGACGTCCTTTACGAACCAGTTGGTTAATAGTTGGCATGTGATTGCCACCCCCTTCCTCAAATATTCATGTTTCTTTATAAACCTCTTTTCGCTAAGTCCACAGACCCAGGCGGTTCATAAAAAGACAAATGAAAAGTTTTTGCCTTGGAGAATCCCTAAAAGTTCTCGGACAAAAACGTTCCTTACACTATCATTTTACGACAGCAGCCATAGCTGCTCCCACTCCAATCCCGCAAGCTTTGCCGAGATTTTTCATTGTATCCACTTTCGTGTACTTTACATTGTGTTGTTCACACAAGGCAATGATTTTGGAAGTGAGCTGCGGATCACTATCTTCTGCGACATAGACTTCAGAAGCCATACCTGTCTGCACCATCCGCATGGTCTGTTTGGTACCTATTTTGACATGAGCATCTTGCAAGGCTTTTTCATTAGACATTGTGCATTCCTCCGAATAGAACCATGTACAATCAGCTGCCCACGCACCTTTGATATATTAGCATCTAGCGCAAGCATTGTCAATGCTAATCCTAAAAGATTTTATAAAAGTTTACGTACATCAGGATTCGTCCGCCTGCACTATACAAGCGTCCACCTCCTGACGTACAAAACTTTCATCCTCTCTAAATGAGAAGAAATCTATTTAATCAACCGAAACTGGCTCGAGTTCTTCTACTGAAGATTGGCCATCTTCTGGCTCAGCAAACTTGATGCTGCGGTAACGGTGCATACCTGTACCTGCAGGGATCAATTTACCGATGATTACATTTTCCTTCAGACCGAGCAACTGATCGACTTTACCTTTGATCGCTGCATCTGTCAGTACACGTGTAGTTTCTTGGAACGAAGCCGCTGAGAGGAACGAGTCTGTTTCCAGGGATGCTTTCGTAATACCGAGCAGGATTGGTTTAGCAACCGCTGGCTCTTTATCACTAAGAATCGCAATTTTGTTAGCTCTTTCGTACTCATGCGTATCTACGAACGACCCTGGCAACAGCGTTGTATCCCCTGCATCTACGATGCGGATTTTACGCAGCATTTGACGGATCATAACTTCAACGTGTTTGTCATTGATTTCTACGCCTTGGTTACGGTATACGCGCTGTACTTCCTGCAAAATGTAGTTTTGTACGCCACGTACGCCTTTAATGCGCAGCATTTCTTTTGGATCGATGGAACCGTCTGTCAACTCATCACCAGCTTCAATTTCCATGCCTTCGCTTACGCGCACACGGGAACCGTAGGTAACAGAGTATACTTTGGACTCCGCTTCACCTTGAATTTCGATTTCACGACGATCTTTCGCTTCGCGAATCTCTTTAACTACACCATCAATTTCACTGATCGTTGCTTGACCTTTAGGATTACGAGCTTCAAACAACTCCTGGATACGCGGCAAACCTTGCGTAATATCGTCTCCGGCTACACCGCCGGTGTGGAACGTACGCATTGTCAACTGTGTTCCTGGCTCACCAATGGATTGTGCTGCAATAATACCAACTGCTTCACCGATCTCCACATGTTTACCTGTCGCAAGGTTACGACCGTAACACTTCTTGCAGACACCATGACTTGCACGGCAGCTGAGTACGGAACGGATTTGCAATTTGGTTACGCCCGCTTTGATGATTGCCTCTGCTTTGTCGGAGTCAATCAATTCATTACGACCCGCAATGATTTCTTTCGTTTCCGGATGACGAACTGTCTCGAAGCAGTATCTGCCTTCAATACGGTCATAGAGATCTTCAATAACCTCTTTACCATCCTGGATACGACTTACCGTAAAGCCTTTATCTGTACCACAATCATCATCACGCACGATTACGTCTTGGGCTACGTCTACGAGACGACGAGTCAGGTAACCTGAATCGGCTGTACGCAGGGCTGTATCCGCCAAACCTTTACGCGCTCCGTGAGTGGAGATAAAGTACTCGAGTACTGTCAGACCTTCACGGAAGTTCGATTTGATTGGGAGTTCGATGATTCGACCAGACGGGTTGGCCATCAGACCACGCATACCGCCCAATTGGGTGATTTGCGATTTGTTACCCCGTGCTTTGGAGTCTACCATCATCATGATCGAGTTGTAACGGTCCATGGACTTCATCAGAATCTCAGTGATGTCATCTTTGGATTTTGACCAGATATCAATGATACGGTCATAGCGCTCTTCATTCGTAATCAGACCACGACGGTACTGATTCGTAACGATTTGTGCTTTATCTTCAGACTGTCTAAGAATTTCAAACTTCTCAGGCGGAACGATAACATCAGATACCGCAACCGTGATACCGGCACGGGTAGAGTATGTGAATCCAAGTTGTTTGATTTTATCCAAAATAACGGCTGTTTCCGTTGTGTGATAAATTTCGAAACAACGTGCAATGATGGAACCGAGATATTCTTTGCCGACACCGCCAGCCAGAGGAGCATTCATAATAGCCTCTCTGAGGTCAGCACCTTTTTCATATACAAATGAGTGATCTGCAGTACCTTGGTACAGGTTCGCACGAGTCGCATCATTGATATACGGGAAGCTTGCCGGGAAAATTTCATTGAAGATAATTTTACCGATAGTAGTCAACAACATTCCTTCTTGTTGCTCTTCCGTGAAGCTTGTTTTACCAAGCGCCTTAACCGGAATAGCTACACGAGCGTGCAGACCAGCAGTACCACGTTGGTATGCCGATACAGCTTCGTTCACTGTACGCAGGATCATACCTGTGCCCTTTTCTTCCTTGTTGTCCATAGTGAGGTAATAAGAACCAAGCACCATATCCTGGGAAGGAGTAACAACCGGTTTACCGTCTTTCGGGTTCAAAATGTTTCCTGATGCAAGCATCAGGATACGTGCTTCCGCTTGAGCTTCAGCGGACAACGGAACGTGCACGGCCATTTGGTCACCGTCAAAGTCGGCATTGTATGCCGTACATACGAGTGGGTGAAGACGAATTGCTTTACCTTCAACGAGAATCGGTTCAAACGCTTGAATACCGAGTCTGTGAAGCGTAGGGGCACGGTTCAACAGAACCGGATGCTCCTTGATTACTTCTTCAAGAACATCCCATACTTCAGGACTTACACGCTCAACTTTACGTTTCGCGCTCTTGATGTTGTGGGCAAGCCCTTTATTTACAAGCTCTTTCATAACGAAAGGCTTGAACAATTCAAGTGCCATATCTTTTGGCAGACCACATTGATACATTTTCAGATAAGGTCCGACAACGATAACGGAACGACCAGAATAGTCAACCCGTTTACCGAGCAAGTTCTGACGGAAACGTCCTTGTTTACCTTTCAGCATATGGCTGAGGGATTTCAATGGACGGTTACCAGGACCCGTTACCGGGCGACCGCGACGACCATTATCGATCAATGCGTCAACTGCTTCCTGCAACATCCGTTTTTCATTTTGCACGATAATATCTGGCGCGCCCAGATCAAGCAGACGTTTCAGACGGTTATTCCGGTTAATTACACGGCGATACAAGTCATTCAGGTCAGACGTTGCAAAACGTCCACCGTCCAACTGTACCATTGGACGAAGTTCCGGCGGGATAACAGGAAGTACATCCATGATCATCCACTCTGGCTTGTTGCCAGAATTACGGAAAGCTTCGATAACTTCCAGACGTTTGATTGCACGATTACGACGTTGTCCTTGCGCAGTCCGGAGCTCTTCTTTCAGGAACTCGAGCTCTTTGTCTATGTCAAGATCTTGAAGCAGTTTTTTAACCGCTTCTGCGCCCATGCCAGCCTGGAAACCATAACCGTATTTTTCACGGTAGCTGCGATATTCTTTCTCGGACAACAGCTGTTTTTTCTCCAGTGGAGTTTCTCCTGGATCCGTTACAACATATGATGCAAAGTAGATAATCTCTTCAAGAGATCTTGGAGACATATCCAGAGCAAGACCCATACGGCTCGGAATACCTTTGAAGTACCAGATATGCGATACCGGAGCAGCGAGCTCAATATGGCCCATCCGTTCGCGACGTACTTTCGCACGTGTTACTTCAACCCCACAACGATCACAGACAACGCCTTTATAACGAACGCGTTTGTATTTACCGCAATGACATTCCCAGTCTTTTGTAGGGCCAAAAATCTTTTCGCAGAACAGCCCTTCTTTTTCCGGTTTCAACGTACGATAGTTGATCGTTTCCGGTTTTTTCACTTCTCCGCGGGACCAAGAACGAATTTTCTCTGGGGAAGCAAGCCCGATCTTCATGTATTCGAAATTGTTGACGTCCAACAAGGAGCAACCCTCCTTAACCAATTCCTGTAATCTAGGTTACGCCCTCTCCGGCCGAAGCCGGAGCAAGACGCGAGCCTGATGAAAAACGCCGGTCATCATGCGCTCGAAGCGAATTATTCCGCTCCGACCTCTGTACCCTCAAGGTTGAGGCTGAGCTTATCGCTCGCAGCGTCATCTTCATCGTCCATTTCTCTCATTTCAATCTCTTGCTCATCTTCACTCAAAATCTTAACGTCCATACCCAAGCTTTGCAGCTCTTTGATCAATACTTTGAATGATTCAGGAACACCTGGTTCAGGAACATTCTCGCCTTTGACAATGGATTCATATGTTTTAACCCGACCAACAACATCATCGGATTTAACAGTCAAGATTTCTTGCAGTGTATAAGCAGCACCGTACGCCTCAAGCGCCCATACTTCCATCTCCCCGAAACGCTGTCCACCAAATTGGGCTTTACCACCCAATGGCTGTTGCGTAACAAGTGAGTAAGGACCCGTGGAACGGGCATGGATTTTATCATCAACCATGTGTGCCAATTTGATCATGTGCATGACACCAACGGTAACTTCACGTTCAAACTCTTCACCTGTACGACCATCATACAGGACGGTTTTACCATTACGTTGCATTCCTGCTTCTTCCATCGTATCGAAGACATCATACTCCTTCGCTCCGTCGAATACAGGAGTTGCTACGTGAATACCCAGTTGCATTGCGGCCATACCCAAGTGAACCTCAAGTACTTGACCGATATTCATCCGGGACGGTACGCCCAGTGGGTTAAGAACGATCTGAACCGGTGTACCGTCTGGCAGGAAAGGCATATCTTCTTCCGGCAAGATGCGGGCCACGACCCCTTTGTTACCATGACGTCCGGCCATTTTATCACCCTCGGAAATTTTCCGTTTTTGAGCGATATATACACGAACGAGTTGGTTAACACCTGGAGGCAGTTCATCACCGTTTTCACGGGTAAATACTTTCACGTCTACTACGATACCGTCGGTACCATGTGGTACACGTAAGGAAGTATCACGTACTTCACGTGCTTTCTCACCAAAGATCGCATGCAGGAGACGTTCTTCTGCTGTCAGCTCTGTTACACCTTTAGGTGTTACTTTACCAACCAGAATGTCGCCAGCACTGATCTCAGCACCGATGCGGATAATACCGCGCTCATCCAAGTTACGCAACGCTTCTTCCCCAACGTTAGGGATGTCACGTGTGATCTCTTCAGGTCCGAGCTTGGTATCACGTGCTTCAGACTCATACTCCTCGATATGGATGGATGTGTATACATCTTCCTTAACGAGTTTTTCACTGAGCAAGATCGCATCCTCGTAGTTGTAACCTTCCCAAGTCATGAAGGCAACAACAACGTTACGTCCCAGAGCCAATTCACCCATTTCCGTTGAAGGACCGTCAGCGAGGATATCGCCAGCTTTGACAGCAGCACCTCTTTTGACAATCGGACGCTGGTTAATGCATGTTCCTTGGTTCGAACGCATAAATTTGTGTAATTTATATTTAACGATATCGCCTTTAACTTGCTGACCGTCCACTTCTTCAACACGACGGAGCCAAATCTCGTTCGCAGAAGAACGTTCAATAATTCCGTCATAATCGGAGACAATACATACACCAGAGTCTTTTGCAGCTTTGTGCTCCATACCTGTTCCTACAAGTGGTGCTTTAGGAATCAAGAGTGGAACCGCCTGCCGCTGCATGTTAGATCCCATGAGTGCACGGTTGGAGTCATCGTTCTCAAGGAACGGGATAAGCGCTGTAGCGACGGATACAACCTGTTTAGGAGATACGTCCATGTAGTCAACTCGCTCACTCGGCATCGTAAGGATGTTATCCGACTGTTTGTTGTAACGTACAATGATCGCTTCTTCTTCAAATGTACCGTCTTCGTTCAACTTCGCATTCGCTTGCGCGATGACATAGTTGTCCTCTTCATCCGCTGTCAGGTAATCAATTTGCTCGGTCACAATACCTGTCTTCGGATCAACCCAACGATATGGAGCTTCAATGAAGCCATATTCATTCACACGGGCGAACGTTGACAAGGAGTTGATCAAACCGATGTTTGGTCCCTCTGGAGTCTCGATTGGACACATACGGCCATAGTGGGATGGATGGACGTCACGCACTTCCATACCTGCGCGCTCACGCGTCAAACCACCGGGTCCGAGTGCGGACAAACGACGTTTATGTGTCAACTCACCCAACGGGTTCGTTTGATCCATAAACTGTGACAATTGAGAGCTACCAAAGAACTCTTTAATGGATGCAATAACAGGACGTATGTTGATCAATGCCTGTGGTGTAATGACGTTGGCATCCTGAATGGACATTCTCTCACGAACCACACGCTCCATACGGGACAAACCGATACGGAATTGGTTCTGCAGGAGTTCACCCACTGAACGCAAACGACGGTTACCCAGATGATCGATATCATCCGTGCTACCAATTCCCTGCAGAAGGTTAAGGAAATAACTGATGGACGAAATAATATCCGCCGGAGTCACGTTTTTAACGGACTTGTCAATGTTTGCATTGGCAATCAGTTTGACCACTTTACCATCTTCAGTTGGTGAGAATACATCAATCGTTTGCATAGGGATATCATTGGCATCCAAAACGCCGTTACCCACGTGATACGTGCGGAATCCAACGCTTTTCTCCAGATACGGCATGATTTCATCCAACAAACGACGATCAACCATTTGGCCTGCTTCAGCAATGATTTCACCTGTTTCAGCGTCAACAAGTGATTCAGCCAAGCGTTGGTTAAACAAACGGTTTTTGATGTGAAGTTTTTTATTCATTTTGTAACGACCTACATTAGCAAGGTCATAACGTTTTGGATCAAAGAAACGTGCTACGAGCAAGCTTTTCGCATTATCCAATGTTGGTGGCTCGCCCGGACGAAGACGCTCGTAGATCTCAATGAGTGCTTTCTCCGTGGAATCCGTGTTGTCTTTGTCCAGTGTGTTGCGGATATATTCGTCATTACCGAGCAGATCCAGAATCTCAGCATCTGTGCCAAAACCAAGTGAACGCAGGAGAACCGTAACCGGTATTTTACGTGTACGATCGATCCGGACGTAAACAACATCCTTCGCGTCCATCTCCAGTTCGAGCCAAGCGCCGCGGTTAGGAATAACTGTAGCGGTATACGTTTTTTTGGCGTTTTTATCTACTTTGGTACTGAAGTAAACGCTAGGAGAGCGAACCAACTGGCTGACAATAACCCGTTCCGCACCATTAATAATAAATGTGCCCGTGTTGGTCATCAGCGGGAAATCTCCCATGAATACTTCCTGCTCTTTGACTTCGCCGGTTTCCTTATTAATGAGCCGGACTTTGACCCGAAGCGGTGCTGCATAAGTAACGTCACGCTCTTTCGCGTCGTCTACTGTATACTTCGGTTCACCGAGACTGTAATCGATAAATTCCAAAATCAAGTTGCCTGTGAAATCCTGGATCGGCGAGATATCCTGGAACATTTCGCGCAACCCTTCCTCCAAAAACCAATCATATGATTTTTGTTGGATTTCAATCAAGTTAGGAACTTCGAGTATCTCGTTAATTCGTGCATAACTGCGCCGAGTGCGTCGACCATATTGAACAAGATGTCCTGCCAACTTAAACTCACCCCTCAATGTCTACTCACTTTAAAAATTTCGTTGCGAACCTCTGTTTGTAACCTTATAATGGTACACATACAGAGCAAAGCAATGCATCCACAAATAAAGAAAAGCCCTTACTCGAAATGTCGTTCGAAAAAAGAGCAACTTTGATCGGCGGATGTCTTTCCAAAACATTCTTATCCCCAGTTTGCCCAAAATGTACATATTATACGCCAAACGTAGGCATAATAAGCCCGTTCGGCGTAAAAAAAGGTTGACATTTTTAGTTAGCTAAAGCCAAGTAGGGCATCTTAATACTGACATTTTACAATAATACCACGGCCTGAATTTCAAGTCAATAGTCCTATGGCAAAAAAAATGATCCCCTGCTTACTTTACAAACTCGGATTCAGCTTTTAGTAGAATCCTCTTCCGATTTCATCGCTTTGAAAATCCGGTAGCCTTTATCCTTCGTCACTTCTTCCACTCTTCCAAACAAAGATTCCAACTTCGCTTTTGCTGATGGAGCCCCTTGTTTCTTCTGAATGACAATCCACAACGAACCACCTACCTTCAGATGACGATGTGCCTGTTCGAAAATAGTATGAACCGTCTCTTTCCCAGCCCGTATAGGCGGATTGGTTAAGATAACGTCAAAATCTTGCTTTTTTACTTCAGCCAGTAGATTACTTTGCAATACGGTAACATTGTTAATCCCGTTCGCTTTTGCATTTTCCCTGGAAAGTTCAACGGCTCTCTCGTTGATATCGATCATGGTGACATGTCCGTCCGGTACAAGTTTGGCTGCTGTAAGACCCATCGGTCCATATCCACAACCCACATCGAGAACATGAGCCCCTGATGGCAACTCTATCGCATCAATCAATACTCTGCTGCCATAATCGATTCCGTTTTTGGAAAACACACCGGCGTCCGTCACGAATCGCAGACTGAATCCGCGAAGAATCGCTTCAGTTGCTCTGCGATCATGCGCTACTTGCGGTTTGTCCGAATAATAATGATTGGACATGTCCTCACTCACTTTCCATTTACAATTACAGCAACAAACCCCTTGATATAAGTCAAGGGGTTTGTTGTTTTGTTCATCTAGCTTATAAAAGCTAAATTATTTAACTTCGATTGTAGCGCCAGCTTCTTCAAGCTTAGCTTTAACCGCTTCTGCTTCTTCTTTAGCAACTTTTTCTTTCAATGCTTTTGGAGCGTTGTCAACCAGTTCTTTTGCTTCTTTCAGGCCAAGACCTGTGATTTCGCGAACTGCTTTGATAACGTTGATTTTGGAAGCACCAGCGTTAGTCAAGATTACGTCGAACTCGGATTGCTCAGCTTCAGCAGAAGCAGCGCCTGCACCTGCAGCAGCTACTGGAGCTGCAGCAGTTACGCCGAATTCTTCTTCGATTGCTTTAACAAGATCGTTCAATTCCAGTACAGTCATGCCTTTGATTGCTTCCAAGATTTGCTCTTTACTCATGAGTGAACCTCCATATATAATATTATTTTTTTTAATTCATTTGCCGCCTAAGCAGCGTTCAGATCAAGTTGCTTACGCGCCTTGCTCTTCTTTTTCTGCAACTGCTTTAACCGCAAGCGCGAAGTTGCGCACTGGCGCTTGAAGCACGCTGAGGAGCATGGAAAGGAGTCCATCGCGGGATGGCAATTCTGCCAACGCCTTAACTTCTTGTACTCCGATTACGCGACCTTCTACGATAGCACCTTTCAATTCCAGTGCATCGTTCTTTTTCGCGAAGTCGTTCAGAATTTTAGCGGGAGCCACAACGTCGTCTGCGCTGAATGCAATTGCAGTAGGACCTGTAAGAACACTATCGAGTTCTGTCAGTTCTGCTGCTGCAGCTGCACGGCGAAGCAACGAGTTTTTCAGCACTTGGAATTCGATCCCTGCTTCACGAAGTTGCTTACGCAACTCAGTTACTTGGGCAACGTTCAATCCGCGATAGTCAACAACAACAGTTGTAACGCTCTCGCGCAATTTTGCTGTTACTGCATCAACGGACTCTTGTTTTGCTTGAATCACTTTTGCGTTTGCCAATCTGTACACCTCCTGGTCAAATTTATCCCATTAAGAAAAGCCTCCGTAGAATCACGAAGGCTTGATATATACTCATCATCGATTTGCATCGTTCTAAGTTCTATAATCACACCTCGGCAGGAAATTAAGCCTAATGGCACCTACTGTCTACGGCAAGCATATTCAAATGTCAACGGTCAGTCACTCGGACTCACAACTTTTATATCTTATCAAAAACAGGACAAGCCTGTCAAGAGATATTATCTAAAAGCTGCTGCGTTCACGCGTGCTCCAGGGCCCATCGTGGAAGAAAGACTAACATTCTTCAGATAAACACCTTTTGCTGCCGCTGGTTTAGCACGATTCAGAGCTTCCATGAGAGCTTTGAAGTTCTCATTAAGTTGCTCAGAAGAGAAAGAAGCTTTACCAATCGGTGCATGAATTTGACCTGCACGATCCAGACGATATTCGATTTTACCGGCTTTAATTTCTTGAACAGCCTTAGTTACATCGAAAGTTACCGTTCCGGCTTTAGGGTTAGGCATCAGACCTTTACCGCCGAGCAGTCGGCCCAATTTACCTACTTCACTCATCATATCTGGTGTCGCTACGCAGACGTCGAATTCGAACCAGCCTTGTTGGATTTTGTTGATCATGTCTGCATCACCAACATAGTCCGCGCCAGCCGCTTCCGCTTCTTTCGCTTTGTCACCTTTTGCAAATACCAATACGCGTTGTGTTTTACCTGTGCCGTGTGGCAAGACAACAACACCACGTACAGCCTGGTCTTGCTTACGAGGGTCTACACCCAAACGAACTGCCGCTTCGATTGTTTCATCGAATTTTGCAGTAGCTGCCTTTTTCACAAGCTCTACAGCTTCTGAAGGCTCGTAAGTTGCTTCGCTGTCAATCAGCTTAGCAGCTTCCAGGTATTTTTTACCGTGTTTAGCCATGTTTTATTCCTCCTTTGTGGTGTTAGCGGATATACCTCCCACATCAACCGGTCGCGAATCGACCGGTTTTACGAAGCCATGTTTCTTATGAAAATTAGTCTTCGATGGTGATACCCATGCTGCGGGCAGTACCTTCGACCATACGCATAGCGGACTCAACGTCTGCTGCATTCAGGTCAGGCATTTTTGTTTCTGCGATTTGACGAACCGCATCACGTTTAACAGTAGCAACTTTTTTCTTGTTCGGTTCTCCGGATCCTTTTTCAACTTTAGCTGCCACTTTCAACAGAACTGCTGCTGGTGGAGTTTTAGTGATGAAAGTAAAGGAACGGTCTTCGAATACAGAAATTTCAACTGGAATAATCAATCCTGCTTGATCAGCTGTACGAGCGTTGAATTCTTTACAGAATGCCATGATGTTGACACCTGCTTGACCCAAAGCTGGACCTACTGGTGGCGCTGGATTTGCTTTACCTGCTGGAATCTGCAGTTTTACCATTTTGATTACCTTTTTTGCCATGATTGACACCTCCTTGCAAAATAGTGGTTAACGGGCCTTGCAGCCCTCCCACAAGAAACTTGAAGAAACTATATCTTCTCCACTTGGGTATATTCCAACTCAAGCGGTGTTTCCCGTCCAAACATGTTCACGTGCACTTTCAACTTGCTTTTGTCTACCAAAATTTCTTCCACGGAGCCTACGAAATTCGCAAAAGGACCGACTTTAATACGCACGGATTCCTTAATATCGAACTCAATTTTCGGCTTAGGTTCAACCATGCCCATGTGCTTCAGAATTTGTTCCACTTCTTCAGGCAACAAAGCAGTTGGTTTGGACCCAGAACCTGTCGAACCGACAAATCCTGTAACACCTGGTGTGTTGCGAACAACATACCAAGAATCATCCGTCTGTACCATTTCCACCAAGACATAACCCGGGTAAACTTTACGCATAACGGTTTTTTTCTTACCGTCCTTGTTTACCACTTCTTCTTCCATAGGAACAAGAACGCGGAATATCTTGTCTTCCATGCCCATAGACTCGACGCGTTTTTCCAAATTGGCCTTGACCTTGTTCTCATACCCTGAATAGGTATGAACGACGTACCATCTTTTTTCCATATCAAGCCACCGGAACCCTTCTTAAATAATCGCTTCGATCACAAAGGAGATGCCAATGTCAATGACCCAAAAAAACAGCGTCATAACCACAACAGTACCAAGTACGATCAATGTGTAGTTGGTCAGCTCTTTACGATTAGGCCAGCGAACTTTTTTAAGTTCAGCCCAGCTTTCTGAGAAAAAGGAAATCAGAGATTTGAAACTTCGTTTCACGCCGACACCTCCAAAAACTATCTGGTTTCGCGATGAGAAGTCTGCTCGTTACAAAACTTGCAAAATTTCTTCATCTCCATGCGGTCGGGGTGATTACGCTTGTTTTTTGTCGTAGTGTAATTTCTTTGTTTGCAGTTAGTACAAGCCAAAGTAATAATTACCCGCATGATGTACACCTCCCGAAGACTTCCACATTCAAGCAGAGTCTCTAAATTGATCCTGAAAAAAAGCCATAAATTTAGGCCTACCTAAAACACTTTATCACAAGGGTATAACCATGTCAATGAAAGAATAGCCTTTCATTCATTGGGTATTACTTCCGTACAACGTACATTCGTTTCGCATCTCTGTTTTTCTCTTCTCCTATACGGACCGAGCGATTACTAGTATAAACATTCTTTGATTTTATAAACTTGAGACAGTAAAAAAAGACTCAAACACCGAGCCTTTTCCATCAACGACAACATGTGTTCAATTATCTCGAACTTCCAGGTACTTTTCAAGTTTGCGCTTGACGCGCTGAAGTGCATTATCAATGGACTTCACATGTCTGTCCAAATCTACTGCAATCTCTTGATAAGATCTCCCGTCCAGATACAACATCAATACTTTACGCTCCAGATCACTTAGAATCTCGGACATTTTATCTTCCAGGCCCACAAACTCTTCCTGATTGATGATTAATTCTTCCGGATCACTGACCTGGGTTCCACAAATCACATCGAGTAACGTACGATCAGACTCTTCGTCATAAATGGGCTTGTCCAGAGATACATAAGAATTAAGCGGAATATGCTTCTGACGTGTTGCTGTCTTAATTGCCGTGATAATCTGTCTTGTAATACACAGTTCAGCAAAAGCCTTGAATGAAGCCAACTTGTCCCCTTTAAAATCTCGAATGGATTTATAGAGGCCAATCATTCCTTCTTGAATAATATCTTCCCGGTCTGCCCCAATCAGAAAATAAGATCTAGCCTTGGCGCGTACAAAGTTACGATACTTGTTAATCAAAAACTCTAACGCTTCGCTTTCGCCTTCACGGAAAGCTTCGACAATGTCTTCGTCACTTTGGTAATCATACTTAGATAACATGATATCTTTGAGGTCGACACTCACAGACAATCCCTCCGGCTGCAACGCAAGGTACCCCGTTACTCTACTCTATGAAATATAGGATCAGTATATATGATGGTACCTCACACCGTCAACCACGCTCTGCCTAAAAAAGAACATCAATAACATAAATGTCAAGAGTTTCAATATTCTAATTTTTGTAAAAACGAACTGTTATTCCCTGCGCCACCGCTCAAACTCTTTCAATACATCCGGACTCAACTTGCCCCCGAGTGTGTTACGCGTGGTCTTCGCCTGATCTTCTTCCAGTCGTTTTTTTAATTCTTTTTCGTTCTGCTCAACCTCAATGAGCAGTTCCCTTGCAGATACGCGTAGCGCTCCCTGTCCGAAAATGACATGTTGCTCTACCATATCGCTCGTAGCCACATAGATTTGGCGTCTTCGCATGCTTAGTTCCCGAACGAGTCTCTCAATGCATTCGTCTGCCGTCTCTTTTTCCTTTGTAAAATATATCTGCACTTTGCTCTGTGTAAAGGATTTACCGAGTCCAGGCACGAGGTAGGCGTCAAACACAACAATGACTCGCCGGCCGGAGAAAGCCTGATAGTCGGCAAGACGAAAGAGAAGCCTGTTGCGCGCCTCTTCTAGCCCACTTTCTGCCAGTTTGGTTAACTCCGGCCAGTCGCCAATCATGTTGTACCCGTCTACAAGAAGCACATCACGGGAATCAGCCATACCTTCTATTCCTGCGCTTGACGCGAGCGGAGCACTTCATACATGACAACACCCGCTGCCACGGAAGCATTCAAGGAGTTAATCTGACCTTGCATCGGTAATTTGATCAGTACGTCGCATTTCTCACGAATAAGTCGTCCCATTCCCTTGTTTTCATTCCCGATTACCAGTGCAACAGGGCCAGTAAAGACTCCATTACCAAAGACACCTTCATGAGCCGTGACATCTGTCCCTACAACCCATACACCTTCCTCTTTGAGGCGATCAATGGTCTGACCAAGATTACTTACACGAGCCACTGGCACGTACTCCACAGCGCCTGCTGACGTTTTGGATACCGTTGCTGTTACTGCTGCCGAGCGACGTTTGGGTACAATAACGCCATGTGCACCCGTGCAGTCCGCTGTCCGCAAAATCGACCCCAGGTTATGAGGATCTTCGATCTCATCCAGCAGAATCAGGAAAGGATGCTCATTCTTCGCTTTCGCTGCGGCAAGAATGTCTTCTACCTCCACATAAGCGTATGGTGCAGCTTGTGCAACTACCCCCTGATGCTGAATGCCTGGTACCGTTTGATCCAGCTTACGCTTGTCCACATGTTGAATGACAATACCTAGTTTTTTGGCTTCCGAGATAATAGGTTGAGTCAGATGTTTCTGTGCTGTATCGGCAATCCATATTTTATTAATGGTCCGGCCTGAACGCAGCGCCTCCGTCACGGAGTGTTTACCCGCGATCCATTCTTCTTCCATCGTTGTTCGTTCCTCTCTGTAATGCGTTGTTTTGTTGAAATTTCTATTTTTTTGTCGGCGAAGACGATTGTTGTTCCGCGTGTTCAATGCCAAGCCTAATCAGTTCAATCATGCGATCATGATGACCACTGCTGTAGAGATAACCAATGAGACATTCAAAAGCCGTGGCATGTCTATACTCCAACACATCTGCATTTTTGGGTACACTACCCGACTTGGCATTCCGCCCTTGCCGGACAATATCGCGTTCTTCCTCTGTCAGTTCAGCCTCAATCATTGCAAGAATGCGGCTCTGTGCCTTCGCTGATACCAATCCGGTTGCACTACGGTGCAGATGATTGGGACGCATGTTGGCTTTCGACAATAGATATTGACGAACAGCTACCTCATATACCGCGTCACCAATATAGGCCAGTGCAATAGGTGGAATCAACTTCGCAGGTCTGGACGGAGAATACGGGAACCATCCTCCCTCCGTGACCTGCTCCTGTTGTTTTGGTGTATTTGGATGTCCTTCGCTCATTTGCGCCGCCATCTCATACCCTGCGCCGTATCCTCAAGCAGAATGCCCCGTGCAGACAACTCATCACGAATTTCATCCGCTCTTGCCCAGTTTTTGGACTTGCGCGCTTCTACACGTTCTTCAATCAGCTGTTCTACTTCCTCATCTAGAAGTTCTGCCTCTCCATCTGTATAGATGCGAAGCACAGCATTCAATTCACTGAACAATTCAAGGAGCGCACGTATGTCTGCCGCATTGACAACTTCCTGCTGTAACAGTTGATTGGCTTCCCCTGCCCACTCAAACATAGCAGTGATCGCATCAGGAGTATTGAAATCATCCTGCATCTTCTCATGATATTGCTGACGGATTTGGTCGAGTCTTGCCGCAAACTCTGCTGTGATATCCTGATCTACGGTTACCGCGCTCAGACGATGGTTCAGGTTACCTACAGCATTCGCAATCCGGTCCACACTATTCTGTGCCTGCTCCATCGTATCATCCGTGAAATTCAACGGGTTACGATAGTGGGTAGACAACATAAAGTAACGAATCGCTTCGCGTTTATATTGATTCCGCAAATCTTTAACAAGAACACCGTTACCGAGTGATTTCGACATCTTCTCGTTATCAATCCGGATGAAACCATTATGCATCCAGTAGTTCGCAAGTGGTTTACCTGTTAACACCTCGGATTGGGCGCATTCGCACTCATGGTGCGGGAACTGCAGATCCTGTCCACCCCCGTGAATGTCCAGTGTGTCCCCAAGGTACTCCCTAGCCATGGCGGAGCACTCAATATGCCAACCTGGTCGACCATCGCCCCAAGGACTGGACCAATAGATCTCACCTGGTTTTGCAGCCTTCCAGAGCACGAAATCTTCGGGATGCTCTTTGCGCTCGTCCACACCTACACGGATTCCAAATTGCAGCTCCTGTAAATTTTGCTTCGATAGCTTACCATACTCGCTGAATTTGCCTGTACGGTAATAGACGTCACCGCCATTTTCGTATGCGAAACCTTTTTCAACCAACTCACGGATAAAATCAATAATGAGCGGCATGTTTTCCGTTACTCTCGGGTTGCTACTTGCCTTGGGAATACCCAATCCCTCAAGGTCTTCATAGTAGGCTGCAATAAACTTCTCCGCGACGTGAGGAACGTCTGTTCCAAGTTGTTCGGCTTTGCGAATCAGCTTATCGTCCACATCCGTGAAGTTCACCACATAGTTTACATCATGTCCTGTCTGTTCCAGGTATCCACGAACCGTGTCGAAAAAGATAACCGGGCGTGCATTTCCAATATGAATATAGTCATATACCGTTGGTCCGCAGACATACATTTTTACTTTCCCTGGCTCTTGGGGAACAAATTCTTCTTTTGTACGACTCATCGTATTATAAATCTGAAGCGTCATGGTCACTTATCCTTTCATCCTATACTGCCTTTATTTATTGTATCACGTATCATGCACAGTCTCATTTGCACGGGCATTCTGCAGTGTACGTACTTCTTCCTGCAATCGTTCGAGTTCTTTTTGCATACCACGCAAGGAGTCAACGACCGGATCGGGCAATTGTTGACTGAGGCGGTCTACCCGTCGGCCATCCTGTTTAACAATTCTGCCCGGTATACCTACCACGGTACTATTGGAAGGGACCTCCTTAAGCACAACAGAGTTCGCCCCAATGTTGCTTTGATCCCCCACGCTAAATGAACCCAGCACCTTTGCTCCAGATGAGATAACCACATTATTACCAATGGTCGGATGTCTCTTTCCTTTTTCTTTCCCTGTTCCGCCAAGCGTAACCCCCTGATAGATAACAACATCATCGCCAATCTCACATGTTTCTCCAATAACGACGCCCATTCCATGGTCAATAAACAACCGATTCCCGATCGTAGCTCCAGGATGTATCTCAATCCCTGTCATAAAACGGCTAACCTGCGAAATGAACCTGGCCACCGAGAACCATCTTCGCTTGTATAAAAAATGAGCCATCCGGTGTGCCCATATCGCATGCAGCCCTGAGTAGGTTAGTACCACTTCAAACCAACCTCGGGCCGCCGGATCGTTTTCAAACACCGCCTGGATATCTGATCTGATCTTCTTGAACATGCTCGTTCCCCTCTTGTTCAGGTTCCCGTCCTCCGGCTTACCGGACGGCGCGTTCCTTTGGTAGTGTACTGCACACTCGCCTAAACAAAAAACGCCCCTGCAGCATTTAGCTGCAGAGGCGTTTATCGCGGTCCCACTCTGCTCGGTCCATTCTTAAATAGAATGAGCCCTCAAGCGGTTTGGTAACGGAAACCAATCGTCACAACCTATCCTAACGTTTTCCCATGTCATGATCGATAAAGGCGGGGCTGGATTCGGCTGTGCAGCTCACGGGCGCATTTCGACTGATGGACAGTGGATGGTTCACAGCCACCGCAATCAAAGAAATCTTTCTTTGCTGCGGGACCATCCTCTCTGAATCTGCCCGGGTCAGTCTACTCCTCCCGATCTTTGCTGTTCTATTAGATAAATCATATCAATTATTCGTTGTGTTGTTATTATAGCGAAAAGGCCTCAGACTGACAACAGTCTCCTACGTAATCCATACCTGAACAGACTGTGCAGATTCCGATTAAACGGAATGCCCCTCGGATAATCTTATTTTACTTGTGCGCGCAATCGTTCGATCACTGTATCACGACCCAGAAGCACGATCGTTTGATTCAGATCCCGTCCATGCGTCTGTCCGGTCAAGGCTACACGAATTGGCATAAAGAGCTGTTTGCCCTTAAAGCCGGTTTCTTTCTGTACTTCCTTGATCAATGCAGCCATTTTGCTTGGCGTGAACTCTTCACTTGCCTGCACTTTATAGGCAAATGCCTTCAGCACAGTCGGCACCTGCTCTTCAGCGAGAACTGCGGCACCTTCAGTTTCCAACTCAATCTCCGAACGGAAGAACACTTCCGACAATTCTACGATATCGGATGCGGCATTCATCTGTTCCTGATAGAGATGCACGAGGGTATGCGCCCACTCTTTTTGCTCAGCGGATAGATCACCAGGAAGACGTCCTGCTTTTTGCAGATGCGGAATGGCCATTTCGGCAATCCGTTCCGGGTCAGCATGTTTGATATAGTGGTTGTTCAAGTGAGCCAGCTTGTGCGTATCAAATACCGCCGGGCTCTTGGACAGGCGTTTCGTATCAAAAATGGAAATCAGTTGTTCTTGCGAGAAGATCTCTTCCTCCCCTTCCGGCGACCAGCCGAGCAGGGAAATGAAGTTAAACATCGCTTCAGGCAAATAGCCGAGCTGATCATACTGCTCAATAAACTGAATCACGGATTCATCCCGTTTACTCAGCTTCTTGTGATTTTCATTCACGATCAGCGTCATATGGCCGAATTGCGGTGGCTCCCAGCCCAGCGCTTCATAGATCATCAGTTGACGCGGCGTGTTCGAGATGTGATCTTCCCCACGCAGGACGTGGGAGATCTTCATCAAGTGATCATCCACAGCAACAGCATAGTTGTACGTGGGAATGCCGTCTTTTTTCACAATGACGAAGTCACCGGATTCCTTGCTGTTGAACGAGATTGTACCTTTAACCATGTCATCAAACGTATATACGCGCTCTTCGGGCACACGGAAACGAATACTCGCTACGCGGCCTTCCGCTTCAAATGCACTAATCTGCTCTGGAGTCAGATCACGGTGTTTGCCTGAATAACGCGGTGTTTCTCCACGTGCTGACTGCTCTTCACGCTCTTGCTCCAATTCCTCTTCCGTGCAGAAGCAAGGGTAAGCCAGACCTTTATCCAGCAATTCCTGTGTATATTTACGATAGAGGTCCAGACGTTCCGTTTGACGGTATGGTCCGTATTCTCCGCCCACATCAATACTTTCATCCCACTCGATTCCGAGCCATTTCAGGTATTTCAGCTGGCTTTCTTCACCACCAGCAATATTCCGTTTTACGTCCGTATCTTCAATACGAATAATGAATTTACCGTTATTATGTTTGGCATATAGATAGTTAAACAGCGCCGTACGGGCATTCCCGATATGCAGATGTCCTGTTGGGCTCGGCGCGTAACGCACACGAATTTCCGTGCTCATATGATCCCCTCCGTCATGAATTAATTGATGATATCACACACGAACCAGGCAAACAACGGATTGAGCAGCAATGCCCTCTCCCCGTCCCGGGAATCCCAGTTGCTCTGTCGTTGTTGCTTTCACGTTCACCAGTGTTACATCCGCTTCCAGTGCCTTGGCAATAACCTCAGCCATCTGCGGGATGTAAGGAGCCATCTTCGGCTTTTGGGCAATAATCGTTGAATCGATATTGCCTAACCGATATCCGCGATCCTTCACAAGCTGCCATACATGCTCCAGCAATTTCAGGCTGTCGGCATCCTTGAATTCCGGATCGGTATCCGGGAAGTGCTTGCCGATATCCCCAAGTGCCAGCGCACCCAAAATGGCATCACTTATCGCGTGCAACAGCACGTCTGCGTCCGAGTGACCCAGCAGTCCTTTTTCATAAGGAATCGTTACTCCGCCAATAATACACGGGCGTCCCTCTACCAGCTGATGTACATCAAATCCCTGTCCTACACGTATCATCGCTTCTTCTCTCCCCCCAGCAAAAACGCAGCGTATTGCAAATCTTCCGGCGTTGTTAATTTGATATTTGTATAATTGCCTTCCACAACCTTGACCGACATACCCTGACGTTCAGCCAGCATGGCGTCATCTGTTCCCAGAAATCCGTCCTGCTCGGCTGATTCGTAGGCGGAGAGCAGGGAAGAAAGACGAAAAGCCTGCGGGGTTTGAATGCTCCACAGACTGCTGCGATCTGGTGTCGCCGTAACGACTCCCTCCGCATTCACTTGTTTGATCGTATCCTTCACGGGAACCGCCAGTACAGCTGCTCCACCACCGGCTATGGCAGCCGCCATGCATCCCTTGATCTGCTCATGGTTCACAAAAGGACGTACCCCGTCGTGAACGAGAACCCAATCCGTCCCAAGTGCCTCAAGGCCTTTATGGACAGAATGTTGTCTCTCTTTCCCTCCGGGGATAACATGGACACGTGAATCCAGTTGGTATTTTTTTACCCAATCCTGGCAGCGTTCAACATCTGCAGCTCCTGTGACCAGCACCATCTCGCGGATCTCGTCCAGCGCAGCAAATACCTCAAGCGTATGTATGAAAACGGGCTTGTCCTGCAGCAACAGAAACTGTTTGCTCTCGGTCGTCCCCATCCGGGTTCCGCGACCTGCTGCCACAATGACAACGCCCCACCCTTTATCCATGCCGCAATCCCTGCCTTGTCTGTCAGTTTATCGTTCAAAGATACACAATATCATTCAACGATACACTACCCATCATACCGCTTTATTGGGCTTTTTCCAACAGTTTCGGCTTGGCAAAAATCATTCGTCCCGCTGAAGTCTGCAACACACTGGTCACGAGCACTTCCATCATCATGCCAATATACTCGCGTCCGCCCTCCACAACGATCATTGTGCCATCATCCAGATAGGCTACACCTTGACCATGCTCCTTGCCATCCTTGATGATCTGCACCATGATCTCCTCACCTGGCAGAACAACTGGCTTCACCGCATTGGCGAGATCATTAATGTTCAGCACAGACACACCCTGGAGTTCGCACACTTTGTTCAGGTTAAAGTCATTGGTGACCACTTTGCCCTGAAGCACTTTAGCCAGTTTGACCAGTTTGCTGTCCACCTCGGAGATTTCCTCGAAATCCCCTTCGTAGATCAGTACTTTTACATCAAGTTCCTTCTGGATTTTGTTCAAAATGTCCAATCCTCGACGTCCTCTGTTCCGCTTGAGCAGATCCGATGAATCGGCAATATGCTGCAGCTCCTCCAGAACGAATTCCGGAATGACGATCGTGCCTTCAATAAATCCGGTTTTGCATATATCCGCGATACGCCCATCAATAATAACACTGGTATCCAGAATTTTATGTTCTTCCATCCGTCTATCCTCGTCCACCTCGGGATGACCCCATCGCCCAGACATCCAGAATGCCCCCAGATCATCTTTCTTCGCCATGGCAAGGGTGTAACCGGAATAAGCACCAATCACCGTCAGTGCCACTTGCAGCACTTCTCCTGCTGTTCCCATCCATCCCACAACAGGGTATAACAACAAAGCCACCAGCAAGCCAGCAACGGTACCTGCGGCACCTGCAGCCAGTTCATTCATAGGTACTTTTGCCAATGATTCGATTCCACTATGCAGTCTGTCTGCCATCAATGTTCCACCGATATTACATACAGCCATAAACATTACAGCTCCCAGCAGCGTCGATATACCAGCTCCCAGTAATCCTGCGGACTGAATCCATTCCGCCATCCATGGGACCGATTTTCCTGCCAGATGATATGCCGTGTAGCCGAACCATGCACCGCACAATCCTGTAAAAGTTAAAATGCCTTTTTTCCACATTAGTCCCTGCACCTCCTTCAATGTATCTTGATCTTGATATCCAGTATGATCCAATTCCTAATTTGCTAATCCCTTCCGGAAGAACTTTTTGGAAATGTTGCAATCGTCAGTTGAAAGTAGGTAAATTATTGGCATATAATGAATTCAATTCATATCCCGAGGTGAGTGGCAAAAATGAGTACGCTAAGTTTACAGGCTTTCCAGGATCAAGTTTCTGAACTGTTGTTGCGTCATCGCAGCCTGATTGATGTACTGTCCAAAACGGGACAAGCCGGAGCGTCTGTTAACCGTGCCGTGTCCAAAGCCATTACCGAATGCGGCTGCATCGAGCTGCACGCCACCAAGCAGAAATATGCCCCGGAGAGCGATATCGCTCAAACCAAGGGCCTGCTGGAAACGCATGTGGAAGGTGAATTGTGTGAGAATTGCCGAGAGGTCATCAGCTCTGAACTAGGGCGGAACCTGTTCTACATGTCGGCTCTCTGCAATCTGCTGGACATTAACATGGAAGAGGTCGTAAATCACGAATCACAGAAGTGTTCAACGTTAGGGATGTTTAATCTGTCGTAAGAAGATATGTATGTCGTTCGCAAGGGTTTCTTTTACCGTAAATAGATTGAATAAACAAAAAGCACGCATTCTCCAATGCAGGAGAGTACGTGCTTTCTTTGTCTAGTGTCTGTTACCAAGGTTACTTAACGATCGGAAGGACGGGATGATTTCTCATCCTTGCGCTTTTTCGCCCGACTACGCGAGGCCGCTGTTCGCAGGTTATGCTTCATTCCATACAAGGCGTATAACACCAACGGAATAAAGATCAATTTGGATAGCTGCTCCGGGAAAATCACGGCTACGGCTATGGCAAATAACACAACCCATGGGGCAATCCAGATTGCCTTGCGTGGCAACCCGACCTTTTTGAAATTGGGATATTTAAGCGAACTGACCATCAGATACGATAACAGCAATGTAGCAATCATCATGCTGATGGGACCGATATCCTTGTTAAACAAGGACAATGTGGCCAGCACTCCGCCGGCTGCCGGAATCGGCAAACCTGTGAAGTACCCGGGGATCCCCGGACGAACATTAAACCGGGCAAGACGAATCGCCCCACAGATCGGAAAAGCCGCTGTTGCAATCCAGGCGAGGATCGGCATCGAATCTTGAAACGACACCATAAATATGATCAGGGCTGGTGCGGCACCAAAGGAAACCATGTCAGACAAGGAATCAAGTTCCTTGCCGAATTCGCTCTGGGCATTGAGTGCACGTGCCACTCGGCCATCCAGACCATCCAGCAGCATCGCTACAATGACCATAATGGCAGCCAAACTGTAATTTCCATCAATCGCAAGCAAAATTGCCATCATTCCAAGAAACAGATTACCCAGGGTAAAGAGATTCGGAATGAATCTGGTTAGCATCGTTGTTTCACCTCATCCATTTCAAGCCTTTATATAGGCAAAACCTTACATCTGTCTGTCGATAAACATCTGCTCCTGCAAACGTTTGAGGCCTTCCTTAATGGTCCGGGCTCGAACTTCACCAATACCGTCCACTTCGTCCAGTTCTTCAATTGTAGCCATAATAACATGAGGTAGTTGTTCAAATTGATCCACCAGGTTATGGATAATGACATTGGGCAGACGGGGGATCTTATTTAATACCCGGAATCCGCGAGGTGCAACCGAATCCTCTGAAGTGGCCGCTGATGAAGGATAACCGAGCAGACGGACAATATGGTGTGCATCCAGTAATTCATCGTCCGACAATCTTTTCAGTCCTACTATAATTTCACGGATTTTGTCATCACTGTCGTCACGGGCATAGTCTTTATACAACAACCAGGCTTCTTCTTCCGTTGTACCCACAAGCTCTTCCATTTGCATGGAGATGAGTCGTCCCTCATTCCCGAGTTCATGAATGTATCGTTTGATCTCCGTTTTGATCCGCATCACCATCTCGGTACGCTGAATCACATTGACCACTTCAGGAATCGTCACCAATTCCTCAAATTCAGAGGCACTCAGATTCGTAAGGGACTGTGTTAATACCGCTTTGTATTTCTCCAGGGTTTGAATCGCTTGATTCGCTTTGGTCAAAATAACCCCGATTTCCTTGAGGGAATAACGAAGTGTTCCCTGATACAAGGTAATGATATTCCGGCGCTGTGATATGGATACGACCAATTTACCCGTTTGCTTCGCTACACGCTCTGCCGTCCGGTGACGAATGCCCGTCTCTGATGAAGAGATTGAGGAATCGGGAATTAACTGGGTATTGGCGTAAAGAATACGCTTCAAATCTTCGCTAAGAATAATGGCTCCATCCATCTTAGCGAGTTCGTACAGATAGTTGGGGGAGAAGTCACAGTTAATCGAGAATCCCCCATCCACCACTTCCATGACTTCAGGGCTGTATCCTACAACAAGCAGTGCGCCCGTCTTGGCGCGCAGCACATTTTCCAGACCTTCGCGGAAAGGTGTACCTGGTGCGATCAGCCTTAATAATTCATTCATATTATCCAATTGGCTCGAATCTTTCATCTTGTTATGCCCCCTAATCTAAAGCAACCGCTAGTGCATCTGCCACGGTATTCACACCGATCAGTTGTATCCCGCGAGGATGTTTCCAGCCCTTTAAGCTTTTTTCTGGTAAAATAACACGCTTGAAGCCCAGCTTCGCGGCTTCCTTCACTCGTTGTTCTGCTCGTGATACGGCTCGAACTTCACCTGTGAGACCAATCTCGCCAAAGATGACGTCATCCGGCTTGGTCGGTACATCTCTCAAACTGGAGGCAATGCTGACCGCAACCGCCAAATCTACCGCGGGCTCATCCAGCCTTACTCCACCAGCCACGTTAAGATATGCATCCTGGGTTTGTAAAAACATGCCCATCCGTTTCTCTAGCACGGCAATGATCAGATTTAATCGATGCAAGTCTACTCCTGTTGCCATACGGCGGGGAGAAGGGAAATGGGTGGTCGAGATCAACGCCTGCAATTCCACGAGCAAAGGACGTGTGCCCTCCATGCTGGCAACTACCGTAGAACCCGCTACACCCAGTGGCCGTTCCGACAAAAAGAGTTCTGACGGGTTGCCCACCTCACGAAGTCCATCCTCGCCCATCTCAAAAATGCCAATCTCATTGGTTGAACCAAAACGGTTCTTCACCGCACGCAACAGTCGATACGTATGATGCCGTTCTCCTTCAAAATAAAGCACGCAATCCACCATATGTTCTAACATACGTGGACCGGCAATGGCACCTTCTTTGGTAACATGCCCCACAAGAACCGTTGCAATGCCTCTGCCTTTGGCAATCCGCATGAACCTAGACGTACATTCCCTTACCTGGGCTACACTACCCGGCGCACTGGTAACTTCGGGAAGATACACCGTCTGAATGGAGTCGATGACAAGAAAATGCGGCTGGATCTGATCCACCGCTTCCTCTACACGTTCCATATTGGTTTCACACAGCACATACAACTCGGCAGAGAGTGCCCCGAGACGATCCGCCCGCAATTTGGTTTGCTTGACTGATTCCTCACCAGAAACATATAACACACGTAGACCCGAATGCGTCAAAGCATGAGACGTCTGCAACATCAACGTTGATTTACCGATACCTGGGTCTCCACCCACCAGAACGAGTGAACCTGGAACGATTCCGCCACCCAATACCCGGTTCAACTCGCCGATTCCAGTCTGTACACGCGGTTCCTGACCGCTATCTATATCTATGATAGGAAGCGGTTTATCTTTACTGTCAAACAGAGGAGAATTTCTCCCTTGTGTTTTGACCACCGTCTCTGTTTCTTCCACCATTGAATTCCATGACTGACAACCCGGACACTTCCCGTACCACTTGGGGGCTTCATAGCCGCATTCCGTACATTGAAACTTGGTTTTAACTTTGGCCACTTCAGCACTCCTATAATTTAGTTTTATAACAGCATTTTGCATTATTCGACGAATTTTGCCCAAACTCCCTGACGTGCAGGGTCACTAAAAGTTTACCATTGTTTGAGATTTTTCGTAAAGGATTATCGCAAACTTTACACATGTTCCTGACATAATCATGTCCGTCTTCTGTCCAAAATGCAAAAAATCCTCCCCGGCCGAAGCCGAGAAGGATTAACAATCAATACAAGCTTGAGTTCATTCTCCATAGCTTGTTACATATTATTTGGTTTCGATTTCCTCGTTAGAAGGAACAATCACGTCTTTTTTCGTTACTGACAGTGCACCGTTCTCTTCGTCAATGAGTAGTGAATCCCCTTTGGTTACGTTGCCTGTAAGCAACTCTTCAGACAATTTGTCCTCGATATGCTTCTGGATTGCCCGACGAAGCGGACGCGCACCGTAGGCTGGATCGAAGCCTGCTTTGGCAAGGAATTCCTTGGCATTGTCGGTAAGTTCGAAGTCAACCTCATATTCACGCAGCCGTTTGCGAAGCTCCTCACTCATGAGCGTAACAATCTCTGCAATGTGTTTCTGTTCCAGAGAGTGGAATACGATAATTTCATCAATCCGGTTAAGGAACTCTGGACGGAAGGATTTCTTCAGCTCATCCATGACTTTACCCTTCATGTTATCATAATCCGCACCTGCATCCACAACTGCTGTGAAACCAAGTGTCGAGTTACGTTTGATCGCTTCAGCACCCACGTTGGATGTCAGGATAATTAGCGTATTCCGGAAGTCAACAACGCGACCTTTGGAATCGGTCAGACGACCATCCTCAAGCACTTGCAGCAAGATATTGAATACTTCCGGATGTGCTTTCTCGATTTCATCGAGCAGGACAACGGAATATGGTTTGCGACGAACTTTCTCTGTCAGCTGGCCACCTTCTTCATATCCAACATATCCTGGAGGCGCACCGACGAGTCGGGAAGTCGAATGCTTCTCACCATACTCGGACATATCAATACGGATTACTGCATTTTCATCACCAAACATCGCTTCAGCCAGAGCACGAGCAAGTTCTGTTTTACCTACCCCTGTAGGACCGAGGAAGATAAATGAACCCATCGGACGTTTTGGATCTTTAAGTCCTGCACGCGCACGACGAACCGCACGACTGACCGACTTCACAGCCTCATCCTGGCCGATGACACGTTCATGCAGAATGGATTCCAGATTCATCAGGCGCTGTGTCTCTTCTTCTTTCAGCTTGTTCACCGGAATTCCTGTCCAGTTGGCTACCACTTGTGCGATATCCTCAGGTGTTACTTCGGAATCCGTGCGACCTTGTTTTTCTTTCCATTGGTTCTTCGTTACATCCAGCTCTTCACGGATTTTTTGTTCCGTATCACGCAGAGCGGCTGCTTTTTCGAACTCCTGGCTTTGAACTGCAGCGTCTTTTTCCTTGCGGATATCTTCCAGACGGCTCTCCAGCTGTTTCAGGTTTGGTGGGATCGTGTAAGAGTTCAATCTTACTTTGGAACCCGCCTCGTCAATCAGGTCAATCGCTTTGTCTGGCAGGAAACGGTCTGTGATGTAACGGTCAGACAGCTTAACCGCCTGCACAATCGCTTCGTCCGTAATTTTCACGCGGTGATGCGCCTCATAACGGTCACGCAAGCCGTGCAAGATCTGAATCGCTTCTTCCGGAGAAGGCTGATCTACAGTAATCGGTTGGAAACGACGCTCAAGCGCTGCATCCTTCTCGATGTATTTGCGATATTCATCCAGTGTTGTTGCACCGATACATTGCAATTCTCCACGGGCCAGAGCCGGTTTCAAAATATTAGAAGCATCGATGGCACCTTCAGCTCCGCCTGCGCCAATCAAGGTATGCAATTCGTCGATAAACAGGACAATGTTACCTGCTTGGCGAATCTCATCCATGATTTTTTTCAGACGATCTTCGAACTCACCACGATATTTGGTTCCAGCAACTACTGAACCCATATCCAGGGTCATTACACGTTTGTCGCGCAATGTTTCGGGAATCTCATTGGCAATGATTTTTTGTGCAAGGCCTTCAGCAATCGCTGTTTTACCTACACCTGGCTCACCGATCAATACCGGGTTGTTCTTCGTACGACGGCTGAGTACCTGGATGACACGTTCAATTTCTTTGCTACGTCCAATAACCGGGTCAAGGTTATTCTCTCTGGCGTATGCCGTGAGGTCACGTGCCAGACTGTCCAGCGTTGGTGTGCTGACATTGGCAGGTGTTCCATTATGGCTGGATACAGCTTCACTGCTGCCAAGCAACTGTAACACTTGTTGACGTGCTTTGTTCAGGCTGATACCCAGGTTATTGAGCACACGTGCTGCAACACCCTCGCCTTCACGAATCAATCCGAGCAGGATATGCTCTGTGCCTACATAGGTATGGCCCAATTTACGAGCTTCATCCATAGACAACTCAATTACTTTTTTCGCACGTGGCGTATATGCAATGTTGGTAGGCTGCTCTTGGCCACGGCCAATCAGCGTTTCTACTTCATCCTGAATTTTTTCCAATCCGAGTCCCAGGCCGATCAGTGCTTTGGCTGCGATGCCTTCGCCTTCACGAATGAGGCCGAGCAAAATATGCTCAGTACCGATGTTATTATGACCGAGACGGACAGCTTCTTCCTGCGCGAGTGCGAGCACCTTTTGGGCCCGTTCCGTAAATCTTCCAAACATCATATCTCCTGCACCTCCATGGTTTTGGATAAAACGAGGGGTTTCAAAACATCCCCGTCGTATTCTTCATATCATTTTTGTTTGCAGCCGTGCTGCGAATAAAGTCATTCGGCATCGTACATGCCTTATTATATAAAAGCCGCAATGCGGCATGAAACCATAATTCAATAAAATATCAGAGTAAGCTAGGACTGCTTCGCTGCATTGATCGTATCACGAATCAACTGAGCTCGATAGATGTCACGCTCATCTGTGCGCATATCTTCCCCGAATGTTTTCTGCAAAAATCCCGGCTGTGTCATCACATTCAACTCATTCATGACCGTGATCGACAGTCCATCCAACAAGCCGAGATCCACGCCAAGGCGTACATCCGATAAGCGCTGTGCTGCTTCCTTGGAATCAACAATAGCTGCATGAGACAATATGCCGTAAGAACGCATGACACGATCCGTAATTCGAAGTCTGGAGTCGGTAATTAACCGTTCTCTGGCTGTACGTTCATGACCAATCATCTGTAACACAACACCATGCAGGTTCTCGATGACTTCCTGTTCGGTCTGTCCCAGTGTAATCTGATTCGAGATCTGGAACAGGTTACCCATAGCTTCGCTGCCTTCACCGTATATGCCTCTTACAGTCAATCCCACTTGGGAAACTGCGGTTAAAATACGGCCAATCTGCTGCGTCATCACCAGGGCAGGCAGGTGCATCATGACAGATGCTCTGACACCTGTACCTACATTCGTAGGACAACTGGTTAAGTATCCTCTGCGATCATCAAAAGCATAATCCACGTGCGCTTCAAAAGCATCATCTATTGCGGAAGCTTTCTCCCAGGCTTCTTTCACCTGGAACCCCGGATAGAGGCACTGGATACGAAGATGATCCTCTTCATTAATCATAATACTGACAGACTCATCCTCACTGAGAATAACCGCACCATGTCTGGATTCATTCGCAAGACTTGGACTGATGAGATGTTTCTCCACCAGCACCCGTTTGTCGAGTTCGTCAATATCGATTAGATCCAAAGTATGAAAATCCCCAAAGGCATGAACATCGTCGTATTGAAGTACTTCGCTCAGCTTATTCAGTACCTCTTCCGATTGCTCATTGGAAGCCAGCATCGGAAACGGAACATGCTGAAGGTTGCGCGCAATCCGGACACGGCTGCTTATCACAATTTCGGAATCAGCCGCATCACTGCGCATCCAGTCGCTGAGCGCCTTCTCTGTAAAGCGCAGATTAGGCATTACGCATCCCTCCTACTCATGACAAACTTTACTCCTGAGCTATTCCTTTTTCAAGTTCTCGAATCTGGTCACGGATCTGAGCCGCCTCCTCAAATTCCTCTTGGGCGATGCTCTCTTGGAGCTCACGCTTCAGATCAGCAATTTGACGTTTCACCTTGATGCGACCACCAGCTCGTGCAGGTACTTTACCTACATGGGACGTACTACCATGAACCCGCTTGAACAAAGGGTCCAGACGGCTGTCAAAATATTTATAACATGAACTGCAGCCAAATCGGCCTATCTTACTGAATTGTGCGTACGTCATACCGCACTCTTCACACTGAAGTGCCTTTGCAGGTGGTGTTCCTGCCGATCCACTTTTGCCGGCTGGATCAAAATCAAGTAACCCGGACAACAAGTTGTGAATGGAAAATCCACCTGCTGTTCCAGGAATCATTTCCCCTTTTTCACGGGCACATGACTCACAAATATGGAATTCCGTCTTCTCTCCATTTACGATCTTCGTAAAATGCAGTGTCGCCGGACGTTTATTGCATTCTTGGCACAGCATAATGATGTACCTCCTTTGACCCCGATAGTTTTCATTTACCGAGCAAAGATATTAGCATCGCCTTTAACATTCTGGCACGAATTTGATCCCGGTAAGGAAGTTTGACCAATATAACCTCTCTAGATACAGCAGCTCGCATCAACCCAGCTTCACGCTTGCTCAAGAAACGTGCTTCTTCCAATTGATAAATCAAACCTTCGGCAGCTGTCTGCCCGATCTCATCACCAATACTATGGTGCAAATGGTTATGCAGAGCTGATTGGGCTGGTAATTCAATGCGCTGTATGCGAACATAACCACCACCGCCACGTTTACTCTCTACCAGGTATCCCTTCTCGAGTGTAAAACGTGTGCTGATGACATAATTGATCTGGGAAGGTACACATGAGAATTGATCTGCCAGATCATTACGCTGAATTTCAACCATTCCTTCGGGACTTTCATGCAAAATACTCTTCAGATATCGTTCGATAATATCAGAGATATTACGCATCCAATCATCCTCCACTGTCTGAAACGTTAAGTCAATAAGGACCCACACGCCCCCACAGAGTACACCTTCTCTACCCATTTAACCAATCAGGGAAACAGCGAATCTTGCTTCCACAGGAGTCAACAGGAGAGCGAAGGAAGCACGAAGGTCCTTTAATATTCCCTTGATCCTCCGATGAGATGAATCACGTATAGTGGCGATCATGCATCAGATTGTAGAAAGAAAGCTACTTAAGTATTAAACCTTTAGTTGACTTTGACTTTCTTTGACTTTATATACATTATAGCATATTTTGTGGGTTTGCCAAGTGGGGTCACTATTCATTTTTTACGATTTTACACGAAATATTCCCCAGACACAAAAAAACCTCTCCAAAATTGCTGGAGAAGTCCTTTTGTCTTTCAATTACGTCTTATTTGTATATAAGCTAATCCAGTTAAATCGAGTAGTGGAAGTAGTCATCAGAAGAAATCGAGTAAATAGGTTTCTCGTTCAGGAATCGCTTGTTCTAAAGCCTTGATAGCTGCGTTCGGTCCGTGAATTCTTCCCATTCGTGCCATTTCTGTTGGTCTGCGATATCCCATCAGCACCGCAGTAAGGGATTGAATATCTACCTTAATAGTCTGATCATCAGTAACTGGCTCCGAAGTTTTCCATATGGATGCTGTTCCATTCATTGCTACGTTCAATTGCCATACTCCTTCATTCCACGGAGCGTGGGAATCCTCTACCTGTAGAACAATCTGAACTGGTGAGTCCTGACTTGCAAATGGATATTGAGATATAAACTGTTCCACACTAACGATACGCGCCATAAAATAAGGTACGATCTCCTGCTGAATCCGTGGATTATCCAACTGGAAAGCAAGCGTATCACTGGCAGGTGCCTGTAACGTAACTTCCTGGATCATGGAATCATGGTTAGCAATAAAGGTCCATAGTCCTTGCCTAGCCTCTTCATTTAGATAGATAATCTCTTTAATGGTAAACTTATTTTCCTTAACCTCATATAAAAGATAACCTTGTGCTGCATTAGCTTCATCGTAATATACAGCCTTTTGGCTGCTTCCATTAACCAGAACTGAATTCTCCCACCTTGCATCGTCCCGTACCAGCGTTCCGTTATAGCGTTCAGCATAAGCACTGTATACTTGCTTTAATACACTGAGGCCCGGATCCCCACGCCGAATTGTTCCAGGTGTCGCTTTTTTCGAAGGCAAATGAGCAGTTGGCACTTTATACCGTTTAAATTCAACATATGTCTCCCATCCATACTTTCGATAGAAACCAAAAGAGAATGGATGCAAGAACGATATACTTTGTTTGTTACGATTCATTTCTTCCAACGCATGCTTGAGCAGACCCGCTACCCAGCCTTTGCGTCTATATTCTGGCCAGGTGGCTACACCCGCAATACCGCCCATCTCGAACGATCTACCATGAATATAGGTTTGAAAAGGAATAATGTGAAGTTTGGCTCCTAACTGCCCATCCTCATATACACCCCATATATCCTGTGACGAAAATTGACTCCGCCGTTTTTCTTTTTGTTCTTCACTCATTACTACTTGAAAAGCGTATTCGGAGAGTGCCATCGCCGGTTCAAAATCATCTACCGTCAATTTTTGAATTTCCATGTCTTCCTACACCTCATTCACTAGAGTTGTTATCAATCCATGATGGCCTGATATCTGATATATGTACCCCTTTGAGTGTGTCAGAGGATTCCTATAAAGTCAAATAAGAGATGCATGCGCATCCCTTAAAATAAACAAATAAAAACCACCACCGAATAACATCGGCAGTGGTTCTTCGCTTGGCGGCGTCCTACTCTCCCAGGACCCTGCGGTCCAAGTACCATCGGCGCTAGAGGGCTTAACGGTCGTGTTCGGGATGGGTACGTGTGGAACCCCTCCGCCATCGCCACCAAACGCATAGCTTACATTTCAGAGTTCGTTCTCTGAAAACTAGATTCGAAACGAAACATGCGAATTACAACTTGCTATTGGATAAGCCCTCGACCGATTAGTACTGGTCAGCTCCATGCATTGCTGCACTTCCACCCCCAGCCTATCTACCTCGTCGTCTTCAAGGGGTCTTACATACTGGGAAATCTCATCTTGAGGGGGGCTTCACGCTTAGATGCTTTCAGCGTTTATCCCGTCCGTACATAGCTACCCAGCGGTGCTCCTGGCGGAACAACTGGTACACCAGCGGTACGTCCATCCCGGTCCTCTCGTACTAAGGACAGCTCCTCTCAAATTTCCTACGCCCACGACAGATAGGGACCGAACTGTCTCACGACGTTCTGAACCCAGCTCGCGTACCGCTTTAATGGGCGAACAGCCCAACCCTTGGGACCTACTTCAGCCCCAGGATGCGATGAGCCGACATCGAGGTGCCAAACCTCCCCGTCGATGTGGACTCTTGGGGGAGATAAGCCTGTTATCCCCAGGGTAGCTTTTATCCGTTGAGCGATGGCCCTTCCATGCGGTACCACCGGATCACTAAGCCCGACTTTCGTCCCTGCTCGACTTGTAGGTCTCGCAGTCAAGCTCCCTTATGCCTTTGCACTCTTCGAATGATTTCCAACCATTCTGAGGGAACCTTTGGGCGCCTCCGTTACTCTTTAGGAGGCGACCGCCCCAGTCAAACTGCCCACCTGACACTGTCCCCGCACCGGATTACGGTACCAGGTTAGAACCTAGATACGATCAGGGTGGTATCCCAACGTTGCCTCCACGCAAGCTGGCGCTCACGCTTCAAAGGCTCCCACCTATCCTGTACAGATCGTACCCAAATTCAATATCAAGCTGCAGTAAAGCTCCATGGGGTCTTTCCGTCTTGTCGCGGGTAACCTGCATCTTCACAGGTATTAAAATTTCACCGGATCTCTCGTTGAGACAGCGCCCAAGTCGTTACGCCATTCGTGCGGGTCAGAATTTACCTGACAAGGAATTTCGCTACCTTAGGACCGTTATAGTTACGGCCGCCGTTTACTGGGGCTTCGGTTCACAGCTTCGGATTGCTCCTAACCACTCCCCTTAACCTTCCAGCACCGGGCAGGCGTCAGCCCGTATACTTCGCCTTACGGCTTCGCACAGACCTGTGTTTTTGCTAAACAGTCGCTTGGGCCTTTTCACTGCGGCCCCCTCGTGCTATTCACACTACCGGGGCACCCCTTCTCCCGAAGTTACGGGGTCATTTTGCCGAGTTCCTTAACGAGAGTTCTTCCGCGCGCCTTAGAATACTCTTCTCGCCTACCTGTGTCGGTTTGCGGTACGGGCACCTTCACCTGGCTAGAGGCTTTTCTTGGCAGTGTGAGATCATGACCTTCGCTACTACAATTTTCGCTCCCCATCACAGCTCAGCCTTAATGATGTGCGGATTTGCCTACACATCAGCCTTACTGCTTAGACGGACATCCATCAGTCCGCGTCACTACCCTACTGCGTCCCCCCATTGCTCATAACGGCTTACGGTGGTACAGGAATTTCGACCTGTTGTCCTTCGACTACGCCTTTCGGCCTCGCCTTAGGTCCCGACTTACCCTGAGCGGACGAGCCTTCCTCAGGAACCCTTAGGCTTTCGGCGGATCAGATTCTCACTGATCTTTTCGTTACTCATACCGGCATTCTCACTTGTATAATGTCCAGCGCTCCTTACGGTACACCTTCAACCCTTATACAACGCTCCCCTACCCCTGATGCAAAGCATCAAGCCATAGCTTCGGTGGTGTGTTTAGCCCCGTTACATTTTCGGCGCAGAGTCACTCGACCAGTGAGCTATTACGCACTCTTTCAATGGTGGCTGCTTCTAAGCCAACATCCTGGTTGTCTGTGCAACTCCACATCCTTTCCCACTTAACACACACTTGGGGACCTTAGCTGATGGTCTGGGCTGTTTCCCTTTTGACAATGGATCTTAGCACTCACTGTCTGACTCCCGGAAGTAAGTCTATGGCATTCGGAGTTTGACTGAGCTTGGTAACCCTTGCGGGCCCCGCACCCAATCAGTGCTCTACCTCCACGACTCTGTTTTCCGAGGCTAGCCCTAAAGCTATTTCGGGGAGAACCAGCTATCTCCGAGTTCGATTGGAATTTCTCCGCTACCCCCACCTCATCCCCGCACTTTTCAACGTGCGTGGGTTCGGGCCTCCAGTGCGTGTTACCGCACCTTCACCCTGGACAGGGGTAGATCACCCGGTTTCGGGTCTACGTCCACGTACTACATCGCCCTATTCAGACTCGCTTTCGCTGCGGCTCCGGCTCTTCACCTTAACCTTGCACGGGAACGTAACTCGCCGGTTCATTCTACAAAAGGCACGCCATCACCCCTAAAACGGGCTCTGACTTTTTGTAAGCACACGGTTTCAGGTTCTATTTCACTCCCCTTCCGGGGTGCTTTTCACCTTTCCCTCACGGTACTGCTTCACTATCGGTCGCTAGGAAGTATTTAGCCTTGGCAGATGGTCCTGCCGGATTCATACGGGGTTTCACGTGCCCCGCACTACTCGGGATCCGTCTCGGAGAGAATCAACTTTCAATTACAGGGCTTTTACCTTCTTTGGCGGGCCTTTCCAGACCTCTTCGTTTAACTGACTCCTTTGTAACTCCATGTGAGACGTCCCACAACCCCAAAGAGCAAGCTCTCTGGTTTGGGCTTCTCCGCGTTCGCTCGCCGCTACTGACGGAATCACTATTGTTTTCTCTTCCTCAGGGTACTTAGATGTTTCAGTTCCCCTGGTATGCCTCTACATAACCTATGTATTCAGTTATGAGTAACTGGAAATTACCCCAGCTGGGTTTCCCCATTCGGACACCCCCGGATCAAAGCTTGCTTACAGCTCCCCGAGGCAGTTTCGTTGTTCGCCACGTCCTTCATCGGCTCCTAGCGCCTAGGCATCCTCCGTGTGCTCTTAGTAGCTTAACCATATCGCTCCGGTTTCGATCGCTCGCTTCCCTTGTTTTGGACTGCGTCCAAAGCCAAAAGTCGCTCCCACTCGATACCATCGCAACAGCAATTAACTACCGTTTTTATTGAAACTTGTTATACACAAGTTCAGCTAAAAAGGAATGTTCTAATTCGCATTTACTTTCGTTTCGATATCTAGTTTTCAAAGAACAAGCCAAATAGATGAAATTGTTTGGTGGAGCCAAGCGGGATCGAACCGCTGACCTCCTGCTTGCAAGGCAGGCGCTCTCCCAGCTGAGCTATGGCCCCTCAAATTCCATCAAAACTGAACAAATGGATAAGTAACTGTGTTGCTGTTGCAGGTTCTAAGAACCTACATATTTGAATGTTTCCACTCGGGAAACGATTCTCCATAGAAAGGAGGTGATCCAGCCGCACCTTCCGATACGGCTACCTTGTTACGACTTCACCCCAATCATCTATCCCACCTTCGGCGGCTGGCTCCTTGCGGTTACCCCACCGACTTCGGGTGTTATAAACTCTCGTGGTGTGACGGGCGGTGTGTACAAGACCCGGGAACGTATTCACCGCGGCATGCTGATCCGCGATTACTAGCAATTCCGACTTCATGCAGGCGAGTTGCAGCCTGCAATCCGAACTGAGACCGGCTTTTTAGGATTCGTTCCACCTCGCGGCTTCACAGCCCGTTGTACCGGCCATTGTAGTACGTGTGTAGCCCAGGTCATAAGGGGCATGATGATTTGACGTCATCCCCACCTTCCTCCGGTTTGTCACCGGCAGTCACCTTAGAGTGCCCATCCGAAATGCTGGCAACTAAGATCAAGGGTTGCGCTCGTTGCGGGACTTAACCCAACATCTCACGACACGAGCTGACGACAACCATGCACCACCTGTCTCCTCTGTCCCGAAGGAAAGATACATCTCTGCATCGATCAGAGGGATGTCAAGACCTGGTAAGGTTCTTCGCGTTGCTTCGAATTAAACCACATACTCCACTGCTTGTGCGGGTCCCCGTCAATTCCTTTGAGTTTCAGTCTTGCGACCGTACTCCCCAGGCGGAGTGCTTAATGTGTTAACTTCGGCACCAAGGGTATCGAAACCCCTAACACCTAGCACTCATCGTTTACGGCGTGGACTACCAGGGTATCTAATCCTGTTTGCTCCCCACGCTTTCGCGCCTCAGCGTCAGTTACAGCCCAGAGAGTCGCCTTCGCCACTGGTGTTCCTCCACATATCTACGCATTTCACCGCTACACGTGGAATTCCACTCTCCTCTTCTGCACTCAAGTCACCCAGTTTCCAGTGCGATCCGGGGTTGAGCCCCGGGATTAAACACCAGACTTAAATGACCGCCTGCGCGCGCTTTACGCCCAATAATTCCGGACAACGCTTGCCCCCTACGTATTACCGCGGCTGCTGGCACGTAGTTAGCCGGGGCTTTCTTCTCAGGTACCGTCACCTTGAGAGCAGTTACTCTCCCAAGCGTTCTTCCCTGGCAACAGAGCTTTACGATCCGAAAACCTTCATCACTCACGCGGCATTGCTCCGTCAGGCTTTCGCCCATTGCGGAAGATTCCCTACTGCTGCCTCCCGTAGGAGTCTGGGCCGTGTCTCAGTCCCAGTGTGGCCGATCACCCTCTCAGGTCGGCTACGCATCGTCGCCTTGGTGAGCCGTTACCCCACCAACTAGCTAATGCGCCGCAGGCCCATCCCCAAGTGACAGATTGCTCCGTCTTTCCAGTTTCCTTCAGGCGAAGAAAACAACTATTCGGTATTAGCTACCGTTTCCGGTAGTTGTCCCAAACTTGAGGGCAGGTTGCCTACGTGTTACTCACCCGTCCGCCGCTAAGTATCAAAAAAGCAAGCTTCTTATCAACTCCGCTCGACTTGCATGTATTAGGCATGCCGCCAGCGTTCGTCCTGAGCCAGGATCAAACTCTCCAATAAAGTATTGAAAAGAGCGATAAGCTCATTTTGAATCTGACGATTCATTGTGAATCAAAAGTTACTATCCATTTGTTCAGTTTTCAAGGAACTTGTATGTCCGTTTTTGTTGATGTTTGTCAACCGGACAGGAATCTTATCATATCATGTTAACTAACTTACTGTCAACACTTTGTTTTTGTCACCTTTCAAGTGATTATGACAATCATTCGTTTGAAGCGACAAGAAATAATATATCATGTCATGATTTATTTAGCAAGCATTTTTTATCAACCATCTATTATCATAAAATCTTCTTAAACGGCACCGTGCTTCCAACCTATATGCGACACATTAACACAATATCTGAAACAAAGATGGAGATTTTAGAAAGGCTGCTCTATATCTAAGGAAACGATCATTTCTATATACATTGTATACTTCTATAACCACGAATAATAAGGATCTAAATAAAGATTAGCTAGAGCCCCGATCGGTATAACACCCTTGCCCTCCTGTTGGTTTGAAGAAAGTGATCCAAAAACTCTATAATAAGGTATATAGATATAGGGATAGGATAGGTAAGCAATTAAATGTAACTCTTCATGTGGTGTGGTTAATTCCTAAACATACGTTAACTGTCTCATACGAACTTTTAACTCAGATATCGCACTCCATTCACAACCGGCTATTACATAACCAATTTCTGAATAAACTCATTACTAAATCTATATGGGGTGATCACACTTGAAACAATGGCTGAAGAATAGACGCAAAGGTTACGGCAAAAAGTTGGTTTCCATCCATGCTTGGAATGCCTGGATTGTTGTAATCCTTGCTATATCAGGTCTTGTGTTAGTTGGAGGCTTTTGGCGTGAGATCCTTGGAATCGGGCGTGTATGGTTAAAATGGCTTCATATCATCGTTGGGCTAGCTATGCTGGCACCCGTCGTATATTACTTGATTTTGGCCGGAAAGCACTGGAAACAGCTTCGTAATAGACCTTGGCAAAGGGTGAACACCGTCTTTGTTCTTGCGCTGCTGGTAGGATGGCTACTCTCAGGTATAGTATTATGGCAGTTCAAGCTGGCTGGACCCCGATGGTCGAATGCTGCACTCTTGATCCATGACCTGCTGACTTGGGTGGGCTTACCTTATATTATCTATCACTCAATAACTCGGACCAAATGGTTAAAGGACCCTGCACGTCGTGCGGTTAAAACCACTACAACTTCAACACGAGCTCAAAATGCAGCTGATCCAGCTGATTCAATATTAGATGAAAAAGAAACTCCGGCTGCTATATCTTCTTCCCAGTTTGATCGTAATCCCGAGAGAGATTCTCTCAAACCAGAGCAGCGACCTCAACCTGTGTATACACGCCGAGCTTTCATCCGTTCTGCCGTGGGGGTTGGTCTTGCTGTCACACTCGGACCTACTTTTATATCCTGGGTAGGACGCAATCTCAAAATTGATAACAGTATCGACAGTATGCTGGAGAACGATCCTAACCGTATGGTTCCTTTGCCACAACCGCTGTCTGCATCTTCACCTCCCATTGGAGGCGGAGCTGAAGGTCATTTCCGCGTATATACGGTTACGCCCATACCTTCCTTCTCCAATGCTAACTGGTCTTTCCGTATTGATGGATTGGTTGAACGGGCACAGGTCTGGAACTGGGAACAGTTCGTGAAGCTCGCGCGTACCGTACAGGTTAGTGATTTCCACTGTGTAACAGGATGGTCTGTGTATAAAAATACCTGGGAAGGGATTTCACTTGCACAGCTTTTGAAGCAAGCCGGGGTCAAACCCGAGGCTCATAGTGTGAAGTTTTATTCCGGTGATGGTGTGTATACAGATGCGATTACAATGGATCAAGCACAAATGGAGGATATTATGGTGGCTGTCATGCATGATGGCAAACCCATCCCAGCTGATCTTGGCGGTCCGGTACGGCTCGTCATCCCTCAAATGTATGCATACAAATCAGTAAAATGGTTGAATCGCATTGAACTCATCGACAGTGAACATATTGGTTACTGGGAAGAGCGAGGATATGACAAGGATGCATGGCTTACAGGCGCATCTCAGCGCATCCCTAATAATATAACTGGATCATGATCGGTTCAGTTAAAATTGATTGATTGTTCATACGTTGTATTAATCATTTCAATAACAGCAAAAGCCCCCGACCACGTATCCGTGTCTTCGGGGGCTTTCTTATAGAAACTCTTTTGTTCGTTTATCCTCTAACCCTGTGGGTTCAAAAGGCGTACAAGTTCGTCCTCATCCTCAATCGTTGAAATACCCAGATCATGAGCTTTGGTCAATTTGCTACCTGCCTTCTCTCCGGCAATCACCAGATCTGTCTTTTTCGATACACTACCAGTCACCTTCGCTCCGAGCGCTTCCAGTCTCTGCGTCGCCTCTTCCCGCGTCAATTGGTGCAGCGTTCCGGTCAGGACGACCGTTTTACCACTGAAGAAGGAATCTTCCACAACAACAACTTCTGACACCTCAGGTGCCTGGGCTTTCACACCCAAGTTGAGCATCTTCTCAATCGCAGCCTGTGTAAACGGATCTGCAAAGAAAGTTACGATACTCTCCGCCACAATACCACCAACGTCAGGTAGTTCAACCAATTCTTCTACAGTTGCATTCATAATGGCGTGCAGATCTCGGTAATGATCCGCAAGCATACGTGTGGTAGATTTACCTGTGTTCGGAATACCCAGTGAGTATAGGAACGAAGCCAGATCACGATCCTTACTGAGCTCTAGCGCAGCGAGAAGGTTGTTCGCTTTCTTTTCGCCAAACCGTTCCAGCTTCACCAGATCATCAAACTGTAATGTATACAGGTCAGCAGGCTCACGCACGTTCAATTCATCGTACAGCTGAATCGCTGTTTTCTCACTGAATGTCTCAATATCCATGGCATCACGGGAAGCAAAATGGGAAATACGCGCCACCGTCTGTGGTTTACATGCCAGTCTGTTGTTACAGAACAGGTGCGCTCCACGTTGCTCGAGCGGGAATCCACATGCTGGGCACTGCTCAGGGAAGACGATCTCCTCGCCATCACTTTCCTCAGTCACTTTACCCAAAATTTCTGGAATGACATCATTGGAGCGGCGAATAAAGACCCGAGTGCCCAGAGCGAACTTCAGATTTTTGCGCTCAATATCGCCAACATTGTTCAGGGTACAGTTCTGTACCGTTACCCCGGCAAGTTCAACCGGTTCTACGCGTGCCAGCGGAGTTACTTTGCCAGTACGCCCCACATTCCATACCACAGCATTAAGAACTGTCGTGGTCTCTTCTGCCTCGAATTTATATGCTACTGCCCAGCGAGGGAATTTATCGGTATAACCCAATACCTCGCGGGTACGCATGTCTGTAATTTTGATAACAGCTCCATCGATCAGATAGTCTAACTGACCCCGATTCTCCTGAATCGCAGCCAATTGTTCCATCACATCATCAAACTCATGGAAATAAGTAATCGATGGATTCACCTTGAAACGGTTCTCACGCAAGAAGTCCATCATCTGCTCATGATTGGCGAACTGAATGTCATCCGAATAACCTACGTTATAGAAATAAGCATTCAGTCTACGCTCAGCCGTCGCCTTTGGATTCAGGTTACGAAGTGCTCCCGCTGCTGCATTCCGCGCATTCTTGAGCGGTTCTGCCGCTGTCTCGTTGTATCGCTCCAGGACAGACAGGTTCATGATACCTTCACCCTGTACTTCAATCGTGCCGCTTGTGTAAGGAATTTTGAGCGGAACCGATCTGATTGTTCTCACCTGGGCCAAAATACCTTCGCCTACAGTACCGTTCCCTCGTGTAGAGGCTTGCACCAACTCACCGTTGGTGTACGTCAGGTTCAGCGTCAATCCGTCAAACTTCAACTCAATGACATAACCTGGTTCCGGTAAAGGCGTATCGGGATTTTTACTGTTATAATCATTAATCAGTTTCAGTACACGGGTATTCCAGCTGCGCAGCTGCTCAATATTTTGCGCTTTGTCCAGACTCCATAATGGGGATAAATGGCGATGTGGGGTAAATCCCTTGAGCAGTTCACCACCCACACGCTGGGTTGGAGAATCAGGCAGAACCATGCCGCTTTCCTGTTCCAGCGTAACCAGTTCGTCGTACAGAAGATCATACTCCTTATCGCTGATCTGTGGCTGATCCATCGTGTAGTACTGATAATTATGCTGGTTCAGCTCGGTAACGAGTTGCTCCATCCGGTGCATCGGGTCCATACAGGGCCATCCCTCCGTTAATTTGATCTATATATGTAGAACGAACACTCCTATTGCACTTGAACAACGATAACAGAATAACTTTTCAATCACTGGTGTCACTATATAATTTCAATTAATGATTATCCACACTGACACTCCGATAACAGAACAACTTTCCGATCGCTGTTATCCCCAGATTTCTTTTAATTCATGTTAAAAGGTAGAAATCAGGGGATAAAGGCGAACGCGTAGCTTCTACAAGTTATTTCTGTTCTCTCCGTTACCGTGCCGATGTTACATTGAATTTATACAGATTTCTAATCATATCAGTCAAGTCAAGCTTAGAAATGACATGACAAAAACGATGAAGATGCTTAAGAAGCAGTTTTCCTTAGAAAAGTTATTTCTGTTCTCTCCGTTTTAGTGCAAAAGGAGGTTTCGTTCTTATTCTACTTTGGTAATCGGGGCAAAACCGGCAAGCAAACGTTTCACGCCAACCGGAGCCGGGAATGCAATCTGCAGTTCGGTGTCATTCCCTGTCCCTTTGACTGCAACGATTGTGCCTGTCCCCCATTTGCCATGCTGCACTTTGTCTCCTGCCTTAAACCCTGCTTCACCATTCGAAGCTGCCGGCTTGGAAGCCGATGATGGCGTAGAGTATGTCGGGCGGGAAGTACTTGTAGTCACACGCGAAGTTGGCGTGGATGAGGTAGCAGATGAACCGCTCTTGCTTTGATGATCAAAGAGCTTGGTGCCACCACCGAAGTTACTTCCTCCACTGGAACCTAGTCCCCGTCCACCATATGAGCCGCCTCCGCTACTGCCACGGCGGTAACGATCACGAGCCATGGAAGTGTCTTCCTTCAGCTCATCCGGAATTTCGTCCAGGAAGCGGGAAGGTGGATTCGCTGTGGTGCGTCCAAACAAGGTACGCATCTGGGCACACGACAGGAAGAGTTGCTCTTCTGCACGAGTAATCCCCACATAAGCAAGTCGGCGCTCTTCTTCCAGCTCTTCATTATCCATAAAGGCACGGCTGTGCGGGAAGACTCCTTCCTCCATACCCACGATAAAGACAACCGGAAACTCCAGACCTTTGGCACTGTGCATGGTCATCAGGGTAACCGCATCACTCTGATCCTCTTCATCATCGTTCATGCTGTCGATGTCCGCAATCAATGCAAGATCGGTGAGGAACGATACAAGTGTTTTGTCTTCATTATTTTTCTCAAATTCCATGGTTACAGACAGGAACTCATCAATGTTCTCCAGTCGTGCACGAGATTCGAGTGTATTTTCATTTTGCATCTCAAGACGATATTGACTCATCTCCAGGATCTTCTCGGTTAATTCAGTTACAGACAGATATTCTACCATCTGATGCAACGCAGCAATCATGTCATAGAACTCCACCAGCGCATTACGCGTACGACCAGCAAAACCAAGATCATCCACAACCTGAAGTACTCGGAAAATGGAAATTCCACGCTCTCCTGCCGCAGCCGCCAGCTTCGCTACTGTTGTATCCCCGATGCTACGCTTCGGTACATTAATAATCCGGGTAAGACTGATATCATCGTCGGGGTTGGATAACAGGCGCAGATACGCCAGAATGTCCTTGATCTCTTTGCGATCATAGAACTTGATGCCGCCGACAATCTGATATGGAATATCAGACTTGATCAGAATTTCCTCTATAACCCGGGACTGGGCGTTGGTACGGTACAAAATGGCATGGTTTTGATAGGATTTGCCGTTCTTCACATTTTTACTAATCTCGGAGGTTACAAAGTACCCCTCATCATGTTCGGAATCCGCACGGTACACCTTGATCTTCGAACCACCCTCTTTGTCCGTCCACAGTTTCTTCGGCTTACGCCCTGTATTCAGGCCGATCACTTCATTCGCTGCATTCAGGATATTGGACGTAGAACGATAGTTCTGTTCCAGCAAAATCGTATTTGCTTCTGGGTAGTCTTTCTCAAAGTTCAGGATATTGCTGATATCGGCCCCGCGCCAGCGATAGATCGACTGGTCACTATCCCCTACAACACAGATGCGGTGGTGACTGTCAGCAAGCATGCGGCACAGCATGTACTGTGCACGGTTCGTATCCTGATACTCGTCCACGTGAATGTACTGGAATTTCTTTTGATAAAAGTCGAGGACTTCCGGTACTTCCTTGAACAGTTGAATCGTCTGCATAATAAGATCATCGAAATCGAGTGAGTTGTTGGCTCTTAACCGTTTCTGATACATCTTATAAATTTTGGCTACAATACCCTCGAAATAGTCTCCTGCCTGCTTCTCATATTGTTCCGGACTGATCAGTTCATTCTTGGCCGTACTCATCATCGATTGAACTGCTTTGGGCTCGAATTTCTTCGTATCGATATTCTGGTCTTTCATACAGCTACGAATAACAGATAATTGGTCCGATGAGTCCAAAATACTGAAGTTGGAAGTAAAACCGATACGTTCAATATCTCGGCGCAAAATACGCACGCACATGGAGTGGAACGTGGATACCCAAATGTCGCGGCCCTGGGAGCCACCTACGAGTTGGGAAACCCGATCCTGCATCTCACGAGCGGCTTTGTTCGTAAAGGTAATCGCTAAAATGCCCCACGGAGGTGCTTTCCGTGTTGCAATGAGATAGGCAATCCGGTGTGTCAGCACCCGGGTCTTGCCGGAGCCCGCTCCGGCCATAATCAGCAGCGGGCCATCCGTCGCCTCGACGGCTTGCCGTTGAGGGGTGTTAAGCCGTGCAACGGCATCATGTATATTTACAGGTTGCATGCATGCATGCTCCTTTCGTTGGTTGGTCTATAAAGCAAAATTAATAGGTTACACTCGCCACTCCGATGACAGAATAATCTTCCGATCGCTGTTATTCCCGGATTTTTCGATCTACTTTTTCAAAGGTGAAAATCCGGTAATAAAGGCGAACGCTCCGCTTCTCCAGCTTATTTCTGTCCTCTTCGTTCTCGTGTAAAAATTAGTTTAGCTTATATTTAAGGGTAGTAAAAAAAAAGAGAAAACTTCGTTTTTGTGTAAACATAGTTCCTTTATACGAATTTCCTACTCGTGTAAACGACATTACGCTCATATAACTTCTTAAACTTAGTAAGGGCAAAGTTCTATTTTAACAGATCATAAGGGGAAAATGGGGGAATGGTAAACTAAACCGATTAAATGGTTCCTTTTACAGCCAGCACCGTCTCAAGTGCCTTATTCAAATCGCTGTACACAATGTTGCCTACCACGATGGTATCTGCAACCTGAGCAGCTTGCGCGGCTTTCTCCGGATCATCAATTCCGCCGCCGTAGATGAGATGTGCCCGCTCCAATTGTCTGTGTGTCTCACCAACAAGCTCCATATCTCCGAACGTTCCGCTGTACTCCATGTATACAATAGGAAGATGGAGCAGACGTTCCGCAGCCTGGGCATATGCCACCGCAGCTCCTGTCGTCAAATCCGTATCCGCACCCGTCAACCGCGCTACCGTGGAGTTTGCATTAAGCACAATATAACCCTCGGCAATCAACAGATCCCATGGGATCAGATAACCGTAACGCTCTATAGCCTTCTGGTGGTGCCCAATCATCCATTTGCTGTCCGTTGCATTCAGCACCATCGGGATCAGATATCCGTCAAACCCGGGAACAACAGCCTCCAGATCGGATACTTCAAGCACACAGGGCAGCTCATAGCGACGCACACGGGACATCAGGTCTACCGTGTTATCATAAGTAATTCCTGAAGATCCACCGACGATAATTGCATCGGTCCCCGACATGCAGACCTGATCAAGTTCTTCGTCCGTAATCTCCCGGTCCGGGTCAAGCTTAAATACATGTCTCCACTGCTTAATCATGTCTATCAACGAACATTCCTCCAGAGGTTCTTCTGCATCCTAGAAAGCTTGTAAACTAAGTCTAAGTCAGCAGACAGTGAGTGTCAATGTTCGTATAAAAAGGGGAACAGAAAATCACAGACATTTCCCTGTTCTGGTATGGAAAAGCCTGTGATTTGGATTTTGTAATGATTGTAATTACGACATTTTACGGTTTCCAGGCAAACCGTGTATTCATCTCATCCAGTTCCTGCTCCGTCAGCACGTCCGAGTAAACCCCATACACACCCCACTTCTCATAGTTAGCCACCTGTTCAGTGTCATTGATGGTGTGCACGTAAGTAACTGAGCCTGCACTATTAAGCTTGGCGACAAAATTCTGGTTTACTTTATATTCCGGCATGGTCACGGCATCAATATCATTTTTTTGCACAAAATCAACAACCTGATCTTCTGTATCCTGTGTGGCGTATAACGTATAGATAATGGAAGGGAATGCATAGACTTCTTTCACCGTTTCAAGCATGGGTTCGTTGTAGATCTGTACAACCACGCGATCAAGCACGGAGGGATCATGTTCTTTGGCAGCATCCACGAGGGATCTTAACACCTGCTGTATATCTTCATCCTTCTGTTCTTTGGTATCGGTTACGATATACATATCCGGGTATTTAGCCAGTACATCTATAATGCCGTCGGCATCCATGGGTTGGTACATACCCAGAATAGGCGTATTCATGAACTCATCATGTGTCAGCGCCCCGGCTTGTTTTTCCTCGGGAAGCTCTTGGTCCTGTCCTAGCATTTTACTCATATTAGCGGTCCACTCATGTCTGGCTACGGCTTTGCGATCCGAGGTCAGCATAAAGTCGATCTCAAAAACACGTGTGCCTTTCTCGTAATTGGCAATCATCGCTTCATAGGCGTTGGTATATGGTTGATCCCGAATGCTGCCCATCGCATGGGCAATTAATCTATAAGCGGTAAATCCGTCCCGTTGTTCCTCACTCTCGCTTTCATAGGCGAAAAAGAGTGTTCCTACGGTAACGATCAGTAGTATTAACACGGCGGCAATGCGTTTCATATCACATTCACATCCTCAGTACCTTTTTGTTAGCTAACTACCCGAATTGAGGAGATGTAAAACAAAATAGCCGCTTGAAGGCGGCTGTTAAATAGAGGATATATTTTAGATAAATCGCGGACCATCAACATGCTCAGTCCTTTTGCTGTGCACTCAACTCATTCAAAAATGCAATCAGCGCCTCACGCCAGTGTCTCAGAGGTTGCAGACCGTTCGTTCGAATCGCCAAATGATCCATGACCGAGTATGCAGGACGAGGGGCAGGACGCGGAAACTGTTCAGTTGTGCATGGTGTAAGTTCGGCTGTAGGCTCGAATACACTCTGCTTACTGGCTTCTTCTCTTATTACCTTTGCAAACTCGTACCATGTGCAAGTTCCTGAATTGGAAGCATGATAGATGCCATACTTTTCACTTACGGAAAGGAGATGGATGAATCGGGCAAGATCCACCGTATAGGTAGGTGAACCTTGTTGGTCATGAACCACTTGAAGTTGTGGACGCTTCACCATAAGTTCCAGCATGGTTTTGACAAAATTATTGCCATGCACGCCAAACACCCATGATGTTCGAATGATAAACCATTGCGTACACAAACTTTGAACCAGCCGTTCCCCGGCAAGCTTCGACTTGCCATAAACACTCTGTGGATTCGTTACATCGTACTCCTGGTATGGTGTGCTCCCGCTCCCATCGAATACATAATCGGTACTGATATATACCAGCTTTGCTTTCACACTCTCGGCGGCAACTGCAATATTTCTAGTACCTGATGCATTGATTGCGAATGCTGTATCCTCATCTGCCTCAGCCTGATCGACAGCCGTAAAAGCAGCGCAATGAATAATGATGTGCGGTCGGAACGTTGTAATTATATCTGTGCACTGCTGTTGATCGGTAATATCCATCTGCTTCTTGTCACAGGCCAATACCTGATGACCCTCTGCTTCGAAGGTCTTCACCACATCATAACCCAGCTGTCCGGCTGCGCCAGTCACCATAACTCTATAATTCATTTGGATGAATCACCCATCCGTTTACCGTACTGAAGCTGAACATAGTCCTGATATGTGCCTGATTGAATTCTCGTCCACCAGTCTTGATGCTTCAGATACCATTGGATCGTCTCCTTGATCCCTGTCTCAAAATTGTGGGCGGGTTGCCAGCCAAGCTCTGTACGTATCTTGGTAGGATCTATACCGTAACGTCGGTCATGTCCCAACCGATCTTGTACATATTGTATCAAACTCGCTGGCTTACCCAGTTGCTCCAATACGCTCTCCACAATGTATATATTAGTACGTTCATTATTACCACCAATGTTGTACACTTCTCCAGATTGTCCATTATGAATTACCAGATCAATCGCGCTACAGTGATCCTCGACATAAAGCCAGTCACGAATATTGAGCCCGTCACCATATACCGGAATGGCTTCATCATTTAATGCCCGGGATATAATCAGCGGAATCAGTTTCTCCGGGAATTGAAAAGGCCCATAGTTATTGGAGCAACGTGTAATATTTACGGGAAGTCCAAATGTTTCATGATAGGCTCTTACAAGCAGGTCCCCGCCAGCTTTACTTGCAGAGTAAGGACTGTTTGGCATCAAAGGTGTATTTTCAGTAAATAAACCTGTTGGACCTAGTGATCCATATACCTCATCCGTCGATACCTGAACAAATTTGGTGACTTGATATTTCTTTGCCGCATCCAGCAGAACCTGAGTACCCATCACATTGGTACGTACAAAGATATCCGGGGACAGAATACTTCGATCCACATGAGACTCGGCAGCGAAATTCACAACCACATCGATGCCTTGGGAAAAAACAGTTTCCATCTGCTGTACATCTGCAATATCTGCTTGGATGAAGGTATATCGGGGATTGGACTCTACCGTATGCAAGTTCTCCAAGTTCCCCGCATACGTTAATGCATCCACATTGATAATCTCATAACTCGGATGTTCACGAAGCATATATAGCACAAAGTTGCTGCCGATAAATCCGGCCCCACCCGTAACCAGTAGTTTCATGCTGTCACTCTCCCTCTGCCTCCAGATACAGAAGTATCTGAATAGTCTGATTAATTAGTCGAAATTCAGTTCAGCATCTTTCAGTAAAGGATGCTTCTGATCCTTCTCCGATAATATAGGTTTCGTCACAGGCCAATCAATGGCGAGTGCCGGATCGTTCCACAGAATTCCACGGTCATGTTCAGGAGAATAATAGGCGTCCACCTTATAAGTTACCTGGGAATGAGGCACCAAGGTACAGAATCCATGAGCAAAGCCATGAGGAACAAGCAGCTGCCGCTGGTTATACTCACTTAGAATGACACTTTTCCATTGACCAAAGGTAGGGGATGAAGTGCGGACATCCACGATCACATCATATATAGCCCCAGATATAACCCTCACCAATTTAGTTTGCGCTTTGGGCTGAAGCTGGTAATGAAGCCCACGTAAAACACCTGCTTCAGCCGACAAGGATTGATTGTCCTGAATAAAGACGTGCTGTATTCCCTGTTCATGCAGAACCTGCTCATTATAACTCTCCATAAAATATCCACGGTGATCACCATAAATCTTGGGTTCCAAGATGGCAGCGCCATCCATAAACAGCGGAAGTACCTTCATGACATCCCTCCGTTTTGCTGTTGACATCATTTCTTCATATTGACTATGTATATGTAAAGTGTCAGGTAAGTGTTTGTTCATTGGCCTGTATAATCCTCATATTTACCCTTCCATAAAATAAATTAAAGCCCAGCCGCGATATCATTCTTCGGCTGGACTTCAAGGACATGCAGTAACCAATTATTGACCCTTTACAACCTGTTCCAAATACTTCAAAAGATCTTTCCGCAGATCCGGGCGCTGCAATGCGTAGTGAATCGACGTTTCGATAAAACCCAACTTCTCACCAACATCATGACGCAGTCCATCAAAATGATACGCGATAATCTGCCGCTGTTCATTCAATCGGGATAAGGCATCCGTGAGCTGAATTTCGCCCCCAACGCCAGCAGATTGTTGACCTAGTATTTCAAAAATATCCGGTGTAAGAATGTAACGTCCCATAATAGCCAGGTTGGATGGAGAATCTTCAGTTTTTGGTTTCTCAATTAGGCGGCGAGCACGAAAGACACGATCATCGGTAGGGGTCAACAACTCTCCGTCCACAATCCCGTAGCGAGATACCTCATTCCAATCAACTGGCTGTACACCAACAATCGGAGATTGCAATTCATCGTAGACCTCGATCATCTGCCTCAGACAGGGATGGTCCGATTCCACGATGTCGTCCCCTAGCAGGACGGCAAAAGGCTCGTTGCCGATAAACTTGCGGGCGCACCAGATGGCGTGACCAAGTCCCTTCGGTTCCTTTTGACGGATATAATGGATATCTGCCATCTCGGAGGGTTTACGTACTTCGTTAAGCAAGTCCCACTTCTGTTTGTCCGCCAGGTTCTGCTCCAGCTCAAACGAATAGTCGAAGTGATCTTCGATGGCCCGCTTCCCTTTACCTGTCACAATAATGATATCTTCAATACCTGAAGCAACGGCTTCTTCAATAATGTACTGGATCGTTGGCTTGTCCACGATGGGCAGCATTTCCTTAGGCATCGCCTTGGTGGCAGGCAGAAACCGGGTACCCAGCCCTGCGGCTGGAATAATCGCTTTGCGAATACGCACACGAACCTACTCCTTTTGCTAAACAAGTTGAACTAAAAGTTATTTACACTGACACTACGATAACAGAACAACCTTCCGATCGCTGTTATCCCCCGATTTTTTAATTCACTTTTACAAAGGTTAAAATCTGGTAATAACATATGCTTCCGATGCAGCTTTCTTTCAGAAAGCTTTTAGGCGAAGTGTACGCTTTCGAAGTAGCTTTCTTGCAGAAAGCTTGTAGCTCCGCTTCTCCAGTTTTTTCTGTCCTCTACGTTTCTCGTGTAAATCATTAGTCCATCTTGTATAGTTTCATATATTTAATGATTCTTATTGCTACGATGCTTGGACTTCATTATACCATCAACAATTCGCGAATATCCTGTTCGGATAAGGTTGTTGATCCGCCGTCTCCCGGCTCAATCACTTCGGCAATCAAGTCCTTCTTCCGTTGCTGGAGTTCCAGAATCTTCTCTTCGATTGTACCTTCGGTAACCAAGCGGATGACTTGCACCACCTGTTTCTGTCCCATACGATGGGCACGACCAATCGCCTGCTCTTCCACCGCGGGATTCCACCACAGATCATATAATATAACGGTATCTGCACCTGTTAAGTTTAATCCGGTACCGCCAGCTTTCAGGGAGATTAAGAACAGTTCAGCTTCACCCTCATTAAATCTGTGACACATCTCGACACGGCTCTGCGCAGGGGTCTGACCATCGAGGTAAAACAGGTTTTTTCCCTGTGCCGCGAGTGTCTGACGAATCAGGTTCAACATGCTCGCGAATTGGGAGAAAATAAGAATACGTTTGCCTGCGGCCAAACAATCCTCGACCGTTTCAAGCAACTGCTCCATTTTCCCAGAATCGCCTTGATAGCCTTCGACAAAGAGGGCCGGATGGCAGCACAACTGACGCAAACGGGTGATGCCTGCTAGAATTTTGATACGATTCTTCTGGAATCCATTATCCTCCATGTCCTTCGATGCTTCATCCTGAAGCTGGGAAAGGTATGCAGCGTACAGTTTCTTCTGTTCAACCGTAAGCTCTGACCGCTGTACCGTTTCAATCCGATCAGGCAATTCTTCCAGCACATCCTTCTTCAGGCGGCGCAGAATAAACGGACGTACCATCCGCGAGATCCGTTCCGGTGGAAGGTCGCGGAATCTTCTGTAGCTTGGAAACAGTCCAGGGAATACCGCTTCGAAAATGGACCACAATTCATCCAGCGAGTTCTCCACAGGTGTGCCTGTAAGTGCAAAACGGCGCGGTGCCTGAATTTGTTTCACTGCCTGTGCAGTCTGGGAGGAAGCATTTTTAATCGCCTGAGCTTCATCCAGAATGAGTGTATGAAATGTCCGGCCAAGGTAGGTGTCCAGATCCCGACGTAACAAAGGATACGATGTCACAATCACATCTGCCTCATCCATGCCTGAAAGCATATTGGCTCGTTCTTCTTTCTGCCCGGCTGCGATCAGGACGTTCAGATGCGGGGCAAACCTCGCAAACTCGTTAGCCCAGTTATAGGTCAGCGAAGCAGGAGCCACGACAAGTACCGGAGGATGAATGACTTTCGTTCGGACCGTCAATCCGTCCTGCTGCATCGTGGACCATGAGCCATCCGTATTCTCTGAAGTATCCAAAGGGAGCCCAGCTTCGGGATCAATGCCGGCAGTCGCCAACGTTTCACCATCCCATAATGATCCGCTCTCCCGGTACTTATCACTACCCGTATGGTCAGCGTTGTACTCAGGCTTCTCCTGAAGTACCGCTGTGATATAGGCGATGCTTTGCAACGTTTTGCCAAGTCCCATATCATCCGCGAGAATGCCGCCAAAACGATAATAAGCGAGGGTACGCAGCCACTGGTATCCGCTGTTCTGATAATCCCGTAGGATGGGGGTTAATGCTTTTGGTAATGCAAAATCCATCCGCTCGGGATCTCGGAGATCATCGAGGAAACGTTTCAGGGAGCCTCCCCACTTCACATGACCAGAAACCTCATCCCTGCCTGGCAATTGCAACGCCCGAACAGCTGGCAGCCGGATATGGCTGCTCTTGATGTCATCTGCTCCAAGTCCAAGCGAATCAGCCATGTGAGCGAAGCTGTCTGCACCTTCATTTTCAAGCGAGAGAAAGACTCCGCTCTTGAGACGGAAATACGGTTTCTTTTCCACAATGCGGCGCATGAGTTCCTGAAGTTCCTGTTCGTCCACACCTTCCATCTCGAATGAAATCTCCAGCCAGTCCAATCCTCTTCCCAAATCTGCTCGTACTTTCGGCGGTGTTGGATAGGATTGCACCATCGCCTTCACGGCGTTTGGCATGTAGATATCTACCTGTTTCTCAAGCTCAGGCAACAGATGATACATAACATCATAGATGGCATCTTCGCGTTCGCTCGCCCAGACACTACCCTCCCTTTCGAGAAAGGATCGATCAAGCCGTTCAATCAAATTCCGCTCTTTGTAACGATCACGCACCAAAATGACCTTTTTCTCTTCTTCATCTATCAAATACTCTGCCAGCGGATTAATAACCATAACCTCATAGTCGAATTCCAGACGTGCTGTAATACGTTCGCGGTAGAAGTCGATGTACAGTTTCGGTGAAAGTTCCGGTTCCGCGATCTGTTCACGCACCTGCGAATCAATGGACAGATGTCCAAGCGTACGCAGTTCAGGCACAACATGTTGCACAAATTCATCCACCTGCTGGGTCGAAATATCAATGCTCTCCTTAATCCCATATGAAGTGAGTGCCGCACTCAAGTCCTCCAGACTTCGCATCTGCATCGGCTCCAACATGTGCAACTGTCCTTCCACCACAGCAGCATCATAAGCAGGGAGAAGAATCAGCTCACGCAGTCCGGAAATCTCAAGCTGATACCCTTCATTCGTTCCCTGGGCAATCCGGTAAAACAAAGGCAATACGCCCTCACCGAGTGTGAGTGGTCCATTAGCAAATCCTGTACCCTCCATCCGACTGTCGGCCTGTAGTAGCAATTCCAGCAATGGCTTCCATACGAGCGGAGCAATCAGTATATCCCGTCCATCTGATGCCCCCAAATAACCGGAAATGGATTCGCGATAGGCCTCTTCACTCTGCCTCATTCGAATAAGCATCGAGAGTATGGCCTGATCCTGCGGAGTGAACACATGCATCAATGGATCATAGTGGAACAGTTTGGTAAATGACATGGGCTCGCCCTTTTCGATGCAATTCAGGAATTGCTTCACTTTTTGCACCACATACAGACGTTTGTTTCCCACTTTCAGTTCAAGAGCAAGTTTCCCCCCACCCTTATGAACCTGTATCAGCTTACATATAAACTGAACCTGTAACTCTTCCCGCAGGGAGGAACGGTTAACAGGGGCAGTGTATTTACGGTCATTTCCATGCAGCGGTCTCCGTTCCTTGGCAAACATGGACAGAATCTGATCCGCCGTACGGTAAGAAGGTTTATCTGCCGAGCGGCCCCACCCCGAAGCTGAACTTGGCCGACCTGCTTGGGCAAAATGAACGGGAGCACGCTCTGGAGCAACATTCAGTTGCTCACGTTGTGAATCAGGCTGGGGTCGCTCCCACTTGCTCTCTTCGACCAGCGTCCCGACCCTGGACTTGGAAAATGTGCTGGAATGGGTATTAGCCCCTTGGCCTGTAGCAGGTTGAGGGGTCTTCCCCGAGGCAACTGTGGCATTGCGATCCTGCTGCTCACCCCATTCGTGAATAGCCAGCAGAACAGCAGCGACATGTTTACAGTAGTCATAATGCCTGCCGTCACCTGGACAACTGCAGCCTGCCACAACCTCACCCGTTCCATCTATATCCACGGTCACCTGATAGCGCTCCGATCCACGCACCTGTGCTTCATAATGAAGCTGATCTTCACTGACCACCAGATTGGTCACCCTGCCAGATTGGTTATAATCTTCTCCGCGCTTGAATGCCGTGACCCCGCACAGCAATTTGATATCCATAATTGTGAATGGCGCCACGCTTCTTCGCCTCCTGTGTCATGATGTAAAAAAACCCCAAGAGCTCCTTGAAGCAGAGATTGGGGTTCCTTCATGCTGTAACTGTTGTTGTACCATACACTCTAATTATTTCACCAATTGACCACGTGTAACGCCCAGTTGATTCGTTGCTTTGAGTGTTTTCCACACTTGTGTACCACTGATCTCGCCGCGCAATGCACGGTTGTACAGATCAATGACTTCGCGTACCTGCTCCGGTGTCTCTTCCAGGAATTCCACACGGTAGCGCGATACACCCAGATCCATAAAGTTGGTCAGATACTCGGCACCTGACTGCTCCACTGCATTGTATACCGTATTACGACAGCCTTCATCCACACGTACCGGGTGGGACATACCAATTCGGTCTTGCAGGGATGCACGTTGTTCCTCACAAGGACGTCCACAGTTCGTATAGTCCGTTCCCTCACTCATAAACGTACAATATACACAGTGCTCGGTGTGGAACATCGGCAAATGCTGATGGATAACCACTTCGGTCTGACTTGTACGGGAGTGGCCCAGCAAATCAACCATTTGTTGAATGTTCAGGTCATAGGATGGCGTAATCCAGTCACATCCGGCTTCCAGGAACAATTCAACGGCTTTGTGATTGGCGATGTTCAATGAGAAGTCGCCGATCAGCTCCGGGTGCGTTGCATCCGGGTTTTCCATCCGATGGCGAAGGTAGAAGTACAGTGCACCTGTATTACGTACCAATACTGCATCCGGCTTCAGACGCAGGATGTTGTTGTGATATCCGTTCTCCCCAGGCATGTGAATACGCGGTGTTGCCAGCGCGATCTTGCGACCAGCGGCATGCACAGCTTCCACGGCTGCCGGGAACTGCTTGATAAACTCGAAGTCGGCATAGATCATGCCGATACCCGCTTCGATCGCTGCCTCCACTTGTGGCAGGCTGCGACAGAGCGCGGTCAGCTCTGCTTGACCGCGAGCGACTGGCGATGCCGGTTTAACCGAATCACCGTACACATCGACCGCCCGTTTCACGTAGACAGGTGGTTTAGGACGTTCACCCGCAAGTTGTTCTACAGCCTGACGGCGAATGTTATTCAACTCGCGCATCGGGATGATGACATCACCGTGCAAGTTGACGTCCATTCCCTCCAACTGGAACACGGTGCCTCCCAGACGTCCGAACTGCTCTTCGAGCAATTCATGCGTCATTGGACGCTTCTGTGCAATGTCCAGTTCCATCTCGGAATCAATCCGGACAGTCGTACCTTTCTGCACGTCTGTCCACCAAGTGCTAAGCGGCTGACCTGGGCTGCCGATGACCTTCACCTTCACGGGGAATACACGGAACGGTTTCTCCGTCTCAAAGCTTTGACGCAGACGTTTGTCCAGCGCCGGGTCATTCGTTTTCCACACTTTGTCGCCAACTTTCACGCGGCGCAGATCCACGTCACTACGGCCTGGCACAACGTCAACGATCCAGCCCTCTTCGGCTTCGCCTTCGAGTTTTACACCTTTGCGACGCACATCGTATACCCGTCCGCCTTCTTCCTTCTTCGTTGGGTCTCCAGCGTCAAATACGATCCCGTCTCCACGTTTCACGGGTGCATCCAGCTTCAGGACCACACCATCGCGCAACACTTGATCTACACGACCAAGGTAGACACCACGGCTTTTCGGGAACGTTCCATCCACCAGTTCTTTGTTGTTCGTACCGCTCAGGAAACCATGCGTGAATCCACGGGAGAAGCTTTGCTGCAATTCGCGTACTTCTTCCTTGCTTGGCGGTGTGTTATCTCCATCAAAATAACGGTCAATCGCTTTACGATATTTACTTACCACGTTCGCTACGTATTCCGGCGTTTTGAGACGTCCTTCAATTTTGAAAGAAGTCACTCCTGCTTCGATCAGTTCCGGCATCAGATCAATCGCTGCCAGATCCTTCGGAGACAACAGATAGGCTACATCACCCATCGGCTTGTGCACTCCATCCACCATTAGATCGTATGGAAGACGACAAGCTTGTGCGCACTCCCCGCGGTTCGCCGAACGTCCTCCCCACATTTCGGAAGTCAGACATTGCCCCGAGTATGAGACACACAGCGCACCGTGAACAAATACTTCCATTGGAAGCTTCGCCTGTTCGCCGATTTTCTGGATCTGCTTCAGGTTGTTCTCCCGTCCCAGAACGACACGTTCCATATCAAACGGCTTCGTAAACTCGACCGCTTCCGGTGACGTAATCGTCATCTGTGTTGAACCGTGAATCGGGAAATCCGGCGAGATCTCGCGGATCATCTTCACCAGACCCAAATCCTGAACAATTACAGCGTCTACACCAGCATCGACACATGCATCAATCAGTTCTTTGGCATCCGTCAATTCATTTTCAAAAATCAATATATTAAAGGTCAAGAAACCTTTTACGCCATAACTGTGCAAAAACGCCATAATCTCCGGCAGCTCGTCCATGCGGAAATTGTTCGCCCGTGCCCGTGCATTAAACTTTTCGACTCCGAAGAAAATTGCATCTGCGCCATTGGCTACCGCCGAACGCATACAATCCCAGTCACCAGCAGGTGCCAGAAGTTCAACGTCTTCTCTTCGTATTGTTGCTGTTTTCATGTAGATCCTCCCCATAGCCGGCTATCCGCCGGATTTCATCCCTATATCCTTAAACGCCTGAACATACCAAGCTTAAAACTGCACCTTATCGGGTACACCTACATTGTCACGGTATTTACTATATCTATCTATTATGTCTGTATTGCCTGAACTCCAAGCTTACAGTCATTCATATTCACCAGATCAGCAGTCATAACTCCTGAACTAGTATAGTGTACCACTTCTGCACCGACTCTTCTACGTTTTCCTGAAAAAACCGTTTACCATTTTCATTTCCAGCACGACGAAAAACCGAAAGGTCTTTAGACCCTCCGGCTTCACTACAATTTTATTTAATAAAAGTAAATGAGTTCACTGCTTTTTCCAAGGCTGCCGCCTGAACTTCTGTCTTGTTGGCATCATTCAGGCCACTTGTGATCGTATAGGTCGTTCCGTCCTTTTCAAACACGATCTGGCGACCCGCATATGGCACGCCTTTGTCCAGCTCATGATACGTGAAGGAAAATGCAGGCACACCCGCAAACGTCAGTTCCTCACTGCGAAGCAGCTGAAAGTTTTTCCTCGTTTTGGTGGCTTCAGCGTAAGCTTCTCTCAGTTGACTGACCGTCATCTCGATCGACTTGTCTTCACTCGCCGCAATGGAGAATTCTCCGCCCGTGAAGGTGTACACCACAGGTGAATACTCAAAACGATCACTGTAAGGTGTCCAGTAACGCGGAATATCCACACTGTATTTATAACGTTTGGATGTACGCGTAAGTGTCTTCGTTTTGTCCGTCAAATACGGATCTTCATCCAGCTGACCGAAATTATCGGCAACCGTATCAAAATCAATCTCGACACTCTTCATAATCCGTTCAAACCATGCCCGATCTGCACTTTGCTCTTCCGGGAATGTATACTCTGCATAATATCGATACCCATTCTTCTGCAAAAGAACATCGAATTCGGTCTGCCAGCCGCCGCCAAAGTTATAACGGAATTCGTTCACCTCGGCAGTCTCTCCCGAGATATCCATCGTATATGAGCCAATTGGCTCATAACTCTCTGGTGTAAATGTCTCGCGCATCCACTTATCCAGTTGGCCGCTCCAGTCTTTGACCGTTGTACCTGCTTTCGCCGAAGTGACACGCCATTGCAGATATGCACCATCTTTGGCTTCATAGATCATCTGATTGTTGTCGATCGACCAGCCCGCAGGAATCTTCAATTCAATACCATAGTCATCATTCCATGCGGAGCGCATGCCGTTATCTACAGTGGAGAGATCCTTGATCGTTCGATCCGATTCCGCATAGGTTGGCTGGAATGAATTGAGCAGCGCTGCACGTTTGCCCAGATCCTTATAATTCAGGGCTTCGTAATCTGCGAGGTACACATCATATTGACGGCCCTCGTTCAGATACTGACGCATCTCCCACAACATGCCATCTACATCTTTCACAATGATGCGTGCATAAGGCGTTTTACCTTTCGACACCGCTTCACGATCCAGCACCGTATCTCCCGATTGTTTGGCCTCCTGGACAAGTTGCTGCAACAAATCATCCGCATCCAGAGCCACGTCCTGATCGCTGACGTACACCTCAAGATAATAACTGTTGTCCGCAGCGCCAAAAGTCATCATGCGCTCCTGCTCACCGGTCTGGAAAACCATAAGGTCTGCCGGATAGTTAATGGACCAGCCGTAAAAGCTGTTGCCAATTCTGGTTTTGCCTTCATCCGGATGAAGGCCGTCCTCATGGTCTACCGAATCATCGGTTTGCAACAGACGAATCACCATTTCTCCGGAACTGTTCGGAGCTAGCGTTGCTCCAATCCCGGCGGCAACCGGACGAAGTGGAACCATAAGTACGCCATTCACCATCTTCGGAGCGGCACCCATCTCATGCTTTACACCATCTACCCAGGCACTTGAACTGCCAATCGTTAGGGTAACCGTGTGCGGACCTTCCTTGATTTTGACAATATCATTTTTCTCCAGCCGGATTTCACTGCCAAATGCTTTTTTGAATACACCGACAGGTACCATCGTCACACCCTTGACCTTGTAAGGTTTGGCTATGGCCTGCTTATCACCGTTAATATAAGCTCTCGTGCTGCCCGCTTTGACCCGTAATTCACTTGTCGTCAGATCAGATGCCCATACAGGTAATGCCGCTCCAATGGTTAGCATCCCGGTTAATACACCTGTGCTTAGCACACGTATCCATGACTTTTTCATTCCGTTCTTTCGTCCTCTCTCCATCCGGGCTGATCGCCGGGCTTTATTGTTCTTCATCTGCAAGGAACGCTTCATCTTCCTCGTCTACGATGTCTGCGCGATCAGCAAGTACCAACGTGCGGGTGACGATATCGCCATCCGATTGCATCAATAGCTTTACCTTTTGCCCAGGCAGATACGTTTTAAGCAACTCATTGATATCTACTACGGAGGAGACACGTGTACCTGCCACACTATAGATGACGTCGCCCGCTTTGATTTTGGCTTTCTTTGCTCCAGGTGACAGTACACCCGTTATCGTCAAGGGATCATCTGTAGGCAGGCCCACAATCGCAGACCAGCTTTCTTCCAGCTGTAGACCCAGACTTGCACGTTTTATTTTGCCATATTTAAAAAACTGATCGATGATATATTGAACGGTATCCACCGGAATCGAAAATCCCAAACTTTCTACGCCGACCGCAGAAAATTTCATGGAATTGATACCAACGACTTCACCCTTCAGGTTGACCAGCGGTCCTCCGCTATTTCCCGGATTAATCGCCGTGTCGGTCTGAATCAAACGATAGGTTTCCTCAACACCACGATTCAAGCCGCTAATGACCCCTACCGTTGCCGAGTTGCGCAAGGAAAAGGAAATCGGCGTACCCAAGGCGATCACCGTTTCACCAACAGAGGTTTGTGAAGCTTTGGCGAAGCTCGCCGGTTGGAGTGATTTAGCATTGATTTTGATTAGCGCCAGATCACTGAGTGCATCACTGTATGTTTTCGTAATTTTGTATGTATTGCCATCCGTCGTTACGACCACAGGGTTTGTTAATCCATCCACCACATGGGCATTCGTTACGATCCATCCGTTGGATCGGATAATGACACCTGTACCATGCGCAAGATTATAGCGGTTGTCTGATGATGCACCTTCCTGCACTTCGGTAGATTTCCCAATAATGCCTACAACCGAAGGGGATACCTTTTCGATCACTTTGGGGATGGCTTCACTTCCCTTGTACGTGTACGTTCCTGATTTGGCATCATATTGTCCACTTCCACCAACTGCCTTAAGCAGATCCTTGGTGTTCACATAGACTTGACCGTCCACCACTTTCGCTTGCATTGCCGCTTTGGATTCAGCCGCACCGGCCGTTGCCGCTACACTAATCGAGAGTACAGCAGCCATCAGTATGGCTATTCCCTTTTTACCCAACACGCTCATATTCTCACCTGACCCTCTCTATACATCCTTCTTGCGCGACTCGACATCGGATTCATCGCTGAATCTATTTTCTCTTTCTCTCATCTGCAATTCCGGTATCCTTCAATGTATCATACAGAATCTGGATATACAATTGTTTTAAGTCCTATTTTAGTAGAGAAGATAGAATCTTGATCAATCGCTCGATATAAACGAAAAAAACACCCTCCATGTCTCCCGTGGAAAGTGTTCCTTCATACCTCTTTTAGAGGTTGTTCAATAAGTTCGCTTTTGATTACGAAGGAGGATGCCTAGTGGCATCATCAGCATCGAAGTTGAAATTCAGCCGAAATGTCCGTTGCTCACGTAGTTTGCCTACGCTCCGCTACTCCATTTCTAGCTTCATTCCATCTTCTCGGCACTGAAAACCGATCTTTTTGAACATGCACTAATCGCTTATATATCCTTCACTTCAGTGGCCTTTCTACTGAGCAAACCAACCGGTTATCATCGCATAATCCGTCATCAAAAATACAAGCAGACTGACTACTGCAAATCCGATCGCAAACAGATTCTTCTTCGGTGCCCGAAGAAGCCGAACGACTCCGATGAAAATCAGGATCGTAAATAAGATGACAAAAATATCAAATGCATTAAAATTCGATGTACTCGCCGTGGCAGCTTCTGCAAACAGCATGGATAGACAGACCTCCTTACCATAGTTGAACAGCTAACGCATACCCTAATATCTTCCTCTATGTTATCTGTACCCTGCTTGTAATGCAAGCCCTATCATCCATAAAAATGAAAAAAATCCAAATTGGCCGAATATTCCTGTAATGCTCGTCATAATGCATATGTAAACACTTTCACGCAATAACCTTAGAGCGAAGAAAAACTGTGCATCATTCCAATTTAAAAAGCCCTTCTTCCCGGAAGCAGAGCAAGTTAGATCGTAATCCAACGTCTCAACCATTTCGAAAAGAAGGGCCAATACTGTCATTCATATGGTTCTAACTACTGGTTAGAGAATCTTAGTCCACCAATTGCAGTGCTTTGCTCCGCTCGGTATCCCGTTCCAGAACTGGCTTCAAGTACTTGCCCGTATACGAAGCCTCCACTTTGATGATGTCCTCAGGGGTTCCCGTTGCAACAATGGTTCCTCCACCGCTACCGCCTTCCGGCCCCAGATCAACAACATAGTCTGCTGTTTTGATTACATCCAGGTTATGCTCAATCACCAAGACGGATTCACCTGAATCAACGAGACGGTGCAATACGTTGAGCAAACGGTCGATATCATCGACATGCAAACCGGTCGTCGGTTCATCGAGGATGTAGATGGTTTTCCCTGTACTGCGGCGATACAGCTCAGAAGCGAGCTTCACCCGCTGGGCTTCACCACCAGACAAGGTCGTTGCAGGTTGTCCCAGGTTGATATAACCGAGGCCAACATCCATCAGAGTCTGCATTTTACGATGGATCTTCGGAATGTTCTCGAAGAATTGGGTTGCATCTTCCACCGTCATTTCCAGCACATCGGAAATATTTCTGTTTTTGTATTTCACTTCAAGCGTTTCCCGATTGTATCGTTTGCCTTTGCAGACTTCACAAGGCACATAAACGTCCGGCAAGAAGTGCATCTCGATTTTGATAATACCGTCTCCACGGCAGGCTTCACAACGTCCACCTTTAATATTAAAGCTGAATCGGCCTTTCTTGTATCCACGTACCTTGGCTTCGTTCGTCTGGGCAAACAGATCCCGGATATCATCAAAGACGCCTGTATACGTAGCCGGGTTGGAACGTGGTGTCCGCCCGATTGGCGACTGGTCAATATCGATAACTTTATCAATATGTTCGAGACCACGAATTTCTTTATGCTGACCCGGACGTACCCGGGCACGGTTCAGATCACGGGCCAACGTTTTGTACAAAATCTCATTAATTAATGTGGATTTACCTGAGCCAGACACACCTGTTACCGCCGTAAATACACCTACCGGAATCTTCACGTTCAGATTCTTGAGGTTATTTTCTTTGGCTCCGCGCACTTCCAACCAACGGTCTCCTACACTACGGCGCTCTGTACGCACAGGAATGAACTTGCGACCACTCAGATATTGACCGGTTAAGGAGTTCTCATCGTTCATGATCTCCTCCGGTGTACCCTGTGACATAATGGTGCCTCCGTGGATACCTGCACCTGGCCCAATATCAATAATATAGTCCGCAGCCATCATCGTATCCTCATCATGTTCAACCACGATCAACGTGTTACCAATATCCCGCATATGCGCAAGCGTTGAGATCAGACGGTCATTATCCCGTTGATGCAAACCGATACTCGGCTCATCCAGAATATACAGTACACCCATCAGGCTGGAGCCAATCTGTGTAGCCAGTCTGATCCGCTGGGCTTCTCCACCAGACAAGGTTCCGGCAGCACGACTCAGTGTAAGGTAATCCAGACCAACATTCACCAGGAAGCCGAGACGGCTGTTGATTTCTTTTAAAATAAGCTTGGCAATCGTCCGCTCCTTCTCCGTCAAATCCAATGTTTCGAAGAATCGGCCAGCTTCACCAATGGACAAACTAGTCACATAGGCCATGTTGTGATCATTGATTGTAACTGCAAGGCTCTCGCGTTTAAGACGCTGACCTTTACACGTACCACAAGGCTTCGCACTCATGTAATTCTCAATAAATTCACGGATACCTTCCGATGCTGTATCACGGTAACGACGCTCCAGATTGTTCACGATACCTTCAAAGGTAACCAGTGCTTCCTTACGTTGTCCAAAATCGTTCTCATACCGGAAACGGATTTTCTCCGAACCCGTACCCTGCAGCAACTTGTTCATCTGCTCAGCGGGTAGATCTTCGACAGGTACATTTTGCGGAATGTTAAAGTGCTCACATACCGACTTCAGGAACTGCGGATAATAAGTGGATGTGCCACCTGTCCAGGCATCAAAAGCACCGTCTTCAATCGTCTTGCTGCGATCCGGTACGAGCAGATCAGGGTCAACGATCATTTTGACACCCAAACCATCACAATCCGGGCAAGCCCCGAAAGGACTGTTGAATGAGAACATCCGCGGCGCAAGTTCTTCAATACTGAACCCGCACACCGGGCAGGCAAAGTTGGAGCTAAAACGCAGCTCTTCTTCACCCATAATGTCCACCAGGAGTTGTCCACCGGACAAATTAAGTGCTGTTTCAATAGAGTCGGCCAGACGCGCCTGTACATCATCCTTAACAACGATCCGGTCAACAACAACTTCAATCGTATGCTTTTTATTTTTCTCCAATTGAATATCCTCTGACAGGTCACGCAATTCCCCGTTCACCCGCACACGGACAAAGCCCTGCTTGGACACATCGGCAAATACACTTTTGTGCTCACCCTTACGTCCCGAGATAATGGGTGCCAGTATTTGTAGCCGGGTACGCTCCGGGTATTGCATGATACGGTCAACCATTTGTTCTACGGTCTGGGAGCTGATTTCCACGCCATGGTCCGGACAGTGTGGATGGCCCACACGTGCAAATAACAGACGCAGGTAATCATAGATTTCCGTCACCGTTCCCACCGTGGAACGCGGGTTACGGCTTGTTGTTTTTTGATCTATTGAAATCGCAGGAGACAATCCTTCGATGGAATCCACATCCGGTTTCTCCATCTGTCCCAGAAACTGCCGTGCGTAAGCTGACAATGATTCGACATACCGTCGCTGTCCTTCTGCGTATATGGTGTCAAAAGCCAGCGAGGACTTGCCTGAGCCACTCAGGCCTGTCAATACAACAAAGCGGTCACGCGGGATGGTAATGTCGATATTTTTCAGGTTATGCGCTCGTGCGCCTTTAATGACAATGTTATCGCTCGCCAATAGTATTCATCCTCTCAAATTTACTATCCAAACCTTTTAAAAGGCTTTTCGATCCCTCCCAAACCCTCCCTTCCAAGGGAGGGCCCCAGAGGGCGCAGCCCTCTGGACACCCGAAACAAGCGGTGCAACGGTGAGGGGTCGGGTCTTGCTATGTGAAGGGTTGCCGTGTGCCCGCGGTTTCTGATAAGTTCCGGCCTATTGCCGGAACTTATCAGACCGCTCTACTGCGAGGGGACGCTCTCCGCTTCGCCTTGGTCGCGACAGGTCGCCATTGCCCTCGGCTCGGCTCCAAGGTCAAGACCGGGGCGCTCTCGGCTTCGCCACGTTCGCGGCAAGTCGCCATTGCCTTCGGCTCGGCTCCAAGGTCAAGAGCGGGACGCTCTCGGCTTCGCCTTGGTCGCGTCAGGTCGCCGTTGCCTTTGGCTCGGCTCCAAGGTCAAGAGCGAGACGCTCTCGGTTTCGCCTTGATCGCGTCAGGTCGCCGTTGCCTTTGGCTCGGCTCCAAGGTCAAGAGCGGGACCCTCTCGGCTTCGCCTTGGTCGCGGCATGGTCGCCATTGCCTCTGGCTCGGCTCCAAGGTCAATAACATGGTGCCTCTTGGCTATCAGGGGGACACGACTCCCAATTGCTTTCCTATAAACCTTTTAACCAATTTCAACATTTCTATCAGTATAGACCCGAATTCATGATTTCAACATCTCTTATTATCGGTAGATATCAACGATTTCCTTACTCAAGAAGAGAACGGCCAATTGGCCGTTCTCTTGTTACAGATCCATCTTTACTGGAGCATATGAATGAGCTATATCTTATTCAGCGCGAAGTTCCAGCAACGCATCACGAAGCTCGGCAGCACGCTCAAACTGCAGGTTTTTGGCTGCATCTTTCATCTCTACCTCTAGGCGCTGAATAAGCGCCTGGCGATCTTTCTTCGACATCTTCTCGGCAGCGCCTGTGAGATAGTCTTTCTTGGATTCGGCAACTTTGGTTGCCTCAATCACATCACGCACTTTTTTGCGAATCGTCTGTGGTGTAATTCCATGCTTCTCGTTGTACTCGATCTGGATTGCACGACGACGCTCGGTTTCCTTTATCGCCTTATCCATCGAATCGGTTACTTTATCACCGTATAGAATAACGCGACCCTCGCTGTTCCGCGCCGCACGACCAATCGTTTGAATCAGTGAGCGTTCGGAACGCAGGAATCCTTCCTTATCCGCATCCAAAATGGCTACCAGGGATACTTCGGGCAGATCGAGACCTTCCCGCAACAAGTTGATCCCGATCAGGACATGGAAAACGCCCAACCTTAAATCACGTAAAATGGCCATCCGTTCCAATGTTTTAATCTCAGAGTGCAGATAACGAACCTTGATTCCAACTTCCTTCAGATAATCTGTCAGGTCCTCGGACATCTTCTTCGTTAATGTTGTAATCAACACCCGTTCATCTTTGGCAATCCGGTCATTAATCTCACCAATCAAATCATCAATCTGTCCCTTGGTTGGACGCAGTTCAATAATTGGATCAAGCAATCCGGTTGGACGGATAATCTGTTGCACCATCGTATCGGTATGCTCAATCTCATACGGGCCCGGTGTTGCTGATACATAGATAATCTGATCCATTTTACCTTCAAACTCTTCGAATTTGAGCGGACGATTATCCAGCGCTGACGGCAGGCGGAAACCATGTTCAACCAATACTGTCTTCCGCGCTTGGTCACCATTATACATTGCACGGATCTGTGGCAGAGTCACGTGAGACTCATCGACCACGATCAACATGTCATCCGGGAAATAGTCCATCAATGTATATGGAGTATCGCCGCGTTCGCGGAAAGTCAGGGGACCGGAATAGTTCTCAATCCCCGAACAGAATCCGACTTCCTTCATCATCTCGATATCATACCGTGTGCGCTGCTCCAGTCGCTGAGCCTCCAGCAGTTTCCCCTGTTCACGCAACACTTCAAGCCGTTCCTCCAGTTCACGCTCAATGTTCACCAGCGCAACCTTCATCGTCTCTTCTTGCGTTACGAAGTGAGACGCCGGGAAGATGGCAATATGTTCACGTTCGCCAATCAGCTCTCCGGTCAACACATCAATCTCCGTAATTTTCTCGATCTCATCACCAAACAATTCAACACGAATTGCATGTTCACCCTTGGAAGCAGGGAAAATCTCAACAACATCCCCGCGAACACGGAACGTACCCCGTACAAAGTTAATATCGTTCCGCTGATACTGAATCTCTACCAGACGGGACAAAATCTGATTGCGCGGTTTCTCCATGCCTACCCGAAGTGACAGCAACATGCTTGAATACGAGTGCGGTGAACCCAAACCATAGATGCAAGAAACACTCGCTACAATGATGACGTCCCTACGCTCAAACAACGAACTTGTCGCTGCGTGCCGCAGTTTGTCGATCTCTTCATTAATACTTGAATCCTTCTCGATATAAGTATCGGAGGACGGGATATATGCTTCTGGCTGAAAATAATCGTAATAACTGACGAAATACTCAACCATATTATTCGGAAAGAAATCTTTAAACTCACTTGCAAGCTGCGCTGCCAACGTCTTGTTGTGTGCAATAATCAGCGTCGGACGTTGCAGTTGGGCTATCGTCTGGGCGATCGTAAACGTCTTACCTGTACCCGTTGCACCCAGCAGTGTCTGGTACCTCTTCCCCTCCTGAACCCCCTTCACCAATTCTTTAATGGCTGCAGGCTGATCACCTTGGGGAGAAAACTCTGACTCGATTTCGAACGTTTTGTCGCTCATTATAATATCGCTCATTGCCGTATCTCACCCTATCGTCTAAAATAATAGTCACTATATATTGTCGAAGTTCCCCGAATTTTCATATGGGAAAACTTATAGTAATAGGAATATTTGTTCCCTTTTAATTATACCTCGTTCGTTTTAGTGATGCAAACGTGAAATGAAGATAGGAGTGGGTTAATTTATGGATATTGCGACACTTATCGGTATTATTGCCGGAATTGCCGCAGTCATTAGCGGTTTTTTGTGGGAAGGTGGCCAGTTGTCCGGTCTTCTGCAAAAAACGGCTGCTTTAATTGTATTCGGTGGAACGATTGCTGCTGTGGTTGCCAGTTTCCCAGCGCATCGTCTTCGTACGATTCCAGCTGCCCTGCGTATGGCTTTTGGACGTCACAATAATGATTCAGGCTTGTGGGTTGAAGAATTGGTCGAGATGTCTTCGATCGCACGCCGCTCAGGTGTGCTTGCATTGGAACGCAAGGTTATGGATCATCCGCATCCATTTTTGCAAGACGGTATTCAGATGGTTGTCGATGGTACGGATCAGGATGTGGTTCGCCAGATCCTTGAGATGGAGATTGACTCTATTGAACAAAAACATGAGGGCTACGCCAAAATTTTCGAATCTGCTGGCGGTTATGCCCCAACCATGGGAATCATCGGAACCGTGATGGGACTTATTCAGGTCCTTGGCAGTTTGACCGATCCCACCGGACTCGGACCTGCTATTGCTGTTGCCTTTACCGCAACCCTGTATGGGGTCGCCAGTGCCAATCTTATCTTTTTGCCCATTGCCTCCAAAATCAAATCCAGAGGTGCTGACGAAGTGCAGACCATGGAAATGCTTCTTGAGGGTGTACTTGCCATTCAGAACGGTGAGAATCCCCAGCTTGTACGCAAAAGACTGGAGTCTTTCACCCTTACGCATCGTCAGCCTATACGCCCCCTAGCAAAGGAGGGATTGGATGAGTCGGCGCAGTAAACGGCGCGGAAAACGTGAAACAGTTGATCATCGGGATCGCTGGATGATAACTTATGCCGATCTCATAACCTTGCTTCTGATCTTTTTTGTCATCATGTACGCCATGAGCAATCTGGATTCCGGTAAATATGACGTCGTTACTCAGTCGTTACAAAATACATTCAATGCGTCCGACTCGATCCTTGAACTCGGTGAAGGACTCGGCGAGAAACCCGGAAAGACGATTACAGAGACTCCACCATCCGGAATTCAAGGGGAAGATTCTTCAAAAGGTGAAGGAAACCCTTCCGATTCCGGAACGGCAACTCCAGATGATGATGACAAGCCCCTCACAGAACGGGAAGAACAATTCAGATCACAGGAGCAGGAACTGCAAAATCTGTTCAATGTGATTACCCAATATATCGAGGATAATAAACTGGAAAATCAGATTTTTGTTGCGGACAAGCCACAGGGCCTATCCATTACACTTAGTGACCGCTTCCTGTTTGATCAGGGACAAGCCGCTCTGAAGGACGGTGCAGCACCAACGCTCAGTAAGCTTGCCAGCCTGTTCCGGGATCTAAATACCGTTGTCAGCATTGAAGGTCATACCGATAACGTTCCTGTCGGAGCAAACTCCGCTTATACCGATAACTGGCAGCTTTCCGGGGAACGCGCACTGTCTGTATTACGCTTTTTTCTGGATACAGAGAAACTTAACCCGGACGGATTCCAGTATGCCGGATATGCGGATACTCGCCCAACGGGTGACAACACCACAGCGGCCGGAAGACAAAAGAACCGTCGGGTCGAAATCACTGTCTTGCGTCAACTCCAACCCTAATCAGCAATATCTCACATAATGCATCACTTAACATTCTTATTTAAAACAAAAAGCACGTTCTTCTGAATCAAGTTCAGGCAGAACGTGCTTTTTTTATATCTTTTCCGGTTGACATTAGCTCTCCAAAACTCGTCTTGATCTTGATCTACACCTTATGCCTATGCCTCTACTCCTGGCTGGCTAGGGCGCAGAATCGCAGAGCCTACGGTCAGCAAAATAGCAGCCATGCCAAACAAAATTAATAGTGGCAGTGTGATATCCGACAGTGTACCACCAGCGGAGATCGTCTCCACTGCCTGAATCGCCCATTTCTGCGGAACAAAGTTGGCGAGCCTTTGCATATAGTCAGGCATGAACGAGATCGGCCAGAAACAACCGCCTATCATGCAGGTTGGCATAATGACAAGTGAATTCAGCATATTCGCATTTTTGGGATTACGGATTAATCCTGCCACGGTACTTGCGAGCCCCATCGAGACCAGCATGAATGCTGCCAAGATCAGGAAATGAATGCCAAAAGGAATACCGGCATCATAATGAATCAGCCACCTGCTGACTCCCAGTACGATCACAATCTGAATCATACCAATGACAAAGCTACCCAGGAAATTGCCAAGCGCAATCTCATATGCACGGACGGGTGCCGTATATACTCTGGCCATCGTACGTTTCCTGCGATCTTCCATGATCACAGCCACTGCACTGGTCAGCAGCCCCATCATAAACATGATTGTAAATCCAGTCACATTGTTCAGGCCTGGCTTGGGATAGATCTGCAGAGCGGTGACTTCACCAGCAACCTGATGCTTTCCTATTTCCTGTAAAAGTTGTTCAAATCGCTTCTGTACACTCGATAGTTTATCAGTCTCACTTGAGACAGGACCTGCCGCCACGATAACAGCTGAAGCAGACTGTTGCAATCCACTCGCCAAACCTTCAACTGCTGCTCGTAGCGTATAGGAACTTTCACTTATTCGCAGTTCCACCAGTTGAATTTCGGTTGCCTTGCCTTGTAACAGATCTTCCGTATACTGTGCCGGAATAATGATGCCAGAACTTCCATTTTGCTGAGCGATGGCTTCCTTCACTTCTGCTTCGTTAGTCATCGGCTTGAGCAGGTACTCCTCTTTGCCAGCAAGTTCTTGAATCATCCACGCACCTGCTGCCCCTCCATCCTCATTGACATAGGGAATAACAGCACGTGCACTCTGCTCGCTTCCAAAAAGAGCAACTGCTCCTGTTACCACCAGGCAAGGCAGAAGCAGAAACGTAATGAAGCCCATTTTACGGCCAAGTGTACGTCTAATCATCAACCAGGCGATGTGTAGACTATTCATACCGGTATCCTGCCCTTCTATAGATTAATCCTGAGATCAACAGTAATACAGCGCATACCACGCCTAACATCAGAATGCTATATACAATCTCGCCTACAGGTGCATCCAGCATCATTCTCAGAAAACTTTGGAGCGCCCAGTGGTTAACCGTAAGTTGGCTAAGCCGTTGTACAAAATCAATCGGAATGGGCATGAACCCACCGCTGATGAATGTCATGGCAACGATGATACCTTGGAGGGTTGCGCTGGCCGATGCCGTGGTTTTGCATATCAATGCCACGATCACGCCAAGGGTCATGGACGCCAATGTGATTCCTACACAAGTCAGCACAATATACCAAGGATGCGATCCCCAATCTACACCGTAGAACCAATACGTCATAAGGATAATCGTTGTTGCTTGCAAGAAAGCAAGCAGACTATTGCCTGCAATCTTGCCAGCGAAAATAACTCCATTACCTATCGGTGCAGCCTGAAGGCGGATCAATGTTCGGTTATCCCGCTCTCCAAATAGGCTACTACTGGTTGTCATACCCGAGTACAACATGAACATAGCCAGCATGGATGCGGCATAGTATTGAGAAGCGCTGTAGGCCGTGCCTGTTTTTCCGGGATTGATGACAGTTATGGAAGTGGAACTCTCCGCACCAGACTTCGAAGAAGAGGACATGGCAAGAATTACTTCCGGACCGAGCACCTTGGTCATCGCCATCTGTCGGTTCCATTCATCCGTAAAGCGTGTGAACAAGGTTTCACCCAATGTGTTAAGCGTGTTGTCCTTTCCTCGTATCCACTGTAACCTGGCCTCTTTCCCCATCATCACGTTTTCCTCAAAATCCGAAGGAATCATTACAGCAAAGTCGAGCTTATCGGTACGCAGCAAATGGACAGCCTCTTCTTCTGTCTTAAAGTTCTGCACCTTGATCATCCCTGCTACCGCCGGGGAATGAACGAATGTATCCAGCGCTTGATCAAGCGCATCTGATCCTCTGCCTGATTCCGAATTCAAATGGATGATTCCCACACGTACAGTATCTGGTATAACATCATCCGCTGTCCCCATTGTACTGGAAAGGGCCGTGCCCAATATAAAGATCAGTAACAATGGCAGTATGAAGAGGTTCAACACCACAGATCGAATCTTAAGAATACGTCTTAATTCAAAGATGCAAATATGCCATATATTCATCGCTTGTTCCCCCTAGTCTCGCAGCGTACGCCCGGTTAGATTGAGGAACAATGTTTCCAGATCAGGCTCTTCGACCTTGAGTGACTGAATGGTTATTTCATGTTTGCTGCAAATGAAGAGCATATCCTGAAGATCCTGCTGTGCCGAAGGCAGCGTAATGGTCAGTGTATTCTCTGAAACTTCTACCGATCGCACGCGAGGGTGAAGTTTCAATTCTTCCACGACATCGGTACCAATACCGGAAGTGGAGAGCACTACTTTTTCCTCCGATGCTACCCGTTCTCTCAGCTCTGCTTCCGTGCCACAGGCAATGATTCGCCCCTGATCCATAATCGCAACCCGGTGACTAATCGCCGCCACTTCCTCCATGTAATGACTTGTATATATAATCGTTGAACCCATCTTGTTGAGTGTGCGCACCGATTCAAGGATATGATTCCGAGATTGCGGATCAATGCCAACTGTCGGTTCATCCATGATAATTAGATCCGGGCGATGTGTGATCGCACATGCGATGTTTAACCTGCGTTTCATACCGCCAGAGAAGGTCGAGGGGGCATCCTTTGCTTTATCCTGCAACCCTACAAATTCAAGAGACTCCTGCACCCTTTCCTTAAGCAATTTTCCACGCAGTCCATACAGTCTGGCAAAAAAGGTCACATTCTCCGCAGCAGACATGGTTTCGTATAAAGCCAGATCCTGCGGAACCAGTCCGATCTTGCGCTTTACTTCAAGCGGTCGCTCCTTGACCGATATCCCATCTAATCTGATTTCACCCTGATCCATATTCAGGAGCCCGGCTATCATGCTGATGGTGGTACTTTTTCCTGCTCCATTGGGACCGAGCAATCCAAAAATTTCGCCTTTGCCAACACTAAGGTTCAAATGATCCACGGACAACCTGCTGCCGTATCGTTTCACAACATGATGCACTTCAAGTATCCCCATCAATTTTACGCTCCTCTTCCGTTTCGGCCTCTGCCGCTGGATTTCATATTTGTATTGTAACGGATCGCACTCTGTAGCGAAGGTACGAAAAGTCATGAATCGAAGGTGACTTAAGTCATCTCCTGCTTCGAATGCTGCTTATGGTATAATCAAGGGCGCATTACCGAGAGATTTTCTACTCCACTTTTTATATAAAGGATGTCACAACCCTATGCCGATGCGGTTTCTGCAATACGGATTAATTATCGTTCCAGCCGTACTGTACATGTTGATGTTCCCCTTGGACAACGAAGCTGTCTACACCCTGTATATCATCATCGCGCTTGGACTCTCCGTGTGGAAAGATTTCAACCGTTCAAGTACACAGCAGTGGCTGTTGCTTTTGGCCGAAATACTCTGGAGCTGTTGGCTGATTGCATCGTATGGACCCATCCTGCTATTCCTCTCTCTATCCGTGCTCTACGTGTATATATACAGACTCGAGGGAAACCGGAGATGGTTGATGTTTGCCATTCAGCTTGTCGCAAGCAATGTCGCTTTGGGATGGTATTATTCTGTGCCACAGGCACCGCAACCAGGGTTAACGACACTAAATACAATCACCACCACATTATTCTCCGCAGAGGCAACAACGATGGTCCTTGGCAACCTGCTTCTGCTCATCACAGCGGCTCTCTCCTGGCAGGGATCAAGAACAGCGAGCAGCCGCGGACAACTGGAACAAGTCTATGACGAGCTCCGCAGTAAACATTACGAGCTTCAAGAAGCACGTGCACAGCTCCTGTTATTTACAAAGCAACTTGAAGGAGTAGCTCAGGCAGAGGAACGCACACGTATCTCCAGACAGCTTCATGATGATATCGGACATCGACTGATTCGCACCAAAATGATGTCGGAAGCCGCTCTGATGACTCTCCCCCGAGATCGGGAAAAAGGAACGGAAATGGTGAGACAGATTCGTGATCAATTGGCCACCAGTATGGATGATATGCGAAGTACACTTCACAAACTGCGACCGGATTCCTATGGTTCCAATGCCTATGCACTGGATCGTCTTCTGGAGGAAGTGGGCAGAGATACCGGGGTGAAGACACATTTTGAAGTTCAAGGCGCATCCCATGTGCTGTACCCCAGCATACAAATCGTTTTATACAAAAATGCCAAAGAAGCCGTAACGAATGCACTACGACACGGAAATGCCTCTTCTATCACATTGGAGTTGGTATTCGCGGATCAGGAAATCTGTATGAGCGTAAGTAATGATGGCAAAATTAATCCGCACTCGTCTAAGACAAGTGGCATAGGACAGGAAAGCATGTGTCTACGTACACAAATGGTGGGAGGAACCTTGGAGATTCAATCTGCTTTTCCGTATACCGTGATTACACGCATTCCAATAACGAACCAGATGGATCTACTCTGAAAAAAGGAAGTGAATGTGCTCATGTCCGAACGGAATGATGTGAACAACAAAAAGGATTCAGCCCAGCACCCACTTATTCGGCTGCTTCTCGCCGATGATGACTACTTCATCCGCGAAAGCCTTAAAGTGTTGCTTGGACTCGACTCTGGCATTCGCGTTACAGGTACGGCCTCAAATGGCCAGGAAGCGTTAGAATTGCTTGAAGCAGGCACACCTGCGGATGTGGTGTTGATGGATATTCGGATGCCGGAATGTGACGGAGTTGAAGGTACTGGGCTGATCAAGGCACGCTTTCCTGAAATTCAGGTGCTCATGCTGACTACGTTTGACGACGATGAGTATATCATTCAGGCATTACAGAATGGAGCAAGCGGTTATTTGCTTAAAAATGTGCCGCCTGAACGGATTATTCAAGGCATCAAGACCGTACATAACGGCGATATGTTAATCCATCCGGATATTGCCCGCAAGCTAACAGGCCTTCTTCGTCCTTCTCCAACTTCCCAGACACATCACCCAATCGAAGCCTATGGACTGACCCGTATGGAGCTGGCGGTTGCCGAGGCCATATCGGAGGGGTTGTCCAATAAGGAAATTGCCGCCAAACTGTTCCTCAGTGAAGGCACGGTCAAGAACTACGTCACCGATATTCTGGGCAAGCTGAACTTGCGTGATCGGACCCAAATCGCTATCTTCATGTTAAAAAAATAACAAAAAGGTATTTCCCTTGCCTGCGACGGCGCTCGGAAATACCTTTTTCATTGCTTGATGTATGCAACATACTTCATCACATATGTTAGTTACATCTCCACGGACCCTTTATCACTGGCCACAGGAGCTGGCGGTAATGCCAAGGGAGCTTCGTCCCTGTGTGGTTTTTTCAGACGGGCAAGCAACTTGAGGTTGATGATATGGAACAGCGTCAATGGACGCAACCGAATCGCCCAGACCTCGTGATTGTCAGGTGCCATAATGACCCCAAGCTGATGATGTTCCCCTTCATAGATTGCTCGCTGCATGAACTTGCTTTCTCCCTGGTGATTTCGTACCTCCAGCTTGCAAAAAGCCGGATTCATCCGCAGGGCGCGATGCAACTCTTCCGGTGAATGAACCAACTTGCCATTCACCTTGTACAATGTCTCTCCAGCTTCAATCCCCAGATCCGCAGCAGGACTCTCCGGAATAACAGCCAATACCTTCAACCCATGCTGCGGATGGACAAATACCGGGCTGCGGTTTTGCTCTTCAAATGCGCTATACCATACCAGAAATTCATGTCCAATAAATGCAATCAGCGCAGCAACCACCATAAGTGGAGACCACCATGCAGCAAGCAAACTGAACACGAGCAAGGTTGTCCCATATAACATCAACCGTTGGGACGAGATCTGCACCTTCCGTCCAGGAAGCATACTTTGCGTTATTTCACCAAATCCGAGCATGATGGGCAACGCAAACAGCATATAGCTCTGGCCGGCATTCATGAGTGGATTCCAAGCCAGTTCCGCGCCATTACCTGTGACTGGTACAAGAATCAGTAGGGGAATAGCCCAGAACTGTTGCAGTTGATATCCACCAACCAGTTTCCCGCGTTTTCCCTCGAAGAGAAGCGGTGATGCCATGGATACTCCCTGCATGCGTACCAACAGGGCTTCACCCATATGTAGAAGGGCCGTCAGGACAAGCAGTGCAGGCATATCCAAGGTACGTAACGTTTCCGTTATACTCCCTACCCAACCTGAAGGTTGCCAGCCTGAAGCCAGATTCAAACCAAATTGTAGCACACCCAGTAACCCGGCCGCGTAGGCAAAACACAGATACCGGATACGAAACAAGGATAGAATTAACGTTGCAGCCCATATGCATATCAGGCTTCCCAGTGTGAGATGTGCACCGAGGAATAGGGATACAATCGAGACGATGGTACCAATGAGTATGCCTCCCAGTACGGCACGAATCGTCTGTGTAATTGAGCTTTGCAAACGAACATGAAACAATTTACGCTCCTGCAGTAATTGACGATGATAGATGAGCGCAATCAGGATCACCGCAATATAATAAAACGGCTGAATAAACAACTGCAACACTGCTTCGCCTAATGTAGTTAACCACGGCCATACCCATTCCATCGTGGTTCTTCACCCCTCTCTTTCAGCCGGTTCAGAAAAAAAGAAGGCTGAAAATCAGCCTTCTTTATGGCTTCGACACAGCGGACGAAATATCCTTTGAGACATTTTCGATCGCGCGTTTCAGCTGTGCATCATATTGAGGATTGGCAATACGTTCAATCAGAGCCGCTTCCAGTGATTCAGCGGTTTTCTCGTCAATCTGGCCTGTGGCCTGAATGCCTTTTTGCTTCTGGAATGCCTTGACCGCTTCTTCAGTCTTCTGGTCGTAGTATCCATCCACACGATCCGGTTTGAAATCGAGTCCTCTCAGCATCGTCTGCGCACTTTTCACATCCGTGCTATTGCTGTCATATTTCAGTGGTAACTTCTCTTTATTAATCGGTGCCACCGAGAAATAATCCGGCTGGTCTACCGCAATATCCGGTTTGATTCCTTTTTCATGAATCCAGTCCCCGTTCGGCGTGAGCCATTTGGCAATGGTAATCTTCAGCAAGCTGCCGTCCCCCATTTGCTTGTCATAACTCGTCTGCACGGTTCCTTTACCAAAGGAATTTTCACCAATCAACTTCGCACCTGCTGACTGTTGTAATGCACCGGCCAAAATCTCCGACGCACTGGCACTGCCTTTGTTCATCAGGACTGTGACTGGATAAGCTTTGGCTGATCCATTGGATTTGCTTTGTTCCTTTTTGCCGTTCTTGTCTTCGACTTGCACAATAACCTTGCCTTTAGGAACAAACTGTTCAGCAATATCAATCACGACTTGCAATACACCGCCTGGGTCATTCCGTACGTCGATGACCAGACCTTTCATGTTCTGCTTCTCAAGCTTCGCCAACTCTTCCTTGAAGCGATCGCCTGTATTCAAAGAGAATTGAGTAATGGCAATGACGCCAATTCCGCCATCCTCCATGTGAGCATATACGGTCTCCAGATCTATGTCATCCCGCACAATAACAAACTCAATCAGTTCGGTAGATCCGGCACGTTTGACCTGTACCTTCGCTTCACTACCCTTAGGACCTCTGATTTTGTTGACAGCCTTGTTCAGTTCCAACCCTTGCAGGGATTCGCCGTTGACTGACATAATCATGTCTTTCGCACGAATACCCGCTTTTTCGGCAGGTGATCCTTTGATTGGGGAAACAACAACGACATTTCCATCCTGTGAGGATACCTCTGCGCCAATACCGGTAAATGAACCTTCGATCGACTCTTCAAACTGAGCAGCCGTTTCCTGCCCCATATAGTTGGAGTACGGATCACCAAGGGATTCCATCATGCCGTTGATCGCACCGTCAATCAATTTGGTCTGATCCACGTCTTTATAATAGTTGCTTGAGATCAAATCCATCGCGGTTTCAATCTTCTTCAAATCGTTCTTCTGCTGCGTACTGCCGGTTACACTGGCTAGCAAACCCTCGCCAGCTGTGGTCTGGTTCGCTATTCCCGGGTAAGTCATTAGTACCAAGGTTAGCAAACTACCACCCAGAAGACCCAAAATGACAAGCAGTAGCGCCGATCTTTTTTTCATCATCCGTTTGTCACCGCCTTTCGTTTTAAAGCGTGTCCGATTCCAATGTTGCTTGAACCCATTCCCTGAACATGCCAGCTTAGTATATGTCTAGCTTGTACGGAATATGTTTTTTCCATTCGGTCAATGGAGCAATAATTACAAATAGTTCATCGGATTTACCGCGGTACCGTTATCTCTTACTTCAAAGTGCAAGTGAGGTCCCGTGGAGTTTCCTGTATTACCTGACTCAGCAATGGTATCACCTTTGCTTACAGTGTCTCCCTTGCTGACTTTAAATCCACCTTCGCGCAAGTGACCATATAACGTCCAAAGACCACCGCCATGGTCCACAATAACGGTATAACCATAACCGCTATACCATTCAGCCATGATCACGATTCCGCCAGAGGCCGCGTGAACTGAAGTTCCCTGAGGAACAGCAAAATCGACACCGGCATGCATTTTACCCACTACACCCGTAATTGGATGGGTACGGGGACCGAATCCAGAAGAAATACGTCCTCCAGATACCGGTTTTGAGAAGATACCATTACCGGATGAATAGGTAACCTCACTGCTGCTATCCGCGCTGACTCTGGTTGGTGCCTTGGCAGCAGCTTTCGCCCGGGCAGCAGCTGCTGCTTTGGCTTTGGCCGCTGCGGCTGCTTGCTGTTCACGCAATTTATTTTTCTCTTGAAGAAGGGCCGAACGTTTGCTGGCAATCTGCATCAATACGTCTTCCTGCTCTTGTGTCAACTCTTCTGACTCTTCGATTTTAGCATCATATGAAGCGAGAAGCACTTGCTTTTCCGCTTCTTTTTCATTCAATTGGGACTTGCGCTGTTTCTTCTGTGCATACAGGCTCTTGGCTTCCGCATATTGCACATCCAATTCTGCCTTTTTGTCCACGACAAGTTGCTTGTCCGCTTTGTGCTCATCCAGCAGGTGCTGATCCTGATCCACGATCGTTTTGAGTGAATCCGCACGGGTCAGAAAGTCAGTGAAGCTGGTGGAGGACAACAATACATCCAGATAGGATACAGCACCGTCTGTATACATCAGGCGTACACGTGACTCCAACAATTTCTCCCTTGCAACGATGCGTTCTTCTGCCGCTTGCAGATCTTTCTTCGTTGTACGGAGATCTTCCTCCGTGTTCTCGATTTGCAAGGATACACTAGCCAGTTCATCACTAACGACATTAATCTGTTCCATGACAACCTTCAGATAAGCGTTGGTTTTGTTTTTGTAATGCTGCGCTTCCTTTTTGTTGGAAGCCGCTTTTTTTTGCTCCTGCTTGGCAGAAGCTGCCTTGCTCTCCAGTTGCTGAATCTGTTGGTCAATATCGCTGATGCTGCTCTTGGCATATCCGTCAGAAGGTTGAAGCGTCAAACTGGCCAATAACGTAAAGGCCAGCAGCGAAGCAGTTTTTTTCAAAATGATGATCCCCCATCCTATGATTTCACAAGAAAGCAACCTGCACAGGTGGCGAACAGCATGTTCTTTGCTTTCTTCCATCTTAAAGACTCCGTCTTTCCTACATATCGTCAAACAGCGCCCATTAATGAACCTGCTTTACCATTCTTTTCGACATATTCTGCAATTTGATCGTTTCAAAACAAAATTTAAACGTTAAGTGATTTTCGAATGGACAGTGTACTTCCCAAAATACCTACCAGCACACCGAGTCCGATCAACAGGGTTCCAAACAGCAGCCAGATATCGCTGAGCGGAATCAAGTTAAGCATCTGCATGAAGACATCCTGACCAATCGTGGACATCAACTGGCTGTATCCGACGAACAGTACCGCAACCGTAATCACAGAGCCAATAAATCCAATGAGTGCACCTTCAATAAAGAAAGGCCAACGGATAAAGGTGTTGGTTGCACCAACCAGCTTCATAATACCAATCTCCCGGCGACGGGCCAGAATCGTTACGCGAATCGTATTCGAGATCAGGAACATGGACATGAGACCCAGTCCCCCAACAAAAATAAATCCGATGTTACGAACAAGCTTCGTAAATTTGAACAACACTTCCACCGTTTCCTTGCCGTAATTCACTTTCATGATTGGCTTCTCCGGGTGTTTTTCGTTCAAAGCTTCGATTTTTTGCGCCACAAAAGTGACGGTTTCCGGTTCAATGACCTCAACTTCAATGGTCTCCGGCAGTGGGTTGTTGTCCACATCGAAACCGCTAAGCACGTTATCTGCACTCTCTCCAAGACGATCACGGAACTCCTTGAGTCCTTCTTCCTTGGAAACAAAACGAATCTCACTTACTTCAGGCATCGCGCTGATTTCTTGTTCCAATGTGTTACGCAGGTTCTCGTCCACATTCAGTTCGAGAAACGTGCTGATCTCCACCTGACTATCCACTTGATTCGCCATGGAGTTCACATTAAGCACCAGCAGCATAAACACACCAAGAATCAATAGCGACACAATGATGGACATGATGGAGGCCACAGACATCCAGCCGTTGCGGAATACGTTTTTGAATCCCTCCCGCAGATGGCGCAAGAGAGTACTAAAATTCATAACCGTATTCCCCTCTCATCTGATCCCGTACAATCTGTCCACGTTCAATGGCGATAACCCGTTTACGCATCGTATTCACGATATCTTTGTTGTGGGTTGCCATAACAATGGTTGTTCCCCGGAAATTAATTTCATCCAGCAGCTGCATAATGCCCCATGACGTCTCCGGATCGAGGTTACCTGTAGGCTCATCCGCGATAATAACCGATGGGTTATTGACGATAGCCCGCGCAATGGCAATACGTTGCTGTTCCCCGCCTGAGAGCTGAGAAGGTTCACGATTCGCTTTGCTGCGCAGTCCCACCAAGTCGAGTACTTCCATGACCCGTTTCTTGATGTGCCGCTTGGGCGCCTCAATGACTTCCATGGCAAATGCCACATTCTCAAAAGCCGTCATTCTCGGCAATAGACGGAAGTCTTGGAACACAACGCCGATGTTACGGCGCACATAAGGAATCTTTCTTGGCTTCAACTTACCAATATTAAATCCGTTAATGGATATTTGTCCTTTTGTCGGAATTTCTTCTCTGTACATCAATTTCATAAATGTCGATTTGCCTGCGCCGGACGGACCGACGATATAGACAAATTCATTGCGGTCGATCTTCACCGACACCCCTTGTAATGCGTGGGTCCCATTGGCGTAGGTCTTCCACACGTCCTGCATTTCTATCACATCATCACTTCCTGCTCGCATAGTTAGCCATTATCATTTCGACACAATCCCGGCATTTCCTTTAAAAAGACCTGAATTTCATCAGGAAAAAATCCACTTCGTTCCTGTTTCGATGGTGAAGCATGGATTCATATGAAGTTTATTGTAACAAATTTGTTACCTATTGAGTACCCGAAAGTTTTCCTGCATTGGATCATATATATAGAAAGTGTTACAAAATCGGGAACAACAGAAGTATAAAGGAGCGTACGGTTATGAAAAAAATACATTTAACGGTCATTGTTCTATTCTCCATCCTCTTGATCGGCTCCGCGTCATATGGACTGCTGTATATGTATGTAAACCAGCCTGCGCTGCCCAAGAATGTGCATGTTGGCGGCATGCTGGTGGAAGGCAATCGTAAGAACGTATTGCATGAATTGAACGAACAGATTCAAAAGCTGGAGGACTGGCCTGTCACTTTTGAAGTGGCCGAACCCGATCCCCAGACGATGACGTATACCGCAGATCAGGTGGGGGTGAGCTACAACGTTAAAAGCGTGGAATCCGCCATACAGCAGCTGGAGGAAGGTAACCTGTGGGAACGCGCATATGCACGTTATCATTTCCCGAAAGAGTTCTCCCTTCATATGAGTTACAACTTAGAACCACTTAAAGAACATCTAAGCCCTGCTTGGGAAAAAGAAACCTTCGGCACACCCGCGAACGCTGTTCGGCGCATTACCGCAAGTGACAAAGTGCAGTATATCCCGGAAAAGGGTGTCCGCCGGATTGATTGGGAAACACTCGCAAGTCTCATTCAGACGAAGCTGCACAGGGATTTCAGTGTACTGAGCCCGGATGAGAAACCCACCCCATTGCTGATCCAGGTACCACTGTATACGCTGAAACCTGAAGTAACCCTTGATTCGCTACGTCAGGAAGGCATTGACCGAAAGATCATCCAGTTCTCCACAGGTCTGGGCAATAGTAGTGAAGGCCGGATACATAATGTCAGCGCAGCAGCGGAAGCGATTAACGGCATGATTCTGCCACCGAATGCCACATTCGATTATGAGAAGGTCATCCGTAAAGCGGAGAAGGATTATGGGTTTCGTGAGGCCCCGGTCATTGTCAATGGAAGACTGACCCCCGGGATTGGCGGGGGAATCTGCCAGGTATCAAGTACGGTGTATAACGCAGCGCTATTGACGGGTCTTGATATTATTGAGCGTCGCAACCACTCCCTGCCGGTCAAATATTTGCCGAAAGGACTGGATGCCACCTTTGCCTCCGGAGCCATTAACTTTCGCTTCAAGAACAATACTGGAAAATCCCTACTCATTCATGCAGAAGTGAAGAACCACCAATTGATAGTGAAATTTTTCGGCACATTCCCGGAGAATGTCAGCTATGCACTTGAATCTCGCACCATTGAAACATTAAGTGTTCCGGTGAAATATGTGTCCAGTGCGGTACTGCCTGATGGCGCTCAGCAGGTGCTGCAAGACGGACAGCCTGGTTATATTGTCGAGACGGTAAGAACCAAGAGGCTGGACGGCAAAGTGGTCGAATCCAAAACGATTACACGAGATACGTACAAAGCTCAGAATCGTCTGATTGCCCGCTCAGGTCATAGCAGCCTGCCCGATCCACAAGAACCTTCTGTGGTTGAAGATGGAATCAGCGATACGAAACGGCCATAACAGGATGTGTTTGAAACAAACCCAAACGAAAAGACACACTTCCCGTCCCTTTTTAGGATACGCCAGAAGTGTGTCTTTTCATTTGTTTAGGATATTGGAGTCTTAATAAACTAGGGTTACTTCTTTAATCAGAGGTTTACTGCATTACGGTTTAGTGACCGCCTGTGTATTCGCCTTGCTCTTCGCCTACGACCATCTTCTCTTTTCCCATGAAGAAAGAAGCAACCAACGCGAGTGCAGCTGGAATCACGGCCCAAGCAAACAACTGCACGATGGAAGAAGATAGAGCATGTGTGATGCTATCCAGCACCTGAGGCGGAATCGCCTGTCTGAGTTCTGGTGAGAGCAACGCATGTGGATCGGTCAGATCCATTCCCTGAGGCATACCACCCGCGGAAGCACCACCTGTCTCCGCAGCTGCTCCTGCGAGAGCATCATTCATTTTACGCGTAAATACCTGGCTCTGCACGATACCAAAGATCGTAATACCCATCGTCATGCCGAGGGACCGCAAAAAGTTAAGCGTGGAGCTTGCTGCTCCGCGTCTTCGCGGTTCAAATGCGTTCATGGCTGCATTGCTGAGTACCGAGAACGAGGCCCCGACACCCAGACCAACCATCACCATGTAAATACGTATCGTCCAGAGGGAAGAACTCTCATCCAATGTAGTCAGCAATCCAAGTCCAATGACAAGTAAGGCCAACGTAGGAATCATGATATTGCGATATTTGATTTTGGTCATGAGCACCCCGCCCAGGGATGCCGTCACAACGGACCCTAGCATCATCGGTAAAAGTACGAGACCGGAGTTGGTCGCTTTGCCACCGAGTACCCCCTGTATGAAGATCGGAATGTACACGGATGCTGTAATGAACGCCGCACCACTGAACATCCCAATAACATTACTGGACCAGTAGACCCGGTTGCGGAACATGCCGAAAGAGATGATCGGTTCCTTCGCTTTTGTTTCTGCAAACAGGAACAGCAGCGCTAGTGCTACAAATCCGGCAAACAGGCCAAGAATCTGCCATGAACCCCAGGCAAACGTCTTGCCGCCCAATTCCAGACCAAAGATCAGGCACACGACAGCGCCAATCAGTGTTACAGCACCCAGCCAGTCGATCTGTTGGGATTGATGCTGATGAGACTCCTTGTAGAAGAAGGCAATAAACACAAATGCAATCAAGCCGAGCGGCAGGTTGATATAGAATACCCATTCCCATGTCGCATACTGAGTAATGTAAGCACCCAGCAGTGGTCCAAAGACGCTGGACAGACCGAAGACCGCTCCAAACAATCCACCCAATTTACCACGAGATTCTGGTGCTACGACATCAAACATGATCGTAAAGGCAATCGGTACCAAAGCACCTGCACCAATACCTTGAATTGCTCTGTACATCGTCAATTCCACAATAGACGTTGCCGTTCCGCACAGTGCTGAGCCAAGCATAAATACAATAATACCAAAGACAAAAAACTTCTTCCGTCCATACATATCGGATAACTTACCGAAGATTGGCATCCCCGCCATCTCAGCCACCATGTACGCGGAGGTAACCCAGACGAACTTGTCGAGCCCACCCAGCTTCCCGACAATATCCCCCATAGCTGTTGCCACGATGGTATTATCCATCGAAGCCATTAGTATGCTGAGCAGTAACCCTGCCAGCACCAATCCAATACTGTTTTTACGTGCAACCATTGTACTCAATCTCTCCATTCACGCTCTATTCATATGACTGCATTAGTATATCCGAAAAGAAGTTTTCGTTAATCAGTCCAAGGACCGATTGCTTTGCAGTAAAACTTCCGATTGCGGATGAATTTGCAGAGATGAACGGTATTCCACTTTACCGATCCGGCAGCCAGGACCGATTTTTATTTTATCGCCACGCACAATCTCGGCCTCGGTATTTTCTAATTCAATATCGTCACCTTCGATAATCTGTGCCTTGAGAATTGACTTATTCCCCGTGAACAAGTCATTCAACCGGCCACTCTTCACCGAGATGATGGAACCGCCCATTTCCTTGACCTCGGATGGACCCATGATCTTGAGTGTCATGTGTTCAGCGCTGAGCATCCCCGCTATCGTCAACCGTCCGTTCAGCTTGATATTTTCTGCCTGACAATCCCCTGACAAATGAAGCTCACCAACCACTTTGATATGCTCAGCTTTGGCATGCAGGCCAGATGCCTGAATTCCATCCTCACCATCGTTGCTGACAGCTCGATCTGTCAAAGTAAGGGTTCCCGTAATTTTAATCTCTGTGGCTTCAAGCGATCCGTATATGACCGATGTACCCGTACATTTGAAAAGATCACAAGATAGATTGTCGTTAAAGGACGCATCCCCTATGACCTTAACCTTGCCATACACGCCCCCAGCAGAACTGCCATCACCAACGATGCTGATATCCATTTTGTTGTCCAATGAACGCCCAGGATTGTTATTCATGTCGATCTCATCCCTTTCTCTCCATATCCAAAATTTAAATTCGCTGACTGCTGCCCACCTTGGCATCCTGATCTACCTCAAGTTCACCTGAATATTCGACCAGCCGGATGTTACAGCCGCGACCGATGAAAATGTTACTCCCCCGAACAATATCAGCTTCGGTATCTTCCAGCACAATCTCATCGCCCTCAATCAAGGATGTCTTAAATGATGGAGTTCCGCCCAGGCCAATACTTTTCCAGAACCCGTTCTGTTGTTCCTTGCGACGAATATCAATACGCTCTCCGCCAATCTCTTTAGCCGAAGAAGAGGTGTGAAGCCTGATCTCCACTGTTCCCGCATTCAGGAAGCCGCTGATCTTGATATTTCCCTGTACGTTCAAGGACTCACATTGCACATCACCTTCAACATCGATCACGCCGCCAATATCAATTCGTTCCCCATCTACTCTTCCACGTACGGTACACTTCCCGTTCACTTCAATCTCAGGGCTATGAAGATCTCCGTTAATTGTCGTCATGCCATCCACACGAACACGCGAACTGGTCAAGGGGCCATTCAACGTACACATGCCGTTAATCGTTGCACTCTCGGAGCTTAAAGCGCCGTGCATCTTCAATGTTCCATTCACTTCCATAGAGGTACAGTCCAGATTACCATTCACCTTAGCCATACCATCAATCGATACACGGTGAAACTCCCCACCTGCCGTTTGACTCATACCCGATACATTCAGATCATTCCGCTTATTTCGTTCTTCCATAGATGATCCTCTCCTTATCCCAATTTGAGTTTTAATTCTTCCATAAATGTTCCCATCGGCTGCCTAACAACCACCTTCACACCATTGTCAAAATAAAACTCCATTCCTGCTGTTACCAGCATGAATGAAGGAACACCCATCTTACGAATAAGCACCAGTTCGCTGGGTTTGCCTGTAAAACGATAATAATGTTCGGACATCACATCGATTAGCAACACACCCTCTTGCCGAGTAATATCTCCGCTCATTAACAGCTTATCAAGGACGTAGAGCATCATGATCTGCTCCAAAGCATATAACGATTGTTCCCGACCTGCTTCTTTCATCAAATCCAGCGATATTTGCGAAACAATGTTTCGCTCTAACAACTGTTGTGCGGACATTTCCACTTCACCCAACGTAGGTGAGAACACGTCCGCCAGCTCATCCAGCGATAATCCGTCTTTCATATTGAGAATCTTGTCAATGCGCAGTAAAATCTGTTGTTTGGGAAAAAAGGTCTCTTGTCCGGTGTAGGACGACTTCCGAATAAACCATTCTTCCGGAATGAGATTTTTCCGCTTCCAGCGGTATAACTGGCCGTAGGAGATTCCTGTCAGGTCCAGCAGTTCTTTTTTGGAGATCAAATCATCCGTCATATATGGTCCCCCTTTATCGTGAAATCAGTGTAACATAACATTGTTACGTTGTAAATAACGTCGTAATAATGTTGATCTTCCCTCCACGCCACTCATCTGGCTTAGCCTGTTGAAACCTTACAATTTAGAGATACTTCTGCATAATTTTTTAATGTGCATCTTTGTTATTGCATTGCACCAGCAATGCGTATAACCTGTTAAATATGGACACTTAAAAGCTAATAGGGAGCAATCCCGGCTCATCCTCTCAAGTCAAAAACACGTGGTTAACGAACTTATGAAAGGGGTTTCTTATACTCATGGCACTTATTAAATGTGATTTTTACTCCGATACACTTGGGCTGAGTACCAGTATGCATGTCATTCTGCCGCAACAAACCCACAATCAGATCGGTATGGAGAACGTGACAGGCAAAGGACTTCATCCAACCCTGTACCTGTTACACGGTCTATCGGATGATGATTCCATCTGGCTGCGCCGCACATCGATTGAACGTTATGTAGCCAACCTAGGAATCGCCGTTGTTATGCCGCAAGTACATCGCAGTTTCTATACAGATATGGTCGAAGGCGGAAAATACTGGACGTTTATCAGCGAAGAACTGCCTAAACTTGCTCGTTCTTTCTTCCCTCTGTCACCAAAGCGTGAGGATAACTTCGTTGCTGGATTATCCATGGGTGGTTATGGCGCGTTCAAGCTGGCCCTTCGTAAACCAGAACAGTATGCGGCAGCTGCCAGTTTGTCTGGTGCTCTCGATATGTCTGCACATATGGATAGAAACGCATCCTCAGCCTTACAACAAACGGAGTTACAGCGGATTTTCGGACCCGATGTGACAGGTACAGAGAACGATCTGATCCATCTGTTAAAAGAAAATCAATCTGGCGAAAGCCCACGACCTTTGCTCTACCAATGTTGCGGAACGGAAGATTTCCTGTATGAGGATAATCAAACTTTCCGTCAAGCCTGCGAACAAACCAACTTCGAATTGACGTACGAGGAAGGGCCTGGTGAACATGAATGGGGCTACTGGGATGCCAAGATCCAGGATGTATTGAAATGGTTGCCTTTGCCCAAGCGCGATTAGTAGAGCATTAATAACCGCTGCAGACAATGAAGACTGGCATTCAGATGGCAACAACCTTCTATTGCTATGGAGCTGGAATGATCCACATCATATCGCTGTAAAACACAAAAAAGCAGGCCATGGAGAACAAAGTTCTCTGGCCTGCTTCTTTATTGTCCTGTCCTATCTGTACAAATACCTATAGTAACCGTGATATTAACCGCGGTTCGTAATCCATTGCTCGGTAATCTCCAGTACCTTCTCACTGCGTGTGATGGCTTCGGCAACTTGACCCGAAGCTGTTCCACCGTAAACGTTACGAGCGTTCACTACCGCTTCCGGTTGAAGTACATCATAGATCCGGTCATCGAACAGTGGTGAGAACTGCTTGAATTCATCGATCGTCAGATCCAGCAAATACTTGCTGTTCTGGATGCAGTACAGCACCGTTTTACCAATCACTTCATGCGCCTGACGGAAAGGCAAGCCTTCGCCTACGAGGAAATCGGCAATATCCGTGGCGTTCGAGAAATCCTGGTTGACCGCTTGACGCATCCGATCCTTGTTCACGGTCATTGTTGCGATCATTGGAGCAAACAGTTGAAGTGCACCTTCCAGCGTTGCTACCGTGTCGAACATGCCTTCTTTGTCTTCCTGCATATCTTTGTTGTATGCCAGTGGAAGAGATTTCAGTACGGTCAGCAAACCAATCAGGTTGCCGTACACACGTCCTGTTTTACCACGAACGAGTTCAGGAACGTCCGGGTTTTTCTTCTGAGGCATAATGCTGCTGCCTGTGCAGAACGCATCGTCCAGTTCAACGAATCCAAACTCTGTGCTGCTCCACAGCACCAGCTCTTCACTCAGACGGGACAAGTGAGTCATGATGAGGGAAGCTGCTGCCAGGAACTCAACGATGAAGTCGCGGTCGCTTACTGCGTCCAGACTGTTCTCGTACACACCATCAAAGCCCAGTTGTTCCGCCACAAAATGACGGTCAATCGGGAATGTTGTGCCAGCGAGCGCACCTGCACCCAGTGGCAGGATGTTAATGCGTTTGTAACTGTCCATCAGACGCTCCGCATCACGTTGGAACATGGAGACATACGCCATCAGGTGATGGGCGAACAGAATCGGCTGTGCCCGTTGAAGATGTGTATAACCCGGTACGATGGTATCGAGGTTATCTTTCGCTTGTCCAATCAGTGCTTCCTGCAAGGAATGCAGCATGCCTACAAAGCCAACCACGCGCTCACGCAAGTATAGGTGCATATCCGTTGCAACCTGGTCGTTCCGACTACGGCCTGTATGTAGTTTGCCGCCTACAGGGCCAATCGTATCAATCAGGTTTTTCTCAATATTCATGTGGATATCTTCATCCGAAACGGAGAATTCCACTTCGCCCGCACGGATTTTGTGCAGAACGGTGATTAGACCTTCTTTGATCGTTTCCACATCTTCCGCTGGAAGAATACCACATTTGCCCAGCATCGTTACATGGGCCAGACTGCCCTGTATATCTTCCTCAGCCAAAGCTTTGTCAAAATTGATTGATGCCGTATATTCCTCAACCAAATGATTGGTTTGTTTTGTAAAACGTCCTCCCCACAGCTTGCTCACAGTGAGTACTCCCCTTTCGCTCATGGACAAAGCCGCTCCTGCCAGATGTGCAAGAACGGCCTGCCTTGTTTGTCATTTATATTGATATAGCTCTATTGTGCAGGTTGAAATTAGTTTTTGTTCTGCTCCACGCCGGAGTTTACTTTCAGACGAAGTGCGTTCAGGCGGATAAAGCCTGTTGCATCCCCTTGATCGTAAGCTTGCGTTGGATCAGCTTCCATCGTTGCGATGTCCGGATTGTAGAGACTGACAGGACTTTTCACACCTGCGCCGATGATATTGCCTTTGTACAGCTTCACACGTACGGTACCTGTTACATTTTTTTGGCTTTCAGTCACCAGCGCTTGCAATGCAAGACGCTCTGGTGCGAACCAGAAACCGTTGTATACCAGGGTGCTATAACGTGTGATCAGGCTATCACGCAGGTTCATCACTTCACGGTCCATCGTGATGGATTCCATTTTGCGATGTGCGGTGAACAAGATCGTTCCACCTGGGGTTTCGTACACGCCACGGCTCTTCATACCCACAAAACGGTTCTCAACCATATCTACACGGCCAATACCATGTTTGCCACCCAGCTCGTTCAATTGCTCCATCACTTGCAGTGGGCTCAAGCGCTCACCGTTCAGTGCAACACAGTCACCTTGTTCGAATTCAAGCTCAACATATTCCGCTTGGTCTGGTGCATCTTCAGGTGCACTGCTCAGCAGGAACATGTCTTTGTTCTCGTCCGCGCTTGGATCGAACCAAGGATCTTCAAGCACACCGCTCTCATAGCTGATATGCAGCAAGTTACGGTCTGTAGAGTATGGTTTAGCCGCAGATGCGGTTACCGGAATGCCATGTTTCTCAGCGTAAGCAATCATCTCTGCACGTCCCGGGAACTGGTTGCGGAATTCTTCCAGACGCCAAGGTGCAATGACGTTAATGTCTGGTGTCAGCGCAGCCGCGTTCAACTCAAAGCGAACTTGGTCATTTCCTTTACCCGTAGCGCCGTGAGCGATGGCTGTAGCACCTTCTGCACGAGCGATATCCACCATGCGTTTAGCGATCAGTGGACGAGCGATACTTGTGCCGAGCAGGTATTGTCCTTCATAAAGGGCACCTGCCTGGAACATCGGATAGATGAAATCTTTCGCGAATTCATCGCGCAGATCGTCGATGTATACTTTGGAAGCGCCAGTAGCGAGTGCTTTTTCCTCCAAGCCATCCAGTTCGTCCTTTTGTCCGATATCCGCTGTGAAAGCGATAATCTCAGCATCATATGTTTCTTTCAACCATTTCAAAATTACAGATGTGTCCAACCCGCCCGAATACGCGAGTACAATTTTTTCCTTAGCCATGTTCAGTGGTCCTCCCCAAGATCAGTTAAGTTAAAACAGAGCCTTCATACACTGAATCCTACAAGCTTCTTTTTAATTAACTTTTTAAAGTACATTATAGATGAATCTATCATCGCGAAATCTGCGCCTAAAATCAACCCATAAAGGCAAACAACATCTATTCGCTCATTAACGCAGCCATTAATGCTTTCTGTGCATGCAAGCGATTCTCCGCCTGATCAAAGATCAGGGAGTTCGGTCCGTCAATTACACCGGCACTCACTTCTTCGCCGCGGTGTGCTGGCAGACAGTGCAAGAACATGTAGTCCGGCTTCGCGCTTTTCATCAGTTCCTCATCCACTTGGTATGCCGCAAACGCTTGCTCACGAATCTTCTGCTCTTCTTCAAAGCCCATGCTTGCCCACACATCCGTGTACACGATATCTGCATCTTTGGCGGCTTCTTGTGCACTGTACGTTACAGTCACTTCAGAACCGCTCTCCTGTGCGATAATACGTGCCTGCTCCACTACTGCGCTATCCGGCTCATAACCTTCTGGCGTTGCTACAGCAACATGCATCCCCATCTTCGCTGCACCGAGCATCAGGGAGTGTGCCATGTTGTTGCCATCTCCGATGTAAGCCATTTTCAGACCTGCGAGCTTGCCTTTGTGCTCCAGCACCGTTTGGAAGTCTGCCAGTACCTGGCAAGGATGCGCTGCATCGCTCAGGCCGTTAATGACTGGAACATCCGCATGCTCTGCCAGTTCAGTTACATTATGGTGTCCAAAGGTACGAATCATGATGCCGTCCAGGTAGCGGGACAATACTTTGGCTGTATCATGTGTTGTTTCCCCACGACCCAGCTGGATATCATTTTTGCTCAGGAAGAGCGCGTGTCCACCCAATTGGAACATGCCTACTTCAAAGGATACACGCGTACGTGTAGATGATTTTTCAAAAATAAGTCCGATCGTTTTGCCTTTCAACGGTTGAAACGGTACACCGCTTTTTTGCTTGCCTTTAATCTCGATCGCGAGATCAAGCAGATAACGAATCTCCTCTGCCGTGTAGTCCGTGAATTCGATAAAATCCCGGCCTCTCAGATCAATCTTCTGAATCTTTTCCGTCTGTTGTGCTGTCATCTATAATGTCCTCCTTATTTCCGGTTCCCTGCACCCGCATGGGCAGAAGAGAGAGCAACGTTGACAAGTTGTCTGGGTGCGCTCAAGTTGTGTAATCATTGCCGCCTTCCGCAAGTTCACCACGCGGCTACAGGGATTCATCATCTCATTCTGCTTCGAGGCCGGTAATGGCCCCGAGACAGAAAGGTTCTCATTTTTATATTAGGCTTTCGCCGCTACGTGCTCTTCGATCAATGTGCCTACCAGCGATACGGCCTCGTCGATCTCTTCTTTGCTCACATACAGGTTCGGAAGCAAACGAATCACATTTGGTCCTGCAGAGACAAACAAAATACCGCGTTTTTGCCCAGCAAGCACAATATCACCTACCGGCTCAGCACATTCAATACCAACGAGCAATCCCATGCCACGTACTTCCTTCACAAAGGAATTACCTGCCAAGCGATTCCGCAGGGAGCTCATCAGGTATTCACCCATCTCCGCTGCACGCTCTGGCAAACGATCTTCCAACATCGTTTCGATGGTCGCAATCACAACGGATGAAGCAAGTGGTGTTCCACCAAAGGTGGTCGCATGACTACCTGGCGTGAACGCATCCCGCAGGAAGCCTTTACCCAGCATCGCGCCTACAGGGAAACCACTGCCGATACCTTTGGCAACGGTGAACACGTCTGGCTCAATGCCATAATGTTCGTGTGCAAACAATTTACCAGTACGTCCCATTCCAGTCTGCACTTCATCCACAATGAGTAACAATCCGTGCTCGTCACACAGTTTCCGTACATGCTTGACGAATTCCGGCTCAACTGGATATACACCGCCCTCGGCCTGAACCATTTCCAGCATAATTGCTGCCGTCTTAGGTCCAATTGCCGCTTCAAGTGCAGGAATATCATGCAAAGGTACAGTTACAAATCCGGCTGGCAATGGCAAAAATCCTTCTTTCACCTTATCCTGTCCAGTTGCCGTCAATGTTGCAAGTGTCCGTCCGTGGAAGGACTGGGCAAAGGTGATCACTTCATAGCGATCTGTTCCTTTCACTTTCTGGTGATAACGACGTGCTACTTTGATTGCCGCTTCGTTCGCTTCGGCACCACTGTTACAGAAGAACACGGCATCAGCACATGTATTGGCTGTCAGCAGTGCTGCTGCTTTCTCCTGGCCCGGAATCTGGAACAGGTTGGACACATGCCACAGCTCATCAATCTGAGCTTTCAGCTTGGCACCGACTTTCTCTGGTGCATGGCCCAGGCTGGTTACAGCGAGTCCGCACATGAAATCTAGATAACGGTTGCCTTGGTCATCCCACAACCAACTTCCTTTACCTTTGACCAGACTGATTGGATAACGCGCATATGTTTGAAAAAGCGAGCTTTCCGTCTGTGCCGCTGCACCTGTTGCTGCTGCGCCCGCTACCGCTGTGCCAGAACCTGGCTGTTCGTTGCCTTTTGCCATCACCATATCACTCCTATTGGTTGGTGCAACGGCACTAATTATGAGAACACCTTAACTTTACACTTTTCACTTCGATGCCAGAACAACCTTCCGATCGCTGTTATCCCCGGATTTTTTGATTACCCCTTAAAGGGGAAAATCCGGGGATAGTGTATGCTTCCGAAGTAGCTTTCTTTCAGAAAGCTTTTAGGCGCACGCTTCGCTTCTTCAGGTTATTTCTGTCCTCTACGTTATTGTGTGATGTTCAATCTTCACATAAAAATGCCGTGCACATATTTTTTATTTAATATAAGACCATGAAGACCCTAGCGCACTGAGAATAATTATTGCATACGGATAATTTTTGTTCCGATAATTTCTCCGCCGAGCACTCGGCTCAGGATCTGGGGTTCGCTTCCGTCTACGATGATAACCTCACGTACTTGACCATGAATACATGCGATAGCTGCACGCACTTTGGGAATCATGCCACCATAGATTTCTCCGGTTTGGATCATATCCTCGATCTCCTGTACAGAGACGGATGGCAGTACTTTTTTCTCGCCGCCTACGTTCTTCATGATGCCAGGAACGTCGGTTACGACAATCATCCGGCTTACGCCAAGATGAGACGCCACAGCACCCGCAGCTGTATCTGCGTTGATGTTGTAGCGTTGTCCAGTGGCATCCACACCAACTGGCGCGATAACCGGCATGTAACCCATGTTCACGATGCCTTGGATAATCTCTGCATTCACACCCGTGACATCGCCTACCCAGCCGATCTCTGCGTGATTTGTAACAGGTTTAGCCTGGATCAAACCACCGTCCACGCCGGATAAACCTAGTGCACGACCGCCCACACGTTGGATCAGGCGCACGATCTGTTTGTTGATACTGCCCGCAAGCACCATCTCCACTACGTCCAGCACAGGTTCAGTTGTTTTGCGCAGGCCATTAACGAATTCGGTTTCGATACCAAGCTTCGCCAGGTTATCCGAAATTGCAGGGCCTCCACCATGCACGATTACCGGCTGTGTGCCCTGAGACTGCAAATCACGCAGATCCGCAAAGAAGGACTCTGGCAATGCCGCCAGTGTGCTGCCTCCACATTTCATGACAAACATCTGTTTCTCTGTGCTCGCTTCCGTTGCGGTACTTTTGTTTGGCATTGTTGAATTCATGAGGGCAAGCTCCTTTCGTTCAAATATTCTTAAAGGCTTAACACTTAATTGATGCGATATTCGTTGGCTGACCGTTCCGAATCCGGATCGTTCTTTTGATCGCTGTTGTCTCCAGGTTTTTTGATTCCCTTTATAAAGGGGAAACCCGGAGACAAAGGCGAACGCTTCGCTTCTACAGAATCGATTCCGTCTTCTCCACTGCCTTCGCCTCAAAGACCAAATAAAGTTCAATCCTTATAGATTTTCTATATATTTACGAAACAGCTTCTTTTAGGGAAGCTGTTAGCTTCAATAGAATAAATGCTAAGACGTATTACGTACGGTATGCTGCGTTAATTCGGACGTAGTCATACGTCAGGTCGCAGCCCCAGGCTGTTGCCATTCCTTCGCCGTGGTGCAGATCCACCACAATGCGTACTGTATCGGTCTGCAAATAGGCCAATGCTGCTTCTTCGTCGAAAACGACTGGACGAGATTGTTCAAGTACCGAGATCTCTCCCAAACGAATATTCACCGTATCCGGGTTCACTGGTTGCCCTGCACGTCCTACGGCTGCAATAATTCGTCCCCAGTTGGCGTCAGCGCCGAACATGGCGGATTTCACCAGACTGGACCCGATAACCGTTTTGGCAATCGCTTGTGCAGATTCATCACTTACCGCACCCGTAACTTCTACCTCAACCAGTTTGGTTGCTCCTTCACCATCGCGAGCAATGGCTTTGGCCAGTACTTGGCATACATAGGTGAAGCCAGCTGCAAAAGCGTCCCAATCCGGGTGCTTTGTTGTCAGCTCTTCATTGCCTGCATATCCACTGGACATGGCTACCAGCATGTCGTTTGTACTTGTATCCCCATCGACGGTAATCATGTTAAATGTGTGATTGGTTGCCTGGCGCAGCAGGCGCTGCAACGCTTCTGCACCAATGACCGCGTCAGAGGTCATAAAAGCGAGCATCGTCGCCATATTCGGATGAATCATTCCCGAGCCTTTGGCGGCACCCGCAATCGTAACCGTCTTGCCGTTAACCAGAACGGAGACGCAGGCTTCCTTTTTCACCAAATCCGTTGTCAGAATCGCTTGTGAAAATTGTTCCGCCTCATTCGACTCCTTGCCCATATGCGCCGGAAGGCCGGTGATGCCTGAATGTACAGCATCCATTTTGAGCAATTCCCCAATGACACCTGTGGAGGCCACAGCAACGTCCTCTTCAGCCACACCCAACTCACGCGCAGCAGCCGAGCGCATCGCATATGCATCTTCTTCCCCTTGTTGCCCTGTGCATGCATTAGCGTTACCGCTGTTAACGATAACAGCCTGAAGTCGTCCGTTGTTCAAGCTTTCGCGCGTTACTTTGAGTGGCGCGGCCTGAAACACATTCGTTGTATATACAGCAGCAGCTGTAGCCGGTACATCACATCGGATCGCTCCGATGTCATTACGAGAAGTTTTTTTCAATCCGCAGTGAAGTCCACCAGCAGTGAATCCCCCAGGAGTTACAATTGTTCCGTTCTCAATCACGGTAAAACTCTGTTGCTCCACATTCGTTCCCATATCATATCCCCCGTATGCGTTCAGCTAAATGCCGATGATCCGCCTGCTTAACCTGATCCGATCTCCCTAAGTTCACTCCAAGAATGCACTCTTACTTTAACTTTGAATATTCCAGTGCCTTCTGAATTCCAATCCTTATGGATATACAGGTGTCATGTTCAGCCCGAGGTTCTCCTCCCATCCCATCATCAGGTTCATATTTTGAATCGCTTGCCCGGATGCACCCTTCACCAGGTTGTCGATGACCGAAATAATCGTCAAACGCCCTGTGCGAGGATCTACCGCAAATCCGATATCACAATAGTTGGATCCGTACACTTCTTTGGTAGAAGGCCAGATGCCCGGTTCACGTACACGTACGAAAGGTCTGTTTTCATAATATTTGCGATACAAATCCACGATCTCCCGGTCGCTGTGTTCCCCAATGAGTTTTGCATACATCGTACTCATGATTCCACGTGTCATTGGCACCAGATGTGTGGTGAAGGTAACCGTAACAGGCGTTCCCGTTATGTTGCCAAGCACTTGCTCGATCTCGGGAATATGTTGGTGTTTGTTCAGTTTATAGGCTTTGAAATTCTCATTCATCTCTGCATAATGGTTCGTCAGACTTGTTCCGCGTCCTGCTCCGGATACGCCTGATTTGGCATCTATAATAATAGTGGAAGGATCAATCCAGCCTGCCTCTACTGCAGGAATCAGTCCAAGAAGTGTAGCCGTTGGATAACAGCCTGGGTTAGATATGAAATCCTGTCCCTTCACCTTATCACCGTACACCTCAGCCATGCCGTACACCGCTTGTTCTAGCAAATCAGATGAAGGCGCCGGATGTTTGTACCACTCTTCATACACCGTTCCATCCTTGAGTCTGAAATCACCAGACAGATCAATGACCTTAAGCCCTGCTGCCAGCAAACTTGGTACGAGCTTCGCACTTACGCCGGACGGGGTCGCTGTGAATACCAGATCCGCACGACTCGCAATCTCAGCCGGATCTACGCCGTCAAGTGGCCTGTGAATCACGTCCGTCAAATGCGGAAACCCATCTGCGATGGATTCACCACTGCTCGATGATGAGATCACCGATGTGATTTCAACCTGCGGATGGTTCTGGAAAAAACGAATCAGCTCCACCCCGCCGTAGCCGGTGGAACCGACGATTGCTACTTTTAATTTGTTATTCACTCTCGCTCCCCCAATCTCGATGTATGCGCTACTTGTGCTATGTCCTTGCATGAATGAAGCTCGAACACAGCAATTCCGTCGCTTATATGCATATTTGTGTATTATTATACGACTCTGGTTATATAAATACAACACTCTATCATCAATTTCACATGGATTTCCACCCAATCCGAACATATCTTTTTTAACATCCGGGACGAACAGGTATACTTCTGTTAAAATACGTATTAGTAGGAAACATTACAATCAGGGTCTCATTCATAACTAACCTGCTAATCAAGGATATATGAATAGATTCATGATGGTCATTATGAGACGTGGGGGACTATAGTGCATATCGAATCCATTTTACTTATTGTACTCCTGGGCCTGAATATTATTTTTGCGGCAGCCGTTGTTTTCTTCGAACGGAAGGATGCTAGTGCTTCATGGGCTTGGCTGCTTGTCTTGAACTTTATTCCGGTGTTTGGGTTTGTACTTTATCTTTTAACCGGTCAGAATCTGACCCGATACCGGCTTTTCCAATGGAAGGAACGCAAAAAACTCGGGCTGGAGGAACGTATCGAAGCTCAGCTCGCACAGTTGCATGATAACCGTACCCCTTTCCGCAACCAGGCAACCGAGAGTAGCCAAGACATGATCTATATGAACCTGAAGCAGAACGGTGCCCTGCTGACCGAGGATAATGCGGTTGAGATCATTACGGACGGAACAGACAAATTCCAGCGGCTCTTGGATGACATCGAAGCGGCCAAGGATCACGTGCACGTGCAATACTACATTTATAGAGGCGACCGTCTGGGCAAAAGAATTCGGGATGCACTCATCCGCAAAGCGCGGGAAGGCATCAAAGTTCGTTTGCTGTATGATGCGCTCGGCTCGCGGCGGGTATCCAAACGCTTTTTCAAAGAATTGCGCGAAGCAGGCGGATTGGTTGAAGTCTTTTTCCCGTCCAAATTCAGTCTGATCAACTTGCGTATGAACTATCGTAATCACCGTAAGATTGTCATCATTGATGGTAACCTGGGGTACACGGGCGGATTTAATGTTGGAGATGAGTATCTTGGCTTGAACTCAAAATTCGGTTACTGGCGTGACACTCATCTGCGTATTCAGGGGAATGCCGTTCATGCATTGCAGACCCGTTTCCTCCTGGATTGGAATGAAGCGTCCAAACAACACGACACACCATATGTTCCGGCACATTTCCCTCATATTGAGGGTACGGGCAACACGGCCATGCAGATTGTCTCCAGTGGACCGGATGCAGAGACTGAGCATATCAAGAACAGTTATCTCAAGATGATTAATGGTGCCAAACATTCGATTCTGATTCAAACGCCTTATTTTATCCCAGATGCCAGTGTATTCGAAGCGATTCGTCTCGCGTGTCTGTCCGGTATTGATGTTCGCATTATGATCCCGAATAAACCAGACCATGCCTTCGTCTATTGGGCTACGCTATCTTATATTGGCGAGTTGTTGAAGGTTGGCGCCAAGGTATTTATATATGACAATGGCTTCATTCATGCCAAAACACTTATCATTGACAGTTTGGTTGCATCCGTGGGAACCGCCAATATTGACTACCGCAGTTTCCGGTTGAACTTTGAGGTGAATGCCTTTATGTACGATGAAACGATTGCGACAGCACTTGTACAAACCTTTGAGCACGACCTGCATGTATCGCGCGAGATGACACTCGAGGAGTACCAGAAACGCAGTCTGATTATTCGTTTCAAAGAAGCGATTTCCCGTCTGTTATCTCCGATTCTGTAGTGGTGGCAGTCCGATGACAGGATATCCTTCTGAAGTAGCTTTCTTTAGAAAGCTTTCAGGCGAACGTTCCACTTCTTCAGGACATTTCTGTCCTCTCCGTTATGTGAAATGTTAAGTTGAACTTTTAATAGTAGAAAAGCAGGTACTCCCTCTCTGCCATTGCAGAGAAGGATGTACCTGCTTTTTTTGAATTTTTATTCCCAAACGTATGAGCACTACAACGGCTCACTCACCTAATGCTCACACCGTTCACACATGCTCTCCCCGCTTAAAACCTTCGCCGAGCACTTCGTGCGCGTTACTAATAATGACAAAAGCCCCCGGGTCTACGGACCGGATCAACGTTTTGAGCCTTGGCACCTCATTTTGCCCAACCACCACCATCAGTACGGTTCGCTGATCATCGGTGTAACCACCTTTAGCTTCAAGCTTCGTCAAACCGCGATCCAGATCATCCAAAATCACTTTGCTAATCGCTTCAGTCTGGTTGGAGATAATATAAGCCACCTTGGAGAAACCCAGCCCCATCTCAACGGCATCGATCACTTTCCCCGTAACATACAATCCAATCAGTGCATAGAGTGATTGCTCCAATGACAATACAAAAGCAGCCATAATAATAACGGTAGCATCCATAATCACCACACAGATCGAGTAACTCAGTCCACTGTATTTCTGAACGATTCTGGCCAGAATGCTCATGCCCCCCGTTGATCCTCGACCCCGATATACAATGCCGATCCCCAAACCAACGCCAATACCGCCATACAGTGAACCAAGCAACGGATTTGTTGTTGGAATGGCCCAATCCTTCGTCAGATAAACTAACAGCGGCAGGACGATACTGCCGAGGACTGAGCGAATTCCATACTGCTTACCAATGAGCAGAAATCCTGCAATCAGAAGTGGAATGTTAATCGCCCACTGGGTATATGCCGGTTCCCAATTAAGCCATTCCTTGCCCAGAATTGATAACCCGGACACCCCGCCTGAAGCGATCTGATTCGGTAATAAAAATAAATTAAAAGCCACTGCAATTAAAAACGAACCTACAATAATGGATAACGTATCCACGACGTTTCTCCATGGTCCGTTTAGGGGGATGAGGCTGGTTAACCTCTTTTTGCGATTATTATGAAATTGTGATCGTTGTTGCATGTTCTCGTGCTCTCCTTTGTTGTGACTGATCAGTTGTTCGTTCATGTTCTCTATATCTTATAAAATGATTCAAAAAAAAGCCCCTGTATACACCAGCATACGCCTAGACGTATGGGTCCATACAGGAACTTCTATTAATCGGTTTCTACTTTAATCTGGCTACGCAAATAACCATCGATGAATGCATCGAGGTCGCCGTCCATTACTGCTCCTGTGTTTCCTGTCTCTACACTTGTACGGTGATCCTTTACCATACTATAGGGATGGAACACATAGGAGCGAATCTGGCTACCCCATGAAATATCCGACTGATCTCCTCGGATTTCATCCAGTTGTTGTTTTTGCTCTTCAATTTTACGCTCATACAATTTCGAACGGAGCATCGTCATCGCTCGCTCACGGTTCTTGATCTGTGAACGTTCATTCTGACACGTTACAACTACACCTGTTGGAAGGTGAGTAATCCGTACGGCAGAGTCGGTGGTATTGATATGCTGTCCACCCGCGCCACTTGCCCGGTACGTATCGATCTTGAGATCCTCTGTACGGATATCGACTTCAATCGTGTCATCAATCTCCGGTACCACATCACAGGATACGAAGGACGTATGTCTACGGCCAGATGAGTCAAAAGGAGAGATCCGCACCAGTCGGTGTACACCTTTCTCGGCTTTTAGATAACCATAAGCGTTATGTCCTTTGATCGACAACGTAACACTCTTGATCCCAGCCTCATCACCTGGCAGATAATCCAGTACCTCCACCTTGAAACCTCGCTTCTCAGACCAGCGTGTGTACATGCGAAGAAGCATCTGGCCCCAATCCTGAGACTCGGTACCACCCGCACCCGGGTGAAGCTCCAGAATCGCATTCATCTTGTCATATGGCTGGTTCAGGAGAAGCTGAAGCTCGAACTCTGCAACCTTATTCACGATCGCTGTAATACTGTTACCAATCTCGGTAGCGAGATCTTCGTCGCCTTCTTCATCCGCCAGCTCTATCATCATCACTGCATCATCATAATCCTGCTGAAGTTTGGTGTATTGATCTACAGATCCCTTTACCGCATTCAGCTCAGCGATTACAGATTGCGCCTTGTCACTGTCGTCCCAAAAATCCGGGGCAGACATCTTCACTTCGAAGTTGCCAATCATCTCTTGCTTCAGATCTAAGTCAAAGAGACCCCCTAAGGTTTGTTAGTTTCTTGCCTATTTCACGCAGGTCATGCTTCACATTTGGATCGATCATGTGCAATTCCTCTTTTCATTAAGATAAGCTCCCCGCTTCCAGGGCATTCCTCCAGATCAGGTATCAGATGCACCACCCTGGTGTTGAGACTACTGTTGTATCAGTATATCTCTCCTCCGTGATCATGGTCATATTATTATAACTATGCACCATTCATCGGTTTTGCATCCTTCACTTCATCCTATGGAATACCCGGCTGCGAGGAGCCGTTCATGTCATCGTGTATATAAAAATCGTTGTACTACTCTTGACCGTGGCAGTGTTTGAACTTCTTGCCACTACCGCATGGGCATGGATCGTTACGTCCGATTTGGTCAGAAACCTTCACTGGACGTTTCTCAGCAGGTTCACCGCTTGTCGAGATCTGACTTTCCTCAACAACCGCTTGACGCTCCTGATTGCTCTCGATCTGTGCTCTCATCACATAAGTCGCTACTTCTTCTTGAATTGAAGCGATCATCTGATGGAACATCTCGAAGCCTTCGAACTGGTACTCACGCAGTGGATCTGTACCGCCGTAGGCGCGAAGGTGGATACCTTGACGCAATTGATCCATTGCATCAATATGATCCATCCACTTGCTGTCTACTGCACGCAGCACAACCACTTTCTCGAACTCACGAACCATCTCTTCGCCAATTCGCTCTTCACGTGCATTGTACTTGTTCTGAACTTTCGTAAACAGGTACTCGATGATCTCTTCTGCTTCCTTGCCCCACAGATCATCTTTCGTTACCGAACCATCATCCAGCAATTTGCTGTTCATGTAATCGGCAACTTCCTGCAACTCCCAGTTTTCCGGAATATCGTCACTACAATGTGCTTCAACGATACGTTCAATGGAAGGTTTGATCATATCCATGACGATCTGTTTGATATTTTCGGACTCCAGTACCTCGCGGCGCTGTTTATAGATAATTTCACGTTGTTGGTTCATGACATCATCATATTGGAGAACGACTTTACGCACGTCAAAGTTGTTACCTTCAACACGCTTCTGCGCCGATTCTACTGCACGGGTAATCATCCGGCTCTCGATCGGTTGGTCTTCTTCAAAACCAAGGCGCTCCATCATGTTCAATACATTGTCTGCACCGAAACGTCTCATCAATTCATCACCCAGTGACAGGTAGAATTGTGTTGAACCCGGGTCACCCTGACGTCCCGCACGACCACGCAGCTGATTATCAATCCGGCGTGATTCGTGACGCTCTGTACCGATGATATGAAGGCCGCCTACTTCAGCTACACCTTCACCCAAGATAATATCTGTACCCCGTCCTGCCATGTTGGTAGCAATCGTTACTGCACCCGCTTGGCCAGCACCTGAGATAATCTCTGCTTCTTCCGCGTGGTACTTGGCGTTCAGTACCTGGTGTTTTACACCACGGCGCTTAAGCATATCAGACAAGCGTTCAGAGTTCTCGATGGATACTGTACCTACCAGAACCGGTTGATTCTTGCTGTGGCGCTCCACAATTTCTTCTACAACCGCCTTGAACTTGCCATCGATGCTCTTGTACACGACATCTGCCATGTCATCCCGTTTGTTCGGACGGTTGGTTGGAATCTGCAGTACTTCGAGGCCGTAGATTTTTTTAAACTCTTCTTCCTCGGTTTTCGCTGTACCCGTCATACCCGCAAGTTTACGGTACATCCGGAAATAGTTCTGGAAGGTAATCGTAGCAAGCGTCATACTCTCGTTTTGTACTTCAATGCCTTCCTTGGCTTCAATCGCCTGGTGCAATCCATCACTGTAACGACGTCCAGACATCAGACGACCTGTGAATTCATCGACGATCATAACTTCTTCGTCACTGACTACATAATCCACGTCACGACGCATGATTACGTTCGCTTTCAAGCCCTGTACGATGTGATGGTTGAGCGTAACGTTGGCATGATCATACAAGTTCTCGATCCCAAATGCTTTCTCTGCTTTGGCCACACCCGCCTCAGTCAACGCTACGGATTTCACCTTGATGTCTACCGTAAAGTCTTCCTCCGGTACCAAACGCTTCACAAAACGGTCAGCTGCATAATACAGATCTGTCGATTTCTGAGCTTGTCCAGAGATAATGAGTGGCGTACGCGCCTCATCGACCAGGATGGAGTCCACCTCATCAATGATACAGAAGAACAATGGACGTTGTACCATTTGCTCTTTGTATAGCACCATGTTGTCACGCAGATAGTCAAAACCAAACTCATTGTTCGTTCCGTACGTAATATCACATGCATATGCATGCTGTTTCAACGCATGGTCCATACCGCTCAGGTTAACCCCTACCGTCATGCCCATGAATTCGTAGATTTGTCCCATTTCCTGGCTATCTCGCTGGGCCAAATAATCATTGACCGTGACCACGTGAACACCTTTGGACATCAACGCGTTCAGATATACCGGAAGTGTTCCTACCAGCGTTTTACCTTCACCCGTTTTCATCTCGGAAATACGGCCTTCATGCAGCGCGATACCGCCTAGCATCTGTACATCGTAGTGGCGCTTGCCCAGTACACGGCGTGATGCCTCACGTACAGTTGCAAATGCCTCTGGAAGAAGCTCATCTGTTGTTTCTCCCTTTTCGATACGAGCACGGTATTCCTCCGTTTTACCTTTCAGCTGTTCATCAGACAACGCCTGAAATTGTGGTTCCAGTTTATTGATCACATCGACCGTCTTCATCAGACGTTTAACATCACGTTCATTCATGTCGCCGAAGATCTTTTTGACAAGTCCTAGCATGGTATACCCCTTTCGTGCAAAACAGAATAGACCCCCTGTTGCCGCCACGCGACACCATCGGATGGATGTTGCATCCATTTCCCCTTGGGGGTGACAAACAATATAAAAAGTAATATGGATGAATCAACTCCAGGCTTGCCAAGGGTTCCTCATGAAGCTGATTCGGTGTTCAGACGGATTCGATTATTAAAAACTAGCCGAAGCCCCCGCCTTGCGAATCATGTTCATGGTGCTGTGCCTGTCATTGATTATGATTAGCGATCATTCGTTGACAATTCCTCATCAGGACAATGATTCTCTTTGCATAAATTGTAACAGTTTGTAAGGGTCGCCGCAACACGCCACGGCACACTTCTTTGAACTTCTGAGACATATCAGATGGAGTTTAAGTGCAAAAAATCATAGTCGTTAGCGGAAGCGTTCGATTGTCTTGTTTCATTTTACAAGGCAGACTGCCCTGTCAACGAATTTTGATGGTAAATTTGGATGATAATCTCAAAATTAAGTTCTCGATATTAGGTGTACGAATATTTTCGTAACCATCGGAATCTGGTGGTTAAATTGTAACGATTATTGTTTCTTCATACTATCTATTAGACGCAGCAGCATAGGGAATAGTTTCACCATTTTATTTCCAAAGGTCGTTTCCCCGTCCCTCTACGCACAAAAGAGCCCCACCCCCTAAGGGATGGAAGCTCTTGTTAACTCTAATCCAGGACTACAGTTCCTGAGTTCATTATTAAAAATTAGATATTCTTATTCAGTTCCGATGATCCTGTACGTTAAAATTAACCTTGTTCGATCAAACCGTACTTACCATCGTTCCGTTTATAAACCACGCTAACTTCTTCACTGTCAATGTTGGAGAATACGAAGAAATTGTGACCAACCATGTTCATTTGGAGGATGGCCTCTTCCACGTCCATTGGTTTCAACATAAAGCGTTTCGTACGTACAACTTCCAAATCATCTTCATCCGTGTCCGCATCCAGTTCAGCTGTAGCTACAGTACCTGTTGGATCTTCAACGAAGAGTGTTTTCAGGCTGCCTTCCTGGCGGAACTTACGGTTAATTTTAGTTTTGTGTTTGCGGATCTGACGTTCCAGCTTGTCCACCACGGAGTCAATGGATGCGTACATATCGTCGCTCTCATCCTCAGCGCGGAGCACAATGCCTTTCAAAGGGATCGTCACCTCTACCGTATGCAAACCTCTCGTCGTGCTCAATGTAACAGCACCGTCAGAGTTAAGGGGTGCATCGAAATACTTCTCGAGTCTACTCAACTTTTTGTCGACATAATCCTTCAAAGCATCAGTAACCTCGATTTGTTGACCTCGAATACTTAAATTCATAGGGCACTCCTCCTTTTTCCTTTGCCACTTCATTATAACACGAATGTAAGCGCCATGTAAAAACTCCCGGTGACCGAATAATGACATCTGTTGAAGCCACATCTGCCAACATAGGCATAACGCCATATTTCGCGATATTTCATCATATTCAGCCATAATCAAGAAATCACATTGGTTGTCTTCTCAGGCGCTTGAATGATGTAATTAACCATTTCTGAGCGGGTTCAATCTATGATGTGAAATTTAAAATAAATTCCCGAATCTTCCTTCACTATTAATAATCACTACTTATTTTAACTTGGACCTGACATACTGCAGGTACACCTGAGAACTTGAAAACTTCCCTACTTACTCATTCACATTAGAATCAAGTTTATAATTCAAAAACCCATAAAAGAGGATCTTCCCTATTCCTCTTTCATGGGTTTGAAGTTACTATTTTAACCGTCTTCTATAATTAAACTATATTCATTCAGTCACGTAAGCTACCACTGTTACTTCCTCCACGCTTCCTGCATTGTAACCTGTTTTAGCCGCATAACGCACTTCATACGTTCCTGACGCCAAACCTGTGATAGTCGTACTCTCTGCTGTTACCTTTGTCCAGTCACTCGCACCTTGCAAGCGGTATTCCATTTCATCGGTTACTCCTGTGATTGTACCGTCATTTCCTGTTGCTGTTACCGCTGTGGAATTCAATCCTTCTGGAGCTTTTTGATCTTGATTCGGTGCCTGCACTTCTACTGTATACTTCAAGGCTTCTCCCTGGGACTTAAATTCAGTGCCTTGTTGAGCCGTAAAGATTGTAATTGTATACGTCCCTACCACTGCGCTTTCTTTAGCCTTTACCGTCAAGTTGATTGTACGTTTTGCTCCTGCTTCAAATCCTACCGTATGAGCCACACCATTGGATTGTCTCAAGCCATAGAACAAACTATTTCCGCCTATCGGTTGAGCCAGTACAGTTTTATATTGCTCAAATCCTTCGATCCCGAAGTCAGCCTTTTCGCGGTTGCTATCCGGAATCGTATCCACAGTGCCATTGTTCGTTTGTAATGTAATCTCGCTTAATACATCATTGAACGGGAGTACATTCCCTTCAGCATCTGTCAGTTGCAACGCTATATACGCACCATCTGAATAGTAATTGTAGCTACTTCCATTCGTGTTTTCTAGCTTGTCTTTACTACCTATGCCGTTAATAGAACTCCAGTTGAAGCTTACCGCTCCAGTATTCAGATCACTGTTCTCCTGCATCTTAGTTACTGTAGTATCAGGTGCCACATAAGCCGCCACTGTTACTTCCTCCACGCTTCCTGCATTGTGACCTGTTTTAGCCGCATAACGTACTTCATAGGTTCCTGCAACCAATTCCGTGATTTCAGTTCCTGTCACTGCTGTCCAGGCATTATTAGAGTCTTTCAAGCGATATTCCATCGCGTCTGTAACGCCTGTAATTGTACCGTCATTTCCTGCTGCAGTTACCGCTGTGGAATCCAGGCCTGTTGGAGCGTCCTGATTTTCAAGTTCAGGTGCCACATATGCTTCTACTACTACTTCTACCGCCGCTCCAGCGTTGTATCCTGCTTTTGCCGCATAGCGCACTTCATATGTTCCTGCTGCCAGACCTGTGACTTCTGTTCCAGCCACGGTTGTCCAGTTAGCCGATCCTTTCAGGCGGTATTCCATCGCTGATGTAACCCCTGTAATTTTTCCATCATGCCCAACTTCAGTAACCTCTTTAGAGGACAGACCAGTCGGCTTTCCTTGATTAATCAAGCCACCAGTCGAGCCACCACTTGATCCTCCACTCGAAGATCCACCTGAAGAAGATTCTCCGCTTGAAGCAGTCGTCGTAGATGATGGCGTGTTAACAACAATGCTACCTTTTTGGTCACCTTGAACATTGCTTGGTCTTACATCGAATGCGGAATTCTGGGAACCGGAATTCAGTGTTACCGTTGTAATATTAGATGCACCTAATATTTTTGAAATTGCGTTTAATACAAGATTCACAACTTGCGCACCAGCACTAATTTGGATTGTGTTATTGGCAGCCGTAGCATCCACTTTCACGTCCTGAATTGATCCGCGCTGCAATTGTACAGTCACGGATGCGCTGAATACATCAACATCATCAAATTTACCATTTAACTGAATTCTCGCATTAGCTGGCAGTTCTTTTGCCAATTCAATATCAGTAAATCCTTCACCTTTTAGTTCATTCTCTTCCAATTTGGCAGAAGATTGTACAATCACTTTTTGAGCTGTTGTTGTGCCTTCTGCGACCAAACGAACGGTACCATACTTTTTATTTACCAGAACGTTGACGAGCACTGAATCTACAAAATGAATAGAGTTCTCACCGCCACCCTCTACATTGGTAGTACCGTGGACTTTTACATTTTTAATGGTTACGTCTCCGCTGCCAATACCTGAAGCAAGCAGTAAATCACCTTTAATTTCATAGTTTTCAAGAGTCACGCCAGCCACATTAATAATTACATCACCGTTCACAACTTTGGTTTCTTGTGCGCTTCCATATGTTCCTGGTGTATCAATGCTTAAAGTTTCTTTTGCTACCGTCCGGTTGTTTAGAGCAGAATCAATCAGGACAATCGCTTCAGCGCGAGTCAGCTGCTTTTGAGCCTGGAACGTGCCATCTGGGTATCCTTTCATGATCCCCTTCTCAATTACTGCTGCAATACTCCCCTGACTCCAAGCAGGAATTTTACCTGCATCTTTGAATTGTTTGATTCCTTCAGAGTTACTTGGGTCTAAACCAAGAACACTAGATATCATACTCGCTGCTTCCTGACGGCTAACATTGGAAGAAGGTTGGAAAGTATTGTCGGAATACCCTTTAACATAACCAGCTTTGAGCGCTTTAGCTACGTCATTATATGCCCAGTTGGATGGTGACAAATCTTTAAAATCAGCAGATGCTGTTTCAGAAAATTCAAACAACCGATTCACCAATACGATGAACTCGGCACGTGTAATTGCGCTATTCGGTTTAACCGAACCATCCTGGTAGCCGTTCAGACTTCCATTTGCAATCCAGCTATCAATTTGTTGTTCCGCCCAGTGTCCTTTAACATCATTTACAGACTGTGCAGATACAGCACCCATTGATGACAGTGCCATACTTAAGCTCAATGCGCTAACAAATGCTCCACGAAGTTTTTTCTTTTTGCTCATGTTGTCCTCCTAAAGTCTTATGTATTACTCTCAGATAATCGTTAATGCTTTGTTAGACGATTGTAATAAATCTAACAACTTAGATTTATAGGTCTAATTATCTAGCAAGGTAGTAATAATATACCATATACTGGACGAAGTATTCTACTATTTATTTACTCTTCAATGATAGTTCAGGAAGAAAATTGGAATCTCCCTACAGAAAACCTCGTTTTTTACACTATTAATATGTTGAATCAATCTCTTATCATCGTCGTTTATCCACATACTTTCGCTCTTGTGCATCATTAAAAATTTTACCGCTTAAATTATCAAACAGCTCTAAACTCGTATTGTTTAGAACATTCATTAATAAGAACGATGATAGCTTTATGTAAAATTGAAGCTAGACTTAATTAAAAAAATATAAGTAAACAAAAAAAGACCCCGGATCACCGGAGTCTGATGCTAGCGATAATTCAATTTGGTAACCATCTAACCATATATGTAGGTCGGATTGTCCGGATGATTATAATTTGATTACGTTAGCTGCTTGCGGTCCACGCGCGCCTTCGACGATGTCGAATTCTACGGATTGACCTTCTTCCAAAGTTTTGAATCCTTCGGATTGAATTGCGGAGAAATGTACGAATACGTCGCCGCCATCTTCAGTCTCAATGAAACCGTAACCTTTTTCTGCGTTGAACCATTTTACTTTACCTTGCATGCACTAACATTCCCTTCGTCATCAAATGAAGTGAAGCTTTCGGCCTTAACCTCTGCCCACAATTCAGATAATACCATCCAAAGTTATCCATTGTCAATTGGTAAAGTAAATGTTTTCTTGGAATTTTTTGTAGATTAATTGGGGATTGTGTTGAATGCTGGGATATCTTAAATATATCAGGTGTTAAAGAACAGATGTGACCAAATATACAAGTAAGATTAACAAACGCAACGCTAATAGGATAACATAAAAATAGTTATTAGATCGCGCAAAATAATCTACTGTAGCTATACAATAGTAATTGTAATTAAACTCATGTAGCAATTTATAGGAGTACCCTCTGAGCAGAGCATCTTTTTAGGATACTTTTTCTGTTACATAGCGAGCATCTCAACAATGGAAGTTGCGAGACTCATCGATGCAAAGAGTAGCTAAAGCGGTTATAAGCGCTGATTGAAATACAATGTAGTCGCCTCTCTACATTCGGAGAATCCGGAACACAACTGACGGCATGAATAGAGAAAAGGATGCATCTAAAGACAATCATAACGCGAAGGAGACCAGCAATATTCACATAATGTATCGCTATTAAATAGTCGTCTGATAGCTTATGAATACATATGATAACAGATACGATTTGTAACAATTTGTATTTATATCAATTATTTAATAAACTAATATTTATTTGTGATATATTTAGATAGAAGTAAATATATTCCAAGGAGATGTTCAAATTGTTTAATTCTAAAAAAGTACTACTTACTGCATCGGCTCTTCTGTTGCTCTCACTAAGCACTGGCATTGCATCCGCATCAGATTCAACAATTAAACCCGTAGCAAAAGCAGATGTCACGATTCAAATGCTTACTTATCAAGTAAAACTTAAAGTTGGTGAAACCTATCAACTGCCATACGGTCGTAATTACAAATACTATCCTAGCCAATATAGCGAAGGCGGGCCCTATTTCAGCGTTACAAATTCAGGTCTAGTAAGAGCTTTAAAATTACCACCCACAATCCCTGGTGAGGCTGTTGGTTCAGTTGGAGTCGTACAAGAAGGCGTAAGGGATATTGCTGAAGTTTTCATTGAAATAACATATTAATCTTTTTAAAAAAGTAGAGGCTTTAACTTATTTAGAATCCATTTCTAAGACGTTTGAAAAAGTGTAATGCTCATTTAATAAGCGGACAATAGATGATTCCTGTATTAAACAACTCTATTGAAAACTAACGCTTTGTGAAACATCAAAACTTTAGGATATCATACGATTTCCAGGACTCAAAACGAGCCTTAGAAGCGATTCTAAAGGCTCGTTTTTTGATGTTTCTATAAGAGATACTTTTTCAGTGACTGAGGAAGTGATTCTTGATGGCCTCCCCTTTAACATTTGTTCATGTCTTCTTCCGTAAATTACTCCTTTATTCTCCAGTGCTTACCCAGCACACAAAATAGTACCCAAAGACCGCACACCTTTTATCAAGTGTCCAGACTAATGGGTACCAGTGTAATGATGCAGTCATTCTCTAACATGAAGGTTTCTTATTAAGTTCCTATTTCTTTTTGTCCATTAAAAAACTATCTGGTGTATAACCTGACTCATAAGCATTTCGCTGTGTTTTGGCTTGTCCTCGTTTATGCAACCAGTCCCGAGCTTCTAATCGCAGAACATTCATACGTGCTACTATTTCGTTGTCGTTGCCCAAAAGCTGTTCGATTTCTATCTTCTCAGTTACACTTGCGGGCTGGAGAGAAAACTGCTCCACAAGTCCATTAATAATCACTTGGCGCTCTTCAACAAAAGCTTCGAGTTGCTCATACTCGGTTTCATATAACACGTCCATGATATTACTCGTCAGCTGCTGTAACTGAGTCAGATATGACGATTTATCCATGAGCACTTTCAGTAGTAACAGGTGGCGCTTCCTGACCTGAAGCAATCTTAGAAGCTTGTAGCCACGTTTCACGAAGATCCGTTAAATATCCTACTGCTTCTTCGGCTTTGGTTACATCTTTGCGAATGTTTGCCTCCACAAGCAGATAATTTGTATATTCATATAATGAATGCAGACTCTTGGAAATATCATAAGACCGATCCAAGGTACTCATCAATTCACTAATAATGGTCTGGGCTTTCCCCAAATTCAGACTTGTCTTCTCATTATCCTTCTGGGTCAACCCATCAATAGCTGTCTTAACAAAACGAATTGCTCCATCATACAACATAATGACCAATTGTGCCGGATTTGAAGTCTGGACTGAGGATTGACGGTATTTATCATAAGGAGATGTAATCAAGAGTCTCACCCTTTATATTAAGATTGTCCTAAACTGGAAAAGAGACTGGACGACTGTGTTTGCATCTTGTTCATTGCTGCTTCCATTGCAGCGAATTGCTTGTAATATCTGTCTTCTGTACGTTGCAAGTTCGTTTGCATCATCAGAATTCTACTGTTATAGTCTTTCATTTTACGACCCATAATGTTTTCATCTCTGAATGCACTAGTTACATCCGTTGTATATCTATTCGTTCCTGCACGCTGATAAATTTTTTCGATTGCATTTCCTACTTTATCAGCCAACTTATCAAACAAACCTTCATTGGGAGCGTTGGAGGGACCTTGAAACAGATCCAATGCCAGTTGTGGATTGGAACTGATCATATTTTTAAGTTTTGTCTCGTTCTCTATCACCAACTTACCATTCTCAGAATAGCTGCCGGTTGTAATCCCAAGAGCACTTAAAGGACCAAGTTTATCTGTAATGACTTGACGCATTTCTGACAACACGGATTTGATGATATCATCATTTTTTAGCAAGCCACTTTTTGCTTTCTCAGTCCAAGTATCAATTTCGGATTCTTTTAGTTCTTTTTTTTGCTCGTCTGTTAACGGTTTAAAATCACGATATTTTGTTTCTTCCACCTTAGAGTTAAGAGCTTTAATCAAGCTATTGTAATCTTCAATAAAACCTTTAATGGATTCCAGTGCTTTATCTGGATCACTTTGGTTCTTAATAATGGTCGGAGTATCCACTCCATTCTTTGTGGTAACATCCATCAAAGTTATTTGGACACCATTCAGAGAAAACGTATTACTCTTGATATCATTCAAAGGCTCATCATTCACGGTTACTTTTGCATCTTGACCTGCAGTAGTCGTGAGCTGACCTGCCACATCTTCATAAGGTTTAATTCCCTTAAACAAATTCAAAAATTCATGCGATCCACCGCTCATTTTCAATTCCTCACCGGACTGAGCAGTAATCGTTAATTTCCCATCTGCAAAATTCGCTGTTGCCTTGGCATCACCAGATTTTATCTTGTCTACTACATCTGATATTTTATCCGTCTCATTGAAACTAAACGTCTTTCCATTCAATACAAAACTGTACGTCTTCGCAGGGGAACCTGGTTCTGGATCCTTACCACCACTCAGTTTATATAGATCAGCCAGTGTCTTATCATCGGTCACTCCCGTACCTGCGCCATTCGTTTCAATCACCGTTTTTTTAGAAAAGAGGGCTAACAAGGAATTGCCACCAGTAGGGGTTTCTACTGTCACTTTACTATCCAGACCTCCTGTTTTGGAGGCTATTGATAACTTACCTGTAATCTCATCATAACTTGCAATTGCATTTGCCTGAGTATTGGAGTTAATGGTAGATACCAATGTAGAGATGGAGGTCATACCGTTGAATAAGGACTTACCATCTTTATCGGTAAAGCTTACACCATTAATCTTGATATCAAAACCTTTTTGAAGATACTTAGCCATGTCCGCAGAACCCATTTTGGACAAGTCTACACCTTCCAATGAAGCTAGCGATGTAGATCCACTTATTCCTTGTCCCAAACCTGAAGTAGCTACTGTTGCGCTCTTAGCTAACTGAGTAACACTTACCTTCATTTCAACTCCGTTAGCGGATGCGGATGCTTCAGCTTTAACAGCATCAGTATTACCTGTAACAGTTGCTTTATTTGCATTCAGTGCTGTAGAATTACCGTATTTTGTTATTAACTTATTGGATCTAAAGTCATATAATTTACTGCTTAATTCACGATAACTTTCCCGCTGCCACTGCAACAGCTGCTTTTCCTGATTTAGTTTGTCCAAAGGTACGCGCTTCGTTGCCATCATGCTTTTGACCATGCTCTCAATGTCCATACCAGAGAATCCATTAACACGTGTTACCATTTAGCCACCCCCGTAATCTATATTTTCTCGTCAATTAAGATACCCGCAATTTCCATCATCTTGGCTACTAAATCTAATGTTTTCTCCGGTGGAATCTCACGGAGCAATTCCCCAGTTTCCTTATTTAAAACTTTGACCATAATATCATGTGTCTTCTCATGAATACTGATATCTAATGTCGTTTCCGGACCTTGCAATGCTTTCACCGCTCGATCAATATTACGAATTAGCTGTTCTTCACCAATTGATAAGTGTACACCTTGTTTTTCTTTGGCATAAGCTTCCTTCGCTGTCCTGATGTTTGCTGTGTCGGTTACCGCTTGAGAAGCGCCTCCGGGGTGATTCACCTCTGTAGCAGTGTTTGTTACGGATGAGGCAGATAAAGAAAATTGAATATTCACCCTTCAACGACCTCCAACTTGTTCGCATTTATAATATATATCGGTCAAGCAAGTCCCCAGCTTTAGGAAATATGTAAAATCTAATAAAAAAACCTTGGATCAAAGATCCAAGGTTTAGTGTAGAGCCTGTTAAAATTAACGAAGCAATTGCAGAACGCCTTGTGGCTGTTGGTTTGCTTGAGCCAACATAGCTTGAGCTGCTTGAGCCAAGATGTTGTTTTTCGTTTGGCTCATCATTTCTTTAGCCATGTCAACGTCACGGATACGGGATTCAGCAGCTGTCAGGTTCTCAGAAGCTGTTCCCAAGTTGTTGATTGTGTGCTCCAGACGGTTTTGAACAGCACCCAGTTTAGAACGCTCGCTGGATACAGTTGCAGTTGCTTTATCCAGAACCGCGATTGCAGCAGCCGCGCCCTCTTTAGTGGAGATGTTCAGGGCAGCCTCGCCTTTAACATCGTTAGTTCCATCAGTTACTGTGTTTTCTTTAGTGAAACCAGCATCGCCAGCTTTACCAGTGATACCCAGAGCAGAAGAACGCATGTCGCCAATTGCTAAGCTCATGGATTGTCCAGTGTTAGCACCAATTTGGAATGAAGTCTCGAAATCTTTTTGAACTCCACCGTTTGATACTTTAATTCCGTTACCCGCTTCACCTTTAGCATCAGTTGCAGTAACTGTCAATGTACCTGCTGTCGCATTAGTGAGCTTAACGCCATCCAGTTTATCACCAACAGTGTCTACAATTGCTTGAACAACACTAGCCGCATCAGTTGCGTTACCGATATTAACACCAATTGCTTTACCAGTATATGAACCTTTAGTTGCATCGTAGAATTCAATTTGCTGATCGTTAATTGTCATACCTGTACCAACCAATTTATCTACTGCTGCTTTATTTGCTGCTGTAAATGCAATATCTTGTGTAGCTTGCGTATAAGATGTCACACCCACACTTTGGTTACCAGCTGCAACTGCACCACCCAGGGAACCTTTTGATGCAGCAATATTACCAGCGGAACCGTAAAGACTTCCACCATTCGCTTTTGATACAGCAGTTACAGTTACTGCAGCACCTGCACCTGTAACAATATAATTACCTTTTAAATTTTCATTTTCATCAATCATTTTTGTAAGAGCGCTTCTTACATCAGCTGCGGCACTCGCTGCAGTGTTATTAGCAGGTGTAGTACCATCTAAAGTAACACTTGCAGAGTTAGATGTAACGTCATAAATAGCACGGTCTCCATCAGCACCTGTTTTCCCATTTGCTCCAGCAGCAGCAAAGCTCACTTTAAGTTCTTGTCCATTTAAAGTAAAGGTAACATCGTTACCTGCAGTTGCCGCAGCACCTACTGTTACAGTTTGAGTAGCTTGTGTATAACCAGTCGCACCTGAAGCCAACAAATTATCAGTGAACGCACCGTTAGTTCCAGCCAATGTTGCTTTGCCGTCACCTTTAAGCAATTTTTGAGTATTGAACTCAGTAGTGTTACCGATACGGTTGATTTCGGAAGTCAATTGGTTCATTTCGTCTTGCAGAGCTTGACGATCTGAATCCGTGTTGGTTCCGTTAGCGGATTGGTTAGCAATCTCGCGTTGACGTTGCAGGATGGAGTGAGTTTCGTTCAAAGCACCCTCAGCTGTTTGGATCAAAGAGATACCATCTTGAGCGTTACGGGAAGCTTGGTCCAAACCACGGATTTGACCGCGCATTTTTTCGGAAATTGCCAGACCAGCAGCATCGTCACCAGCACGGTTGATACGAAGACCGGAAGACAATTTTTCGATATTTTTGTTAGTGTTAGCAGTGTTTGCAGACAATTGACGGTGTGTGTTCAATGCCGCGATATTATGGTTGATAATCATTAGAGTATTTCCTCCCTGAAAATAAATTAGTTCCACATCCATGTGGTAAACGCCGCGACATTAAGGTCGGCCGCCCTGCCGAAGCAGCGTCTAAATTATATATCGACGGAAGGTGAGCAACTGTTTATAGCAAATTGGAATATTTTTAATCTTTTTTATTTTCTGTTTTTCTTAAACGTTCCATGAACGCTTCAATATTGGCTGCGAGAGGTGTAGCAGACTCCCGATTCGCTTCCTGAATGGACGCGTAGATCTCCTGCCGAAAGATATCAATATGCTTAGGAGCAGAAATACCAATTCGTACAGTATCCCCTTCTACAGCAAGTACAGTGACTTCAATATGATCTTGAATCACAATCGATTCGCCTTTTTTTCGCGAGAGTACCAGCATGCTAGACTCCACCCTTCACTGAGTTTACTTCATCTTCTGCCCAAATGAGATGACGTGTCTCATAACTGGAATGATGGAGTACCACTTGTTTTCCCAGATGTTGCTCTGGATTAAGTACAACGGGAGCCAGTAAATTCATGGTAGATCTATTTATGTTGGAATGAATAGTTACCAGAGAGAAAACCGACACCTGCTCTTCAATCCCTAACTCTTCCTTATCCACCTCACCCAATTCAAAACTATAATCAGGTACAAACATAAATGGACTAACCAACAAGAATGATAAGCCAGGTTCTTTTACTGATTGTAAATAACTGAATGGCGTATCTTCCCATGGAATTAATGCGTACTCCGTCTCTTCCTCAAATCCTGGTAACCCTTTGGGAAATTGATACAGATCTTCCTCTTTGACCTCTAGTTCTCCCCACATGCTTGTCTGTATATGAATGGTAAACGCCTCCTTGGCAAAGAATTTATACAAAAAGAGCCATAGATGGCTGCATATCGAGACCGTCTATAGCTCTACATTATAACTCACAACCCGATATCTATGTCAGGTGGAGTATATTGAACTGACGCATATTGTTTCACATAAATATCTAGCTTACCCCGTTGATATTCAATCTCGGGTTTGTTAACAATAACGTTCATTTCAGAAACGGCGGGTTGAAAGTTAATATCCGGTGGCCTTGTATCAACACGTGTGTCAACATTATCAAATGAAGCCGGAGTGCGCGTTTCAGGGAATGGCTGTGGTTTCCAGTCCATGCCCACTATATTGGCAATCGTATTACCTGACTTATGGATGGCTGCCAATTGATTCCCCTGTTGAACGCGTTCAGCCATGTTTTGCAGAAATTGTTGCTGTATTCCAGAATATATTCGTGCGTTCATATCGATCATATTCCCGCCATTGTAAGCAGAGAAAGCCTTACTTTGATCTACACGAAGAGTGATAGGATGACTCTCTACCGTTAGCTTGGCAGGTCTGGTGTTTAGCTGTACTTCTGCCTTAGGCTGACGAATAGAGTACTGACCAGGATCAGCATCCATATTGAGAATGGACGGAGTTGTTCGAATCTGGACAACCGGAAGAGTCTTCACAGATTAAGCCCTCCTTCTTATCTCAGGAAGTCTACCAGAGAGGGCGAAATAATCTTAGCACCCGCAGATAAGGAAGCATTGTAGATGTTTTCCTGTATTTTGGATTGCATCGCCAATTCTGCATAATCTGCATCCTCAACTTTGGCTTGCAGATCTGTCAAATTGATATTAAGGTCATCGAGACGTCCCATCATCAGATCAACACGGTTGGTTTTTGCTCCAAGCTCAGAACGAATGGCCAGCATCTTGTTCATTCGGGTATCTATATTATCCAGTTGCTTGGATAACGCCTCTGTATCCCCTTCTGTTAGAGCCTTCATAATGTTATTAACCGTTACGAATAGATTATCCTCTTCCGTTCCAGTACCAAATACCTCATTGCCATTCACATTGATGGGTAACTGAACACTCTCACCAACAATAAAGTTAATTTTACCCTTGTCCGTTACAATAGATGCAGCATTCGAGGTATCAAAGGACCCATCTGGATTGGTAGGAAACTCGTAAGGTTTTACATCATAGGTTTCACCGTTGAAGATATACTTGCCGTTCAGCTTACTATTAGATACATCAATTAGTTGTTCATTCAACTGTTTTACTTCCTCATTAATGCTGTCTAGTGCAGATTGAGGATTAGTGCCTGTCGATCCCTGAACTACCAGTTCACGTAAGCGTTGAACAACGTTCCCAGCTTGATTCATAACGGTATCATTGAATTCCAACCAAGAAATAGCACTGTCTACGTTTTTCTGATACTGTTCATTGGAGGATAGCTCTGCACGATAACGAAGGGAGTACGTTATCCCTACCGGATCATCTGAAGGTTTGTTAATCTTCCGACCTGTAGCTAATTGGGTCTGCGTATTATTCATCTGTTGTGCGTTCCGGTTCAGGTTTAACAGTAGCTGTGAACTGAGCATATTATTTGTTATTCTCATGGTCTGTTATGTCACTCCCTTCTATTATCTGCCTACTGTCCCAGTAGAGTTAATTAATTTATCAAGTAATTCATCATAAGTGGTCATAAATCGAGCGGATGCGTTATATGCATGTTGAAACTTAATCATATTGGACATCTCTTCATCCAAAGATACTCCGCTAACCGATTGGCGACGTGTCTCCACCTGCTCCACCAAAAATTCCGAGTTGGATGTCTGACGTGCGGCTTCCTGAGACTGCACACCCAGCTGTCCAACAATAGCGCTAAACTGTGCGCCAATAGCTGCATTACGCATGCCGTCGGCAGACTTCATTGGTGTATCTTTCAGATTGGCGAGCAAAATGGCAAGTGTATTATTACCTTTGATTACAGTCTCTGTGCCGGACGCATCTGTAGTACGCAAAGAAGTAGCAATTTTATTCGGATCAGCCAAAATTTCTGCGTTCAATGAGATATTGCCAGCTGTAATGGCTGTTCCCCCACCTGCTGCTGTGAAGAAAGGTAATCCTGGTGCATTGGTCCCGTCCATACTATATCCAAGCTGATGCAGACCGTTCAGTCCTTTGACTGTAACCTTCAAGTCTGTAGCAAGTGTACGCGCTGCACCCGTGTATGTAACCCCATCCAGTACAGTATTGTCTGGTAATACCGAACCTGCTGGAAGAGTAATCTCAATATCTCCGTTAGCAAGGGTATTAGCCAAGTCGTCCATTTGTTTCCGGTAATCACTTACCAAGGTATCTCTGGACTTAATCATGCCATGAACTTCACCATTGGTGAGTGTACCAGCAGTATATGCATCATTCAGAAAAGCAGGATCTACCGCGACTTGTACTGCCCCGCCTGTAACGAGTGCCTGTCCATTCATCTGAATCTGATATCCTTGCGGGGAATCCGTAACGGTAACATTCATGATTTTGGACAGCTTGTCCGTCATTAGATCGCGTTGGTCACGCAAATCGTTGGCATTGTCGCCAAGTGACTCAATTTTCACAATGGCACTATTGAGGTTCGCAATATTACCCAGGTAACCCTGGATCTCATTACTTTTCACAGCGATGTTACTATCCAAATCCTGACTAAGCGCATCCAATTGACGGCTAATCTGATTCATCGCATCCGTAAGAGCAAGTGTGGTTTCCTTGACAATTCGACGTGCCGTAACGTCCTCAGGGTTTTTACTCAGATCTGACCATGATTTGTAGAAGTTATCCATAACCGTCCGGAATCCAGTGTCCGATGGCTCGTTCACAATCGCTTCCAGTTTCTCAAGTGTATCTCGTTGAATGGACCAACTCCCGAAGTTGGTGTTTTCATTACGATATTGGTCATCTAGGAATTTCTCGCGTACACGTGTGATAGAGTCAAACTCTACCCCAGTACCGAGCTGTCCTGGTGTTGTGCTATGCAGAAATGCAAATGGCTCCATTGGAATGGAGGCCTGCATATTTACCTTTTGGCGTGAGTACCCTTCCGTGTTGGCATTGGCTACGTTATGGCCTGTTGTGCTAAGAGCTGTCGTCTGTGTGAACAAACTGCGTTTAGCCGTTTCGATTGAATGAAATGTAGATGTCACCTGGTTTCCCCCTAATTAATCAGGCACGCGTGTCAAACAGACCGATTCGCCCTGGATTGCCGTTCTTATCAGCAGGATGCTGATATGTGGCATCCTGTTCTGGCCGAGAAGCAAAGATGTCCATTGAAAGATCAATAAACATCAACGATTGCTCGATCAGCTTTTGATTCAGTTGATTGATTTCCTTTAACTCCTGCAGTGTTCCCGCCAGCTTCTTCTGGACTTCGAGCAATCGCTGTTTGTCAGCCGGATCAAAAATCAGTTTGGAGATCTCTGTAATGTTCAGGTTCAGCATGGACTTGATTCCACGCTCCTGAAGCAATTCGTGAACCGCACTCTGTCGTTCAATCTCCAATGGCTCCTGTTGTTTCATGAAACGGGACTCTTTGTTCAGAACGGCAATGAGTTCATCCACATCGTTTTTGACAATGACCTGTCTCTTGACCTCGCTGAGTGCCAGCATATCGCGGTGACTTTGTTCCATTTGCTGCAAAACTGCAATTAATCTGTCCAGTGCTGCCATTACGTGATCACCTATTCCTTATCAAAAGACTTAAAATACGGTAGCAATTTGTCAGCAAGCTTGCTGCTGTCTACCTGATACGTTCCTGAACTGACCTGTTCTTTCAGTTCCTGTATCCGCTGAATGCGTCCTGCATCTTGTGTACGCCCTTGTTCCTCAAGCATCTTCATCGCCTCCGGAGAAATGGATACTTCGTCCTTACGGCGGCTCTTCTTGGCATCAGCCTGCTGATTGGATTCAACGTTCCTCTGATATGAATTGATGGCGCCAATTCTACTCGGTTCATTGATTTTCATTTAAAATGCACTTCCTTCCACGTTAGAATTTTACATTGATATACGTTTTTCTTACTTTATCTTTATGTTATCGAAATGATTAGGATAATAAAAAAAACCGATAATCTTTAATAAGTTTATCGGTACGTTTCAAAACATTTGTTATAGCAAAACATGTATTTGAGCCCTCGCTCCTATTAATCGCGTAGTTTGTCGACAGCATTGTAGGTTCGTCCGCCTACATTGTTGTTATCCTTCTGACCTACTTCACGAGCTGCCCCTGCTAAGTCTTTCGTCAATCGAATACGACAAGAGTCACACATATGACCTTCACGAATCAATGTTCCGCACACTTCACAAGGATACATCATATTCGGGGCGTTCTCGATGGAAATTCGTCCCTCTCGGATGAACTTGGTAATGGTTTTGATTGAAACTTCTGTTGCATCAGATAGTTCCTGTATGTTGGTGCCTTTGTTTTCGCGCAAATAATCTACACAGATCTGATATTCCGCTTCCATCTCCTTAATACAATTCGAGCATACATCTCGAAAATTCAAAGCATATAATTTACCACAGCGAGGACAATTACCTAGATTCATCGCTAAAACGCCCCTCTCAAACTTCCATTTCCGAATAGATAATAACTATACATTACCTTATTTTCTCTGATGAATCCATAGTCTATTTGCAAAACAAAAGAGGGGCGCAGGATGCACATATACGCAACCCTGCTCCCCAATTTTATATTCCTAATTCAATGTTCTAATACTTATTACAGAAGACCATATGCTTGTGTTCTGATCGTTGAATGCGCGAATGCGATATTTATGCAAACTGGACGGTAACAAGTCAGAATGAATAAATGTTGCATCACTGACCGTCGCCACAATTTGCCCATCGGCTTCAATTTCGTAAAACGAAGCCCCCATAACCGCACCCCATGTCAGAATAACGTTTGTTCTGTCGGAAGTCCCCTTCAGCACAGGTGTAGTTAATTGAGTCATTCCCGTTATCATCTCACTCCAAACTCCTGCACCAGAAGCATTTTTAGCACGAATTCGGAAGGTATGTTCCGTATTTGGTGCAAGTCCGCTCTTCGTATAAGCGACTCCACTCACGGCAACCACTGTACCATCAATCTCCAGATCATATCCTGTAGCTCCAGTTGCAGCAGTCCATCTCAGCGCGATAGCCGCTGTGGTTGCAGAGTTAATACTTAAACCTGAGACACTGGCAGGCAACGTAGTTTGGGACAGTATTGCTGTCCAGGCACTCACATTAGTATCGGTCAGGGAACGTATACGGTACTTATGCGCCGTACCACCAAGTAATCCATTATGGACATATAAGAGATCACTCACAGTTGCAACCACTATGCCATCTGCTTCAATCTCATATTTTGTTGCACCAGCAACTTCATTCCATGTCAGCGTAACTGCCGTTTCTTCAGGTACAGCTTTCAGCGTTGTTGGTACATTTAATTGGGTCGAAGCGGTTACGACCTCACTCCAGCTACCAATGCCAGCAGCATTTTTGGCACGAATGCGGAAGGTATGATCTGTATTGGCCAGAAGTGCTGTTTTGGTATAAGCCAGAGCCGACACAGCAACGATTTTACCATCGATCTCAAGATCGTATCCTGTTGCTCCCGTAACCGCATTCCACTTCATAGCAATGGTTACTGTTGTTGCAGAATTCATACTCAATCCGGTCACACTGCCTGGTATAGTGCTTTGAGTCAAGACTGTAGACCAAGCACTACTGTTCTTATCCGTTAATGCACGCACACGATAGGTGTGCGATGTTCCTGCAAGCAAATCACTATGAACATATGAGGGATCAGTTACTGCAGAGACAATTGCTCCATCTGCCTCAATCTCATAATTGGTTGCATCTTTGATATCAAGCCAATTCAAAGTAATAGCGGTTTCCTCTGATGTTGCTTTCAGAGCAGGTGTGTTTAACTGAGTTGTAACATTTGTTACATCTCCCCAAGCTCCAGCCCCAGCAGTATTTTTGGAACGAACACGGAATGTATGATCCGTATTGGCGATAAGTCCCGTTTTGGTGTAAACCACTCCACTAACAGGTACCACCGTGCCATCAATTTCAAGGTCATATCCCGTCGCTCCTGAGACTGCGTTCCACTTCAGAGCAGCAGCTGTGTTCGTTATGCTTGTTACCGTTAACCCGGTAACAGAACCAGGCAACGTATTTTGTGTCAAGACTGCAGTCCAGGCTCCAACATTGGTTCCGGTTAGAGCGCGTACGCGGTATTTATGCGCCGTTCCAGCTATGAGATTATTGTGAGTATAAGTAGGCTCCGTAACAATACCCACTACGACTCCATCCGCTTCAATCTCATATTTGGTTGCATCTTTAACTTCAGGCCATGTCAAGGTAACCGCTTGTTCCTCAGAAGAAGCCTTCAGAACAGGTGTGTTCAGTAAAGTTGTGCCATCTACAATCTCACTCCATATACCTGCACCTGCTGTATTTTTAGAACGAATACGGAACGTGTGATCCGTATTTGTCACAAGACCACTCTTCGTATAAGCTACTCCTGTTACTGGTACAACTGTACCATCGATCTCAAGATCATATCCTGTTGCTCCCGTTACTGCCGTCCATTTTAAGGAAATGGCTACATTGGTAACAGAACTAATACTTAAACCAGTAACTGATGCAGGTATCGTACTTTGCGTCAGCACCGCAGTCCAGGCACCTGTATTAGAGTCCGTCAGTGCACGTACACGATATTTATGCGCCGTTCCTGGAAGCAAGCTAGTGTGCACATATTTCGGTTCGCTAATTGTTCCAGTAACGACTCCATCTGCTTCAATCTCATACTTGGTTGCATCTGTTACATCTGCCCATGTCAATGTAATCGCTGTTTCTTCCGAGGAAGCTTTTAGAACAGGGGTATTCAATAACGTTGTGCCACTTACCCCGTCACTCCAAGTCCCAGCACCTGCCGCATTTTTGGAGCGAACGCGGAACGTATGATCCGTATTAGCCGCAAGTCCGGTCTTGTTGTATGTTAATCCAGTAGCGGCTACTACCGTGCCATCAATTTCAAGATCATAACCTGCTGCTCCGGTTACAGCATTCCATTTCAAACCCATTGTTGTGTTCGTTACAGAGGTAATGCCCAACCCTGTTACTGAACCTGGTAGTGTATTTTGATTTAAAACAGCAGTCCATGCGCCATTGTTTGTATCTGTCAGTGCTCTTACACGATACTTATGCGCTGTTCCTGGCTGGAGACCTGAATGCACATATTTTGGCTCATCAACTGTTGCGATAGTTGATCCATCTGCTTCAATCTCATACTTGATCGCATCTGATACATCTGCCCATGTTACTGTAACAGCAGTCTCTTCCGAGGAAGCTTTTAAAACAGGGGTATTCAACAATGTTGTACCATCAATGATATCACTCCACGCTCCGGCACCTGCCGTATTTTTAGAGCGAACGCGGAACGTATGATTCGTATTGGCTGCAAGACCTGTCTTGTTGTAGGTTAATCCACTTACAGCTATTACCGTGCCATCAATCTCCAAGTCGTAACCCGTTGCTCCAGTTACAGCATTCCATTTAAGAGCGATAGCGACATTGGTTGCAGAGGTTACACTCAACCCTGTGACTGAACCCGGTAAAGTATTCTGAGTGAGAAGTACAGTCCACGGGCTAACGTTCATCTCCGTCAGGGCTCTTACACGATACTTATGCGTTGTTCCTGGGATCAAATTCTCGTGCGTGTAGACTGGCGCCGTAACCGTAGCTACAACAATACCATCAGCCTCCACTTCATATTTGGTTGCATCAGTAACATCTGCCCAAGTTACAGTAATTGCATCTTCTTGGGAAGATGCTTTCAGAACAGGCGTATTAAGTTGAGTCGTGCCACTTACCACGTCACTCCACACACCCACACCTGCCGTATTTTTGGAACGTATACGGAATGTATGGTCTGTATTCGCTGCAAGACCACTCTTCGTATATGTTAAACCAGTAACTGGAACTACCACTCCATCAATCTCCAAGTCATATCCAGAGCTACCGGTTACTGCACTCCATTTCAAGGAAATTGCGGCGTTCGTTGTGGATGTTATACTGAGACCTGATACCGCTGCGGGCAATGTACTCTGTGTCAGAACAGTTGTCCAAGCACTTATGTTAGTGTCAGTAGCCACACGAACACGATATTTATGAGAAGTACCTGGTAATATATTTCCATGTGTGTAGTTTGATTCACTTACATTTGCAACAATCACACCATCTGCTTCAACTTCATATGCAGTAGCATCTGGTATGGATGTCCACGTCAATGTGATTGCTGTTTCCTCAGAGGATGCCTTCAATATAGGCAAATTAAATTGTGTACGACCTGTTACTATTTCGCTCCAGGCTCCTGCACCTGCAACGTTCTTCGAACGAATACGGAAAGTGTGCTCCGTGTTTCCGACGAGTCCACTCTTCGTATAACTTGTAGCTGTCAAAGAAATCGGGGTGCCGTCAATTTCCAAATCGTAGCCTGTAGCACCGGTAACCGCATTCCATTTTACTGTAATGGCTGTATTGGTGACTGCACTCACATTCAACCCACTGACAGAGTCAGGCAAGGTATTTTGCGTTACTACTGATGTCCAAGCACTTGTATTCGTCTCATTGATTGCCCGCACACGATATTTATGCGCTGTGCCCGGTGTCAGATTGGTGTGGTTAAAGATTGGAGCTTCTAAACCTGAAGAAACAACTCCATCTGCTTCAATCTCATACGAAGTTGCGCCTTCAATGGGAGCCCATACAAGTACAACTTCCTCTGCTGTGACATTAGACTGAACTACGGGTGTACTCAGTTGAGTGGTGCCCGATACTGGATCACTCCAACTTCCTGTCCCACCAGCATTTTTGGATCTGATTCTGAAGGTATATTCTGTATTGGCTGCAAGTCCAGTCTTGTTGTATGTTGTTCCTGTCACCGCAACAACTGAACCATTGATCTCCAGATCATATCCAGTGGCTCCCTTAACAGCAGTCCAGGATACAGACAATTTATTCAATGTAGCATCTGTGATTTTCAAACCATCTGCACGATTAGGTACTGTCAATTGACTTAGTGGTTTACTCCATGAACTCTCATTGTCAGTTGAGAATGCTCTCAGCACATAGGTATGTGTTGAATTGGCCTCCAAATCGTCATGCTCATATGAGTTCACATTGCCCAATTCAATAGGTTCTCCTCCGTCAATTCGCAATTGATATCGATCTGCAAATTCAACGGATTTCCAATTCAATGTATTCTTCCCCTCTTCACCTTTTACGGATAAGATCGGTTTTTCTAGCAAAGTTCTCAGCGAGTATGTATCACTCCACTCACCTGCACCTCTTGGATTAACACCACGTACTCTGTAAGTATAGTTCGTATTATTTCTATAAGGACTACTTGTATAGTCCAGACCATAGAATGGACCTTTAGTTACACCATTTTCTTCAATCTCATACTGAACCGCTTGTTGTGCAGCTGACCAGTTAAGGTTGATTGTCGCATCATTTGCAGTAGCTACCAGTCCAGTAGGTATAGCAGGAACTGTAGTAATTGGCTCCTTTGTTCCCGGCTCTTTTTCAAAACTGAATGATTCTGCCTTACGTGTGTAATATGGATTAAGGTTAGATACAAAATCTACCACAGCACCTGTATCCGCACTGATCACCAAACTAAGTTGAGAGGCTTCATAACTTTGTACATATCTAGGGGTTTCCATTCCAAATTCATCTACTCTGGAACTGTTCCAAACACCTACATTCATACCTGATTGTCTATATTCCATGGTACTGTAATATTCCCAAACCTCGGAAAAGTCAACGATAAATGCGTTAGTCACTTGCCCAGTATAGGTAGAAGTATATTTACCAAATGTTACATTGGTCATATCTTCGAGAGTTCCCCTGATAGACTGGCTTCTTGAGAATGAATATCCTGTTGATGAAATGCTGTATGATCTCGTCCAGCCCAGATCAACCTGTTTCTGATTCACCATCAGATTCCCATTCTGTTCTGATAATACAAAGCGATAATCATTACTCGATGCGATAATTCTATTACTCGTTGCGGCATCTGCCCGGTTTCCCCCATACACACCAAACTGTCCGAATACCAGCATGAATACTAGTAGACGGACAGTCCATAAGTAAAATCCGTTTTTTCTTTTTCCTGCGACCACTTTTGTTCTCCCCTTCAAAAGATATGTTGTGCCACACCCTTGCTGTCACCTGTGGTGAACGGCAAAACTATCTATTCTGCACGAGAAAACGAAATCCTCTTTTTTACATGTAAAAAATTTCTTATTACACTTTCATTTATGATTTCACTAAACAACTATATTTCAAACGGTTAAATATGAAAAGAGGAATTCATATTTGTGAAGTTATTAATAAGAGAACACATTTTCCTATCTATTAGAAAATAAAGCGTAAGTTGTGTATCCAGGGAGACTTAAAAAATATTTAAACAGTAGCTCAATAGACTGATTTTGCCTATTAGGATCTTGCCAGTGTTAGTGTGTAAATCTCAACCGGAATTCCCATGGTAAAACCAGCATTTAAGATAACCCGCCCACAAGCATCCAAGGTACTGCCTGTTGTGTATATATCATCGATCAGCAGGATCTGTATGGGTTCGTCATGTGACATGCCCGTATGTGTTGACAGATAAGATTCCCTGTATAGCTCTTCAATTAACTTCATGCCATCGGGGTTGATGGAAAAAGCGTTCTTCATCGTTTCGATACGCTCACCGCGTGATTTGAAGCTTTGTTTGGTGGTGTTGATCTGGCGCTGCAACAGATCAACGATAGGCAGGCGGCAGGCGGTGGCAAGCCCAGCAGCCAGTCGCTCCGCCTGATTGAAGCCGCGCTCAACCAGGCGCTCGCTGCTCACGGGAACATAGGTGACCACGGCAGGCCGCCATTGCGGCTTCGTTTGTTGAGCAGGCGTGGCGAGATGAGCCACGGGGGCTGGGGGTTCTTTTCCCAAAGCAGAATTCTGTTCCTCGCTCATCGCTTGAAAGGCTTGAATCAACAGCGCGGTTAAGAGCGGCGCGTATCGTTCATGGCCTCTGAATTTGTACATGCCAATCCACTCCTTCATAAGATGGGTGTACTGTACGGCGCTGCGGTTGAGGATAAAAGAACGATTTTGCATATGTGGACGAGCACAGTCCGGGCACCCAACGCCCCGACCACAACGCAGGCAGCGGATGGAACGAATCCATGGAATCTGATGCACACAACGTGGGCATATACCCGGATAGAGCGAGGATAGGATCGCCCGAGTGCCACATGTCAGACAAGTCGCTCCAGGTGGGGCGAGCAGATGATGGAGGCGTTCGGTAAGGTACTGAGCGTGATCGGTAATGTTGCTGAGCCAGTTAAACATAATCGTGTAAACCTCCAATCTGGTCTGGAGAATCTAATGGTATGTACGGAAATATACGCTGTGTGTACTTTGAAATATGGATGCTAATTCATATATTTAATATTTAGGCAGATCACAATTAACAATTATGTCTGGGATGGTGGATGCAGGTAGCCTTTGCGACGAGCGATGGTGTTCATTTTCCGAATTTGTGCAATAGCCTTCACCTGTGAACGTGTCCGACGAGATGATGCAAAAACCACTCTACCCGCCGGGTCATCCATGGAACGCCCTGCTCTGCCCGCCATCTGAACCAGTGAAGCTTCATCAAAGAGACCATTGTCTGCATCCAAGATAAATACATCGCTCCGTGGAATGGTCACTCCACGCTCCAGAATTGTGGTGGTTACGAGCAGACGAATGGTGCGTTCACGAAAGGCTATAACTTTGCTAGCGCGATCAGGGTCCTGAGATGAAGTTCCTTCGATATGGATTCCGGGAAAAGTATGACGCATCAGATTCACAAATGCCTCTATCTGGGCAATGCGTGTCACAAACACAAATACCTGGGCGTCACGCTCCAATGAAATTTGGATGTTAGATTTCAAAGCAGACGGAAGATTTCGTTTCCTAATACATTCAGCAACGGTAGCCATCTTAATCAATTTTGGCACGGGCAAAGGATGACGGTGGAAACGTACTGGAACTTTGGCATGAGTGAGTTTCCCCTGTGTTGCTTCTCTCTGTAGCCGAGTTGGTGGTGTAGCAGACAGATATATAAAATTCCCATCCGGTTTACAGGAAGATGCCGCCGCGTGAGCGAGCATGGGATCGTTATGGTAAGGGAAGGCATCCAGTTCATCGATTATGACGAGATCGAACCCCTGATAAAAACGCATCAGTTGATGTGTGGTCGCGAGCGTCAGTTGAGCATCTTTCCAACGTTCGTCACTGCCGCCGTAAAGAGTAGCGAGCGAGGTGTCCGGAAAGGCTTTGGCCAGACGCGGAGCCAGTTCCAGTACCACATCCCTGCGCGGGGTAGCGACCAGTGCTCGTCCACCGCGATCCAATGTATGTTGGAGCAGTGGAAAAATCATCTCGGTCTTGCCAGCTCCGGTCACGGCCCACAGCAAGAACCGCCCCGGCCCATCCCCTGCGGGCGGCCGGGCCAAAAACGCAAGCGCCGCGGCTGCTGCCGCGCTCTGCGCTGCGCTAAGCCCCCACCGGGCGAGCCCGCCGCCGGTGGGGGCCATGGCCGTGCCACGCGGTGCTTCGCCGCGTACTGGCACGGCCCCTTGCGCTGCACTGCGTAGCAGCAGCGCACAAGCACGGCTGCGCCCCAGCGCGAGGCAAGCCTCGCAGTAGGCGCACGCCGCCAGGCCGCAGGCAGCGCAGGGCACGCGCTGCCTGGCTTCGCTGCCACAGCGGTGGCAGCGGGGCGCGCTCCGCGCGCGTCCAAGCCACGCGTGCCGACGGCGCGTGGTAGGCCCTTGGAGGGCGGCTGTGATACTCAGCCGCCCGTGCAAGCGCGCGAGCTGCGCAGCCGCGCGCCACTCCCTTGGCGGCTGGGCGGTATCCGCCAGCAACGCCTCCGCCTCGGCCGCCAGTAATTGGCGGCCGCTGATCCGCTCAGCCAGCAGGGCCGCGTCCCGCTCCAGCTGAGCCCACTGCCCGGCGGGATACGACGGCGGCATCCCGCCTACCTGAATGCGACGCGCAGCGACATTCCCCGCTGTGCCCGCTACACCTTTTCTCGCCTCAACTTCCCCCGAGGCCAGTTCATATACATCCAGCTTCCTCGCAAGATAACTCTGCCATTCGCGCTGGCCCCACTGATCCATGCTTCGCTCCATCTCAAAATGTTCAACCAACCAGGATGCCTGACTTAACGGCAACGCCTGATCTAACAGCAACCAGCGCAGCACATGTCGCCCACTTCCTCCCTCTAGCCACCAGGCCACATCCACACGAATATCGAGTGACAACATCATGCTCCACCCTTCCCCTGTACGGCACACATATAAGGCAACCTTCATTTACTCTCCTCCCCCATCGTTATTTTTCCGAACGCAAAAAAGCACATGCCAACCCGGCTATTCGCCGGCGCATGTGCTTCATGTCCATATCCAATCTTCTTATGATCAATCTACTTATGACTATACCAATTGAATCTTCACAGCACAAGGTTATTCACGCATCATACAATTCTTCTAATAACCAGAATCTTTCTATAAAATTGCGAAACTTTTTCCAATCTCTATCGTCTATACTTTTAAATTAAGAGTTCTGACTTCGAAAAACTTATTTTAATGATCACTACGTCGTCAGGACCCAGGCAATAACCATAGATTGCATAAAAACCCATTTTTAATTTAAAAGCAGACTTGGCTACAATTACAAAAAAAGACTACAGCTTCTGCTGTAATCTTTTCACTGTAGATCTACGAAATGTTAATCCCATTTCCCGTTCAGATGATGATTTATTGCTCAGACTCACGCAAATCGATCAGTCGAAAAGTGTGATCGGTCTGTGCTATCCGTTCAATATCAGCAGGGACAGCAGGCAGATAAGATGTCTCCATTCCTTGCCTTTGCATAAGCTTTTCAATAATCGTAATCGTTTCCGCTTCTGTACGATCAGCAACAACGGTTAATCTGAAGCTCTTTCCACGGTATAACAATTCCCGGCAAAGTGCTCTTACAATGCCTTCGATCCGCCCTGCCTGATTGGAAGGGATGAGCAAGATCTGCTCGAATCCTTCAGATTCCGGACGAGAAAGATGGCGCTGGTGCATGGCATGAACGGCCATTGCCGCCAGGAAGTATATGAGCAGAATCATAGTCAGATGAGCAACCATGGCAACTGCACCTCCTCGGAAGGTCATGCTCACCCATGGCGAACATCCCTGTATACAACAAGTATATGCTGTACTTCCTGAAGGGTTACACTTGCATTTCCTATCACTCATATTCCACGCTGATCGACACCGGACGAAGAAAGACAGGCCAGGTCATTCATTCACGCCTAAGCTTGAACACATGTTCCGCACAACCTTACGCTTTGCTCATTTGCAGTGATAAAGTCCATTAACCCGCAGACCAATCCAGCATTCTGGAAAGGGCGCGAGTGAACACCAATCTATACTTCGTCAAGGTTGAATCAACCAATGGACTGACTTACCATAAGAATACTGCTTCTACGATAAACATAAGGTATTAGAGCGTAACCCAACCATATTTGATCGAATTGATAACCGCTTGTGTACGGTCGTCCACTTCCATCTTCTGCAGAATACTGCTGACATGGTTTTTTACTGTTTTTTCACTGATGAACAGGAATTCACCAATCATTTTGTTGCTCTTACCTTCTGCCATTAAGCGAAGCACTTCAGCCTCACGACGTGTGAGCGGGTTATTGTCACCAGCGACAAATTTAACGCCCGCTTCCTTCGAAGCTCCTTCACTCATCGCCCCTGTTTCATTAAGATACGTCATACGTCGCAGCTGCATGATCAGTTTGCCTGTTACTTTTGGATGGATGAACGCATGTCCTTCATGCACGGAACGAATCGCATTGATCAGAGACTCGGCCTCCATATCCTTCAGCAAGTATCCGTTAGCCCCTTTACGAAGCGTCTCAAACACATAACTTTCATCATCATGAATGGACAAGATAATGACTTTGACATCAGGGAACAGCTCACGCAATTTCTCCGTTGCTTCAACCCCATTTTCAATCGGCATGTTGATATCCATCAATACGATATCCGGTTTATCCTGATTGCAGAATTCGAGCACTTGAATTCCATCGCCGCATTCGCCGATGACCTCAATGTCGTCCTCCATATTTAAAATGCGTTTCAGTCCCTCACGGAACAGCTGATGATCATCAGCCAAAAGAACTTTAATCGATGCTTTACCAGTATCACGGTTTTCCATCATCCTGCTACTCCTTTCCCTTATCCACGTTTGTCGGGATATGAATCACTATTTTGGTTCCTTGATTTTCTCCGGACTCAATCTCTATTCTTCCTTCTAACAGTTCAACCCGTTCTCTCATCCCAATCAGACCGAAGTGGGTATGATCCTTGCTTTTCTTTGCAAGAAGCTCCGGTTTGAACCCAAGCCCATTGTCCTGAACGACAATTTTGACGAGCTGAGCCTGGTATGTAATTTCCACTACAACATAAGTGGGATAAGCATGCTTTGCAGCATTCGACAGACCTTCCTGCACGAGGCGGTAGATCGCTGCCTCCATCGCGGAAGATAAACGGTGTTCCTTACCTCTTGTTTCAAAAAGCGACCGGATTTTTGTTTTTACCTCAAAATCCTGCACATACTTCCGAAGCGTTGGAATCAGTCCCAGATCATCCAGTGCCATAGGACGCAGATTGAAAATAACTTTTCTCATTTCTTCAAGACTGGAACGAACCTGGCCTTTCAAATCTACTATTTCGGCCTGGACCATCTTAAAATCCTGCTTAATGAGCATTCTTTCTACAATTTCCGTCCTAAGCACTAGATTTGCGAGCATCTGTGCAGGCCCGTCATGAATCTCACGAGCAATACGTTTCCGCTCTTCTTCCTGGGCCAAAATTATTTTCAAACCAATCATTTGTCGATTCTTGGCAGATTCGATGATCCGGGTCACTTGACCCAGTTCACCTGACAGGTATTCGAGTACAACACCCATCTGCGAACCGATGGTCTCGGCACGCTCTACAGAAGCTTCCACATTTTTGGCACGCTTCTGCAGATCATCCCGACGGGCTTTCAGATACATTTCCTTCTCACGATAAATCATCAGATCCAGCTGCAGCTGTGTTGCTTTCTCGTACGCCTGCTTGATATCATGCTCGGAATAACGGACAAAGTCGCGGCTAACCTCAGTCAGCCGGATCCGGGAACGGCGGTAGTTCAACTCCAATTGATCTACTTTCTCGATCGTTTCCGCCGTTTCCTTCAGTACCGACTTCAACTCCTCGTTGAGTGTCTTCAGCTCATCGCGAGTTGCGTCCATAATTTCGAACATTTGATATTTGCTGTTTTCCATGACTTGTATGGCGTTTTTAATGACGCGGTCTATGGCATCGGCTTGTAAATCCACGTTTGTTCGACTCCATTTCTATCGTTTCCGGTATATATCATACCATATCACGATGAGATGGTAACGGTCTTCGTTTTCTGTTCCCATTTTACAGTGAGTCCAAGCTGCTCGGAAACGAGTCTGAGTGGGACTAAAGTCCTACCACCCGTTACGTATGGTGCAACAGTTGCGCTTTGTCTTTTACCATTTAGAATGAATTCTTTCTGCCCTACAACCAGATCAATCAGCTTGCTACCACGTAATACTGTGATCCGCTGATTTTTGCTATCCCAGCTTGCCTGACCACCAAAAGCGTCCAAAACATGTTTGATTGGCACATACGTCGTACCATTTTTCAGGACTGGTGCTGCATCAATTGCTTTTTTCGTTCCATTCACCGTCATCGATTTCTGTCCAAGCACAAGCGAAGCTGTTCCCGTAGGCAATCCAACTTCACTGGACTTGGAAGGCATCGTGAATGCGATATTGTCAAAAGCAACCGTACCTGTCTTCGCGCGCTCATCCTGACCCTCTTCCACATTCACCACATAAACTCGCTTCAGCTTCGCCGGATAGGCGATATTCAGTCCGTTCAGGTCCACGCTCAGCTTCTTCCATCCGCTCCAGTCAATCGCTTTAGCAAGATCGGCATATACCGTTTTGCCATTGGCATCCGTGAATTCAGCGCGCAACCAGTTCAGGCTCTTATCTCCCATAACATCCATCGACATTGATGTCGCTGCAGCAGATACCTCTCTGCCGGTAGAACCATTCAGTTGTGCATAAGCATACATTTTACCTGTTCCAGCAGTCATGTCATAACCAAGTTGCAATACATTGGAGCCGGCTTTTTCACCCGTTCCTGCTGTAACAGTTGCCGATCCGGTCACACCCGCTGCGTTTGTCGTGAAGTTGATCGGATAGCTCACATTTTCGAAGTTCTCCCAGATCGTTTCGCTTGCAGAAGCCGAGAGTACAACGACTGTGCTGTAACCATCATAACGTCCAATCGCATATCCCACTTGTGCACCAGAGTTGACCGAAGATACGGTTAATTGGTCCGCCGTAACTTTACCTTTGAACCCGATAAATTCCCATGTCAGCGAATCGGCCGGAACTGTCACACTTTGTCCGCTCTTCGTTGTTGCCGTTACAGGAATGGACATCGTTGTGCCCGCTTTGAGCGAACCGAGACCTGATCCTGCTGTCAGAGAAGCCAATTCACTTCCACCCAGTACCGATACTTTAATGGAAGATGAAGCTCCATTGCTCGTTGCCGTCAGCGTTGCTGTGCCTGGTTTTACGCCTTTGATCGTGCCGTTGCTGACACTCACAATGCCGTTGTTGCTAGATTTCCAAGACATGCTGATATCACCTGTTGCGATCGGGTTGTAGTAGGTGTCATATCCTTTGGCTGTGTACTTGCCCTCTTGCCCCACCAGCAACGTTTGGCTGCCACTCACGGCAAAGCCCTTCAGTTTACCTGCTGGAGCCGTAGAGAACACACCCAGCGTGTTTACAACCTGACGTTGCTCGGTGCCATACTCTGTGTTGAACGTCAGACCTGCGGTCTGCTCACCTAACGGACGTGTTACCATCGTTGTGGAGCCGCCACCGTCCAGGTTCATACCTTTCCAGACACCCACGCTGGTCATAAAGGATTGCAGTTCTGTCAGCGACATCCCGCTGCTGTTACTGTTTTTCTCCGCTGCAATGATGTAGACATACCGACCATCCTGAGAGTAGCCTACTGCCGTTCTTGCACGAATTCCACCAATACCGGACGCAGCGATATCCCGGGAGAAGGAAGCCGCCTTGCCACCGTTCACCAAAATGGTATGACCACCAATCATCATCTCCAGATTACTTGGATCAACCGATTGCCCGGTTGTTTTGGCTTTCAGCTTGTAATCCGCATCCAAGGTTTGCCCAACAGAGAGATGGCTCATGATCCATGTCGCTGCTGTTCCATGCGCACGCAAAATGTACCCATCCTGCGGCACCGTCATGTTTAACGCTTTTTTATCCGAGATTTGGGTAATGACTCCGTTCTGCACAAGAACCTCTGTTGGCGTTGTGGAAGGGTCATTCGGACGTTTAGTGGAGGTCCATGCCGGTGTATAAATATACATAGAGTTGGCATGACTATATTTCACCGCGCCCGACTCTACCGTATAATCCTCTTTATTTATCCCACGCAAAGCAAAGGTTGAACCATCCTGGGCCTTCACCGTTCCATCAAAAGAATACTCGTCGATCATCGGTTTACCGTCCTTGGTCACCGTGAGTGCATACATGCCCGACAGTTCGGAAGGTGTGGAGACCAGTACGCCATCAGAGACCTGTCCACCAATCGGCGCGAGTTCACCGGATACGTTGAAGTAATCACCATTCACAGCAGCCACTGCACCATTTTCCTTGGCCATGGCACCTGTGCTCTGTTTGCTGTTCAGATTACCGCCCTTGCCTGTCATCACATCCAGCTTCACATACGGGTTCTGCAGATCCACCTGGACCACATCCGCCAGTACGTTGACCTTGGAACCGGAACGTGTTGTCGTATATCTGTATTTCATGAGCTTCGCACCGGAAGTCAAAATTTCTTCACTCAACTTACTTGTATTCGTAGATGCCGCTGCGGCCACCGATTGCCACGAAGTGCCAGACCACATCTGTTCACCTGCGCTCATCACCGGTGCAATCCAGATTACACCCGCCAGCGTCACAATTGCCCATTTCTTCACCTTACTGCTCTTAACGTCTTCCAGCTGTTTCCCATGTTTCCCCAGCATGTCTGAAACGTCTCTCCCATCTTGTATATCAATCTTAGACATCACGAACACTGCCAAGTAGGCAGCCGATAGCGAGATCCCTAGTATACTCTTCTATTAATAGACTGCTTTTAGTGGAAAAAGTTACGCCACTAGCTAACTTTGAGGATATTCTTGGCAAAAAAGAACCCAGGCGCAGCATTATCTGCACACCTGAGTTCTACCTGAACAATGATTTATGTTGAATCCTATTCTAATTCTGGAAAAAAAATTTCGGGAAGCTCTCTATTGGTTTCCTCGTAGTTAGCATCAATGTTAAATTCATCACTATAATTCCAGTGCCCATTGGCATAATCAAGATAGAGGAGTGCATTATACTCAGGACTATGCTGCTCTCCATTCTCTGAAATGCTACTCCATTGCAACGTAGCATGGACAACGGCTTGCTTCTCCCCAAGAAACACGACACGTTCGTTGGACATACGGTGCGTAGCATCTTCATATTCAAAAGAAGCCTTTTTGCTTTTCTCCCAAGTCATCCAGTCAGCAAGAGCATCTGCATTTCTTTGCTCAATCTTATATGGCGAAGTATATTTATATGTTAAATCATAATCTTCCTGATTCAGGGCTTCATAATATATCCTCAGATCTGACAATACGCTTTGTTGCTTTTCTTTAAAATCTCCTTTATATTATCAGCAGATGTATCAATATCTTCTGGGAGACTGGTATAACTGGACAGATATTCCGACTGAAGAATTTTCCACAAATTATTTTCCTTCTTAATTCGGAACACGATCTCATGTTGGTCGTCCATTACCTGATTATTATGGATATATGTAACATACAATAATGCCTGGTTCGCTGATTCATATGTAATGCTTGTTATATCGATACTGTAAATTCGATCCGAAATTTCACTCTCTGGGAGTGTAATCTTACTATCCGTCAGATAGGATCTTTGCATATGATCTGAAGCAAGTAGTTTTACAGTGAAAGCTCTATCATATGTTGTTATCAAATCAAGTATCTCTTTCTCTTGACCATACCCATACTGCACCATCCACGCCGTATTCGACTTTTGATCATACTTAACCGAGTGCTTGGTTAACCAGGCGGCATAACGGATAGGTAAAAAGAATTTTCCATCAATCTGAATACCTGGCCTTTGTAATTCGTAGTAATCTCCCGATCCACTAATATAACCATCGTCCGGTAGAAAGATAAATTTTGATTTCCCGATCTTAACTGAGATCTCTTGATCTACCACGGAGTAATTCGCTTGGTACCCCATTAGTTGAATAAACTCTCGAAATGGAACATACACCGTCCCTGATTTTGTCATCAGTTTAATGTCAGTAGGTTTTTCATTAACGTACAGTTGTATGGATTCTTTATTATTTTGAGCATAAGCCAGTGATGGTAGGGATATTAACCCCAGAACAAGGAAAATTACTAGCATTTTTTTAAACAAATTCACACCCTCTATCCATGAAATTTATATTTTATAATATAAAAAAGCGAAACCAACCAGTTGAACATATTCCCCTGATCGATTTCGCTTCAATAAGATAAAAGAACTACTTACTACTATAGATATCCTAACTTGTCCAAAACTCGTTTTAACATGACTGCTGCCTGTGCACGAGTTGCATTTCCCTGAGGTTCGAATGTTCTGGCTGTCATGCCTTGAATGATTCCCTCCTGAACCGCTTTGGCAACAGAATCCTTGGACTGGATTTTGTTACTGTCCTTGAACTTGGATAGAGTGGAAGCAGCCGAAGATTGCAGCGAAACAGTCTTGCCTCCGTACTTCATAGCCCGCACCATCATAAGTGCCATCTGCTCACGCGTGATGGGGCGATCCGGCTTAAACGTACCATCGGTATTTCCAGTAATGATGCCCGCTTCAGCTGCAGCACCGATATAGGCACTTGTCACACTACCGCTACGTACATCCTGGAAACGACTTGCTGCGGTCGGTTCTCCATTCAGTCCAAGACCTCTAGCGACCAATTCAGCAAATTCTGCACGTGTAATGTTCTCATTCGGTCGGTAGAAGCTACCCGTAGGTGTGTTAATAATCCATTTGGCAGAGAGCTCCTTAATGACCTCACTAGCCCAGTGTGACGCTGTATCCGGATAACTAACGATGTTGTTAACAGGGACTACCGACTGATTGCCATTCAGTTGTCCTCGGACAACTACACCACCTGTCGTATTTTTAAAGGAACTAGGTACATTCGATAACCTAAATGTAACTGGATCGATATACGTAAATCCGGATGTTACACTTGGGGTATTGGCAGCCAATTGCATGGCCAGTTGGCTTTTGACATTCTGATCTACACGTTGATCGCTCGTTCCATTACCGGCATACAAATATACATCCGTATAATTGCCAAGCTTCTGCGCTCCTGCACCTGCAATCAAGCCTTCCATCGTCCCCGATGAAGATACTGGTACCGTCTCTAACTGAACGTATAAGGATGGAACTGCTGCTCCTGTCGTTGTACTTGTGTTTGACGTTCCTACACTCCGACTCATAGCCGCCATATCTAGATTAGACAGTGGCACCGTCCAGAGGAGATCGCCATATTTCACACCTATAGTGCCTGTGCGATAACTTGCAGCAATCTGAGTCAGTGCATTTAATGGGAACCCAACATACGCAGCCGATTCACTATCCGGAATCTCGAATACCACCGGCTGAGTCAATTTCCCGTTTGCTCCAGCGTATTCAAAGGACTGAATCAACTTGGTTGCATCCACGTTGAATTGACGAGTCGGGCGATTAAAGTGGGACATCGCAGATACAGCAGAAGCCGTAGTATTATTCATCACAAGTAAAGACTGACCATAGCTTGATGCATCCAATTCGGCCAACCAGGAAGGACGGTTTCCCGACTGATTATTGTTCGAACTATTATTCGTCTGTTGCAACGTAAGTGGACCAAATGCTGTTATCGTGACATTCGACGCATCCCGCAACGGCACTGCCCCAGGTACATAACTCACCGTTCCCGTCTGAGTAGCTGTCGATGTTACTGCTGAAGTATCCACTTTCAACGTCACCACAGAGCCAGAAGCTAAAGCAGACAATACAGTTGTGGTTGAATTACCAATCACTACACTGAACTGAGATGCTGTTAGTGCAGTCTGGGACTGGATTGAATCACGGAAATTAATCTGAACCGTGTCTCCCTGAAGCGTAGCCGACAGGATTTTGCCATTCCCATATGTGTACGTTACTGGAGTCAGATTGAGATATCCTGCTGGATTATTGTTCAGGTCCGTTAATCGCAAGGCTCCAGGTACATAGGATAACGATATATTTTGTGTATCCTTCACCGCTGAAGCCAGCGTTAACGTGACCAGATCATTTTCGATCTCAGAATCATTAACGAAGACTGGCTTGCCATCAACCAGAACAGAATATTGGCTGTTGAGCGGTTTATTTGTCGTGTTCAGTGGTTCATTGTAACGCACCCATAACTTGTTACCACTCACCTCAGCACTCTTGAACTCAGGTGGTTTGGTATCGATGGAATTGCGGACATAGAAGCCGCTAAATCCAGCAAGAGCCTGTCCACGTGTATCTTTTACAGGCCAAGAACCTGGCGTGTAAGCAACACGAACGACTTCACCATCCATAATGGACCGACTGAGGTTCAATGTCACGACTGAGCTGCCATTGATCGATATGTTATTGATACCTACAGCCGACTGATCCGCAGTTACGCTGAACTGTCTCGCAGCATCACTTGAAGTGATATATACCGTCTCAGGGTAGTACAACGTAATTGTACTGTAATATACGTTTCCTTCTCGCGGCTTGGACATAACAGAATCTAAACCGTTCTCCACATCTCGTGCGCCAAAAGCAGCCGCAGCATTGGAAGATTGATCTGTAAGACGATTACCTGTTGTACCGGGTGTATATGAAATTCGCACAACTTGTCCTACCGCTACACCCGTATCCAAGACCACATATACACTGTCACCTGAAATATAAGTGGAGCTGACATTCCTCTTTTCACCATTTACAGTGACAGCATACGTACTACTCAGCGAATTAGTGCTGTACAGCCACTCATCATATGTTAGGCGAATGGTGTTATTGCTATGCATCTTAGCATTCTTCAACACAGGTGCAGTTGTATCTGCACTTAATGTTTTAAAGGCCCATGATGTAGACCCATTAAGACCTGTAAATGTATTTCCTGCTTTATCACGAAACGCATTGGCTGGGATGTCTACCACGTAATTTGTGTTGCTATCCAATGCGTTGGTAGGTGTAATCAGCAATTGTCTATTGTTTGAACTATTTATGACTGTCTTAGATGAAACAGTTGCTCCATTTGATTTTTTGAGCGTTACATTCTGAATGTAATTCGTATCAAGTTCCTTGTTGAATGTAACTGTTAAATTTCCCGTTAATGGTGCATTGGTAGTACCGTTTGCGGGAGATACAGTAGATACCATAAGAGACGTCGGATCGGATATGACATTGAATCCCCAAACATTCCCATTAATTGCACTGATATCATTCTCATTGCTATCTCGCAAATAACCTTCTGGCATTACGATGTAATATGTAGTGTTGTTGTTCCAGTTATTCGTGGGAACGATCGTAATCGTATTGGTTCCAAAACCTGTAATTCGAGGTGCTCCTGCGTTTACTGGAATCTGCTCAAATACTGTACCACCAACTCTTCCCTGATAAATAATGAGATTGCCTCTACCTGCGGTTACCGGCTTATCGAACGTCATTACTACCTTGGTTGAAAGGGATACCATTGCTGCGTTATCAGGAACTCTACTCACAAGGGAAGTTGAGCCTAGTCCCAGCGTACTGAAGGTCCACTCTTTGTTAGTCAGTCCCGGAAATGCAGTATTGTCTGCGTAAACAAATGATTTATTATCTATCTCTACATAGTATGTTGCTCCCGGTAGAGTCTTTCCCAGTGTAATCGTCACTCGTAGGCCAGTAGCTGGTACAGGTGTATTGTCTCCCGCATCGGGTGTCGTAGGGTCTGTAATCGGTGGTGTGGGATCAATCACAACTTGGTCACTGGATACCAGCACCGAACCCATCGTTGTATTGTCATCCAAACGTTTAATCACGATTGAACTTTGTGTACCAGTTGCCTTCTGAACAGGTTTATCAAAATCAATAACGAATGGAACTGAACTATCCACATTCGTTCCTTTCACAGCAGGAACAGTATTCGTTATTCCATTTGCACTTAATGCGTGTGCCGCATATGCTTCCCGCTCAACTCCACTCCAACCCGTAAGCCAGCCTTGAGCAGTTAGCATGACGATCAAGAGTCCAAGTATGCCTTTTCTTGCGATTCTCTTCGATTTCACTGATCTTCCCCCTTATCTAAATTTCTTCTCTTGTCTGATGTACAGACCTCATTATGTATTTCGGTTAGAGAAGGGATTTCATTTAGTTATTTGGGTATATATTCCATATTTTTTCCTTTGTCCATGCAAGCAGTAAAATCGATGGAAGCACAAAAAAGCCCTTAATTCCTGAACGGAATCAAGGGCCTCATTGAATGATCCACATAATGTTAGCTAATTACAGACCTGCTTGAGCTTTCAAATGGTCTACTTTGTCCACTTGCTCCCAAGGTACATCCAGATCTGTACGACCGAAGTGACCGTAAGCAGCAGTTTGTTTGTAGATTGGGCGACGCAGATCCAGCATACGAATGATGCCAGCCGGACGAAGATCGAAGTTGTTGCGCACAAGCTCAACCAATTTCTCTTCGCTGACTTTGCCAGTACCGTATGTATCCACGTTGATGGATACAGGGTTGGCTACACCAATCGCATAAGCGAGCTGGATTTCCACTTTGTCTGCAAGTCCCGCAGCTACAAGGTTTTTCGCTACGTAACGAGCCGCATAGGCTGCGGAACGGTCTACTTTTGTCGGATCTTTACCAGAGAACGCACCACCGCCGTGACGTGCATAACCGCCGTAAGTATCTACGATGATTTTACGTCCAGTGAGGCCTGCATCTCCCTGAGGTCCGCCAATAACGAAACGTCCTGTTGGGTTGATAAAATATTTAGTCTGCTCATCCAGCAATTCCGCTGGAACGACAGGCAAGATGACATGTTCTTTAATGTCTTTTTGGATCTGTTCCAGTGTAGTCTCTTCAGCGTGCTGAGTAGACACAACGATGGTATCCACACGTACCGGCTTGTCACCGTCGTATTCAATCGTTACTTGCGTTTTACCATCCGGACGAAGATATTCCAACGTACCATTCTTACGCACTTCCGCCAGACGGCGTGCGATACGGTGGGATAATGCGATTGGCAAAGGCATAAGTTCTGGTGTCTCGTTCGTTGCAAAACCGAACATCAGACCTTGGTCACCTGCACCAATGTTTTCTGTTTCACGAGCGACTTGTTCTGGGTCACGATTCTCAAGCGCTGCGTTAACGCCTTGGGCAATATCAGCAGACTGCTCATTCAGAGAAGTCAGAACTGCACAAGTGTTATAATCAAAACCGAACTTGGCACGTGTGTAGCCAATATCCTTAATTGTATTACGAACGATGGACGGAATGTCCACGTATTCAGAAGCTGAACTGATTTCACCGATGACAAGCACTAAGCCTGTGGCTACGGAAACTTCGCAAGCTACACGAGCATTGGGGTCGTTTGCAAGAAACGCGTCCAATACGGCGTCTGAGATCTGATCGCAGATTTTATCCGGATGTCCTTCAGTTACAGACTCCGATGTAAATAGATGCCGGCCTTTAACAGACATGAAGTTTCAACCTCCCATAACTAGTAGTATGGCGATTGCCCGAACAAAACATGACAGCGATTCGTTCACTGTACCCTCGAAGCTTTCCAACATGGAATAAGGACCCTGGGTCCGCAGTTACGAAGATAAGGATTTTTCAGGTAATTGCCTCAAACGAAAATCAACCTTTCCCTAGTGGAAAAGGTTGCATACCTCAAATGCCATCTTAACGTATTTGTCAAGACGTGTCAAACGAATTGGGGTAAGGAAAAAGCCTTATAAGTGCTGCTCTGCCTGACGAATTAGCCTTTTGGTGATCTCTCCACCAACCGATCCATTCTCGCGGGAAGTCAGATGTCCCCACCCTTTGTATTGCCCATAAGAGTGATCACTTACTTCACCCAGTTCAGATCCAAATTCTGTATCCGCACCAGCCAAACCTCTGCCACCATACCCCACTTTGAGACCAAATTCTGCAGCAATCTCATACTTCATCTGATCCAGCATTTGACGACTTTCGGGTACCACTTTGCGGTTGCTTCTAGCCATGTTCCTGCACCTCCAGTAATTAATTATCAACAGTTATAGAGTGAGCAGGAACAAGGCTTGCTAGCCGTATTAATGTTTGTTAGAACTGGGTAATCTGAGCAAATGAAATGTATGAATAATGAATAATTCCTTTAACAGAAGCAAAACCTATTTCAAAGTATATCCACCACGAACCATTACGGTTAGGCTGTATTTGTTGCCTTCCAATACCGTGATCCCCCGTCCATCCCTTGGAAAAGAGAGCAGGTGATTGGTCGGCGCTGCCTGTCCATTCGTCAGGTCAATCCCGTCCGTCAGATCCGCTACACCATTCGTACCTTCACTGACGATCACAGCTTTGCCACTACGTACAATGAACTCCGCGCCAGACTTGCCGATCAGCTGTTGACCCGGCTTCACGGTAACAATCTCAACGGCATCAGAAGCGCCTGAGACCAGTGGAGGAAGGGAAGTGTCACCACCTGAGCTACCGGAGTTCCCAGTTCCTGTAGAGCCTGTATTGTTACCATTTCCTGCATTGCTGTCTGTTCCCGTACTGGTACCACCGCCTCCAGTCGGGATCTTACCGCCCAAAGCTTGTTGGATCTGCTGATCTACGTAACTCTTCGTTACAACTGGATCATCCGCTGTACCTGGTTGGCTGGTCCCTGCTCCAATGGCTGTATTGCTGTATACCGACCCAACCCACACGCCAACACCAATGGCCAGCGCAGCGAGAGATACTTTCATATAAGGTTTCATGTGAATCATTTTCCTCCTCTGGTAATCTATTAACTTTAACTATAGAGAATAAATAGACATGCGACAAGCAAAACCTCGCTTCCGCAGATGGGGAAGCGAGGTCTTAGCTTTAAAATATCTTAATTTTCGTACAAGTTACCGATTATTATTGGGATTATTAGAACCCTCTTCCGGGAACTCAGGTATGATAGGTTCTTCTTTAGGCAGTTTGGACACATCGTAACTATAACCTTGTTCTGCAAGGCGTAGGCGTTGTCCCTCGAACACATCATACAAGGCTACGCGATATGAGCCACCACGTATTTTGTCAAATACGGTGTCATCAATACTCCAGTTGAGCGTCTGGTTGATGCCTGTCTTCAGATCGGTTCCTGGTGTGATCTCTTTATCAAACACTTTTCCTGACCCATCGGTTAGAGATAGAACAAGCTTGTGTCCATACTCTCCACTATCCACGGCTTCCTCCTGTGTTAAGGAGTAGATCATCTCAATCTGTACTGCCGTTCCACCTGTAAGGTAAGCTTTGATATTGCTGCCCGAGAATTTGAACGGATACAAGTCTATGTCATTCAGAGATGATAGAACAGATAATGATTTCGGTTGCACCTCGAATGACATGGCATTAACATAAGCCGTCGCCTCGCCTTCACCCGTGACAAACTTGTTGTCAGCAACGCCTTCACCTACAATCAGACGCATATCAGATAATGTTTTTACACTTTTCGGTACTTTAGCCCAGAACGTCACAATACTCTTCTGACCTGGTCCCGGTACACGGTTTGCCTGCTTGGCTGTTGCTTTGTAATATTGACCATCTGCTGTTTTGTAGTATCCTACCAACTTCGCAAGGCCACTCTGACGCAGAGACTTATTCGTCATCTCGAATTCGGTATATACAATATCGGACGAAGATCCCGGATACACATACGTTCTGCGTATGCCCAGCTCTGTTTCTTTATCAGAAGTTCCTTGGGTATAAGTCTTCCCTTCGCCTACATAAGAGAGGGGCTGAATTAACCCAGACGTGCTAAGAGTAATCCAATCATTCTTTTCTTCCTCACTTACTTTCTCCAGCAACGTCAATTCCAGACGACTCATGTTAAGTTCAGATGGAATCTTCGTAAGGAGATAAGCTTCCATGACCATCCCCGAACCGAGCAACTTGCCGCCTTGCGCGCTAATCAGCTTCGTATCTCCATCAATTCTAGCGGAATCAATGGTGAACATCGCTTCCAGCTCAGGCAATTGGACCGTTTTGGCTGAAGCATTACGAATGGTGACCTTGGCAGCAATAATATCACTGTCTGTCCAAGGAAGCCGTTGCAAGGAGCCTACAGATACACCGAATGTACCTTTACTATTCTTAATTACCGTTTCTGTCGTAAGCCCATCTCCACTTGTTACGGACTCAGGAATAGCATAGATGCCAACCGGATAGGAGAACTCAAAGCCACTCGTGCCTCCACCAGACGTTTCCCCTTCTTTGCTCTCATCTTTGGTTGTAGGCGTCATGGCATATAGCTTGATCTTGCTAGTATCCCCATCTCCTTGAATCGTAGTGATCAGCTTGATCGTTTTAGTCGCACCTGGTTTCAGCTTCAGATCATCTAGCGCCTTCGTCTCGATCGGATAGGAAGTACCATCTTCTGTACGGATCTCTAATGCGTATTTGGGAACCTTAACTTCTTTTTTCCCTTGGTTCTTAATGACCCACTGCATCGTTAGATCGAACTCCTCATCCTCACCACGGACACGAGCAGATTCCAGAAGAGTCGATACAGATTGTCCATCAATCGAGATAATATTCGGTTGGTTCGCTGCTACATTTACATTGGTTTGACTGGCTTGAGGAAGCTGTAGCGCAGCTACCGGTAGAGCAGTCTTCTCTTCACCTTGTTCTTCCACTAGCAGTAATTCTGACTTCTCCAGTTTCAACGCTGTAGGCAATGAAGCCATTAAATTTAACGTTATGTTGGCCTGTGCCTGAATGCTGACACCTGTACTATCCTTATCCGGGGTCAACGGATAATTAGTACCACCGGGTGTACGTAGAATCCACTTGATGTTTGGATTATCCAACAGCTTGTAACTGATATTATTCAGGTTTACGCCAACTTTGACGTATTGCTTCTTATTCTCACCCGGATACACTTTAATACCAGAGACTTTAACCTTGACGGCTGAATCACTCAGACGAACCGTCTTTGTTTTACCTACAGGTGTAGTGATGCTATATGATGCGGGAACATTGAATTTCCCCAGTGTGCTTTCATAATTCGGTTTACTGAAATCCCATTTTACAATCAGGAAATTCAGATCACTTAATTTCACTTCACGTCCAACCTTCATAACGTATGTGAGATCCACCGTGGAACCCGGTGATACCGTCTTCTTCTCTTGATCCTTGGCGATCAGCTTTGGAGAGAAGCTTGTTCCACCTTTTGTTTTCACTTTGCTCCAATAATCAAGCATCATCATCGGTGTGCTGTCATTATTTTTATACGTCAGTGTATACGTCACCGTATTCCCGTCGTCTTGGGACAAGATATTAACGTCGGTTAGCTTCACGGTACTCCGCGCAGTTACTTTGACCGCAGGTACCTTAGCCAGTGTATGTACGACTTTGTTCGTGGTTGTTGTCTGTTGCTTCGTTGTTGTCGCGCCGTTATTGGTAGCAGGTTTACCTGAGTTAGCTGGTGTACTTGCGGCAGCTATTAAGCCTCCACTTGAACTGATGAATAACATACTAGTTATCAAAGTCGTTATGACCTTTTTATGATTCACTTCCAAACCTCCCATAAGTTGCTTGTTGCTTTATAGTATAAACGTTTGAGAGAAAGAGAAAGTTACGATGTTGTTGTATAAAAGAAAAAAAGCTTACCCAGATGGGTAAGCTTTTTTACAACTCACTGCTATTAGTTAGCAGAAGTTTTGATGGAGATTGTTTTGCTTGGTGCAGCAATATCTGCTGTAAATGTTACTACTGAAGCAGTGTTAGTTACTGTGTAACCAGTCAGTTCAGCAGCAAATGCATCTTTGATCTTAGCAGCAATAGCATCTGTAGAATCAGCAACCAAAACATCAATTTTCACTTCTTTTGTAATTGTTCCATCTGTGAATGTCACAGTGTTGCTTCCATTTCTGTCGGCTTTATGATTCACAGTGATGCTAACTTGTTGTGTAGCAGCAACCACTGGCGCTTTACCTTCAGTCGTTGTTCGTGCAGAACCAGACAATGCAGCACCAGTCACAGTAGCACCAATTGGTTTGCTTGCAGCTTCAGTTCTAGCTGTGAATACAACTTTTGCACCGTTGCTAGTTACAACGTAATTAGTTGTCAATGCAGTAGCAAATTCACCAGCAACATCGGTAGCAATATCAGCCAGTGTCTCACCAGTAGCTACGGTATGAGTTACACTTTTAGCAGCACCGTCATTGAATACTACAACCACATCATCACCAACAGTTGGTGTTCCTGTCAGAGTCAATTCTGCTACTTGTTTTGCACCATTGTCTTGAACAGCGCCTTCTCTAACAGTTGAAACTGCACTAGTAGTAACACCTGTTGGTGAAGTTACATTAGCGGATGTTCTGAATGCATCCGATTTAGCAGCAAACTTACCATCAGTAGTGCGAATAAATGTTGCATTGTCTTTCACACTAACAATATATTCAATATTGCTAGGGTTGGAATAAGTGTCTTTAATAGTGATTTCAACTGTACTACCTACAACTTCCGCTGTGTAATCAGTTACAGGCACCAATGCATCGCTATCAGACGCTTTGTCAGCACGTTTAACCAAAAGGTTTGCTGCCACACCAGCAGGATCTACTGTGTCATCAAGAGCTACAGTAAATGGAAGTACAATTACTCTGTCATTTTGTGAAAGAGTATCACCGGAATTAAGTTTAACTCGTGGAGCTACTGTTCCAGTAGTAGTCAACTGAACTCCAGCAATTTTATGACCAGCATAAGTTTGAATGCTGTTATTGTTCAAAATGTTAACATTAGTGCTGTTAGCAAGATCTGCTGATGTTTTCAGCGTCACCTTGTTATTGTCAATTGATACAGAGTTCACAGTGTTATTGCCAGATACAGTGAAATCATTCACAGAAGCTTGAGCAATCGCTTTGTTGAAAGTCAACTCGATTGTTCTTGCATCTTTTTGTTCTGCTGTAGGTGTAGAAATAATTGACTCATCCAAAGTACCGGACTCAATCCAAGATGTTGCTTGACCTGTTTTAGATTTCAAACCAGCGATGCTAACTTCTTGAACAGATCCTGGGAACGAAACAAGTGTTCCTTCGATGTATTGTGGGAATACCAGAACAACAGATTTACCATTGTTAGCTACATTCACTTGTACATCAGTTGGAAGAGAAATGTTTTGTGCTACAGAAGATCCGGATTTCACAAATTTCACATAATAGTTAGCACGATTGTTCAACGTAGCGAGATCAATTTCTCTGTCGAATGTAAGTGCAACTTTACGCTCCGAACGATTAACATCTACGCCGCCAAAGTCTGCCAGTTTAGGAGCAGCACTATCACTTGCCAAGAAAGTACCTTCATATGTTACCAAAGTATTGTTCAAAGCTGTGAAGTCTTTAACGTCAGCTACTTTCAAGCTGTAAGAACCGGAAAGTTTGGAATAGAATGTAACGTTGAATACTTTGTTATCGTAACCTGGTTTTGCATAAACACTCTTAACCGGGATTACATCGTTACCTTTTTTAACAGTGAAGAATTTGATATTTGCAGCGTCAACAGCTTTGTCGAAACGAACTGTCAATTCATCAGTCACGTCACTACCATAAGTTGCGTCTACTACTTTAGGTTGAACAAGGTCAACTGTAGCAGTAACTTTATGTTCTTTAGTAGCATTTGCATTACCGGAGTAGTCTTTCACATCAACAAACAAGTTTGTTTCGTAACCTGGAAGACGGTTAGCAGTGAAGTCTACTTCGTATACATTACCAGAGATTTGTGTAGCTTTACCAGTTTTCTTAGTTGTACCAGACAACCAGTAGAAGCTTTCATTAGTTACAGAGTTTGGATCTACTTCTTCATCGAAAGTAACAGTTACTTTTTCCAAAGTAGCAGAAATTTCAGTCACTTTAGGACCTTCAGTGTCAACTGCTGCTGTGAAGTCAGATGTTGCCGCCAAAGATTTCAGGCCAGCATAATCTTCAACCAAAGAAGTCGTCAACTTGTGATCTCCAGCAGCGATTGTTCCTGTGTAGTCACGCAGGATTACTTCACGCTCATTAGCACCCAAAGTTACAGATCCAACAAATGCTTTATCATCCAATTGGAAGTTGCTGCTTGTCGGTGTTTTGATTGGCTCAGAGAAAGTAACTTTAATTGCTTTTGTTCCCAGAGCTTTAACTTCTGATACTGTAGGAAGAACGTTGTCTGCAGATGTGAAGGAAACTTCACCTTGTGGTACTACAGTACCAGTAGAAGATTTCACGCTTTTCACAGATACTTTATAAGTTGTTCCTTGTGTGAATGCACCAGCAGAAGTTGTATCCAACAAGATGCGAGCTGTTTTACCATCTTCCAACAAAGTTACAGATTTAACTTTACGGGAGTTGTTATCAACAGTGTAGTTGTTTTTGTCAGTTGCAGTAGCTTTGTCTACTTTACCGTCAAAAGCAACGTCAACTTCTTTCAAGTTAACAGAAGAAGCGGATTGTACTTTAGTTGCAGCTTCTACAACATAAGTAACTTTTTCAGTGAAGTTCTTATCTTTGTAAGTAAATTTCACTTCAGTTTCTTTGTTAGCTTCAAGTGCTTTATCCAAAGTAACTTTTACAGTTTCGCCGTCGCTGATTTTGAATTCAACAACTTTTCCACCTTCAGTTACTGTGTAAGAAGATACTTTCAAGCTTTGCGCTTGGTCAATTGAGTAAGCAGCGCCTACAAGCAATTCACGGGAAGCGTTAGCTGTGAAGTTAGTGTTCGCATCAACCAAACCAGCGTTGATTGCTGCTTGAACATAACCTTTAGCCCAAGCTGGAGCAGTGTTGTTTGTTTCAGCTGGGATTTCAAGATCCAATGCACGAGTCAGGATTGTAGCCATCTCGGACACAGTCACTTTACCGTTGAAGTCGAAGATTTTCTTCTCAACGTTTTTACCTTCCATGATACCAGCAGCAGTTACTGCTTCGATGTAAGGTACAGCCCAGTTTTTAGCTGTGTAGTTTTTGTCAGTGTAAGAAAGAGTTCCAGTGATCTCTTTCAGACCCAGCAATTTAGTGATAACTTTTGCAAACTCAGCGCGAGTCATGTCTTTGTCAAGACCTGCTGTACCATCCGGATAACCGTTGAAGATACCTTTTGCTTTCAATGCATCAAACTGTTGTTGCGGGGAAACTGCTGTGTCACCGAATGCTACAGATGCAAACATTGAGAATGCCATTGCTGTAGACAATGCTACGGATAAAATTTTCTTCATAACCTTTTTTTCTCCTCCTTGGGCGTTCATAACATTTGAATTTTCTTTTTTAATAGGGTCGCTCGTATTCCTCATATATTGTTGCACCCCCTTTCCAGAGTTGTGAGCAAGTTAATATAAATGATGTCTGTGAGCATATCACAGAAACTTGTAAACTAGGTTAGTAAAGCAGAATCACACGTAAATAGAGTAGTTTCCTAATCCTACCTTACGTATTATACAATGGGTCTCTCGTTGCGTAAAGCAATTTTTTCTAAAAAATAGACAAGATTCTTCACGAGGTCATTCTTGGTAACAGGCCCAATGTTTTCGACTCTACACTTTAAACGCAGTAGATTTCAAAAAGTTGCGGATTGCACAAAAAAAGTTTTGATTTTTTTTATGTATAGGTACAGTGCGGGTATTGAAGCTATTCAAAACCTTTTCAAACCGTTGATACAGCAGTGAATCTGAAAATGTGATCTCTGGTTTGTCTGTGCTACCAACGTTTATTTATACCCGCAACTTCAGCCCATGAAGCGACAAAATTCACAAAAAATAAAATAAAAAAGCACCCCTACTGGGATGCTCTCGGTGCAGTTCTGGAAATATAAGTTATTTAATCTTCATCGCGAGTTCGATAATTTGAGCACGCATATTGGGATCACTGTTCAATCTCAGATACATATCGTCAATTGGTTGTCTGTTCTCACGGTACGTTTTCTCATGCTTCATCGTCGTGTGAGACCATTCAATCAATTCATTCTCAGCCAGAACCAGATTGTTATACGCATCATGGAAGCCAGTGGACTGTACAAGCCCTTCCATAACTTCCTGAGAGATCTCCTGAGTCTTGCGTGTATCTTCCAACTTTTTCTCCAGAATGACTGCCTGCTTCTCAAACTGTGTCTTTGCCTTCATGTAGCCCAGCTGGGCTTTCGAATAAATCGGTTTCATTAGCTAACTTCACCCTCTAGATCATTGTGTATTTACCGTTATTGTATCTTAAACTCTAGCAAATTACAAAAATAGTTATTGGTAATAATTCTGTTTCTTCTATTATAAAAGTGTCCTATGTCCATTCATTGACAGCCATGAAAAGGACCTGCCCCTTTAGTGTAAGGGACAGGTCCTTCCTAAATAGATTCGATATTAAATAGAAATCAACTCAATGTTTTAGGGAATAGACCTGTGCTCTTTTTGAGCAATTCCACAGCAATCTTCGCTGCTTCTGCGCGAGTCATGTTCCCTTTTGGATTGAATTGGAATTGTGCTTTCTTAGATCCAGCCACTGTAACCGGACTTCCATCCATTATTTTGGCTTTGGTTACGGCTTGTATAGCTGGTCGTGCATAATATTCGATTGAACCAGAATCCAAAAATGACTTACCTAATGCTTGCGACAGTTTGTCGTCATTAGCAGCCAGTTTAGCATTCATGGCGCGGGCAATCATTACCGCGGCATCTTCTCTTGATATTGGTAACTGTGGCTGGAAGAAGCCGTCACTGCGTCCCGTAATGATACCTACACGTGCTGCAGTTTCAATAGCTTCATAGTTCCAAATCTCCGCTCCCGTACCTTTTCCTACATCACTGAAGGTCTGCTGTGTTGGCGTTGTAATTGGAATATTCATGCCTTTTACCAGCAACGTTGCGAACTCACCACGAGTTATACGATCATCTGCACCAAACGAGTTACTCTTCAATGGCTTCATCAGACCTTTGGCATACATGGCATTAAGGTAGTTTCTTGCCCAAGGATGGTTCGTAATATCCGCATAACTTCTACTTTGTTTCATTACTTTATAATAGCCAAACTCATCAAACGGAACAGTAATTGTATGCTTTTTCGTGTCTACTTTACCGCCAATAGGTACCCATGTACCTGCCTGTGTTTTGTCAGAAAGACGGAATACCGTAATTGTAGCACCAACATCATCCACAATAGACGGATCATAGTTCAAAATTAATGATCCTCGACTAGACGGTGTGAGAATACGCTCAGAAGCAAATGTAGAGAAGATCCCTTCCATACTGTAAGGAGTGAGACCATCCGTACCTGGTTTATAGCTACTATCACTTTTGCTACCCTGTTCACCGACTCCACCATTAATCCAGTAAATATCTGAGATTAAGGTAAAGTCACCTGTGTCCAGTGAAGATGCGAAATTCCCTGAGACAGCAAGCGGTATTTCAATTTTCGGTTTATTCTCTCCACCAATCTCGGTGTCATAACCATAATCATTGATCTTCTCTACAATCCCTTTTTTCGGTTCCGCAATACCAAACAACAGTTTGTTATTTGGATAAAACTTTGTTACACCGATTGAGTTTTGAGATTGTAACACAGTTCCTTTCGGGAAAGACAACTGCAAGTTTTTATTAAACGCCGTATATTTATTGGCAACCTTCGGAGCCATATACTCCGAATTTGTCGTTACTGCACTTGTATAGTAAATAGAGATCGTATCATTAATTTTCCCGCCTGGACGGGTAATTTCAATCTTCACTTTATTCTCTTTATCCGCCTTAAGATCTACATAATCAAGCACAAAACGATTGTTTAAGTCTGTACGTTTCTCAGCGATGTCTTTACCAATCTTCACTTGAGTTGCGCCTTCTGCTTCTATATCGAAGCGGACAAAGTTTTTATTAACAACGATCTGATCACCTACTGTAGGTTGTGGAGCTAAAATCCGATAAGATGCTGGCTCACGTACAATCTCGATTCTTTGAGTAGAACGAGCCCCTGTGCTGTTAATTAACTCAAGTGTATACACTTGTGTTCCAGGCGCATCAAATTTCAAGCCGCGAATCCGGCCAATAAATGCATCTTGATTACCCGCAAAGTCTGATCCGGTATAATCAGCCGTTCCGCCAGTATCTTTACTCTGAAGCACATTATCATTATTCAATGTTTGGCTGAAAATGACTTTTGATCCAAAGCTCAGATTTACATTTTGGGCCCCAGCACCTCTGAATACCAAGTCAAACTCTTTTTCACTCGTAACATATTTTTCATCTTTAAAGATAAAATCAGGAGTCACCGCAAAAATTCTGCTTAGCTTCTCTTGTGTGTAATTGCTAATTATTGAATTATCAAAAGACTCTCTGCTTGTTGGAATACGCGTTGGCATAAACGTAGATATGGTTGAATGATAAGTATCGATCACATTGATTTTCAGCAAGGTTGTAATTGTTTTGGGCCTTCCGCCCCCATCATCAACTACGGCACGAAGTTCAATCGTATTTTCTCCATAGTATATCGGACCATTCCGCTTGATCGGTAAGCTGAATTTGAATTTTTGAGTTTTTGGAAACTCGATTACAGGAATAGGTGTTGGAGGCTCAACATCTAAAGTAGGCCCCGTCACCAGTCCTGTGGCAGTCGTTGCAGTCAATTGACCATTCACAATCATCTCTGCTTTCAATGCAGTCAGATCTTTGAAGCCAAGCAATTCTCCCTCTACATTCACGTATTGCTTCCCTGCAGAGGAGTCAAACTCATAGGTTTCTCCTGTTTGCAAGCTTCCAACATAGATCGAACTGATCGTTGCATAGGTAACTTCAACGATTTTAGACAGCTCAGGCTCTGGCGCATCACTGAAGGAGAAGCGAAGTTGCTGCTTACCACTTGCAAGACCATTAATTTCATACACTTGTTGTTTATCAGTTAATCCTGAGACATTCGTAACTTTTGTCATATCCACCGTCTTAAGCCCTGATGGCAGATATGCTCCTTTAAGAACAGGCTCTGGCGTCTTATTAAGTGAGCTACTCGATTCTACGAGAATATACAGTTTATCCTCTTGTAATGTCGCGCCGTTAAGCGGTACTTTGGACGTAATTGCAGTTCCTGGTTTGAAGTTAGGCAGGTAGTACAGATTCGTGATGTCTTGTGAACCAGGCGAGTATAAATAACTGGTTGTATATTCTGCACTGAATTCACCCTGAGCTACCTTTACAGTAAGCGATTGATTCTTGCCTGCAGTCAAATCGTATACATCATTAGACGTAAATGATACTATTCGATATTTTACAGTTCTTCCGTCAGGCCCTGTAATCAACTTTTCATCATTAGCATTAATAATAACGTTGTAGGTCTGTCCTTGAACGGTCACTACACCTTCATCAGCGAATTTACCACTGCCTTCGGCATAAGGAATTAACACTTGTCCAGACAACTTTGCTGTGGTTTGGTTCGCTTCCGTAAATGTCGCCTTTTCGTTTCTACTCAGTACTGATTTTTTTTCAGTACCAATCTCTACCTGAAGATCTATAAATGGTTTAGTTTTATCAAAGTAATACACGATCCGTTCTGTTTCAATGCCGTTAGGCTGACCTTCAATTTTAAACTTCAGGATATTTTTGCCTGGCAGCAACTTAATCTGTGATGCAAAAAAACTGCCATCTGAAGTAACTGGTGGATCAACAGGCTCTGCACCATTCACTGAAAGCGAAACCTGTGTTGCATTTTTAACCGTTCCTTGGAAATCGACACGTTCGGTATCAACTACCGTCTCAGTTCCCTCATTCAAGTTGTAGCTTACACCACCACCTGGAACAGTTCGATCTGTATAAAGCACAAAATTCTCAATATAAGGAGCTGGATCATACATCACATAGAAGCTATCGGAGCTTTCTACAGAACTGTTACCCTGTGTTCCAATAAACGTAATCTTGTTAAAACCTGAAAATAGCGCAACATTATCTGCAGTAAAGCGATTACTTCCACTATCAGTAATAGCCGTTATGACAGAACGTGTCTCGTCTGGAATCCACTTTTTAAGAGTTCCTACTTCCACTAATTTCAGCTGTTCGACCTTTACCTTGAGACTAGAGCCACTGACCATTGCAAATGTACCTGTAATTGTCAACGATGAGGTAGGACTCTTGTACACCAAATCTCGGGATAGGAAATTGGAATTATCCTTCGATGGATCAAAAGTTAGCGAGAGTCTGGAGCTCTCCCGAATGGTTTGATCCGAAGGTGTGAAGTATGTGGAAAATGCGTCAGCTGCCGAAGCAACGGAACCACCGAATAGACCTTGTGGGAACAATGAGAACACCATGGTGACCAACATGATCCAGACCAACGGCCGTTTCTTTTGTTGCATTAAATATCATCTCTCCTCTTTTTAAGTCAGTTACCTTTATATATCGGCAAAAGGTTCCAATTATTTAGTAAAAATCTCAAAATAAACAAAAAACCTTATCCACGAGGGATAAGGTTGGGTCTGGAATAATATTCAAGAATAGCTATAGGCATTACATTTATCTATTTATGATTTCGAACGAGTCTCTGGGCTCATCTTGACGCGCATGCGCATCAGGAAGTTGATAACCGGTCTTCTCGTTTTGCTAACAAGCCCGATGACTTCTGCTCCTACCTGGAGGAAGAACATCATGATGCAGATGACCACAAATGTTACCCAGTTGGCTTCAAACATGGCAGCGGAAGATTGGATAATCGCCAAAACTCCGAAGAATGCGGCAATTCCGTATATGATCAGCACCGTCTGACGGTGACTGAATCCAAGTTCACGCAAGCAGTGATGCAGGTGACCCTTATCCGGTGAGAAAATCGGTTTCCGTTGTACCGCACGACGAATGATCGCAAAGAAAGTATCCGAGAGCGGCACGCCGATGATGATCAACGGTGTAATGAAGGACACGACAGCAATTTGTTTGAATCCGAGCATGGATAACATCGCCAGAGAGAAACCTAGGAATAGTGATCCCGTATCCCCCATGAAGATCTTGGCCGGGTGGAAGTTGAAGAACAGGAATCCGATAATACTACCCAACAGTACAAGACACATCAAGGCGATCATCATGTTACCCATCAGGAAGGACATCACGGCAATGGTACCAATCGCAATACCGGATACACCGGCAGCCAGACCATCCAGACCATCAATCAAGTTAATCGCATTGGTTACACCAACGATCCATAAGATCGTCAGCGGAATGGATACCCAAGCTTCGAGTGAAGAATAGGAATCCTGAAAAGGAATGTTAACGAAATCTACCCGGATATTAAATCCGAATACAACGACAGAAGCAGCAACGATCTGACCAAGCAACTTCACTTTGGCTGAGAGCTCAAACCGATCATCAAGTGCTCCAATCAATACGATAATGGTTCCACCAATCAGAAACGCACTGACAAAACTCATATCCCGAGTCGTGAACCATGCCGATACAAACGGAAGCAATGCAGCAACTGTAATAATAAAGGCCAGGAATATCCCCAGACCGCCAAGACGCGGCATGATCCGTGTGTGTACTTTACGTGCATTCGGCGTATCCATCGCGCCAATGCGGACTGCGAACTTTTTGACAAGCGGTGTCAGGGCAAGAGCCAGTCCCATTGACACGATAAATCCAATGATAAAGATCGCTACCATTTGAACATTCGACCCCCAATTATAATACCTGTACGAAATTATAAATCCCCTGATCTCTTTTTATATATAAAAATTATTGTTAGTCACTTTTGATGAAAAATGCCATTTGCACCAGAACGGAGAGGGCAAAAATAACCTGTAGAAGCGAAGCGTTCGCCTTTATCACGGGATTTCAACCTTGTAAAGGTTAGAAAAAGAAATCCAGGGATAACAGCGATCAAAAGGTTATTCTGACATCGAAGTGGCAACGTGCAACTTAAAGTTTCATTTGAGTGGCACACATGTAATCCGGAATGAATTATACGCCGATCCCACCCGAAAAGCTATCCTCAATTTCTAGCATAAACAAGCATTTATCTCTTAATTACCTGTTTTTAACGGGCTTTTGTCACGTTTTCTTTGTCACGCATCACCTTAACAGCGAATTTCGGAAGCGCAAGCATCCGGCCAGCCCGGCTTGGTTCACGCAATAAGCGATAGAACCACTCCAGTCTTAACTTTTGGAACAGCATAGGCGCACGTTTGGTTTTACCCGAAATCACATCAAAGCTGCCGCCAACGCCCATGGTTACGGGAACCTGCAGTGCATCTTTGTGTTTGTGAATCCAAGGTTCCTGTGTATCGGCCCCACGTGCTACAAACAACAGATCAGGTGAAGCTTCCCTAATAGAAGCAATAACCTGTTCATCCTCAGCCGGACCAAAATAACCGTCGCGATAACCCACAATACGAATCGCCGGATATTGCTGTTGTAACCGAACTGCCGTTTCTTGAATCACCTCAGGGGTGGAACCGAGTAAATATACACCCCATCGATAGTTTTCTCCAACACGCAGCAATTCATGTAAAAGCTCGAATCCCGGCACTCGCTCAGCTACTGGATCTCCACAATAGTTCGCCGCCCATACAACCCCTGTTCCATCAGGAACAATTAATTCCGCAGATTGCATGACTTCCATGATTGCGGGATTTTCCAGTGCAGCCATAACCATAATCGGGTTGGCTGTAATGACTTGATGTGGTTGCTTGGACAGCACAGCTTCCTGGAGAACCTTTACCGTTTCTTTCATCGTCAGTTTGGAAAAAGGAATGCCGTAGATCGAAACGGTAGGTATGGATCCGGTCTGACTCATCTTTATCTCATCCTTTGCGGCCTAAATAGTTAATAATCTGCTGTGCAGGCACTTTGGCTTCCTGCTTCAATTCGGTGATGCCATCTTCATGTTCCTTCAGCCACTGTGATCGTTGATCCAGCAATCCGACGACAGTCTTGGCGAGTTTGTCGCCATCGAGTGAGCTCGTATCCCCTGCTGGTTCACTATCCAGTCGAAGCAAGAATTGATCGATTTTCGGATCATACGAGATACCCACCGGTGGCACATATTGCGAAGCTGCATAGATCAGACTGTGCAGACGCATACCGATGACAAGATCACACTTGCTGACTTCCTCCAGCATAAGCTGAGGGTCGGTCAGATCCTGTGCGATGCTGATCTCACTGCCTTTACTGGTCACATCACCGAGCATTTCCATAAGGAATCGTGATGCCTGTTCATCTACTGGCAAATGGAATGGCAGAAAACGCAAGTGCACGGCTCTTTTGGAACACAGCTTTTTTAACCCAGCGGCAATAGCCGTTAGCTCTTTACGATCCGACTCCCAGAACCGAACCGATATGCCGATCACAGGAAGCTTGGTGTGTGCTCCAGATGCAGTTTCCACTCGATTCGCTTGAGGAGTATCATTTGCTGAAACTGCACCTGCTCCACTCTTAACTTTTGCTTCAGGTAATGGCAAGCCCATTACGGGGTCGGGTACAACATGGATCTGATTCCACTGTAGCCCGAGCCCACGTAGGTAATCTGCAGATTGTTCATCCCGAACGGATACATAGGTGCAGGCCTTAAAGACCGATTTGATCATCGGATTAAAAAATTTACGATTCACAGGACCAATTCCCTGTGCATAGATAAAGGTCGGCTTTTTCAACATCTGAGCCAGCTTAATCACACCCAGATAATAAGGAATGGATTTCAGTCCAGTTGCATCCTGCAATAGACTTCCTCCGCCACTGATTAACCCGTCGCTCTCCTTGAGTGCTTCACGGACTTCCTTCAATTTCATACGATTCACGGAGCGCACACCGTACATGGAGGTTGTCCACTCGGGGTCACCCGAGAGAACAATAGGTTCAATGGTGATGTTCGACCTTTGGCTTTCCTCTTCCAGTGCTGTCAAAATTGACTTTAGCACCGCTTCGTCTCCGCTATTGCGGAATCCGTAATACCCCGAGATGACTAACTTTTGAGAAGTGGTGACCATTTTTTCCAACATCCTTCCGCTACTTGCCACACACCCACAGCAATGATACCGAAGATTAAGCCAAGTCCCAATCCCATCACTCCACGAATGAGTGACAATACAGCCGGCGTATGGATATGCGCGAACGTATCCACCATGGACAATTGTCCAATCGCTGCAATAATGAGCACAAAGATGACTTTACGATATTTTAAAGCGGCGAACACGCCAACGATAAACAGCGGGTGTCCCAGCATAAATTCTTTGAATCTCGGACGTACACCGAACGTATCTTCCAGCGTAGTACGCAGGAACATCTCGAATGGTGTTACTGATCCCGAGTTGCCTGTACGGCTCAAGTAATAGTATCCAACAACGGCAGCAACGAGTGCCAATACAACCATTAACACATTAATTGGCATACGAAGCATTTCTTTAATTTTCTTAATAGAGAACGATCCAGAACCACGATAAAACACAATGTAGATCGCTACCAGTGCCATAGGTGCAAAGTGCAACAGACTTACGCCGCGGAACTGGTTAATCACCAGACTGTACGTAATGCTGTTAAGCAACGCAATGACAAATGGTACGGCCAGGAACGAAATAATTGACGTTCTTACATATAAAACTACAGTCTGTTTCAAACGACGACCCGCAGATGCGTCGGGTTGACGCTGTTGCTGATAGTTCACGGTACGAACGGCCAGCACCATCGCTATGGTCGGCGCCGCTATGGCCACAAGCAAGGCTATTCCTTGCTCCAGCAGCGTTGGTTTCAAGAGGAACAATCCTGCACTGCCCACCAAAGCAACCACAAATGCGATCAAGGTCAGTAGTGGGATAAAATAAGAAACCATAAGTGCAATCATCGCAATCGCACCAACGAGAGCAACCAGCTTGGCATAACGTTGAATCGACGAATCCTTCACTGTGAATGCTTCAGCTTGTCCGAGTTCGAAGCCATGCTTCGCCATACGTTCTATCGCATGACCCGGCTCACCCAGGCTGTTGATCAGATTCTCAATTGGATCTGTAATCATGGCCTTGGCTGTATTCCGACTTGGCGATGCATTCATATAAAGCATACGAATGTTGCGGTCTTTGGTTGCCAGTACAAAACGGTCAGCGATCGTGTCTACGTCCAGATTGGCATCGCCATCACTAAGCGAGTACAGACGCGTAACGTTGTAATCCGTTTTATAAGCAAGGGTCTGGAATCCAGACTGCGGTTTCTTCAAGTTCTCAATGGCTGCAAGACCAATATTGTGCTTGTTCAGCAACTGTGCGAATTGATCGAGACTTCTCATCTCTGCATTATCATTGTACCCTTTCACAGCATCACCATCAAACAAGATGCGCTTTACGCCATTCTCTTCGAAGAAGGTAAGCAAGCGCTCCATCGATTCCTGGCTGTATGGCACACTGTCTGAGATCCGCGGCAAAATGTAAAAACCTTTATCACGCAGCATCTTCACGGCAACCGGATCGGGCTGCAAAGGCTGCATGTTGGCATTCTCTGGAGGAGTCTGCAATATTAAGCCGCTACGACCTTCATATTCCCATGGTTGTACCGGAATCTGCCGATCAGCGAACGTTTGTTCAATAATAGGGGTATACGTCCGTGCGTTTTCCTCTGATGTAAATAACACATACGTGTAATTTGCGTTAGAAGGGATCACATCTTTGGTCAGGTTGGCGAGATCCTGGCCGTTGTATACCATCAGTCGGCGTGTCTTTCTCAGCTCGTCCAATGTACTTTCGAACACTGCCATCGTTGTTACGCCTGCGTCTTTTAGACGAGTCAATTGTTCATTCATGAAATCTTGCGGATGTGCCTGATACGCAGAGATATCCAGCAGACCCCGATAGTTGAAAACAAGCTCTACCTTTTTGGCAGAAGATTCTGTCTGCACCCGATCACTGATTACAGGGATGGACGCAACCAGACCGATAATAACGACGAGCCACAACCACTTCCGAGAAGCGTTATTCCAATAAAGCCATTTTTGACGCACTACATGTACCTCCTCAAGTGTTGGAACCAAATGCACGTTCAGCTCAAGTAATTCGTTCATTTAACATTCATACAATAGGTTACAAACAGCTTGTGTCAACAAGCCCTGATATATGCCAGTCTATCTACACTTTTATTTCAAAGAAAAACCCCTCCGCCAACCAACCTTACGGTGCGGAGAGGCCTTCTCATGTTCTTGCTCATTGTTGCATTCGTATTATTGTGCGTCTACACGCGACATTACGTTGGTCACCAGACGCTCGATCCGGCTTTCCGCATCTTCCAAACTCTCTCCACGAACGGCGAAGTATACTTTGATCTTCGGTTCTGTTCCTGAAGGACGCAAGCAGAACCATGAACCGTCTGCCAAAATGAACTTCAGTACGTTTTCCTTCGGAAGACCGTCCAGACCAAGGGAGTAGTCCAATACATCTTGTACAGCAATTCCCGCTACTTCTTGTGGCGGATTGGAACGCCAGTCCGTCATTTTGGCCTGAATCTGAGCTACGCCGTCTTTGCCTTTCAGCGTACGGGACTCCAGCTTCTCCAGGAAGTATCCGAATTGGTTGTACAGCTCTTGCAAGACATCATAGAGTGTCTTGCCTTGACTCTTATAATAAGCAGCAGCTTCAGCAATCAGCATCGAGGCAAGAACAGCATCCTTGTCGCGGGCATAGTTGCCTGAAAGGTAGCCATAACTCTCTTCATATCCGAACAAGAAGGTATGACTGCCTGTTGCTTCGAACTGGTTCATTTTTTCACCAATATATTTGAAGCCTGTCAGTGTGTTCATCACTTCTGCACCGTAATGTTCAGCAATAACAGCACCCATCTCACTAGTTACGATCGTTTTGACAACTGCGCCATTGCTTGGCAGTGTTCCTGTCTCTTGTAGGCGACTCAGCAGATAATGTACCATAATGGCACCAGACTGGTTACCAGACAAGACGAAATATTTGCCATCGTTGTCTTTCACGACAGCACCCATACGGTCTGCATCTGGATCTGTTCCGATCAAAATGTCAGCGCCCACGGATTCTCCCAGCTTCATTGCAAGCGTAAACGCTTCGCGTTCTTCCGGGTTGGGGGATTTCACAGTAGAGAACTCAGCATCTGGCTGTTCTTGTTCGGCTACAATGTGCACCTGCTCGAATCCGATCTGCTCCAATACACGACGTACAGGGATGTTGCCTGTTCCGTGCAGCGGTGTGTATACAATTTTGAAATCACGACCAATGCCCGATTGGATCAGTTCGCGGCTCAGACTGCGGCTTGCTACGGTATCCACGAATGCCTGGTCTTGGTCTTCACCCAACCAGATCAGGAGCCCCTGCGCTTCTGCTTCTTCTTGCGTCAGCTTCTTCACGTCAGCAAGGGAAGGCACTTCCTGGATGTACTGAATGACTTTTTCCGCTTCAGCTGGTACCAATTGACCACCCTCATGATTGTAGACCTTGTATCCGTTGTATTCCGGTGGGTTATGGCTCGCTGTTACAACGATTCCGCCAGTAGCCTTCTGATTACGCACTGCAAATGACAACTCTGGAGTTGAACGCAGGGATGGGAACAGCTTGGCTACAATGCCGTTTCCAGCCAGTACAAGCGCAGCATCCAGTGTGAATTCAGGTGAGAAATGACGGGAATCATGAGCAATGACCACAGAAGGTTTGCCTTCTTGGTCACCATGCTGCTCAAGCAAATAACGCGCAAATCCTTGCGTCGCCCGACCTACGGTGTAACGGTTCATCCGGTTGCTTCCTGCACCAATGACCCCGCGTAATCCCCCTGTACCAAACTCCAGGTTTCTGTAAAAACGTTCTTCTAGCTCTTTCGGCTGATCCTGCAAGTCACGAAGCTCCTGTTTCGTTGCTTCATCAATCGAAGCATCCTCCAACCATTGCTGCAACGTCTCTGCTGCTGCTGTGCTTAACTGTTCCATTCCGATAAACCCCTTCCGTCTATATAAATTCAGGTGTGCTGAGTTACTTCAGCATCTTGCATCATTCGGCCCGTCTATGTTCCGAAATGATGTCAATGCTCACGTATGTAATCAGCTTGGGTCAGACAGTGCAAACATAATCTCGCCTTCAGCGACTACTTTATCGTCCACTCGGGCAGTTGCTTTACCTTTACCAATGGAACCCTTCAAACGTGTAATCTCCACTTCCAGGATCAACGTATCTCCGGGCACGACTTGTCCACGGAATCGGAAGTTATCCAGTCCCGCCAAAAAGCCAATTTTGCCTTTGTTGCCTTCCATATTCAGAATGGCTACTGCACCAACTTGAGCCAGCGCTTCAGTAATCAGTACACCCGGCATTACCGGATACTCCGGAAAATGACCAATGAAGAATGGTTCGTTAATGGTTACGTTCTTCAGACCAACGGCACGTTTGCCATCCTCAATCTCTAGAATCTTGTCCACCAGCAAAAACGGGGGACGGTGCGGGATGATTTCTTGAATCTGTTTAATATCGAGCACAGTGTAATCTCCTCTCGGGATGTTTATATGAGCGTTCTTCATCATGGATTGACTCTTAGGGCTAAGGTGGTCGTTACGGTTACGGATCGTCCCTCTGATCGCTGTTGTCTCCGAATTTTTTGATCAACCTCCGAGAGGTCAAAATTCGGTGACAAAGGCGAGCGCTTCGCTTCTTCTGAACGATTCCGTTCCCTCCACTTACTTCGGTGCTGCAAGGTCAACCCCCACATGACAAAGGCGAAGCTCATATAAAATGTTTTAATTTAAATTTTGTATGGAAAGCATATTTTCGGTTAACACTAGTTATATCCTTCATGACTGCAGTAGTGAAGGTTAAGATAAGGGGTCTCTCTTCGCGATGACGAATGTCTTTCGCAGGGGAGGCCTCTTTTGACGTCAAACGTCATCCATCATTATACTGTTTTCAACGTCAAAAAGAAAACTCCTGCCTGCGCAGGAGTTTTCGCTTAACTCGTTACATTATGGAGCGAACACTAGATTATATACATGTTCCCATGTACTCCATTGCCATACGGAACCGATATCCTGTTTGCCCAGTACCACATATCCAGCTACCATTCCGCCAGCGAGGGCAAGAACAAGCAGGGCCGGGACCAGGAACCATCTAGCGATGCGCCATCCACTCTTCTTCTTCTTGACTTCCTTTTTCTCTGGCTTACTGTTCTGCTGCTGTGTTTCTGTCATCACATTCACCTTTTATGCTCTCATATTGTTGGCGAGACCCAACATGGAATCACTTGAAGTTAGTGCCTTGGCCGCCAGTTGATATGTCCGCTGTCCTTGCATAAGCAGAGTCATCTCCTGTGTCATATCCACATTGGATTGCTCCAGAAATCCTGGACGGATTAAGGCAGCTGCTTGACGTGTAGCTGCATTCGCGCCAAATACATCATCCTCGGTTAATCCCGCATCCAGGCCGAACAGGTTATCCGCATATTGTACCAGACCTTCAGGGCGTTCAATGTCTACCACTTGCAGTTGTGCCCCAATGATTGCGTTCGCCTCATTACCGCGTCGGATTAACAGGTTGCCATTTTCATCAAAAGCAACTTTGCTATTATTCGGTGCCGTAATGCGATTACCTTGACGATCCAGAGCAAAGTGGCCTTCACCATTGACCATCACCATCATATCTGGTGCATTTGGATTGGCTTTTGGTCTTGTATCCGGTACAAAATGAAATGCACCCTGACGTGTCCACATTTTCTCCCCGTTCGCTTCAACTGCAAACATGGCATTTCCTTCAATGGCCAGATCAGTCGGAAGACCGGTCTCGTTCAAGGGGCCTTGAGACATATCCTTCGTCACATCCGCCAAACGAGCACCAAAACCGAGGTTATATCCCATCGGTGTGGAGCGTCCATCCAGTTTGTACTTGTCCGGTTGTTGTTGCACCCGGGTCAGCACATCCTCGAAGGCCGCTTGCTTGCTCTTATAGCCTGCCGTATTCACGTTGGCAATATTATCGGCAATGACATCCAATCGTTGCTGTATGGCAGTCATGGAAACCTTGGCACTAATCATCGAATTATTCATCGGTGGTTTACCCTCCCCTTGTGTCCTGTCCACCCTCCCAAACCCTCCCTAGTAGGGGGGGCCCCAGATGGCGCTGCCCTCTGGACTCCCGAAACAGGCGGATTAGGTAAGTGGGGTACGATCTTGCTAAGTGACGGTGGTGTGTGTTCGCCGCGACTGCCGGGTTATGATTCTCGCCATAGTTTCACATGGCTGAATCATAGCCCGGCACGCTCTTTATGCGGCGTGGTAGCTCCGCGTGGTCTCTTCCCTGCTTTGCTTCGCAAAGGGCTGTCGAGACCGTCGCTTCGCTCAGGTACTTCTACGCATTCCTCGCATAAGCTCAGCTGCGTCTTGGCTCTCGCGCTACGCGTGGTCTCTTCCCTGCTTTGCTCCGCAAAGGGCTGTCGAGACCGTCGCTTCGCTCAAGTAATGCCACGCATTCCTCGCATAGGCTCGGCTGCGTTTTGGCTCTTCGCTTCGCGTGAGCCTCTCTGCTTTGCTGCGCAAAGAGCGTTTGCCTCTCCGCTGCGCGGTTATATTTAAACGTCGGCGTTATACACGCCCGACTTCATTGACGGCTTTATCCAAACTGCGGTCGTAGAACTGTACGACCTTCTGATTCGCTTCATACGCCCGGAATGCGGCGTTCATATCGACTGTTGCCTGTGAAGCATCAACATTGGAGCCTTCCAGATAACCCTGACGGATCTGCACATTATCACCAGCAGCCATCATCCGGGCAGTTGCCCCATTTTCATCACTGAGACTGAAATTGCCATCACCTTGACGAACCAGTTGATTCGGCTGGTCAATGACACTAATGCCGAGAGTAACCCCTGTCGGTGCACCGGTTGCTGCATCCACCAAACGACCTTGCTCATCCACTTTAAATTGCTCTACGGAACCTGTCAACACTACAGGTTGTCCATTATTATCCAACACTTGTGAACCTGTTGAGCTCAGCAGTTGTCCCGTTCCTGTAATCTCGAAGTGACCATCACGTGTATAACCGGTGTTACCTTCTGCATCCTGAACTGTAAAATACGCCTGAGGCTGATAAGTTACCGTGCCATCGGCCCGTACAAATTTGCCTGATGCATCAAAAGGGACAGGTTGTCCAGTCTGCGGATCATTGACCGTTATATTGGATGAAATGGAAAAATCATTTTTCTGCCCCGTCTCCATAATGGTCCCCTGCAAATTCATGGACAAACTCTCTTCCGCGAACACCCCCGTGTTCAGCTTGCCCAGCCGCTTTGTCGGGAGATTTGCATCTCCGCCTACCAAGGTAATGAGCATTTCCGGGAAGGAACGGCTTACGCTGTTGACCTGTTTATATCCCGTGGTGTTCATATTTACGATATTCTGTGTTGCTGTGTCATGGCGGCGTTGTTGCGTAATCATCCCCGCAGTAGCGGTGTACAGACCTCTTAACATGTATTAACCCCTCTCCTCAAGCGCTTGCACTGCATCGCAGGTTGGCTGCTTGTCCGTTCTGCTTTCCGAGCATGGCGAACCTTTGCTTTTTATATCGGCAGATTAGAACTTTTTCTTAACCACCTGATCCAAATTATTAAGCATAATGCCTGTCCCCTTGACGACACAGTGCATTGGATCTTCCGCAACCCACACCGGTACATGCAATTCATTGGACAAAAGCTCGTCCAGTCCGTTCAGCAATGCACCTCCACCTGTCAATACAACACCACGATCGATAATGTCCGCTGACAATTCAGGCGGTGTACGTTCCAATACCGACTTCGCTGCTACGATGATGGATTGCACAGAATCCCAGAGAGCTTCCTGTACTTCATTTCCCGATACCGTTACGGTAACAGGCAGACCGGATACCATATCGCGTCCGCGAATATCCATCTCGGTTTGACGTCCACCCGGATGTACTGAACCAATCGCAATTTTGATATCTTCCGCGGTCCGTTCACCGATCATAAGCTTGTACTTGGCTTTGATAAACTTGATAATAGCTTCGTCGAACTTGTCCCCTGCGACTTTAATAGAAGAGGCGGTGACCACGTCGCCCATAGACAGGACTGCAACGTCAGTCGTACCGCCGCCGATATCCACGACCATATTGCCGCTCGGCTGAAAAATATCCATTCCCGCACCGATCGCTGCAGCTTTCGGCTCTTCTTCCAGAAACACTTCTTTGGCACCGCTGCGTTCTGCCGCCTCGCGGATGGCCTTCTGTTCCACGGAAGTAATGTTCGTTGGTGCACAGATCAAAATTCGAGGGTGGCTGTACCAGCTTCTTGCACCCACACGATTAATGAAATGTCTGAGCATCGCTTCCGTAATCTCGAAGTCCGCAATAACGCCGTCACGCAGCGGTCTAATGGCAACAATGTTACCTGGAGTACGCCCCACCATACGACGCGCTTCTTCCCCAACAGCAAGGACACGCTTCGTATCTCTTTCAATGGTCACGACGGAAGGTTCATCGAGGACAACCCCACTTCCTTTCACGTGAATAAGCACGTTTGCCGTGCCAAGATCAATACCGATATCCTTGCTAAACATAAAAGAGCCCCCAAAGTGATATTATTTGGTCAGCGTATCCTGTGAAAAAGAGTCCCTTATCACGTCACCGCTCGTTCGACAAAGTGCAACATATATATGTAAAAATCGGGCTGATAAGATGTCATAATTCGATCCTGTACCAGCTTTTAACATATCATACTTCAGGGGAGGGATTCAATGCATGTGTGAGCTTTTTGACCTACGTCTTTGTGCAGATGCTTACGATTTGGCGGAAGCCAACACCTCACGTTTCTTGCCACTCGTTTTTTTGTATTTAATTTTGGTCGCTTCACCGCCCCGCAAATGGCGGATTGATTTGTGATACTCCAAAATGTGTTTCACCTGGTCAGCAAGATCAGGGTTGATTTCCGGCAGACGCTCCGTCAGATCCTTATGCACAGTACTCTTTGACACGCCGAATTCTTTGGCTATGGTACGGACCGTATTCCTCGTCTCAACAATGCAGCGACCAATTTTGATGGTCCGTTCCTTGATGTAATCGTGCACGCTCCCGCCTCCCTACTGTGTGGATAGTTTGGTACATTATATGAGGAGCATGCCTATATATTCGCGGTTTAGAGGTGTGACAAGCTTCGAAGGTCCCATTATTTTCTGAAAAGCACAAAAAGAGCAGAGGTTGAACCCTCTGCCCATCATGTTGCTGCGGTAAAAATCATTTATTTTTCCGGAAGATATCCTTGCGGGTTAACCGGCTGTCCATCTTCGTACACTTCAAAGTGAAGGTGGTTGCCAAGCGTTTTACCCAATTCATTGACACCAGCAGATGCAATCGCATCTCCCTGTTTCACTTCGTCGTCCTGTTTCACTTTGACGTCTGCCAAGCTTTGGTATACCGTTTTCAGGTTATCACTGTGTGTGATTTCCACAACTTGACCTGTGAGCGGATTTTGTTCAACCCGGGTAACTTTACCGGCAAGCGCTGCTTTGACTTCAAACGTTTTGTTATCCCCACGTGCCAGATCCACACCCGTGTTCGGGATGAATGTATCATTGTACTGCACCATTGCCGCTTCATGTTCCTCGGTTGAAGCTTCGCTATCATAGAAAGGTTTTACTACCGAAATTTCGGACGGTACCGCTACCGGCCATACAAAATTCTCCGACTTGGCAACAACTTCCACACTTTCTTCTTCTCCGCCTGCTGCTGTTCCTTCTGTACCCGCCGATGCACCTGTTTCTACTACCCCGCTAGCAGAGTCCGGGTTCATAGCTTTGTCGCCTGTTCCCTGATAGACCCACACTAAGGTTAGTATAATGCCTGCTGCTGCGATGTAGGCTGCCGGGAAGACCCAGCGTTTGGACATTGCTCTTTTCCATGAAGAGGGCTGGCTAGCCGGTACTCCTTGAGTTGTTTTAGGAGTTTCTTCTTGGACTGTTTTTTTGTTTTGTTCATTCATCTTGATCACCTCAGTAACAAGTGTTACCGGGTGCAACTCTTTTATACACGCGCGACTCTAATTATTTTCACGGAGGTTTCAGAGAGTGCTATATATATTAGAGATGAGTGTTAGTTCGTGCACCGCTTCGGGGCCAGAAAGCCTTTCGACCGCTGGTTACTACCGGATTTCTTCTATCACCTTCCTTCAAAAGTGAAATCCAGTAGTAAAGGCGGACACTTCGTTTCTTCAGGTCTTTTCTGTCCCCTGCGCTCTCCATACGTTAGCACTCTCCGCATATATAGCCAAGTCTTAAAACCTCCGGAAAGGGCGGTTGGTAGACTGGTCTGGATTGGCTGTAGAGACCAATCCTTCTATGAAGTGCATTTATCGGCTAAAGGCGAAGTGATATAGGATGTGACTGGATAATATAGTTTAAAGCGCCTGGGTTCTCCTACTTCGATGCAAGCATCTTGGATGCCTGTCCGAATGAGATGCCAGTATAGTAGTGCTTGAGAATCTGGGTGGCCGTGTGTCCCTCCTGCGCCATGCCGTTTGCTCCCCATTGGCTCATGCCAACACCATGCCCGTATCCATACGTTGTAATCTGGACCTCATCACCTGTGGTCTTCCAACTGAACTGGCTAGATCTTAATCCAAGTAGCTTGCGCACCTCTGGACCACTGAAGGTTTCACCTGCAATCTGCATTTCCTTAATCCGATGTCCTTTGGTTGTAGACAATACCTCCATCCACGACCCACTCTTCTGGGTGGTAACCGGAATGGCATCCAGGTTCAGCTTCTGCAAAATCTCGTTACGTTTCATGGTAACGGTCTGTTTGTAGCCTGGGGCAAGGGTTTTGTCCCATGGACTGTCCACACTTTGCAGATACGGTACAGCGTTACCCCACACATCCTCCGCATTCTCGGTATACCCATTACTTGTGGAAAAAAAGGATGCGGTGATCGCCTTGCCCTGATATGTCATCACCGTATCTCGACTTTCGCGCACAGCCTGTTGCAGCTTCTCCCATTCCTTCGCCTTCCCTAGGCGAGTCCAATCTGCTTTTACCTGATCTGGCGGAATAAACACCTGATGGCTGACCGTATCCGTCACATCCGCCGCACCCGATGGAACACCGCTTGTATCACTAGCAGCAAGCCTTCGCACGATAAACGTGCGAGCCGCTATCGCCTGCGCCTTTAACGCCTCCAGCCTGAATTCCGCCGGCATCTCAGCAGCCACAACCCCCGTAACATAGTCTTCCAGCAGCAGATTCATCGTTGTGCCCGTTGCAGACAGGTATACGCGTACCTGGGGTTCTGGATAGGTAACAGGAACTGCTGGCACAGGAGCTGGAGTTTTTGTACTGCTGGCATCTGTTGGAGCAGGGATCGGCTTGGGTGATTCGGTTGTCCGTGGCCATACCAGAATGACCGGAATCAGCAAAGCCATTGCCAATAAGGCAGATACAGCGGCAGCAGGTTGCCATCGTGTAGCGTTGCGTCCCCATCGGGGTTTTCGTCCGAATGTCCGCATTCGGCGACGCTTCACACGGCGGAATTGATCCAGCTCAATTACAGGTATATGAATATGCTCGGTTGCCTGCTGGTTCAGCTCATCTGTCGACACCCGTCCTGGGTTTGATAATCTTGCAGGCTGTGATGGAACAGTCCTCAGATTTAATGGGGCAGGCTTGTCTCTTTCCACTCCAGAAACGATATTCTCCTCCGGCTCTTGCATACCTGGACGAGGGATAAGGGGTACCTTTACCTGTACACGAGCTTCTTTCATTCGACTATAACCCTCCGTTGTCTATGGCCGGTCATGTGCCGGTCGTGTTGTTCAAATCCATAGTTTAGGTTATGACCTAGCTCGATCTGATAGAACCTGATTTAAGAGAAACGAGGTCCTTTTCCTTCCATTCACTCACCTGCTTTATTTTGCCGTGTATCTCTTACAAATGCTGATCTGTCGCCATAAATAGGTGTTTATCCGTAAACCAAATTCTTAAAAAAGGCGCTCTTTCATTTTGTTCAGACTGGGTACAGAATACGATGTTATGTTATATAAATTAGGACCAGCTATTAATAGAATCAGGTATCAAATTCCTCATCATCTTGTTAAAAGTAAACACAAAAAAAGCCAAGCCAGATGGCTTAGCTTTATCATTTTTTTTACAATATACGTTCCAACGCATTCATAAACCACACAAGCGTGTCGTTCATCATAGAGGGACCATATTTTCACTATACAACCCAGTGTTAAGCCAAAGTTGGTTGCACCTTAAACATCGGTACTTCTTTCTCCACTTTTTCACTAGGAGCTTTGGTTGCTTCCAGCTTAGGCTCATCAACCGAGATCCGATAGATGTCAGCGCCAAGTCCGTTAAGCTTCTCAGCCAGATGTACATAACCACGGTCGATGTGATGAACACCGCCCACTTCCGTTGTACCTTCAGCAACAAGACCTGCAATAATGAGTGCGGCACCCGCACGCAAATCGGTAGCCGTTACTTTGGCACCCTTCAGTTTGGCATTACCTGTGATGATGGACGAACGTCCTTCAACTTTGATCTCCGCATTCATCAATTGGAACTCATCCACATGCATGAATCGGTTTTCAAAAACAGTCTCTGTCACAACACTTGTTCCTTCAGATGCGAGCAAGAGTGCCATCATCTGGGATTGCATATCTGTCGGGAATCCTGGGTATGGTAATGTTTTCACATCCACAGCCTTAAGAGGACGATCTGCGATTACACGCACGCCATTCTCATCCGGTTGGATGGTTACACCCATCTCTTCAAGCTTCGCGATAACGGAGCCTAGGTGATCAGAGATTGCACCTTCAATGTACACGTCACCACCAGAAATTGCAGCAGCAGCCATGTACGTACCCGCTTCTACCCGATCCGGAATGACCGTGTGTGTAACGCCTGACAGTTTTTCCACACCTTCAATGCGGATGACTCCAGTACCAGCACCACGTACGATGGCACCCATTCCGTTCAGGAAATTGGCAAGATCCACAATCTCAGGTTCTTTGGCAGCATTCTCCAGAACAGTTACGCCTTCGGCCAATGTTGCAGCCATCATAATATTTTGAGTGGCACCTACAGAAGCCACATCCAGATAAATTTTCGCGCCACGTAACCGTCCTTGGCTACGAGCTTCGATATAACCTTGGCCCAAGCTGATCTCTGCGCCCATGGCTTCAAAACCTTTCAAATGCTGATCAATAGGCCGTGTACCGATGGCACATCCACCAGGAAGTGAGATTCTTGTATGACCCATTCGAGTCAACAGAGGCCCCATGACCAGGAAAGACGCCCGCATTTTACTTACCCATTCGTACGGGGCTTCACAGGAAGTAAGCTTCTCCGCATTTACGGTAATCACTTCGTCCCGGTATGTAACTCCCGCTCCCAGCGATTCCAACACCTTGTTAATCGTCATCACATCGTCTAGAGGAGGCGCGTCAATAATAACGCTTTGTCCTTCTTCCCCTAAGAGAGAGGCAGCGATGATCGGAAGAACAGAATTTTTAGCGCCGCTAACTTTGACACTTCCGGTCAACCTTTTGCCACCGCGGACGATAAATTTGCTCATCATGGTTCCCTCCGCGCTTTTATTCCCTTTTCTTCATTCCGGAATACGTAAGCCCCACTGTGTGTAGAAAGGACTGTTGCTGTGTGTGGAATTTCGACATATTCTGGCATATTGCCACAGATGTCTGTTCAGAAAAGAATTGGTTTTTATAATCCATATCAATGATACCATGTGCCGTGCTTCTTGCTATTCAGCATGTAAAATTAGTGTCTTACAAGCCAGCAGAGCATCAGAACAGACAGAGTGGGATGGTTATTAGCCGGCATGAACCGGATATCCCGTTTATAACTACAAAATAAGTGAACAATTGTGAATTCCCTAACTTCCATCATAACATTGTTGAATTGTACGATACAAGCATTTTTACATAAAACATCTCAAATTCATCCAATTTTACGTCACATTTTTTTCTTAATTTCTTTACCGACAACTCATACTCTAATTGTTAACACAATTAATCGATGTTATTCGACAATGAGCTCCTTCAAGGGCCTAACAGATGATTAACCAACCATCTCAACATTAAAACAAATTACGCAACATTTGAGTCCATGACAAGTAGTCAATGACAAAGCCAGCAACGGCATGCCCCAGAATGATGGCGAGCAACAAATGTAACAGTCTTCCCTGAGCACCTCGTGGTTGTCTGATGATTAAATCCAGTTTGAGATTCTGCAAAGCCCACCAAGACAACGCAATACATAAAAGGGAGACGATGATTGAGACCAAGCCATTGGTGCTTAACGCCTGGTTCACCTGATTCGTCAGATCAGTATCCATATATTCTTTACCTCCACATTTGTTGCAGCGATCAGCATATCATATGCCCGGCACCCATAACTTGTTAGTATACTGGAATGTCTTGAGCACAACATACTGAGCGCACTGTCAGATTTACTCCTGCCAGGCAGGAATCTCCTGATACCCAAAGAACGAGCAGCAACAATCGGGCTGTGCAAGACTATGGAATCTACTACGCAGCTTCCTGCTTCTGCTGACTCTATGGAATATAGGCTCTTTCATCATACATTGTCAATTACATTGATTTCCACTTCTCAAATATTTTAATTTTAAATTGCCGGGATTTTGTGACTAAAACGACATAAAAGAGCGCTATTTCGATATCGATTCTGTCATTTCCTCGGAAATAATTTTAATTTTCTCATGAAAAAAATGGTTCTCTTTGTGGTAAATACGCCCACTACTTTAGTCCTATATTCTATGCAATTCCTCATCATTGGTGAATATTTTGCTTAAAATACTTCTGTTTATTGAAGGGATATGATGAGATTTTGTGGTCAGCCATTTTGATATATTCGATAAAACAATTCTATCAGACAAACTCAAAAAAGCCCGGCAGACTAAGCCGCCGGGCTTCCAAGAATCGTTTATTTGCCAAAAACGTTAATCCGGTTAACCGCTTTTTGCAGCGCAATCTCTGCACGACGGTGATCAAAGTGGTCCTGATTGCTTTGGCTTGCAAGCCGACGTTCTGCCCGCTCTTTCGCCGCACGCGCACGGTCCACATCAATGTTTTCCGGGAATTCAGCACTCTCTGCGAGTACAACAACCTTATCTTTACGTACTTCGATAAACCCGCCACCGATAGCAACTTGTTTATTTTCTTTTCCGTTACGAATATAGATTGGTGCAATCTGCAAAGGTGTAACCATAGGAATATGACCAGGCAGTATGCCCAGTTCCCCTTCAATACCACGAGCCGTGATGCTATCCACTTGTTCTGAATACACCAGACGCTCAGGTGTTACAATCTCCAACAAAAAGGTGCTCAATTCCATCCCTCCTGAAACTATCCGAAGGATAGCCCACATAAGGACAATCCTGGATTCAGACTAAACCAGTGTTTTGGCTTTCTCCACTGCCTCTTCAATTGTACCAACAAAGAGGAAAGCTGCTTCCGGAAGATCATCATACTTACCTTCGAGAATCTCTTTAAAGCTGCGCACCGTTTCTTTAACCGGAACGTATTTACCCGGAATACCGTTAAATGCTTCAGCAACGTGGAAAGGCTGGGACAAGAAACGTTGGATTTTACGAGCACGGTATACAAGCGCTCTGTCTTCCTCACTCAACTCGTCCATACCCAAGATCGCAATGATATCTTGCAATTCATTGTAACGCGCCAAGATACGTTTAACGCCTTGAGCTACGCTGTAGTGTTCTTCACCTACAACTTCAGGGGACAAGATCCGGGAGCTGGAAGCCAGTGGATCTACCGCAGGGTAGATACCCATCTCGGAAATTTTACGCTCCAGGTTCGTCGTTGCATCCAAGTGAGCAAACGTCGTTGCAGGAGCCGGGTCAGTGTAGTCATCCGCAGGCACGTAGATGGCCTGGATGGATGTTACAGAACCTTTTTTCGTTGATGTGATACGTTCTTGCAGTTGACCCATTTCTGTTGCCAACGTAGGTTGGTAACCTACTGCGGAAGGCATACGTCCAAGCAAGGCAGATACTTCTGAACCCGCTTGGGTGAAACGGAAGATATTATCGATAAAGAGCAACACGTCACGGCCTTCTTCATCACGGAAGTATTCCGCCATGGTCAGACCTGTGAGGGCTACACGAAGACGTGCGCCTGGAGGCTCGTTCATTTGTCCGAAGACCATTGCTGTTTTGTTGATAACGCCAGAATCACTCATCTCGTGATACAAGTCATTACCTTCACGTGTACGCTCACCAACACCCGCGAATACGGAGATACCACCGTGTTCTTGTGCGATGTTGTTGATCAATTCCTGAATGGTTACCGTCTTACCTACACCGGCACCGCCGAAGAGACCGATCTTACCACCTTTAGCGTAAGGAGCAAGCAAGTCGATAACTTTGATTCCTGTCTCCAGCATCTCTGCTTGGGTAGTCAGTTCATCAAATGCAGGTGCTGAACGGTGAATCGGGTTCTTGTGCTCAGCAGCTACGGCACCGCCAGTATCAATTGCTTCGCCGAGTACGTTAAATACACGACCCAGTGTTGCTTCACCGACAGGTACAGAGATTGGTGCTCCTGTATCTAAAGCTTCCATACCACGAACAAGTCCATCCGTGGAGGACATCGCAATACAACGTACTCGGTTGTCACCCAGATGTTTCGAAGCTTCGAGTGTAAGGTTTACACTAACGCCGCTCTCACTTACTGTAGTGATCGTAATGGCATTGAGGATTTCCGGCAGACCGCCGCGATCAAACTCGACGTCAACAACCGGACCCATGATGCTCACAACGCGTCCTTTGTTCATCTTAACGTTCCCCTCCTACAAGCCTGCTACTTTTGCAAAAATAATGTACCGTTCGTTTATCTTTGCTCTGCAAGCCTTCATTAATAAAAAAACGGTTAGCCTTGTGCTGCGTTGGCACCTGCCACAATTTCCGTAATCTCCTGCGTAATCGCCGCTTGGCGGGCACGGTTGTATGTCAATGACAAGTCATTAATGAGTTTAGATGCATTTTTGGTTGCATTACCCATTGCCGTCATTTTCGCACCCAGCTCACTCGCCTTACCGTTCAGAAGTGCACCATAGATCAGCGTTTCCGCATAACGCGGAAGCAAAACTTCAAGTACAGCTTCAGCAGACGGCTCGTATTCGTAGCTTGCCGTTGGTCCTTCCGCAGCAGTTACCTCAGGTGTTTCCATTGGAAGAAGTTTTTCTACCGTAGGAATCTGGGTCAACGCATTCACAAAGCGGTTATAACAAATGTACAATTCATCAAATTCAGCCAGTTCAAACCCATGAACAGCTTCGTGTGCGATGGATTTGATATCTGCAAATGAAGGCGAATCCGACAGATCCGTTGTTGTGGATGCCATCGCCATTTCACGACGTCTGAAGTAGTCGCGTCCCTTACGTCCAATGACGAACAATTCGTAGTCATCCTGGGAGTTGTGGCGCTCTTTGAGCGTCTGATTAACCTGACGCAAAACGTTCGCATTGTATCCACCCGCAAGACCACGGTCCGATGTAATGATCAGATAAGCTGTCTTTTTGACCGGACGGCTCTCCAACATCGGATGCTGTATGCCTTGCGTGCTAGATGCAATACTCGCTACAACTTCTTTCAGTTTCTCCGAATAAGGACGGGCTGCTTCCGCTTTTTCCTGCGCTTTACGCAGTTTTGCAGCAGCTACCATCTCCATTGCTTTGGTGATCTGCTTGGTGCTTTGTACGCTTTTAATTTGCCGCTTAATTTCGCGCATGCCTTTTGCCATGATTTCACCACCTTAAAGTTTTGACAAAGTCAAAACTACATCGTAAGCACAACCCTGTTTTGACAGAGTCAACGTATTACATGCAGACATGCGGAATCGGTTAGACAACTCCGCACCTGCAATCATTTATTTAGACAGAGACAGCAAAGCTCTTTCTGAACTTCTCGATTGCACCTTTCAGTGCATTTTCGTTGTCTGCAGTCAATTCTTTAGTATCACGGATGGATGCAAGAATCTCCGGATGGCTGCTCTCCATGAACGCAAGGAACTCACGCTCGAAACGAGTAACATCACCTGTTGGAATCTCATCCAGGAATCCTTTAACCGCAGTGTACAAGCTGACAACCTGTTGTTCTACAGGCAGAGGCTGGTTAACACCTTGCTTCAGGATTTCCATCATACGAGCACCACGATTCAGGCGGGCCTGAGTCGCTTTATCCAGATCGGAACCGAACTGGGAGAACGCTTGAAGCTCACGATATTGAGCGAGGTCGAGACGCAGGGAACCTGCAACCTTTTTCATCGCTTTGATCTGAGCAGAACCACCGACACGGGATACGGAAATACCTACGTTGATCGCCGGGCGTTGTCCAGCATTGAACAAGTCAGCTTCCAGGAAGATTTGTCCGTCCGTGATGGAGATTACGTTCGTTGGGATGTATGCAGATACGTCGGAAGCTTGTGTTTCAATGAACGGCAGTGCGGTTAAAGAACCACCACCAAGTTCATCATTCAGCTTCGCAGCACGCTCCAGCAAACGGGAGTGCAGGTAGAAGACGTCACCCGGATAAGCCTCACGGCCCGGTGGACGACGAAGCAACAAGGAAAGCTCACGGTATGCAGAGGCTTGTTTGGTCAAGTCATCATAGATGACCAGAACGTGCTCGCCTTTGTACATGAAGTACTCACCCATCGAACAACCGGAATACGGTGCGATGTACAACAGTGGTGATGGATCGGAAGCTGCTGCAGTTACAACAATCGTGTACTCCATTGCGCCTTTACGACGAAGGGTTTCCACAACTTGAGCAACCGTAGACTGTTTCTGACCAATAGCCACATAGATACACTTCATGCCGCTACCTTTTTGGTTCAGGATCGCATCAATTGCGATAGATGTTTTACCTGTTTGACGGTCACCGATGATCAACTCACGTTGTCCACGGCCGATTGGAACCATGGCATCAATGGCTTTGATCCCTGTTTGCATCGGCTCATGAACCGATTTACGATCCATTACGCCTGGTGCTTTACCTTCAACCGGACGGAATTCCGTTGTAGCGATTGGCCCTTTGCCATCCACTGGAATACCGAGCGGGTTCACAACGCGTCCAATCAATGCTTCGCCTACAGGCACTTGCATGATTTGGCCCGTACGTTTCACTTGGTCACCTTCACGAATATCGTAGTAAGGTCCCAGGATAACGACACCGACATTGCTTTCTTCCACGTTCATGGCGAGTCCCATAACACCGCTTGGGAATTCAACCAACTCGTTGGACATGACGTTCTCAAGTCCGTAAACACGAGCGATACCATCACCAACCTCGATTACCGTTCCGACTTCGACTACATCGATATCGGTCTTGTATTGTTCGATTTGGCTCTTAATTAATGTACTGATTTCTTCTGGTTTGATACTCAAGTGTCCTCACCCCAATCTACTGTACTCGTCTGTTAAAAGACTGCTCAAGACGTTCGAGCTTGCCAGCCAAGCTGCCGTCATAGATCGTATCGCCAATGGCGACTTTCAATCCGCCCAGCAGAGTCGGATCAACAATATTCTCGATACGAATCTTTTTATTCACACGGCCACCGAATTCACGGGCTACCGCTTCTTTTTCTTCATCATTCAACGCATAAGTCGAGTAGACACGTGCATCAGCGATGCCCAGCGACTCACCTTGGATCTTCCGATAATCATTCAGTAAGTCTCCCAGCAATTCAACGCGTCCGCGTTCAATCAACAACAAGACTGTACGAAGGACTGAATCGGATACCTTGCCATCAAGACTTGAGTGAATCACGTTCTGCTTGGCTTCATCAGAGATATTAGGGGATACGATAAATTTCTCGATATCTGCATCTCCGGTCAATGCACTGACTACTGCAACCAGTTCCTGTTCAACCTCAAGCACCTGCTGTTGCTGAAGAGCAACTTCGAACAATGCTTTCGCATAACGCTTGGCAACAATCGTATCGCGGCTCATTGTCGGCCTCCTACCTCATTGAGGTATTGGTTCACAAGCTCTTCTTGTGCAGGACCGTTCTCAACTTCTTTTTTGATCAACTTGGATGCAATCTGAACGGAAGCTGTACCCAGTTCGCTGCGAAGTGCTGCGACTGCTTTGTTCTTCTCGCTCTCGATTTCGCGTACTGCATCGTCTTTCAGACGATTAGCTTCAGCTTTCGCATCAGCCAAAATCGATTCAGCTTGTTTGCCACCCGTTTGTTTGGACTGTTCAATGATGTCGTAAGCATCTTTACGTGCTTGCTCAAGAGCTTGTTTTTGTTCCTCCACATAGGCAATGGCCTGTTCCCGAGTCTGTGCAGCCTCATTCATCTGCGTCATCACGAGTTCACGACGTTTTTCCATAATGGAGAACAAAGGCCCGAAGGCATAACGGCTAAGCAGCCAGTATAAAATTGCAAATGCAACAATCGCAAGAAGCGTATTTTCCCATATGAAACTCAATCTGTTCACTCCTTCCTGGAGGTATCCTTGAAACGTCATCCGTTAGAACGGACATTACCTAAAAAGAAGGCGCGGATGGCTATGGCCTTCCCCGCCAAACCTTTAAAATTTAATTAAGCCATACCGTAGAACATGAACGCGAGTACCACACCGATGATCGGCAATACCTCGATCAAACCTACACCGATAAACATTGTTGTTTGAAGAGTGGATTTTGCTTCCGGTTGACGGGCAATACCTTCCACCGTTTTGCTGATTACCATACCGTTACCAATACCTGCGCCAAACGCGCCCAGTCCTGCAACAATTGCTGCTGCGATTAATGCCATTGCTCCCATTTGTATATCCTCCTTAAAATGATAAATCGAATTTTTTATTGTTCAGCCTGGTGAAGAATTCTTCGTAGGGCTTGAAACTTAATGCTCGTCGTGCGTCTCGATGCTCTGTGAAATGTACACCATCATCAAGATAACAAACACAAATGCCTGGATCGCGCCGATAAAGATACTGAAGCCTTGCCACACCATTAATAGCGGAATTGCTGCGATAGCACCAAACACTTTGAATGTGGTCAGTTTCAGGATCGTTGCGATCAGTACCTCACCCGCGAAGATATTCGCGAATAGACGCATACCGTGTGTCAACAGCTTGGATGCCGTCTCAATCAAGTTGATTGGCAAGAACAAGGCGAATGGCTTAAGGTAATGCTGGAGATATCCTTTGGTGTTGCGGAACAATCCCAGTCCATGAGATACAAGGAACGCTACGAGAGCGAGTCCCATCGTTACAGACAAGTCGGCTGTCGGTGATTTCCACCAAGCCAGTTCAACGTGTGGGTGTGCTTCAGGGTCCTTGGCATGCGCTTCTTCAAACGCTTCCACCGCTGTAACAATCGGTTTACCGAACACTTGCGCATGTTCTGCGCTGTCCACTGCAGTTACCGCTTGGAACGGAAGTCCGAGCATGTTTCCTACAAAAATGAACATAATCATGGAAAGAGCGAGAGAGATAAAATGTTTACCTTTCTTCATATCCATTGTACTGGAAATCAGATTGCGGACGAATTCTACTGCCCACTCCATAAAATTTTGCAGCTTGCCGGGGTTTTCAACGGATAGTCTTCGTGTCGCCAGTACAGCAAAAATAAAAACAAGGGCACCTGTAACTACCAGCATCAACACAACCGATAGATCCAGTCGAAATCCGCCAAGCATAATAATTGGAGCTTCATGCATATTTTTCTCACCCCTTTCTCGACTTGAAAGCTGCAGCCCTTAACTTCATTCTGCTCTGCGGGAATGGACAATCCCTATAATCAGTAAGGAAAATTGTGCAATGACGAGACCGCCTGCAACCGCATATGTATTGAAGTACTGCGGAAAGCGCATCGATATGAATATACCGAGCACAGCGAGTGCCGCTCTTGTCAAAAATCCCAGGTTCACACGCTTCAAGTTACCTTCTGCCGCATCATCAGACATTTTCCTTACTTTGTAGCCCAAGTAAAATGCATTGATCCAGCTAATTCCTGTACCCAGGGCTAGTCCCAAAGCAATTGTCTCCACACGTGGCATAAAGGCCGCTGCGAGAAAACAAATCATAAGAAAGTACATGATGAAAACAGTCATCGATCTGCGGTATCTGGTTAGTTCACTCATCACTTTCCCCCATGAATTTTTTCGCGATAAAGTAGATGCTTACACCGCCAGCCGCAAGAAAAAAGAGAACGCTTACGGCGATCCATATTCCGTTACCTCCGATGGTCTTGTCCAACCAGGAGCCAGCGTAATATCCGGCAACAGCGAGAATGGCAATCTCGATCCCAAAAGCTGTCACGAGCCCCATCGCTTTCCATACATTATCGTCATGGTTACGGGATGAATTTGGTTTGTTCGAATCGGCCATTTTCCACGCCACCCTTGCAATCCCAGTTAATTTTACTGAATGATGAGAGCCTTTGTCAATTGAATGATTTTAGCGTTTTAAAGGGGAAAACGACGGGAATACAGACCCTCAAAGCCCATAAACCCGCGTAAACCGTACAGTTTAACTGTATGCTATGCCCTTTATAAATCCGTCAGAAAAATTGTATTATTTTTTGAATTTTCTGTGAAATGATTCCGGACGCTCACTATTTACACCAAAATGGTGCAGAATCGCATTGACAATTCTTTCCGAAGCATGTCCATCACCGTATGGATTGGCAGCCTGGCTCATGCTTTCATACAGGGTTTTGTCTGTAAGCAGAGCTTTGGTCCGTTCATACACACGTTCCTCTTCGGTACCTACCAGTTCCAGCGTTCCAGCTTCAATACCTTCCGGGCGCTCTGTCGTATCGCGCAATACGAGCACAGGCACACCAAACGAAGGTGCTTCTTCCTGCAAACCGCCTGAATCGGTCAAAATCAAGTGAGTATGCGGGTAAAAGTTATGCAAATCCACCACGTCTAGTGGATCAATTAATTGAATACGGGGATGATTCCCCAAAATCGCGTGAGCCGGCTCCTTCACAGCAGGACTTGGATGCACCGGGTACACGATGGCAATATCTTCAAATTCGTCGGCAATCCGTTTGACGGCCTGGAAAATGTTGCGGTGAGGCTCGCCTTGAGATTCACGGCGATGAGCTGTCATCAGCACAAGGCGTTTGCCTTGGGCCCAATCAAGTACCGGGTGTGTGTAGTCCTCCCGTACTGTATATTGAAACACATCTGTTACCGTGTTGCCTGTGACGTACGTACTAGACTCTGATTTATTTTCTTTGGCAAGATTGGAAGAAGACCAATCCGTAGGCGCAAAGTGCAGATCTGCCAGTACGCCCGTCAGCTGACGGTTCATCTCTTCCGGATATGGAGAAAGCTTGTTCCACGTCCGAAGTCCTGCTTCCACATGTCCTACCTGGATCTGCTGCAAGAATGCTGCATAGCTTGCTACAAAGGTAGTTAATGTATCCCCGTGAACCAGCACAATATCCGGCTTCGCTTCAGCCAATACCGGCTCCAGACCGCCTAATACACGAATCGTAATTTCATTCAATGTCTGACGGTCTTTCATCACATCCAGATCATAATCGGGATGAATGTCGAAAACTTCAAGAACCTGATCCAACATCTGACGATGCTGCGCAGTTACGCAAACAATAGATTCAATAGACTCGGGGTGTTTTTGCAATTCCAAAATAAGCGGAGCCATCTTGATGGCTTCCGGACGCACCCCGAAGATCGTCATGACTTTAATTTTCTTGGACATTCGAGCAAAGCCCCTTTTCTATAAGTTCCGATTACAAGCATGAGATATGCTTATTTAGTGCCGTATAGACGGTCTCCTGCATCGCCAAGTCCTGGAACGATATAACCATGATCATCCAGACGGTCGTCCAGTGCTGCGACATAGATATCCACATCAGGATGTGCATCCTGTACAGCTTTAACGCCTTCCGGTGCTGCTACCAGGTTCATCATCTTGATTTGGGTACAGCCACGTTTTTTGAGCACGTCAATAGCTGCAATCGCCGAACCGCCAGTTGCAAGCATCGGATCAATTACGATCAATTGACGCTCTGTCACGTCTGTAGGCAGTTTGGTGTAGTATTCTACCGGTTGCAGTGTTTCCGGATCACGGAACAGACCAACATGTCCAACTTTTGCGGCTGGCAACAATTTTACAACGCCATCCAGCATTCCGAGTCCTGCACGCAGAATCGGCACCAGTCCGAGCATGCGTCCAGAGATGACTTTACCTTGTGTTGCAGCTACAGGTGTCTGTACATCAATCGTTTCCAGTTCAACATCTCTTGTAATCTCATAAGCCATCAACGTTGCCACTTCATCCACCAATTCACGAAAATCTTTCGTATTCGTACGCATGTCGCGTATAAACGTCAGTTTGTGTTGAATCAAAGGGTGATCACATATTACTAATTTTCCCATCTAATTTGTCCCTCCGGTAAGTTCTTCATGTTCAGCATTTCCAAATATACCTAGCCACCATTCATGGGCTCGATAAATCCTGTATATTATATCATCACCAACAACGAATTACACCATCAAAGGGCACCTAATCATTACAGAATACCGAATCCTATAAAAAACAGGACCGGAAAATGATCCATCCGGTCCTGTTTTGCTCCTGCTGTTATGTCATTGAGTGGGAAAAATATGAATACAAGTGATGCTCCGCAAACAGATTGCACCTTCGATCGCTGTTATCCCCTGATTTTTTTGATCTCCTATAAAAGGAGAAAATCAGGGGATAAAGGCGAGCGCTTCGCTTCTCCGGTTGCATTCTGTCAGCTTCGTCTTTTGTATTCCAATTTAAACAAACTCAAAAGAAAGCAGCATGAGCAAAGTTTTTTAGTATTTAAGGTCGGTATAGAGCGGGAATTGATCTGTCAGTGCAGTCACTTCTGCACGCGCTTCATCCAGCTTCGCCGTATCTTTTGGATTTTTCAACGTTTTGGCAATGATCTTACCAATGGCAACCATCGCTTCTTCGTTCATACCACGGGAAGTTGCAGCAGGTGTACCAATTCGAATACCACTCGTTACAAACGGGCTTGTAGGGTCGAATGGAATTGCATTTTTGTTCACGGTAATACCGATGGAATCAAGTACATGCTCAGCTTCTTTACCTGTGATGTTCACACTGCGTGTGTCGATCAGCATCAAGTGGTTATCTGTACCACCGGATACGATGTTCAAGCCTTCAGCGATCAGTGTTTCAGCCAGAACCTGTGCGTTTTTCACAACGTTCTGTGCATATGTTTTGAACTCTGGTTGCAAAGCTTCTCCGAATGCTACCGCTTTGGAAGCAATTACGTGCATCAAAGGACCACCTTGGGAACCCGGGAATACCGCTTTATCAATCGCTGCTGCCCATGCTTTACGGCACAGAATCATACCACCACGAGGTCCACGCAACGTTTTGTGTGTTGTTGTTGTTACGAAATGCGCATGTGGAACCGGGTTTGGATGCAAACCAGCAGCAACCAATCCTGCAATATGAGCCATATCCACCATGAACAAAGCACCTACATCATTGGCGATGGAAGCCAGCTTTTCAAAATCAATGGTACGCGGATATGCACTTGCACCTGCAACGATCAGACGAGGGCGGTGTTTGAAAGCCGCTTTGCGCACTTCATCATAATCAATCAGGAATGTATCTTCCTGCACGCCGTATGCCACAAAGTTGTACAGCAAACCGGAAGCGTTAACCGGGCTACCGTGCGTGAGGTGTCCACCATGGGCAAGGTTCATACCAAGTACAGTATCACCAGGTTTCAACGCTGCAAGATATACTGCCATGTTCGCTTGTGCGCCGGAGTGAGGTTGAACATTCACGTGTTCTGCTCCGAACAATTCTTTGGCACGATCACGCGCAATGTCTTCAACAACGTCCACATGCTCACAACCGCCATAGTAACGTTTACCTGGATAGCCTTCAGCGTACTTGTTGGTCAGTACAGATCCCAATGCTTCGATTACTGCTTCACTCACGATGTTCTCGGATGCAATCAGTTCGATGTTGTTCTGTTGACGTTTCAGTTCAAGATTCATCGCTTCCAGTACTGCCGGGTCATTCTTGCGCAATTGTTCCATGATTAAATTCCTCCCAGTTATAAGTGAAGTTATAAAGCGAAACTACAGTGGTTACACTCCTCACTTCGATTGCATCACCATCTTCCGATCGCTGTTATCCCCTGATTTTTCTGAACTCCCTTATAATAAAGGGAAAATCCGGTGATAAAGGCGAACGCTTTGCTTCTTCAGATTGGTGTTGCACTCTCCGTTTTTGTGTAAAGTCTAATTTAGCTTTATATTGGTTGAAGATATCAGTCACAAAATGTTGAATCTGGTTGTTCTTCCATACGATACACCGCGCGTTCGCCGCCAATTAACTTCGGACGAGTCAACGCTGTGGTCACACGCGCATCTCCAACATAGCGGAGCGCTGTACGAAAAGGTACGGCTACATGCCGGAGATGCATGCCAATCATCGTCTCCCCAATGTCCAGTCCCGCATGGGCCTGCACATGTTCAGCCAGGCATGGATCGGTCAGCGAACGATATGCTGCGGATGCCATTGAACCTCCGGCCTTGGGCACGGGTACTGCACCAACCTCAGTCAATCCAAGACGAGTAAGCACAGAACGTTCCATGACCAGCGCACGGTTCAGATGCTCACAACACTGGAATACGGTATCAAAACCGAATTCCTCCTGCACTTCGCGTATACCCGCAAGAAGCTGTTGCGCCACTTCAATAGCACCACTCGTACCAATCCGTGCCCCTGCAACTTCACTTGTGCTTGTACCGATCACAACGATCTGTCCAGGCCCAAGCTGTCCGGCAAGCGCCAGTTCATGCAGAATGGATGCGGTCTGTTCCTGCAATCCGGGTTGTTCTGAATCTAACTCTATAGTCATCCTATCATCGCCTCCTGATAAAATCATGCCCGCTGTCTCTTGGCTGTCCTTCGTATTCTTGCACGGCATCTCAGGATCTATTATAGCGAATAATCAGATGAAAGACGAAAAAAAGAGCAGTCTGCGGGTAACGCAGAATTGCTCTTTTGCCCAGGCGACCGGCCGTTTGTTCCGGTGCTCCATCGTGGTTATGCCCACTTCGTCGCCAGTTACACCGGATCCCTGTTTTCCCCTTCATCATAAAACAACCCGCGTTTAAAATCAACGGTTAATTTACATCACGTGTCCTGTTTCTCTAACCTGCCCCGCAGGATCAGAATTATCCCAACTTATCCAAAAGCCGGTCCAATGCCGTCCGAATCTCGGCCGCAGCGATATTATAATCATCACGACTCCCACCAAATGGATCGGAGATGTCGAAACTAGGAATGCGTTGTCTGATCTCAATGGCTCGCTCACGTTCCGATGCCAGGATCTCTTGCCCAAGGGCACGTTTCATCTCCAGCGTTGCAAACAGGCTGTCCAATTCCTGAACATCTCTTAATACCTGCTCGTCGTCCTCCACATACTCTTTCAATGTATAGGTTTTGTGGACAGAGTCGGGAAATACCTGCATGACATGCTGCTTATGACTCCGTGTTAATGTAAGAACCAGATCCGCCCAACCTACCAGGTTGGCGCTAAGTTGTGTGGAATGAGGTGGACCTTCAACGTTATGATCTCTCAGAACCGCTTCCGCATGACGGGAAATCGGCATACCCGACGTAGCTGCCACACCTGCGGAACGAACCTCTACCTGAATGCCGCGCTCCGATGCCAACTTTCGCAAAAGCCCCTCTGCCATGGGGCTGCGGCACGTATTGCCTGTACATACGAATAAAATATGTTTCATTGTGTTAGCCTCCCCATTTTACATATGATGCGAATGATAGGATATCTCAAGTTTTATTCTAAAATATAAACAAAAGTCCAAACGCAAGCAAGATTGCGCCACCAATGGCCTCACCATAATCCCCAAGATTCTGACTCACCCGACGGCCTAATAGCAGCCCCATCACCGACATCACCCCGCCACAAAAGCCAAAAGCCAGTACGGTTAAGATCAGATCACTGCTAAACATCCCTAAGGAAACGCCAACGGAGAACGAATCCACACTTACGCTGAGGGAGAACAGTATAACGCCGAGCAGGGAACGGTGGTCCACCAGCTTGGTATCGCCTTCACGGAATGCATTCAGAATCATATGACCACCCAGCAGAACAAGTAATCCACCTGCTGCATACGTCGTAATGTCACCGAGCAGCGAGCTGACGTATTTGCCCATATACATACCGATGAGCGGCATGATGATATGAAATAGCGCCGTAACTGTACTGATTCGCAATACATCCCTCAGCCGAATGCCCTTCATGCCAATTCCGATCCCGAGTGAAAACGCATCGAGGCCAAGCGCAACTGCCATGATCAAAATGGTTACCAACTGCCCTACATGGGCAGACACATCCCACATCCCCATACCCCCAAGTCACGTAAAGGTTCTTGTACACGATATGCGGACAAGGACCTAAACATGACCGATGAAAGGTAAACGACGACGGATCTACTCCATCTCCATGATGCATAAGGCTAGATTGTAGGCAGGTGGATGCGATGTTTTAATTGATTTGTTTTGGAAAAGAGTGCGTAGCTCTCCTGACTGTATGATCAGGAGAGCTTAGGAGGGCTGTGGGTCGCCAACTTGAATGAGTTGGTTACCCGCCGCCTTGAGCAGCCGATTCATGACGGCTGCTCCCAGCCCTTCGCGTGAGCAGGCTTCAGCCACAATATATGTGGCGCCTTGCTCATCGCAGCTGCGCAGCGCGGCGTATAGCCTGCGCGCTGCTTCCTCCAGCTCGCTGGCGTCGCCCAGCGAGAACACGGCATCAGCGCGGTACTGCTCCGCGTGCTCGGCGAACGCCAGCACGGCGGTGCGCTCTCCGCGCTGCGCCGCCTCTGCGAGGGCGGCGCTGGTCCAGGCCGCCACCGCTGCGGGCGGCCCCTCCACCACGCACAGCGCCCCTGCGGGTGCGTAGTGCGTGTACTTCATGCCCGGCGAGCGCGGCGCCGGGCTTCCCACACCAACGGCCCCCTCCGCGAGTAGCGCGGGGTCCGTGGCGACACGGGCGGCAACGGCGGACAACTGTTCCGCCGTAATGCCGCCAGGGCGCAGGATGGTGACGGTACCGTCGTCACCGACCTGCACCACCGTGGACTCGACGCCCACCCCGGTGGGGCCGCCGTCCACGATGCCGCCGATGCGGCCATCCAGATCCTCGCGCACATGAGACGCGAGTGTTGGGCTTGGCCGCCCGGAGCGGTTGGCGCTTGGCGCAGCCACAGGGCATGCCGCCGCCGCGATCAACTGCAAGGCCACCGGGTGGTCCGGCATGCGCACGGCCACCGTATCCAGACCGGCGGTGACACGCGGGGACACCGCCCCCGGCCTAACCGGCAGCACCAGCGTCAGCGGTCCCGGCCAGAAGGCCGCCATCAGCGCTTCCGCTGTCTCGTTCACTTCCGTGACCAGAGTGTCCAACTGGTCCCGGTGCGCGATATGCACAATCAGTGGATTGTCGGAAGGTCGGCCTTTGGCGACAAATACAGCCTCCACGGCTGCCGTGCTACGAGCATCCGCACCCAGGCCGTAGACCGTTTCGGTCGGAAAGGCCACCGTCTGACCTTGACGAAGACAGGCTGCGGCAGCCTGCAAGTCGGCGAGCGCCCTTTGATGGGCGCTCCCCTTTTTCACATCCGCTAATTCAATATTACCCAATCCATGATCATTCTCATTGCTTAATAAAACGCGCACATCCCAATTGACTGTGACCATCTCTGCTGGAGTTCCCTTGTCATGAACCTCCATGTCATTTCCCATTTCTGAGGTGGATTGCACTTGCTCATTCTCTCTATTCATATATCCATCATTCCTAAACATCATAATAGGTTACTTGTGCACGTGAGAAATACACTTTAAACTCCATACACATCCTTGTTCACTTCGCTTCATACTCCATGTTCAATATAAGTAATTATAACATACCTGTCCCACCTCGGATGCCCTTCATACTTCGCTCCACGCATGAGTCTCACTGTAGCTTCAACGCCAATTCATATCAAAAGGGCAGCTCCCTGAATTGAAGCCACCCTCTTTTATAGTATAATTTCGTTGTTATGCGAACAATCCAGTTACCCAACTCCATAGTTTCACAGCCATATCCCACAGAAAGAATCTCGCCTCCGGTGTCTCTCCCTGCACAGACGCCTCTGCATCTCCAGGTTCAGCCGCTGCGGCCGATACGTTTGAAGGTTTCGCCAGTGCATCCCCGGTCCCTGCATCAATGAAACACAGCGGCGGGAACAACACACACCACCAGTTCTGACCTTTGCCTTCGCCTAATGTAATCCGAACCGCTTCATAATCTCCAGCAGGATACACGGTGCCTCCATATAGCTTGGTTGGGAACGGAACCGAACCCAATTCCACCTGATACTCATACTTCAAACCGCGGCTGGCCAACTCTTCTCCTACTCTATTTTCAATCTCGGACAAATGCTCACGAATGACATGGCGTGCTTCATCCAGACTTTGCGGATTCTCCAGTTCGGCTACCCACTCACCCATCTGAGCAACGACAGCATCCCGAATCTCACGTTTTACCAATTGATCTCCCGGTGCATCCGAGTTTGCTAGAATACGCAAACGAATCGATTGTTCAGGAATCGCTGTGGCCGCCACAGCTGCATCCGTTTTCTGACCTTCCCACATCATGATCATCATCATAAGACATACAATAATAAGTCCAATTTGCTTAACAATTCGTCTGTTCATTCCGTTCTCCCCCTCAGCTCTCTGATCACGCGACCTGCAACTCTCTCATGTCTATCAGTATGCCCGGGAGAGACGGAAGTAAACCTAGCATATACAATAAATCTACTAAATCGATTCTATGATATACATACACTCACCAGTCATGTTAAAAAGGCTGATCCGCACCTGGTTACAGGGCAAATCAACCTCGTTATCCTTATGAATCATGAACAATCACGTTAGTCGCTCCACCACTGTGCTTTTCATTAAACTATTTCAGCAGTTACACAGCACTTTTCTCTTTCTTGAGCATATTCCATAAACGTTCCGACAACCGCGGTTGCTGCTCCCCCATGAGAAGTTCATCCTCCTCTTCCTGTCCATATAACTTAATGCTCATGACCACCCCAATACAAGCCATGTTAATGAGCAGGGAGGTGCCCCCGTAACTGATGAATGGCAACGTAATCCCTGTGAGCGGCATCAGGCCGAGGAACGCCCCCACATTCTCAAACACCTGATACAACAACATTCCGATAATACCTACAATGATGACGGGTCCCGCGCGATCTCTGCAACTCAGAGCAATCCACACCATACGTTGAATCAGAATAAAGTACAACAGAATCAGTACGGATGCACCGACAAAGCCAAACTCCTCTGCGATCACGACAAAAATGGAATCCGAATACGTGTAAGGGACTCGACCGCTCTGAACGGATGTTCCTTGCAAATAACCTTTGCCGATGATGCCCCCTGAACCAATGGCTAATCCTGCATTTTTCGTATGCCAGGACGCTTTGGAGGTAGCCTTTTCCGGCACAAGCCAGGGATCAATTCGCTCCGCCCAATGCTCCCTTTTTATCTTTTCAAGAAAGGTGAATACTTCATCATGGTAGAACGTATAGGCTTTAACAAAACCAAAGAAGGTCACTCCCACAATCGTCAGTACAATTAATACGTGCTTCAGTCTCATATTTCCGATCCAGAATACCGCAGCCAGAATCACCACATACCCCAATGCATTGCCTAGATCATTCTGAGCCATAACCAGAGCAAATGGAATAAACGCCCAGCAGCCAATCGGCACAATATCTCTCCAAAATTGCAGCGTGCCTCGTTGTCTCTTCACAATTAAATGAGCAAGGAACAGAATCAGAATCATCTTGAACAGCTCTGCCGGTTGAAAAGAAAATTCCCCAAGCTTCAGCCAACCGTTGGCATTATTGATCGAACTGCCCAGGACATTAGCGAGGATCAGCAGTATAATTCCAAACCCATACAAATAAAACGCATATTTCACGTATATCTTGTAATTCACAAGCCCGATGACAAGCACCGCAATGAATCCAGCCACATAGAAATAAATCGTTTTGACATGGTGACTCGCCAGGTGAGCATCTGTTTGCGTTCCGCTGTAAATTGCAAATACACTAATAATCATGAGCAACAGCATGATGAAGAGAATCACACCATCCATCTTTTTCAACATTCTCAACATGACTCCGTCCATCCCCCTGAATCTAGCATTCTATGATTTCCAATTAAACTCAATATTTCCATTGTATATAATTGGATGATAAAATGGAAATCAGATTGCTTCAGGATGAATATCAAACAACTCAGTCGCCTGTCCCCCACTGTAAAAAATAAAAACCCGGAAACATTCATCCCTAAGTGAATAGGGCTGATCTGTTCCAGGGTTCTGTAGTTATATAAGTTAAACTAAGGATTATTTCCACTGACACTACGATAACAGAATAAACTTCCAATCGCTGTTATCCCAGATTTTTCAATTCCGAGAACGTTATTGTTCCTGCTGGGATGGCTTGCGTCTCAGCAATTTCATCACCAGATCGGTAATACTCGGTTGTTCCGCCGAGCCGAGAATATCCTCGTTTTCTTCCGTGTGAACCTTGATACTCATCACAATCCCCATACTGATCATGTTGAGCATAATGGAGGTACCGCCCGAACTGATAAATGGCAGCGTAATCCCTGTCAGTGGCATCAGACCAATGAATGGACCAATATTAACAAAGATCTGGTAGAGCAGCATCGCTATAATACCTACAATAAGATAAGGTCCGGCGCGATCCTTACACTCCAGTGCAATCAGCACCAGCCTGTGAATCAGGATAAAGTATAGGAGAAGCAATACCGAGGCACCGATGAAGCCAAACTCCTCCCCGATCTGTACAAAGATCGAGTCTGCATAGGCCAGCGGCACCCGATTCGACTGAATCGTTGTGCCCTCCAGATATCCTTTGCCCGTAATACCGCCAGAACCAATCGCAAGCTTCGCATTATACGTCTGCCAGAGTACATCCCTTGAGGTCAGTTCTGGTACAAGCCAGGGGTCAAAACGATCCGCCCAGTGCGAACGTCCAATGTCATTCAGAAATTTAACAATCTCATCATGATAATGAATATACGCCTGTGTACCGCCGATAAAAGTCGCCACAGCAATAATAAAACCAATGAGGGCATGCGTAAATTTAATGTTGCCGATCCACAATAGGCCCACAAGAATGACAACATAACTTAACGCATTTCCCAAGTCATTTTGAAGCAATACCAGTAGTAACGGCGGCAGAACACAGAGTGAGATCGGAATAACATCACGTCCGAAATAGAGCGGACGATTCTTCTTTCGGGCCAAAAAGGCTGATAAAAACACAATTAGACATAACTTGAACAACTCAGCAGGTTGCAAACTGACCCCGAAGATGGACAGCCAACCTTTTGCACCGTAATACTCTTTACCAAAAAACATTACGAAAATGAGCAGCAGCATACCCACGCCATAGATATATAAATAATTTTTGATTATAAATTTATAATTGATCATCGACATTCCAAAAAAGACGATGAATCCAAAAATATAAAAAATCACTGCACTTTTCGGGAGTCCCTCCAGCTTCGGACGACCAAACGTTGTACTGTAAATCGACAAAATACTGATAACCATCAGAATAACCAGTATAAACACGATAGAATAATCTATCTTTTTAAATTTGTGCAGCATGTAATTATGTTCCCCCAAGCATTCAGAAATCTTCGGTATATCTCATTGTAGAGGATTTCACGGCAAAAAGAAAACCCGCGGAACCTTACATTTTCGTCACCTGTTCCGAAGTACGAACACCCAGGACATGCCGCTCGATTCCGGCAAGGTCCGGTACAATGATAATTTCCGGCCAATGTCCCGCCGTTTCAAGTAGAGCCGCGATGTCGCGAGCCTGCCCCTGGCCCAGCTCAAAACCAATGATCTGAGGCGGTGCAGGCAGCAGCGCCAATTGCTCCAGCATGATCCGGTACGGTGCAAGCCCGTCCGGACCACCGTCCAGTGCCATGCGCGGCTCATGATCGCGCACCTCTTGCTGTAACCCGGCGATATCTGCCGCCGGGATGTATGGCGGGTTGGACACCAGGATGTCCACCCGCGCCCCGGCGAACGGGGCCAGCAGATCGCCTTCACGGAAGTCGATCTGTACCCCGTTCGCGGCCGCGTTCCGCGCGGCCACTTGCAGGGCAGCCGCCGAGAGATCCCCGGCGCCGACCTGCCAGCGCGGGCGCAGTGAAGCCATCGTCACCGCGATGGCACCACTGCCCGTGCCAATATCGACGGCGAGCGGAGCGCCGTCAGGAAACACGCGGTCGGCTTCGCGCAGCACAGCCTCGACCAACAGCTCGGTCTCCGGCCGCGGAATCAGCACGGCCGGCGTGACCTCGAACGGCAGCCCATAGAATTCCTGGCTGCCGATAATGTATTGCGCCGGCTCACCCGCAGCCTTGCGCGTGACGGCGTCCTCCCAGCGGCTGCGATGCTCGCTGGGAAAAGGCTCCGGCTGCATCATGTAGTACGCGGCGCCATAGACGCCGAGTACATGTTCCAGCAGCAGCCGGGCATTGTTTTGCGGCTCGTACACGCCGCACTTCTCCAAAAAAGAGGAAGCCTCCACGAAGGCTTCCCGACAGCTCTGTTCCGGCGTCATGACAAACTGCGCGCGGGTCACAGATTATTCTCCTCTATCCATCATTTCAGTCTGCTGAGCAATGGTCAGTGCAGACAGAATATCTTCAATCTCTCCGTTCATCACCTGATCCAGCTTGTGCATGGTCAGGCCGATCCGGTGATCCGTCACACGGCTTTGCGGGAAGTTGTACGTACGAATCCGCTCACTGCGGTCACCCGTTCCCACTTTGCTCTTCCGCTCAACAGAGATCTTTGCTTCCTCTTCCATACGTTTCATATCGAAGATACGTGTACGCAGAACCTGCAACGCTTTTTCCTTGTTGGAGTTCTGTGATTTTCCATCCTGACATGTCGCTACAATTCCCGTTGGAACGTGTGTTACCCGTACTGCGGATTTCGTGGTATTAACCGATTGTCCACCGGCACCACTGGAACAGAACGTATCCACACGGATGTCTTTATCATGAATTTCGATATCAAAATCTTCGGCTTCTGGCATAACCGCAACCGTTGAAGTTGACGTATGAATACGTCCGCCCGATTCAGTTGTAGGGATACGCTGCACACGGTGTGCGCCGCTTTCGTATTTCATTTTGCTGTAAGCACCACGTCCGTTGATCAGGAAAACAACCTCTTTGAATCCACCGAGATCATTCGTGTTAACGTCCATCAGCTCTACACGCCAGCCTTGTGCATCTGCATAACGTGTGTACATCCGATACAGATCTGCTGCAAACAACGCTGCTTCATCTCCACCAGCTGCCCCGCGAATCTCAACAATAACGTTCTTGTCGTCATTCGGATCTTTTGGCAGCATGAGTACACGAATTAATTCGTCCAGTTCCTTCTGGCGAGTACTCAGTTCTTCAATTTCCATTTTGACCATTTCACGCATCTCATCATCCAGTTTCTCACCCTGCATTTCCTTTGCAGCTTCGAGATCCTGACTTACCTGTTTGTATTCCGTGTACGCTTCATAAGTCGGTTGCAGATCGGATTGCTCTTTCGAGTATTCCCGCAGCTTTTTGTTGTCACTTGCCACATCCGGGTCACACAAAAGCTCGCTCAACTTGTCATAACGGTCGGCTAACGCCTGTAATTTATCCAACATGTATAGTCACCTCACGCATTATTTTGTCCAAGCACATTACATTTTCAATAATGATTTCAATTCAACATTAATTACATTTATAATCTATATTCCACAACGCACAGGATTCTCAATGAATCCCCTGACCGCAGCATGTATTCACATTCATGTATGATCGACGTATAACATCGCTACAACGTCATCAAATCCTTTACTTTTAAAGTGATATCAAGAAATCGTGTACCCTGTATGAAACTCGCTTCGACTCATCGGTTACAGTGCGAATTTTAACGTGGTATACGACTCTTAATTATAGCATATTCTTATGGTTCTGAATAGTAACTGTTCCGCAAGCGGATGAACTATTTTTTGGTGCTGCAAGATACAAAATGAAATTGTTGTTCGATGTGGTTCCGAAATGATCCTACTGTGGTATAATACAAGTATAGCAAGTGTAAAATAAACAAAAGCCACGATGCGCTAACATCGTGACTTCTCCAACAAAGGCCGGTGGGCGACCACGGCGAATTTCAATCAAACGAATGAAAAACCACCGGATTGCAAGGCGACCAACCTAATCCCGGTGGTTTTTCTTGTTCCGCGCTGCTTTCCACGCACTGCATACGGCTATTAACCCCACTGCAATACTAATTAGCTTGTCGCTAATTTCTAGGAAATGCTGCACTACTGCAAGAAATGACACGGCGTCACCCCCTTTCGGGTAAGCATCACCGTATCGATTATCCACCGGTTACTTTGTCTCCTCTATTATACCATAATATGCCTATTCACATCTCTATCTCAGCAGTTGATTTTGATTATGAAAACAAAGAACCCGTTTCTCTTGGAAGACTATTCTCCGTTGCATCCTCATCTTCAGAGCTCTAAGTTAAAGACCCCACGAACTTCACGAAGAAGGTCGTAGGGTCATAATTTTAAGTCTACATATAAATGTGTAACAACTTAAACGTTGAAACGGAAGTGCATAACGTCGCCGTCATTTACAACGTATTCTTTACCTTCTAGACGAAGTTGTCCACGCTCTTTGGCACCGTTCATGGAACCCGCTGCCACCAGATCGTCATAAGAAACTACCTCGGCACGGATGAATCCGCGCTCGAAGTCCGTGTGAATGACACCCGCTGCGCCTGGCGCTTTGGTGCCTTTACGGATCGTCCACGCACGAACTTCCTGTACACCTGCTGTGAAGTATGTGTACAGACCGAGCAATTTGTAAGCCGCTTTGATCAACAGGTTCAGACCGGAATCCTCGATACCGAGTTCTTCCAGGAACATTTGTTTATCTTCGCCTTCCAGCTCGGAGATCTCTTCTTCAACCTTCGCACTGATTGGCACCACTTCTGCGTTTTCAGCAGCTGCGAATTCTCTTACTTTTTGCACGTAAGCATTGTTCGCCACGTCGCCAATTTCATCCTCAGCTACATTGGCTGCGTACAAAACAGGCTTTAGAGTGAGCAAGTGCAGATCACGGATGATCAGAAGCTCGTCATCTGTAAGTTCCATGCTGCGTGCCGGCTTGTCATCGTACAGAACAGCCTTCACTCTCTCCAACACTTCTACTTCTTGAGAGGCAGTCTTGTTGCCACCCTTCATGTTTTTCTTGGAGCGATCGATTTTCTTCTCAACACTCTCGATATCAGCCAGGATCAGCTCCAGATTGATGGTCTGGATGTCGCTTACCGGGTCAATTTTGCCATCGACGTGTGTAATGTTCTCATCTACAAAGCAACGTACCACGTGTACAATTGCATCTACTTCACGAATATGGGCAAGGAACTTGTTACCCAGACCTTCGCCTTTGCTCGCACCGCGAACCAGACCCGCGATATCTACAAACTCAAACGCCGTTGGTACTGTTTTCTTAGGCACAACGAGTTCTGTCAGTTTGTCCAAACGCTCATCGGGTACTTCAACGATCCCCACGTTAGGGTCAATCGTACAGAACGGATAGTTTGCCGATTCGGCACCTGCTTGTGTAATTGCATTAAACAATGTAGATTTACCAACGTTAGGCAAACCCACGATTCCTGCTTTCAAAGCCATGTATATGACAACTCCTCATTGATTACTTGTTCGGTATGGATAATCCTATACATTATATATGACAAACCTCAAGGCATCAAGGAACTTCGCCAATTCGACCAGCGTCCCATCCGCTATTGGTTTACCCTTTGATTTCCTTGTACATGGTCAGATCCGTTACCTCATATCCCATCTTGCGATAAAGGCTACTCGCTCGCACATTATGTCCAAACACATGCAAACCGATGCGATCCACGCCAAGACCCAAGGCCGTCTGTTCAAGCGCCTCCATCGTCTCTGTTCCATACCCTTTACCGCGGTGTGCTTCTTCAACCACAATGTCCAGTAAAAATGCATCTTTACCACGACGATTATCCGTGATATTAAACCAGATATACCCCACATTTCCGTCCACAGGATGCACTAGATTGTAGAGATATGCTCCAGGTGTATTTAAACCTTCAGGCAGATAACGTTCATAAGATTCCTCGGCCAGTTGCTGCGCCTCTTCCTCCGCCCAAGTGCCTGCTTCTACTTTTTCCTGTGCAAAATCCTTAATCGATCGAATGCAAAAACTCGCATAATCTTCCTGATTCATTGGAGAAAGTTCCATTTATTGCCCTCCTTATTTTGAGTGATCTTCATTATGTAGGATCCCTGTGCAGTCCTTATTGCACTGCTAGTATCTTATTGTATCCTGTTCTCCCGCTTGGCGCATGAAGTAATTCTGACGATTTGAACTCCAATTTCATATGTATCCATTTTATCTATAACTTTTGATCTCCTCCCATCGTTTATACCTCATAGGAAAGGAGTGCATTATCTTGTACACACATCGCCGATTCTCCAAAAAGAAAATCATTATCTTGTCCGCCATCGTACTCGTCATAGGTATCGTCGCCTTTAAGAGCTTGCTGAATGCAGTCGATCCCTATCGCCACTTGAGAATCACAATCCACAATTAGTCTGACTGTAACCTCACCAATATTCAGACTAACTTAGCCCAAGGCGACTCATATAATACCAACGAGAGTGGCTCCACCTACGTATTCAAAAAGGATATTCCCAGCGGAGCAAAAGTGAAATTCGCCCCACAGCTGAAACTTTCCGGAGAGGGTACTGTCTCTTTAGAGTTTACAGACAGCCGCGGTAAAACCTATAACAAAATGGTTTGCGGTTATACAGAATACTTGTCCGGCAATTCATACGTTACTGTAACCAATGAGAATGTCACTGTGAAAGAGGAATGTATGTAATCTTTCGGCAACACAATTATATAAGTAATTGGTACATCCTCATTACATACTAAAAGCATAGAGGAGGAAATTACATTGTCCTTAAACATAATTTTAGGCGCAGGCTTAGTCTTCTCTTTATTACTTTCTTCACATCAAGCTAGTGCTGTTGGATTAGAGGATAGAGTCAAAGATGCTTTTACTAACCCTCCAATCACTGTGGAGAACTCTAATGATCCGATTGTTACTCCATTGGACATACAACTTATAAGACCATTCAATTACAGTAGTTACAATGCATATGAAAAATCATTCACATTGGATTCTGACAATGGAGAGACTTCTAATCTTTGGATTAACAACACTAGTACGGATACTATTTATGTCAAGATCACTGTGGGCAATCTTTCTCCAATTGATATTTCAATCAAAAAAGGAACTCAAAAAACAACAAGAATAGGTGTTATAGGCACAACAAACGTCAAAGTTTATATCTATAGTTCAACAGGTCATAAAATGGATATGAATATAAGTGCCAGACAATTTTAATAAAATAAATAGTGTAGAGGATATTTCTTAATGAAGTATCTTCTACACTATTTTTGTTGCAGATTATAGTAGGAAGCAATATGAGTAGATTCAAAATATATAATTAAATAACTCCAATGAAGTTTATATCATTTTCATTTTAACCCTGCGCTTACCGCCGTTCCACCAGCCGCTCCGTCTGTTTCAAATCCTCAATCCGCCCTGCGCCAATGCCAAACATCACGGTACGCAGCTCGAATTCGACCTGTTCCAACCGATCATTCAGCGCATCATCGGAAGCGACTGCCGATTCGAGTAGAGATCGGCCAAAACCAGCCAAGTCCGCACCGAGCGCGAGGGCTTTGGCTGCATCCACGCCTGTGTAAAGTCCACCACTGCCAATCAAAGCACCCGCCGGATTCAGCGCTCGTACTTCCTGAATACACTCCGCTGTTGGAATGCCCCAGTCGGCAAAAGCTTCAGCTGCTGCCCGGCGTACCGGGTTATTGTTGCGGTACTTCTCTACCTGCACCCAGCTTGTGCCCCCTGCTCCAGCTACATCAATGAACGCGACACCCGCTTCATATAGGCGTTGAGCCGTCACACCATCGATGCCAAAGCCTACTTCTTTTACCCCTACAGGCACGTCTAACTCACGACACAAGTTCTCAATTCGCTGAAATAAGCCGCTGAAGTTGGTATTACCTTCCGGCTGGAAGACTTCCTGCAACGTGTTCAGATGAAGCACGAGCATGTCCGCACCCGCAATGTCTACAGCACGCTGGAAGTCAGCCGTGGTGAAGCCATAGTTCAGCTGCACCGCGCCCAGGTTGGCAATGACCGGAATGTCCGGTGCCCAGCGACGGACATCGAAGGTACTTGCCAGTTCCGGCTGTTCCACGGCAGCCCGGATTGAACCTACGCCGAGCGCCCAGCCTCTGGCGTTCGCTACTCGGGCGAGGCGCTCATTGATGGCGCCCGTTGTTTTGCTTCCACCCGTCATCGAACTGATGAGCAAGGGTGTACGTACTTTTTTGCCAATAAACAAAGTCTCCAGATGCACCTCTTCAAAATCCAGCTCCGGCAGTGGGTGATGACGAAAAGCATACCGCTCCATACCGCTGGTTACCCCTTCTCCTGCCACATTCTCCTCAAGACAGAGGCGCACGTGTTCCAGCTTCCGTTCTCCCGTAGCCACTTCGGGAAGCAGCCGTTCGCCGGCTCGCTCTTGTTCATTCATGATGAGACCTCCTATGTGAGAATCGTGCGGATCGACAGGATAACCTGCCCGTTCCTTGCTTCTATGTATAGATGTCTTATGCAAAAGACAAAAACATTCATCTAAATAAGCATTGCAGCATAACTCTATCCAGTATAACGTTCCAATCCAGCTATGGAAAGGATGCTCCGAAACCAAATGTCTCACTTAAATCTCGGAGCACCACTATCTTTTATGCCTTCTTATCTCAAGATTTCCGATGCCAACTGCTCACCAACAAGCTGCCCGGATAAGGTCACAATCGGGGTTCCGCCGCCTGGATGTGTTGTACCGCCGACGTACCAGAGTCCTTGGACATCTTTGCTTCGGTTGCCTGGTCGCATGAAGGTCTGCTTCACCGAGTTGGACGAAATGCCATAGATCGAGCCTTGATGTGCCAACGTATCCCGTTCGATATCTCGCGGCGTGTATCGAATCAACACATCGGATTGGTTCAACCCGGTAATTCCCCGCGCTGCTAATTGTTCCAGTACAAACGCTCCGTAACGTTCCGTCTGCTGCTCCCAATTCCACGAATCCGACAAGTATGGGGCATTGACAAGAATGAACAGATTGCTGGCTCCCGCCGGAGCCATGCCTGCTTCCGAATAACCTGAGTAACAGATATAGATCGTAGGATCTTCGGGCATTTTACGGTCACGGAATATATGGTCGAACTCCGGTTCATACCTCTCCGGGAAAAAGACGGTATGGTGCAGCAGTTCATCATATTGTCTTCGCACACCTGCCAGCGTTACAAATCCTGAAATGGATGGTTCATACTTCCGTATGCGGGCATCACTCATCTCTTTTCGGTGTTCCGGTGCGAGCAGTAGTCGATTCACGCTAAGCACATCTCCATTGGCAACCACCTGATCGGCTTCACGGAAGCCTTGATTCGTATCCACGCCTGCCACTGCGCCATTCCGAACAACAATCTGCCGCACCTCTATGCCCGTAATGATCTGTACACCTTTTTCCTGTGCCAGCCGAGTCATGCCCTCGATCAGTTGATAGGTTCCTCCTTTGACCCCGTAGATGCCCACCTCTGCTTCCACATGACCCATCATGGCAAAGATCGAAGGAGACTGATACGGCGATGATCCCACATAGGTTGCGTACCGCCCGAACATAGCGAGTGTATGCGGATGCCGGAAATACGAACGCAGCAATTTATCCAACTTCACCGTTGGCCTCACGCGGAGCAGACTGCGCAGCATCTGAAGATTGTATTTGTCAGAAGGAGACAGCAACAACTTACCCAGAAAATGACGATTGGCTTCCGCATACAGTGCGGCAGACTCATCCATAAACGCATCATAACGAGCCGCATCCTCCGGACTGTACGCCGCGATCTGCTCCTTCATCCACCCGCGATTACCTGACAAATCGACCACTGTACCATCTGCAAATATATTACGCGTACGCGGCTCCATCTCATATAGCTGTACGTAATCTTCCATTGTTACACCTGCATGATCGAAGACGGAACGAAAGGTGGATGGCATCGTGATCGTGCTCGGTCCCCGGTCAAAATGATATCCGTCTCGCTCAATCTGCTGCAGCTTGCCACCTACATGATCCTGCCGTTCTAGAATGGTCACCTGCACACCTTGTGAAGCAAGGCGGATCGCACACGACAGACCTCCGAATCCCGCACCTACAATAATGACGTTACCTCTCAACTGTACCGCCTACCTTTCCATACATACCCCTTGCCGGAGCGACCCGCCTGCCAGGAAGCAAATCCAATGGCAATGACACATGCCATGCTAACTGGTTGCAAAAGTGCAAGCCACCAAGGTTGTCCGCCAGCACGATCCGCTACTCTTTTCACAGCCATCCCCAGTAATGTTCCTAACAATCCATACAGAATGGACATCGAACTACCTGTCATGAGTCCAAAAATCAATCCTAGCGGAGGCACAATATACATCAGCGTATACATCAACATCGTGCCAAGCAGCAGCACGTCTTTACGGCCCATACCTTCGTACATGTTTTTCTTGTATCCATTCCATACTTCTGCACCGTTCTGATACATGCGGGTATTCGTTACGTCATGCACGTCGGTCAGCATCACCGGATGACCTGCACGCTTGACTGCTTTGGCAAGACTCATGTCATCCACCAGATGCGCCTGAATGGCAGCATGACCACCGGATGCTTCGTAACTGGAGCGATGAATCAGCAAAAAAGCCCCCGTAGCGGCTACAAACATCGGACTGGATGATCTGCGTATCATGAAAATGGGCAGATGACTGATGATGGTAAAGACCATCATCGGTACGACAAGCTTCTCCATCCACGTCTTGGTTACCTGATAAGGAAAACCGGTTACCAGCCCGCCCCCTTGCTCACAACCGGCAGCAACGGTCTGTCGAATCGCACTTGGCTCCAGACGCACATCCGCATCCACGAACATGTACCATTCTCCCTCGGCCTCCTGAACCAGTCTGTGACACGCATGGGATTTGCCCATCCAGCCCTCGGGTAGATCGACACCATGCAGCAGACGCACACGGTCATCACGATCGGCAATCGCCTGAACCATGGCCGCTGTCTCATCTTCGGAGCGATCATCCAGCACCAGCACTTCCATCCGGAATCCCGACGTATCACTCGCGAGCACACTTTGCAGACATCCTTCGATATGTAGTTTTTCATTTCTGGCAGGAATCAGCACCGAGACCAGCAGGTCCGGTGGTTGTATCTTGTCTGACCGGAATGAACGTACTTTGGGCAGACAGGAGACGTTCCATAGAGCGAACAACAATTGTATTCCCATTATGCTTGTCAGCACAATCCAGAAGGTTTCAGATGCACTCATTCTAACGGTTCACCCGCTTTCGCGCAGCGTCGTATTTTTCACTGGTCGAACGTACATGACGAATCAGCGGAAGCGCATCTGGCAAGCTCCCCTGTCCCATTCGTACAAGCGCTGATCTGTGATCGTCTAACTGCTGTTCCAACACAAGACCGAGTCTGGAGGCAATCTCTTCACTCTTGAGCGTCTTCCAGTCTTCCATCACAGGAGGGCCCGCCTGCATCGATATCTCCGGTAAATCGTGCTGGACCATCCCGTGGCACAAGGTTACCGGTACTGCGATGGCATTCGGAGAGCGACGAAGCAGCAATCCGATGCCTGGACGAAACTGAATCGGTCTGGCCTCCTGATGCAGAATTTCTCCTTGGGGGAAAATCCAGACCCTTTTGCCCGAATCCAATAGTTCACTGGTGTACTGTAGAGAGGTCCGAATACCGGACGCACTCTCTTTATTGATTGAATATGCACCCAGTTTACGAAAAAAGGCATATTGCTGAAGTTGCTGTTCCTCCATCATCACATAATGATCTCCCCGTGATGTCTGCCTGGCCGCATGATAGAGCAGCAGACCATCCCACCAGGAGCTGTGGTTCATGAAATAGATCACCGGTCGAGTCGGATCAATCGGGGAGTTGTCCCTTGTATCCACCTGCGGGTCCAGTGACCCCGATAGCGTAAATGAACGGAAGCGCCGACGCAGCAGATAATAATGATTATATAAGGCAAAAATCCGATTAAACGGTTTTGATTTTACGGCGCGAATCATACAGCCAGCTCCCTTCGGCAAGAAGCACTCCTGCAATGGCGATGATAAAGCTGCCTGTAATTCCTTCCTTCAGGGCGAGTAGGCCGAATAGAAGAATAAAGAGCTGATACAGCCATTTTGCACGCAGCAATGAGCTACGGTCACCAGGCATGGCCGGAAGGAACAGGGACAGGAATGCGCCCATGACAAACCAGCTTATGTAATTGGTCCACGGGACCCCGTAGAATCCACCTGGAGCCTGCCACTCCCAGAATCCTCTTGCATGCGCGACAGGATCGAGTACCAGATCAAGAACCACCGCCCAGAACCCGGTCTTCACTGCTCGAAGCAGTTTTCCAGTCCAGGTTGAACCCCCGCCACTTAACAGCGCCGAGTTACCCACCACTGCGATCCAGGCGAAACCCAGCGTAACAGGCACACTGAACAGATGAATCCCGAAAAAGTCAGAGTAAGCATACTCACCAAAGGGCCAATGCGTATGCACCCCTACCCACTCCACGCCCATACCACCCAACCAGATGATCACGGAAGCGATCCACAGCCCGGGTTTCAACCAGATGACTGACTGGTCGGACAGACCTGTCCGATTGCGCCCCTGGTAGATCAGATCCAGCACATACAACGCATAGAAGATTAAGAATAAACCATTGGAAAAGGACAACACGTCCGGTACGCCGATCGTCAGCATCAAGGTTGCTCCAATGACATACCAAGCCCAGTAAAGCCACTGGATCATTAGGATACCGCCGTTCGGGAGGCTTGATAGGCCAGCATCGGGTAACGTTTCACAATCGCACCCAGCATCTCCAGTTTCAATTCATCACTAACATATGCCCGTTTGGTATATACGTCATAGTCGTTACGCTCAACCGCATGTAGAATGGTGGAGTAAAAGGCTGCTGCCAGCTCAATCGAAAACGCACTTTCCGTCGGATAAGTATCCAATCGATCCATGCCAATACGGAACCAGTTCAATGCTGCCGCTTTTAACTCATGAATAATGGCAATAAAGCGTTCGTCCACGATCCCGTCTTCGAAGTCCTGCTCCGAGTAACCATGCTTCTCCATGATCTCCAGTGGAACATACCGGCGCACTCTGGCCCGATCTTCACCCACATCACGAATAATGTTAACAATCTGCATTCCTTTACCCAAAGCAATCCCGTTTACGGCTACTTCCGCGCCATTATCATCCCGCAATACAGGCAACAACATCTCGCCTACGGTTCCAGCCACCAGATAACAATAATGCTCCAGTTCCTGCATCGTTGCATAATGCGTTACTTTAAGATCGGTGAGTTGCCCTTCCATCTGGCGGAAGAATGGCCCCTTATCCAGATGAGGGAAACTGCTAAACAACCATCTCAGTGCTGGCCAGATAAAGTGTCCTTCCGCTTCGTCCAGTCGATCAAATAAATCATGGATCTCATGAATCGTATAGGCCGATTGTTCCGGTTCATCCACACTGTCATCGATCATGCGGCAGAAGGCATAAATGACATATACCGCTTCCCGACGCGGACTTGGCAGCCCTCTAAATGCCTGATAAAAAGAGGAAGAACCCTTTTGCATCAACTCTTCACACCTGCTCAAAATCGCTTCATTCATGTTCCCATCTCCTTCGTGAGTTGATTGACGGCCATACGTGCACTCTGCATCACAATCGGCACTCCGCCTCCAGGATGTACAGATGCCCCTGCGGCATATAATCCCTTGATATTCGGGAATGGTTTGGGTTGCGGTCGGTATACACCGGACTGGAATAACACTGGCGCAATACCGAAGCTTCCGCCCCCATAGAGCCCGTCTCGCTCTGCGTCAGCGGGTGTGCGCACCTTTTTCCACTTGATCGCTGCACGAAGTCCCGGGAATCCACGTTGCTCCGCTTCTTCCAGTACACGTTCTGCCAACGGCTCGCTCTCCTGCTCCCAGTCGACACCTTCGGCATCGGGTACGGGAATGAGGAAATACAATACACTCTGTCCTGAAGGCGCTGCCGTCTCATCCAATGCGACCGGATTAAATACGTAAAATGAGGACTTTGCCGGAATGCGTCGCTGATTGAACACTTCCTGTAAACTGCCTTCAAGACTTGGTGGCAGGAAGAACTGGTGTGTCGTTGCATCTTCCCAGGTTTTGTCCACGCCCACATAGAGCAATACACATCCGGAAGAGGGACGATATGGCTTTCTTTTACGCGCTACCTCTGATGATTGACCAAGCAAACCCGAAAGATGGGGGAAATCGCCATTGTAGATAACTGCATCCACATTTTCTGCGCCTGCTGCCGTTTCTATACCTTCACATACACCATTTTTAATCGTGAGCCCTGTAACTTCCGCATTCAGTACAACACGTCCACCACGTGAGATCAGTTCCTGTTCCAGAATAGCCGGTAATGCTGCATACCCGCCCTTCACCATCCAGATCCCATATTCATGTTCTGCATAGGGAAGCAGGGAGTAGATGCCTGGCGTCCCGAACGGCGATCCACCGATATATAGACTTTGTAGCGAGTAAGCATCTAGCAATTCCTCATGCTGAAAATAATCGCCCACCGCTTTCCGGACACTTTTGTGTGCACGCAATCTGCCCATAAGTGACATGAGAGATGGTGTGAAGAAATCCCTTTTGCGCGGAAAAGCCCGTTCCAGAAACGCTGCCCGGCCTGCCGGAAACAACGTGTCCATGTCTTTCATGAACCGCGTGAACCCTCGACTCTCTCCCGGGAACAAACGCTCAATCTCCGCCGTCTGCTCCTCACGTGACGTCATCTTGGTCATGACACGACCACTGTGATAATGCACTCTATATAGGGGATCACAGCGAAGCAGTTCAATCTTCGAACGATCTACGCCGGCTTCTTCCAAGATGCCAAGTAACATTTCGGGCAGAAGCACGATGGTCGGCCCCTGATCGATCCGGTACTCTCCTTCCTGCTCATAACCAATGCGTCCACCGACGCGCGAACCCCGTTCATACACGGTGACATCCCATCCCTGACGGTTCAACAACAGTGCCGAAGTAAGTCCGCCAATCCCTGCCCCTACAATGGCGGCCCGTTTCATGAATGCCCTCCGGCTTCTGCCGTCTTCACATAAGAGGATGGCTTGGAGCGCGTGCGCGCGTCCTCTTCCTGGATCAGCCTCACGCTGATTCGAGCCGATTCAAAGATCGTTGGTAAACCGCTGCCCGGATGTGTTCCTCCTCCAACCAGCCATACGCTTTTCAACTCTTCAAACTGGTTATGGGGACGCAGGTACATCATCTGACCCAGATTATGCGCCATGTTGAATGTTGCTCCGCGGTATACATCCAGTTCAGTCTCCCAGTCGAGTGGAGTGAACAGCATACATTCTTCAATCCTGCTGCGAATGTCTGCCAGCTCAGGAATGCTTTCCATCCGCTTCATCATGGCCTCCTGCACATTCTCACGTTCTGCTTCCCAATCGATGTCTGCGGTAAGGTTAGGCGTAGGCATCAGAACATATAAAGCAGATTTTCCTTCCGGTGCCAGTGTCGAATCGAGTCTGGAAGGGTTATGAATATATAGAGATGGATCGGCTGACAACATTTTGTGCTTCGTAATCTCATCAACGTTCAACCGGTAGTCCTCTGGAAAATAGATCGAGTGATGCGGCAGGTCCACTTCACCATCCACACCCAGATACAGCATCGCTGTAGAGCAGGAGTATTTTTTGCGTTTCATTTTCTCCGGGGTATATTTCTTAAGTACGCCCGGTTCGAACAAATGGTTCACCGCATGTGCAAAGTCGGCGTTCACGACCACATGGTCCGCTTCAATGCGTTCACCGTTCTCAAGCAACACACCTTCGGCACGACCCTTGCGAACGATGACCTGTTTCACCGGGGTGGAAGTATGTATCCTTCCTCCGTATTCTTCCACGACATCAGCCATGGCCTGGAAGATCCGATTCACACCGCCAATGGGATGGAACAATCCATAGTGATGCTCGATGAACGATAGTATGGTAAAGGTACCCGGACAATCCCAGGCAGACATGCCAAGGTATTTGGATTGGAATGTGAATGCCCAGCGTAGACGCTCGTCTGTAAAATAGCGGGACAAGATTCCATAGACCGTGTTGTGGACATCAAGCTTAGGTAGAGCTGTTACCGCGTCTTTGCGTAGATAGTCCGTCAGTTTGCCAAAAGGACGGCGGAGCAAAGGCATGACTTTGCCAAACTTCACTTCTTCTTCTTGCATGAACCGAAGGTAATTGTCTTCATTGCCTGGAAACAATTCCTTAATCTGTGCAGCTGTATCTTCCCGATTACGAGAAGGTGTGAACACCTTGTCACCAAAGTTCAGTGCGTACAGTGGGGTTAACTCTTTCATATGCACATAATCGGATAACTTGCGACCTACCACGTCGAACATCTCTTCAATCAACTGAGGCATCATCAAAAATGTTGCGCCCCGGTCGAATCGATATTCACCCAGTTCCAATCTGGCAGAACGCCCCCCGATGACTGGCTGTTTCTCATATACATCTACTTCGTACCCCTGACCGGACAATAACATCGCTGCTGCAAGTCCACCCGGACCCGCTCCAATCACAGCTGCACGTTTGCGTTGTTGATTCGGTATCATGCCACTCACCTCTCTATGTAGGGAATTCCTATAGTTCTCTAGCCCCTAACCTATTATTAAACCGCCCAAGTACACTTTAAGCGGTAACCAGCAAAAACATTATACAAATATAATACAAATATTATACGACCTTGTAAACCAAAAAATGACCCATCGGTCAAATTACGAGGATACTCCATTCAAAAATGAAAAAAACATCCCTTGATCATTTTCGTCAAAGGATGTCCTGTATACACTAGCTTATTCATTGTCATTTAAGATCATACTTAATTATTCGCCTGTCCAAACCTCGCACCAGGCGGTTGCTCTGCGAGATACTCACGTTCTATCCATGACTGCCAATCTGCTGAATCCTCTGGCATGATCCATTGCGGGTAACGAGCATGTTCTGCACGCTCATAACCCTTCCCACCAAGTACGAAGCGAATATGCGGGAACTCATTTTTAATTCTCTCGATAAGCTGATCGCACCGTTCAAGCAGCCCCGGACTTGTGATCGAAAGGCAGACCAACTTGATCTTTTGGTCCCGGATAATCGGGAAAATGCCTTCTTCAGGCGTGTTCGCACCGAGATACAGTACTTCTGCTCCATTTTTACGCATAAAGAGAGAGAACAGCAGCAACCCGACCTGATGGTGCTCCCCTTCCGGACACAACGCCAGAACTTTTGGCAGATGCGGATAGATCGGGAACAGATGGAAAAACTGATAAAACCGCTGTGAAATCAGCTGAGTCATGAAGTGTTCCTGAGCGACCGAAGCCCTGCCTTGCTCCCATGCATCTCCAACCCGAACCAGTATGGGAACCAGCACATGATAGAACATCGAATCGTACCCGTACATGGTGAAACCAAAATCAATCAAACCATTGGCACGTTCACCCTGAAAGTTGTAGAGCGAGTCATAGATCTGATCTGCCATCCGTTCGTATGCTTCTTCCATTGAAGGCACCGGAGCCATGATCGGAATAGGCGCAGCTGCCTCGGGTGGGTTTAATTTGTTTACTTTCAACATCCGTACCGCTTCCGAGATATTAGTCTGATGCAGCTCTACCTGTTCTTTCAACCAGCGCAGATCCTCAACATTCTCTTCGGTATACATTCGATAACCCGATTCCGTCCGCTCAGGGGTGACCGCATTATACCGATTCTCCCAAGCCCGGATTGTTACCGCCCTGATATCGAGCATGGCTGCGACTTGTTTGATGGAATACACCTTATTACCCACTTTCTTTCCTAATTGTCCAGATTTCACAGGTTATATCCTTGGTTCCCCGTCCTTGTCAGGCATATGAAAACCCTAACATTCTACAAAAATAATACACTCATTATACACAACGCTCAGACACCTGTCGATTGCATCCTGCCAATTTGCTATATGTACTATACGCCTACATTCGTTATTCTACAGGGTTATCCTGCGTCAACGTTATCATCCGTGTGGTAATAGAACTCAGCACGTACAGAAAGGGGAGTCCACCGTTGGTCTCATTGCGCCGCCATACATCAGACCGCAAGTCTTCACGCGGCAAATTTCCATACATACGAACAGGGATCGCCCTATTGGTCCTATGGCTCATCGCCGTCATGCTCTATCAGACCTATAAACCATTGCCACCGGGCATTTCCTACGAAAGTCCGGAGTATCGTGTGGATCAAGTCGAATTCCTGCATGACCTGACCTATCCTTCCTCCGACGGACAGATGCAGCATGAACAGCAGATCTTCCAGCGCATGATGCAGATTGTGGAGGAAGCAGAGCAGTTTGTCCTGGTCGATATGTTCCTGTTCAATAATTATCAACACAAGGGACAGAACTTTCCTCCCGTAAGTACTGAATTTACCGAAGCTCTGGTCGCCAAAAAAAATCAGCATCCTGATATGGACATTTGGTTTATTACAGATGAAGTAAATACCAACTATAACTCAGCACCGAATCCGTTGCTGGAACAAATGAAACAAGCAGGCATTCATGTAGTCATTACGGATGTGGACCCTTTGCGTGATTCAACTCCGGTATACTCTGCGGTCTGGCGAACCTTCTTCCAGTGGTTTGGCCAATCCGGGGATGGCTGGATCAAGAACCTGATGGCCACAGATGGTCCGGATGTCACTGTGCGTTCCTATCTCAAGCTGCTCAATGTGAAGGCGAATCACCGCAAAGTTGTTGTTAGTGAAAAGACGGCGATTGTCTCTTCCGGCAATATCCATGATGCGAGTGCTTACCACTCGAACATTGCATTTGAAGTAACAGGTCCAGTCATAGGGGATATTCTGCAATCAGAGCAAGCTGTACTTGATATCTCGGGCGGAGGCCAGGTTCCTGCCTACACAGCTCCTTCGAAGGATTCAAACACGGGAGATTTGCGAATACGCTATTTAACTGAAGGCAAAGTGAATGACGCTGTTCTCTATGAAATCAATCAGGCTGGCAAAGGTGATACCATATGGATGGGCATGTTCTATGTGGCCTCTCCAAAAGTATTGGAAGCCCTGTTGGAAGCCGAAAAACGAGGAACCGACATCCGGCTTGTACTTGATCCTAATGAGAATGCCTTTGGTCAGGAAAAAATCGGCATTCCGAATCGCCCTGTCGCCGCCGAATTGCATGATAAATCCAACGGTAAAATACAGATCCGCTGGTATAACACCACCAAGGAGCAGTACCACACCAAGATGATTTATATTGCCAAGGCAAGCGGAGATCATATCGTGCTCGGCGGTTCAACCAACTTCACACCCCGAAACATGAATGACTACAATCTGGAGAATGATCTATGGGTTGCTGCACCTCCAGACAATAAGTTCACGCGCGATATCGCGAATTATTTTGAGCGTATTTGGAATAATGATGATGCCGAGTTCACGTTGGACCTGGATGAGTTTCAGGAGAAGACCACGTTCTTGAAAGGTATCCTTTATAAGTTACAGCTGATTTTGGGTCTTACGACCTTTTAGACAAGCACCATATTCATACCTGTATCCGCCTGTACTCTCGTGTGCAGGCGGATATTTTCATCTTGACAGGTGATGTGAAGTGTGAAAACATAATTACCTAACGACCGTTAGGAAGGTGATCTAATGACTGCACAATCCATTCGGGATGCAGCCCTGTTCCATTTTGCCAGAGATGGCTATGAGGGGGCTTCACTACGAGCTATAGCTGATGAAGTCGGGATTAAAAAACCGTCCATATATGCACATTTCAGCTGCAAGGATGACTTGTTTTTGCACACCCTGGCGTTTGCTTTTCACGAAGTAACACGGCACACACTCGAATATTTCCGTGATCATGAGGATCTGCCATTGGAGCAGAGGCTGAAGGGTTTGCTGATCTGGTTCGAACAAGAATACAATGCACACGCCTCTGCTCGCTTGATGCTGCGCAATTGTTTCTACCCACCACTTTCCCTGTATAGCGAAGTGATGGATCTGGTGTATCCGTTTATCGATGGTATGGAACGTGCGCTAACTCGTTTGCTTCAACGGGCAATACGTCATGGGGATATTTCACCCATTCCCGCGGAGCAGGCCGCCATTGCATTCATGACGTTTCTCGACGGGATTACCGTTGAGATCATCTATGGAAGTTCCCGTCGGTACAAGAGACGGTTGGAAGCATCCTGGCCTGTCTTCTGGCATGGCATTCATCATCTGAACGAAGAGGCACGAAGTGTTGTGCCGGAAGGAGATTCAACATCATGAACCGCAACTGGTTATATGTATTTGTCGGTGGCATTATTGAGATTGTCTGGGTAAGCGGGCTGAAACATGCCTCGAATGCCTGGGAGTGGACTTTGACGGGGATTGCCATCGTGATCAGCTTTGGACTGATTATTGCTGCTTCCAAAAGACTGCCTGTCGGTACGGTGTATGCCGTCTTTACGGGAATTGGTACGGCAGGTACCGTCCTTACGGAAATGGTCTTATTCGGCGAACCGTTCCGCTTGGCCAAAGTATTGCTCATTGGATTGTTGCTCTGCGGCGTAATCGGACTGAAACTGGTTACGGATCAGCAAGAAGCCAAAGGAGGTGCAGTATAATGGCTTGGATGGCAATTGTAGGTGCAGGCATATGTGAAATTTTCGGAGTAATCGGTATTAATGGTGCTTCTACTCGCAAAGGCTGGCCTTATATCGTACTGATGCTGGTATCGTTTGTGTTTAGCTTCTCGCTGTTATCTTACGCCATGACGTCCATTCCCATGGGCACAGCGTATGCGGTGTGGACCGGAATCGGGACGGTAGGCAGCACGTTAACAGGCATGTTCCTGTTCGGTGAACGGAAAGAAGCGAAGCGTATCCTGTTTATCGCGATGATTTTGGTTGCAGCGGTTGGTTTGAAACTGATCACGTAACGGAACAACTGAATTACACTTTATAACTCCGATTGCAATACCACTTTCCGACCGCTGTTATCCCCAGATTTCTTTGATTTCCTTTGAAGAGTGATAAATCCGGTGATAGCATATGCTTCCGAAGAAGCTTTCTTACAGAAAGCTTAAGGCGAACACTCCGTTTCTTCAAGTTGGTTCTGTAATCTCCGTTATCGTGTACTTCTTAGCTTCCATTAGGATATCTATTAAATTCTGTAAAATAAAAAAGACGACTTCGATCAGGAAGTCGTCTTTTTTCGGATATGATAGAAATAGGGAACCTCCCTATACACTGCTACGTAAGAAAGGAGGGTGTAATGTTGAAAAAATTATTGGCACGCTTTGGCTCTTATACTGGGTATGCCCTGCTGATCGGCATGGCTATCTTCTATCTCATCGCGCTAGTCGCCATTATTATACTCGCCTTGTACGCCTTCACTGGAGGAGCCTAACTTAAACGTTCTTGATAGCAACACCCCATCGTACATACAGGTTACACCTTGTTACATGTTGTTCTTTTTCCCTTTGATCATCCTCTTTCCTCCATATTAATTTTCCAATTTACTCCCATTTGAATTCCTTTAACCAGATCGTTTATACTTGGTTTGACCTTAAAGTCAATTCAAGAACTCACAAGTTCCCTGATGAGGTGAATGTATCGTTAATGAACCCTATACATGAGATGAATGAGAAGAAAAAACTCATCATTACTACAGCACTCAAGCTATTCTCATCCAAAGGCAGTGCTGCAACATCCATGCAAGAGATTGCTGAACTATGCGGGATGTCCAAAGGCAGCCTTTATATCATGTTCAAATCCAAAGAGGAACTGGAAGCCAGTACGCTGGAGTACTGCATGTACACGCTGATGGACGAGATGACGCAGATTGAGCATGAAACCAGCCTCTCCCCGCGAGAACGCCTGCACAAGCAGATTGAAACTCTGCTCATTCATGTAGCCGAATTCAAGGAATTTTTGCGGGTACAATTGCGAAGCATGATGATGGATGATGAACAGCAACGCAAGGAACAGTGCCATCCACAGCAAAGAGATCTGGAGATCCGTACCTTACATTGGTTCAAGGATAAGCTGGAAGAGCAGTATGGACCGGAGATTGAACCATATACGATTGATCTTATTTTGTTGACACACGGACTGTTCCTCTCCTACGTCAAAATCTGGTTTACAGAGATGCCTTCTCTCACCGTTACCAAAATGGCAACAAACTTGCTGCAAATGATGGATTATGCCGCACATGGATTCCTTAACCAAAGACCTGAGCCTTTGATTCCGTTGGAGGAATGGCCTGCCTGGATTACCGAGGCCCAACCAGATTCCACGGTGATGCGACATCCAATCCATATCATCAAACAAATGCAAGATATTGCCGCCTCCGATTTGCCCGCAGGGCAACCGAAGAATGATGCACTTGAAACCATTGCCATTCTCAGGCAGGAGATGATGGAATTCACGCCGCGGCGTGCCATTATTCTGGGCATGATGCACAATCTGGAGAACGTAACTGCCATTCAACCCTTGCATTCCGAGCTTCAGCATATTTTGGATGCCATGTATAGCCGGTTCATCCCTGCTGACTCGTCACACACATAAACAGGAGAAACAGAGAGGAGAAGAAACCATCGTATGAAAGGTATTATTAATTTTTCACTGAACAACAAGTTTGCGATCTGGATTCTGACAATCATCATCTCATTCGCAGGTTTGTACAGCGGATTGACGATGAAGCAAGAGACCATTCCGAACATCAACGTACCGTTTCTGAATGTCACTGCCATTGATCCGGGGGCTGCACCGGAGGGAATTGTTGAAGATGTCACGAAGCCGCTGGAAGTAAAACTGCGGAATGTTGATGGCGTTAAGACGGTTACCTCCACGTCCATGGAGAATGCAGCATCCATCACACTCGAATTCGATTATGGAACAGATCTGACCAACGCAACGGCAACCGTTCGTGAGGCACTGAATGAAGTACAACTGCCTGACAGCGTACAGAAGCCGACCATTTCCAAGTTCAGCATTAACTCGTTCCCGGTTGTATCTCTAAGCCTGTCCGACAAGGACGGTGGTGACCTGGAACAATTGACCCGACTGGTTGAATCGGATATTCAGCCTGCACTCGAAGACATTGAAGGTGTAGCTCAGGTTCAGGTGTCAGGTCAATATGTAAAAGAAGTTCAATTGAAGTTTGATCAAGCCAAAATGGCCGAGCTGGGCCTAACGGAAGACACGGTAAACGGCATTGTTCAAGGTTCATCCATTCGTGTGCCCCTGGGACTGTTCGAACTGGATAAATCCCAGAAAGCCGTTGTCGTAGATGGCAACATCGTCGACATCGATGATCTGAAAAACCTTGCCATTCCAGTCGTACCCGGCGGTGCCGGCGCTTCTGCAGGCAATGGCTCAAGCGCAGCTCCACAAGGCTCTGGAGCACCAACAGGTGAAGGCTCCGCGGCTGGTGATGCAGCTCAAGGTACAGCTCCTGGCTCTGCACAAGGAACAGACCCTACCGCAGGCCAAGCTGCTGGCGGTAACGCCAGTGTAGGTAGTCCTTCTGGTGCTGCCAATGCGCCGGGCATTCCAACTGTAAAACTAAGTGAAATTGCCAAGATCGAAGTCATCGGTCAAGCGGAATCCATTTCCCGGACAGACGGCAAGGAATCCATCGGTATTTCCGTTGTAAAATCCAACGATGCCAACACGGTTGATGTCGTGAATGCAGTCAAAGACAAAGCGGAAGAATTGCAGAAGCAGTTCAAAAACGCAGACCTGACTGTGCTTCTCGACCAAGGTAAACCGATCCAAGACTCGGTGAACACGATGCTGGGCAAAGCTGTTTTCGGTGCTTTGTTTGCCATCCTGATCATCTTGCTGTTCCTACGTAATATTCGTTCAACCATTATCTCCATTATCTCGATCCCGCTCTCCTTGCTCATGGCATTGACTGCGCTCAATATCATGGATATTACCTTGAACATGATGACACTGGGTGCCATGACGGTTGCCATCGGACGGGTTGTCGATGACTCCATCGTTGTTATCGAGAACATCTACCGCAGATTAACACTCAAAGGAGAGAGACTGAAAGGCCGTGAACTGGTCCGCGAAGCAACGCGTGAGATGTTCATTCCCATTCTTTCTTCCACGATCGTAACGATTGCGGTATTCCTGCCACTGGCATTGGTAAGCGGTATGGTGGGCGAGCTGTTCCTGCCATTTGCACTGACCATGGTATTTGCCTTGCTGGCATCCCTGATCGTTGCCATTACCATCGTGCCGATGCTTGCGCATTCCCTGTTCCGTAAAGGAATCAAAAACAAGCAGAATCACGAAGAAAAACCAGGCAAGATGGCGGAAGGTTACAAACGCCTGCTGAACTGGACCCTGTCACACAAACTCATTACGGTCAGTATTGCAGTGATCCTGCTGGTCGGCAGTTTGTTCCTGTACCCATTCATCGGTGCAAGCTTCTTGCCGGAACAACAGGATAAATATGTGACAATTACGTACAACCCGCAAACCGGAGCTTTGCGTGAAGATGTAGAAAAAGAAGCACTTGTTGCCGAGAAGTGGTTGCTGAAACAACCGGGTCTGGAGAAAATGCAATATTCCATCGGTGGAAGCAATCCACTGAGCAGTATGGGTGGCGGCAGCTCCAACTCGGCTCTCTTCTATATCGAATATAACAAAGATACAAAAGACTTCACCAACGTGAAGGAACAGCTTGTCGAAGGATTGAAAAAAGAAGTTACCGTAGGAACCTGGAATGAGCTCGACATGTCCGGCGGTCTGGGTGGCAGTGGCTTGAGCCTATCCATCTATGGCGATAATGTAGAGCAGCTCAAACCTGTATCGGACGAAATTCTGAAACTGGTTGAAGCGGATACGGATAATTTTGAAAAAGCAGACACCACACTCGCTGACACTTACGGGCAATATACGCTCGTGGCAGATCAGGAGAAACTAAGTTCCTTGGGCCTGACTGCTGGCCAACTGGCCATGGCATTGAGCCCGGTACGGGAACGCCCTGTGCTCACGGAAGTTGATATTGATAACAAAACGTATAAAGTGTATGTAGAGACAGACGATAAAACATTTAGCAGCATTCAAGAGATTGAGGATGAAACCGTCACTTCACCGCTTGGCATCCAAGTACCAATCAAAGATGTTGCCAAAGTGGAAGAAGGCACCTCCCCGAACTCCATCATGCAAATTGATGGTAAGGTAGTTGTACAAGTGACAGCCAACATCCTGGCTTCGGATGTAACGAAGGCTTCAAGTAGCTTACAGGCTGAGATCGACAAGTTGGATCTGCCTGACGGCGTTGAAGTGAAGTTCGGCGGTACAACCGAACAGATTAATGATACCTTTACTCAGCTTGGTCTCGCCATGCTGGCAGCCATCGCCATTGTATACTTCGTGCTTGTTGTAACGTTCGGCGGCGGTTTGGCACCATTCGCCATCCTGTTCTCCCTGCCATTTACGGTGATTGGTATTATGGTAGGTCTGTTCATCGCTGGGGGTACACTTGACGTCTCCGCCATGATGGGTGGACTGATGCTTATCGGGATCGTAGTCACCAACGCCATCGTGTTGATCGACCGAGTTATTCACAAGGAAAAAGAGGGTATGCCTACCCGTGAAGCCTTGCTGGAAGCCGGTGCAACACGTCTGCGTCCAATTCTGATGACCGCTCTCGCAACCATCGGCGCCCTGTTGCCATTGGTTACAGGTCTCGAAGAAAGTGCGGGGATCATCTCCAAAGGACTCGGAATTACCGTAATCGGCGGTCTGATCAGCTCCACGCTGCTTACGCTGGTTATCGTACCGATTGTGTATGAGTTCCTGATGAAATTCAAAAAGAAAAGAATTGAAGATTAAGAAGTAGAGAGTTGTTCTCATATAACGGTTCGAGTACAACTTCGATACAGACTATACGTTCTAACCTCTTGCCCCTTAGCGCATATTGGAATGATTGAATTCCGATGTAATGCTAAGGGGCTTTTTTATGTAAATTCAAACGAGATATTGACGACAGAAATAGTCTAAGGAAGCGGAGCTAAAAGCTTTATATAAGAGAAGATTACTTCAGGAACATAGACCTCGCTCTCATTGGAGTAGAGAACGCGTCACATTGAATGACATAGAAACACATCTTTTTAATCAAAATTACAAAAAGAAGAGACCTATTTGTCATTTAAAACAAATGAACGTGAGATTTCAGCCCATCTGCTGTAAATCGACTTATAATATGGATTAATTATGCAAGTCAACGGATTCCAGCTCCAGATAGATTACATGTATTGGGGAAGGAAGGTGGTTGTGTGGGGGAGACTACGCTTCATATTCAAGTCAGAGACATGTTAAAACGTCCCGTGTTTCGCAAGGCAGAGGTTCTGGCCAGTGATCGTGCGCTGGAGCGGTATGTTCGCTGGGTTCATATTATGGAAGTGCCTGAGGTAGGGGACTTGCTCAATGGCGGGGAATTGGTGCTGACGACAGGCATTGGCTGGCAGGAAGGTGAGCAGCAAGGTCTGTCTTTCCTGCGTCAGTTAATTGCACGCGGGGCTGCCGGACTCTGCATGGAACTGGGGGATCACACCAAGTCACAGCTCGGTGCCATGAAAGAAATTGCAGTGGCAGCGGATTTCCCGTTGATCTGGTTCCACGAACAAGTCCGTTATATTGATATTACACAAGACCTGCATTTCACCCTGATTCGCAGTCATCAGCGGATGATCGCCGAACTCGATAATCTCACCACCTCGTTTAACCAACTTCTTCTGAATGGAGATGGCGTACAACCCTTACTTCGATTGCTATCACGAACAACCGGATGTGCCGTGGCGTTATACCCACTTGAAGGGGAAGCAAGTAGCGTTCCCTATTGCTCGCCAGAGCAGCTGGAGACTCGGCGGCAGGATTGGTTTTTGCAGCGAGGACGATCGGATCAAGTAGATATTTCGAAGGAAGCCCCACTAACCAGGAACGCTTGCCATCTATTCTATCTGCCTGTTCAGGCGTTGGACTACACCTTTGCCGACCTTGTGCTGATGCACCAAAAACTGCCGGAGCATGATTCAAATATACCCATCAATCCCTCGGATGAATTCGTCATTCAGGCACTGGAACGTTGCGCGGCAGCGATTGCCCAAGACTGGATGCGAACCAAATACATGGAAGAGAAACGTCGCTACAAAGAAGATATGTGGGTCATTGACTGGCTTAACGGACATCACTCCACGAAGGAAATCCATGAATATGTCTCCACGGTCAATCCCCTTCTTGCAACGAGCAAAGCGAACATCATCCTATTCGACAGCAACCCCGCATACACAGACAGTCTCAGACTCCAGAAGATATTAATCCAACGCAACATCGTCGCCCGTTCCGTGTTCGCCCGGGAGAACTTCACCCTCTACAGCACCGTTCTGAACCACCAGATCATTCTTATCATTCTCGACCCACTACCTGGATCTCAGCGCAAAAGCAGTCTCTGGCGCTGCATCGAACAATTGCAGCAGCACGAGCAGGAACAGACCCATCGTCTCTTCTCAGGTCTGTTCGCTATCGGTCATAGCTGCGCGAATCTCTCCCGTCTAAAGGAAAGCCTGGAATCCGCAAAAGAGACACTGCGGATTCAGAAGGATATCGGCGAGATGCAGCAGCCCTTTTACAGTAATCTTCATTGTTATCGCATCATTGCCAACATGAAGCAGAGCGGTAATCTGGAAGATTTTATTGAAGAATATCTGGGCCCTCTTATCCGTTACGATATGGAGAAAGGAGGCCAATTACTGCGCACACTCAAGCAATATTTCGTATTGTGCTGTTCCAAGCAAGAGACGGCTACCGCTCTTTATATTGTCAGACAGACACTCTATCACCGTTTGGACAAAATCGAAGCGCTTCTGGGAGAAGATTATATCCTCCCCGAAAAGCGAGTTGCGATTGAGCTCGCGATCTATGCTTATGAGTATGTTCATGGCCCGATCGCATGAAGGATTAGCACAGTCCTATGGTCTATGGTCTAAGCTCCCCGCTGCTCCTGAAGCTGGCGAATCAGGATATGACTGAACCACTTCCGTCCAGATGCTGTACCCACGTATTGCTCTTGTTTCTCCTCGGGAAGATCCGGGTGCTCCCATATGACATGAGCACCCTCCAGATGTTCCCGTACCGCATAGATCCGATACCCCTGCGCAACCATTCGCTCGATGGCGATCCTCTCGGCCTCAAACACATCATGATCCGACATCAGTTTATCCCTCCATTCACTGCCGCCACAGGCTGTTTCAATGGCATGGGTACACCTGCATCATATTTGTTGCGCTTCACATATCGCCCTGCTCCCGCTGTCCCGGCATACTGCCGATCTCGAATGACATACTCCCCACGGCACAACACCGTCACCGGACACCCCTGTACCTGCATGCCTTCAAATGCACTGTAATCAACATTCATATGATGCGTATCTGCCGAGATCACCCTGTTTACAGAGGGGTCAAAAATAACGATATCCGCATCAGTCCCTACAGCCAGAGTCCCTTTCTGCGGAAACAATCCAAATAACTTACTTGCTCTTGTCGAACATAGATCAACCCATTGATTGAGCGTAATCCGCCCTTTGACTACACCTTCTGAATACAGAATGCTGAGTCGATCTTCGATGACCGGCCCCCCGTTCGGAATTTTGCTGAAATCATCCTTGCCCAGGTCCTTCTGCCCTTTGAAATTAAACGAACAATGATCAGAGCCAATCGTCTGTAACTGACCGCTTTTCAATGCGTTCCATAGTACTTCCTGATGCGCTGCTTCCCGCAGCGGCGGTGACCAGACATACTTTGCACCCTCAAAGTCCGGCTGATCCATGATCGACTGATCCAACGTCAAATACTGAGGACAGGTCTCCCCCCAGATTCGGTAACCCATTTCACGCATACGCGCGATCTGCTCCACAGCCTCCGCACAGGTCACATGCACCACATACAACTGTGAATCCGCAAGTGCAGCCAGTCGTGCCGCTCGGCCTGTCGCTTCTCCCTCCAGCATGGATGGACGAGTCAGCGCATGATGAATTGGCTCCGTGCGCCCTTCGGCGAGTGCTTGTCGAACCAGCAGGTCAATAACATCACCGTTCTCGGCATGTACCATGACGAGTGCGCCATACTCTTTTGCCTTTTGCAACGTCTGGAAGAGAATCCCGTCATCGGCTTGAAACTGGTTTTTATACGCCATGAACACCTTAAAGGATGACACACCCTCTTCTTCAATGATCTGCGGTAACTCCCCCAACACCTGATCATTCATCTCCCCGATCATCAGATGGAAACCATAGTCGATAACGGCTTTACCCTCGGCTTTGGCATGCCACTCCTGGAGGGATTCGATCAATGGACGGCCTTTTTGTGTCAGGCAGAAATCAATAATCGTCGTTGTACCGCCAAAGGCTGCCGCTGTCGTTCCCGTTGCAAAATCGTCCGCCGTTACTGTTCCACCGAATGGCATATCCAGATGTGTATGCGGGTCGATCCCGCCCGGAATAACGTAACAGCCGGCTGCATCCACCATTTCCGTTCGTTCGTCAGGCACCAGTCCGATGCCAATCTGTGTGATTTTACCCTTTTCGATCAAAATATCTGCTTCAAAGGTATCTGACGCTGTGACCAACACACCATTACGAATCAATTTGCGGGTACTCATGATATCGCCTCCTTGGTTGATTGATCTCTAACGGATTGCAGCATAGCAATCGCAGACTGACGTTCATTCCAGGTTACTGATTCCTGCTCTGGCACAAGCTCAACCATCTCAATCGCCCCATCCACCGGGCAAACGATCGAACACAGATTGCAGCCAACACAATCCTCCTCCACCACTTCCAGATAGGAACCGGACGGGTCGGTCAACATGTCAATACACTGGTGCGAAGTGTCTTCACACGCAATATGGCATTTGTTGCAATTAATGCAGACATCGCGGTTAATGCGAGCGACCACTTTGTAGTTCAGATCAAGATTGCCCCAATCCGAATATCGCGGAACCGTCTGGCCTACCAACTCTGCTACGCTGCTCAGACCCTTCTCATCGAGATAGTCATTCAGCCCATCAATCATGTCCTCCACAATGCGGAAGCCATGATGCATCGCTGCAGTACATACCTGAACCCCTGTAGCGCCCATGAGCAGAAACTCTGCGGTATCCCGCCAGTCGGATATACCACCAATCCCCGAGATTGGCACACCCACCTCCGGATTACGTGCACACTCGGCAACCATGTTCAGTGCGATGGGCTTCACGGCTGGGCCACAATACCCGCCATGCGCTCCTTTGCCGCCCACATGTGGTACGGTATTCCACGAATCCAGATCCACACCTGCCAGGGAGTTAATCGTATTGATCAGGGATATTGCATCTGCGCCGCCGCGGACAGCTGCCCGGGCGGTTGCCGTAATATCCGTGATATTCGGCGTGAGCTTCACAATCACTGGTGTGGTCGCCACTTCCTTCACCCACATCGTCTGTAGTTCGACCAAGTCAGGTTGCTGACCAGAGGCGGCTCCCATACCACGTTCAGCCATGCCATGCGGGCAGCCGAAGTTCAGTTCCAGACCGTCGACGCCGACGGCTTCCACCTTTTTCACAATCTCATGCCACTTCTCCCGCGTAGGTTCCACCATCAGTGAAGCGACAACCGTGCGATCCGGGAAGCGTTTCTTGGTCTCGGCAATCTCCCGCAGATTCACTTCCAGCGGACGATCGGATATCAATTCAATATTGTTAAACCCCGCCACCCGCTGTCCGCCAAAATGGATCGCCGCGAAACGCGAGGATGTATTGATAATCGGCTCACCCAGTGTCTTCCACACCGCGCCGCCCCAGCCCGCTTCGAACGCACGCTGAACCTGATACCCCGTATTGGTCGGTGGTGCAGAAGCCAACCAGAATGGATTGGGTGATCGAATACCTGCCAGATTAATGGATAAGTCAGCCATAACGATCCCTCCTTGGTGTTTGACCTTATTAGTTACACTGAACAATCCGATGACAGAACAACCTTCCGATCGCTGTTATTCCCAGATTTTTTTGATTCCTTTTCTAAAGGGAAAATCCGGGAATAAAGGCGAGCACTTCGTTTCTTCAGGTCCTTTCTGTCCTCTCCGTTTCGTGTAAATGTTTAGTTCAATGTATAGCGTTGTATTGGATATTTGGTCGTGCTCAGGATCTCTGCGTAGTAACGGTGTTGCTGGATAGCACTTTTAATCTAACGAACCGTACACCTCTTATTCGACTCATTTGCGGCGCTTTCAAAATCTAACGAATCGTAGAAAGCTTATTGGGCTGTAATCGCTCATTTAGGCTTTATTTCGACGGTTTTTTGTCAACATAAGACGTGTGAGATTCGTTAGATTTTTCAATCCTCCATAATTGCCACAATAAGGTGTGTAAGATTCGTTAGCGCGTCAGGGACACGAGGATGCGGGGGTTCGATGCACCACTTACGCCGTCTCTTCCACCTGCCCAGGCAATGCCTTCATGACTGCGGCGGCGGCCAACTTACCCTGCTGGGCAGCCGAGACAACCATCGCCTCACCCTGGCCCTGACCAAAAATAACATCTCCTGCCGCATAGATCTGAGGATGCGAGGTACGGTACGTGTGCGGCTCAATCTCGACAACGCCCCAGTGATGACGCAGTCCAAACGCTTCGATTAATGGTAATAAACGATGCTGTCCAATCGCCCGAATGACCGTATCACATTCAATCATGAACTCCGATCTCTCCACGGGCACAGGCAATGCACGCCCACCTCCAGGCGGAGTAATCAGTTCCATTTTCACACATTCTACAGCCTGAACCCGACCGTTCTCGTCTCCGATAATACGCTGCGGCATCGTAAACCAGCGGAACTCCACACCCTCCTGCTTGGCAAACGTATATTCAAACGCATACGCCGTCATCTGGCTTTCCCCGCGCCGATATAACATCTGCACCCGCTCGGCACCCAGACGCACCGAACAGGTCGCTGCATCTACCGCCGTATTGCCCGCGCCAATCACGGCGACCTTCAGACCATTCAGTGCCGGCGGAACACCCTGCTTCGTAGACTCCACCAGTTCAATCGCATCATAGACACCTTCCAGTGTCTCTCCTTCAATGCCCAGCATGGGCACCGATCCCATGCCGCAAGCCAGAATGACCGCTTCATGCTGCTCCAGCAACTGCGTAGCAGGAATATCTACACCAATGCGCACCCCGTAACGGATTTGCACACCCAGCGTTTCCACCTGCTCCACTTCCCATAACGCAACCGATTCGGGCAGACGGAAGGATACGATGCCGTACGTGTTTAGCCCACCGCCTTTGGGTTTGGCTTCATAGATCGTCACCTCATACCCTGCACGCCCCAGTTCACGTGCCGCCGACAATCCCGCTGGCCCCGCTCCCACAACAGCGACGGTTCTCCCATTGGCAGGTGCCGCCTGGAATAACGGCTCATTCTTCGCCCGCGCCCAGTCGGTGGCGTAACGCTGCAAGTCACCAATGCGAATCGGCTTCGACGATTCATTTAGCACACATGCGCCTTCACACAGTTCCTCTGTGGGACAGACACGTGCGCAACTGGCTCCAACCGGATTCGCATCCATGATGGTGCGGGCCGATCCTTTCAGGTGCCCTGTTGATATTTTGCTAATAAAAGACGGGATATTAATGTCGGTTGGACAGGCCTTGATACAAGGTGCATCGTAACAGTACAGACAGCGGTTCGATTCCTCCATCGCTTCCTTACCTGTCATGGCGGGTTTCATCTCGGCAAAACGACTCTCCCACCCATAATCGGATAACGTTGTTCCTGAGCTGTTCATCAATGTCATGCACCTCCTGGAGAATGATCTACGCTATCTCAAACTCGAACAAACTTGCGTGCATTATACGTTCCACCCCGCTGACAGAATCACTTACCGATCGCTTGTTGCCGCTTCCTACAGGCTAACCAGATGTTCGTACGTTTCCGGCCTGCGATCACGGTAGAACTGCCATACATTACGTACCTCACGAATCATCTCCGTATCCATCTCGCCAATGACGACCTCATCCTGATCCCTGCTGCCGATGGCAACCATTCTGCCTCGTGGATCGACCAAGTACGACTGCCCATAAAATTCACCCATATTCCACGGAGCTTCCACGCCGACCCGGTTGATGGCCGCCACATAATAACCATTAGCTACTGCGTGAGCGGGTTGTTCCAGTTTCCACAGATATTCCGATGTACCTGCAACCGTAGCAGATGGATTGAACACAATCTCCGCCCCTGCCAGCCCGAGCAATCGTGCCCCTTCCGGAAAATGACGATCATAACAGATGTACACACCCACTCTGGCGTAGGCCGTATCAAATACCGGAAACCCGAGGTTGCCTGGTTTGAAATAATACTTTTCCCAGAACCCATTCGTACCCTCACCTGCTTCCACATGCGGGATATGATGTTTGCGGTATTTGCCCAGATACGTACCATCTGCATCAATAACGGCTGCCGTATTGTAATACGAAGCAATGCCCTCCACCTCGTACACCGGCAAAATAATCACCACCGCAAGCTCCTTCGCCAACTCCTGAAACAGCTTGGTCGTGGGCCCTTCCGGCACGGGTTCAGCGGATGCATACCATTTTGGATTTTGCTCTGTACAAAAGTACGGTCCATAAAATACTTCCTGCAATCCAATGATCTTGGCCCCTCTTGCAGCCGCTTCACGGACCAACCTAATGTGCTTCTGGATTGCAGCCTCTTTGTGAACTTCAACGGGAGCCGAACCTTCAATCTCATGTGATGCCTGGATTAATCCGATGCTGATTTTTCCCATATCGTCACAACGCCTCCTCAGGTAAAATGGTTGGTTGGTTCACTCCACCACACATCCTTCGAATGGTTCGATACAGCACTTCCGTGCCGAGTCCAATATCCTCCGGAGAGGAATATTCGTTGGGATGATGACTGATGCCGTCCTTGCTGCGGACAAAGATCATGCCATAATCACACACACGTGAAAGGGCCAACGCATCATGGAACGGACCACTCATCAGTTCTGGCAAAGTAACCCCGACCTCTTCCGCAGATGAACGAATCACCGATTGGATTGACTCTGCACAATACCTAGGCTCACTGTTCGTATCCTCGGTCAGCGAATACTTTAGACCATATCGGGAACTCACGTCATCCAAAATGTTCATCAATCGGGCTTCCAGCCGGTTCCTGCGTTCCATCTCCATGTCTCGTAAATCAACCGTGAAGCTGACTTCCTCCGGGATGATATTACGCGAATCCGGAAACACTCTCAGACTTCCTACCGTACCTACAGTTGGAGCTGCCGGGTCTTCTCGCACCATATCGTCAAAAGCGGAAATGACTTTGGCGCTGCCTGCCAAAGCATCATGCCGCATGCCCATCGGAACGGAGCCGGCATGACCCGCCATACCTTTCATCGTAACCGTAAGCCACAGCGGGCCCGAGATGCCCGTCACCAGACCCACAGGAGCATTCAATGCTTCCAGTACCGGTCCCTGCTCAATGTGCAGCTCCAGATAACTGCCTATGGAACCTGGCGGATAGATCGCTTTTTCAAAATCCGAAGGAGAACAGCCAAAGGCTTCCAGCGCCTCCCGGCGGGTCACACCGTTTTTATCCTGCCGCTCCAGTTCGCCTTCTTCCAACTGACCGGTTATACCACGTGAGCCGAACAGGCCTTTGTTAAAACGGGAACCTTCTTCATCGCAAAAGGCAATCACCTCAATCGGCATACGGGGCTGAATGCCATTTTCGATCAGGCATTGCACCGCTTCGAGTGCACCGAGCACACCAATCGCTCCATCATATCGACCGCCGTAAGGCTGAGAGTCGATATGCGAACCAATCATGAGGATCGGCAGCGCCTGATCCGCACCTTCCAGACGACCAATCAGATTGCCGAAAGGGTCAAGTCGCGTCGTCAAACCCGCCTTTTCCATCCACAGACGAACCTGTATGATGCCGTCCATATCCTCCGGGGTCAGGGCAAGTCGACAGACGCCCGTCTCTGCGATTCGGCCAATCTGTGACAACTGCTCAATTCGCTCATTCAGCCGAAGCTGATTGATGAGTTTGCCTGTTGTGGTCTGCATCGTCCCTCACCTCCTTGCGAATAGTTATCACATCATGTGTTGAAACACTTTATTTTGCTTAATTTTGCTTGCCAACACTTCTGTCGTACTTGTCGTACATGTGTGTTCTCATCCATATCCAGTTACTAACTCGCATCCAGACTTCGCAACGCAGCGAGCAAACTTCCTGCGATTAGGTCGAGTTCTTCCTCCGTGGTGACAAACGGCGGGGAAATCGTCAAAATATTCGCAAACCCTGGCACGGTATCTCCGTTCTTGCCGATCAGAATGCCATCCCGCTTACAACTGGCGAGCACCTTCATTACTTTATCCGCTTCCGCAGGAGACCCGTCTGCTTCAATCAATTCCACCCCACAGGCGAATCCGAATGAACGGATATCCCCCACAATGGACAGCTCCAGCAATGGTTCCAGTTTCTCACGAAGCAGGTATCCCATTTCCTCCGCACGGCTGACCAGATTCTCTCGTTCCAGAATTTCCAGATTCGCCAGCGCTACCCGACAGGACACCGGATTCCCACCAAATGTATTCACATGACGAAAATGCGCATCTGTTCCGGTTTCCCGGAACGTGTCATACAGATCGGCTCGCACCGCCGTTGCGGATAGCGGTGAATACGCACTGGTCATACCTTTTGCCATCGTCACCATATCTGGCTGTACACCATAGTTCTGATGACCAAACTTCTGCCCCGAGCGGCCAAAACCACAGATGACCTCATCGACAATGAGCAGCACGCCATAGCGCTGACAGATCTCTTGCACGGTGCGCATATAATCCGGCGGAGGGACAATCATGCCACCTCCAGTGATCACCGGCTCCATAATCACTGCGGCAACCGTTTCAGGACCTTCCCAACGAATCACCTCTTCATAGATGGTTGCACACTCGAGTCCGCATCCATCCTTGTTTCGCCCAAACGGGCAGCGGTAACAATACGGTGGTGGAACATGAGAGAAACCTACGCCGAGCGGTTCATATTTGATCTTGCGGGCGGCTTGCCCGGTGGCGCCCAGTGCCCCCATGGAGTTACCGTGATAGGCACGGTGACGGGAGATGAATTTGTGCCGAGTAGGCTCACCATTCTGATGGTGATACTGACGGGCTATTTTGAAAGCCACCTCGTTCGCATCTGAACCCGAGTTGGAGAAGAAGATTCGATACTCCCCCTCCAGCCATTCATTCAGCTTCTCTGCCAGCAAAATCGCCGGTTCATGACTCTGCGTCATCGGTACATAAGCGAGTGCTTTCATCTGTTCGTAGGCACTTCTGGCAATTTCCTCACGGCCATGCCCTACATTCACACACCATAGTCCAGACATCGCATCCAGATAACGTGTACCATCCTGATCGGTGATCCAGCTGCCCTCCCCACTTACCGCAATCATCGGATGATCGTTATGAGGTGAGATGTGATGCCATACGTATTTGCGATCCTTCTCCAGCCATTCTTCCTTCGTACCGCCAAGCGGCTGAGGCTGCTGATCCACAGAACTCATTCGTCATCCTCCTCCACACGTTTATTTCACCGCTTCTTCATAGATGCTTTTCTCCAGTGCTTCATCCAGGTTGGCGGCTTTTTTGATCAGGCCATAATTCAGCGCAATATCCGCAGTTCGGGTAAATGATTCGTCTACAAAACTGCCGACTTGCTGCTCCGTAAATCCTTCCGGCCGAATCAGCTTTGCAATCTCTTCCAGCATCGTGACCTGATGCTCACGAGTGGTACTGCCCTCCGTCACATTACTCATCACAATATCCACTGTCTCATTCTGATTGTCGATGGCATAATTCCAGCCTTTCAGAATGGCACGGGTCACTTTGACCGCAAGCTCACGATTGCTGTCTACCCAATCTTTCTTGGCAATCAGCGTATCCTCCAGCATGCCAACACCGGCATCTTCAATGTTAAACACATCCAGATCGGATTCTTTTGTTCCACTTTCCAACACCACGTGGTATTCGTTATAGATCGTTGCTGTCGCCACATCTACCTGGTCATTAAAAAACTGATCCATCGTGAAGCCCTGCTTCACCAGTTCAATGTCTTTCTTCGGGTCCAGACCATTCTTCTCCATGAATGCGAGCACCTGAAACTGCTGACTGCCGAACCACGTACTAACCTTCTTGCCTTTCATCTGAGCGGGATCGGTAATACCTAGCGACTTCTTGGCAATCAAGCGATAACTGCTCTTCTGTGAGATCTGGGCGAGTGAGACGAGTGGCAGACCGTTATCCCGGCTGACCAGCAGACTGTCCACTCCGGTGATCCCTACATCGGCGGCGCCATTGACCACCTGCTGCTCAATCACGATATCCGGCCCACCCGGAATAATCTCGGCATCAATGCCTTCATCTGCAAAAAAACCTTTTTCCTTCGCTGCATAGATCCCGGCAAATTGTGCCTGCGGCACCCACTTCAGTTGAATTTTCACTTTGGTTAAGGGTTGGTCTGCTTCGCCCGCCCCTCCTGAACTTGCAGCAACAGGCTCAGCGGCCGGCTCGGACTTCGTAGAACATGCACTCAGCATCGTAACAACCAACAGGACCAATACCAGCAAACCCGGCTTCAACGTTTTGTACATGGACAGAACAACCCCCTGTGTATATACGATTTATCAATCATCAGTCCGTGTTCAAAAAAGTCTGGTTTTCAGTACCGTGGACTTATTGAACAACCTCAATCACGTATTACGATCTATGGTTGATACCCTGATGTACGTTAGTGATCTGTGCGTGCACAATTCCACGGAATGAGTCGCTTTTCTGCCAGGACAACCGCTTCATACAACACAATACCGAGCGCGGCGGCGATGACAATGCAGGACCAGGCCAAGGGCATGTTCGCCAATCGAATCTGATCGGAGAGTAAGTACCCCAGCCCCTGGGAGGCGATGAAAAACTCACCCACAATGGCCCCGATAATACTGGTCGACATGTTGATCTTCAGACCTGCAAAGAGGGAAGGTATAGCATGAGGCAGTCTCAGCTTCCAAAAAAACTGCATCCTGCTTGCGGCGAGGCCACTCAGCAGATCACTGTACTGCGGCTGAATGGAGGTCAGCCCCTTAAACAGGCTGACCGCCATAGCCGCCATCGTAATGACGGTGATGACTGCAATACGCGACCAGATCCCGTCACCCAACCAATTGTTCATAATCGGGGCAAGAGCCACGATCGGAACAGCGTTCAGTGCCGACAGAACCGTAACCGCCGCCCTGCCGCTTGTGGGAAAGAACGATGCACCCGCTGCTGCCAGAGCGCCCAACAGGGAACCGAGCAGGAATCCCCCCAGCATTTCGGTTCCGCTGTACATCGCATATCGAAAGAGCATATTGGCATTCTCCTGTATCGATGCCGCAATCGCGGAAGGCACAGGCAATTGGTAACTTTCCAGCGAGAATATCCAATGAAACAACCTGAGCTGCCAGAGGGAGAGAAACAATACACCCGCACCCCAAGGAAGCATGCTCAGTGCAATCGATCGCCTGCGAACGCCGGTGCCCAATCTGGCCTTTTCGGCTTGTCCCGGTTGTCCATGGATTTCCGATCCGGGAGCAGATGTCATCTGTGAACCAGGGAGGGGCGTAGCAGTTCCCGTTACAGCAGCAATTGCCACACCTTCATCACGTTTCCGCTGCATTACCCTACCTTCACTCATGTGGCATCGCCTCCTTTGGCCCTGAATTCAGGCTGCCAGGGGGTTAGCCAACGTTCGGCCAGACTGATGACCAGATACGAGATCAACCCAATGCCAATGCTAAGCATGATGGTGGCCCAGAACATGCCCACTTGGGCATGGCCGTAATATAACGAACTAACCATCAGGACACCGAGTCCGTCAGGGGCACCCATCAATTCCACAACGATAGAGGAGGTCACCGCTAGCGGAGCAGCTATTTTCATACCTGAAAATAATCCCGGCAGTGCTGAGGGCAACAGACATTTGATATATCGTGCAGTCAATGAAGCTCCACAGGAACGCATCAGTTCCAGATGCTCTGGCGCTGCACTTTTTAATCCTTTCAACGTATGGATGATGATCGGGAAGAAAGTTACGTACGCCGCCATAACCATTCGGGCCCATTCCGCGTTGTGAATGATGCCGTACACAATTGGTGCGAGACCAATAACCGGAACCATCTGTGAGGAGACTATATATGGCGATAACGTGCGCTCCAGCCATACAGCTCCGCTCATGAGCAGAGCCAGACCCAGGCCCAGCAGCGTTCCCCCTGCAAAACCAATGGCCGCATTGCCAAACGTGACCGCCCCCTGCTCTGCTAGCGTACCCGAGTAACGAAACAAGGCTGCAAGCACATCATGCAGATAAGGAAGGCGAGACGCCGCCTGCTGGGGTGACAGGAATAGTTGGAGCATCCAGGCGATTCCCTCCCACAGCACCAATACGGCCATAATCCAGATGACGACCCAGGATCGATATCCCGGTTTAAAGAACCGCAGGGACATGAGATTCATCACGCTCCTCGTAGAAGCAATTGCGAATGGTTGTGATCATGTGGTAGAAAGCATCCGTTTCTCTCAGTTCACTATGGCGTTCAGAAGGCAGGTCGACGGAATGAATGGAATGTACTTGCCCCGGATGCGCCGAGAGTACGATGATCCGGTCGGACAGAAATACCGCTTCGGGGATACTGTGTGTGACAAAGAGGAAGGTCTTGCCCGTTGAGCGCTTGATCTCAAGCAGCTCCAATTGAAGCTTTTCTTTGGTGAATTCGTCCAATGCGGAGAAGGGTTCATCCATGAGCAGCAGTGGCGGATCAAGCGCAAGGGCACGTGCAATGGATACACGTTGCTGCATGCCTCCACTGAGCTGCCACGGATAATGGTCGGCGAAGCGGGTTAGTCCTACCATTTCAAGCAGTTCACTGCTAATGCGGCGGCACTCCTTCCGGCGGGTACCGAGCAGCTCCAGTGGCAATTCCACATTGTGACGAACGGTGCGCCAATCGAACAAGGCGGGTGTCTGGAAGACAATACCGAACTGTCGCTGTAGTCGAGCCCGCTCTGGCTCCTGACCGGCAATTCGAACGGTGCCTGAGGTGGGCTGAAGCAGATCACCCACTAACCGGAGCAAGGTCGACTTGCCACAGCCGGAAGGGCCCAGCAGAGAGACAAACTCATTGGACTCGATCTGGAATGTAACATCCGACAAAGCAGTGACTTGTTGTGTACCTGTGCCAAAGACAACGGACACATGATCTACATCAATATGGCAGGCTTCAGGGACTGTAGCTGAGGGTGCGGAGGACATGGGCATTCTCCTTTGTGGAAGTTATTTTCATGGCACACAAGGCTGAATGGGAGGTTTATATACACGAACGTAACAGGTTTTCTTGTTAGATAATACTATATCGCTTTGGGCGGGGATTACATTATACAGTGTGTTTTGAGTATGGGCCTGTTCATGTTACACAATGTAAAATGAGATGTATTCTCAGATATATCCATGTGAGTTTTCCTCGTATTTAGCTAACATACATTTCACTTAACAACAAACGCACGATCATTTGTATTTATTGAATAAATATTCGGAAAATATGACATATGCCCTCGTATTCTTGTCCATTTTCTTGTATAAAGATTGAATAGACGTACAAGGGCTGCACCTCCACGTGTCACGGCTCCTGAATGATGAAGGCGGTATCACTATTCCGGATCAATCACCACGCAGGCTGGCTTCCTTTGTCATATATCACTTTGAAAACCACATATGTAGGTCTATCCAAAGATCAGTAGAACGAAGCTTTCAAATCCAGAAATCGGGGTGGTCATGATGTTTGATTGGCTGGGATGGAGAAAAGGATTGCCGCTGTGGCGATCGTATCGGTTGAACGCACATATGAAGGAAGATGTGGAACAGATTTTTGAGGGAATTGCCGAAACGAGACGGCAGATTATGATGGACTGGGCAGATGAACAGTGGAACCACCTGGACCGTTTGCTTCAACAGATACAGTCGCTTCAATTACAGGATGTATTACAAGGTACACAGCAAGGGAGCAAACTAGATGCATGGTTTCAAGCCAGTTATATTCGAGCTGTTGATAGTACGGAGCTATTCATGCTGAACGAACAGAATCAGGTGGTATTCTCTACATATAAGAAACATATTGGACAGATCTATGAGGATCACGAAGCTTTGATAGGACCAGGATTGAAGTACTCCAGAGCAGGTCAGCAGGAAAAAAAATGCTTGTTTGGTCCTTACTCTGATCCCCTGACGCTGGATATTGGTCCACGCTCGTCCGCTTTTCACGATGATGTCACCTTGCTGTTTATCTCCCCAATTCTGCAGGAAGGTCGCTATGTCGGTTCATTATGCAGCCGTGTCCCCGGGGATGTACTGGGTGACCTGATTCAACGAGAGTCCGGTCATATCTATCCCGATTCCGGTGACAATTACCTCTTTATGGCCGAGTCGATATTACGGCCTCATCTGCAACCCGGCACTGCCTTATCCCGAAGCCGCTTCGAAGACCGTACCTTTACGCATGGGGAAAACCTCAAAGATGGCGTCACCACCGAATGGGGCATCGTTTCCGTTAAAGAGCATACCGAGCTGGAACTGATGTTCACCGATCCATCGACCGGAGAACTGCACCCCGGAGTAGCAAACACCATTCAGAATGGTTCCAATCTGTTCGTAGCCTTTCCCGGCTACTCGGATTACCGACATATTTCTGTAATCGGCAAAGGCATCACCTTCCAGCTGCCACACTGTCCTGATCGCTGGGGCATGATGTGTGAAGGGGATTTAGAGGAAGTGTATCGGATACGAAATATCGGCTGGCGCCAGTTCAAGCAGCATAGTCTCTTCACGCTTTTGTCAGGCGTTGCAGGAGCTGCCCTTGTCTATGCCTTCACCGGAAGTGGATGGAGCGCTGCAGCAATAGCAGCATTTAACGTGTTATTCGGATTCTTCACTGCATTGCAGCTGCATCGTAGCCAATATCGGCGGGTTCATGAAGACTTGCGGCGCATCAGCCGTTTTATTCGAATTAATGCGGAAGGCAGGGGGGATCTGACCCAGCGCCTGGACACGTCTTCTTTTGCCCAAGACGAATCGGGTGAACTGGCGAAATGGATCAACAACATGATTGACTCTCTGGAGGGCATTATGCTGAAGGTACAACTTGCCACCGTAGACGTTATGGACAATCAGGTTCAGATGCGAACTTCAACAGAGACAACCCAGGGCACGACTGAGCGTGTGAACCACAAGCTTGGTTCGATGATTCAGGCCATTCGCACCCAACTGGAAGATCTCGATCAGGCCAGAATTGCTGCCGATCACATGCGCATAACGCTGCAACAACTGGAGACTTCTGCAACCGAACAGATCGGCGTGGCCCAGCAGGAAGTGGAACGAATCGGCGATAAAATGACCCAAATCTCGGGAGCGGTATCCGATACCAACCGTACGATCCTGTCCTTTATGGATACGATGAAAGAGATTTACCGCGCACTGGCTGTCATTGACGAAATTTCAGCTCAGACCAATCTGCTGGCTCTGAATGCTACCATTGAAGCTGCACGCGTGGGCGAACATGGCCAGGGCTTCTCGGTCGTGGCAGGGGAAATTCGTAAGCTGGCTGATTTATCCCGTTCTTCTACTGAAAATATTCATCAGATTCTGGACCGAATCTCAACAGCAGCAGGAGCTGCTTCCCAATTAATCACAGAGGGTGATCAGGTACTTGCTGAAGGAACGACACTGGTTCAGGCCGCTTCGCAACTTCTGAAAAATGCTACCGCTGAAGAACCTGAGCGCACACAAGTCGTAGATCAAGTGGTCATGCTGATGGAAAATATCGCTGCAATCAGCCATCAAAATCGGGCGACTTCCGCTGAGGTAGAAGCCGAGATGATGGAGCTGATTCGTGATATGTTACAGGTTCAGCATTCTTCGCATAATGTGGAAGCCATTACAGTCTTTCTGCAACAACTCGTGGGACAATTCCACCTGAACCACCCCGCCAAAAATGCTGTCATCTGACGTTATCGTTGACGCGGATTGGAGAAATAGCTAAAATTTGATGCAACTGTTCCTTTTGAAATTGTCGTATCATTTATAATAGAAGATTTCCAATCTGAACCGATGAAAGGGTGGTCTGCATGGAATTGCTTCAGGATTCATTTGGCCGAATACATGACTACATCCGTATTTCTGTTACGGACCGCTGTAATTTACGCTGTGTGTATTGCATGCCTGCAGAGGGCATGGAGTTTGCTCCACATGATGAGATTATGAGCTACGAAGAGATCGCACAGGTACTGAAGGTGCTGGCTCCGATGGGCATGCGTAAAGTTCGGCTCACCGGGGGCGAACCACTGGTGCGCAAGGATCTGCATAAGCTCGTCGGCATGATCTCAGCGATTGAAGGTATTGACGATATTGCACTAACGACCAACGCTCTTCTACTGGATAAGCAAGCTCAAGCATTGAAGGACGCTGGATTGAACCGGATTAACATCAGTCTGGATTCCCTGCGCGCTGATCGCTTCTCCATGATTACCCGGGGCGGAGATGTGAACAAGGTACTGAAAGGCATTGAAGCTGCAACAGCCGCTGGCCTTGCTCCGATTAAGCTGAATGTCGTGCTAATGAAGGGTATCAACGATGATGAGATCAAGGATTTCATTGCCATGACGATGGATCAACCTCTTCATGTGCGTTTTATTGAATATATGCCGATTGGACACGCTTCGGATTCATGGCGCAAATCTTATTTGCCGCTGGAAGCCGTGACAGATGTATGCGCTGAAGCAGGCTGGACGGTAGAAAATACAACAGGCCCTGCGGGCAATGGCCCATCACGCAATATGAAAATTGTGGGCTCCGAAGGCACATTCGGATTGATTCATCCCGTGAGCGATCACTTCTGTGATAATTGCAACCGACTTCGGTTGACCGCTGACGGACATATCAAAGCCTGTCTGTACTGGTCGGATGAGTATAATGTTCGCCGTTTCGTGGATGATCCGGATGCCATGGCGGCACTCTTCCTCAAAGCGCTGGGTACGAAACCGAAGAATCATGAGATGGCCCTCGCCCTGGAACAAAAAATGCAATCTCATACGCCGACTGTACGGCGCATGTCCCAGATTGGCGGATAATAAAGCAGACGAGAACTTGATTGTTCTCGCCTGCTTTTTTGTCATGTTTTCATAAATTTCTGAAAATAATCCATTCTCCTGTTTCATTTATTAAAATTTTAATTAATATATGTTATTGCCCTTGTTGGGTCTTCAAGATTCCGCTAATTCTGACGATGTATATACAATACATCTAGATGATATGCACACATACACTATAGGAGCTGAACCTTATTGAACATTGTTGAAGCACTCGTTGCAGCGAGTCCGTATTTTAAAATTATGCTCAAAGAACACGATATCATGATTGCAGTAACCGATACGGAGAAGTTCTGGTATTATGTTCCCAGCAACGAGCTCGATCTGGGGATCAAGGCCGGAGATCCCGTTTCCCTCGATGACCCTACACTCCGCCGGGCACTTATACACGGAGAGACTTCAGCAAACCGAATTGATGCAAAATTCTATGGCACATCAATCAATTCGGCGGCCACCCCACTTCGGGATGAGCAAGGAAATATTGTGGGCACACTTGCCATTGGTTTCTCTCTTCAGAATGAGGAGAAACTGGAGTATTTCACTGAATTAATCGGCGGGATCAGCGGCAGATTGACGGATATGGTACAGACGGTAGCCGCTCAATCCGAACAATTGACAGCCTCATCTACACAGATTTTGGACAATACGCGTATGGCAGTGCAGAACTCAGGCGAGGTTAACAAAGTCGCCGCATTCATCCGTGAAATCTCAGAACAGACCAATCTACTCGGTCTGAACGCGGCTATCGAAGCAGCCCGGGCTGGCGAAGCCGGTGCCGGATTCAGCGTCGTTGCATCTGAAGTGCGCAAACTTTCTACAGGTACCAAAGAAGCCACGGTAAATATCGAACGTTCCTTGAAGGATGTCCAGCATTCCATCCAGCAGATGGAACAGGAGATCACTTCCATCTCACAGTCTAGCAACCAACAGGCTGTGATGGTAACCGAGTTCAGCGAGGTCATTGATCAGTTGAATAGCGTAAGCCGTGACCTGAAAGTGTTTATTGAATCCATGCTGCTGAAGGCAGAATAAATTCGAAACGATGACCCTTACTTAAATGATTAACCATATATAAAAGACGCAACACCGAAGCGGTATCGAGCACTACATGTTTCATATCAATAACCAGATCAGCAGGCATCTATTGATAACCAAATTCAGCACCTACATAAAACTCCCCATGTGATTAACGTCACGGGGAGTTTTCTAATTCCAAACAAAATAAGCCACATCACGTCCTTCTATGCATAGATGAGTTTCCACAGCATCATAACGGCCAGCCCGACCATGACCACAGCGGACAATCGATTAAACACCAGACTGATGCGTCCAGTTCGATCCGTTCTCCCAATCACCCTACCCGCACCTGCAAGTCCCAGAAACCATATCCAAGATACAACTGCGGCTGTCAGGGCAAAATACATACGCTCCACGCCCACATACTGAAGTGAACTGGTGCCAATCACGGCAACCGTATCCAGTAGCGCATGGGGATTGAGTAGAGATACGGATGTAGCGAACGCAATCTGTCGTCCCGCTGACATTACCGTCTGCGAACCTTGCTCAGATTCGGACGACCTCCAGATACTCCATGCCATATACAGCAAAAACAAACTTCCTGCTGCATATAACACATTCGCCAGCACTGGCCATTGCAGCAGAATAAGCGATACTCCTCCAACGGCTGCCCCGATCAACAACGTATCACTGACACCTGCGGTTATTACAGCAGGCAGCGCATGTATATAACGTCTCTGGCTCATGCCCTGGTTAAAAATAAATACATTCTGCACACCCAGTGGCAAAATCAGCCCAAACGCCAGAATCACTGCGTGAATAACAACCTCCATCGTTCTTCCCCCTTATCTCTGTATTCCATCGTAGGACAGATAATGGCTGACGTAACCAACCACTTGGATGGCATCAGACCCAACCAAATGTTATAGTGTTCGTTACACAGACAAACGGAGGTGATTCTGCCTGTTATGGAACGTTTTGATTCCCGACTACACATGAGTTGGAAGCCAAATCCTTCTCTCGACCTGCCTTTATATCGCCAGATTGAAGCCTATATCCGCCACAAAATCACAACAGGTGAATGGTCGGCAGGCTACCGTCTTCCCTCACAGCGACTATGGGCTGAGTCCATGGGGGTAAACCGCAGTACATTGGTCACTGCCCTTGATAATCTGGCTGCCGCGGGTCTGCTTGAAGGCAGACATGGCGGGGGAACCTATATCTCCGGCTCCGGTTGGCATGGCATGGCTCACAGAGCGATGCCCAACTGGAATGAAGCCATTGAGGAGGGTTGGTACTATCCCAATCTGCCTGAGATCCAGCAGATTAATCAGGCAGAATTTCGGCCTGGCATCATACGTCTTGGTACAGGGGAGCTTGCCCCGGAGTTGATGCCTCAGGATGCTTTTAACGACATCCTGTATGACCTGTCCCAACGTTCTCGCACACTGAACTACCTGGAACCTCAGGGAAGTCTGGAGCTTCGTGAGGCTTTATCCGTTCATTTGCAGACAGCTGGCATTCAAGCCTCTCCAGATTCCATACTGATTGTATCCGGGTCTCTTCAGGCACTGCACTTGATCTCGGTTGGACTGCTCCCTCGCGGATCAGCGGTTCTGCTGGAAAAACCGTCGTACCTTTATTCCATTCACGCCTTTCAATCGGCAGGATTGAAAATGAGCGGAATTCCGATGGATGACGATGGATTGCACATTGCACGTCTGGAGGACGCAGCGCAGCATGTAAAAGATCAAGACCACATCTCGCTTCTCTATACGATCCCGAGCTTTCACAATCCCACTGGCTCTGTGATGAGTGATCAGCGCCGGGAAGAACTGATGACCACCGCTCAAACAATGGGCATCTCCATACTGGAGGATGCCGCCTATAGTGATCTGTGGCTGGATCAACCTCCTCCGTCATCGCTAAAAGCGCGTGACCAGGAAGGACGGGTGCTGCATATGGGCACCCTGTCGAAGGCAGTCAGTCCCGGCTTACGCCTCGGATGGCTGGTTGGGCCAGAGCCGGTCATACGCCGGCTCGCAGACATCAAGATGCAGACCGATTATGGTACCAGCTCACTCGCGCAAGAAGCCGCTGCCTTGTGGTTCGCAGAAGGACATCATGCAGAACATATGGAACGCCTTCGCCCTGAGTTACGCAGACGCAGAGACTTCATGCTGGATCTGTTGCAACGTCACTTTCATGGAATTGCGGAATGGAAAATACCTGCTGGCGGCTTTTATATCTGGCTGCAATTCACTGTGTCCCCTCTCTCTATCCGCCAATTGTTCCATACCTGTCTGGAGCAGGATGTGCTTATCCACCCGGGCTACCTATATGACCGGCTGGATGCGAGTCACATTCGGCTGTCTTACGCTTATGCTTCCCCTGATGAGATGGAGCGCGGGTTACAATGCCTTGCAGAAGCTGTACACAGGCTCATGGATTCTGGCTCATGACTTCCATTGCTGGGTTCTGATTTCACAACAAAAAAACCTTGACCGAAAAGGACAATGTCCTTCAGATCAAGGCTTTTTGCGTTAGTTTTGTACATTTGGACGAATACCAAAAGCGCTCCGGGATTTCATCGTTTCATCCTGCTATTCGCTATCCTTTTACAGCACCCTCTGCAATCCCCTCCATGATGAACTTCTGGAAGAAAGCATAGATCAGGATAACCGGGATCGCAGTCAGAACCAAGGATGACAGAATCAAAGGCCATTCCTTGTTATATTCGCCAAACAACATGTTCGTGGACAGAATCAGCGTATATCGATTCACATCGGTTAACATGATCAGTGGCAACAAGAAGTCATTCCAGATCCACAGGAAGTCCAGAATCGCGATGGTGACTGTGATTGGAAGCAAGAGCGGGAAGATAATCTGGAAGAACGTCTGGAACTCGTTACATCCATCAATCTGAGCCGATTCCTCCAATTCACGCGGAATGGACTTGACAAACCCGTGATAGAGGAAGATGGCCATGTTCACACCAAGCCCGATATAGATTAAGGCCAATCCGTACGTGCTTCCCTGTACACCCATGCCTTTGGCTACCCGTGTCAGCGGAATCATGATCGAATGGAACGGCACTAGCATGGATGCCACAAACAGGAAGAAGATCAGATTGCTCAGTCGACCAGAGGTACGTGACAGCTTGTATCCAGCCAATGAGGCACAGAAGACGATACCACCAATCCCCAGAAAGGATACAATCGCCGAGTTCATCGAACTGCCCAACAGATTGATTTTGTTAAATGCGTCCGAATAATTCTCCCAGTGCAGCGTGGTCGGCAGTGCGATAAAGGATTGGAACATCTCTCCTTGTGTTTTAAAAGAGTTCACTACCGCCATGTAGATCGGCAGCATGGCCACGAGAGAACCCAGAATCAGCAGTAGTCGAATCAGATAACTGTTCAGTCGTTGCATCCTCATGCTTCCACCTCTTTCTTCTTCATGACGGTGATCTGGATGAGTGTGAAGATGAGAACGATGATGAACAGCACAACCGATTTGGCACTCGCATAACCGTATCTGAAGTTGTTGGAGAACGCTTCTTCATAGATATTCATCGTGATAACCTGTGTAGCACGGCCCGGTCCACCACCAGTCAGTCCATACACCACTTCAAACACTTTAAATGCTCCATTCAGCGTCAGGAAGAAACAGATGGTCACAGCATGAGTAATCATTGGAAGCACCACATTGCGCAGCACTTGGAACGCGTTGGCGCCATCAATGACAGCCGCTTCCTTGAGACTTTTTGGCACACCTTGGAGAGCGGCCAGATAGATGATCATCATATACCCCACACCGTTCCAGAGCGATACGATCAGAATGGAGTAAAATGAAAACTTCGGATCTCCCAGCCATTGTTGGTCCAAGAATGAAATGGCCAGTTTCTGTGCGAGCTGTGGCAGCACCTGAGAGAAGATGAATGTCCACATGAAGGCACTAATGATTGTACTGATCATGTTAGGCATGAAGAACAAGGTCCGGAATAGCCCTTTGCTGCGCGTCCGTGATTCGATCAACACGGCGAGCAGCAAGGCAATTCCATTTTGCAGAATGAGCATAAATATTACATATTTCATCGTGAACCACAGGGAGTTCAGAAAGTCCGGATCTTCTTTGAACAATTCCACGAAGTTGCCCAGACCGATAAAGCTGTAATCCCGATTAAGTCCGTTCCAATCCGTCAGACTATAGAACATGCCACTAAACGTAGGGTACAGCAGGAAAATCGCATAGATGACAAAGGCAGGCGCAGTGAACGCGAGCAATGACAGATACTTCTTGAACACATTCGTAGCCATAGGTTCTCCCCCTTTTCACTCGAAGCGGATAATCGATTGTAAACGGGGGAACGAAGAACGTTCTGCCAGCCGTTTCATCTGCTTGGGCCTCGCAGCTCCTTACTTGTTGACTTTGTTGTAGGATTTCCACGCTTTGTCGAGCGCATCGATAACCTGCTGTTGATTTAATTGCCCGGAGTAGTAGCCTTGTAGCGCTTTGCCTGATTCATCTTTAACTGCTTGAGGGATAGAAGGGTCCTGATAGGCTTTGCCTTCGTTCACATATTTCAGGGCATCGTCTACCCATGGGAAGCTCTTGAAGTCATGGATCTTGGCAACCGGATTGAATTTGAGTGCTTCATAGAAGGCACTTGAATCCTTGTCATCGAGAATGTAGTTCACGAAATCGAGTGCCACTTCTTTATTCTTGCTGGATGACGATACTGCCAGTGAAGTGGACGTACTCAGATTGATTTTAGTATCATCCGGGTTATCATTGATCGGCATCGGTGCCACACCAAAGTTCAGGTCCGGGTTAGATTTCAGAATCGTCTCGGCAAACCATGGTCCCTGAATCCACATCGCTGCGCTTCCTGAAGCGAAGGCTGCTGAACCATCATCTCCGCCGACTTCCAGCGCTTTCTCTGTACCATTCGCATTGACCAGATCGAAGACATCGAACAACGCTTTCATATCCGAGAAGGAGCCTTGATCCTGATTCATCTTGTCGATGAAGTCTTTGTGCTCCGACTGTGTTAAAGCCCCCACAGTGAGCGGCAGGAATAATTGCGGAATCCAGGATTCTTTGTAGGACAGTTCAAACGGTGTGATGTTGGCTGCTTTCAGTTTCTCCACGACCGCCTTCATTTCTGTTAACGTTGTTGGTACTTCCAGCCCTTGCTCTTCGAAGATATCCTTGTTGTACAGATAGCCCCATGATAACGTTTCCAATGGAACAGCTACGACTTTGCCCTCCGCATTGGTTACGGAAGGTTTCACCGAATCCAGTAATTTGTCGACAAAAGGTTGATCCGACAGATCTTCCAGATAACCAGCTTTGCTGAACGGTGGAATCTCATTGACTGCATGCAGGGCGAACACATCCGGTGCATCATTGGAGGCGAGACGTGTCTTCAGAATCTGAGGTGCATTGTCTGCTGGCGGCATCTCCAGTTGTACGTTCACCTCAATGTTTTTCTCTGCTTTCTCCTTGGCTTTGAACTGTTCTATATATTTATCGTAGTGTTCTTTCAGCCGAGGTTGTGCAACGAATACTTTGAGGGACACCGTGCTGCCTGATGCCGATTCTTCCTGCCCATTGTCCGTTCCTGCATTGGAACCGCAACCTGCGAGCAGAACACTGACCAGTACCGCACTTGCTACGCTTTTCCATACTTTCATCTCTTATGACCTCCCGGTGTGTGACTGGTTTGTCTTTCATAGGCTCATTATATATCAGAAAATGAAAGCGCTTCATTGGACAAAATTAGACTTGTGTATTGGATTATTTTAAACCTTAATCCAGCCCAAAGGGCTTTCTTGAACGGCTCATTGCGTGCCAATGCTTGAATTGCCTGGCATACGCGATAGTCCCTTGCGCATCTCCCCCGGTGAAACTCCGAAATGTTTCTTGAATACCCGATAGAAGTAGGACACATCCTCATACCCCGCCATCTCGGCAATATGTTTGAACGGAATCTGATCATCCATCACCCATTCCTTCGCTCGTGTCATGCGTAACTGGACGACATAATCGGTCACATTCACCTCATACTCTTTCTTGAATACCTTGCTGAGATATTCCTTGCTGACAAAAAAGATCTGGGCGAGCTGCTCCAGCGTAATCATCTCCATACAGTGCTGCTCCATGTATTGCTTCACTTCCTCCAGGTTCAGCTTGTTCTTGAATTTGCGCTGCGCAATGAGTTGCTCGAGAGCCTGGTAATATGGGGCGGATATCCAGGCAATTGTGGATTCTATGGAAGCCAGCGCTGTTGAAGGGGGTAACACCGTTGCTTCGCCCCGCTCGTACAATCCATTGGAGACACAGAGTTCATCCAGCAAAGCCTGTAGTTCATAGGCCACTCGTCCAAGCTGCCGGGGTCTGTTAATCTCGCTGCGTTCCAGCTTCTGCTGCAGTTGCTGGAACCATTCCCGCAGACTTTGAATGTTCAGGTCATTAAACCGCAAACGAGCCTGCTGTTGAAACAAAGAAAAATCACCAGCAAAGGAAGGCGGATACGCTTCCCATGATTCCGGCGCAGATTGAACCTTTTCCAATTCTTTGGCACATTTGGCTAGTACACCATTCAGTTCATCCGGATTCACCGGTTTAAGCAGATAATCCGCAGCCCGATGGCGGATCGCATGTTTGGCATAATTGAAGTCATCATATCCGCTCACCACGATCACCTTGATCTGTGGGTACTGTCCGCTCAGCGTCTGTAGCAGCTCCACACCGTCTGTGCCGGGCATGCGCATGTCCGTAATGATAATGTGAGGCTGATGCTGCTTGACCAGTTGTATGGCCTGCTCACCATCCTCTGCTTCACCTGCAACCGTCATTCCGAGTTCACTCCAATTCCCCAGGTTGCGCAAAATATCCCGGTTCCACGGTTCATCATCCACCAGCAGTACTCTGTACAGTTCCTTGTTCACAAGGCTTCGCCTCCTGTATTGCAGGGAATTCGTACTGTAACACTCGTCCCCTGTCCGTATTCACTTTCCATGCTCATCCCGTATTCAGGTCCAAAATGCATTACCATTCGTGAGGCTGCATTAACCAGTCCAATACTCGTCCCTGAACTCCATACCCGATCAGCCTCCCAGGTAAGTCGCTCCAGCCTGGACTGCATCTCCGCTAGTTTCTCAGCATCCATACCCACACCGTTATCACGAATTCGAATCGTTACCTCTTTAGGTTCACAGACGACCTCAATGCCCAGCTTCCACTCCCCCGGTTTCTTCTCCAGACCATGCAAAAATGCATTCTCCACAATGGGTTGCAAAGACAACTTGGGAATATAACACGCCCGAAGTTCTCCGGTAATCTCCAGTGTATATTCAAGCTTGCCCCCAAAACGCTGCTTCTGAATGAGCATATAATGTTCCAACTGATCGAGTTCAGACTGTAAAGGGACAAGTCCATCCGGCGCTCGCACAATATAACGAAACATCTCGCTCAAGGCTCGAATGACTTTATAACTGTCTGCCGGTTTTTGCGAGTAGACCATGCCGCCAATCATCTGCAACGTATTTTGCAGGAAATGCGGATGGATCTGGGATTGCAGAGCTTTGAGCTCCGCCGTCTGCTTCTCCAGATTCATCAGGTAGTTGTCCCGAATGTGTTCCCGTATACGGCTTGACATGCCATGCAGATTTTTCTCCAACAGACCAATTTCATCCACCCGGCCGCTTCGTACCACTTCTCTGTCCTTAATCAACTGAATACCCTTCATGGAATTGGCCAGTCTGACAATGGGCTTCGATGTACGCCAGGCCACGAGCGCAGCTATTCCCACAGAAATGACGGTTGCCAGGCCACCTACAACCAGTCCGTATTTCATCGTTTCCAAGGCACTCTCGTTAATCACATGCGCAGGTACAATCTTGATCACACGCAGTCCTGACGGGTCGATGGAATGATAGAATACGTATTCCTTGGCTGTACGGATGAAACCGGAACTTTCTTTGGCGCCTGCCAATTGTTCCAATGCTTCAGCGGACGGCTGGATGTTTTGATTCGGCTGATAGACCGGGTTGCCCGCACTGTCGGCGATGTATACTGCATAATCCCCCCTGCTATCCAGCAGCTCAAGGGTCTGATTGAACTCAGCCCACTTGACCTCCAGACTAATGGCGCCGATCTGTGCCTGATCCTCGAAGCGATTCATGCTGCGAGTCATGTGAAACTTTTGCGGATCGTCCGGATCATTGATAATTGTAAAATCTTTATGTTGTGCAAAAAGCTCATGATACCCTTCCGGTATTTCCGATACCGTTTTTATGCGAGAATCCATGGAGTTGAAGGTGAACAGGGTGTCCAGTTCCTTCAGATACAGCTCAACGCCAAATACATAATTGCCGGCAGAATAGTATACACTGTTCAGCATATTGAACATGGCCTTCTGTTCGTCGAATCGGCTGGCTGCCGGTGCTTCCTGGTTCAACGCCAGATACTGATGCAGTTCGTCACTGATCTGAATCGAATAGATAATATTGTTCATGCGAGCGAACTGTTCACCCAGATAGATGGAGGCCCAGTTCATATTGGCACGGTTGGTCTCCATAATCTCCTCTTCCATGGAAGAGCGGGTATTCTCAGCTGCCATAGCGGTCATGGCAATGACGGGTAGAACAGCCAGCAGCGTCATGGTAAGAATCAATTTATTACGAATGCTGCGTTTGAAAGGATCTGTCAGCTTCCGATAACATTCAGTAAACACAGCGCATCCACTCCTGAGCTAAAATAGACAAACGCCCCAGCATGGAAGCCGAGGGCGCTTTGGTCTTGATATTCATTTTGGTAATTATTATTTCCTATTATTGTTCGATAATCCGTACGCCCCATGGTTCCAGTCCGATCTTCTCTCCCGCAGCAATCGGAATTCCTTCCAGAAGTTCGGTCCCTTCCCCATAGGCATTCACGAAGGATGTCGCCTCATCCGCATAATTGAAATAGTAGCGAATCGTATTTCCCTGATCGTTCACACCTGTCTTCACAATGATTGGAAAAGCCAGTTCCTGCTCAGCTCCCCATACACCCACTTCCTTCATGACACGTTCCAGTACCTTACGGATCACCTCAGAACTGGTGTAACAGCCTACATAGGTTGCTTTGCCTTTTCCATAGGCATTCTGGGTAATTGCCGCATATTCACCCCAATGTGGATGATCATACCAAGCAAGTACTTCAGCCGTTGTCGGTGTAATTAATTCCATCCAGGTGTGGATCTGATTCTGCTCTTCACCAACCCCAAATGGATCATCCCGCAGCGAAACATGTTTTGGCTCTACAAAAAGGTTATAGCTGATTCCGCATGCCTCACTGATTAGGCCAGGCTGGCGGCTAGAGCGTACCTTGATATGCTCATTTGCAAAGCCGCTCTTGAACGAGTAGACGATATGTCCGCCATCCTGTACGAATTGATTCAATTTTTCCAGCAACGCATCCGATGCAGCATACAGAGCAGGTACAACGAGCACGTCATACGCCGCATAATTCTCAACAGACGGGTCGATCAGGTCACAGCCAATATTCATTTTATATAATTCATCGTACATCCAGCGAACCACATCATTATAATTCTTGTCACTGGTGAAGTTAAAACCAAACCACTTGATTGATGTCAGGGCCTCATTGCTGAACAGCACAGCCACCCGATTTTTTTTCTTCAGATTAACGAGCTTTGGACTGAGACGGGCAAAATCCCTGCCAATAGTCTTCGCTTCGTTGTACACCGGATTCGGTTCAAAGTCATGACTGAGCAATCCTTTCCAATACGTCTCGAACGAATTATGCAACGAATGCCAGTGCCAGTAGGCGACCATGTTCGCTCCGGATGCCAGATGACTGAATGCCTGCAACCGAAGTTGTCCCGGATAGGGAACCCAATGCCAGAATGCCTGCGCTTCGGTCTCCAGTACCAGATAATTGGATTGTTTGGTGGAACGAGCCACATCCCCGCCGAATGAAATCTCAATGCCTGTCAGATCATCCTGGGAAGGATGGTAGATATCCACACTGGTGATGTCAAAAGGTTTCGATGCGGCAAAATGATCCACATCCCCTTGAATGCCGTAGGAATATCCACGCCAATCGAAATCAAAGTTCTGGGTAACAAACTGTCCTTCCTGTTTGTATTCATTCACGATCCCCACTTGCCAAGCCAAAAAGTTGGTTACCAGCTGCCGCTGGAACTTGGCAAACTCAGCACCCAGACTACCGTTGATCGTTCCTACAACAGACGGGAAGTCTTCCCAGCTATTGATCCGATTACTCCAGTAATCGAGGCCAAATTCCTTGTTAAGCTCATCCAGAGAGCTGAACTTGTTCCGCATATATTTGACGAATTGCAATTGTACATTATCTCCGGCCGTATTGTAATGTTTCGTCTCGTTATCCGTCTGATAACCGATGACCGCTGGATGTGTGCTTACCCGAGAGATCAGCTTGCGGATGATCCGCTCGGCATAGAATAGATAGGTTGGATGTGTAATATCCATGATCTGTCTTGCACCATATTTACCAGGTCCCTGTGAGGTAGTAGCCAGCACGTCTGGATGTTCCTTGACCATCCACGTTGGAACAGCATACGTTGGTGTTCCAACGATGACCTGAATCCCCGCTTCATGCATGGCGTCCAGCACACGGTCTACGGAAGAGAAGTCAAATACGCCATTCTGCGGTTCATGAGTACTCCAGGTTGATTCTGCAATGCGGACCACATTGATCCCGGCATCCTTCATCATCTGAATGTCCTTGTCCAATCTTTCATAAGGCATATATTCATCATAGTAGGCCACACCATATAATAATTTGTCCATGATTTAATCTCCTTTTTAAGTGGAAAATATAATGATCTTGACGTGTGCAAGAGTTGACATATTCCAAGTTGGAATGGTAGCGTTTACATTATTATCGGTTGAAGAACTTGGATTGTTCAGTAACCTCTTCAAACGCTGATATGTTCCATGGATTATCCATGCTCGCGTTAAACTGATTATAATGAAGTATACTAAGGGTGCCGATTGTATAAGGCGAGTTGTTTTTACCCTTTTCCGAGGTGAATGTTATGGATATCCGATCACAGCTCCGAGAAATGCCTCACCATACGCTGGCCCACTGGCTGCCTATTATCGACTCCAACATCAAATTCTATGGTGCGCACAGCCAACAAGTACCCCATGGATGGGCGATGCCGGAGGAATCACATCCGGGTTTTGAGGTTATGTTGATCATCCAAGGTACTCAGGAGAGTGTGATTCACGGTTATACCTATACCGTGGAGGAAGGTTCCATTCTTCTCATTCCTCCCGGGTTCAAACATACGAATCAATGTGTATCGACGGAAGGCATGACTTATTTTAGCGCTCACTTTAATGTGGATGATCCGGTCTTTACCCTGAAGCTAATGTCACAGCATAGCCAAATCTACGCAGCAGGTACGGCCGTTAATCGGAAGATGCGCGTTGTGCTGGAGAGTTGGATGAGCATGATTAATGTATCCGAAGCCTACACATCCACGGACAAAATGATCATGCAGGCACGCATGTTTGAACTGTTCGCCCTGTTGTCCCAGGCCGCTGACAATGAACCGGAATCCACAACTTCCGTTGCTGCTTCACATGCACCAGCTCCAACAGCCATGCATTATGCGGGAGCTATAGCGGAGGCAATCAAGCAGGCATTCCATGCCCAGCTTCGAACCAAGGAAAGCAGTGTATCCACGGTCAAAGTAGAGCAGATTATATCCTCGTTTGGCATCAGCCCGGGATATGGTCTACAGGTCTTTCGCAAGGTGTACGGGCGATCACCCAGGGCTTACCTGTCCAGCTTGAAATTGCAGGAGGCCAAGGTACTGATCGAACAGCCTGAGCTGTCGCTCGGGGAAATTGCGTGGAAGCTCGGCTACACCCATCTGTCCCATTTCAGCAGACAATTCAAACGTTGGACAGGCCAGAGCCCGCTGCAATACCGCAACCATCATGCAGATGAATCAGGTGATCCTGTATCCTATAGATCTGAATCAAGTCCGGAATCTTGATTGCGTATACGCTCATACTCTTCCGGCGTGTTCATATTACTCATTTGCATCGCTACTTGATGGACACCTGCGCTCTCAAGCTCTTCCACTTCCACATAGCGGCAACCGATCTCTTCAAGCCATCGCATGACTCGAAGATGATCCTGGTTCAGACGCTGCTCCAGATCAGGGAGCACTCGCTTGTGGTAGGCCCCTGCAAGAGGGTGGACATGTCCATCCATGCGTGGAACGATAGCAGAATATGAGTTATGCGATTCGACCAGCTTTTTTATTCCATCGAAAAAAGACGTTTGCAGGAGCGGCATGTCGCAAGCGCATACCAGATTCCAGTCTGTATCGGAAGCTTCCAGCGCCGCGTGAAGACCGGCGAGTGGCCCCTTCCCCGGATAGTGATCCTGAACGCAGTCGTAGTCCATTGCACTGTAGGTTGTCACATGAGGTCCGGCAGCCACGATGATACGCGATACTGCGGGTCTCAAGGCCTTTGTGACATGTTGCAGTACAGCAGAACCGTTTAGTTCCAGCATGGCCTTGTTGGTCCCCATGCGGCTGGATAAACCTCCTGCCAATATGATGCCTGTCCATTCCCTTGAGTTCATGATGGCTTGTTCCCTCCTGGTGACGATATGAGCTTGTTATATCAATGGATCAACATTTGCTATAGATTGAATCCCCTTTCAACAAATGATACATTGAACAATATGCATTTGAAAGGAATGGCTTAATTGGACAGACCTATACCTTCAAAAGGTAATCCCTCATTGGGATCTCTGAAACTATATAACTTTTTCATATATGGCGCCATCTCCATCTTTGCCGGATTCCTGCAGTTATATCTGCAAGAGATTGGCATGACCAAACTAGAGATTGGCAGTCTGATGGCGATTGGACCTTTTGTCTCCTTGTTCGCCAACCCGTTCTGGGGTTTCTGGAGCGATAAATCCCGCAATATTCGCATCATTCTGATGATTATGATGGGAGGCACTTTTGTGCTCGCCCAAGGTGTATTCTATGCGCCCAGTTATACATGGATCTATGTAGCCATGATCTTTTTTTATTTTTTTCAAAGCCCATTATTCGCTCAAACCAATAGCCTGATTCTCGGATATATCGATGGCACAACCCAGAAGTTTGGATCATTCCGGCTCTGGGGTTCACTCGGTTGGGCACTGACTGCCGTTGCAGCTGGCCCGCTCATTGACCGTTTTGGTATCGGCAGTGTATCGATTATCTTTGCGTGCATGATTACTGTCGCCTTCGTGTTATCCGTGTTCCTGCCCAGACAGCCTATTGCTTCCGATACACCCGTGGTGACTTTTCGGCGGTTTGGCAAAGTCATGTTCAATCCGTATTTTATGACATTTATCGGTCTTGGTGTACTGGTCTCGGTACCCAATGCCATGAACAGTACATTTATGTCCTTATATATTGTAGAGATGGGTGGCGACAAACAGATGGTCGGCTGGGCCATCTTCACCTCATCCATTCTCGAAGTCGGTGTATTCCTGCTGCTCGACCGCTTGCTCAAACGCAAAATGAGCATGCTTCTGGCCTCTCTCATCCTGATCAGTCTGCTGTTTGCACTGCGCTGGCAGCTTATGGCACTGGCCAGCAACCCGATGGAGATTGTATTCATTCAGCTGATGCATTCCATCACGTTCGGTGGGTACTTCTATGTAGGCACACAACTGACCATGCTGTTCATTCCAAGACCCTATCGTTCCTCCGGTCAAGCGGTCTATACGATGGCCTGGGGCGGTCTCTCAGGGGTTATTGCGGGTCTGTTCGGCGGCTGGCTGTTCCAGAACTTCGGGGCGGAAGTCATGTACAGTATTGGCGTATTCTTCTCGCTCATCGGTGCTGTTGGATTCAGCATCATGTGGTTGTCGAACCGCCGTAACGGCTATCAGCCGGTTGTGTTGACGGAGATGGGCAATATGGATGAGGAGAGATAATCTTTTGTTAGAAAAATTGAAAGATTGATTTACACAAGAGCACTACGATGACAGAAGAATCTTTCGATCGCCGTTATCCCCGGATTTTTTTGATTCCCTTTTTTCAAGGTTAAAATCCAGGGATAAATGCGACCGCTCCGCTTCTTCAGGTTATTTCTGTCCTCTCCGTTATCGTGTAAATTAACGTTCAAACATTCAAACAAAAGATTATGGATAGTAGTAGTAAAGAGAAAGGAGTCTAAGGTTTGTGCTCCTAACGAACCTTAGACGCCTTATTTGCAGCAATTTCACGATATGCTAAAGCTAAGGAATCTCAGCCACGTTATATCGTATAAAAGACACTAAAAATCTCGAAAAGACAGGATAAACGAGGAAATAAGGTGTCTATGACTCGTTACGTTGCTGGAATGCCGAAATAAGCTTTAATAACATGTCCTCGGTTCGTTAGATTCTTGCTTCACACGCACATCCACCACTTCTGTTCATGTTCATGTTCATGTTCATGCCATATTATATGCTCGGTCTAAAACTAACCTAACTATATGTTGAAAAACAAAAGGGCATCCTTCGCCATGATCATGACAAAGGATGCCCTTGCTTTAACATATCATTTGTCTGCTTGCCAGCACTCCGATGAACAGAGCTTAAGCTGATTCATCGAGCTTATGCCTTCGGCAGTTGGAATGAGCTTTTCAGAGATACGACCCGGTTAAATACCGGACGTCCTGGCTCGGAATGTTTCGGATCTACGCTGAAATAACCGTGACGGAAGAATTGGAACTTGTCCTGGGCGTTCGCTTCCTTCATCTCTTGTTCCACATACCCGTGAACAACCTCAAGGGAGTTCGGGTTCAGTTGATCCAGGAACGTTTTCTCCGGTTGCTCTTCCACAACCTCCGTTTCAGCCCCAGCTACAGCCACTTCAACCTCAGCTTCTGGTGCTTCATCCAGGATCAAAGGCTCATACAGACGGAATTCAGCAGGTACCGCTTGAGTCGCTTCTACCCAGTGGATTGTACCTTTAACTTTACGGCCAGTGAAGCCACTACCGCTCTTCGTCTCCACATCATAGGTACAATGAATCTCAGTCACATTGCCTTCTGCATCCTTGATTACATCGTTACATTTGATAAAGTATGCATGTTTCAGACGAACTTCGTTGCCAGGGAACAAACGGAAGTATTTATTCGGCGGATTTTCCATGAAATCGTCTTGTTCGATATAAATCTCACGAGAGAACGGAATTTGGCGATTCCCCATCTCCGGGTTCTCCACATTGTTCTCTGCTTCGAGCCATTCCACTTGCCCTTCCGGGTAGTTGGTAATAACCACTTTGAGCGGGTGCAGGACAGCCATCGTGCGTGGAGCTTTCAGTTTCAGGTCTTCACGTACAAAGTGCTCCAGCGTTTGCAGGTCGATGACCCCTTGGCTCTTGGAAATGCCTGTCTCGAATACAAAATCACGAATGGCTTCCGGCGTATATCCCCGGCGGCGCAGACCCGAAATGGTCGGCATACGAGGATCATCCCAACCATCCACATGGCCTTCGTCCACGAGCAGCTTCAGCTTCCGCTTGCTGGTCACCATCTGGGACAGGTTCAGGCGGCCAAATTCGTATTGACGCGGTTGGCTCTCCATCTCACATTCCGCAATAACCCAATCGTAGAATGGACGTTGGTCCTCGAACTCCAGGGAGCAGAGGGAGTGTGTTACACCTTCAATGGCATCTTCGAGCGGGTGAGCGAAAGCGTACATCGGATAGATGCACCATTTGTCGCCCGTGTTATGATGATGTGCATGTGAAATCCGGTAAATTACCGGATCGCGCAGGTTGATATTCGGTGCAGACATATCGATCTTGGCACGCAGCACTTTCTCCCCGTTCTTGAATTCGCCTGCACGCATACGAGTGAACAGGTCGAGATTCTCTTCCACCGAACGATCACGGTACGGGCTGTTCTTGCCCGGCTCCGTCAGCGTTCCGCGCATTTGACGAATTTCGTCGGCGCTTTGGTCGTCGATATAGGCTTTACCTTTTTTAATTAACAAGACCGCACGGTTGTACATCTCATCAAAATAATCCGAGGCAAAACGTTTCTCGTTCCACTCGTATCCGAGCCATTTCACATCTTCCTGAATCGATTGAACGTACTCTACATCTTCCTTGACCGGGTTCGTGTCATCAAAGCGCAAGTTCGTTTTGCCGCCAAATTCGCCGCCTAGCGTAAAGTTAATCCAGATCGCCTTGGCATGGCCGATATGCAGATAACCGTTCGGTTCCGGAGGAAAACGGGTAATAACTTCCTGGACTTTCCCTGACCGGAGATCTTCGGTAATAATATTTTTGATAAAGTTAGGTGGGGTTGTACGATTGTCCACAGGTATCAAACCTTTCATGAATTGATTGGAACTTTCAGTAATTGCAACGCGTTTCATTTAAATATACCTTTAACGGGGGAGGAGTTCAATAAAGAAGGCACCAAAGTCAGGTACAGCCGTGCATAAATAGGCCCAAAACCATTTTGACGGGTTCGCTCGAATCATGTAGCATGATAGTAAAATAAAATTAAAGGGAGGGTTTCCCATCACATCAAATTCGCTTAAACTGACCAAAGAACAGCAGGATGAAGCCATTCGTACCATCCAGTCGTATTTCGAAGAGGAACGTGGCGAAGAACTGGGTGATCTGGCCGCTTGGGGTGTCCTCGACCTGTTCATGACACAGCTGGCTCCCTACATATATAATCAGGCACTCCGTGACGCGCGCACAACGGTCAATCAACGCATGGCATCGATGGAAGAAGACCTGTTTGCACTGGAACAAAAGTTACCCAAGACTTCCCGTTAATTCACTACAAACACGTGTTCAAAAAAAATCTGGTTTTCAGTACCGAGAAGATGGAATGAAGCTAGAAATGGAGTAGCGGAGCGTAGATAGAGCTACGTGAGCAACGGACATTTCGGCTGAATTTCATATTCGATGCTGATAATGCCGCTAGGCATAATTCGTAATCAAAAGTGGATTTTTTTGAACAACACTATATAAAGAAAGAAGGTTGCATTCATGTTTACCTATTCATTGGATGAATATACCGAACTCCGGCCGCTGGCCATGGAACACACCAAACCGCTGTTCGAACTCACGGATCGTTCACGGGATCAACTGAGACATTGGTTACCGTGGGTTGATCATGTGACAGAAGTGGAACACACCTCGAACTTCATTACTAATGCATTAAAACAAGGTGCTGAAAATGGCGGCTTCACCGCCGGTGTGTGGTTAAAAGGTGATCTTGCCGGCATCATCGGATTCCACGAGATTAACTGGACCAACCGCTCGGTGAGCATCGGATATTGGCTTGGGAAAGGTTTTGAGGGTCAGGGCTTGATGACAAGCGCTTGTCGCGTTCTGGTTGATTACGCACTGGTCACACTGGATCTGAATCGCGTCGAGATTCGCTCGGCAACGAACAACAAACGCAGCCGCGCCATCCCGGAAAGACTCGGATTCGTTCTCGAAGGTGTCATTCGTCAGGCAGAGAAGCTGCCTAAAGGTTACGTGAACCATGCGGTATACGGCATGCTTCAGCATGAATGGGAACTTTTACGCTAATTTGTTTACATAATTGAGTTAAAATCTAACTAAGACCAACCGTATGCCCCTTTCCTGTGTACATTTTAAACACGGGTGAGGGGCATTCTTGGTTATTGATCCATTTTTTACTGACAATTAAGGTTCCTCTCAGCCTCCCTTCATTCTTGCTCTCTAATATAACGTTGTGGGTGAACACCCATACACCCATACCAACCTACAGAAGAAAGAAGGATGATCCAGGATGAAGAGAGCCAAAACATCAAGAACAGTAGTGGTTACCAGCGCAATGGCTATGACGATTGCACTCGGTGGAGGCATGTTTGCACATTCAGTAGCTAATGCAGATCCGGCAGCAAACCCTTCAGGCCAGACGGACAACGCTCCTACAATAAATTCACATAAAATAAAACCAGAAGACGGGGTTAGAGGTTTGGGGCCCGGGCTGGAGCGCTATTCGGACGAACTTACCTCCGTGCTTGGCGTGTCTGCCGATGAGCTGAAAGAAGCGCGCAGGTCAGGCAGCACCATTGCCCAGATTGCAGCAACCCAAAATGTAGATGTACAGACCGTCATTGATCAACTGGTCGCAGCGGAGAAAACAGAACTCCAGCAGCAGTTGACCGATGGCAAAATCACACAAACCCAATACGATGAGCGTGCAGCTACAATTACACAACGTGTGACTGACCTGGTAAAGGGTAATAAGAAGGACGTTGGAGCAGGTGGGCGTGGTCGGGGTGGATTTGGTGGACCAGGAGCAGAACGTTATACCAAGGAACTGACCTCCATCCTCGGGGTTACAACGGAAGAACTGAAGGAAGCCCGTGAAGCAGGCAGCACTATTGCCGAGATTGCCGTCACCAAGAACGTGGACGTGCAGACGGTTATTGATACACTCGTTACTGCCCAGAAAGCAGAACTGCAACAACAGTTAACCGACGGCAAGATCACACAAAGCCAATTCGATGAGCGCGAGGCAGACATTACTCAACGAGTTACTGACCTCGTCAATGGTAAACAGCCAGAAGGTCCAGCAGGTCACATCCATGATCATGGAGCAAAACCAGACGGCAAACCAAAGACAGTGCCGATTCCGGATTCCAGCAAAGTCGACAAGTCAACTAACGACAGCAGCAAAGACTTATCTTAACAAAGGATTAGGCCCAGAACGCTAGGCAAGCACAGGCTTGTTTATACACGGTTTAATGCATGAATCAAGATAAAGCCCCTCCTACTCCACAACAAGTGGACATCAAGGAAGGGCTTTGTTTTGATATCGCAATCCGTTTCCATATCACTTTAAATCTGTCGATCAAACTTCTCCCTTAGAGGGCTCGGACCATACCACCATCCACGATCAATGAGGTTCCGGTGATGTACGTATTGGCCCCGGATAACAGGAACACCACCGCTTTGGCAAACTCCTCTGGTTGACCATAACGGCCGAGTGGAATCTCCTTGCGGAACTGTTCCGATACTTCATCCTCACTGACTCCGTTCTGCTCTGCCCGTGCAGCGTCCAGCTCACGAATGCGGTCTGTGGCAATACGCCCTGGCGCCACCGTGTTGATTAAAATTCCGTATGGAGCCAGCTCTTGGGATAACGTCTTCGCCAATCCAAAAACGCCGGTACGGAACGTGTTGGACAGCACCAGACCCGGAATGGGCTGCTTTACGGAAGTTGAAGCGATATTCACAATGTGTCCTCCGTGTTCTTTCATATAAGGAAGAGCACCGCGAATCAGCCTTACATAACTGAGCACATTTAATTCAAATGCACGTTCCCAATCCTCATCCGTCAGTGACTCAAATGAACCTGAGGGTGGCCCACCCGAATTGTTCACCAGAATATCAATCTGCCCGAACAGCTCTGCTGTCTTGTGAATCAGCGCCTCAATATCTTCCTTACGTGTCACATCGGTTGCATGATATTCCACACGCCCACCACCACCAAGCGCCAGAAGCTCCTGCTTCACGGCTGCGAGCTTTTCTTCGCTCCGGCTGGCGAGCATGACGTCAGCACCTTCTGCTGCCAATTGAGCGGCTACCGCTTTGCCCAGCCCGCGGCTGGAAGCCAGCACCAGTGCTTTTTTACCTTGAAGTCCCATGTCCATCGTTGTTCCTCCTCCTCAGCTACGTTTCTATTTGGTTTGGATAAAATAACCCATAAGAATGTCGTCCACATCCTTGCCCCCGATATAAAACTCGGACACCAACCTGCCTTCCGTCACAAATCCACACTGGGTATAAAACGTAATCGCTCCCGGATTGCTAGAGAGCACGCGCAGCCTGAGCTTACGAACGCCTTGTTGGGCCGCATGCTGCTTGATAGCATCCATCAAAGCAGTAGCGATACCACAACGCCGATCATGAGGATGAACTGCAATATGAATCTCGTAAACGTGACGGTTGACGGGCATACCTGTCGCTGGCTGAAAGCCCACATAACCACATACCCGCTCTCCCTGCACCGCAATCAATTGGTTGCCTGGCGGACAATACTGCAGGTATTGCTGTCTGGAGCGCCATTGCATCGGTGCAGGAGAGGTGTATTTGTCCCATACCAGGGTGTCCAATTCCATTAGCTGGGCTGCATCTTTAATCTCGGATGGACGAATCGTAAATGTATGGCTGGTAAGCATAATGATTCAACCTTTCGTGCTATAGTCGACAACGCTGTACGTTACAACGTCGGGGGAAGTTAATAAAGGTAAGAAACGTAGGAATACGTTGTTCGTTGGCTTCACTGTCTACCTATATTCGCTCTATATATTGTAGCATAGCCTCAGCTTTGACTAAAATTCCACTCCTTGATGAACGAAATTCGATCTTTACCATTCAAAAAATGAAATAAACACTTAACCTTGCCGTAACGTCATGGTTTATACTGATTCGATAAGGAGGGGATGCATGATGAACATCAAAGAAGCAGCAAGCAGGCTTGGTATATCGGCGAGAGCTATTCGCTTTTATGAAGAAAAAGGATTAATTCGACCCGCCAAACAGTCCAGTAACAGGTATCGCACATACACTGAGAATGATATCTGGCGGCTTCAGACCATTGCTGCGCTGCGTGAGATTGGCATGTCGTTACAGGATATTACACACGCGCTCGGAGAGATCGATCAAGGGAACCAGCAGCGGCTGGAAGAATATTTGGAGCTGCAACAGGCTGTCATGTATGCCCAGTGGATTGAGCTCAAACGTATGATGGATACCACCCAGCGTATGATTGACCTGAATCGTCAGGAAGGACCGCTGGATGTCAGCCATCTGCACGACCTAGCGGACAGTGCCCGACGTCTGCGCGAAGCACGGCAGAACTGGCATGATCGGTGGAATTATGACACCCAGGCAGCCATCCATGATCAGCGAGTGCAGGCAGAAAGCAGAGTCACTGCTGAACAAGGACCAACAAGCTCAAAGGCCAAGCATCATTCGGACAACGCCTCGCCTATAAGCGATGAGCATGGAGTTCCACATCCACACCATCATGCAGATCATTCCACGCCGAGCGATTCCAATGACAAGGTACAGTCTTCCTTTTATCTGTATCACAACTATGACGAAGCGCTAGAACAGACAGCTCATTGGATCTCTCCCGCCCTTGGTGAGAAAGGACTCGATATTGGTACAGGTACGGGTAATTTGGCTGGGATACTGCTACAAAACGGCGCTGACATGACTGCAATCGACCAGTCCCGGGAGATGCTTCGCAGATGTCGTACCAAATATCCGGAGATGCATGTGAAACTTGGTAATTTCCTGGCCTTGCCGTTTGTGGATCAATCTTTTGACTTTGTCGTATCCAGCTTTGCCTTCCATCATCTGAGTCCAGATCAGCAACTACTGGCCTTACAGGAGATGCAGCGAGTTCTAACCTCGCGCGGACGCATCGGTCTAACGGATCTGATGTTTGTCGATGCTGCTCACCGCGAGGCGTATGTCCGTGAAGCTGAGTTGTCAGGAAACGAGGAACAGTTGCGTGCCTTGCGCGAGCGTCACTTCCCTCTGCTGGATGAGCTATGCGGATGGCTGGAACAACAGGGCTACGTCACAAAACATGTGCGGCATAATGAGCTGTTACATACGTTGCTGGCGGTTCCGCTGCGGTGAGCAATACATTATGAGCATATGCCAAAAAGGCCATCCCCCCTTGAATAAAGGAGGATGACCTTGGTGTACATCATGCTACGAAATTACATATAAATATCAACGATTGTGCGCTCAGTCGCACTGCGTGCCTGTCTGAACTCATCAAGCGAGATGCAAACCCCGCCCTGACGGTAACGGTTCGCTGTACGCTCGGTACGAATGTCCTTGCCATTCACCGCTACACGACTCACAGCACCTTCGTTCAAGTGATAGATAAACGTCACTGGCTCACCTGCATACTCGAATTCGAATTGCATGCCGTTCAGCTCAGCTGGCAATACCGGGTCAATGACCAGATCGCCGCCCTCTTGACGAATGCCAAGCGCATTGGAGATCAGCTGGTTCATGTAGATTCCAGGGCCGCTGGAGTAGATTCTCCATCCGCCTTTCACTTGTACAGTCCCTTTACGAAGCTGGTCGAAATGCTCCTGTGCCTCGTAACGCGTATTGAACTTGCCGTCGGAACTACTGAAGTACGAGTTCGCTTGACGAATCTCCGCGTTAGGCACAACCTCTCCGATGCCAACCGGGTTGATCATCGCAAGACCATTCCACACCTGATCTGTCTTGCCGAGCTTCGCCATCGCTTCCACGTAACGGATATGGGCGTGTACATATTGCAAACCAATCTCACGTCCGAAGTTGGATGCTTGCTCTGCACGTTTGAAGTGTGTGCTTACACCGCCAGCATATTGAGCCGGACGATTCATCAGACGCACGCCATCCGGGCACAGGAACTGTCCACGGATCAATGCGTAATGCGATTCTGCTTGCTCCGCATTCAGCAATTCACCGATCATGCTGCGCGTCATTGGCAACAGGCGATATTGAATGCCTGTCTCTGTGTCCGTTGGATGAAGCATCAGCTTCGCTTGGTCGGCTTCTTCCATGTACACAAAGCCCGGAATCACATCTGTGCCCAGCATGTAACGGTTAAAGTCCTCACGAATGCCTTGTGCGAGTACGTCAAGCTCCTTCGCAAAGTCTGCATCCTTGAATTTCAGCGCTTGCGAGAGCACATTCACGGACTGATACGTCAATGCCACAGTCCAACTGCTCACCATGTATTGCTTCAGCTGTGCATTGGCTGGTTGGAGCGTATCATCCCAGTCTCCATCTCCGTAGGAAGACAGGAACGTATCGTGCAGGAAGTGCGAACGGATATATTCGATCTCTTTTTTCGCGTGATCCAGTACCGTTGCCGTCTCTTCCGTGAAGCCGAAGCTATGTTTAACGGTATATGGTACTTTCTCATCCAGGATTGCATAATCGCGAGTTGCTGTCAGATAATCCGCCAGCACTTTCAGCGGCCATACGATGATATCGCCATGGCTTTCTTCCTGTTGAATTGCAAAGTATTTATCAAACATGAACCATTGCGGCCAGTTGCCATCATCTTCGTATTGGTGAGTATAGACCATTTTAATGATATCGCGAACTTGCTCATATTTTTGCGTTGCCATAAAGTACTCCACCGGACCTTGGCATACATCACGTGTACCCCAAGCCGCGCCGCCATACTGCTCCAAACCGTGAGGCACGGAGTAGTGAACCAGCATGTTGTGGGTGTACCACCAAGCCAGCGCATTTACTTTGAACAGATCCTCTGCACTCTGACCTTCTCCACGGGACAAACGGAACCCGTTCATCACACCTGCGAAGAACTCGCGATATGCCTGCACTTCCTCTTCAAAAGTCAGACTTGAGCTTGCTGCCGCGCCGCTATCCGCTTGACCTTCCAACACCCCTTGTACCTTCAGCGTCCATTCAGTACTCGCTTCCAGACTAAGTGTAACCAGCGATGCGGAACCACTGCGGATACCACTTGCCAGCAACGTCTCGTCACCTACATTGACAGCTGCGCCATCCACCGACATACGGTATTGCAGATCCGGATACGTTCCGGCACTAATCGCTTGTGGGTCAGCTTTGAAGATCAACGTATCGCCATCCTGCGTCATATGCAGCGGATACTCGTATTCATTCACATTCATCGTAATCTGGTTCGTTACCAGGTAACGGTATGCCTTACCACTTGTGGAGCATACGTTCATGCTTACTTCCGTCGAATGTGCACCTGTGTAATTGGTCACGATGATCGTGTCGGATTCGGTTTTGTAGATCCAGCGTGCATAGTTGAAGCCAATCTCGAACAGGGATGGCATTGTCAGCAGGCGATATTGTCCGTCCATTTCCACATAAATGCGTTGTCCTGCCGTCTTCGGCACGTTCAAGGCATTGCGGGCATTACTGATCATTTTATTAAAATTGGTGTTCCCAATAACGAGCTGTGAGTTGAAAATACCGTACATATACGATGTCGTTGTAATAACCTGAGCCCCAAGTTGCACGTTGCCACCACTCATCAGAATGTGACCGTGCGGACGCTCCACAAGTAATTCTTTTGCTTTCAGTACGATATGCTCATAGCTGCCTGTGAAGAAGGATAACAATTCCTCACCGTTGTGCTCTTCCTGATGACGATCAGGGAACAGATCATGAATCTCATCTTGCGTCAGATCAAGCGTTACCAGAGGTTCACCCAGGAAGGAGGACAGTTTCACCTGTTCCAACACGTCGCCATTTTCCACAGTGAGAGCCTGTACTTCATTCCAAGCTGCTGTAACTTCATCCCCGAATTCCAGTGCAGAGATTCCTTCGGCATGATTAGGCTTCGCCAGTCCATAGAAGACCACCTGAGCCTCTCCGTTTAGATTCAGCAGTTCCGATTGCAATGCGGTATAGGCAAATTCATACTGATACGTCTCATTCGCAAGTGTTGGGCGATTCAAGCTCTCTGGTTGATTCGTTTCCTTGTACGACAGACCGAAGAATTGGAATCCATCTGTGGAATAACCGATTGCTTTCGTCAGGGAACCTTGTTGCATATACGGAAATGCACCGCCCTGAGGCTGGTTTTGACGGGAACATACCACATACCCTTTCGCTTCATCTTGGAACACCGTATGGTCAATGTATTGTGACAGATAAGCTTCATTGCTGCGTACCGCCCCTGGATCAGCAAGACCCACATCCTGTCCATATACCACGTCTACGTTCTGTTGTTGTCCTGTGAGCTTCACATCCCAGAACCAAACACCTTGTGGTGTAGCCGTAAATACGACCTGATAGCCGATACCCTGTTCACTGCCTTTCGGCTGGACTGTGCCCTTCCAGATCAACTGGTTGTTGGACTGTGCTTTGCTTGTAATTACTTTGCTATTCGAACGTACACCGAGCAACGGGAACGAGCTGATGTTCTCTCCCTCGTGTACACGCAGGTACAGGTTGTTCAGAGATCCATCAATCTGGTTGCTGAGCAACTGGTTCAACATTGTTGTACCAGATGTCGCCTGGTATAGGTCGCCACTGTTCAAAAAGGTAAAGGATAACTCCCCGGCATTCAACCGGATCGGTTCATTAATCATCGTTGTCATAGGGTTCACTCCTTGAATTAGTATAAAATCGAAACGTTTCGATTAATCTGAAAAAGAATAGGGGCCTCTTCAAACCGGCCTTTTACAGCCCGTCCGGACGATAACCCCATCATTGAACTTTCACTTCAGCATGCAGGCATTTCCTTGGTTGTCAGACTCGGCCTAAACCGAACGTACAGAGCTGCGCTCGATCAGATTAATCGTTAACGTATATGAAGGGTCAACCGCTTCGCCATTGAGCATCTGGAATAACAGATGTCCGGCGAGCGACCCGGCTTCATGCTTCGGCTGGCGTATCGTTGTCAGCGGTGGACGAACATATTCCGACAACTGAATATCATCAAAACCGATTACGGAGATGTCATCCGGCACTGATATGCCACGCTCTTCCAATGCTTTCAGGCCGCCAATGGCCATCTCATCGTTACCGTAAAATACCGCTGAGGGAAGATCACCCTGCATCATCATCATCTTGGTAGCACTGTATCCACCCTCACGCACAAAGTTGCCGTTCAGACGCCATTTGGACTTTTCTTCAAGTCCCGCTTCCCTCATCGCTCGCAGATACCCTTGGTAACGGAGTGCATTGTCATACGAGTTGGATGGGCCACTGATATAAGCAATCTTCTGATGTCCAGACTGGATCAGATGGTTCGTGGCAAGATAACCGCCTTGCTCTCCATCCACTAGCACGTTGACCAAATGGTCACTCGACAGTTGACGATCCATCACAATGATCGGAAAGCGCTGTCCCGCAGATTCCACCAGAATATCATCATGGATGTTATGCGCCAGGATGATGGCTCCGTCTACTCTTTTTTCACGCAAAAATCTCACTGCCGTTGAATCCCGTCCACCCATGGAGCTGCACGCAATCAGGTCATACCCGTTCGTGAGGGCTACATCCTGTACACTACGGATCAACTCCGAGTAATACGGGCCTGACAGATCGGTCAGGATCAAAGCGATCGTGTTCGTCCGGCTGCGCTTTAGGTCCATGGCAAAGCCGTTCTTGCGGTAATTCAGTTCTCGTGCTGCCTCAAGCACCTTAGCCTTGGTCTTGGCACTAACCTTGCTATCCCCGCTCAGCGCATAGGAAGCAGTCGAGAGTGCTACACCTGCCAGCTTTGCCACATCCTTAATCGTTGCCATTCCACGTTCGCTCCTTCTAAACTAGAACAAATTCTAAGGTTATCTACATTTTATACGATACATGGTTGGAACAACCACTTCATCCTGTATTATCGTTTATTAATCTTTATACATATCATAGCTATGGATGTCAATCGAAACGTTTCGAGGTGTTCTCAAAAAAAATCCTTGTCTCCATCCTTACGGCACCATGGTTGAATGTGTCCCGTTCCAGTCCGTACCATTGTCCACACCATTCGTGATGGTTATGACACGTCTTTCAATCTGACGCGCTCTGGACAGTTTATGCCTAACGCAATGAAACTGGCAGTAAACGCCAGATTGAAACGTTTCGACATTTTCATTATAGTCGGTGTTGATAGCGATTTCAACCACTTTGTCCATTTTTCACAGAAAAAGTTGAATTGTCCAATCTGTCCATCCACGTCACTTCATTTATAGTATATACTGCATAATAGTCGAGATCCGAGAATTACGCCAGTATACAAAGGGCATGAATCGAATTATGCCCCTGCTGACATATGTAAGGAGACAGTTATCTAATGAATATTTCCAAGCCCACGTATCATCAAAAATCGCTGTCCCGCTCCATTTCCTTGCAGAAGATTCAGTCTGTACCGGTTGCCCTGTTCAAGCTGTGTCATCTGGTGCAGCTTCACGACCGCGAGGCATTCTCCCGCATAGATGAAATGTGGAACACACTTCATGTACTATACGTTGTTACCGCTGGTCAGGCCAGGATAATTAGTGCAGAGGGAAAACTCACATTAAATGCAGGATCCGCAGTCGTTCGGCAAGCCGGAAACCTGCTTCAGCACGAGAACAAGCGCGGCTCTCTGTCGCCCATACAGGGCATTGCGATTGCATTTGATTCCACTGAAAATGATCATCTGTCCTGGCCTTTCGGGTTACCAGCCCCCATTGTGAGCCGCAATCTCGCTGACAAGGCAGTAGAACTGGTCCAAGCCTGTTCGAAAGGTCAGGATTCCAGTCCTTTCAGGCCACATATGTTGTTCTATGAGTTACTGGACATCTTGCAAGATCATGTCACCCACTCTGCTCCTGAAGATCACTCCTGGCTCGATAACGTGCTCAGACATATCCATCAGATGTATACACATTCGCTGACCCGCGAACAATTGGCACGAGATGCCAATGTGAGTCCCGAGCATTTCTCGAGGGAGTTCAAGAAACATACTGGTCTTACTTTTGTTGAATATGTGACTCGTCTCAGAATCAGGATGGCCCAAGAGCATCTGTTGATCGCGAATCCTACGCTACAGGAAATTGCACAATTGACAGGCTACAGGGACACGTTCTATCTAAGCCGAAAATTCAAACAGATGGTTGGCTCAGCACCAACTCACTATCGGAAAATGCCCAAGAAGATTGTATCGTTGACTTACAACTATACAGCCTCACTTCTGGCACTGGGCCACACTCCTCACATGGGAGCGGTAGCAAGCTGGATGGAAGATAAATGTGGTGAACCTGGTCATGAGGGTCATGAAACATTTGAGCAGCATTCCGAATATGAGCTGGTTAAACATCCAGAGCTGATTGCAAATGCTCATCCTGATGTCATTATCGGATATGCACCACATCCCGGTTCAGATGAACTACGTGTAATCGCCCCAACCATTCTGATGCCCTTTGAGGAACTCGATTGGCAGGAGCAGCTTCTTCATCTGGGACGAGTTACCGGGCTTGAATCCAATGCACGGGGGTTATTAGATCGTTATCATCAACTTGAGCAAGAAGCCAATCATACGTTGGATCAATGGATGGAAGGAACACGCGGGTCCGCCGTTTGCATATTTATGATCGGAGAGGACGGCGCTTATATCTATGGTCATGGCTGGGGCAGAGCTTCCCATGTGCTGTATCAATCCCTTGGTTTCACCCCACCCTCACAGATGGTGCAGGATGGGCAGTTACTGACAGGGTACGTTCATGTTCCGTTATCCGAGATTCACTTGTATGCAGCAGATCACATGTTTGTTGCCTACCCTGAGGAACCCTCCGAGCGAGAAAAGCTGGATAACCTGCTGAATCAGGAATTCTGGGGTACCCTCTCCGCCGTTCGGGAAGGACGTGTATACGAGATCGATGCCGACACGTTCTACGGATTTGATCCTTTGTCCGTTATGAAGCAATTGCAGCATATCATGCATCACCTAACATCATAATTGTCCATGCGATAGTGATCATAGTTGTCCATGTACAAAACTCACGTCTTCCTCTATGTTATTAATGAGAATAATAATCATTATTGATTATACATAGGGGGAACAAGGATATGTTTGCTGCAAAAAAACGATTTTCCGGCTTGCTGCTTATGCTCGCCATCATTATGATTCTGGCTGCCTGTAGCAGCGGAACGGGCTCCACTGCCACCGAACAGACATCGGCAACGGGAGCTGAAACGACAACGGCCTCTTCGGAGACGAACACAGACACGTCGTCCGGTTCGGACAATTCGAATGCTACGCGAATCTACAAGTCATTAAGCGGGGATGTTGAAATTCCGGCTGAACCCAAACGGATCGTGACCGATATGTACGTAAGTGATCTGCTTGCACTGGGTGTGAAACCTGTTGGTGCTGTTCAATATTATTTGGAAAACCCGTTCTATGCAGATCAGGTGGAGGGCATTGAAAGCATCGGTGATCGGGCAGCGGTATCGATGGAGAAGGTCATTGCCATGAACCCGGATCTGATCATTACCTACTCTGACCAAGCAAGTGAAATTGAGAGTTATCAAAAGATCGCACCTACCGTAGTAATTCCTTATGGTACATTCACCAATGTACATGACGAAATTCGGGGATTCGGAGAGCTGATGAACAAATCCGAAGCAGCCGAAGCTTGGCTGAAAACGTACGACGAACGGATTGAAGCCGCTCGTGCCAAGGTGAAAACTGTCATCAAACCGGAGGAAACCTTCTCCATCCTTGAAGTATCCGACAAGAGTTATTATGGATATGGAGATAATTTTGGTCGAGGCGGACAAGCGGTCTATAGTGCTTTGCAACTTGCCCCACTCGAAATCACCAAAAAAGAACTGATGGGTGACACCCAATGGAAAGAGATTTCGCGTGAAGTTGTTGGTGATTATGCAGGGGATCATATCTTCTTGACCGTCGGAGAGAACAATAAAAATTACCAAGGCGACTCCATCTGGCAATCCCTGCCGGCTGTGAAAAACAATCAGGTGTACGAATTGCTGGAAGACCGTTACTGGTACTTCGACCCGATTGCAATTCAAGGTCAGGCTGAAGAATTCGCCGATATGATCGTAGAACGTGCGGAGCAAAATCGCAAATAACATAAGCATGAATACAGGTGTCCGGACAGGCTGATTTAGCCTGCTCGGGCATTTGTGTCATATTGAGAATGAGGAGGACTTACATATGCTTCGCCGTTTCATGTCTTATTATCGTCCTTACAAAAGGCTCTTTATATTAGACTTCTCCTGTGCCATCGCCGCCGCGCTGCTCGAGCTGGCCTTTCCACTTGCCGTTAACCGGGTAGTCGATCAACTGCTTCCGGCTGGCAATTGGTCCATGATCTTGGCGGCATGTGCCTTTTTGCTCGGCATCTACCTGCTCAGTTCCTTTTTCCATTATGCCGTCACCTATTGGGGCCATAAGCTCGGTATTAACATCGAATCCGATATGCGTAGAGAACTGTTCACACGTGTACAGAAGCAGTCCTTCCGCTTCTTCGACAACAATAAGACCGGGCATCTGGTCTCCCGTATGACCAACGATCTGATGGATATTGGTGAGATCGCGCATCACGGACCTGAGGACTTATTCATTGCCTTCATGACACTCGCAGGGGCTTTCGGTATTATGCTGGGGATCAACTGGCAGCTCGCTGTGATGACGTTTATCATTGTGCCGCTGATGATCTACCTGTCACTGTATTTCAGTCGCAAAATGTCCAAAGCATTCAAGCGCATGTTTGCAGATATCGCCGATTATAATGCACGGGTAGAGAACAATGTGAGCGGCATCCGTGTGGTTCAGGCTTTTGCCAATGAAAAGCATGAAGTAGGCCGTTTCGTTGAGAACAACGAACGTTTCCGACTGACAAAACTAATCACCTACCGCATTATGGCCTGGAACTCTTCACTTAGCTTCATTCTGATGAAATTTGTATCCCTGTTTGTACTGGTATGTGGAACCTGGTTTGTCATCCAAGGAAGTATGACTTACGGGGAGTTCATCGCTTTTGTAATGTTATCCAATGTATTCCTTGGACCAATCGAGAAGATTAACTCCGTCATTGAGACGTATCCCAAAGGCATCGCCGGTTTCAGACGTTATCTGGAGCTGCTTGAAGCTGTACCGGATGTAGAAGATACACCTCAGGCAAAACCAATTTCGGATGTGAAAGGCGATATTGCCTTCTATAACGTCACCTTTTCTTATGGAGAACATAAACCCACGTTGTCTGAGGTCAACCTTAATGTTCAGGCAGGCCAGACGGTTGCTCTGGTTGGACCCTCAGGAGGAGGCAAAACGACGCTATGCAGTCTGATCCCACGTTTCTACGATGTGGATGCGGGACATATCTCCATTGATGGCATTCCCGTGAAGGACATGACGCTGGAATCACTGCGCTCCCATATCGGGATTGTGCAGCAGGATATTTTCCTGTTTGACGGAACGATTCGTGAAAATATTGCATACGGCAAGCTGAATGCTTCCGATGACGAAATCTGGCAAGCCATTCGCCGGGCCCAACTGGAAGAACTGGTACAATCCCAGCCAGACGGACTAGACACCATGATTGGTGAACGTGGCGTAAAACTCTCCGGCGGACAGAAGCAACGTCTATCCATCGCAAGAATGATCCTGAAGAACCCGCCTATCCTCATTCTGGATGAAGCCACCTCCGCACTCGACACCGAGACGGAAGCTGCCATTCAACTGGCCTTGTCCGAGCTGGCTCAGGGACGTACAACTTTGGTGATTGCTCATCGACTAGCAACTATTAGACATGCGGATCGCATCGTGGTAGTGGAGAACGGCAGCGTTGCTGAACAAGGAAGTCATGAAGAGCTGCTCGCACGTAAAGGCTCGTACAGCCGACTGCATCAAGCCCAGTTTGGTTAAGTAGCATGCCCTAACAATAGCAACCATCGAAAAAACCAAATAAAGAGTAAAACAACCTTCCCTCTGCAAACGAGGTGAAGGTTGTTTTATTCATTTCAGATATCCTTTGGATTTCCAGAATCGCTTCGCAAATGATTCAGCAGCGTACGGTGGCTCCCCATTCAGTAGATCCTCATTCGCTTGAATGAGCACTTTGCGTCCACGTTCCAGCAATTGAACGGCATGCAGTAACTGAGAGCCGCCAATATAATGAATTTCAAGCAACAACGGTTCTTCTTCCTCATCCTCGTTATTCTGAGCCGAGTATTCGATCAACACACTTTCCGAGCCGTCCGCATGTTGGTGCAGGGTATAATAGTATTTCTCCACCTGCGTCTCCCCTTGAGCATCCACATACTCTCTTCCAATACGTAGCAAGGCTGGCTGGGGAACACCATTAGACATCTGACCTGCTTGTCGAAATGCAAAATATAACTCTCCAATCCACAGTCCGTGCCGATCATCATCATAATAATCGTCATATGGCTCCACGACAGGCAGTGCTAATAAATCATGGATCAGTTGGTGCGAAATTAAGGAACGGGCATACTGAACATTCGATACAGACTGCAACAAGGTATTCCATCCTTGCTCGTTTAACTGCTGAATATCAGCAGGTGAGTTCTCCGAGAATACATTCCATTCCGAATTCTCATTGTGCAGATAACGATATGCCCCTGAGATCATCCAGACAGGTTTACCCTGCTGTACGATATGTTTATCAGGAGAGTTGGAACCTTGATCTGATGGCTCCATCTTAAGCAACAATGCACAATTGTGGTCATCCTGAAAATACAGACTGCGGAAATACCCCTCCGTATGCTCATCTCCATAGACGGATGCTCGGCAAAATTGCTCGTCCAACCAAAATTCATAGCTGTTCAGTAACTCATCCTCCTCTCTTACAGGCAACAAAGATGGATGAGTAAGACGCTCTATGTTCTCAGCGGTAACCCGATGATCTTCGAACCAATCCGGCACATCTGGCTCTGATTGTTCAGCATGAATGTACTTTCGGTTGATTACAGGTTGTCCTTGCTGCAGCCTCCTTAACATTTCTTCTCGCCAAGGAAACGGCTCTGTATCTTCATCAATCACACATTCAGGAACCAATAACGTCAACATGTCAGAGCCCCGCCATGGTCCGAGATCCTCCCATTCTTCTAGCTGACGCTTCACATTACGCTGTCCTTGAACCTGAATCTTATATTGCTCGGTACTTACCAGCAATCCACCTTCTACATTCCCTCTCACTGTCAATTCTCCATGATTATAATCCCCCCAGAACATATCCTCCACATAGAGATTACCTGTAATATATATTTCCTGCCCACCCACGATCATATAGGGCGTTATGAGATTCCCAAGTACAACCAGATTGGAACTGGCCGCGTCGGAACTTGTATTTCCAATATAACGATCCACTGTCAGATTTCCGTCAACCAAGATCAAGAAAGGTCCTTCATCCAACAACAGTTCACTGATATGAAGATCGCCAGAATGTAACCATACTTCCTCGGCTTCAAATTCACCGTTGTGCGCTTCATTCTGAGTGTACATCCAACTTTTCTGAGGCAATTTCGTATGTATATCTGCAAAAGACACCTTGTGACCTATCTGATGTATGGACATATCCTGACACTCCTCATCCATTAATATATGGATAGAATCTATCTAATCTACAGATAGGACCACTACCCATTTTTATTATACTAGAGGAAATATACACCATACCATAACAAAAACCCTCATCCGAGTAGAATGAAGGTTGAGCTTGTGAACGACAACAGCTCCAAGCCTATTAAATACATATATGATCTAGTCCATTTTTATCACTTTCCACCCAGAATTGCGTTTGCCTGCTCACGGAAAATTTTCGCCGCCTGCTCAGGTGTAATTTTGCCAAACAACAGCAGATCATACAACTCCCGCAGCACCGCAGTGACCTCGGGTGCACCTACAGGATCAGGCGGGTCCATCTGACTGCTGTGATCGGCAACCCAATCAATATAATCAAACACCTGCGCCAGCTCCGGTTCAACCACCAGCTTCATCCGCTCTTTGACACGGGATGAGACAGGCACACCCCGCTCTCCTTTCAGCAGCAGATTGGCATCCAAATCATTTACAAAAAAGCTGATGAACTTGGCCGCCTCCTCCTTATGTCTGGAATTGCCCGCGATGGAGAAAAACATGCCAGGCTTCAAAAACAACCCATCCTGGCTGTTTGGCCCAGGCATCGGGGATATCGTTAAGGGTTTGCCATAACGCTGAGTGGTGCTGATAAATTGGTTGGAATACCCCCAGCTAAACAAAGCCTCTCCCAGATAAAACGGGTCGTTGTCGGGTTGGCCAATGTCGGATGTCCAGATATCCGGTGCAAAAATAAGTTTCTTCTCCGCGAGCTGCTGCATCCTGCCAAAGTAATCAATAAACAATCCATCATCCTCATAACCCAAACTCTTGCCATCCTCGGCGTATAGCTTGGAACCATACTGTCTCAAGTAATACGCAAAAAACTGTTCCGGCGTGAAATAAGTTCCCAGATAAATGCCTTTCCCCAGCAATTGCTCGCCCATACGGTCAAAATCCGCCCATGTCCACGTATCCGTTGGCAATTCAATATCATTGGCCTTCAACACTTCCGGATCATAGATGCTAAGCATGGCGTTAACCCCCAAACTGAGACCATAGGTTTTGCCATTCAGGCTACCACTCTCCAGCTGTTCCTTCTCAATATCTGTCGTGTCAATCAGTCCGTTCTGCATGTACGGCGTCATATCCTCCAACAGTTGCAACGAGCTGTACTGGGACAGATAGGAGATGTCCATCTGGATAATGTCGGGCAACGCATTTCCTGCTGCATGTGGGGCAAGTTTTCTCCAGTACTCGTTGAAGCTGCTATATTCGTATTCAATGTTTACATGTGGGTTCAACTTTTCATACAGATCGATAACGGCGATTGTTGCATTGTTGCGAAACTCCCCACCCCACCAAGCGATTCGCAGCGTTATCGGCTCTTCGTCAACGATCATGCCTGGCCTTTGATCCAGTTGGCTCACGCAGCCAGGAAGAGTCAGCAGAAGACAGATCATGCCTATGGATCGCAATAATCTTCTCATGGCCTATCCTCCTTACCTGGTGATGGGGGTGGCAGCAGCACCGTTACTCTCGTTCCAAGCCCCGGCCTGCTCTCCAGCAGAACATCATATTCTTCGCCAAAAGCCAGACGTACCCGCTCCCTGATATTCAGCAAACCAATACCTGTTCCTCTGGTCTTCACTTCACCACGCAGCACTTGTTCCACATATTCGGGTTCCATACCGGGACCGTGATCCTCCACGATCAGGGCCAGCTTGCCACCTGAAATCTCGGCACACACTCGAATCAGACATGATCCAACCTGTGGTTCCAATCCGTATTGAATGGCATTCTCCAGTAATGGCTGTAGGGTTAACTTGGGAATGGCACATTCCAGATAAGGAGCGGGCACATCCAAGCGAAAATCCAGCCGCTGCCGGAAACGGTAGGTCTGAATGGTGATATAATGGCTGACGATCTCCAGCTCTTCGGCAAGGGTGATGATATTTTGCCTGAAGCTGATGGAGGAGCGCAGTAAATACCCAAGTGACAGCACCATACTGGAGATTTGCTCCTGCCTGTTCTTTTTGGCGAGCCAATGGATTGAATCCAGTGCATTATACAGGAAGTGTGGATTGATCTGCGCCTGAAGCGCCTTAAACTCCGTTTCTTTAATGACCAGCTGGCTTGCATAATTTTCTTTGATCAATGTATTGATATGTGTAATCATCATTCGATACGTGCGCTGTAATAACCCCAGTTCATCCATGTGCTGGTGTGTTGGAATGGACAGATTGGCATCCATATTCTCCAGATCCCCATACTGAACCTCCTTCATCTGACTGATGAGCTGCCTGATCGGCCTTGTCAGACTGCGTGCGAACACCATACCAAGCGCGAGGACAACCAGAATGGCGATAAGATATACGACAATCAAACTATTCTTCAACCATATGATACGTTCAAAAATCTCATCATAAGAGGCCATATTATAATAAACCCAGCCGGTATAGGCGGATTTTTTCTGGGAAAGGAATATCTCCCTCCCATCCAGATTTTTGACCTCATATCCTCCACTGCCTGGAAGAGGATTCAGTCCTGCGGACACCGCATCTGGAAGCTCGCGATAAGGATAGACCACCTCACTGCCTGCTTTTAAAATAATGTCACTGTCCCGGCTGTCCATGCCCGCATACTCCTCAACGAGTCGCTCAATATTAATACGCAGAAACAGTATGCCTACCGGTTCCAGGGTCATCGGTTCGTAGGCTCGCACCTGACGCACCATAACCAGCATCGGGTCATCGTCATCCGGGTACAGCCAGCGTACTGCACCATTGGCCTGCTCCGCAGCCTCAATCATCCGATCATATTTTTCAGGGGATACGGTTAGTGTTTCGCCATATTTATTCACTCTTCCTCTGGAATCAATCAGATGAACGGACTGCACATATCGTGCAGCCCCACTAATATGCTCCCATAGCCGATCTGTGATCTTCTTCCGTTCAATAAAGCTTGAATATGCGCTATCATCATCCAGCAAAGACTTCAAGGCCCTCTGAATCTGTGTATCAGAGATCATGTTTAGTGATAACGCTTCCAACTTCTGAAGTTCAACATCCACTGTAGACGAGGAAAGGTTCAGAAGACGAGACGACTTATCAAACAGCTGTTTGTCATACACCGAATACGTATAGTACAAGGAACCAAATGCCAGGATGATGATAAACGCCATCATGACCATGATCATCAGAAACATTTTCATTTTGATGCTGAGCTTACGGTAGGCTGTCATGACCAAAGCGCTCCTTTGAACCACGTGATACTACTAGGTATATCACATACAGGAAGGTTTTCCCAAAGTTTTAGCGCTCGATGTCTCACTGTTTATTTGGACTGATATCGGTCATAGGCCGCCTGATGAACCTCAATCGCCCGCTCAATGTCCATGCTCTTGATGGTTTCGGTCATCTTGTCAAATTCAGTGATCGGCTTCTGTCCGCTAATGATGGCTGTCATCGTCTCATTCAAATACGTATTCACCTGGCTCATGATGGACGTACTTGTGGTTACCTCTTCTGTAGACAAGCGAATTGGTGGGAGTGTTAAAGCCGAGCTTGCTTTCATCCATTCCGCATTCGCTGCACGCTGTCCATCGTCAAATAATAAGGCATCCAGGTAACGGCTATCCTGATTGATTGGACCGTCCATAATGGACAAGGCATAGGAAGCCAATGCCTGATCATACGTCAGACCGTTTGCATTATCAATGATGGTATCGGTGAATTTCACACCGTCTCCGTCCCGAACATAACTGTCATTCTCGATACCAAAGTTGAACAGATCGCTACCCTCTTCGCTATAGTTGTAGTCCATCCATTGCACAATATATTTCAGTTTGTCTTCGTCTGCAGAAGCCGTAATAGCCTCACCATAACTTAGGACCTTATTCTCCAGATTGAAGGTAGCATACGAAGTTCCATCCGGAGATACGGGCCACGGTACACCGGTTACGTTAAAGTTCGGATCGGTATCTCTCATCAGATTGAAGTATTTTCCCATACCACTGAACACACCGCCCTGATATGCGCCTGCCAGATTGCTGGTGACTTTATAGTCGAACGCTTTGCCGTCATTCGTCATGATCTCGGGATCAATCAGCCCTTCCTTGTACCACTTGGCCATGGTCTCCAGGAAATCACGATAACCCGGCTGAATCGGTCCGAACTCCACCTTGTCTCCATTCAACTGGAAGCCACCGATGACACCAAAGGCCGCCGCAAAATCATGGAGCTTGGTCAGGTTGCCCGGTCCCCAGTTTCCGGTGAATGGCAGCTCATCTGGCTTGCCATTGCCGTTAGGGTCCTGTTCCTTGAATGCCTTGAGTACCGTATACCACTCATCGATATTGGTAGGTACCTTGAGATTCAGTTTATCAAGCCAATCCTGGCGCATAATCAAACCGGAAGTGGCATTCAGCTTCAATGCATCCAGCTTCAGCAGTGGGAACATATAGATCGTTCCATCGTCGAGTGCAATCTGTTTCTTCACATCCGGATCGGATTCTATGATCCGCTTCAAATTCGGTGCATAACTGTCGATCAATTCATTTAACCGGATGATTCGTCCGTCCTTGATCATTTTTTCCGGTCCGCCAACCGCATCTGCCCAGTTATAATAAATGACGTCCGGCAGCTCCTTTGTGGAGATCAACAGATTGAATTGGTCACGCTGTTGTCCAAGCGGAGGATGTGTGAACTTCACCTGGATGCCCGTCAACTTCTCCTTCTCCTTGTAAGCCGCCATATCGCCAAAGTTGTTCAAGGAAGCCGTCAGTTTGGCGTCATTGGCGCGCCAGTAGTCAATGGTAAATGGCTCATTTGTAATCGGTAGCGGTATCTCCGTCAAGGCCTGAACCGCAGGTTCTGTTCCTTCTGCTGGCTCTGCGTTACCTGGTTCATTATCCCCCGTACAGCCTGCCAGCAAAGACATGGTAAGTAGCGATGACAACAGAATAGACCCCATTCTTTTTTTCACACAATTCGCCTCCATAGGATACATTTTTTATTGTTTCACAGCACCGATTAGAGCGCCCTGAACAAAATAACGTTGGATGAACGGATACACCAGCATAATCGGCAGCGTGGAGATAATAATGGTCGCATATTTGATGTTCTCCCCAATGGCGAAGCCCGTATCAGCTCCAGCGCCCATGGCCTCTGTACTGCTGCTGATCAGAATATCCCGCATAATAATCTGGATCGGATATAACTCCTGACTGCGCAGGTAGAGCATCGGTCCGACATAATCATTCCAATGGTCAACCGCATAATACAGCATCATGACCGCCAGGATTGGTTTTGACAAAGGCAGTACGATTCGGAACAAAATCAGAAAGTCATTGGCGCCATCAAGCTTCGCCGATTCGATCAGACTGATCGGAATGCCTTCGAAGTTTGTTTTCATAATGAGGAAATAGAACGTACTGATGGCACCCGGAATAATAAGCGCGAAACGGGTATCCACCATGCCCAGATTCTGAATTAGCAGAAACGTCGGGATCATACCACCGCCAAAAAACATCGTGAACGTAATTAATTTCATCAACGTTTTTCTGCCCATCAGATCACTGCGTGATAACCCGTAGGCTGCCAGCGAAGTCATGAGCAGATTGATGGCTGTACCCACCACAACATAGAACAAGGTGTTCATATATCCCGTATAGATGCGAGTATCCTGAAATACCGACTTGTACGCTCCCAGCTGGAAACCTTCAGGAATGAGCATCAATGACCGGGAACGCAGCATCTGATCCGGATCACTGATGGAAGAATTGAACACGTACAGCATCGGGTAAAAGCATAAAATCATGATGACCAAGAGCAGCAGTGTATTGAATACATCAAAAACTCGTTCCCCTATAGACTGTTTCATCGCTTCACCTTCCAATTACCAGAGACTGGTTGAGTTAAGCTTTCTGCTGATCGCATTTGCGATGATGAGCAGCGCGAAATTAATGACACCGTTGAATAGCCCGATGGCGGTTGAATACGTATAGTTCCCCTCCAAAATTCCGGATCGATAAACAAAGGTGGAGATGACATCGGATGTCTCATAGGTCGGTGCCGTTTGCATCAGCAATATTTTCTGAAAATCAGCATTCATGACCGCCCCCATGCGCAGAATTAACATGATCACAATCGTTGGCATGATGCCCGGCAGTGTAATATGTAACAGCTGTCTCCAGCGGCCTGCACCGTCAATTTTGGAAGCCTCATACAACTGTGGATCAATGCCACTAAGTGCTGCCAAAAAGATAATTGAGGCCCATCCTGCCCCCTGCCATATGTTGGACAGAATGTACATCGGACGGAACATATCCTTCTCCGCCAAGAACATGATTGGCTGCAGATCGAAAAAGTCACGAATGACATTGAACAGTCCGCCATCCAGAGATGAGAACGTTTTCAACATTCCAACCACAACGACAACCGAGATGAAGTGCGGCATGTAACTGATCGTCTGCACCGTGCTTCTGAACCACTTTTTACGAACTTCGTTCAGTAACAGGGCCAGGATAATCGGAGCTGGAAAACCAAACACAATGCTGTAAAAACTCAAAATCAGCGTGTTCTTAATCAGTCGCCAGAAATAATAACTTTCGAAAAACATCGTGAAATTGTCAAATCCGACCCATTCGCCTGCCAAGATTCCTTTGATCGGGCTGTAGGATTCCTGAAATGCCATCAGCAGCCCGTACATCGGTCCATAGCTGAAAATCAGATAATAGGCTACAACAGGAACGAGCATCAGATATACGTATCTGTTGCGTACAAGCTCCTTTTTCACCGAACTCCATTTGCCAGCTGGCTTCAAACGCCCAGGTTCAATCCCCCGGCTTCGATTCAGCTCCATCCACTCAACCTCCACTCTCGATGTTCATTCATTCACTTGACACTTCTAATGATAGAATCGAGCGGCTTTTCTTCCCATGCTCATTTCCGTTAAATGCATGTTCAAAACCGAGTTCCGTCCGACAAAAAAAGACCCTGCTGCCGTTGACTGGCACACAGGGCGTGATCATAAATCAGATGTGAGTCGTATGTGGGTTCGGATATACAGGACGCTATGTAGAAGCGACAACAGCGCTGTCTAGGGTACTTTTTTATACTCGGAAGGGGAGAATCCCGTGTATTTCTTGAACATTTTGCTAAAATAAGGCCAGTTGGCACCAAAGCCCGTCTGTTCGGCAAGCGAGGATACCGTGCAGGTCCCGTCCTGCTCCAGAAGCTCCAACGCTTTGCGAATGCGGTAGCCTAACACATAGTTCGTAAATTTCTCACCGGTTTCTTTTTTGAACATTTTGCCAATGTAGTCTGGATTCATGTATATTTCTCCGGCGATGGATTGGAGCGTCAGAGTTTCGTCCCTGTAACGCTTCTCCACGATCTGCTTCACACTGCCCACCATCTGTGATTGTCTGGAGCGGTGTTGTTCGTAGCGGCGCAGCGTGATTTCCTTGGCAACGGCAAGCAGAAACTGTTGAAAAGAGTGCAGGGTGCTGGATTCAATCATGCCCGGCAGCTGATCCATATACCTTTTCATCTCGGCAGAGCCGCTGAGTCGAATCATTTCCATAAATATTTGAATAAGATAGGACTTCGTTTGAGAAATATCGTATCGCAAGCTGGCAAGCATCTGAAACATCCGGTTCAGCTCTGTTCCGACTTCCTGCCAGTGTCCAGCCTTCATCGCAGTAGCCATCCGCTCTGGATCATATTCGAATTCGGGAAGAGTACGCTCCCCGGGGGAGTAGACATCCCGCTCCATAATAAGACTGCCCTCACCAAGGTAGAAACGGTAATTGAGGTAAACCAGCGTCTGCATGTACAATTGCCGCGCCTGTGGAAGATCTCCTGGTTCGCTCAGGGCAATCGTAAGATCATCATGATAATATCGGGTAAATGTGGTGCGAATCTCATCGATATTACGGAACAACTGTGTTTCAGACAACTTGTCCTCCATCATCAATAACACATGACCTCCAACCGTGGTACTTAAGATCGGATTGTGAAAAATATCCTCGGCAATGTTCTTGACCGCGAACAAGTGCAAGTACTCATGATCCCCCTCAATCTCTACCAGCAGCAACCGCACACGCTGATCCTGAAACTGTACATCGAATAATTCCTCGAAATACTTCCATTCCTTGACCCCATAAGTTCTGTTGGTCACCAGTTCTTTCAGAAAATATTCCTTGGCATGCGGCAGTACACGCTCCAGATTATATTGGATCGATTGTACAAAACGCTCCTGATCAGTTAACTCCCGCTTCTCACTGACCAATTCACTGATAGCCTCGACGAGATGTTCTTCACTACAGGGCTTGAGCAAATAATGCTTCACCCCATACTGCATGGCGGTCTTCGCATATTCAAACTCCGTAAAACCCGTGAGCATGATAAATGAAATATGCTGATACTTCTCTGCCACAGCTTCAACCAGCTGTAACCCATCCATTCCCGGCATGCGAATGTCCGAGATGATGATATCCGGGCGCTGCCGATCGATTATAGCAAGCGCTTCCAATCCATCTTGAGCAATGCCGATCAGCTCTGTTCCTAATCGCGACCAGTTCACAACACTAGCGATCCCGTCCGAGATCATAAATTCATCATCGACCAACAAAACCTTGTACATCGTATGCAGCCTCCTGCCTTTAACCAGATCCATTCTATTATATGAGCATTATGCACAAATAGAGGGGAGCGCATGGAATGACATGGAATTGAACGATAACAAGTCTGATTTCTGAACAGTCCTGTCTCATCTCATCGTGAAAATCATTCACTAGCCGGCTATTGAAGCTGGTCTTTCTAAAGACAAAACAACCCTCACCCCGCTATAGGGTGAAGGTTAGCATCTACTATGCAAATACGGGCTATATTGGTGACCATACTTGGGATCGATTTATTTTTTTACTGCGTGAATGAAATGTATCGTTTCAAATGCACTTAGATGATCAATTCGATCTTGGAAAAACTGTTCCTGAATCGCCTCCGGAGTGAGATGCTCATAAATAAGCAACCCTGCTTCATCAAGCATGGCCTCCATCTCCACATATGCGTAGCCGGATTGCATAGGCTCACCGCCCTTTGCAGCCAATTTAACCATATTTTCAACCCGATTAAATCTCCCTTTTTCCTCAAAAAGGTGTTCATCTGCATAATCCAGAACTATAGAGCTTCCAGATGGCAGGTTCGCAAACACATGACGAATCACGTTAAATAGATCATTTTTGGGCAAATAATACGAAACCCCCAAGAGACTGGCCAACGTCTTACGTTTCTCCAAACCTTCAAGAGTCAAGCTGTCATTTGAAAGCTCTCGCGTAAAATCCATGGGTACAAAGTGAAGATTGTTCGGAACAGTCAGCTTCGCCTGCTTCAGCCGCTCCTTCTTGAATTGTTGTGTAGCCGGATAGTCCACCTCAATGATATCCAGCGTGTCCTCCAATTCCGGATGCCTCCAAGCAAACGTATCCATTCCGGCGCCAAGAATGACTACCTGCTTCAATCCCAACGTCACTTCATGCAAAAGTACATGCTCACAGTAAGCGGCTCGAGCCAGAGTTATTGGAGATAATTGTATCTGGGTTATCCATTTTAGAACCTTTTCCGGGTCGTCTTTGAGCTGGTGAGCCATATCCGTGTTGAAAAAATGAATGCCTTTAACCATGTTATTGCTGATATCTGAAAACTCTTGAGGAGTGATAAGGGCACTAGCGATAAAATCATTGAAAATAAGAGGTGTATCATGTTGGCAATGATAGGCTCGGCCAAAGGTCGAAATCAATGATGTGATACTGGATTCATTTTGCTTCATACTTATTCCTCCCGTACAAACAAAAATAAGATTCTCCCTGGCCAGGAGAATCTTATTATATACGGAATAATTTTATATGTAAATTATAGCATAAAAACATTTTTTTGTCAACCATAGTTTACGGATGAGCAGACAGATTAAAGTGGATTTACCGTCCACTTCAACCCGTTCTTCCGCATCCTGTTCAACCCGATTGGATCTGTTACGTATCCATCCCATACTCCTTCACTTCACGATTACGGTTCAACACCGCATGCAGCACAAAACCCATTACCGCAATTGCCGCTGTGCCCGTTGCCAGCCACGCGACAGGTATAAGTCCTTGCTTATCATACATGACCCCCATCGCATATGGGCCGATAACCCGTCCAACCGCACCGATTCCACCCGATATCCCGATGTAAAAAGGGGCCGCCCTGCCCGCGTGCTCCGAGATAAATGCAGGGGTTGCAGGGGAGATCAGCATCTCCCCAAACGTGGCGAGTACCATGGCAAGCACCATGCCTGGATAGCTGTACATGGTAATCATGACAATGTAGGCCATGCCATAGAACACCGCACTTGCGGTCATCTGGGCCGTTGAGGTACGGGCCATGGTCCGTTTCACCCAACTGGTGAAAGGTTGGCCTACAAAGATCAGCACCCCGTTCAGGGTCCAGAGCAGACCGTACATTCTTTTTTCCATCCCCTCAGAGATGATGTACGGTGACACACCTGTGTTCCAGATGGAATTGCCGAATAACAGGAACAGCACGCCCAAGCTCATAAACAGATATAATCGGGTATTGCCCAGCAATGCCCAGACGCCCGGCCCATCGGGGACGGTTTTGCGTTTCGTCAGATGTACTTCCCCCTGATCCGGTTCAACCCGCAACAGATAATACCAGAAGAACAGCGCAAATCCGGCTGAAGTCACTCCGTTCAGTACAAAGCTGAGGTGATAGGAAAAGTCAGCGAGAAAACCACTCAGTGCCGTACCAATCGCCACCCCGATATTGTTCGCTACATAGATAATATTGAATAATTCACCGCGTCGCTCCGCAAACCGGAAGCCGATAAAAGCCTGAATCGCTGGCAGCGACAATGAACTGAACAGACCGATCCAGCCCATGGCACATATAAATATAACCCAGTACGCGCTAATCCAGGGCAACGCAAACAAACCTAACGCATTCAGCGCCAGTGAGCCAATAATCAGCTTCTTCACGCCCACCCGATGGTACAGTGATCCTCCAAGCAATTGTCCGAAGATGCCACCCAGGGATTGAATAAGGATTACAAAACCCGCGTTAGCCATCGTTCGTCCTAGCTCATCAAACACATACATGGTGGTGAGCGGCCACATCAAGGCACTACCGGTTGCGTTAACCAGACTTGCCAGCAAAAAAACTTTCACTTCTTTTGGATAGTTATCCAGCCATCTCATCATCTCTAGTTCATTCTCCTTAATACGCTACAAAACGTGTCCCCATACCAAAAAAACCTTTGCCCTGACGGCATAACCAGCCAGAGCGAAGGCCTTTGGAAGTGTTGCCTGTATTGCTCTTTATATCCTGCTACATTCTGTTCTTTGTTCATCTTACCTCAAAAAAATCGCGCTGCAAGCACACTCATTGACGCTTCACTTCGACAGTGGCCGAGAAGAAGGTAGCCCCGTTGCCCATGTCCGACAAGCGATTGGACGTCAGTGAATTCGCTCGCTGCTTCTTGCCGTCACCATCCCACCATAAGCCTTGGCTGATGACGGTTCCCGGCAGCATGGCTTCACTCACCTTGGCGGTAAGTTCGATACGCCCACGATCATTCCATACGACTACTGCATCTCCATCCTCCACGTTTCTGCGGCTAGCGTCCTCAGGATGCATTTGCAAAAGAGGCATCTTTTCCAAACGCTGGTGTTTGGCTGAATTGCCAAAGGTGGAGTTCAGGAAATTATGGTTCGGCGGTGATAGGAACATCAGCGGATACGTATCGGCAGGTCCAGCCGGATTCTCCCCATCATATCCTTCAATCAGAGCGCTATAGGTAGGGAGCGGCGGAAGCCCTCGCTGTTCCATCGTCTCCGAATACAATTCAATTTTCCCTGAAGGCGTAGGCAGCTGATCCAGAAATGCAGCATGTGACGACATATCCAGCTTCACGAATCGGTGTTCCTTCAGTTCTTCCAACGTGACTCCATTCATGTAGGGGTTGCCTGTGCCCTGAAGTGCGTCCTCAATCATCTGTTCCGGCGTTTCTCCGAAGATTGCGGGATCGTACCCCATGGCCTGCCCAAGCAGAGAAAACAGTTCCACATTGCTCTTGCTCTCTCCAATCGGTGCAATCACCGGCTCTTGCAGATGAACATACTGATGCCAATAGGAGGCATACAGGTCCGTCGCTTCAAATGAAGAGGTGGCCGGCAACAAGATATCTGCATATTTTGCCGTATCCGTCATGAACAGATCATGCACAACCGTGAACAGATCTTCCCTTGCAAAACCTCGCTCCACTCGTTCGGTATCCGGTGCCACCACCAGTGGGTTGCTGCAGTAGACCATCATGGCCCGGATCGGCTGCTCCGCTTCCAGCATCGCTTCACCAATCCGGTTCATGTTCACCACTCGCGGCTCCGGATTCTGCCGCAGTTCCGGACGTTCCAGCGCATCGCTATTCGTGCTCGCGTAGCTGTTGGTACGCACGGCACCGCCGCCTTGCTTCAGCCATTGCCCTGTAATGGCAGGCAGACAAGCTACGCTACGCACATTCATGCCCCCATTATCATGGTGCTGGAGGCCATTGCCGATGTGAATATGGGCTGCCTGTGCGTTACCATACATTTCGGCCAGCTTCACAATGGTCTCCTCCGGCACACCAGTAATGCGCGCAACGCGTTCAGGGGTGTAACTGCGGACATGATCACGTAGTGCCTCGTGTCCTACCGTATACTCTTGCATAAATGCTTCATCCGTCAGTCCCCGTTCAAACAGCACATGCATCAATCCGAGCGCCAGTGCGCTGTCTGTGCCCGGGTACAGCGGAATAAACCAGTCTCCCCATTGAGCGGTACGATTGCGATGAACGTCGATTACGACGATCTGGGCGCCCTTCTTGCGTGCTTTCTCCGCCAAAACGACCTGGTGCATATTCGTACTGACGATATTGCCGCCCCATACCAGAATAAGATCTGCATGCTCCGTATCTTCTGGCACCGTTCCATGGTTGGCGCCCATCGTATATTTCCAGCCCGTATTTCCGGCGGCATTACAGATCGTCTGCTCCAGCACACTTGCACCTAGTGCATTGAAGAACCGTCGATCCATGCCGTCTACGCCGAGAATGCCCATGTTACCGTAGAAGCTGTAGGGCAGGATGCTCTCCGATCCGTAGGTCTCGGACAATGCAGTGAACTTGGTCGTAATCTCCCTGATTGCTTCATCCCAACTGATTCGTTCGAACTTGCCTTCACCCTTGGCTCCAACACGTCTCATCGGATATTGCAGACGCTCGGGGTGATATACCCGCTCCGTCATATTTCTAACTTTATTACAAATGGCACCCTTGGTTATCGGATGGTCCGGATTGCCTGCCACCTTCACAATTTTACCGTTCTCTTTATGTAGTAACAGACCACAAGTGTCTGGACAATCGAGCGGGCATACCGCTGCAAATACCCCATTCTCCTGATCGATCATCGTATGGCTCCCCCTCTTCAAAAGCTATCCCTATATCATATCTTCTTCGAGGTTATCACGTAAAGAGAGCAGTATTTTTTTGCTTCATATTCACCGCTATAGCGGCTTCAAAATATTTTTAAAAAAATGTTATGCCAATTGATTCAACTTCAGAATTCAGGGGTAAATTAAAAACAAGGCATTAGGCTAGTGTTTCCCCACTTCCTCCTCATGCCATATCATGGACCACTCCCGAAATTCGCCATGAACAGGTTTCGTTCCCCCGAACCTTTTCATGGCGAATTTATTTTGCGTTAAAATCGAACAAAGACACCACAAAAAAGACTCCGACCTGCTCCTTCACAGCATCTTCGCCATGAAACGGAGCAAGATCAGAATCCTCTTCACTTCTAAGTGATATGAAGCACAAGTTTCGGGTCGTGCATTGTAATGTTATTCCGCTACGCCTGCTTGCTCAACATCACTCTAGCCTCCGTCTCCACAGGTTCAATTGACGTCGCTACCTCTGGTTTCACTTTAGGCTCAGCTTGGCGCAGGTACACCACCCAATAGGCTGCAGCTACAAACAGAGCACCTCCAGTCAGATTCCCAAGCCATACCGGAATGAAATTCATTACATATTGGCCCCACGAATAATGCCCTTCAAAGATTGCCGCAGGGATAAGGAACATATTAGCCACAACGTGCTGGAATCCAATGGCCACAAACGCCATCGTTGGAAACCAAATGCCCAGTACCTTGCCACTCATCGTATCCGATGCATAAGATAGCCACACGGCCAACGCGACCAACCAGTTACAGCCGATACCGGAGATAAAAGCCTGCAGGAATCCGTCATGCAACTTGTGACCAGCCATATCCACCACTTTAGCCAGATATACCCCCTCTCCAGTCAGACCAAGCACATGTCCAAACGCGTACGCGACAAACAAAGCTCCAACAAAGTTACCAATCGTCACTAATGTTAGATTTTTCAACATGCTACCTACGGATAACTTTCGAGCAATCGTCGCGAGCGGAACAGCCATCATGTTACCTGTCAGCAGCTCTCCACCACCTATGAGTACTAGCATCAATCCAACCGGGAACACCGCCGCACCGATCAGATTAACCAAGCTTCCCCACTCTGCCGGCGCAGATGCAATCACCCGAATATCCAGTAGAAAACCCAGCGCAATAAAAGCACCTGCCAGAAAACTAAGCACCAGTACAGAAGACACCGGATTTTGAGCCTTCTTCATGCCTGTTTGCGCCGTATATTGAGCAACCTCAAGAGGTGTTTTTGCTGCCATATCATTCATCCTCTCCTTCATTGTTCTTCGTGGAATAAAACACCTGAACTTCTTTGTTGATACGTTGAATGCCATATCTCAATTGTATATGGGTCTAGCACGAAACTTTGTGCAAATTATCACAATGTAATTTAAAAATATGCTTTTAAGATCGTCTTCGAAGTTATGACAGCAAGAGTATATTAAGGTCTATTTTTTAAAAAAAATCACAAAAAGACTGACGATATACTCGCCAGTCTTCCTTTTCCTTTATGATCGTCTGCCTTGCTTCGTAAGCTCGGCAGTTATTGTACATGTCGCATTTTCGGACAACCCTGACTTATCTTCGTATGTCGTCTGTCATGCTCACTGCTTAGCATGGATTCTGCTTGCTTACACCATTGCTGGTGCTTTTACTTCTATTGGAGGCAGTGCTTGCAGACCCGCCGTGTTCAGGAAGTTCCACGGTTTGTTGTAGTGTGGCTGGAAGAAGAAGTCGATGAAGGCCAGCTCATCTACGGTCATATTGTTTTGGATGCAGACCGAGATCGTATTAATCGATTGGGTCAGATCAACCTGAGACATCACCTGTGCTCCAACGATCCGACGAGTAGCCTGCTCATATACCACTTTGAGCAACAGTTTCTCCGCCGTTGGCATGAACTCCGGACGATAGCTGTCTTCCAGTACTACCGACTCCACAATCAGACCTTCGTCAGCAGCAGACGTTTCCGTCATCCCCGTACCAGCAATATTTTGCTCATATATTTTGATACCCGATGTTCCTTGTGTACCCATATACGGTGTCGTAGGACGAACCAGGTTACGGGCTACAAGTGTACCCATCCGCACGGCGTTGGTTGCCAGTGGAATGTAAGATGCTTTGCCTGTCGGGTTGTAATGAATAGCACAGCTGTCACCCGCAGCGAAGACGTCTTTTTGACTCGTTTGCATATATTTATCCACGATGATTGCGCCGTTTGGCAGCATATCCACTTGGCCTTTGAGCAGCTCGGTATTTGGACGGAAACCAATGCATAGAATCACCAGATCGGTTTCGAACTCTCCTTTGGACGTGATCACCTTGGTCACTTTGCCATTCTCTCCAGTAAACTTCTGTACCGTTTGACCAAGAGCCAGCTTGATGCCGCGTCCAGTCAGCGTATCTTCAATTGCATCTGTGAACTCAGGATCCAGGTATTTGTTCAAAATCCGGTCCACACTGTCGATCAGGGTAACTTCCTTGCCATTCATCTGGAAAGCTTCCACCAATTCAACGCCGATATATCCGGCACCTACAACGGTAACACGTTTGGCATCTTTGGCTTTTTCAATAATTGTGTTGGAATGATTGTAGTTTTTGCAAAGTAAAATGTTGTCCATCTCAATGCCTTCAAGCTTCGGAACGACAGGCCATGAACCAGTGGTCACGATCAGTTTGTCAAACGTATCTTCAAATTCTTCCCCGGTTTGCAGGTTTTTAGCCTGAAGGGTATGGCCTTTGGCATCAACTGCTGTAACTTCATGAAGCATCTTGGTCTCAACACCAAGCTCTGCCAACTGATTAGGCGAAGAATAGAACAAGCCGTCAGGATCTTTCACAACCCCACCTACGTAGAGCGCAATGCCACAAGATAGGAAGGAGATGTTGTCATTGCGCTCATACACGGTGATGGTAGCATCCGGGTACAATTTAGCGGTATTTACGATGGCTGCGGTCCCTGCATGTGTACATCCGATAACTGCGATTTTCATTAAAAGTTCCTCCTCGAAATATATAAATGAGTTTGAATATAACGTTATTATAGTTGTGAAATATTTCACTTCCTGTTCGAGACTGTGTATGTGATTTATTTCACTTTATACACTTATTATAATGTGATCTTTTTCACATTGCAATAGGTTGAGCAAAAAAAAATTGTCGAAGGAGGTCACTCGCTTTATTTTAAGCCTTTCTTCCCTTCATTGTATTGATTTCATTGTCCCCGAATTTAGGTCTATTTATGCTATGCGAATGGCTTCCGCAACTCCTTGTCGTTCAATGTTTGTCGTACTCTGCGTGGTTCCTGTCTCGCTTGACGTCCCCCTGATGAGAGCTGCAGGAAATATCCCCTATGCTGCTCTGCTGCTCCTGCCCATTCTCCACACCCGATATGATTAAAACGGATGTTCTCCCTCAACAAGCCACGTATATAAAATAATCAAAGAAGCCTGTCCTTGCACATGCAAGGACAGGCTTCTCAAACAATCATGGTTTAACCGAGCAATTTCTCAATATCTGCGATCATTGTCTCCGGAGATTCTTTCGGTTCAACACGACCGACCACTTCACCTTCACGGTTAACAAGGAACTTGGTAAAGTTCCATTGGATGTCGCTCGTTTCACCTGCGCCAGGTTGTTGCTCCTTGAGGTATTGGAACAGGGGATGTGTATCCTCACCATTCACATCTACCTTGGCAAACACCGGGAAATTCACACCATAGTTAATTTGGCAAAATGACTCGGCTTCCTCGCTTGTACCTGGCTCCTGCCCTCCAAACTGGTTACAAGGGAAACCCAGTACAACGAGACCCTGATCGCGATAACGATCATAGAGTTTTTGCAATTCACCGTATTGCGGAGTAAGTCCACACTTGCTAGCTGTATTGGCAATGATCAATACCTTACCTTGATACAGATCCAGTGAGACTTCCTGGTTCGCGGTGGTTACCGCTTGATATGAATATACGGACATGACTGATTCCTCCCATGACAAGTGTTGGTTTGGGCTGCTCCGAGCACGTTAATATAACCAATGAACATACAGCCTATCTTATTATTATAAACCTGATCCGATGTGATTACCAAATTCCGGGTCTGGACGTTCCCCTTCGCTCCCATGCGTTGCAAATTCCCCATGAACGCAAAAGAGCCGCCTGCGATAGCGCATAGCGGCTTCATTCTATAATGTAAGGACCACATATGGCCCATTTGTTAACTTCCTAACGCTTGAACGCGCTGTTCTGTCCGTCCTCCAGCATGAACCATTGCACTGTTCATAACCATCTGCTCCGGTTGTTTCGGTTGCTGGCGTTCGCCTGCAAGTGCGTAGGGCAAGCAGAGTGGTACACCGGAACGCGGATCAATCACGATATCTGCTTCAATGTTGAATACTTCACGAAGCACATCCGAGTTCATGACTTCCACAGGTGAACCCTGAGCAATGGCTTTACCTTTTTTGATACCAATCATGTGATGTGCATAACGGGAAGCATGATTCAAGTCATGTACAACCATAACAATGGTACGGTTAGCTGTGGCATTCAGCTGCTCAAGCAGTTGCAGTACTTCAAGCTGGTGAGCCATATCCAGGAACGTTGTTGGCTCGTCCAGGAACAGGATATCCGTCTCTTGAGCAAGTGCCATGGCAATCCAGGCACGCTGACGCTGTCCACCGGACAGTTGATCAATCGGACGATCGTGGAACTCTGTCATACCTGTCACTTCAATCGCCCATTCAATCATGCGTTTGTCTTCCGCCCGCATGGAGCCAAATCCTTTTTGATAAGGAAATCGACCATACGATACCAGTTCAGTAACGGTAAGTCCTTCAGGAGCGGTTGGATTCTGTGGCAAAATCGCAAGTTGCTTGGCAACTTCACGCGTGGATTGTTTATGGATGGACTTCCCGTCGAGTAATACATTACCTGCTTTTGGTGACATAATACGTGCCATCGTTTTCAGGATGGTTGACTTCCCTGATCCATTGGCTCCAACAAGTGCTGTAATTTTTCCTTGGGGAATCTGAATATTCAGATCCTCTACAATTAGTCTTTCCTCATAAGCGATATCCAGCTTGGTCGTCTCCAGACGAAACATGCGATCATCCCTCTCTCATTTATCCCGATTATGTAATCCGGCTATGACAACGAAAACGAAATTATAATTCTGTGTATTTCCGACGCAAATATCTTCTACACTAAAGATACTGATAATCATTATCATTTGTCAACATGAAAATGCAAATCTTCTGCTTGTTCCAAGCTTAATTTGGACCTTTTTAAGCAAATTGGAGTGGTTCTTTACGTTTACATATGAGAGCTTTTCTCATTCATCACGCGCTTTTCATCACTTCTGCTTATCTCCCAGGCACTTGAATCATTGATTTTGTGTCCGAATTGTGAATGTATCAATTTTTTGTCGTGCGATTGCTGCATCTGGGGTGTGGATCAAAAAAAGATGACCTTGAAATCTAAAGTTCAAGGTCATCCCACATACACGTTTAATAAGATATGAAGTCAGCATATTTCAATATTTGATCAAAAGGTACTCAATGAATCTATGCAACAGGGCCAAATAAAATAACTTACAGCTTCGGCTGCGGCATCAATTGGATGACGGTCATCCCGCCCAGCGTACTCTGCACACTGGCAATACTCTCAGCATCAAGATCTGCTGGAAGATCAATCTGCAATCCATACGGATAGAGACGATCTGCATCTCCAATAGACATCTGTGCAGGATTGGTCGCATTCTCTTCATTGGATACGGATGTGTCAGGTGATGTGGAACCTGTAGTAGCTTGATCTACATCGGTGCCTTGATCCGTGCCTCCACTCGCAGCATTAGACGATGCATTCGTCCCTGTATCCGTTGTTGTATCATTAGCAGGATCTGAAGTGTTATCACCCAATGTTGATGGGTCCGCCTGCTGATCGCCATCCTCCGCCTGCTCGTTGTTCCCAGCGGTTCCCGCTGACGACCCATCCGTGCTTCCTTCGGAAGTACTTCCTGAACTACCATCAGAAGGCTCTTGGTTATCCGGCTCTTCATTCCGATTAAAGCTCTCCCACTTGCCTGTGGTATCCAGCTCCTGGGTACTGCCATCTTTCATTGTCAATTGGAGTTTGCCTTGCTCAAACTCAGTGCTTCCCGTATCGTTTCTGAAACGGATCACCAGTTGAGCAGGTGATTGGGTACCCTCCTGTTCACTGGGAGGAATTATATAAGCAATCTGCTCCGCGAGCTGTACCTCGGGTTCAGCCGGTATGGCAGGCTCCTGGGTAGATGGAGGAGATGCCGCTGGCGGCTCTACAGAATCTTTCATCCATGCATATGTACCGCCAGCAATACCCAGAACCAGGATCAAGAGAAGCAATCCAAACAGATTCTTCCTTTTGCCTGTTAGCATCCTCATCAATGTGGATGACAATTCTGTCTTGGCACGGTCATAGACCGGCTTCATTGCCTTGTTCGCTCTCGCATAATACGGTTTGAAAGCCGACTTCGACTTGAAAGCTTCACGGTCATGGGCCTTGAAATAGGCCACAAGGGCATCCGCATATCCTTTATGCGTATTGGAACCCCGAACAAACATACGTTGATCTCCTGACCATTCGAAAAATGGATACAGCCCTTCAACACGACTTGCATTGGTGCGGACGAACTCAATCAGGCCAGGATAATCCAGTCGGTTGCTACCGCTTCCGCCCCGATAAAAAGCCATCGGCAACGCTTCATAGGCCGCGATCCCCGGATGCGCCTGAAGCTCCACAGCAAGCCAGCGACGTGTCCAGCGTTGAAGATCATTGCGTTCCGGGAGAGAAAGTGCCTCCAATGCCTCATCTTCATTTCCCTCGCCACTAAGCCACGCTCTCGCAGCCAGCATCATGTTCGTTCGAGCAGATACATCAGCGCCCTGACGTGCTGCCCAATCCCGAACCTCATTGCCATGTTGCAATATATCAATGCTGAGTAGCTGCTCACGGTTAACCCGTTCCAGATCCAGATCCTGAATCATAAACAGGTTAATGACATAAGCAAGCTTGTCTGCCAGGCGGGTTAACTCCTCCTGATATGCCGGATCTTGACTGACAGACAGAGGTGCTCCTTTTCGATTAGGGCGGGCTGTAGATTCAGACTGACCAATCCGTGCCGTAATACCTTTATCATACATACCTTCAGCTGGTACCTGATCCAGTATGCTAACGCGCTGGAGTGCTTCATTCGCGGATTGCACCGGACTCGGTGCAGAACATAACCGTTCACGCAGCTCACTGGTTGTCCGCTCCAGCAAGTAGCTGTAATGAATCGCAGATGGATGAGCTGTAACCCATCTTCGGATCACTTCCACGACATTCCCTGCCGATTCGGTACGTTTCAGCTGATTGTCCAGATAAGGATCGAACAATAACTTGGTGAGCGATTCATTGGCCAGCACTTTATCAAAGAAAGCCCGATTCAGCTGGGTATCCCGATCCAACACAGCATACAATTCCTGCACCGCACGCATACGCTTCTGGGCTCGGGCATTATTGACACCGTATATGAAATAGTCCACTATCCAGGATTGCACCACAGGCGCGGCAACACGGAAGTATTCTCCAATGCGAGCAGCAACCGCTTCTTCGGGTACGTTCTCACGCTTCACGCTGTCCAGTTCCCGGCTGAGCAAGGTCAGGAACAGCTCGTTCAGACGGGAACGCTGCCGTGTTCCACCTTCCGGCTTCAGATAGGTCAACAAACCACTCAGAACATGACTTTTGTTATCCAAGTACAGATCTTCCCTGCCTTGTTCAAGACTATAGAACACCGCGAGTTCGCCATAGGCTTCGATGGAAAGCTCCCGTCCAGGTTCCATGCCAGACAACATCTCGTCTGCAAATGTATAGAACGCATCCGCAGCACCCGGTTGCTGCAATAAGGCCCAGGCGAATTCCGCATAAGGTAACTTCGCCACAGATGCATCCGCATGCGTCACTCTGCCGGATACCATATCAAAGGTGAAGTCCTTCTCCGTATTTCGGTCTTTCGGACGTAACGTCCCCCGCTCTACAAATTGGATATGGATGCCCTTCTTGGCCTGCGGCTCCTTGGCAAACGTCATGAATCCCAACTGCCGCCGGAATGCGTATGGTAACGCTGTGTACAGCAAACGCAGCAATCCTTTGGCCCCTGCGGTGACTTCTTCTGCGGGAAGGTCCAGTGCAATGTATACTTTTCTGCGTGTCGCTACAGACTGCATTACCGCGTAAAGCAGTCGCTTGAACAGCACTTCGTTCATCTTCAAGGCGTTCAGCATCTGGTTTGGCGATGAATCTGCACTCAGACTGGCACCAGGCTGAGCCCATCCTTCTTGTCCAGCAGCTGCATCTCTTGCCGCGCCCTGTCCACTTCCAAGTGATGTAGGCAATTCAGCAAGCGTAGGCAGTACTGTACCTTGTTCGATGTCATAGGACGTGGCGAACATGGCATCCAGCCAGCCGCCTTGCTTCATCTGCTCTTCCGAGCGCTCAGGAGACAAGACGTAGTTATGAGCAAAAAAGGCACTGCGCAGCCCCGTGAAATCCGCAGACTGGTACACATTTTGCCCAAGGATCGTCTCTCCACTTTCCAGATGAAGCAGGTGAATGGAAGCCGGAAACTTTGTCTCGTCCTTCTCGCTACGGCCTGTTAGCTCCGCCGGAGCGTCATAGACACAGTAGGGGTGAAGCACTTTTTTGATAAAAGAAGGGTCCAGTCCCGGCGATGCCGCAACCGTATCAAACCCCTCTGTTGTGCGAAACACCCCGCGCCGCTCTCGGGTATACAACTGTTGTTCAATGGGCGGGGTTACGGAAGAACGCATCATCCCACTCTCCCCTCAATGTACTTCAGCTTGTACAACAGCCACAGGAAGGGTTCATCCACGCGGATCGGGCTAACCACACCCTGCAATTTCATATCCACCGGATTGCTGCCCAGCGCAGATACGGCGAAATAGGCTGTATCCTTGAAGTACACATCCATCGTGCCCTTGAACGGACGATCCACCTTCTCGATAAAACGGCGGATCTCTCCGTCGATATTCTCGAACTCAGTTAAGTCGAAATAATCGCGGTGCACCATGTTGCGAAAGACGTTACTGTTCGATTTGATATAATCCCCCTCTTCATCCTTGAGGGAATGCAGCATGTCGCTTTTCGTGAGTACCACGGCTGTTGGAATATTCGTCTTGGCTTTGTCCTGATACGCGATAAAATCTCCAAACATCGTGAGCACCACGTCGCGCGGCTCATCGTATCGCGGTGTCCACTCACCCGGCTCGTTGCCGAGATTAATGCGGATTTTGTCCCGAATCGAACGAATCTGAAGCGGGTCCACCATAAACAGGATACCTGCCGAGTTTTTGATGTGCTGCCCGTGAAGTCCAAGATAATCCTGCTCCACCATACCTTCACCCGCAACGTCAAAGAACACCAGTGTTAGCGGCGCTTTATCTTCGTCCTTGAACACAAACTGGAAGATAAACGGCTCCTGCAGCTTTTCCTTCTGTGTGGAATCCAGCAGATCGCCCCGTTCGAACAACGGTTCTTCATAATCCGCACGGAACCGGCGGCTGATCTCCGCATTCAGAGGCATGCAAGCCGCGTCAAAATGATCCGCTGTATAATGCTGCAATGTATGAATTAATGAAGTCATGTAGACGGATTTGCCCACTTGGGATGCACCGATAATGGAAATGATATTGCTGGGTGCTTTACCTGCCGTAACAGGTAGCTCGTTATGACATTGCGGGCACAAACGGCGACGTGTAACGACCCCGTACCGATCGTTCAGACCCATCACGATATTATCGGAATAAATCCGATGTTCCTCCGGTACATCATGCGGTGCCAATACCGCCTCCATATCAAATACCGTATCGAGTCCGAATCGTTCGCGATACCGATTCAACTTTGCATCTTCCCCGAGTGCGTAGTCCTCATCATCATCGCGGTGATGGGCGGCGCGGAACACCACCTCTTCCGGTGAAAACTTGCTGAAACAATAAGGACAGACAATATCGTAAAACAGCGGGCGTTCCTCCGGCTGTTGTCTCTTCAAAAACCGACTAAAAAAGCTCATAGCCACTCCCCTCCCCTAATCAGTCAGACTAAGATGATTTACAATCGCACTACGATGACAGATTAATCTTCCAATCGCTAGTCCAACGATCTAGTCTGATATAAGCCGATAGGCGGCTCCATATTTCGGTCCGTCCGTGAAGAATAATCGCACATAATCATCCTTGGCGACTTCAACGGGCGGCATCTCATTTCTTCCGGGAGCAAAATCACTCACAAAAGGATACACCGTACCATCTTCCTTATTCAGCGGCACCCCGCCCTGCTTGCGAACATAACAGAGGGCTTCCTTCGGAACAGGCACCTCCGCTGTGACGGTGATCAATACACTTTTTCGTTTCTGAAAAAAACCGCTCTTGTAGCGAATGGAGAAGCGGATGTCCGCCTTCCCAGCGCTTGCAATCACCATATTGTCTTCATCTCGTTGACGGATCAGCACAGGCCCATCTTCCTGCATCTGACACACATACACCGTGTACTTGATGGCACCAAAACCCGTGATCCGATCCGTGTAACCGTTGCTCGCCTTATATTCCTCTCTTGTGTACAGCTTCAGCTTGCCCTGTGCAGACTCTTCCCCGGTACGATCATCGCTCATCATATCCAGCTCCAGCCGTTCCACATACACAGCTTCAACCCGTTCCGGCCAGAGCCAGCGAAGTGTACAACGCCCTTCGTCCACCGCAAGTGTCAGTTTTCGAATCAAGGGTGTCGAAGGGTCAGCATCCGTAAATCGCATTTCCATTGACCTCCCGACGTTAGAATCCTTTGCTGCGTGAATCTCTTGCTCTCTGACCGAATCCTTCAGCTGAAGAAGTTCCGCCCCCAGCTTCACGGCGTCCCCTGCTCTTCCGCGGCGTGTTCTCCTTGATCGGAACAATCCAGGAGAAGAGGGTCAATACGCCAGATAAGATGAGCATCGCACCAAGTCGTACGAAGGTATCCCCCACGTTTGAACCGTCGAGGCCCCATTCCAGCAGAAGCCCTGCCAGTAGACCCGACACCGCACCACCAATACCAAAGCTGAGCGCGAGATGACGGTTATCGAATACGAGTCCAAGGGATACACCCAATGCTACTCCAATCAGTAACACTGCTGCTACACGGAAAATCGCCAGATAAACGCTATGCTCCATCATACCAGTGCGCTCCGTCACCAGCGTCCGTTCATCAATCGTATCGTAGATCTGCTGGAATGCCAGATTCAGACCGCCGGAATCCGGTACATCATAGTACATGCCACCCGTTTGCTGGGCAATATTACGCAGCAGATCCGTACCCGATGGGTCCACCAGGCTTAGGCCGACTGTATTAATAGAAATCTGTTCATTGGTATACTGGGACAAAATATCGGCCGTATCCGCTTCACTGAAGCCATCGGATAACAAGATGACGACCGTACCGCGTTTCGGGTCCTGTTTGCCCTGAATCTGTTCCATACCTTCCCGCAGCACGGCATCAAAATTGGTGCCGCCTGAAGTCGTGACAATGCCATCAATTTTGCCATAAACCTCGTTCTTGGCCGCTTCACTATCCAGCGCAATAAACGGCTGTAACAACTGTGGCTGGTCATCAAACGTAATCACAGCTACCTGTTTGTCACTCTCCATTTGACTGATCAGTGTCTTGGCTGCTTCAAAGCGTCCGTTATCCGGATCTGTCTCGCTCATGCTGCCCGAGTTATCGATCATCAGTACGATGTCCTTCACTTGCTTCACACCGCCCGGATTGATCTGGTACAGCAATTGCAGCGCGAGTCCAACAACAAACAACAGAGCGAGTGTTGCCGGAACAAGCAATTTCCACGACAGTCCCAGATATCGGAGCTTCCATGAAGCACCATTCAGCTTGGGTGAGATCATCTCTGCGATCAAACAGAACAATCCAACACTAAGCGCCAGTACGCCAAAGTACAAGCCCATCAGCAACAGACGTGGCATCTCCCCAAGCCATTGACGCAGCATGATTTCTCCTGCCGCAAAGCCCACTGCTCCGCCAATCAGGCTGAACAGGACCAGGAGAAGATTGATTTTTCGCTGCATGTCCACATGCATCCTTTCCATACCAGCCTTAAGCAGGCTGAGTTAATACAAGATTGTAGCAGGGTGTCATGACACAGCCAGACGCCTTAACGAATGGGTGACAACTTTTCCACCAGACCTGCGGGGTGAAGTTCATAGCCATTCTCCGTGTACGAGTCATAATATACCTTGCCGTTCCGATACACCATGAGATCCTCCAGATGGAAACCGCCCATCAGATTCAGCTTCTCCACACCACTGCTGCGTTCTTCGTACACCACACCCAGCTTGTAGATGCGTGATGTCTCTTCGGCATGTGCCGCGTAGTCCATGAAAGCACTATGATGGTCACCAAAGAAATACTTCTCTTCATACCGATGTTCCTGCGTATAATCAAATACCCGTACCCGAACGACCGCCTGATCCTCCAGCGTGTGGTACAACCTGCGGAACAGGTCATCCCGGGTCAATACGTCTTTATCTCCGTAAGCAATCGTAACGTTGGCCCGCTGCAACAGCTCTTCTTCAAATGGTAACCGCAACGGCTCGGCTGTAAGCAGCAACGAGTGACATACCTCCATCAGACGTTTGAGCAGACGGTCATCGCCTTCTGTCGCAAGCCGGTTCATATCTCCCATGTAACGATCCTCGAACCATACATCCCGTCCGCGCTTGGCTTCCAGGTCGATGATTAGCTCTTCCGTCACTTTGCCGTAGTACTCCATCACGTTCTGACCGATGTATTCATCCGCAGCGGCGATACTTTGGGCAGCTGTCTCTCGCAGTGTACGTTCCAGCGCTTCAAGTGCCGCTGTGACGTGGCGACTGAATTGGTGAAGCTCTTCCATCTCCGTATCGTAGATGCGCAGCAGTTGTAATTCATTTTCCAGTCGCAGCAATTCTACCTTCGGTACGTACACTCGTTCCAGCATACAGTCAATCAGATTGCGTACATTCTGTTTATCACGGAACAACGCTCGTTTGAACGACTGATCTTCCACCCGCTCTTGCTGACGTTGCTCTAACAGTGCACGTGCCGATTCAAGCTGCATCGATTTATCCCGAATCAGTCCGAGCAGCGCTTCACGTACACTGCCAGGCTCATTATCACTCCAGGCTGCCCACTGGAAGTACCCAACCTCTGGATGCTCCGCGCGGGATTGTTCGGCCTGACGGCGAAGAGAGCCGCCAGAACTGCGCTCGCGCACACGCTCTTCAACAAGTCGGACGACGTTATCACGGAAGTACGCTTCAGCGCCTTGTCCGAACAGCGCTCTCTCCGCTTCACGAAGCGAGAGCGGCTTCAGATCGGAGAAACTGACGTTATGCGTCATGATGCCACTCATGCCACTAACCAGATCTTCACCCGGCAACAGACCTTCAACTTTGCGTTCCACCGAGGCCGCGTCCAGTCCGAAGAAAGCAAGCTTGTCCTTGATGCTCCAATCCGGCTCCTGCCGCATGCGTGCGAGCAGGTACCGATACATGTGATATAAAACCGCCAGTGCTATCGGCTTGTTTGGCCGCCTGATCTCGGCAAAACCCGCACTTGCATAACCATGCTGATCAGAGGTGGTGCGAATATTGTTTTTGAAGGATGTATTGTTGTACGTGTTCGCTCCCGTGCTTGAAACGGTACCCGAGTGATTTACATCCTGCTTCCTGTTCTTCAACAGGCAGATCCGGCAGATGATCTCGGCATTTTCAATCCAGCCACCGGGAACGCCGGTTCCACGCTCATTTTTGTCGGACAACAGATATACGAGATCATACAACGGTGATGCGTGATGTGTAACGGGAATGGAGATCCCATCCTCCGTCACCAACAGATTACCGCTGAACGTGTAGTCCAGCGACTGCATATAATCCAGCTCCCGTAGGAAAGCAAGGCCTGCTGCGCTGGCATATCCAAAGGAATCCACCTGTTCCATCTCACTGACCAATACATGCAGGTCCGTTTGCACCGACTTGAAGGCTTGGGACAAAATGATTTCTGTCAGCTTGGTGAGCTCTGGCAACAATACATTCAATGGATCATCGGCTCTGGTTACCACCGTAACGTAAATCCGATCAAATGACGAGTACAGCCGTCCATATTCGGCAATCCGGTTACTGACCCGCCGAAGGGTACGATTCAGGTCAAAGAGCGCCTGATCCGATTCGTGGAAACTCCGATGCACATCCTTACGCCGTGTTTTGGACGGTCGCCCCGTCTGACCAGCGGACAGAGGCAAGCGGTGACGAGTCACCTGACCATCATCAGACGAGCCACTATTCCTCGTTTCACCCGAATCCGCTTCCTGATCTTCTGTCCCGATCTGAATGTAAACCACACCGTCTCCGTTATCCCATTTCAGCCGATTAATCTCCTGCACGGCAGTCACCGCAGGTGCAACCAGATCACCCACAAACAGGAACAGCGCCGGGTAATGGATACTGCTACGTCCATCACCCAGGCTGCCTTGACGCTCCTGCTCTATTGCATACTGCGCTGCATACTTCTCCAGATCACGCTTCAGGGTATTGTTCGAATGGAACTCCATCCCGGCCGCCACCCTTACTTCAGCCTTCTGCGAATGTCGTTCAGCTTGGACGACATCGTTCTGTAGAACTGATAGATGTCTTCACCGTTAGCCAGTTCTACCCGCTCGTATTCGAGACGATCACGCGATTCCATGAACAGTGCAGCCAGATCATCCAGCTTTGTCAGCAGTGGGGTGATATCCTCAGAAGCTGTAAGATCGTTATCGCGGCGGGACGCTTTGCGCAGCAATGTACTGCGATCCTTCTCCGCCAGACCGCGGAAGTTGCCAAACACTTCATACTCGGCAAAGTTACGGCTCTTCATCAGGTTCGCGAACGGCTCCCATGCGTCTTCTTCCGGGTCACGGTCGTAGACGTAGAGTGCACCTTTTTTGACGATGGTGTCAGTATATAACGCTTCGATGAAGCGGTCATACCATTGCTCCTCGTCCTGGTACTGGGCAAGAATGCCTTCGAGTTCGGCGACTTTGGCCGAGATGGCATTCATCTTCGCCAGTTCCTCACGTACGCGCGCGATCAGCTGCGGGGAGCGTACCAGGTTTTCTTTGGCCATATCTTCATTAATACTTCCGAAAATATCCTTAACGCCTACACGCGGCAACCCTTCGGATTGCAGACGTTTCAGCTCAATTACGGCCCGCTTCACTTCGCCGAGGTTCGGCGTGGTGGACGTCAGACGCATGTCGTAGGCTCCCAGTTTGGCAGACAAGTCAAACGCTTCTGTCGTCACAATCGCATACCGGTTGCTTGTATTCTCATCAATGGATTTGGCTGTCACAATGTTGTATCCGAGCGCCTGCTCGAATTCACTGCGCACACGGGCGTTATACTGCTTCACGCGGGCGTTCTCGTACACATCTCCCCATGATTTCTCCGGAATCGGAGACGGCAGATAGGTCCAGTTGTTTTTCTCCGTTTGCACCAAGTGACGACCAATGCCTTCTTTGTCCAAAATGGTACGTTCATAACTTTCCTCATATACCTTGAGCGGTGTATACACAAAGAGTGGTACGCCGTTGCGGGTATTCAGCCAGAAGATCCGGTTGCGCACTTCACTTTCCTTGACGGTAAAATGAGATTTGCCTACAGCATTGTTCTGATAATTGCGAATCCCTTTCAGAATGCCCGGCGCCTGTGCCGGTACGGATACAAATCCCCATGAAGGGAAATGCAGACTGCCTGTACTGTTGCTCAGATTGAACACCGGAACGGCCTCATCATCCAGCTTACCAGCAATGAAACGTTCCACGAATTTCTCAACCGACTCATCCTGACCGTATTTGATCACGAGGAAATCTTCCATGGAACGGGTAATCAGATCACCGAATTTCTCACTCAGGAAGTCGGAGATGGAGCTGACGATATCAATCTCGTTCTCTTTCACCCACTGGCTGGAGTTTTCCAGCAATTCACGAGAGAAGTCGCGGATCAGATCATCTGTATCACGCTTATCCAACAGCCCGTCCACCACACTGACGATATCCGGTACACTTACGACGTTCCAGTAGTATGTCTTGTTGCCTTTGTGATCGGATTGTTCCTCGCCGCGTGTCAGCAGGTCGCCATTCTTCGCGAATATCGAGCTAAGGGCGTTCAACGTCTCGGTAAATACGTTATAAATGCGGCTGTTTTCCTGATTCAGCAACTCATACAGATCTTCATAGAACTCGATCATCTGATCGTTGCGTTCCACGTCGGCGTGAAGCCAGTACTCATGAATTTTTGCTTCAATATAAGCATTCTTTTTCTTCTCTTTGGAGACAAAAGCGCTCTTCGCATCGCCCAGCTTCTCTTCGGACTGCTCCTGAGCTGCTTCAATATCACGCGGAATGCGGAAGGCATTCTCACGCAGGGTTTCGATGTACGACTGAATCATTTTCAGTACACAGAACCCTTTTTCCGTATAAATGAGACGAGATACATAGAACGGACCTTGTTCGGGATGCAAAAACATTCGACGGATCTGTTCGGTAAACTGACCAGCAATCTCACCCGGCAGTTGTTTCTTCGCCTTGATATATTCTTCACGGGCACGTGCCAGGAAGTTCTGTTCCAGTTCGGTGTCCATATTCACAACCTGGGATTTCACCACGTTGCCATAGGATAGGCGTTCGCTGTTCTGATAACCAGGCAGCGGCTCTGGCACACGCGCTTCGAAGGACTTGACCACACTTTCGAGATCAATGCCCAGCTTGCGGGCAAACTTCTCGGTATCCTCCTGGTTCGGCGCTTTGGAGAACATGGTATTCATTTTGTCGAACATGCGATACGCCAGATACGTGGTCATCTCTTCAATCGGCAGTACAGCCGAAGAGGCACCAATGATGTTGTAATCATAGTTGGCCGGGTACACCTTGTTCATCTGTGCAATGTTGGTTCGAATATTGCTGATATAGTCATGGATGGCGAACTCCTCACCCGACTGCTTCTCCTCACTTGCCATGAAGTTGGTAATGTTCTCGGCCGTGACGTTCATGCAGTAATCGTAGGCGTTCTCCAGCAGTTTGCCTTCGGTATTCGTTGCAGAGATCAAATGACACAGGTTAAATGGAGGCAGTGGTGAGTTGACGGTTAAAATATTGCCGTACTTCTGTGTAAACCGCTCACCGCGGCTGTCCACGTTCATCCAATAATCCAGCTCTTTGAGTGCCGCATATCCGTTCTTGCGAATGTATTCGCGTGTGTGTTCGCTCAAGCTTTTGTTGGACAGGTTCACGTCTGGCGTGAACAGGTAGCCCAGCGTATTCACGCGGTCAATCCCCGCAGAGCCGTGATCCCGTTCGATAATGCCGCGCACGATATAGGAAATATCGAGGAAACAGCCGCTGCCTGTACCGCCGGACAGACCTGTCAGCAGGAACACCATCAGTTTTTTGTTGGTGCCTACGGATAAAGTTTTTATCTTTTTGTCGATGGCCTGAACAACCTGATTAATCTTGGTGAACAAGAGTAGACGTCCAGCCTGACGCACACCTGCAGCGCCATTCATGCCGTCCGTGATGCTCAGTTCGGGAGACAGCCAGTCCGTAATATACGGTTCCAGCACGCTGCGGTTCTGTAGCAGTCCGCCAATCTCGGCATTGGATAGCAAGACGAATTCATTGATCGGATCAAGTCCGATTCCTTTATACTTTTTGGCGCGATCCTGTTCGTTTGTCTCAAAAGCCAAAAATTCCACATTGTCCGGCTTGTCCATTTTTTTCTTGGATACCGGGTCCTGCGGCAGCTTGAAACGACGGTTGATCTGATATTTCAGTCGCAGCAGTGCATCAATTCCCGTTCCTCCCAGACCAATAATCAGAATGGGGTTATCAATGGTATCAACTCTGATCTTCTCACTGACAATGCCTCCGCCAAGTGATACATCCAGTTGCTGAATATGTTCTCTAACAATCGGTTTCATTCCATGTCCTCCTTTGATTAACAAAGTTGGAACTACAACTTCATTACACATGCCACTCCGATGACAGAATAACCTTCCGATCGCTGTTATCCCCAGATTTTTTCGATTCACTTTTACAAAGTGAAAATCCGGGGATAAAGGCGAACGCTTCCGCTTCTTCACGTTATTTCTGTCCTCTGCGTTCTCGTGTAAACAGTTGGTCCCAAATTTTATTGGCATTCCTTTTAAACCAACAATCAATTTAAATCAAATAATCCTTCACACCAGATACTCAATTAAAATGGTCTTGTCCGCCTGTTGCAGCGGGATGCTCAGTCGGTCACCGTTCTTCAGTTCAACGCCTGAGCTTGCATCGACTGCACGACCGGATTTCTCCAACGTACCGCCTGCGGTGTTACGAATGATAATTCGATCGCCATTGCTGGGCGTAAATACATATTTTTCGGTTTCCTTCAGCTCAGGGTCCAGTTGCAACAATTGATGCAGATGGAATCGGCCCCGGAAGGATACCAGCTTTTTATATTGTGGATATGACTTGTCGCCCGTGTTCTCATCACGAATCTCAACGATCATCTGACCGACAAAGCCCCGGTTTTTGCGTTTCAGCCAACCCATCAGGAACCAGATACCAACACCAACCACAATCAGGGCTACAATACCCAGAATGACAGGTAACCAAGGGAACGGCTTGTCCTGTTCACCGCCTGGCGTGGTCGGTTGAGCACCGCTTCCGGTTGCTCCGCCTGCGTTAATCGTGATTGGCGCACTTTCACGGTAGAAGCTGTCTTCTTCCGCACGGATGACCAATTCATAGTTATGATTGTCCGGTACTTCAAATGTTCCAGCAAAACCAGATCCTGTGTTTTCCAGCGGTTGTTCTTCACTCTTGCCTGTATCCACATCTTTCACGACCAACGTGGCCTTCATATCTGCATACAGATCATTATCCTGAAGTGGCTGACCGCCATTCTCCAGTTTGGCAGCAAGATCAACCTTGTCCCCTTTGGTATAGGACTTGGTCTTAATCGGGTCCACAACGAGCTGAAGATCATAGTTGAACAGCAGATTGATATCGATGCTGTCTTTCGGAGCCCCTTTTACCCGAAGTTTCCAGTCTCCCTCTTGGGGTTTCAACAGCTTCACGAGCGAATAACTCTTCGATGTCGAGAGCTTGGCTGCATCCGAGTTCAGGTCCACGGCTTGTCCGGAAGGGTCCATCAATTGCACTTCCACCGGCTTCGAGGACATAATCGAGATGTTTGCTTCCAGCACACTGTCATTTGGCACGTTCACGGTAACTTCCTGATAACTGCCGTTTCCTGTCACAGAGGGCAGCTTCACCACATTGAGTTTGGCATGATCGGCGAAGATCTCACTCAGAATCTGTGGCAGATCATCCGGCGTATCGGTAATGAATGACTTGCCTCCGGTCTGCTTCGCGAGGTCTGCGAGTGCATCCTTGTTCAACTTGCCATCCGCGTTCAGTCCTATTGTATACACCGGAATACCTTGATCCTGTGCTTCCTTCACGGATTTCGCCAGATCAGCGTCGGATTGTGCCTGTGTACGGCCTTTGGTTTTGTTAAAGTCATTGTTGCCATCCGCCAGCAGCACGATCATTGGCGAGTGAGATGGGTCTGCACCATGATTCAGTATGTTCATGGCTTCGGCGACACCAACTGAGACATCGGTGTATGGCCCCCGGCCGAGCTGATCAATAAAGTCCTTCAGGCTGCTCTTGTCCGCATCGGACTGAATCGTAAGCATTGCCTTTTCCCGCTCCACCTGATCGGTATAAGCGACAATCCCTACCTTGTCCCCTTGGACGGGCAGCATATCAATAAACATTTTCATGGCTTCATTACTGATCTTGTCACGGTCACTTGTATTCATTGAATTACTTACATCGGCTACAAGTACCGCATCGATTCCGCTCGTCTGTGCCTGAGCCGCTGCAGCGTGTGGCAGCAACGCCTGAGGTAGCAGTAGCGTTAGAATGGCCAGCAGAACCATCGTTCCGCTCAGCCAGCGTATTTTGCGTGTCCGCAGCATTGGGTGTACTCCTTCACGTTTGAGATTAAAATGGGAATAGTTTATTATAGGCGTCAAGCCTTAAGGAAATCTTAACAGTCTACTAATAAATTCTGAAAAGCACCCCTATCTTGAGTTACAGTTTTGTAATGACTGACAAAAATCGACGATTTCATGCCTTGAACTGGCACAAAAGTACCAACTATGGAAATATGATATAGTTATTGCCAGCAAACTGCAATATAACAGCGCTTGTTTACCAAGCCATAGAAGGGAACGGATTATGGTTACATACGGATGCCTCGCCATATTGTTTCTTTTTGTCATTATAAAGGTAATTGCACTCCAGCTTCATCGGCGGAAACCGGTCTCCCGCGAAGACACGGATCGTACCCTCTACACTATTCTGAATGGTGAGCGTGATTGAGCATGAGTACTAAACTAGTCGTATCCATAAGACCATTTCATCGAACGACCTATGCCTATGAAAAGTTGCAAGTCTGCACACGTTGCGGACAGTATACCTGCCTATGGGAAGATGAGTGCACAGCCTGTGGCAGGGGTACCCTGATTTCCGTTCAGGCGAAAGCGACTTCCCGTGTGAAACGTCGAATTGCACGCGACCTGTTCATTACCCTATTGTTCGGTGCAGCGGCCACCTATTTTGGTGAAACCATAGATCAGACCATGGCGGCAGCCAGCGTTTCCCTGTTGCTTCTGGCATTGCTGATCTTCATGCAGAATCGTTCGTTCGAAGTAGAGCAGCAGCGCGAGTTGAAGCGCATGTTGCAACAGGATGAGGAGCTCATCCGTCAGGGCATCAACCGCAACTGGGCTCTGGTCGCCGAAGCCCGCAAGCAGGATGAAGCACTGGCCTATGAGATGCTTCGCGAGATCGGCTCACTCGTCTTCAATGACCGGATTCGACTGCAACAGGTTGCGCTATTACAATCCTTTGTCCTGCGCAGTGATATGGACTTGCAGCTCAAGCCCTTGCTGCTACGCAGCTTCGAGCGGCTGCTGGCTGAATATATCGGTGAGATTGCACGGCTTAAGCCGGAATTGATCCGGGAAGACGCGATTCGTTATATCGCAACCTATGAAGTGAACATTTTACAGCTCCACAATGGAATTCAGATTCTTACAGCCGTAGCTGCTGCTGCCGTGCGCAAGAGTAAATATATTGAGTTATTCCCTAGTCTTATTACCCGCTACGCTCGCTTTATGCCCAAAGATCGATTCATGAGACTTTATCACACGATTGAACGCTATCCGAGCAAAGCACGCGGAGGACTGGCGGAGTCGGTGGGCCGAGTGTATAACGAGAAATATCGGGATCAGTACGCAGATATTCACATGTAGGGATGACATACTGGAACTGAAAAAACGTAGTTTAGTGCAAACTCACTCCGTGTATATAGACGATTGCAATTTCATCCATCCCTGCATGCCCATCAACACCACGAATCAAAGGTTATGCTTCTAATGATATAAGAATTCAGCCAAAAACACCCCATCCTTAGGTCTAGGATGAGGTGTTTTGAATTTTATGGAAGTTTGCCGAGTGTTGTCCGCAGTACACGGTCAAAAGAAAAACTAGATGGCCAATATCTAAATGGCATCTTCCATGGATCAAGCAGGCGTGCCAACAGGCACTCGCAGATGACAAAAAGAATAAGCGGAAAGAATCATCTGTCCTGTTGAAAAAGGGCCGCGACGTGGTTCCGCCCGCGACCCTTGATCTTGAGGGTTCGGCACGCCTGTACCCGAACCCTCTCATATATGCCATGCCAAACGCTGTGGCATGGCATAGTGCCTGCGCAACTGCGGCTATATCGCCGCTTGCGCCAAGGCTTTACCGTCCGCGACGAGAATCGCGACGGTCGCCCTTCGCCGGTCCGCGTCCTGCGGATTCCGGACGGCGAGAGCCTTCGCTGCTGCGCCCGGAGGTGCGCTTGTCAGCACTACGGCCAGCCCAGCCGCTGCTGCGCTCATCGCCACTGCGACCTGCACTGCGTCCGCCTTGGCTCGCACCGCGGCTACTGCTGCGGCCACCTTGGCTTGCTGCGCCTCGACTGCTGTCGCTGCTACGCGCAGAGCCACGGCCTGCACTGCGCTCGTCGCCACTGCGGCCACCGCTACGACCACCACTGCGTCCACCTTCGCCACCGCGGGAACCACGACCCCCACGTCCGCCATCTCTGCGATCGTTACGGCCTGCACCGCGACGTGCGCTGCCTGTTCCGGAAGAGCGTCCGCCTCGTTCGTCATCCCCCTGACTGTTGATGGAACGTCTAGCTGCTCCTGTTGATGCAATTGGACCTTCGCTCGTCCACTGAATACGGGACAGCTTCTGGTCGATCCCTTGTTCAATACGTGCAAGTTCAGGTCTGTCGTGCTCTGTTGCAAACGTTACAGCAAGACCTGTACCGCCTGCACGGCCCGTACGACCAATCCGGTGGATATAACTTTCCGCATCATGCGGCATATCGTAGTTAAAGACATGCGTTACACCTTCAACATCAAGTCCACGTGCAGCTACGTCTGTAGCAACCAGCACTTGCAGTTTGGCATCGCGGAACGCTTTCATGACGTTCTCACGCTTGGATTGGGACAGATCTCCATGAAGTTCATCACTTGCATAACCTGCTTCACGCAGATCTTGGTTCAGCTTGGATGCACGACGCTTGGTCCGGCAGAAAATTATCGCCAAGTATGGGCGATACGTATCAATCATGCCGCGAAGTGCTTCAAGCTTGCCGCGATCCGTACATTCCAGCACCTGCTGGCGAATTTGTTTGATCGGGATTACCGATTGCGAGGATACTTTTACATCTTCCGGATCTTTCATATAGGTCTTCGCAAGGTGGCGAATACCCTTCGGCATCGTTGCGGAGAACAGCATCGTTTGGCGTTTGTGTGGCAGCTCGCTAAGAATCGTCTCCACATCGTCCAGGAAGCCCATGTGCAGCATTTGGTCGGCTTCATCCAGCACCAGTTTTTTGACATTATTCAGCTTCAACGTGCCCCGGCGCAAGTGATCCAGGAGACGACCCGGTGTACCGATAACGATCTGGGTGCCGTTCTGCAATTTACGCAGTTGCTTGTCCACATCCTGCCCGCCGTATACGGCAAGCACGTGCAGTTTATCGTCGTTTGCCGTGAGCTTCTTCGCTTCTTCCGTAATTTGCAGCGCAAGCTCACGCGTAGGCGCGATAATCAACGCTTGCGGCGAACGGTCAGATACATTAATTTTCTGAATAATCGGCAGCAAAAAAGCCAGCGTTTTCCCTGTACCTGTCTGTGCCTCGGCGATAATATCGCGTCCACCCAGCAGTACCGGAATCGAACGCTCCTGTACCGGAGTCGGCACGGCGATGCCCTGATGTTTCAGGATCTCGCACCATTCCGGGCGAATGCCCAGTTGTTCAAAGTTTGCCAATCGTTACACCTCTGTATATTCATTTAGATAAGTCCATTTCATAATGACTTCAGTATCAGTATCTGCCATTAAGACTAGTTTTCCTTCGTTCAATCATGATTATGAAATGAATTTTTTAAAAAGCAATCCACTCGTTGCTCTTCTTCTCCATACCCTGTAGTTTACACGTTAGTCAAGCAAAACAAAAGGGGATACAGCGTTACACCCCCAAGTTGTAGCACAAAACCCCAAGATCAGCTTAACTTGTATCGACCAAGTGAGTTTGAGTCGGTTAATAAGAGACTCTAAGTCTGCCTTCAGGTTGCTGATCTGTGGATATGACCGACCTAGCATGCCTCAGGCTCAAAAAAAACAGCGATGCCCTCTCCCCGATTTCCGGAAAAAGTGCGCCGCTGATTATAAATCATCTTTTTATGTTATCTATTCGCTGTTTACTTCGTTCCAACCAAATTATGAACCATGCCCGCCAGCTGTGGCAAATCCACTCCGTTCAAGAATTCGAGTGCTCTCTTCATTCAAGCCACGCAGGTGCACGGTTTTGCCCAGCTTCGCGTATTTAAACTTCACTTTGCCAATGGCCACAACCGCGGTATTATCCCAGATATGTGACCCTCCGAAATCAATCGTGATCTCCTTCGGATCAGCTTCTGCATCGAATTCATCCACGAAGCGGGACGAAGATCCAAAGAAGAACGGTCCGTGAACCCGGTACACCTTCTGCCCTTGTTCCTGGCTCGCCTGTACGCGAATCTTGGTCTGTTTCCAGCCAAAATGCAGCACACTTAGCACAACGCCGACCATGACCCCAATCGACAGATCGTGGGTATAGACCACAATCGCCACGGTCACGATCATGACAAAGGCTTCCGCCCGTGGCACGCGAGCAATATTTTTGATGGAACTCCAGTCGAATGTTCCGATACACACCATAAACATTACACCGACGAGCGCACCCATCGGTACCTGCTTCACCACACCGCTGAACAGCAGCAACAGGATTGCGAGAAATGCACCCGCAGTAAACGTGGATAATCTCCCACGTCCACCAGACTTCACATTAATGACCGACTGCCCAATCATCGCACAGCCGCCCATGCCGCCGAACAAACCGTTCACAAAGTTCGCAATACCCTGACCACGCACCTCACGGTTCTTGCTGCTCTTGGTCTCGGTCATCTCATCCACGATGGTTGCGGTCAGCAGGGATTCCAGCAGCCCAACCAGTGCCATGGTAAATGAATAAGGCAGCAGAATCATCAGCGTATCCCAAGTCCATGCAATATTCGGCAAGTGGAACATCGGCAGGGTACTTGTGAGATTTCCCATGTCCCCTACTTTACTTACATCCAGATGAAATACCACCGTAATAATCGTCATCACGATGATTGCAATCAATGGAGATGGAGCAGCTTTGAAAAAACGTGGCAAAATATAAATGATCGCCAGCGTGCCCGCCACCATCGCATACATAATCCAGTTCGCTCCCGTGAAGTGAGTTAACTGCGCCATAAAGATCAGGATCGCCAGTGCGTTCACGAATCCGGTCAATACCGAATGAGGGACAAACGTAATAAATCGCCCAACCTTAAATATGCCTAGTAGAAACTGGATAACACCCGTCAGTATCGTAGCTGCAAAAAGATATTCCACACCATAATCCTTGACGAGTCCAACCATCAGTACCGCCATTGCACCCGTTGCAGCCGAGATCATACCGGGTCTTCCACCTGCAATCGAGATCACAATCGCAATGGTAATCGAAGCGTACAGCCCGACCATGGGATCGACTCCTGCAATGATGGAGAAAGCAATGGCTTCCGGAATGAGCGCCAGCGCTACCGTAATGCCTGCCAGCACATCTCCGCGAATGTTGCCAAACCATTGTTGTTTTAAAGTATTCATATATTCTCTACCGTTCCTCCTACATGTCATTACTCAAATTGGAAGATGACCCTGAAGCGTAACGGAAGCATTCATCACTGATCAATACACTCAGCAATTAATAACAGTGTGTGAGACAGCACAAAATAGCGGAATCTTCTCCGCACAATTGCCTATGCATCTAAGTTACATGCTCATTCACCACCCCTATCGTATGGATAGTTGGGTGAATCATCATGTCTGTTTTCCGTTCCAGTGTTTTGCTTCTGTTCCGTTACAACGATCAGTTATCTTCTTTGTGTGACATCCTGGTCTGCTCCAGATGCCCATGGGTTTCCCTCTCTCAGAAAAACCGGGTCCGTTATTCTACTGACCTATTATTATAGTCACTGGGATGAATATGTACTAATACAGTTAAGCCCTAAAAATAAAACCTTATCTCCTATTATCTTAATATTTCTGTGATATACTCATCCATCCTCTATTCACGAAAAATAACCCGCAAAGATCCTTTGAAGAAGGTCTCTTTACGGGTATTCTCGCGATACTATGTTAGAATCTTCCTGATTTGAATATCGAATATAGCAGGAAAGCCACCATCAGAATTGCCACCAGGAAACCAATCTCAATGACCGGAATATCCCATAGCATCGTGGACTGATGACTGATCGACGAACCGATAATCAAGCCGACCATAATGATACAGAAGGCAAGTAACACGATACTAAAGGACAGCCGATTACTAATCTGGTCCATTCTGCGCATGAGTGCATCCAGTTCAGGGACACTGATCTCCAGCCTCAGCTTGCCTTTGCTAATAATGGATGATAACTGTCTTAACTGCCCTGGCAGACCAATGACACTCTCGGCCATATCAGCCGCACTGCGGAACAACCGATTCTTGATTCTTCCGGCGCTAAAACGTTCCTTGATCAGCTTCCGCCCAAAGGGCTCGGCCATATCAACAATGCTCAAGGAAGGATCGAGATGTTCAATCACACCTTCCATCGTCAGCAACGATTTACCAAGCAGGAGAATATCGGCAGGCATCACCACCCGATGCCTCTGGGCTACGCCGAACAGATCATTCAACGCCTGACCCACACTAATCTTGGAAAAGGGAATATCGTAATATTTGGTACGCAACTTGTCCAAATCCACATGAAGCCCACGCAGATCCATATCATCCGGCATCATGCCGAGCTTCTCAATGGCCCGGATCATGCTGTCCGTATCTTTGCGCATTAACCCAATAATAAGGGAAGCAAGCTGCTGTTTCATCTCATCGCTAAGGCTTCCAACCATACCGAAGTCTATAAAGGCAAGACGTCCATCCTTCAATACCATCAGGTTGCCCGGATGTGGGTCAGCGTGGAAGAATCCATGAATAAAGATCTGATTCAATAATGAGTCCACCAACCGCTCAGCAATATTGTTCAGATCATGGCCGCGTCTGACCAATTCATCACGATCATTGAGCTTGATCCCTTCGATATACTCCATAGTCAGCACACGTGAAGACGTCTGATCCCAGTAAATTGTCGGGATTTTCACCTTGTTGTCCTGTTGGTATTGCTGTGCAATCTTTTCCGTATTCCGGCCTTCGACCGTATAATCCAACTCAGCCATCAATGCTTGAGCGTATTCTTCTACCATCTGCGGAATCTGATATTGCTTCACCCAATCCCAGCGCTTCTCGGCCATGGCTGTCAGCTCACGCAAAATATCCAGGTCACGCTGCACAATACGCGATATACCGGGCCGCTGAATCTTGATGGCTACCGATTCACCGCTTCGAAGTTTGCCCAGATGCACCTGTCCAATGCTGGCCGCAGCTACAGGGGTATCCTCGAACCGGGAAAAGATCTCCTCCAGCGGTGTATCCAATTCCTGTTCCAAAATACCCCGTGCCGTCTCGGAAGAGAACGGCGGGACCTGATCCTGCAACTTCACCAGCTCGCGAATGACAGACTCAGGCAATAGATCTGCCCTTGTGCTTGCGAGTTGCCCCAGCTTGACGAAAGCCGGCCCCAGCTCCTGCAGCACAAGCCTGATGCGTTCACTCAGCGTTTTGGTGGTATGTGCTTCACGCGACATCCACCGTCTGGGCAGAGCCAGCAACTGGAACAGCCCCAGCTCCTCGACCATATAACCGAAGCCATGACGCACCAGCGCCATGGCAATTTCACGGTATCTGCCGACATGTTTGATTCGCACGGCCATCTACTCGATCTCGTTTCCTTTGAGAGGAGGAGGAACTTCAAGTGGAGCCGGGGATTCATCAGGTTGAAGCTGTGGTGAGTGGCCCAGTTCGGCAAGTTTTTTCTCCAGAACGGCAACTCGCTGTTCCAGACTGGTTACATCGCTTTCGGATGCCACACCCGCTTCCTGAAGCACGCGCTTGACCTGTTCCTGAATCACTCTCTTGAACTGGCCTTGTTCTTCATCGCCCCGTTCCATCAGGCGTTCAACCAAAGCTTTGGATTCACCGGGCGCAAGTTCCCCGCGCTTGACCAAATCATCCACGGTTTTCTCAATTTTTTCTTTGCTTACGACAGTAAGTCCAAGCCCTAACGAGATCGCCTTTTTGAACAAATCGCTCATTTTTGTCATCCTCCTCTTCGTTGATCTCTATATTATACTCCTTCTACTCCGCATGCAAAAATGTCCATCCGATCAGACGTAACGCGCAGCCCATTTGCCTGCTTGCAGAAGTAATTTACGGTACGTTTCGTGTGCAAAAGACGGTACATGGTGACCTGGCATAAGATAAACAATACGTCCAACACCATATCGATGAGCCCAAACCGCAGGCTTCGGTCCATCTTCGGATTGATATTCCAGCAATATTTTCGTTTCGGCAAAAGAACCAAACTCGAACTGATACGGCTCTTCTTCCATTGTGAAATTCGAGATACCCTCCGTCACGGGATGGCTTTCTCCCGTTACAGTGAATTCAAGTGGTGCATAAGCCGGATGATGCAGGAACTTGGCACCGATCATCTGTTTGAGTTCATAACGATTTTGGAGCGAAATGCCGTTATGTATAATGACCAGTCCACCCCCATTACTCACATAGGACAACAAACCTGCTGTCTGCTGTGGAGAGACTTTCCCCTTCCAATCGTCCATGTAGGAGATGCACACATCAAATCCGGTTATATTTTCTTGCAGCAACATATTTCGATTCTCACTGCATTGTACAGTCATCGTATCATGGAAAATCCGGCTGATCTCCGCATCCACACCCTGAAGCGGGTGCCAGTCCGGATGTGTATAATCGCCTAGTAGCAATGCTTTTTTACGTTGATCCATTCAATCAATCTCCTTTCTTGTTCACCTCACTGTATAAAAACCAACTACCAGGGGAGTTTCTCTCCCTTGTAGTCCACATATGCGGGCTGATCTCCTTTAAATTGTTCATGGCGGTCGATAAGTACAGCGATATGCTGTGCAGATTGCTCGGGCGTGAGATCCGCAGAAGCATCCAGTTCACCCCGCATATAACTCTGTACCCAACCAGGATGTACAAGCATCACTTGTCCGCCTTCATCCTTCAGACCATTGTGCACAAGACGGGCCTGCATGTTCAAAGCAGCTTTGGACATACAATAGGCAAACCATCCATCCCGACTGCATTGCTCTATGCTTCCAGCCTCGGAAGAGATATCAACAATCAGTTTGACCTGTCCTTGAAGAAGGAGGGGTAACAGGGAATGAGTCACGCGCAGTGTACCTAAGGTATTCACATTAAATACTTCAGCCATCTCCGCCATATTCATCGGCCCGCGGATATGATCCGTAATACTTCCTAGTATAGCCGCATTGTTGATCAGCATATCCAAATGATTCGTATCCAGCTTCAATGTCTCCGTGAACAGAGCCACCGACAGGTCGTCCGCAATATCCAATTCGATGGCGCGCAGATGGTCAGGATATCCTTCTGCAAGCATGCGAATTCCCTCGGAATCTTCCACGTCCAGACCGGCCGCATACACGAGATATCCTCTCTTCAGCATCTGTGCCGTCAAAGCGAGCCCCAATCCCCGAGCAGCTCCGGTTACACATACAGTTCTCATCCTGATGTCCCTCCCTCGCATAATGATTCTGTCTTTAACTCATTCCACATATTCATCTGAAAACCTTTAATTCGGAAATGGGATCGCCAACTTCACGACCAAAGACTCATGAGATAAAAATCAGATTAGAGCCATTTTGCTTATTGAATTCAGCCATCGTTTTGAACTGTCTAACCGTTGCTTTCACTCCTGAATATATCGCTCCTTCCGATAAGCCTGACAATGCTCCACCCATCTTCGTGCGGCTGCCGGGTAAGAGCCCAGATGAACGTGCGTATACCCCGCCACGATGTTGCCTGTCGCATATCCTTCTTGCTTCAAGCCACGTAACCCTTTGGTCTCATACGCATAAGGGATCGTCTCTTCGTCACGATAGCTCATCGTGGAATAATGAAATTCATGACCCCGAAGCACCTCACCCTTTTTCAGCAAAAAGGAATCCTGAACGCTGCTCACTTCACGGTATCCAAGCGCAGCTCGCTTCTTCTGCATCTGCACCTGTGCGGGGATAATACCCGCCATGTGGAAGGTGGCACCCTCACGGTTGGTCAACGTTTCCCCAAGCACCATGTAGCCCCCACACTCGGCAAATAAAGGCATGTTGGTCTGTGCCGCCTGTCGAAGTCCATCCAGGAATCCTTGGTTACCAGCAATCTCTGCTGCAAATTCCTCAGGAAATCCACCACCCAAATAGATGCCGTCCACATCCGTTGGAATACCTTCACCAGCGAGTGGACTGAAATATTGTAATCGAACCCCGGCTGCTTCGAGCAATTCCAGATTGTCGGGATAATAGAAATTAAATGCCGCATCGCGCGCAACGGCAATAACAGGCTGTAGTGCATATGATACTTGTCGATTATTAACATTGGTCATTGAATCGGAATGTGAATCGGAATTTGAGATTGATTCAGCATGATCTGAATCCGTGTGGACAGCGGTTGAAGGGCTCATGTCTTCTGCATTGAGCGGTGGAGCACTTGCCGCCAGTTCAAGCAGAAGATCCAGATCAGTGCCTTCCATCAGCACATCGGCAGCACGTTGGAATAACGGTTCCAGTTCACCACGCTCAATGGCTGGCACCAGTCCCAGATGTCTCTCCGGGATGGACATGTCTTCGTCCCGCTTCAGCCAACCAACCACCGGAATGCCGCACATCTGCTCGATGGCTTTTTTCACAATGGTATAATGACCTGCACTTCCACAACGGTTGACGATCACGCCGGCAATATTTAATGCAGGTTCCAACTGTTGAAAACCCAGTACAATCGCGGCCGCACTGCGAGCCATGCTGCGTACGTCCACAACCAGGATCACAGGGGTCTGCGTGACCAGAGCAATCTCTGCAGTTGAACCTGTATTACTGAGCGGATCTTTGCCATCGTAGAGGCCCATAACGCCCTCGATAATGGAAATATCATGTCCGGCTGATGCCTGCTGGAACGTATCTCTCACATACTCAGGTGATGTCATCCATGCATCCAGATTACGTGACGGTCTGCCCGTAACGGCAGTATGATAGGTCGGATCAATATAGTCCGGGCCGCATTTGAACCCTTGTACACTCAAACCACGCCGGGCGAGTGCTCTCATCAGCCCCAAGGTTACTGTCGTTTTTCCTGCACCACTTCCGGTGCCTGCAATGATCAGTCGGGGTCTGGCGTTACGATCTGCAATGGTCATTGTCATTTCCACCTTTTCTTGCGATATCGAATATCGAATCCTTCAGCTCCGCTGAGAACGTATAAATTCTATAATCCAAACAAAACCGCATCACATAGCGATGCGGTCAAGATTATTGCACTCTCTTTATTCATAAAATGAATGTTACACAATAATGGAGAGGACAGAAATAACCTGAAGAAGCGACGTTAGAAGTTTTCTGAAAGAAAGCTGCTTCGTAACATACAACTGACCTTTATCACCAGATTTTATCCTTTAAAAAGGGAATCAAAAATCCATGGATAACAGCGATTGAAATAGTATTCTGTCATCGCAGTGCTATTGTGTAAAGTAGATTCATTTCATGCATATCTCTACTAAAATAAAACGCGTGCAACGGAGATCGTCAGATTGCCGCTCTTTTTCTTCTCCAACAGCCAATGATCCGCTCCGGAGGAAAGCAACGCCGCAGGTTCACTTACGCCATATGCTCCCGTATATTTGAATACCGTCTCGGATGGATTCGCAAGCTTCACTGTATTCAGTTCCTCAGGGGTGTAGGTTACGAGTTCCCAGCCATATTTGGCGCAGAGGGCCAACAGGCCTTCTTCATCTTTTTTCAGATCAATTGTGGCAATGTTGCGCACACTCTTCACGGAAAGGGATAACTCTTCCAAGGTAGCAAGGACTTCCTGCTCCAATTCCTCGACAGATGTGCCGCGATTACAGCCCATGCCGAGCACGAGGCTTTTCGGACGATACAATACACCATTGGTAAGAAAACGTTGCTCTTCTTCTGCCGAAAGCAGACGGTCACTAACGACCAGCGCAGCATTGAACGGGAAGGATTCCGTTTCCTCCAGACTGCTGAAGACACGGATATGATCCGGCACGGGTTTGTTATATCTCCACCAGTTCCGCTCCCCCGTCTCCTGAATGAGAGCCACAGGTTCTTCATTCACAACAGCCGCACTGACAGGGGTTGCCTTGTCGAAGCTGTCTACGATCCAGCCCAACTCCCGCCCAAACATGTCCACCGGAATGGTGCCTTGCACGTCTGAAGCTGTCGTGATAACAGCACGTGCGCCGAGTACCTCCGCAACCTGACGAGTTAACTCATTTGCACCGCCAAGGTGACCAGACAGCACGCTGATGACATTTTCGCCGCGGTCATCAATGACCAGGACGGCAGGATCGACTTTTTTGTCCACCAGAATTGGAGCGATCATACGCACAACTGCCCCCAGGGAGATAAACAGAATGATGCCATTATATCGTTTGAACAAATCAGGCAAAATCAGCTTCACCGAGCCTTCGAACAACTCAAAACCCAACTGTTCCTCATCGCCACGAGCAAACTTGCTCATATAATACACGTCTGTACCCTGGAACTGCCCTGCCAGATTACGCACCATCTCCACACCATGCTTCGTGATGGCAACAGCTGCAAACGGATTACTCACCGGACTTCACTCCCTTACGGTAGCCATGGGTGAAGGATTTATCATACAGCTTGGAACGGTGGGCATCGCGGTTCACGAGATCCGGGTCAAGCGCCCAGCCTGCCAAGATCATCGCATGCATTGTAATGCCGGCGGCACGCAGATCCGCTGCCAGATTGGCAAGCGTGGTCCGTACAATCTTCTGATCAGGCCATGTTGCCCGCTGCACAACTGCCACAGGAGTATCTTCACTCCAGCCTGCGGCGAGGAATTCAACCACGACTTTTTTCGCCAAAGTCGCACTCAGGAAGAGCGCCACCGTACAGTGATGGGATGCCAGATCACGCAGCTTCTCCCGTTCAGGCACAGGGGTACGACCTTCTGCACGTGTCAGAATAACGGTCTGCGTCAGTTCTGGTACGGTCAATTCCGCCCCTAGTGCAGCTGCTGAAGCAAAGACCGAACTCACACCCGGAATGATCTCATATTCCACGCCCTGCTGTTTCAGCAGTACCATTTGTTCCAGAATTGCGCCGTACATCGCCGGATCACCCGTATGCACACGAGCTACACTGCGACCCGCACGAGTGGCTTCACACATCAGCTCAACCTGACGCTCCAGATCCATGCCAGAGCTTTGCAGCACTTCTGCTTCGGGCTTCGCAGTTGCAATCAGTTCATCGTTCACGAGGGAATCCGTATACAGCACCAGATCTGCACTTCTCAAAATGTTAGAACCTTTCACCGTGATCAAATCCGGATCGCCCGGGCCCGCACCTACAATGTAGACTTTCGCTTCCAATGTCTTCATTTGCTCACCACCATCAGGCTTAGATATTCCAGCTCCTGCCCTTTCAATTCACGGGCATCGCGCCAGACCAGTTCATATGGAGAAGTGACCTTGGTGACAACCGACGCTTTGCCGCCGAGTCCCATCTCGTCCAGCAATTCCAGCATCGGGTCAAGCACCTTCGCCACTTTGATAAATACAATCGTATCGTGATGCTCAATTGCCTGCCGCATGGCTTCTTTATCTGCCGTAGCCGGAATAATGCCCACCTGTTCGTCTCCGTCTGCCAGATGTATATCCAGCGCTGCCGCTGCACCCAACACGGATGAGATGCCCGGGATCGAGCTAATCGATACTTCAGGATGCAACTCTCGCATCAGCCGAGCCAGATGAATAAATGTGCTGTAGAGATTCGGGTCACCCTCAGTTACAAAAGCCACATCCTTGCCTTCCTTGAGCGCACCCCAGCATGCTTCAACGGTCTTGCCCCACTCGCGTTCAAGCACAACCGGGTCCTTCGTCATCGGGAAGATCAGACCAAGCATCTCTTTTTCTTCCGGGTTCACATACAGTTCCACAATCTCGTGGGCGTATGATTTACCGCCTTTACGTTTCTTTGGATATGCGACCACCGGGCATTCGCGAATCATCCGGTACGCTTTCACGGTAATCAGTTCCGGGTCTCCCGGCCCAACACCCACGCCATACAGTGTACCGATGGCTTTGTGATCCGTTGATTTATGTTCCAATGGTTCTGCGGAAGTGCTTCCCCACACAGTGTTTCCTGTTGTGCTTGCAGTTGTTGTGCTAATGCTGCTCTCCCCCTTGTTCATTCATTGAAAAATCACTCTGCTCCGTCTGCGGATTCCGTTTCTTCGGTTACTGTGTGTTGTCCTGTAATGACATAGATCGGATTGAGTCCGTCAAAACGGGTCATATTCAGGATCGGCTTGCTGCGCGCCGTCTGCAACAAGGTCACGGAGGCGTCCATGCCTGCTTCGCGCATCGCCTTCATGCTGTCATGCAGCGTCTCGATGGTCGCTGCATTCACTACGAGGCGTCCCTCCGGGCGCAGCCGGGACGCACACAGGGCGATCAGCTGGCCGAGTTCGCCGCCGCTGCCGCCAATGAACACCGCATCCGGATTCGGTAGTTCGTCCATCCCTGCTGGTGCTTTGGCATGAAGGACGGTGAAATCGGTCCGGAATTTGATCCGGTTGGCCTCGATGTTCACGAGGTCACCTTCGTTCTTCTCGATGGCGAAGACCTGGCCCCGCGGCGCCAGCCGCGTGCACTCCACCGCCACCGAGCCTGAACCTGCGCCGATATCCCACACGATGCTGTCCTCGCCCAGTTTCAGCTCGGACAAGCTGAACGCGCGGACTTCACGCTTGGTGATGAGGCCTTTTTCGGGTTTGCGCTGATGGAATTCCTCATCTGCAAACCCGAAGCCTTTGCGCGGCGCGGGTGCATCCTTGCGGCGCAGCAAAATCACGACGTTCAGCGGGCTGCATTCTGCTGCCGCCAGCTCGTCGAGGGTGTAATGGCGGGCACGTTCGTCTGCCCCGCCCAGATTCTCTGCAACGTAGGCATCATACTCGGTCATGCCGAACTGTTGCAGATAAGCCCCGATCGCAGCGGGGCTGTTGTGCTCATCCGTGAGCAGCGCAATTTTGGCTTTGCCATCGATGCGCTGGGCGAGGCCTTTGAGCGGGCGACCGTGCACGCTTTCGAGCACGGCATCGTGCCAGCTCTCGCCAAGCTGGGCAAATGCCAGCTGCAGTGAACTGAGATTAGGCCGGATCTCCAGTTGATCCGGGCCGATTTGGCGCGCTAAATACCCGGCAATGCCGTAGAACAGCGGGTCACCCGAGGCGAGCACAACGACGTTGTGTGTGGCCTTTAACGCTTTTATTTTCACAACGAGATCGCTTAAACCGCTCTTAATCGCTAACCGTTCGCCTGCAAATGCAGGGAAATACTCTAGCTGGCGCTCTCCGCCAACGAGCACATCTGCCTCCTGAATGAGATTCAGGCTATCCGTTGTCAGTCCTGCTGCACCTTCTTCACCCACGCCAATGATGCGGATTTTACGATTCTTTGCTCCAGTTGCTGTCTTCGAGTTCACTGATTTCCGCCCTCCCCAGTTCCATTCCTTTCATTGTTACCAATACTACTTCCACTGTCACGCCGCCTCCGGCATGTTCCAAACAGTGCCGACAGGCGTATGTACATAACTTTTCAAAATAGGGCAAGTACCCGGCTTCGGTCATCATATCTGCCACCTGAGTGGCCGTGTTGGCTTCCTCGATCGCTTGCGCCAGTTCATCCCCGGCTCCAGTCTCGCGGGCCACGGACGCAAGAAATCCAAAATCCACCGGCGCACTCTTGGAGTGCACCATCATGACGCCTTGGGCCACTTTGGCAAATTTGCCTGGCATCCCGACCAGCGTGATGCGTTTCATGCCCAACCGTTTACCGTGTTTGATCGCAAAGCCGACAAAGTCACCCATCTGGATAAAAGCTTCCTCTGGCAGATCGGGCATCATCTTCATGGCGTATTTCTCACTACTGCCGCCCGTCGTCAGTACAATATGATCACATCCGGATGCCTGAGCAACCGAGATGGCCTGCACCACACTGGCTCTGTAAGCAGAGGTGGAGAACGGAACGACCACGCCGCGTGTACCTAAAATGGAGATGCCACCCAAAATGCCCAGACGGGAATTCAGTGTCTTCTTGGCCATCTCTTCGCCGTCCGGCACGCTGATCACAACCCGCACCCCTCTGGCTGTGCCGTGTTCGGCGAGCACCTGGGTGACGGCTTCGGTAATCATGCGGCGCGGAACGGGATTGATTGCCGCTTCGCCCACAGGCACGGGCAGTCCAGGCTTCGTGACTCGGCCTACGCCTACGCCCCCATCTAGCTCCATGCCCGGCTCGTCCCGCCAAGACACATGTGCGATAATCTTCGCCCGATGTGTGGCGTCCGGGTCATCTCCGGCATCTTTGATCGTGGCACAGGTCGCTACGCCATCGGTCAGTTCCTGCTCGATCAGTTCGAACGAGTGGTCAAAGCCCGCGGGCAATGAAACCACGGCCTGCGCCGGAATCATACCTGTTAACAGGAGCTGCGTGGCCCCTTTGGCAACGGCTGTGGCACACGCTCCTGTGGTGAAGCCGGAACGCATGGGTTTGTCGGGATCTGGTGTATTGCCGCCTTTCATGGGTTTTGAACCTCCCGTCCTTTAATTAGCTAGGTGGCATTACGCTCTGTGCTTGCGTGGTGGATTTTGGCGCTTGGTGACCGCTACGGGTACGGATCGTTCTTATGATCGCTGTTGTCTCCAGATTTCCTTGATTCCCTTTTGTAAAGGGAGAAATCCAGAGACAAAGGCGAGTGTATGCTTCCGAAGTAGCTTTCTTGCAGAAAGCTTTGAGCTCCGCTTCTTCAGAATCGATTCCGTCCCCTTCGCTGCTATCTGCTTCTGCATCCACCTGGCACAGTGCATAGTGCCACCTCTTGGGCTAAACAATGCCCTGAGGTTTTTTTGGGTAACTAATCATTCCATGCCCGTAGGACTTGGCATGGAATGTAGTTACTTGGTTTTGAGCTCGTTTAGGCTTCTACTTTGGGTGGACCGCTCCGGGGCCGGATCAATTATATGATTCCGGTGTCCCCTCGCTCCTACCTGCTCCTGCATCCACCTAGCACAGAGCGTAGTGCCACCTCTTGGGCTAAACAATGCCCTGAGGTTTTTTGGGGTAACTAATCATTCCATGCCCGTAAGACTTGGCATGGAATGTAGTTACTTGGTTTATGTTTGAGCGTGTGCTGTTCTTTTTTCTAGTTGCTGATACTTGAGGATTGACCACCCTATGACGGTGAACCATGCTTACCCGTACAATCCGTTTCAGTCATGCGGCATGAATGCATGCCTTTTGATGACATCTACATTTCTAACGAATCGAGAAGACGTTATTTGGGCCAAATTCCTTAAACAAAAATTGTAACGAATCGTAGTGACGTTATTTCATTAAACAGACGTTGTTTTCACCACTTTTTGGCGTGTTTCACCGGAATAGCGTTACTCAGATTCGTTAGAATATGAAACGGATGATAATCCGCAATATAAGGCCTGTGAGGTTCGTTAGAGCTTATTAAGTTTGCTAGAATTCCTTAAAGTCCTTTAAGGTTCGTGGTACGTTAAAGCTCGCTAAGGATCATTAAAGCTCATTACGTTCGCTAGAATTCGTTAAAGTTTGTAACGCTCGTTTGTTTGCGTCGCGATTGCCTCTATTCACCTGTGGTCGTTACTTAAAATTACTTAAAATGACTACGCCTTCACGGCCATCAGGGAGATGGCGTTCAGGGCGGCCACGACGATGGTACTTCCGCCTTTGCGACCGATGTTGGTGATAAATGGGATGTCGATTTTGCGCAGCTCGTCTTTGGATTCTGCTGCGGATACGAATCCAACCGGCATGCCGATGATCAGGCCCGGTTTGGCTTCGCCTTCTTTGACCAGACGGATCAGTTCCAGCAATGCTGTTGGGGCGTTACCAATGGCGTAGATTCCGCCTTCGTATAATTGGTTCGCTTTACGTGTCGAGATGATGGCCCGAGTGGTGTTCAAGCGTTTGGCTTCCTCCATCACATCGGGATCGGAAATATGTACATGCACATCTCCGCCAAAACCGCGAATGCGATCCTTGCTTACGCCAGCCTGAATCATCTGTACGTCAGCGATGACGGATTGGCCGGCACGAAGCGCTGCAATCCCTGCTTGAATGGCATCCGGGTGGAACACCATGCTGCGGCCCAGTTCGAAGTCAGCCGAGGCGTGAATGACACGCTGTACCACTGGATATTGCTCAGCCGTGAAAGGATGCTCACCCAGTTCCTCCGTGATCATCTCAAAGCTTTTCCCCTCAATCTCCTGTGGCTGTACGGTCAACGGTTTAAATTCCGTTTTGAAATCCATGTGCATTCCACTCCTTCTACTCGTTGTGTCATTCAAAAATTCATTATTCAAATTAAAACTATTGGGGTGCTCTACTGCACCAATACACGCTCCAACTCATCCAGTACACCTTCAAAATGATCAAACACCGTTCCGAATTCAGCTTCAGGGCGTGAAATCAACACGACATGAATGCCCAGCTCCAGTGCAGATTGGATTTTCTCATCCACCGCTCCGGTCTTGCCGCTCTCCTTGGTAACCATTACCGTCGTCGCATAGTGCTTGTACAAGGCTTCATTCATTTCACGGGAAAAAGGTCCCTGCATCGCAATAATATTGCGCTGTTCAACGCCAAGCTCACCGCATTTCTCCATATTATCGAGACGTGGAAGCATGCGGGCAACGAGACGAATGTCCGGATCACCGAGCAGGTGCTTGGTGAAAATCTGTAACGTTTTGCTACCTGTCGTCAGCATGACCGAGCCCTTCAATTCTTTGGCCTTGAGTGCCGCTTCATCGTAGGAAGACACGACATGCAGCAACGCATGATCATCGTACGCGAGACCCGTGCGCTCGTAACGAATGTATGGAATGCCCGCTTGTTTGGCTGCTTCCATCGCATTGGCATGTGCTTCTTCGGCAAATGGATGACTTGCATCCACGATGGCACGGCTACCTTTTTCACGCACAAGTTCCACCATCGCTTCCACGGTCAAACGGCCTGTCCGAACAGGTAATCCGGCCTCTGTCAGGCTATGGGCAGCACTGTCGGTTACGACAGAAGTCAGCACGTCTGTACCTTGCTGCTGGATCTGTAGAGCGAGTTCCCTGGCATCACTCGTACCACACAACATGAAGATCATGGACGATTCACCTGCTCCGAAGTTGCTGCAACCTGTGACTGATCGGGAGAAGCCGCTTCTTGTACGATTCCTTCTGCGTCACCCTGGTTGTTCCGATTATCTTCGTGCTCGTGATGCGTATGATGCAACTCTTCATCGTGATCATGATGATAATCGAGTGACGTTTGACGATCGCCGGCAGTATTCGCGTGATCATGACTGTGGTCATGCTTATGTGTATGGTCATCGTGTGCATGTACATGCTGGTGGTCATGCTCATCATGAAGATGAGAGTGATCATGGTCCGAATGATCGTGGTTGTGCGCATGATTGTGCTCATGATGGTGGTCGTGACTGTGCTCATGATGGTGGTCGTGACTGTGCTCATGTCCATGATCGTGATGATGGTCGTGATCATGGTGGTGATCGTGGTCGTGGTCGTGCTCATGCCCATGGTCGTGATCATGATGATGGTGGTGGTGTTTGGCTGCTTCAAGTCTGAATTGACAGTTATCACAGTTGGCTGTTACCCGTCCGTATAACCCCTCATGGGCCCGCTCCAGTACCAGTTCAACCAGCTTCGGGTGGAAGCCAAAATATCCGCCAACCTCAACCTGAATGTCTGGATGCGCCGCTGCAAATTCTGCGGTCATTTCATCAATACGCTTGATCAGTACACCTGTGAACAGGAAATAAGGCATGATGATGATTTTCTTCGCGCCCAGCAAGAGACAGCGTTCCAATCCATCCGGGAAAGAGGGTTGAGTCACACCGATGAAGCTGCTTTCCGTCCACTTGTAGGGCAGTTTCTCCCATAACATCCGAGTCATTTTGAAAAAGTCACTGTTGGCATCCGGGTCACTGCTTCCCCGTCCAAGCACCAGTACGGCAGTCTCTTCATCCGTCACCGGAGCAGGTGGAGCCGCTACCGCTGTGCCGCCTTGGGATGCGACAAGTACAGGTTGTGCTTCTTGCAGACGGGTCTGCATGATTTGGACAACTTTCTCGTGAACACCGATTGGACGACCGTATACGAACTCCACCTGCGGATAACGTGCCTTGGCGCGGTCAATGGCGTTAGGAATATCAATCTTGGCATGACCAGCAGCAAACAGAATGATCGGCACCAACACAACACGTGTCGCACCTCGGTCCACACAAGCGGTAACACCATCAGCAATACTTGGTCTCGTTAATTCCAGAAAACAGGTCTCCACCAACGTATTCTCAGGTGCCTTCGCTGCTACCTCATGTGCAAACTCCTTCAGTTCCCGGTTCCCCTCGGGATCACGGCTCCCGTGTCCCACCAACAATATTGCATCCATCTTTGTTATTCCTCCCCCGTCTGACCCGCAGATCAGACTTTTCATATTCATTCAGCACTCCAGTTCATCCGGCTAAAACTGCGCCAAACCAGTCATTCCATCCATTCACTGCATTACTCGTAAAAATCAATCCATCTATGTCAGCTGAAATCCAGCGAATATTGCAAAATATTAGATAGGTCCTGACAAGCTGTACCCTCATGTCTCCACGAAAGAAGTCGTTCAGGCAGGGACTTAATTAATGATTACTCAAGACTTATTTATAAAAAATTTAGTAAGGAATTAAGTATGGAATTAGTCACCACATATCGGGTTTACTTCCACAATGACCGGTGCATCTACATGGCGGAAGCCTTGAATTACACCGACTCGTTTGAAAAACTTGTGGAATCGCTCATTCGGATGGCCCTTTTCCTTGTAATCCGCCACAATACGTTCCACAATGCCACCGATCTGATCACCCGGAATTCCCTCCGCTACGGGCTGGGCAGGGTGAGCATTGCGGCCGAATTTCTTGCCGCCGAGAAACAGGTCATATGCACCTTTGCGATATACGATGCCGATATCCTCCAGTACTGCCCCGTAACATGCCATACCGCAGCCATTCAGCGCCACACTCGTTTCTTTGGGTGCACCCAGTCCGCCAATCACGGCCTGCAAATGGTTAGCCATCGGGACAGCATCGTCCTTCTCCATATTGCAGAAGTCACAGGCCTTCACCTTGATGACATCACCAATCGGTACAACGATAAAATTCGCTGCACGCAGCTCTTCAACCAGCGAGTCCGGTTCAAATGTCGGCACTCTCAGAATAATCTGGTGCTCCGGCGTGTACTCCAGTTCGCCGTCTTCACTTGCACACTGCGCCAGCAGCGCCATCTGGGCTGCGGTGAATTTTTTGTTGCCCACGCCGGGCGACACGCCGACTTCGAACAGCGGCGCCTTACGCCCAGGCTCGGGCGCGGTGCGTACCGCCGTTGCGGTCGCAGCCTGGGGTGAACTTGCTTCTCGGCTCGGCGCTGCTGCATTCAGCCAGCGGCTCGCCGATTCGCCCGCGAGCGCGCCGCCTGCCGCGAGCCGTGTCAGCGCCTCGGCGGCCAGCGCAGCTGCGCTGACGCGTGGCGCTTCTGCGACTCGGCCCGGAGCGGCCTCTGCCGCAACGGGCGCAGGTCGCTCGCCGGCAAGCACGGCGGTGCCAGCGCCGCTCGCCGAGCTTGCCGCAGGCATAATGGCAGCTGCCCCAGTGGGCGGCTGCCCTTGCGGAGCCGTGCCCGCTCCGGCGCTTGCGCCGCGCAGGGCTGGCTCCGCCTGTGGCTGCGCGGCCGATGCAGCGCTGGCCGCGCTCTCGCCCGCTGCCTCGCCGGAGGCGGCAGCGCGGGCTTCCCTTGCGCCGAGCGACCATGGCTCGGCTTCCGTGCGTAGTCGCTCATGAGGTCTGAGCGACTGTTCCGCGGTGTTCAGCGTATATTTCCGCTGATACCCGCGGGGGGTGACCATGAGTCCTTCGTACATCATGGTCGAGGAGTTGCCGATAATCACGGTCGTCAGCATGCCGATATCATGATTCAGCATATCCTCCAGTGTGGTCATGACAACGTCCTGACGCTCACGGTATGCACTTTTCACTAGACCTACGGGGGTCTGTGGGTCACGATAACGCAGGATCATTTCCTGTGTCTCCACGATCTGGCGTGTGCGCCGTCCACTGCGTGGATTGTACAGGGCAATGACAAAATCAGCAGAAGCTGCGGCTTCAACCCGGCGAATAATGGTCTCCCACGGCGTAAGGTGATCACTAAGGCTGATCGTACATGCATCGTGCATGACAGGGGCACCCAGCAGTGATGCACAGGACTGAATGGCCGATACGCCCGGAATAACCTCGACGGCAACACCCGTATCCGGCTTCCAACCTTGCTCCATCAGCACCTCGTACACCAGTCCAGCCATACCATACACACCTGCGTCACCGCTAGAAATTACGGCAACAATTTTGCCCATCTCCGCCTGTCGAACCGCTTCTTGTGCACGGCTTACTTCCTCGGTCATGCCTGTACGTACAATCGCTTGCCCGTTCAACAGAGGGCGAATAAGATCCACATACGTGTTGTATCCGATAATTACCTCACTCTCCTGAAGTGCTTCGAGTGCCCGCTTGGTGATATGTTCCATTGCTCCCGGGCCGAACCCGATAATCAGCAGCTTGCCTTGATCTTGCATGATTTCTCCTCCTTCATCACACTTGTCGTACTGATCTAAACAGTGAAGAAGGGCGGCTATGCCGACCTTCTCCCCCGCTGTACTGCATGTTCAACTCGTCAGCTCTGTTTACTCAGACTATCGAACAAGGCTCTTACATCAACCGTTATGATCCAACTAATCTATTCCTCTACCTGCAATTTCCCGACACAGGGTAGGTATCGCAAGGATGTGCATTTATCTAAAAAAACAAAAAAATCCCATCCTTGTAACGGATGGGATACGCATGTACGTACACTCAAGAACACAGCCCCAGACTCCCGAAGGGTAGTCCTGTGACTATGTGGCCTGGAGGGGCCAGCCGGGCGAACCGATTGTTCGCCCAATTCCTGATTCTTCGTACACCACTCCTTTCCGCGAAGGGTTTGGTGACACATGCAAGGTAGGTCTCCTGGCTTTGGATCATCAGCTTCCTTTTCTGTCTTCCCCGGCTTTCCGAGTGACTTGGATCAAAAAGGGCTTCACCATTACAGTGGCGGGACCGCTCGGGACTTTCACCCGATTCCCTGTTACCTCTTGCTGCACGCAAGAGCACCTTGCTTGTTTTCATTCAATATTGTTTTCATAATAACACCGTGCAGGAAATAATGTCCATGCTTATGATACTTATCCATTCTTCTATTTTCAGACAAAACAGAAAAAAGTCCTGATCCAAAAATCGGATCAGAACCCGGAATAACCTATGCATATCCCATTCGTTATAACCATCCAACAACCCTTGCATTGAGTTCGTTTCTGTTAACGACTCAACCTTTATTGCTGACCGCCAACCTTGTCTGCACGCCCTGCGGAAAAGTAACGTCCAAGTTCAACGATGAGTGCACCCATCTTCTCTTCCTCCGGAATGACCAGCGCCTCAATGCCTTCTTCACGCATGGAGTTTGCTGTAACTTTACCTACGGATGCAGGAATTACGCCTTGTCTGAAAGCGGCAAGCAACGGCTCAAGCTTGTCCTTGGAGGCCGCATATTGCGTCAGAAATCTGACCTGGGGTCCACTTGTGAACGCAACAGCATCTACCTCGAACTTTAGAATTTCATGCAACAGCTGTTCCAGCTCTGCATCTTCCGGCGGTACATGGCGGTAAGGGAGCACTTGTCTGACGATTGCACCTTGTTCTTCCAACCATGCAACGAGTTTGGGAGCTGTCTCCCCATGAAGCTGTAATATGACCTTTTTCCCTGCGAGATCATGCGGGGCGAATTCTCGAATGAGCCCGTCCGTGCTACCGTCATCATCCCGTACCAGAGGCGTTAATCTGCGCTTTTTGAGCGCATTCACCGTCTTGTATCCCCTCGCTGCAATGGAGGATTCCGATAATACATCCAAAAACTGTCCCGCAATTTCCATATCCTCAGCCATTTCAAACAATGCATCCAATCCCATACCCGTCGTTAACACCGCCCAGTCTGGCGGGTCTGAGATCCAGGATACCAGCCCATCCCTGGTATTCCGATCATCCAGGAATACCGTCCCCTGTGCCGGTCGCACGAGCGGAATTCCCCCCATTTTTTCAACCAGTATGGACATCTCTTTCGATTTTCGTGGTCCTGTCAATGCTACACGCACACCTGCCAAATGTTGAGCCATTCATGTTCCCCCCGTTAGTCCAGCCGAATGTTCATCAGTCTGACTACAGTATACAGGGTACTTCTGTGAAGCGAAACTGTGCTTACGCTATTTTTGCCCGTTCATCTATAAGGATTTTTGATGGAATGTATCAGGAAGGTTGGAGTTCTCCCCCATGACGATCCTGCCTTCTTTTCTCCCCGTTCTTCTCCGAATCAGTGGATTCTTGTCCCTGTTCATGCTTCTCTTTCTTGGACTGCTCTCCCGATTTCTGGTGGGCAGATTCTTTTTTATCCTTTTTGCGAGGACGAAGGAAAAGAAACAGCACAAGCGGGAACAGTACTTCAAAAACAATGGCAATCCATGTCCATTCCCGGGTAAAACGATACAACTGAATGGCGTTTCTGAAAAACCAGAATGCACAAACAAAGCCTAACAGTGCCACTGGACCAGTCATGACCTTTCCGGAAACTTTCGGAATCATTCGCTTCAGTCCCCAACAGACAAAGTACAGATCAAATGCAATTTTGGTGATCATGGTAGGCAGGGTCGCCGCTGCCAGCGCCAGATCAAACCGATCCAGGAAATCACTTATTTGCAACTGCCTTGCCAGCTCATAAGAAGGGTATACCAGCCTGGACGCAATAGGTACACCTATCGACGTGATGGTTTCCACTAGAATCAGCATCATCAGCAATCCCGAGATGATAATGCCCCATAGCACAGGTTTGAAGCGAAAGTCACTGCCTTTGACGACAAAAGGTAAGGCGATCATCTCGCCATAAAAAGAAAATATGTACCAACTCCCTTTGCCTACACCTGCCGTATCGACATGAAAATAGGGCATCAGATTGTCCATATTGATCTGCTGGATAAGCATGAAAGGCACAATGATAGAGTTCAACAGGAACAGGGTAACATAGAGTTCCGACATTCCGATCAACGAACCAAGCCCACCTCGGACGATAAATACCGCCATAATCATAAGTGACAATACAACGATGGAAATCGGTGTCGTCTCTAATAAAGTTATACTTACATAATCGCCAATTAATCGGATATCTCTTGCGAATATGAAGAAAAAAAACAAAACGTACATTACACCTGCGAGCCTTCCCATAAAGGGGAACCTGTCAGCAAGGGCCTCAAATAGATCCTGATTCGGAAACCTTCGCTGGATTCGGCTTACCATCCACATGGATATAACCATCACGAGAACAACTGGCACATACGAGAGATAAGCGTGCTGTTCCGCATAATAAATAGCCTGCGCATGGGGTTGAATCAACGTGCCCGTAATACTGAGAAGCAGCACAAGTAGTACAATCTGTCGAGAAGTTACACTTTGATTCATACCATACCTCCTTTCCATCATTCAATCTGTACTTCGCACCACCCCAGTCCCCATCTACGGTAACGGTAAAAAGCGCTGGATGATATGGCTAATCCATACCGCCACAAAAAAGGTTTTGCTTAAATGGGTTACATAAAGCCAAAGGCCAGTTCCTATTCCAATCAGACCGTAGGATAACCATCGATTAACAGCTGCGGCCTGCTTCAGGTGTCTGAAGTCCATGACAATGACAATAATGACCATCCCCAGATAGGTGAACAATAGTGGTTTAATCATGTACAATATCCTCCTCCATGACACCAATCGGCTTGTTAACTATCCCCACATTTTCAATGATGACATGAGGGATAACGTTTACCTCAACATCAGGATAGATATCATTCCATCGATCCTTCATTTTGTCCCACTCTTTAGGCATGTGTTGATGGATCGACCGACCAATCCCGAGAATATCGGCATGATATTTTTGCTGTATTAACCGAACTCCTTCAACGATATCCTCTTTTATTTTTTGGTGGATCGCATCATTTAATTTCAAAATCTCTTTTTCACGCAGATCACCGTAATTTGATTCGTTATCTACTACCACGCCTTTGGCGTACAATTGAACGGTTACACTAACCTTGCCATCCTTGACACTGGGGTGCAGTGAAGAATTGTTCTCGTTCAGCTTGATGAATATATCTCCTTCTCCGCGCGGAGCCTTGACCATAATTTCAGGCGCATTGGCTTCTCCCATAGCGAGAATCAAGGCATCGGCGGGAGCTTTGTCAATCATGCCTACCAACTTGTCTTTTTTAAAAATGGCCAATCCATCCAGCTTGATATTTGTTTTGGCATCCTTCCAATTCTTCGGAACATTGTCGACTTTTGAAGCAACTGGCAGGAATGGATCTACTCCGTCACTGAGGATCGCATCAGTGAATGTTTTAAGGGAACGTGGGTTTCGCATATTTAGAAAGCACAACTCTCTCACCATCTCAGATGGAAACTTCTCTATGGGTGCATCCGTATCCATGACTTTATATGCCGCGCCTTTCGTCACAACTGGTAATGCAGAGAATCGGTTGAGCGGGTAGCGCGTAAACAAATCAAGCATTGGAGCTACGCCATCCCTTGCAAGATCCTCTCCAATAAGCATGGTACGGCGGTGTGCATAATAAATCGTTCGTGAGAGTGATTTTTGGCCTTCAAGTGTAGTCCCCCTCAGTGTCTTCGCGGTATTGGACAACATGAACCACGATTTATCCCCGCTTGTCCCCCCTCCACCTCCAGAACTCCCGGTAGAACCGGATTGTCCAGGCAGAGCAATCTGGAGACTGGATCTGTAATTGTCCTGCTCCTTATCAACAGCTATGCCAATCACAAAGGCAATATCATTAATTTCCTTACGATCCCAACAGCCTGCTATGAAAATGGTACATAGCAGTAACATCAACACATCGCGGAATTTACGAATAAGAAACATGTGTTCACCATCCTTCCTCAGCTTCAGGCGAACCATTGATCTTCTCTTTCATCCGTTTCTGATCCCGATGAACCGTAGAAGGACGATTGATCATTTTCCACCATGGCACACGAATAAGAATATCTTTGGTATCTGTTTTACTATACGGGCTAAGACCTGACAGATAAGGTACACCAAACGAAGTCATCTGTGTCAGATGTACCGAGATCAGAACTAAGCCAATGACAATGCCATACAATCCGAGCATACCCGCCAGCAACATGATCGGAAATCGCAATAGGCGCACGGTGATCGCGAAGTTAAACCGCGGAATCGTAAAGGAAGCTATACCTGTCATGGATACGATAATAACCATCGGTGCGGACACTATCCCGGCCTGTACTGCGGCCTGTCCGATCACAAGTGCGCCGAGAATACTGACGGCTTGCCCCACTGTTTTGGGTAACCTGACCCCGGCTTCCCGAAGAGCTTCAAATGACAGCTCCATGATGAGGGCTTCAACCAAAGCCGGAAAAGGAATGGCTTCCCGGGCACCTGCGATACTCAGAATCAGCGTGGTTGGCAGCATATCCTGATGAAATGTTGTAATAGAGATATACAAGGCTGGCAGGAACAGAGCGATGGCTACGAACAAGAAGCGAATCCACCGCACCAGATTACTGATGAAGAATCGCTCGTAATAATCCTCACTGGCTTGCAGCATCTGCCACATCGTGACTGGAGCAATCAGCGCGAATGGGGTTCCATCTACCAGAATGGCAAAGCGTCCTTCCAACAGATTGCCTGCAACGGTATCCGGCCGCTCCGAGTAGTGCATCTGCGGGAAAGGCGAATACGGATGATCTTCAATCAATTCCTCGATATAACCCGTTTCCAGGATGCCATCAATATTGATTTTTTCCAGACGTTTCTTGACATCTTGAATCGTTTTTGGATCAGCAATACCTTCCAGATAGGTCAGCACAATATCGGTCTTGGTTTCTGTGCCAAGAGTCATGCTTACCATCTTGAGAGAAGGTGTTTTCAGCTTGAAGCGCAGCAAAGCCGTATTCACGCGCAGTGTTTCGGTAAACCCCTCCCGTGGTCCCCGAATCACGGATTCTGTCTGCGGTTCCTCCACACCACGTCTGACGCCACCTTTGACATTGAACATCCAGGCTTCGCGACTTCCACCGACCACCAGAAGGGCAGAGGATGCCAGCACACCTTCTGCCGCAGCAGCCCAAGTTTCGACCCGTTTCACCTGCGTCAGCTCAACGGTTGTATCATCCAGTGGAACATCGGGCTCATCTGTGCGCTGCTGCACCAGCCCTCGAATAATTGGACGCAGCATATGCTCCTGGATATCAGCCGAGTTAACAATGCCTTCAATATAGACCAGAAGCCCTTTCACTTCCGGTGTAATCATGACATTGCGAAAAACCACATCCGAGCAATCGGAGAAGATCTCCTTTACCGCTTGAATCTGAGTTTCATGTACTGCACTAATCGGCTGCCGTAGAAAAGGCGGGGATGGCAGTCCCAAAGGGATATGTTTTTTCTCTTCTGAAGCTCGTCCCGGTTGTCGGGACTTGTCTTTCCCAGATGTTTTGTCCGCCATATGCCGCCCCTCCGTTCTTGTTTTTTTATACAAGGTAGCTTGTGCCAGACAGTCGTGAATTATGTGGTCTTTTTTGCAAAATTACGAAGAATTTTCTCTATCCGGACAGCAAAAAGGCCTCTGTATTTAACAGAGACCTTCTTATCTATTCCAGATCCTAATCAAGCTATTTTAAAGTTAATCCGCAAAATAATCTTCAGGCACATAACGAATCTCCGACTTCGCATAGATGCTTAGTGTGTGGCTCTCCCTGTCGTACACAACTCGCTCACCTTCTACGTAGTACCAGTGCTTCAAAAGGGGTTGTTCCTTGCGCTGCACGAAACGAAATACGTTCAGTTCCTGTCTAAGCTCCATAATCTGTTCCACAATCTGCTCGTCCAGACCCGTCACGGTAAATAAGAAGCCTGTACCCTCCTGTTGGAATCGATAGGACAGTGAATCTGTTTTGCTATTCGCCAGTCCTCGCCCGGTTACCGCATGTTTGACCATAAACCATTCCTGTTGCGCCATACGTATATATCCTCCTTCATCTTGGAGTTCATTTCATCAGCCATTTACGGCAAATCAATAATCATATAGAACGTATCTTCGTTTCCTTGCAATTCTATTGAATTTCGCTGTTCCACACGAGCTGTATCGCCTTCGTTCAACAGGTACTCTCCATCCAATCCCAGCTTGCCTTCGATGGAGAAAAGGTACATCCGACGGCCCGAATCCTGGTTGAAGGTTAACGTCTCGTCTTTGGCCAATCGGCCAAGATAGATCGTCATATCCTGATGAATAGTCGCGACTCTTGGTCCTCCATCCGGGGATACAATCGGCACGAGTGCTCCTGCCAGTGCCGCTGGATCAAAAGATGTGGTCTCATATGAAGGTTGCAACCCTTTCGTATGCGGCATGAACCAGAGCTGAAGCAGACGTACTTCTTCGGTATCGGATGCATTATGCTCGGTATGAATCATGCCACTGCCTGCTGACATTCGCTGAATACCGCCAAAACCTGTAACGGCGACATTGCCCAGATTATCTTCATGTCGTAGCTTGCCTCTGAGTACAATGGACACAATCTCCATATCACTATGTGGGTGAGCTCCAAAGCCGCGACCAGGTGCAATTACATCATCGTTCGCTACCCGCATCGGTCCAAATGCCATATTTTCCGGGTCTTGGTATTCTCCGAAAGAAAAGCTGTGACTGCCACGGAGCCAGCCTCGATCAAAGCTGGAGCGGGCATCGGATGGAATGACGTTAATCATAAAATGCATCCTCCTTATTTTTTCTTAGTAGCATACTTATTCTCATTGTAACAAACCACAGGCATGTCGTCCAAACTAAAAAAGTTCTCTACCGATCAGCCCGGTTCGCAAATACAATTTCCGAACCGGCCTGGCCAATAAAGAACCTCGTTACAGGACTAATCCTGCACTTCATTATTTATTTAACAATCGTTAGCCGCGTCAAGCACTCACATTCTGACGAGCGTTACCCTGTCTGGAGAAAAGATAATCCACAGCCAGAAAGCGGCTTCCTGTGAAGAGCAGTGTCAGGGAACCCGCCAACAACAGGTAATCGAACTCGGTACCACTCATGAATGGCTGACCCACTTTGGCTGTAAGCAGAACGCCACCCATAACGATAACAAATAGGGCAGCAAACACACGTGTTCCAAGACCCAGAATCATCGCTGCACCACCTACCAACTCAATGATTGCTACAACGGAGGCAAGAAATCCGGGAATACCAATACTTTCGAAAAATCCTACCGTACCGCTAATTCCACCTTCGAATTTACTCCAACCGTGCAATACAAAGATCAACCCGATCATAATCCTGGAGAAAAGCAGTCCAATCTCTACACTTTTATTATTCATGTTCATCTTCCTTCCTCGTTATATTCGAAATATTTGACCTCACATTTAGCCAAATTAATCTATCCGATGGACCAGACAAACAAGACAGACAGCAATAGGAAAACAGTAACCGACATCAGAACAGCATAACGTGGCAATCTCAGCGTCACGTCCTGTTCCGGGTCCAGCAGACGTGAAATTCGGACATTCACCGACGTATCCGCAAATGAGGATTGTACGGTCAGTTCTTTGGCCCCCCAAGGTTCAGGACAAGCACGTAGTAGCTTGAGCAAAGCACTTCCAATACCTGCCACATTGCCTGTACGTTCAATGGCCTCATTGTCTGCCAGAATTTCTCTAACGATATGGTATTGCTTTGAAGTGTGCTTTAAAACAGGAATATACGGCATCATGATTGCAAATACCGACAGTAACGTCGTCTTCAGAGGATCACGGTGCCACAGATGGTGTACTTCATGATAGACAACCGCTACTTCCTCTTCTGCATCAAGCATGTCCAGTAGCCCAGTGGAAAGTACAATATAGGGTCTCCATAAACCAATGGTAAATGCGACGGGTGAACGCTTGTCCACCACAATGAAACTTGGCTGTCCTAGATCATGATATGTGGACTCCAACTCACGGGATAGCGCCCGAATCTCCATAGAGCGAAGCTTGTGGATTGCTGCCCGTGTTTTCATCATACGTACCGTTAGCAACCAGCCTGTTCCTGCAAAGGTCAGCAAGACCAGTGCCAGCAGGAAATGTCCAACGGATAACCAACCCAATCGACTCATCCAATGATTGCAGAGCCAGAGCAGATTAAACGGGATATCCCAGCCAAAGATTTTGTACATCGCATACATGAACATCTGCATGAACACGAGTAGCGGAATGCCAAACCCGACGGTAAACAAAAGTTTCGAGCGGGTCTTCCACATCTTAATCGCTATCCTTTTTCCATTGCTTGATCTTCTGTTCCAGGCGTTCAATCAGACCTTCATCTGCTTCGTCCAGTGCATCCAGCATATGATTCAATGCCAATGCTCCGAATTCATCCACCAACTCATGCGACAGTTCCTTGGATTGGTCGTTCATAAACTCCTCCTTGCTCTGTACCGGTTGGTACAAAGATGTTCTGCCCTTTTGTGACTTTCCGAGAAGTCCCTTGTCCACGAGCCGGTTCATCACTGTCATGACTGTATTAAAATTGACGTCTTTGTCTTGTTCAAGTGCGGTCTGCACTTCACGGATGCTGCTGCCTGGACGAGCCCATAAAATGTCCATGATCTTGGCCTCCAGCGGACCGAAAAATCGGTTGAGCCCACGCTCACCCACTTTAAAATTGTGTATTCTCATGTTCTGACACCCCTCACACTACCCATTGTAGTGCCATCAAATGAGAAGTCAACCTCTATGTCAGCTATTTTATGTAAATGATTTGTAAATTTGTTTTCCATTTCAGTAAAAAAGGCCAAAGACCGGGAAATTCCGCACGTTTCGCGGTTTTCCCGGCCTTCACCGAATATCAGTCCATATGATGTTGTGAGAATATGATTTTACTGCGCTTTATTTTCCATCCTGTGAAGGCATATGTGCAGATATATCCACACCAAGTCCATGAGCCAGACGTCCGCCTAGCTGTCCATCCGCACGGAAGAAGTGGCATAAAGCACGCATTTGAATATCGACTGACACTCCCTTAAGATCATTGATCAGATTATCCAACAAGTGCTGCTGCTCTACTGGAGTAAATGAACGGAAAAGCTCTCCTGCTTGCGTGTAATCATCCGTTTTCTCAATTTTCTCGCGTGTAACATGCCCTTGTAATGGAACCTGACTGTCCCGGTATGCCGGATCTTCCTGCGGGCTGTTTCCGGAACTGTTCGGTTCATAGTTCACCGGAGATGGGTCCTGATTCACATTCATGAGTCCATCACGCTGATGATTACGAACGGGTGCGTACGGGCAATTCACCGGAATTTGCAAATAGTTCGTTCCAAGCCGGTGCCGCTGTGTATCCGGATAGGAGAATAGGCGCCCTTGCAGCAATTTATCTTCGGAAGGTTCAATTCCAGGGACAAGCGAACTAGGAGAAAAGGCCGCCTGTTCCACTTCAGCGAAGAAGTTTTGCGGATTCCGATTCAGTGTCATGGTCCCTACCGTATGAAATGGCAGTACATCTTCAGGCCATGTTTTGGTTGGGTCGAGTGGATCAAAAGCAAAATCATCCATTTGCTCCGGCTTTAAGAGCTGAACCTGTAGCTTCCACTGCGGGTATTGCCCGTTCTTGATATGTTCATGCAGGTCACGGGTAGCATGATTAAAGTCCTGTCCTTGTACCTCGGCAGCTTCCTGACGAGAGAATCCCCGAACCCCTTGTGCAGACTCCCATTTGTATTTCACATAATGGACCTGCCCCTGTGCATTAATCCATTTGAAAGCATGTACGCCGAAACCATCCATCTCCCGATAACTGGCCGGTGTGCCTAGATCTGAGAACAACCAGGTCATCATATGCGTTGATTCAGGTGAGAGGGTCATAAAGTCCCAATATCGGGCGGGGTCCTGAATGTTCGTATCCGGAGCCGGCTTCAGAGAGTGAACCATATCGGGAAACTTCATCGCATCACGAATGAAGAACACAGGCAGATGGTTACCGACGATATCATAGTTGCCTTCCCGGGTGTAGAATTTAACGGCAAATCCACGTGGATCTCGTGCAGTCTCTGGTGATCCTGTACCGTGAATAACGGTCGAAAAACGAACCAGCACATCCGTCTCCGTACCCGGATCTTGCAGGAAATCCGCTGTTGTATAAGCCTTCATACTCTGCTCCAGCGTGAATACACCATGAGCCCCGGCACCTCTTGCATGTACGACTCTTTCAGGAATACGTTCACGGTCAAAGTGGGCAATTTTCTCAATGAGATGATAGTCTTCAAGCAATGTCGGCCCTCTTCTGCCTGCTGTGCGGGAATTCTGGTTATCACCTACAGGTGCTCCCTGATTCGTTGTCATACGTTCTGTCATCCTGTCGTCCTCCTCTAATGGATCTCACGGCTGCTATATATCTACTACTAAAATCATATTCGGCTTCGATATAAATATACATTTAGACTTGATCTAACTGTTAAATTGATTCTAACATGTCCTACGTTGCTCTTGCATGAGGTTCACATGAGATTAAGATGAGGTTCCTCAACACTTCATGAATGAACCATGAACATGTTTTCAAAAAGCATGATCTAAACGATAATCATGGCAATAAAAAAAAGCGGACTAATCCGCCAGGCGGTAGCCCACTCCTCTTACCGTTACGATATATTGCGGCGAAGACGCGTTATCGCCCAATTTTTTGCGCAAGCTTTTGATATGAACATCAACCACATTACTTCCACCTGTAAAGTCTGTTTCCCAGATATCGCTGAGCATCTCCTCACGGGAAATGACTGCACCTTTGGCATCAATCAGCTTGAGTAACAGATCATATTCGGTCTTGGTTAGATGGATCCGGTTATTATCACGCTGCACACTCATCCGTTCACGATCAAGCCACAGATCTTTGAAGCCGACACGCTGCCCTTCCTCAGGCAAAAAGCCGCGTTTGGGCAGAGCGGGACTGTTGCCAATCATACGCTGCACCCGGTAGAGAGCTTCCTGCGGGCGTGCAGGCCACACCAGCAATTCCTCCTGAAGCATCGGTCCACTCGCGCTGCCGATCATCTTCTCACCGACCAGATAGAGACAAGGGGTTGTATGCTCAGCCTCACGATTCAATCGACTGCTAATGCCGGCAAATGCATCGATCGTTCCGGCAACAGATAGATCATAGATCAACAGATCGAAGACAAGACGCTCATGCAGATCCGGTTCCCATCGATGAAAGACCAGTACATCGAAACAGCTATCCGTTAAGGCCTTTACCAGTTCATGAACTTGCCCTGGCATCGGGCTTATCAGAATAACCCGTCGTGTAACAGGACAATTATCCACAAGAGGTGCTGCATCGGACAAGGCAGGTTTAACCCTAAGTGGTAAGCGGCGGCCAGGAACTTTTATTTTTACTTGATCCGTTTGTTTCTGCATTCCCCGCAGACACCTCCAAAGACCACATGAGCATGATCGATTGCATATCCGGTTTCTTCAGCTACCTGTTTCATCCATTGTGGAGGAACCTCTGTCATCACCTCGTCCACTTTGCCGCACACTTCACACATAATGTGCTGATGATCGTCCATCCGGGCATCGTAACGGCTTGCTGTCTCTCCGAGTTTAAGCTCTCGTATCAATTCTTTGTCCGTCAGATAACGTAGAGAATTATACACCGTACCATAGGCCAGATTATAACCTTGTTCCACTAGTCGATTCATAACATCAGCAGCTGTCGGGTGATCCTCCGAATGGCGCACCACATCATATACCGCTTGCCGTTGTATCGTCAGATTTAAAGTTCTCACAACCATTTCTCCTTTATATTGATGCATTTTATATGAAATCAGACACTGATCTTCTACTTAGGATGGTTTTCCCAAAAAACTAAGATTACATTTTGATTTAGATTAAGTATAAATCTTATTGTATATCGAAGTCAATATGCACGCCAACATCCTGGCAATGCAAATAAAACACCTTTCCCAGCAATCCCCTCATATATTTGGGATAATATGGTTCGCTACGACACCGCTTTTCAGATAAAATGTAGGGATGTGCGTAAAAAGGGGGAATGTCGGTTGTTTAGCACTTTTTTCATTAATATCTGTGTCATGATTACGTTTATGTATGTATCCGGGATCATTGCAAAGTTCTATAGTATCCGATTGCCTTTTCCCTCGTTACGTGTTCAGTTGATCGGCGGCTTATTATTCGGCATATATGGCACAGTACTCATGAACTATTCCTTCCCTCTGAACGAGAGTACGATTGTAGATCTACGGCATCTGGCGATCGTTACCGCAGCGGTATATCTGGGAGGACTGGCTTCGGTCGTTACGGGACTTGTGCTCTCGATCCTTCGTATTCTGATGTTTGGCTTGTCATCCTCTGCCATAGATGCAGGATTTGTTATGACTCTAATCGGGTTGTCTGGTGTATACTTCGCCTATGCTTCCTGGTCCAGACTGACCAAAATTATTACGATGAATCTACTCGGCATAACGTTAATCTTTATCATCCTTATGTTGAATACAGACAGCATGAATTCATTAATGAAGGTATATCCGTTACAAATGACCATTTCCTTCATCGGTGGAATATTCATCTATTTCATCGCAGAATTCATCAATAAATCCAATGAAATGTTATTTCTATTGGAGAGAAGAGCATCTACCGATCATCTTACCAACCTTAGCAATCGACGACAGTTCGAAAAGTCACTTCTATCGGAACTTCAACATGCGCGGGATTACCAACAAAAGCTGTCCTTGCTTGCCATGGATATTGACCGATTCAAAAAGGTAAACGATACCTTTGGCCATTCTGCTGGCGATGCCGTTCTGAAGCAACTCGGACAACTTCTTGTTGAACACGCACGTTCTGCGGATATCGTGTCAAGAAACGGTGGTGAAGAATTCGCTATACTCTTGCTCGACTGCGGACAACGGCAGGCCATGGCTATCGCCGAATCTATCCGGCAGGCAGTAGAGAAATATCATTTTGCCCTGCCTGACGGACACACCACACGTCTAACCATTTCCATTGGCGTAGCCGTGTATCCGGATCATTGTGTGGAGCAAGACGATGACGACTTCTTCGAACAGGCAGACCGTGCACTATACGAAGCCAAGAATACAGGACGTAACCGTGTATGTGTCTTACCTTTAAGGTCCTTGCCTCTTACACTGGAAAGCTGACGGCTCCAATTGAAAAAGGGATGTCCCGCACGCCAATCACAGGCGTACAGGACATCCCTTGCTTTATATCTCACTCCATATCATCCCAGCCCAATATCTGACTGGAATCAGGAAAGTATCCCTTCAATTTCCTCAATAATGGTAGCATCCAGCTTCACGCCAGATGCAGCCGCATTTTCTTTTACCTGCTCGGGACGACTCGCCCCTACAAGTGCACTGGATACATTGTTCTGGCGCAGAATCCAGGCCAAGGCCAGTTGCCCAACCTTCAGGTCCAGCTTGTCCGCCACTTCAATCAATTGGCGAACTTTTCCGATGCGATCCGCGTTGATCTTGCCTTCGTCCCATCCAAGCTTAGCCGCACGACTGTTCTCGGGGATATCTGATACGGAAGTATATTTCCCGGTCAATAGACCTTGAGCAAGCGGGGAGTATACGACTTGTCCGATACCCTTACGCTCACCTAGCGGAATAATTTCATTTTCAATATAACGATCAAACATATTGTACACGGGCTGGTTCACCACGATATGATCCAAGAGCAAGCGATCTGCGGTACCCAAGGCAGCTTCCATCTGAGCCGCAGTCCACTGACTGACACCAACATACAGCACCTTGCCCTGACGTACCAGATCATCAAGTGCGCGGAGTGTTTCTTCAATTGGTGTCTCGGTATGATAGCGATGGCAGTAATAGATATCCACATATTCAACGCCTAGGCGCTTCAAGCTGGCTTCACATTGTTCCTTAATATGTTTACGAGACAGCCCCTGGTCATTCGGACCATCCCCCATTTTGCCAAATACTTTTGTTGCAAGCACGTAGGAGTCACGAGAATACGCTTTGAGCGTCTGTCCCAGCAGTTCTTCTGCTGCACCCCGTTCGTATACATTGGCTGTATCAAAAAAGTTAATGCCTTCATCGAATGCAGTTTCAATTGATTTCACCGCATTTTCACGTTCCACATACCCTCCGTACGTCAGCCAGCTTCCAAGGCTAATCTCGCTTACTTTCAGTCCGCTTCCACCCAATCTGCGATAATCCATTGATTGCATATCCTCCTCTATTGGTTATAAAGATGAAGTACATATTCTATTGTAACGTAACCAGCTCGGATGAAAAGGGCTTTGGCCTCAGAAATTGGAAAAATGCAAAGGCAAAAACAAAGAAGCGCACCTGTAGCAGGTGCGCCAACGGAGATAACTTTCCATTCGGCTGCCCGTTTAGGGCAGCGTAATACTCAATGCATTCAACAAATCAGCTTGTCTGACCGGTTTCGTCAGAACAGCATCAAAGGTTTCCGCTTCGTGCGGGTCAATGTGCATACCATATGGAACCAGAACAATGACGGGCAAGTTCTCCAGCCGCTGTTTCATTTCATGTACGAAATCAACTGCGCCGCCCTCTTGAAGTCCCATATCCACAACGGCTACATCCGGCTTGAAGCCCTCCTTGATCCACTCATGTGCTACACTCGAACCCGAGGTCATATGCACATCCATCTCCCATCTGCGCATCAGGGAAGAAACGCCTTGCAATATATCCGGGTCCTTGGCGAGCAACACCTTTTTCCCTTTTAACCGCTGCTGAATACTTGCAAGTTGAGGTAACTCCCAGTATCTGCGTAAGGGAAGGGCAATATGGAATTCCGTCTCATTCTCTCCCGCACTACTCACCTGAATACGGCCATGCATGAGAATGGCAAGATTTTGGCTTACTGCCAAACCCAGATTGCTTCCGATCAGTTTTTGGATATCCAAATTTTCATCTTGGCCGTTCAAAGTACGCAACTTCTTATCGGATACCATCTGACCCGTGTACTTCACCTTGAGCGCAAGTGTACCCATATCCTCTGTCTCTTCGCCGTTCACCATGGCCGTGATTAGAACTGAGCCTTCACGCGTTGAATCCAGAGCATATTGAATGACATGTGCAAGCAACTGTCCGATCTTGATCTCATCACCAACAAATACTTGCGACACATTCAAATCAAGATTCAATCCCAGATCAATATTCTTGCCCGATGCCATTCCGGCATAGAGATAAACGGTATTTTCAATGGTGCCGACCAGATCAAACGGATCATCATGGATAACCGTTTTGCCTGCCTCATTAATATTGAAGTTCATCATATTATTCAGGAGCGAGAGTAGTATGTTGCCACTCGTCTCGATCATATTTACATACTCCGATTGCTCTTCAGGCATGTCCGGTGTACGCATCAGATCCGTCAATCCCAGAATGCCGTTCAACGGATTGCGAATCTCGTGACTCATCAGCTTTAACATCTGTGATTTGGTCATCGCCTCGGATTCGGCTCGCTCTTTCTCTGCCTGGAGCTGCTCTTTCATTTGTTCCGAGTCACTCAATTTTCGTTCCTGCACATGCAGGGTGCTCTCCAGATCCACAACATATCCCAGAAAGACAGCCATCGCGTTCAGCGTCTTCATATCCGTTTCACTGATCACATAACCAGCATTGTCCATTAGACATATCGTTCCAAATGCTTCGCCAGATCTTCGTATGATAGGTACACCCACGAAGAAACGACTCCCAAGTCCACTCGTGACGTCCATGGAGCTTGTCATTGGGTTTTCACATGTATTCTGAATGGTAAGAACGCTACCTTTGTCTCTTAACACCAGACTGCAATATGATTCGTTAAATGAAAGCTCACTGCCTTTAACAATCAACTCTTCCGTACGGTTAAAGGCCTCCAAAATGAAATTCGTCACCCCATCATTCGTGGCAACGAAGATGGTATTGACCTTCAATATCCCGCTTAATACGTCCACGATATGGGCCGCAGCTTCCTTTATGTCTTCATAGAAGCCTCTCGTAATGCCTTCTGCCGTCCCCATGATTCACCCCTCTTGTCTCAGCTGCACTTTCAAATCTGTATATCAGAATGTTTAATCACGTACAAGGGTTCATCAAGAATCCGAATATCTGTCACAATCTATACTTATATGATTAACACCGTAGAAGTAAAAGAGAATCATACTCCCTGCCAATCGCCCCTTTTTTGGACAAAAGCAGGTCTTGAACTAATGACGTAACAAGCGTAAATATACTGCAAATTGCCTTTTCAAATGGCTCAAAGTTCATCTTGTCCAACTTCGGATATTTTACATGCAGAATAACTAGAAATTATACGCTTCTACTCAGACTTTGGGAACCTTTATCCGCAGTAATTAAAGGAAAGTCCATTTTGTCCATTAAGTTGTGTGACCATTATCACACCCAAAAAACCACATATAGTTTATAAATGGATAATACAAATCTACATATAGTATTTAACGCAATTTAAATGATCAATACATCATTTTAGGAGGAACCTTACATGAACTTGCTTGAGTATGCCACTCCACCGGCATCCGATCTATTATCCGACCTGGGAAGACGAATTATTGGCGCTGAAGATGCCGATACGCTGAGGGAAAATGCGAATCTGAACGGGGACTCCTTCAGCGGCAAGATGAGCAGGCTCGGTTCGGAGACCGCCAAGTGGCATGCTCTGCGTCATGTGTTGCCGGAAGAGCTTGCTCAAGCTGTGGAGAACGGGGATCTGTATGTACACGACCTGGATCAGTATGCACTTGGCACGACCAACTGCATCTTTATCCCGTTTGACCGTCTTCTTGCTGCGGGTTTCAATACAGGCAACGGATCGGTTCGCACACCTCAGACGATCATGTCTGCAATGGCTCTGGTTGCAATCATCTTCCAATCCCAGCAGAACAGTCAGTATGGTGGCGTATCGGCCAATAAGATTGATTGGGATCTAGCGCCCTATGTGCAGCGATCGTTTCGCAAACATTATCGCAAAGGACAACGACTTTTTGGTGAGAATGCTCTGATTGAAGATGAACAACTTCATCTGGACAGTATGGAAGCGAAGAATCAGTGCCCACGCGCATATGACTTCGCCTATGAAGAGACTGAACTGGAGACGGGACAAGCTGCCGAATCGCTGATCCATAACCTTAATACGATGAGCAGTCGGGCTGGTGGACAGATTCCATTCACATCACTGAATTATGGACTATGTACTTCTGCGGAAGGACGGTTGGTATCACGTTCATTGCTCGAAGCAACGATTCGCGGCCTGGGCAACGGGGAAACTCCCGTGTTCCCTCAACATATTTTCCAATGTAAACAAGGGATCAATCAGGCTCATGGCGAGCCAAACTATGATCTGTTCCGCCTTGCGGTCACCTGTTCATCCCGGCGGATGTATCCTAACTTTGTCAATGTGGATGCCTCGTTCAATCTGCCTTTCTATCATCCGGAAGATCCGGATACGATCATTGCAACCATGGGATGCCGCACACGTACTCTGGCTGACCGGTTTGGTCGTAATCGTCAAAGTGGTAAAGGTAATCTGTCGTTTAATACCATCAACCTGGTCAAGCTCGGCATCCGGTTTGGCATCTGCCAGGGCAACAGAGCGGTTGCCGATCGGGCGGGATTCTACACTGCACTGGAATCCGTGATGCAAAATGCTGCGCATGGTCTGTTGCATCGGTACCGTATCCAGACTGTTCAACCTGCTAAGGCGTCAGATTTCATGATGCGGGAGGGTGTATGGGAAGGCGGGGAGCAACTTGCTCCGAATGAACCCGTTGGGGATCTGCTCAAACATGGTACGTTATCCCTGGGTTTTATCGGTCTGGCAGAATGTATGACAGCTCTCTATGGACGCCATCATGGACAGGACCCTCATGTGCATCGTGAAGCGCTGAATATTATTCGCACCATGAGAGAGTTCTGTGATCAGATGAGCGAGCAACATAACTTGAATATCACCCTGTTTGCTACACCTGCTGAAGGGTTATCCGGCAAATTCACGAAGATCGATAGAGCGCGATATGGGCTTATTCCTGGAGTTAATGATCGGGAGTATTATACGAATTCATTCCATATCCCCGTATACCACACTCTTCCAGCTTATCGGAAGATTGAACTGGAGGCCCCGTTCCATACTTTGTGTAATGCGGGGGCAATCTCCTATGTGGAGCTGGACGGGAACGTTCGAGCCAACACCGCAGCTTTCCTGCGAATCGTGCAATATGCACTGGCGCAGGATATCGGGTATTTTTCCATTAATCATCCGATTGATCGCTGCCCTGCATGCGGTTATGAAGGTGTTATCGGGGATGTATGCCCAGGCTGCGAAGCTCATGAGAACCATGTACACTTCCAGCGGTTACGCCGTGTAACCGGCTATCTGACCGGAAATTACAAAGTGCGATTTAATGCTGCGAAGCAGGCTGAAGTACGGGATCGGGTGAAACACCGATGAATCTATATGGATACATCCCGGAATCGGTGAATGAGGGGACCGGCCTGCGTGCGGTGTTGTTCATCAGCGGTTGCCGCCACGCCTGTCCGGGCTGCTTCAGTCCGGATTCGTGGAGTTTTCGGGCGGGTGAGCCTTTTACAGAGGAGCGGCAGCAGCAGATTCTGCATGAAGTGACGAACCATCCGTTGCTCGATGGCGTGACGTTGTGTGGTGGTGATCCCTTTTTCTCGGCAGCAGAATGTGCGAACTGGATTCAGCAGCTCCGCACTGCACGTCCTGATATGACAGTATGGGCCTATACCGGATTCGCATATGAAGAGCTTGTTACTGACCCTGCGAGAGCGCAGCTTGCCCGACTATGCGACGTTATTATCGATGGGCGATATATTCAAGCTGAGCGTGACGTCTCTCTACCCTTTCGCGGCAGTCGGAATCAACGCTTGATTGATGTTAGTGCAACACTAGCCACTCAGACTATCGTTACGATGCAGCTCAGTATGCCATAAACATTGATTGTACTCCCCCTCCCCAATTATCAAGACATGAGTCCCCCAGTGCGGACTCGTGTCTTTTTGGCGTATAGAGATCTGCCTTAAAGAAATAGGATTTATCCATTCTCTCTATTTTCTTCTCTATTGCATGACGATATATTATATAGGTAGTTATTAATTTAGCATTTAAAATTTAACCGTTTACATAAGGTAATCAGGGAGGAATCATCTTTTATATGGATATTGTTCAAGCTTTAATTACATGTATGCCTTTCTTTCGAGATACGATTCGTCAGGATGTAACCCTCTCCGTTATTGATCATGAAAAATTCTTATATTTCTCAGCAGGAGAATCATTAAAGCAACTGAATTATCAACCCGGCGACCCTCTATTAGATGTAAATCGAAATTTTGCTGATCTCAACGGCGGTACAGTCAAACGATTCGATCACTATCCTAAAGATTTGTTTGGTGTTCCTTTTGATGTAGCTTTTATTCCCATTAAAAATGAACAAGGTGAAGTCATCGCCCTGTTTAATCTGCTCTACAGTATGGATGACCAGGACCAGCTGCAACAACTCATGGATGTTACCGAAAATCTGACCAACCAATTAATTGACAGTGTTCAGCATGTAGCTGCACACTCCGAGGAACTCAGTGCCACAACCGAAGAGATCCGGAACAACTCCAAACAAGCCGTGCAGAAATCAGGAAATGTAACTCAGGTTGCCAGTTTCATTCGTGAAATCTCCGAACAGACGAATCTGCTCGGCTTAAATGCGGCCATTGAAGCGGCTCGTGTAGGTGAAGCAGGTGCAGGTTTTGGCGTTGTTGCCAAAGAAATTCGCAAACTGTCTGTGGACACCAAGGAAGCGACGGCCCGTATTGAAGATTCTCTTCTATCCGTTCGACAATCCATTCAGGGCATGGAGAATGAACTGGGTGAGATCACGGCAAGCTCTCAAGAGCAGGCTGAACTCGTAAACAATTTCATGAGCACAATTGAGCAGCTGAACGAAACCAACAAACAATTGAAGCAATTTGTGCAAAAAATGATTACGTTTGACGGAAAATAAAAAGGCGTACAGACGAACAAAAGCCTCCGAATGCATTCGGAGGCTTTTCCATGAGCTATTGACTTAACGAATCTCGAAATGGCTGATACGTACACCTGCCGACAGCACAATGTATACATCCTGCGCGCCTGATGCACCTGTGAGTTCTGCCTTCACGGTAGACCACTGTTGGGCTGCGCCTTGCACCAGTTCCACACGTCCTGCAAGTGTACCATCCGGTGAGCCGAGTCGCACTTCCAACACAGCGCCAGCTTGTTCTGCGGAGACACGTGCTTCCATTGCTGCTGCCCCACTACCCAGATCGGCATCTTTGAAGGCAATCCATCCTTGCTCTCCAACTACACGGACAGCACTGCCACCCTCTTTGCTCTCATCCAGATCAACACCCAGGTAAGCATCATAATTCTCGGCGCGGGTAGCCACGCCTAGATTACGAGCTGGGATCGTCTCTCCTTCTACCGCGAGGTCTGCAACCAGTTGAACATCGGAAGATGACTTGGCCACCATAATGGAGTAAGTTCCACTTTCCACGACATAGCGATCACGAGTCACATCCCAGATAGCCAGTTCCTGAACAGGCAAGGTAAAGCTGACTTTCACTGTAGCTCCCGCTTCGATAGGAAGACGACGGAATCCTTTTAACGTTTTGAGTGGACGTTTCACCCGGGATTTGCCTGCACGAACGTACAACTGTACAACCTCGTCACTGGCGATTGAACTGGTATTGGTCACATCTACGGTTACCGTTACGTTGCCCGCTGTATCAACTTGAGCTGGGTTAAGTTCCAAATTGCTGTATTTAAACGTTGCATACGTCAGACCATGTCCAAACGGATATAGTACATTGCCTTCAAAATATTGATACGTCCGACCGGATTGAATGATATCGTAATCCTTGATGTCGGTCAGTTGATCTGCGGATTGTACCCATGTCATGTTCAGACGGCCTGCTGGCGCATAGTCGCCATACAATACGTCAGCCACTGCGTTACCCAGCTCCTGTCCTGCGTGTGAAGTGTACAATACCGCCGGGATGTTCTCCTGAACCCAATTGGACGTGAACGGATAACTACCAACAATGACGACAACCGTGTTCGGGTTCGCGGCATAGACCGCCTCAACCAGACGTTGCTGCGATTCGGCGAGATCCAGACTTGGACGGTCAATCTCTTCTTTCCCGTTTACAAGCGGATTATTACCAACAAAGACAATCGCCGTTTCCGCAGCCTTGGCAGCTGCTACCGCTTCCTCAATTCCGTTCACAACCACATCCTGCTTGAATGTTTCTGTGGCACCGAAAGTCTTCAGTTCTTCTGACACTGCGAATGCATCGTTTCCACCATTAGGTGCAGTCACCGTTTTGCCATTCCATGTAGTCAGACCTATACTGCCATCCTGTTGTGGCAACAGGTGGAATACTTCCTTCACGAACCAGCCATACACTTCATCAGCGGAAGCCGTTACGGTCTCTTCATCAGTCGTTAGATATTTGCCGTTACTTTCGGCCTGCAAAGTATAACTTCCGAAGCCCCAGTCGGACACCATGAACGTCTCCGCTTCTCCCGATGCAATAACAGGTGATTTCTCACCATCCGCCAGTCCAATCTTCTTCCCATTGGCTACGGAAGTTAACGTAATGCGATCATTTCCATCCTTGTACGCCACGTTATCGCTGCCTACTTTGCCACGGATTGCTTCAAGCGGGGTTACATTATACGGCATGGTGCCTGCATACCAGTCACGATAGACGGTTCCGCCCAATTGACCAATCACAGCCACTTTACCTGCCTTCGTTTTGTCCAGCGGCAGTGTGCCTTTGTCGTTTTTGAGCAATACCACTTGTTCTCTCGCAGCTCGAAGCGACAGTTCTTTTGCTTTCTCCGTCATCATGGACTCTTCACCAATAGCCGCGTATGGATTACCTTCTTCCGGATCGAACTCGCCCAGACGGAAACGCACACGGAACGTATTAAACAACGCCTTGTCGATGTCATCCATCGTGAGTGTGCCTTGTTCCAACCCTTCACGCAGTGCCTGTTTGGACAGCTCAGCATCATCGGTGATGCTATCAATTCCTGCCTTTACGGACTCTACCGTACCCGGTGTGTGGGAATCATAGTACTGATGATCGTTCTTGATGCCCATTACGTCGCCTGCATCACTGACAATGAAACCATCCATACCCCATTCGCCTTTGACAATCTCGTTTACAAAAGGATGCAACAATGCTGGCGTACCATTAATGGAGTTGTACGCAGTCATCATGGACTGTGCGCCACCTTCTTTGAACGGCTTCTCAAATGCTTTCAGATAATATTCACGCATGTTGCGCGGATCAATGCTAGATGAACCACTTCCACGATCCACTTCGTTATTATTCGCAAGAAAATGCTTCAACGTAGCTACCGCTTTGTAGTACTTTGGATGGTCGCCCTGAATTCCTTTGACCAATGCTGTCGTCAGCTCCGCTGTCAGTTCCGGATCTTCCCCATACGCCTCTTCATTCCGTCCCCAGCGCGGGTCACGTTCCATATCCACAGTAGGTGCCCACAGCGTAAGACCGTTCACTGCCGGATTGCGTTTATAAAATACACGTGCCTCATCTCCGAGAACGGAGCCAATCTCCTTCATCAGATCCGTATCCCATGTGCATGCCAGCCCCACCGGTTGTGGGAAGGATGTTGCTTCGCCAAGCCAGGCCAAGCCATGTGCCGCTTCTGTTCCGTGTTTGTAGGCAGGCACACCCAAGCGATCTACTGCTGGCTGATATTGCAGCATGGATTCAATTTTTTCATCTTCAGTCAAGCGGGATACAAGATCTTTCACGCGGGAATCCAAGTCTAGTGCTGTATCTTGAAACGGATATTTCGTTTGGTTGGTGGTCATAGTGAATCTCCTTTGGTTATCGGTAATTAGGACGTTTCTCAAAACTCGCTAAATTCAAAATGATAGCGAATACATACATTAATAAAAAACGAGGGTAAATTCGGATGAATTCGTTCTTCCATGAATAGATTAACCCTTTTATAATCAACGTTTTCGGGTAAATAATTATATCTCCTCCTAAAACCTAAAACGGTTTCGATAATCCTATCATATAGCATGTTTAACAAAAAAAACAGAGGTCCTGCGCAGGAAATTGTGAACATCTCCTCTGCAAAATCTGAACCGCACCGTTTTTTCCTGGCATAGTCTGGCAATCATGATTAAGAGTACAACGATGTGCACTGAACGATACGCGAATCAACCGAATGAAGATAAATAAGGAGGAAGACTAATGAGCGACAATCAGCATCCCAAGACGGGTCTGCCGCCCGTCCCCGAATCACTGTGGCGTGCTACGCATAAATTCAATGCCTATCCGAAACTGACCGAAGATATCACCGCCGATGTAGCGATTATCGGTGCCGGTATTGCAGGGATTACTACCGCTTATCTGTTGGCCCAGACGGGTATGCGTGTGGTCGTACTGGAGGCTGGAAAAGTGTTGGATGGCACGACCGGTCATACCACTGCCAAGGTATCTGCACAGCACGGCGTCATATTTGATGAGATTATGCATCACTTCGGACAAGAACAGGCCCGGATGTATTACGAAGGCAATGCCGAAGCCGCCAAATGGATGCGCAATCTGATGAAGGAAAAACAAATTGATTGCCAATGGGCAGAGGAAGATGCCTACGTCTATATTCAATCAGAGGAAAACATCAAAAAAATGGAGATCGAGCTGACCGCCTATGGCAAACTCAATATCCCTGGTGAGTGGGTAGACCCGCTCCCTATTCCAGTTCCCGCCAGGGCAGGTATTCGCATGCCGGGTCAGGCACGCTTTGATCCGTTGGCCTATCTGCACTACTTGCTCGATTCTGCTGTGAAACAAGGGGTACAGATTTATGAGCATACGACAGTTACGGATGTAGAGGAAGATGCTTCACTGCATGTCAGAACTTATGGAGATGGCCCATCTGTTACGGCTGAACATGTCGTCGTAGCTTCCCATTTTCCCGTCTATGATCCTGGATTTTATTTCACACGATTACACGCAGAGCGATCCTATGCTGTATTAGTCGAACCGGATAAACCCTATGCTGGTGGCATGTACATCTCGGACGATACACCGTACCGATCTCTGCGTACTGTCCTTCATGATGGAAAAGAACTCATTCTCTTCGGGGGAGAAAATCACAAAACCGGACAAGGCATCTGTACCTTTGGTCATTATGAACGCCTCGAGCAGTTTGCGGCGGAGACATTTGGCATTCGCAACATTCCATATCGCTGGTCAGCCCAGGATCTGATCTCCATTGACAAGGTGCCTTACATCGGACCGATTACGGGAAGACATGAACGTGTCTACGTGGCGACCGGTTTTGCCAAATGGGGAATGACGACGGGTACAATGGCCGGGCATCTTCTCGCAGATCGCATCACCGGACGTGACAATCCTCATGCCGCTGTATTCGATCCGGCAAGATTCAAAGCTGACCCTGGCATGAAGCACTTTATTGTGGAAAATATGAATGTCGCCAAGGAATTGATCTCTGGCAAAGTGGGTATTGTGCACAAAAGCGTTAGCGATATTGGCGAAGATGAAGGAGCTGTCGTTCGTCATAATGGTAAACGGGCTGGCGCCTACAAAGACACCAGTGGCAAGCTGTTCCTGGTGGATACCACCTGCACTCACTTGGGGTGCGAAGTCGAATGGAACAAAGGCGAGCGTTCATGGGATTGCCCATGCCATGGTTCCCGCTTCAATTATGCAGGTCATGTAATTGAGGGCCCTGCTGTGGAAGATCTTAAAGTTCTGGACGCACAGGATTAACGTGTAGAGATTAATCGATAAGTCACAGATACAAAAGTTCATCTCTCAGACCGGATCGGAATCCGCCTTCAGGCGGAAGTAACCGATCCGGTTTTTGCTTATGCTGAATTATAGCTAAACAAACAGCTTCGGCTTGAGCATCAACATCATACGAACAAATTAACGATATTTCATGATACGGAACTATTTTAAAATCACTACCTTGCATTAAACAGTACTGAATGCTATGATGAACACACTACTACTGAACAATACACACTAGCGATTAATGAAGCTACGAAGGAGGAACCTGCGTGAATGTGAACATCCAGTTCAAAAAAGGAGTATTGGAGCTGTGCGTCCTGGTATTAATTAACCGCCAGGATCGGTATGGCTACGAACTGGCTCAGGCGGTCTCCAAACATATTGAAGTTGCTGAAGGTGCGCTATATCCCTTGCTTCGACGCCTTGTCAATGATGGGTACTGTACCACCTACTTGCAAGAGTCAAGTGAAGGGCCGCCGCGCAAGTATTACCGACTGTCTGATACAGGTCGTGAATACATGACGGCATTGACGACGGAATGGAATGAATTTGTGCGCAATGTCGCAAATCTGATTGAGGAAGGAACCCCTAATGAATAGACAACAATTTATGAAAGCCATGGAAGTTCATCTCCGGCCGATGGACCCATTCGAACGGGCGGAGCTGCTCGCCGACTATGATCAACATTTTGAGCTTGGACTCAGAGAAGGACGGCGTGAAGAAGAGATCGCTTGGGAACTCGGACAGCCGGAAGAGATCGCCAAGGAAGCACTCGGTGATCGATATGACGCTCATACACCAGGTTCAGATGCATTCTATGCACCGACATATCAGGAAATGCGGTCTCCTAGAAACAGCACCAAAGCTACTCGCAACTTCTTCACCGCCGTTGGCCTGTTATTCCTGAATCTGATGCTAGGTATTCCACTTGGTCTTACTCTATGGTCAGTATGGCTTACGGTTGCCAGCCTATCCTTGCTGGTATTGGCTCCAGTGGCAGCAGTTGTGGACTTCGTATTCCTTGGCCAACTCGATAAAGCAGAGATTTTCGTTGCGATTGGCGCATTCGGTGTCGGCATTTGTTTTGCCCTTGCATCGAAGTCCGTGTATAAAGCCTTCAAAAAAATCACTCTTCAATACATTAAATGGAATAAAAATACGATGAAAGGGGATGTATCCGCATGAGTACCAAGAAATGGCTTGCTTTAGCCGTGATCTGTATCGGAATCGGTTTGCTCGGAACATCCATCTATGGCGTTCAGTTCGGAGATCAACGGGAGAGCTATTCCAAACGATGGGATTTCAAGGCGAATGAATTGCAGAATATTATCATGAATGCTAATTTCAGTGCAGATATTGAATTTGTCGTAAGTCCGGATTCGAACGGATATATCGAAGTGGATGGAAAATTTGACCCTGCCGTAGTCAAGAGCTTCGAACAAGCCACTATATCCAAAGGAACCTTCCAACTGTCCCAGACAGAACGTGAACGATTGCAATTCTTCACCCTGTACTGGAATGATCGAGACTCCACAATAACCGTGGCCCTGCCTGAAGGACACCAATTAAATGAGGTTACGCTGGACTCTTCTTCAAGTGACTGGCATCTGACGGACCTGACTGCCAAACAGCTTGAGCTGAATAACACCTCAGGTTCCATACGTCTGGAAAACATCAAGGTACCTACTATTGAACTTTCCCTAACTTCAGGTGACATTAACGCTTCCTTTATTAATGGAGACATGACGGTGAAACAGACATCAGGAAGCTTCACTGCTGATCAGGTAGCTGGTCATGTAAATAGTAAGATTCAATCAGGAGATATTGAGATCACTGAGTTAAACGGTGCAGCCGATGTTCAATTCACTTCGGGTAGCATTCATATTGAGCAGTCCCATTCCGCCCCGATTAATGCTTCCGGGACATCAGGCGATATTTTCATTCAGGCTGCACCTGATTTTGAAGGAATCTATGATGCTAAGGCTACTTCCGGAGATGTAGATGTACCTGAATCGCCAATGGTGAGCCGGGAAGTGATTAAAGCCCGTACCTCTTCTGGCAGCATTGAGATTACCAAATAGTGATGAAGCAAATTTCCGAACTGTGGGTAATATAGTATAATCAAATGCCAGTCCAATTCTAAGGAGGAATTATCCACATGGAACTTAAAAATAAAACAGCTATCATCACAGGTGCCGGTAAAGGCATCGGTCGTGCCATCGCTGAAGCACTTGCCAAAGAAGGAGTGCACCTCGGCCTTATCGCTCGCACCGCTTCGGATCTTCAGGCTCTGCAGCAGTCTCTTAGTCAAGAATACGGTGTGAAAGTAACCAGTGCTGTGGCAGATATCTCGGATCGCACACAGGCGGAAGCCGCTGTAGCAGCCATCGAGATGGAACTCGGAGCGGTGGACATCCTGATCAATAATGCAGGCATCGGAAGCTTCGGTACATTGCTGGAAATGGACCCCGAAGAGTGGGAACGCATTCTGCATGTGAACGTTATGGGTACATATTACGTCACTCGTTCCGTGCTTCCAAGCATGATCAAGGAAAGTAGCGGCAGTATCATCAATATTGCTTCCACTGCAGGTGAGCGTGGGTTCGCTACAGGTTCGGCATACTGTGCATCCAAGTTTGCTCTACTCGGCATGACCGAATCTCTGATGCAGGAAGTGCGCAAGTCCAACATTCGTGTAACCGCATTGACACCAAGCACAGTTAATACGGAGCTTGCGTCCAATGCCGGACTGAAAATTGGCGACGAAGACCGCATGATGCAAGCGGAAGATGTAGCTGAACTTGCACTCGCAACGCTCAAGCTGTCCGATCGTGTCTTCGTTAAAGCCGCAGGCATCTGGACAACGAATCCACAATAGATAGCGTGCTTCTGACCTTCCCAGTTCGTTAGAAATATAAAAAGGACGTCTCCATTGTACATGTATGCATGTCACATGTTCATGACTAGGGAGTCGTCCTTTTTGCATTCTACAAATGATCCAAACCTAATTCCTTGGACACCGCAATGAGCACCACGGCGGGCTCCTCACCGATATTGGTTACTTCATGGGGCACGATCGCATTCCAGGTGAACGAATCACCCACTTCAAGAACTTCCACATCTTCGCATTGCTCCGCCCGAATCTTGCCCTGCAACACCAGATGGCTTTCTTCCCCCGCATGTTTGCTAACCCCTGTCGATGCGCCTGGCGGCAATTCTACAATGGACATGCGCATGGCGCCTTTGGCGGTAAGGTGCTGCACTTTGATCTGTCCACTACCGGCCGTCGTTTCCTTGCGTTCGTTTTTGCGTACCACGTTCATCCGTTGCTCCGGTGTCAACAGCAAGTAGGGAAGTGGCACTTCCAGATAATCCGCAATACTTTCAAGCGTAGCAATGGAAGGTGACGTTTTGTTATTTTCCACGTTGCTGATAAAACCTTTGGACAACCCCGTGCCCTCGCACATCTGCATAATCGTAATCTGTTTCTGCTTACGGATTGTTCGAATAGCCAAGCCAATATCCATCATGCGTCCCTCCCCTTCTAATGATCTATATAAGACACCAGGCGTACGCCTGGTTTCTACTACTTATCTATCCGGTGCGTGCCTCAACATATATTCATCATACAAAAAAAGTATTGACCCTACAATCAAACCATGATAGATTCTGTTCATAAATAAGAATATTTATTTCATATTGGTGAACTTCATCATGCAGCATCAGAATAATATATGTAACTCAATCCTCATCAGGTGGTGTTTTCAATGAATTCTCCTTATATACATGAAGTCCGATTACCGTCTCATTACAATCCAGATCAACGTTATCCTGTCATCTTCGCCTTACATGGTATGGGATCAGATGAGCAAGATATGCTTCGTTTGATGGAGCCTATGCAGTCTGATTTTATTATCGTCGCCATCCGTGGGCCAATCGTTCAGGGTAGTGGTTATGCTTATTTTCAGATCAAAAGCATCGGCAATCCCATCCGCGAATTACATGATGCCTCCGTGCTGGGACTGCAACAGTTGATTGTTGATCTGTCCGGCAAATATGCGATTGATCCCAAGCGGCGTTATATCGCCGGATTCAGTCAGGGTGCCATTATGGCAATGACCCTATCACTGATCATGGGAGATGCCATTAAAGGCATTGTAGCCATGAGTGGGTACATCCCGCAATTTGTGAAAGACGAGTACAAGCTGCAACCCGATTCGGAACTGTCTGTGTTTATCTCGCATGGGGATCAGGATCATCTATTCCCGCTGCAACTGGGCGAAGACAACGCCAATTTCTTCCGTCAACATACCCATCACGTCACGTATGTACCTTACAACGGTGGGCATCAAGTGACACCCGATCTATATCAACAATTCCAACAATGGCTCCGGATAGATGCAAATGTGACTACCGAAGACCCGAAAGGACTGAATTCATAATGATGCCATCCCTGTTTATTGCTCACGGTGCCCCATCACTGGCACTGGAGGAGAATGCGTACACCGAATTTTTACAGAAACTCGGACAGGAACTGCCAAAACCCAAAGCAATCGTATTGTTCTCTGCTCACTGGGAATCCACAACTCAGCTTGTATCCTCGGTAGCCAATTACGAAACCATCTATGATTTTGGCGGTTTCCAGCCCGAGCTGTACCAGATCAAATATCCGGCTCAAGGAAAGGCAGAAACCACTGCCGATGTAGAGCTGTTATTGCAAGAAGCCGGGATTCCAGTACAGACGGATGATGTCCGTGGCCTAGATCATGGCGCTTGGGTCGTTCTGCGCCTGCTCTACCCGGATGCGGATATTCCCGTAATTGCCTTGTCTGTGAATCGCTATCTGACAGGTGAGCAGCAATATCAGGTCGGACAGGCGCTCGCTTCCTTGCGTGAGCAAGACATTCTTGTCATTGGCAGCGGCGGAACCGTTCATAACCTGCGTCGATTGAACTGGGAAAGTAACGGCGTTGACCCGTGGGCATCCGAATTCGACAACTGGCTGCATGACAAGCTGGTGAGTTGGGATACGGAGTCTCTCTTCTCCTATGATAAATTGGCACCTTCAGCTCAAGCGGCCGTACCTACGCCGGAGCATTTTGTACCACTACTGCTCGCCATGGGTGCAGGTCATCAAAATAAGCGGGCATCGCTCCTGTTCAAAGCCTATCAGTATGGCAACCTGAGCTTGTCCTGTTGGAAATTTGATTAAAGAGGACGATGTGAAAAGCTAGTTTCATTTATATAGTTGATAAATAAGTAAGCGTGGGTTACAGGGGATTGCCCCTGTAAACCATGCTTATTTGTTGTTAGGAGCGACTTTCATGAAAGCTGTACATCATTGATTAGGATGGAGCCAGGTGTGCTAATTACGCAACAACCGCCTTAGAATAATGAGACCATTGTAGTATGTAAAGCAAGGACTCCGGTTTCTTGTGTGCTTTTGCGGCTTATAACTATAATATGAGGTGAAATCAGGCAGAGTTTGCTCGCGTAACAATTGCCATATTATCTGAATAGCTCATACGGAGGGGAAATGCATGCCAGAACAGCGTATATATGAATTGATGGATGAACTGGATATGTTGCTGGAGGAGAAGGTACAAGATGAGGAAAACCGGGAGCTCTTGGAGGCATATCGCCAGTTTGAAGGTGTGACGGATGAGCAGCTCGACGCATTCGAGAGGGAACATGGCATTCGTTTACCTGCTGATTTTCGTGCGTTTTATAAACGTAAAAATGGAAGCGGTTATGGCTTTCACGTCTTGTATCCAAGCCTTGAGGAAGGACGGGAAACTGAGCCATTTTATCTATTGTCCTTGGAAAGGATTCAAAAGGGGCAATCCACGCTGGTGGAGAACCGCATGGATGATTATTTTACCGAAGAAGAGATCGGAGAACTTGATCCCCGAATCAAACCCTACCTTTTTCAGAAAAAATGGGTTACGTTTGGCATGCTCGGAGGTGGATCACTGTATCTGATGTTCGACTTTGATCCGACAGAAGAAGGTTCGTACGGGCAGATTATTATGTACATACATGATCCGGATTTTGTATATTACGTGGCTGGGACATTTACGGAATTGTTGGAACAGTCCAATCGGAATCTACGTGCCTTGGAGGCCATTGAGTACTAAGGAAGTGTAAGTTACTTCAGCTGTAATCTCTTCACTTCCTATGGATTACATTAATCCATGATGATATGACCTTTTTTGCATAATGCTGGGATATGTCAAAGCGGTTATAATAACATTTAGTGGAAATGCACAACCTATGTAGATGAGGACTACCTTTTCTACACATTACATTGATCTGGGAGGAACATACGAAGTGGCTGAACAACCAAAGTCTGAGAGCTTTATGTCTCTCGTCAAAAAGGGGAACACCTCCTCCGCCGTCGCGATGGCAGGTAATGCTGTACTTGCTGTGTGCAAAGGGGGAGCTTTCCTATTCAGTGGCAGTGGCGCCATGTTCGCTTCGGCGATGCATTCACTCGCTGATGCCATTAACCAAGGGTTTGTCTTTGTCGGAAGTGTGTTATCCGAGAAAAAACCTACACGCCGCTTCCCAACCGGATTCGGACGGGTCATTAACATTTTTTGTATGATCGCTGTTATTGTTGTGACGATTATGGCCTATGAGACCATTCATGAAGGGATTCACTTGCTCCAGCATCCTGCCGGTCATTCCGGGGGACTCTGGATTAATATCGGTGTGCTCGTCTTGAACATTCTGATTGATGGGGCCATTCTGATCAAAGCCATGAAGGAAATCTTAAAAGAAGCACGGGCACCCAAAGCCGCCGGATTGGCCCTGGTCCCTGCTGCCATCAAAAATGTTGGCCGTGCTGCGCCACCAACCCGTCTCGTATTCTACGAAGATGTTGTCGCTGTACTGGGTGCCACGCTCGCGTTAATCTCTGTCGTGGTCATTGCCTTAACCAATTTTGCATTGCTTGATGGCATTGTAACCACGATTATTGGATGCTTGATGATCGCTGTAGCATTCCGTGTCGGTTACGATAATATGATCGGATTAATTGGTGTTGCGGCTCCGCAGGATATTGAGGACAAAGTATCCCAGACCATTCTGGCAGATACGCATGTTGCCGATATTCAGATGATGCGTATCATTCAGGAAGGCCGTTATTATCATGTCGAAGGTCTGATTGAGTTAACCAAAGGACTCAGCCTAGCGGATGCGGATGACATCAAGTTCCGGATTCAGGAGAAACTGATGACGAACCCCGACATCGCCGACGCAGCCATCTCCATCATTGAGGATGACGGTGTGAACAGCTGGGGCAAGAAACATTCGGATGTGGTGAAGTAACAGGCTACGTTTTGGATAAAAAGAATGACAGAACCCACTCTTTAAAGAGTGGGTTTTTAGTATGTTCAACTACACCCTCATCTAGGGAGTATAGTTTCTCAAATCTACATACCTAGACTTTGGTCTAGGTTCACTTTAACTCCAAAGACGGAGGATAGACTTTTCCAGTTCATGGTATGCTGTGAGTAACGAAAGTAATTGCTCTACATACACCGTTCGGAAATTTGATCTTTGTATTGAGAAGGAGAGATATTATGGCTAAACGTACGATCCTTGCGCCTGTTCTCATTTTGCTGGGCGTGTACCTGATTCTGAACCAGGGAGGTTCACTCGGTCCGGGTACGATCTTTGCGACCTTCTGGCCCACGTTATTCGTGATTCCACTCGGGCTGTTCTTCCACTGGCTGTACTTCTCCATGATTGGCAGAGGGGTTGGACTGCTGGTTCCCGGTGGATTGTTGCTCACTGTCGGTATTGTCTGTCAGATCGCCATGCTGTTTAACAACTGGGGTACGATGTGGCCGGGCTTCATTCTGGCTGTAGCTGTGGGTTTGTTTGAACTCTACTGGTTCGGTGGTCGGAACAAATGGTTGCTGATCCCCATCAACATTCTGACGGTTATCTCGCTGCTGTTCTTCGCTGTGATGTCGATTGGCACGATGCTGAGCAGTTTGAGCTTTATCCAGCCTTTTGTAGCGATTGTACTGATTATGGGTGGGGCTTGGATCATGGTGGGTCGCAAAAAGCGCATGTAACCCTTTATTCGTTTCCACTTGATCACTGCGGTGACAGAACAACTTCGGATCGCTGTTATCCCCGGATTTTTTTGATTCCCCTTTACAATGGGAAAATCCGGTGATAAAGGCGAACGCTCTGCTTCCTTCGTTTGTTCTGTCCCCTCCGTTAACGTGTGCACGAAAAAACATAACCTACGCTTTTGCTCTGAAGTAGGTAATATAAAAAGGGTAGCTGCTCGTCATTCAAGTGAAATGACGAGCAGCTACCCTTTTTGTCTTTTTTTGAGGATCTAACGAACTGTGTACACGCTATTGGCGGTTATTTACTATGCATTTTAAACTCCAGGAACAGGTCATTATAATGCGAGAGCATTTTTTTACCCAGATTATCGTAGACCTCCAGCTTGCCTGTCAGTGTCTCGTCTGGATAGAAGCGCTCATCCTCGGAGATGTCCTCTGGCAGTAACTTCAGCGCCTCGGCGTTCGGTGTGGAATACCCGACATACTCCGCATTGCGAGCGGCATGATCCGGGTCCAGCATGAAGTTGATAAACTGGTGCGCCCCTTCAATATTAGTCGCCGTCTTCGGAATAACCATATTATCAAACCAGAGGTTTGAGCCTTCTTCCGGCACCATATAATCAAGCTTGTCGTTCTCATCCATAATCTCCGACGCATCCCCGGACCATACAAGTCCAACTGCCGCTTCCTCGTTCGCAAGCAGCATCTTGATCTCGTCTCCGACAATTGCTCTGACGTTCGGCGTCAATGTAGACAGCTTCTTCAGTGCTTCTTGCAGATGGTCTTCGTTGGTATCGTTCAGGGAATACCCGAGACTGTTCAATCCCATGCCAATGACTTCGCGTGCGCCATCCAGGAGCAGGATTTGATTTTTCAGACGTGGGTCCCACAAGTCATTCCAGCTATCAAACGTCAACCCGTCCACCAGCTCAGGATTGTATACAATCCCCACCGTGCCCCAGAAATACGGAATGGAGTACTTGTTGCCTTCATCAAAGGACAAGTCCATGAATCGCGGATCAATGTTGTCCAGGTTGGTTAATTTGCTATGATCGAGTGGTACGAGCAGGTCTTCTTCTTTCATTTTGCTAATCGCATATTCAGAAGGAATCGCCACATCAAACGTAGTACCGCCCTGTTCGATCTTGGTCAGCATCGCTTCATTGGAATCAAACGTCTGATAGATGACTTTAATGCCTGTCTCGTCCTCAAACTCCTTGAGCAGATCAGGATCGATATAATCGCCCCAGTTATAGATGGTCAGTGTGTTGCCGCCAGAATACCCCTGACTCTTGTTCAGATACGAAGCCAGGATCATCAGGGCAAAGGCGGCCACAAAAACAAGCGCAAATGTCCGTACCAGTTGCTTCATGGTCGCAGCCCCTTTCCTCCAGGTGGTATCCGTGTTGCACGGCGGTTAATGAAGTAATATCCAACCACCAGCAGCACCGTGAGCAGGAATAACAGGGTAGACAACGCATTGATGGACAACGAAACGCCCTGCCTTGCTCTGGAGTATATCTCTACCGAGAGCGTGGAGTATCCATTACCCGTGACAAAGAATGTTACTGCAAAATCATCGAGCGAGTACGTCAAGGCCATGAAAAATCCGGCAAAAATACCGGGTTTCACGTATGGCAGCACCACACGCGTCAGAATCTGCCATGAGCCGGCACCCAGATCACGTGCCGCATCCATCAGTGTTGGGCTCATCTCCTGCAGCTTTGGCAGTACCATGATGACGACAATCGGCACACTGAATGCGATATGAGACAGCAGGACCGAAGTGAAGCCCAGTTTGATGCCAATCATCGTGAACAGGATCAGGAAAGACGCACCAATGATGACATCCGGACTCACGATCAGCACGTTGTTGAGTGATAGCAGCGTATTCTTGGTCCGTTTGCGCCGCACATGGTAGATCGCCAGTGCTCCTGCTACACCAAGGATCGTTGAGATCGCTGATGACAGGAGCGCAATGATAAATGTATTCAGCACAATGATGAGCAGCCGTGTATCGGCGAACACCTCTCTGTACCATTCAAGCGTGAATCCTTCGAAGCTGCGCATATGACCGCCGCTGTTGAAGGAATAGAAGATCAGATACGCAATCGGTGCGTACAGGATGGCGAATACAACGGCCAGATAGACGTTAGACAGCTTTCCGTTTCTTCCCATTACGCACCTCCTTCTTGCCTGATCCGGTCAGGAACATAATAATCGCCATCGCAATAATCAAAAAGACGGCAATCGTTGATCCCATCCCCCAGTCCTGAGTGACGAGAAAATGCTGTTCAATCGCTGTTCCCAGCGTAATTACACGGTTTCCCGCAATCAGGCGGGTAATCATGAACAGGGAGAGCGCAGGAATAAATACAGCCTGACAGCCTGATTTCACTCCGCTAATCGTCAGCGGAAAGATCACCCGGCGGAATGTCAGCCACGATGAGGCTCCCAGATCTCGCGCCGCGTAGATCAACGATGGATTCATCTCTTCGAGCGCATTGAAGATCGGCAGAATCATGAATGGAATGAAGATGTACACCGAGACAAAGATGAAACTGAAGTCGGTGAACAAAATCTGCTGTGTGCCAATCCCCACCACTTCAAGCAAGGAGTTGGTCAGACCATACGTTCCAAACAGGCCGATAAAGGCGTACGCTTTTAACAAAAGATTGATCCAGCTTGGCAGAATGATCAGCAGCAACCACAGCTGCTTGTGCTTCGTCCGGGTCAGCATATACGCCGTTGGATACGAGATCAGCAGCGAGAACGCCGTAATCAGAAATGCATACCAGAACGAACTGAGCGTCATCTGCAAGTACACCGGCGTGAAGAACCGGGCGTAGTTGCCAAACGTGAAGTTACCCTCCACATCGAAGAACGAATAATAGATGACCAGCAGAACCGGCGCCACAACGAACAACACCATCCATAATACATATGGAATCAGATACGCATTGCGTGTGCTGGCCTTAGTCTGCATGAGCGGCCTCTTGATACGCTTCGAGTCGTTTGTCGAACTCTTCTTCAGTCTCGTTAAAGCGCATGACGTGCACAGCTTCCGGGTCAAAATAGAGTCCAATCCGCGCGCCAACAACGGCTTTCTTCGTTGAATGAACAAGCCACTCATTGCCCGCATCATCATATGTGGATATTTCGTAATGCACCCCGCGGAATAACTGGGAGTCCACATTGACCTTGAGTTTGCCCTGTTCTTCCGTTGTAATCTCCAGATCCTCTGGGCGAATGACAATCTCTACCGGCTCGTCCGGCTGGAGACCCTGATCGACACACTCGTGCTGTGCACCAGCGAATTCCACAACGAAGTCCTGCTTCATTCTGCCCGATACAATGTTCGATTCCCCAATAAAGTCCGCTACAAAACGGTTAATCGGCTCATCATAGATATCGTTCGGTGTACCGCTCTGTTGAATGACGCCGCCATTCAGGACAAAGATCTCATCCGACATCGCCAAGGCCTCTTCCTGATCATGCGTAACAAAGATAAACGTAATACCCAGTCGCTGTTGCAGCTCCCGCAATTCATACTGCATCTCGGTCCGCAGCTTCAGATCGAGTGCAGACAAAGGCTCGTCCAATAACAGGATTTCAGGCTCGTTCACAATTGCGCGTGCGATCGCAACACGCTGCCGCTGTCCGCCAGACATTTCGCCAATTTCACGGTTTTCATAACCGGACAGATTGACGAACTTGAGGGCTTCCAACACTTTGCTGCGAATTTCAGCCGTTTTCATCTTTTTGATTCGCAAACCAAAAGCTACGTTCTCAAATACATTCAAATGTGGAAATAACGCGTAATCCTGAAATACGGTGTTCACCTGCCGCTGGTGGGCAGGCACCCGGTTAATGAGCGCACCATTAAAATAAATACTGCCCTGAGTCGGCTCCGCAAAACCGGCAATCAGCCGCAATATCGTTGTTTTTCCGCAGCCCGATGGGCCAAGAAGCGTATAAAATTTACCCCGCTCAATCTCAAAGCTGACTGCCTTCAATACGGCTTCATCCTGATCGTATTGCTGAGTCACCGCTTCGAAGCGGATAATCGGTTGTTGTTCTGACATGCTTCACATCGCCCCCTTATACTTGAGGTACCTCTTTATTCTGTTACTTTCGTTCATGCATCCTTATAGATAACCCATCTATTATATATGATTCAGGTATAACCGCAATGGTTTTGATGTAAACGCCGCGTGTCATTTTCTTCTTATTCTCAAAAATCCTGCATACATTACGGATATATGTCGATATCTACGCATTCCTTTGGGATATGAAGCACGTTTGGGATTCCATTTTATATGTGAAAGGAGTCTTGGCTCTTGGATATTCGTCGTAATCTGCCTTTGCTGATAACGATTTGTTTCCTTAGTCAGATGGGCGGGTTCATGATCCTGCCCCTGTTTCCTTTGTTTATTGAGGAATTTGGCCTGTCTGGCTGGATGATGGGGGTTATTTTTGCGCTTTTCTATGTGGGGAAAGTGATTGGTGGCATTCCTGCTGCGGCAATTTATAAGAAACTCGGGGGTAAACGTGCTCTCATCCTCATGCTGTTACTGCTCGCTGTCTGCATGGGTGGCTTTGCGGTGTCTACTGCTGCGGTGTTGTTCGGCCTGCTCCGACTGCTGCAAGGGCTGGCTTCCACCGGGCTTACCGTGGTCGTGCGTTCCATCATCGGAGATGGGGGCAATGCAGACAACCGCGGCCTGTATAATGGATATATCAGCAGCAGTGAGGGTGGCGGAATGGTGCTCGGTCCGGTTATTAGTGGCTGGCTCGCGCTGCACTGGCCTCTGTCAGTTCCTTTTCTGCTTGTTGCGTTATGTTGTCTGATGGCTGTGGTCGCTGCGATGGGAATGAAGATGACGGCACCTCCTTTACCTTCAACAAAATCCGATGCACTGCATACGCAAGGTACGGGTATCTCCCAATCCAATCAAGCTTCCGACTCAATAACGATTAGCCCAACTACAGAGCTTACCCAGCGTCAGCAGCTTCTCGGCTATGGTACAGTACATTTTCTGGAGATGAGCGCCTATGCGGTGTTTCTCACCTACTTCGCATTGTATGCAGCTCACATCATGCATTGGGACCCCTTTGCAACCAGTCTCGCCTTCACTGTATCCGGGATTTCTACGCTTGCCGCTGCACCCCTTGTTGGTTATCTCTCTGACCGGATGGGGGATCGTCTGTTGCTATGTATGCTCGGCATGTTCCTGATTGGCATCGAAGTTGCTGTATTTCTAAGCACGTCATCCCATCTATGGGTCTACGTTGGCATGCTGATCGGCGGGGTTGGCGGGGCATGTTACATGGACTCGTTCTTTGCCCATGTCGGTGATCATATCCCCGATGAGAGTCGAAGCTCTGTCATAGGCAAAATTGTCTCTGCGGCTGAGATTGGCTCCATCGTATCCCCACTGGTTGCAGCGCTGCTGATAGAGGTTGGTTCGCTGTACTCCGTGTTTGTGTTCAATCTGTTGCTGATTGCTGTTGCTATTGTAGTTCAAGCCGTGATGCGCAGACGGTACAAGACAAGACGGGTGTAAACGCAAAAGGGAGACGTCCCACAAGTCATGAATATGACGGAGGTCATCCCTTTATTGGCAAGATTATTTTCCCAATAATGTTGCGATGTTCACTGCATTTTCTTGGATTTTGCTTTTTAAGTAAGGGTCAGTCCTGTCAGGTAATTCGGTTGGTTTGTAAAACTTTGCTTCAAGAACTTCCACCCCATCTGGCTTCAATTCTCCCTCATACTCCGTGCAAACATAACCAATGACCACATTGTAGTATTCATGCCCATTTCTTAATTTCGTATATAACTCTTTTCCTGAGAAGACGCCATACAGATGAAGTTTCTTAATCTCTATCCCAATCTCTTCTCTGACCTCTCGTATTGCAGACTCTTCCACCGATTCGCCGAGCTCCATAAATCCACCCGGTACTCCCCAAGTGTCATCCAGATGTCGAACCAATAGAAGCTCACCCGTCTTATTCAAGATCAGTATACTCGGTCTCACCAGAATAACAGGAGCATTGCCAATCATTCCTCGCAACGTTTCAATGTAACCCATGGATTGTTGTTCCCTCCCTTATGTGAAGCCATGACCTCATTATAGGCATGTTATATATTTCCATATAGAGAAAGAATCTTCTTCGTTTTTTCCTATTTTATAGCCCTTTATTTGATAAAAAAGGATCACAAAAAATAACCGGTCTGCACAATTTAATGTGCAAACGGGCATTTCATTGGTGCATCCCCGGCCAGTGGCTGGGGATGCTCTACCTGTGCATTCTGCTGCTCGCTGCTTCGCAGCTCTGCTGCAGATGCCACGCCATCTTTCAGGGTATACGCCTGATCCTGATGGAAAAAGTTCGGCTTCACAATCTCATTGCGATACGAGCCGTGAAAAATATGCGTTGTCGCCGGGGACACTGGCGGAATCAGCCACACCCAATCCCCGGTCAGCTCACGCCCAGCCTTCTCTTCCCGCTGTTCAAACATCGCAAATTGCGCTGCTGCCGTGTGGTGATCCACAATGCTCACGCCTGCTTTCTTAAATGAATGCAGCACAGCGACATTCAGTTCCACCAAAGCCCGGTCCTTCCATAATGTCGTTTCACTTGATGTATTCAACCCAAACGCTGCCGCCACCGCAGGCAACTTGTTATAGCGGAACGTGTCCGCCAGATTACGGGCGCCAATCTCCGTACCCATATACCAACCATTAAACGGCGCTGCCGGGTAAGATATACCGCCAATCTCCAGACGCATATCGGCGATCATCGGCACACCATACCAACGCATACCCAGCTCAGCAATTTCCTTCTGCTCCGGGTGCTCAATCATCACTTCCACAATCTCTTCTTCGGGTATAACATACCACTCTGGCGCTTGTCCTTGTGCCTGAATGATGAGCGGTAACACATCATAAGAGCCACCTGTTCCTTGCCAGCCAAGTGACATGGCTACCTTGGTCAGCTCCACGGAAGCAGGATCGCCAATAATGCCTTGCTCTGTCTCATATCCTGCATAACGAATGAGCTGATGATTCCAGACACGTACCGGGGCTCCATTCGGACCATCCGGAGGAAGAATTGTAATCATCGGAATGACCTTGCCTCCGTTGGATGCCACATGAATATGATTCAACACAGCATCAGCTGCCGTTCCTGCCGTATCGGCATGACGGGCATCCACAATCCGCAATTTATCCCAGAACAGCCGCCCGATGCAACGGTTGCTGTTCCGCCAGGCCATTTTGCAACCCTGTTCCAATTCTTCTGTGGTATGCACATAGGTACCCGTTACTTCGATCTCCTCCATAACAGCAACAAGCCGGGCCTGCGCATCTTCACGCGAATGGCCCAGCTCTTCATAACATGTATATATAAACCGTTCAGCTTCTTCCTGCAATTGTTCCAGGTCTGACCGCATCATTCATTCCACCATTCTGTACATCTTGGATGCCATCATTATACGGCAAGCGCACTGGATTTGTAAGCGAACGGGCACTTTGTTCACGGACTCTACATATCGTTGTCAGGATGAAGGGTAACTTTGCTTATTTGCCCAGAAATGCGTTTAACATCCAGACCTCTTTATCCAGCGCAGCGGTGAATCCAATTAACATATCTTCCGTTGCGTTATCTTCTGCTTCTCCCGCTTCGTGAATACCTTGATGAATCACTTCCACCATGGTACGCAGATCAGCAACCACCGACTCTACCATACGCTCAGCAGACAATTGGCCTTGTACCTCTTCAATTGGAGACAGACGCAGCTGTTCAGCCATCGTAGCCACCGGACGTCCACCAATGGCAAGCAAACGTTCTGCAACTTCGTCCATGTTCGCCGTAGCCAGGTTGTACAGTTCTTCAAATTTGGCATGCAGTGTGAAGAAATGAGGTCCTTGGACATACCAGTGGAAGTTATGCAGTTTCGTGTACAATACGGACCAACCTGCGATCTGACGGTTCAGGACATCTTGAAGTGCTGTGGCATTGTTAGCAAAAGTGTTGTTTCTAGTTTGGATTGTGCTCATGGAATTTATCCCCTCTCGAATATAAAAATAGAATGTAAATGATTGTTATGGCGCTGCTTTGATTCATCGTTTTAATTTAGACTTAATCTAAATCTTGTTTTAATTATAACACTGCATTTATAGTTTGGGAAGGCTTTTGCACTGTCTTGTGAATGAAGATTCCATGAAGTATAACTTCATAGAATCAACGGCACAGGCATTAACGAAATGAGAGTTGTAAACAAACTATTCCTCAACGATTGGAGCTATGATAGACTCATCTGATGGGGTTTCCATATTATTTTGGATTAGGATGATACCATCATAAGGAACGTTGCCTTTGTAGGAAGTTAACTTAGTCACGATTGCGGAGGTAAACATGAGGATATTTCAATTTAAAGAAGAGTCAGGGAAAAAGATTACCCAATTTGATTCTAATTTCGTCATGTCACGTATTACGCAGACCGACAAAACAGCTCATATCGGATGTATGCACTTGCCACAGGGTGGAGTAGTCGGTTATCACCAAGCTGTGGTTCCTCAACTGCTTTTGATCGTAAGTGGAGAAGGTTGGGTTAGAGGCGAAGCAAATGAATACATTAAAGTGCATTGTGGGGAAGCCGTACTCTGGGATAAACATGAATGGCACGAAACCAAAACAGAAGCTGGACTCATGGCCATTGTAATTGAAAGCGAAGAGTTAGACATGTCATTATTAATGCCTTTATAGAAGGTATAACGTAAGAAATGGAGTCCTTCTTTAAACACTAAAAAGCAGACCTGCACCTAAAACGGTAACAGGACTGCTCCTTTCAACAAATATCTCCTTAAACTCGGACAACCTCAAAAGTCAGAATACGACTGATCTCTTCATAGCTCGATGCTACAAAATGAGGCTGATGATCGGATTCCGGCAGCGCCTCCCGATGATTGAACCAGATAACCTTCCAGCCTGCATCCACTGCACCTACCACATCATTACGCCACGAGTCTCCGATGTAATAGCTGGAACGGGCATCTGTCCCGGACTGCTTACTCACATATTCAAACAATCTGCGATCCGGTTTCGCATAACCAGTCGTACCAGAGATGAAGATCAGATGCTCGTCCACGAGACTGAGCACATCCAATGCTTCAAGCTTGCGCCGCTGATGCTCTCCTTCTCCATTGGTGATTAGTCCAACGGTATGGCCCTCTGCCTGAAGCCTTCTAATTAGCTCATAGGCTCCTTCAAAAGGCACAATCTCAAACTGTCTGCTCAGATACCGAGCTTGCAGTTCTTCAGCCTGACCTGGTTGTAGGGCGAGTCCAAACTCCTCCATCGTCAGCTCAAACCTCCGACGGCGCATTCGCTCCACCGCATCCGGCTCCGGTACAGCAGACAGATCTTCTTGTGCAGACAGCCAGTCACTGTAATAACGAAAACGGTGATAGGCATCAGCATAAGGGAAATTATCCGGCAGGCCGAGAACGTCCTGCAACGCCCCGCGAAGCGGCTGCAAGTGATCATATAACGTATCATCTACGTCGAAAAATATGGTTTTGGCATTATTTAATTCACTCATAATGGTTGTCTATCCTCCTGCTTTTGCGTCCAAACACTCTTTTCTTACTACTATATATGTATTCCTATGCCTCGTCCAAAAGGGATTTGTTGCGTGATCATCTCTACTCCAGAACAGTGCCCATAATAACGCTTAGACCAGAATTGATCGGACGGCTTTATATGTTAAAATAAGGATGATTAAATCTGAGGTGATGACGATGTTCAACCCAAAATTCTTCTTCTATTAGTTGTACTCAAGGCACTGGCTACTCAAGCCAAAATCTAGCCCGGTACAACGGGATGAAGATGTTCACACAGGAAGAGATTCAATCATGGGAAAATGAAACAGCTTTTGCACAGAGACACAACAAGAAGTTCATTGATCCAAGAAAAGAAAAGCTGAAAGATCACCGTAAAGGAATCAAGAACACTCATTTCAACAAAGAAAGCAAACCGAATCGAAAGCACGATTATCATCAATATCGAACCAGAATGAAGCGTCTCATGTACCACGAGCAATACGATCTTCTGCACAACTATAAACGAACGAGCGGTTGGCTAACTTGGTAAACTGGAGTTAGAAGAGTAGTCCTTACATAACATTACTGCGCTACATCAAAATCAGTAGCCTTTTTAGTTAAGAAGGACTTCTTTTTTCAATCAATTACATATCGTTTCATTCGTTACTGACAGTTAGAATATATCGAGGAGGCCTTTATTCATGTGGAAAGAGCATCTTCATAGCATTTCGAAGGAGTACACGTTCAGTCCCCCTGCATCTGGTGATGACATTGCAAAGGTGGAAGACTCCTTACAGGTTACGCTCCCTCGTGAATTAAAAGAAATATTGCTCGAAACCAATGGAGTCAGAGCTATTTACGATTTGGGACTTATCTGGTCAGAAGATCGAATTAAGTATGAAAACAGACATTATCGGGATGACCACTCCCAAGATTACTATATGCCCTTTGATCACCTGCTCTTCTTCGGGGAAAGTGGGATTGGGGATTTATTTGCTTTTCCTGTGACAGGGGATGGAACGTGTAGAGATGACGTGTTTGTGTGGAATCATGAAAATGACAGCCGAAAATGGGTCGCACCTTCAGTGTCCAAATATTTGGAGTGGACTTTAGAAGGCAAAATAAAAATTTAGTTTACACGGACTAACGGACCCTAATCTACGATGAATAATTAGATAATTTTGTATTTCCATTTAATGGATATTATATTAATGAACACATTACAAATGAACAAAAGGTGGAATGAACTTATGAATATATCAGAAAAGAAATGTCATGATTGCGGAGGAACATCTTTTGTAGAAGCATCGGACTATATCAACCTTCGTCCATTGGATAAGAAAATGACTCTCGGTGTGGAAAAAATGTACACGGTTTGTCTGGATTGCGGAGAAGTGGTCTCCATTAAGGTGAAGAATCCAGAGAAATTAATATAAACAGGGTTCGTATTAACTATAATTACAAGAACATAATAATACGTATATGAATTTGCCAAAAAGAAGCCCCGGTTCACTTGAATGAACCGGGACTTCTTTTTCTTATAGAACACACCAACGATATAACAACGAATAATCTAATCAATCATCGGAAGAAGACCACCAGATGTGTCTATCCCACTTAAACAATCAACGATACAACCTTACCTGCATTCACATCAATCAGGCCATGGTCCGTGATCTTCAGCGCCGGACTTACCGCGAGAGAATGAGTGCTGATCGACATGATCGGGTTGTAATGCACGTAACCAAGAGACAACATGGCTGCACGCAGTTCCTTCACTTGATGGGATACCACTGCGAGTGGTTCTTCCGTCAGAATGCCACCTACGGGAAGTTCAAGATGGGACAGCACCTTGCCATCTTCCACCACGCAGAAGCCACCCTGGCTCGAAATTACGTTGTTAGCTGCCAATATCATATCTTCACGATTACGTCCTACAACCAGCAGGTTATGATTGTCATGTGAATATGTCGTTGCAATGGCGCCTCGTTTGATGGTGTCTCCACCGATCAAGCCATGTGCTCGATTGCCGTTCACACCATAACGTTCAAAGGTCGCGATCTGCGCATATCCGCTCTCTTCCCAGCGCAATTCGCCATCCGAAGACTGAACCGGTGCAATATGTTCTTCCACAAAAGTAGAACCATCCTTCACCATCATGACACGGCATTGGTACTCACCTTCACCAGCGAGATCAACACCTGATCCACTGACTTTCGGGTCGGACAACTGAATAGCAAAATCTGCTGCGCCCAGTTTCTCTAACTGCACACTCTTATAGAAGTGAGGTGGGAATTGCCCGATGATCCGTTCCTGCTTATACGGTTCGTAATCGTCATAAGCTTTGCGGCCATTTTTGTACACCTGATCAATGGAGAGATCATGCAAGTTGGATACCAGCACATAATCGGCCACTTTGCCAGGGGCAATGCTGCCGCGATCGGTCATTTTCATCCGGGAAGCAGGGGTAGACGTTGCTGCGTAGATCGCATCTTCCGGACGCATCCCCATCTGAATTGCCTTGCGTACGATATGATCCAGATGACCACGCTCCACCAGTGAATCCGGCATCACATCATCTGTGACGAAGCAGAAGTGCTGTGCCACATCATGTTGAATCAGATACTCCATGACTTCAGGCGTCATCGATTTCTCCTGGATTTCAATAAACATACCTGCTGCAATCCGTGCCTGTAATCCCTCAATGCTCTGATGGGTATGATCGGAATCAATACCTGCGTAGATCAGTCGATGCAGATCGAGTCCAAGCAGTTTCGGTGTATGACCTTCGATCACGAGATCGGGATAGTTTTTGCGGATATGCTGTAAAATCTGGTTCGTCTTGCACTCCGGATCACGGATGACATCGACATAGTTCATGATCTCACCCAGACAGATAATCTCGCCAGTGGCGAGCAGCACGTCCATATCTTCGATTTCAATCGAACCACCTGTCGTCTCCATCGGGGTTGCCGGAACGGAGCTTGGGATCGCATAGAACATGTCCACCATCGTCTCTCGACTTGCAGCCATCATCTCCTGAACTCCTTCAAGCCCAAACACATTCGCCATTTCATGCGGTTCTGCAACAATGGACGTTACCCCGCAGCCAATCAAGCCATGGGAAAAGGTTTCCGGTGTCACCATCGTACTTTCAATATGCAGATGGATATCGATCAAACCAGGAATCATGTATCTTCCTCGTGCATCAATGACTTCGTCTGCCTGAATCATCTCCGGTCCACCGGGTCCAACATATAGGAATCTGCCGTCCAACACAGCAGCGACGTTGTTCATTTCAAATCGTTTATAATAACTGTTATACACATGTACATTCACAATCAGTTGATCTGCACGCATGGGGCATAATCTCCTTCTTCACAAGCATTTCACTGCGATCCGAACCGGACAATGAACCTGCACTTTAATCTGCTGTGCTGCACATGACTGCGCACCACCGCCATCATCCGGAATCATCGCATGAGTTGCCTTCTTTGCTGCTCTTATTTCTTCAAGCTATTCCATATATTCATCGCTACTCTACCAGTACAAGCTTGTCCTGTGGGAAGATCAGGCTAACACGCTGCCCGCTAAGGTACGGTGTCTCCATCTCCTGATTGGCTGTAAAGTCACCCAGTTCCGTCTCAACTACATACTGATAGCTGCGTCCCAGATACGTGCTGACTTTGATAATGCCCGGCAAAGCGTTCACCACATCCGCAGAGGTATCACCACTTACGATCAGATCATCCGGGCGAATCGCGCCTTTACGTGCACCGGGACGTGCTGTTCCGGGATGTGCTGTTGCTGTAAATGTGCGTCCACCCGCATGTAATGTGATGACTTCACCTGCATCGCTGCGATCCGCGAATTCAATAAAGTTATGGAATCCGATGAATCGTGCGACAAACTCCGTTGCCGGATATTTGAAAATCGTTTCCGGGCGGTCGAGCTGCTCGACCACACCTTTGTTCATGATGGCTACCTGATCAGAGATCGAGAAGCACTCTTCCTGGTCATGAGAGACATACAACGTTGTAATGCCCAGCTCTTGCTGAATCCGGCGAATCTCCACCCGCATGTTCAGGCGCAGGTTCGCATCCAGGTTACTGAGTGGTTCGTCGAACAAGAGCAGGTCAGGCTCAATAACCAATGCGCGAGCAATGGCCACACGCTGACGCTGTCCACCAGACAGTTCTTGTGGAAAACGTTTCTCAAATCCGTTCAGGTTAACAACTTCCAGGATTCGCATTACACGGGAAGAGATATCCTTGTCTTTCACCTTGCGCATCCGCAGGCCAAAGGCCACGTTGTCATAGACAGACAAATGCGGGAATAATGCATAACTCTGAAATACAAATCCGAAGTTGCGCTTGTTCGCCGGAACTTTCGTATAATCCTTGCCGCCGAACATAAACTTGCCCTGTGATGCTTCCAGAAATCCGGCGATGAGGCGCAGCGTAGTTGTTTTGCCGCAACCGCTCGGTCCGAGCAGGGAGAGCAGTTTACCTTTTTCCAGCTCCAACTGAAAATCCTTCAGGATTGTCTGCTTATCGTATGCCACGGATACGTGGTCTAATGTCAGCAATGCCATAGCGTTCTGCGCCTCCAATTAACGTTTAGTAAAGTATGAAAATCCGCCCATGATCCGTTCGATCACGAACATTAAAAGTCCGGTCAGTACCATCAATAGCATGGAAATCGCTGCAATCGTTGGGTCAAAGTAATTCTCCACATACGTCAGCATCTGAATTGGCAATGTACTAACTCCTGGTCCGGTCATGAATACCGAGATGTCCACGTTGTTGAACGATTCCAGGAAGGCAATCAACACTGCAGCGATAATGCCTGAGCGGATGTTGGGAAGCACTATTGTGAAGAACGTTCTCACCCGTCCCGCCCCAAGACTCAGCGCAGCTTCTTCCACGGCGAAGTCAAAGCTCGACAGACTCGACGCGATAACCCGAATGATGAATGGAAGCATGATAATCGTATGACCAATCAATAGTCCAAGGTACATCGGCAGATGGTAGATTACGATCAGATATTTCATCAATGTAAAACCAAGCACGATTCCCGGGATCAGTACCGGGGACAGGAACAGTGCATTCAGCACGGACTTGCCTTTGAAATCGTAACGACTAAGTGCATACGCAGCCGGAACTCCAAGCACCAGTGCCAACAGGTTCCCCAGCAAGGAAATGATGATGGACGTCTGGAACGTGCGGAGGAAACCGCCTGTGTTGAAAATATTCTCATACCAGCGGAAGGAGAACCCTTCCGGCGGAAATTTGAGTACCGTTCCCGGTTCAAACGAAGTGATCGATATGATCAGAAGCGGGCCCAGCAGAAAGATAAAGACCAGCAGACTGAACAGGCCCAGCCCGATATGTTTCTCCCGCATATGTCTACCCCTTCGGATTTAAAGTTTTGGCCATTTTGTTCATGACACCGACCACGACAAATGTAATCACAATCATAATCGCGGCAACAACCGAGGCCAGATACCAGTCGTTGAGAGTCATGGCGTTCTGATACAGGAACGTAGCAATCACGCGCTGCTTGCCTCCAAGGAGGGCAGGTGTGGTATACGCCGTCAGGCTTCCGACAAAGACAAGCACGGCTCCGATCACAAGTCCTGGCACAGCCAGTGGGAATACAACCCGGCGGAATGCCGTAATGCGCGATGCGCCGAGACTTTGCGCTGCCTTGAGCAAATCACCGTCAATGTTCTCCAGCACGCCCACCAGAGAGATAATCATCAATGGCAGGAACAGATGCGTCAGACCGATCATCATCGCTGCTGGCGTGTACAGAATATCCAATGGTTTGTCCACGATCCCCAGACCAACAAGGGTGTTGTTGATCAGCCCTTTGCGTCCAAGGATGATCATCCAGCTAAACGAACGCACGACCGGGCTGGTCAGCAGCGGGAAGATCGCCAGTGCCAGCAAAATGCCTTTGCGGCGCGGCGCTTTCTGCGAAATATAATAAGCTGTCGGGAATCCGAGCACCACACAGACGATGGTGGTGACCACGCTGACTTGCAGCGTCGTAAGCAGTATTTTCAAAAAGTATGGGTCTCTGAAAAAATGCATGTATCCTTCAAACGTGAAGGAGTTTTCTTGGAAAAACGTCGATCCGATCGTCAGGACAATCGGAATGATCATAAATGCCGCCAAAAACACGAACCCCGGCAGCAATAGCCAGTAGATTACTGATTTTTTCATCGCCATACTCCTGACTTGTAAATTTAATTCGAGATTGATACTTGAGTACTCCGATTGCAGTACCGTCCTTCGATCCCTGTTATCCCCCGATTTAATGATTTATTTTCATAGGTAAAAATCGGGGGATAAAGGGGAACGCTTCGCTTCTCCAGATCGGTTCTGCACTCTCCGCAATCGTATAAATATCTAATTGGGGCAGAGCAACTACGCGTTTAACGCGTTGATAAACAGTTCAAGGAAGCTTTCTGCGTCTACGGTTTCGCAGACGAGGGTGTTGGGCTGCTCGCCCAAACGGTTTTGGAAGTCGCATACCATCTGGCCATCGCACAAGCGGCTGGCGGTTTCGACATCGACGTAATACGATTTGCGTCCAACGAGTTCGGGGGCAAGGGCTACGCCCACGGCCAGTGGATCATGCAACGCGCAAGCGCGAACACCGTTCATTTGTTCATACCGGTTGATGTAGATCTCCGTGCTCTGAGCCACGTACGCGCGCAGTGCAGGATCGGTGAGACGCTCAATCGTTGCTTCATTCAACAGCGTTTGACGCGTCACATCCAGTCCGACTTGTGTAAGTTTCTCGATGCCTGCGTGCAATACGATGCGTGCCGCCTCTGGATCAGCGTATGTGTTGTACTCGGCTGTCGGCGTAATGTTGCCATGTCCGCGAACCACGCCACCCATGAAGATGACTTCCTTCAATAAAGAAGGCAATTCAGGACACTTCATCAGCGCGAGTGCCAGATTGGTTAATGGAGCAGTCATGATCAATGTCAGTTCGCCTGGATACAACTTGGCTTGCTCCACGATAAAGTCCGGCGCAAAACCTTCCTCGGCTTGTTTGGACACCGCCGGATCAGGCAGCGCACCGCCCAATCCGTCCTGTCCATGTACCCGGTGTTCATAATGCGACTTGCGAGTAAGGGGTCCTGCCGCTCCAGCAATCACCGGAATTTCAGGTGCACCCGCAAGTTCAAGGATTTTGCACGTATTCTCTGTTGCCTGCTGGAGTGATACGTTCCCACAGACTGTGGTGATACCGAGAATGTCCAGCTTCCGGCTTTTGACCGCCAGCAAAATTGCCAGTGCATCGTCAATCCCCGTGTCCACATCCATAATGATGCGATTCAGCGATTCACTCATCCGTTCTCAACTCCTATACGGTGATTGGTTGCTTGCTGCAAATGATAAGTTGAACATGTTGATCCAAGAAAACTTTTAAGTCAGTCGGTTACTTGTTTTTATTGTGCAATCTCGCGGTTCCAACGATCTGTCCAGCCTTTAACCTGTTGATTGACGAATTCCATATCCAGCTTGTTCAGTTTCTCAACAACGTCAGCACCGTAGGTTACGCCTTCTGCTTCTTCAGCAGTCAGTTCAACCTTGGTATTAACCGGAGAGTCAACTTTAGCTTTAGCAGATTTTGCTTGTACATCTTGGCTAAGCTGCCAGTTAATGAATTCTTCAGCCAGTTCTTTATTTTTGCTACCCTTCACGACATTGATCGTGTTCATCACGGCATATGCACCTTCACTCGGTGTAACAAACTTCGCATTAGGTACAGCTGCTTTCAGATCTTTGAAATACATTTCCATGATCGGTCCGCCTGCAATCTCTTCCTGAGAGAACATGTTCACGAACTCGGACGTTTGGCTATAGAATTTCACCACATTGCCGCTCAGTTTTTTCAGTTCAGCAAATGCCGCATCTTCATTAAACGTATCATTACCAGCTACACGAGAAGCTGCATCCACAACCATCGGGCCTGCTGTTGCCGTAATATTCGGGATAGTCAGATTACCCTCAAACGCCGGGTCCCACAGGTCACTCCATGAAGTCACTTCTTTGGAAACGAGGTCCGGGTTATAAGCGATTCCGAGTTGTCCAACTGTGTAAGCCGGGCCATAATCTTCACCAAGCGGGGCTTTGGCAATATCATAAATGTCATTTACATTTGGAATTTTGGAGCGGTCGATTTTTTCAAACAAACCTTCATCAATACCTTGTTGTGCATAGTAGTCAGATAGGTAGATAACATCGACATTGGATGTACCCTGACGAATTTTGTTCAGACGTTCAGCGTTATTGCCGACTTCCAGTACGATGTCTACATTATGTTCTTTTTCAAAAGGACCAAATACCGATTCATTGAAGAAATCTTCGGAGAAGCCCCAAGTGGAGATAACCAATTTGGTAGCTGCTGTTCCCCCACTGCCTGATCCACCTGCTGCATCCTCTGTGCTGCTGCCACAACCTGCAAGTAATACCGATGTCATTGCCACTGCTGCCAAACCGCTAATCCACTTTTTCATCATGATCCTGATTCCCCCTGATATATGTGTTTTAACAACCCAACCAATAAGTTGAACTAGCTTGATAACACATCTTACGTAGAAAACAGAAAGAACCTGGAGAAACGAAGTGTTCGCCTTTATCACAAGATTTCTCCCTTAGATAAGGGAATAAAAGAAATCTGGGGATAACAGCGATTGAAAGGTCTTTCTGATTTTCGAAGAATATGATGTGTTATACAGGGCTAGTTCGACTTAAAAAACAAAAAGAAAAGCATTCTTGTATAAACAAGAACACTTTTCTTCGTAAACAAAGGAAAGCGACACCCGCTGCCGGTACATCATCGGTTTCTGCTTCAGAATCAATCCGAAGACAGACGCCATCATATGAAATTGTACGGAACCTGATCATGGATCCGGGCCATAACCTTCGTATGCTTCAACAAGAATCTATCCTGCCGATCCATCCTAGGCCTGTTCCAGAATCACATTCGTGATCGCCCACTGGGTGGACGCATCATAATCCCGCAATATAGCTTCAATTGGCAAACCCATGTGTTGCTCGAGCTTCTCCCGGAATTTCTTCTTATATAAGACAGACATGCGGAAGTCCACTTCCAGCTTTAAGCCGGGGGCCTCCCCTTCCAGGGCGTCAGAGCGCGGTGAACGTCGGTGCTTCGCGTAGAAGGTCACAATGTTCTGGTCAATGGTCACTCTCAGGAGAGTGGTGCCAAATCCGAACAGTTCCTTCGAGATTTCGTTATAATACTGGCACATCTTCTTCTTGCTCTCATTGCTGTCCAGTAGTTCCATGAACTCACCCACATCTCTTACTACCGTACATTCGACGTGTTAACACGATTGATTATACATAAATCTTCTGAAATGAGCAACCCAAAAGATATACTTAACATGTAAATTACACACAGAAGCGAACGATAAGATATTTGCCTCCAAAAAAAATTCGTCTTAAACCGCAGTAAATTTACATTAATATGCCTGCATGTAAGTCCTATACTATTGTTACTTCTAAACTACGTTTTAATACACCGTGTTCGAGTCTTCGTTTCAACTTTCCTTAAAAGGGTATTAATTCCTGCGAAACATAGACAAACTTCGTCAACAACCGTTAAAATGAGACACAATGTTAACATGCTTTTATTTTCTAGAAATTGGAGGCTTATACCATGCAATGTCCAGTATGTAACCACGAAAATGGAGATGCCCAGTTTTGCGAGAGGTGCGGATCTAATCTAACGCAAACTAACTCTTCACCCTCTCTTGTAAAGAACCCGGAATCTGCTGCTGCTTCAGAACCTGAATATACTCGCTGGTCCAGTACGCAGAACACATCTTCCGAGACACCCGTTCGACCGAACACAACATCCGTCTCTACTCAGAAACAACAGACAACAGAATCAACAGGCACCAATGATCATGCTTCTGCAGGAGACAACAGCTCCAATCAGTGGAATAATATCGTGCAGAATGAGAAAGTTCAGCAAGCCAAAGAAGTAAGCAAACAGTATCTATCCTATTTCCTCAGTGTATTAGCTCGTCCTTATCAGACGATGAAAACCGTTGGCGACCAGCATTCACTAAACGGATGGCTAACGATGGCGCTGATTGCAGTCCTATCTTCTACATACTTCTTAATTACCTTTAGTCGCATAGGCATGGACGGCTTGTTCATTGGTGGATTTGTAAGGCCGCTATTGTTCACCGTCATTATCCTGATTGCCTCAATTGCACTGATGTACGCTATTCTGAAAATTGAAAAAATAACCTTCCGTCCCAAAACATTGGTTGCCCAGTTCGGTACATTGCTTGTTCCTGCTGTCGTATCCCTTGTTCTGGCGAATCTGTTTATTATCATCTCGTATTCCATCGCGATCGCCTTGCTTGTGATCTCGTACATCATCATATTTGTCGCTCTGAACTCGGTGCTATTCCACTATCCACTGAATCGTACCAAAGCGGCCATCGACAGTATGTACAGCGTACTCATCGCCAATGTGGTCGTATTCTTTATTCTGTATCGATTGTTGGGTGAGGTTATTATGGGACTGATCGGATTGATGCTGTCGCCGTTTGGTCGTCTGTAAACATTATCCCCGTTATCCGTAAAATTGTATTGAGGCGCTCCCTGCTCACGTGGGGAGCGCCTTTTTTTGTTTTCCAAGGCAGCATTGCACTGTGCATGTATCATACACTATAATGTGTAGTGCAACAGGTATGTTCTTATTGACGTAATAAACCAATCCAGCAACTCCCCGTTACGTAATGAAAGGATTCATCGTTGTTATGAACACTACATTGTGTAGTGTTATATTCACTCATTTTACAAAGAAAGCAGAGGAACTCTCTATGGACATGACCAATATGAATCATATGCAAATGGAGCATGAGGCAGGTACATCCTACCTGTGGCTCATCGTTGGTGTAATTGTGTTACTGTTCTCCATCGCCGCCTATATCTGGGCATCACGCACACAGGGCAAAATCCTGGGCCACATGAAAAAGAAAGAACGGGCGGACATTCAGAAAAAAAGTCGATCCCTTCGGCTGTCTGCACATGTAATGATGGCTGTGTCGATTATTACGTTTGGCCTGTTCTTCATGCAAGGAGCAGGTAAAACATATAATGTAGCCGATCTGGAATCCAACGCGACAATCGACGTGACAGACGATAAATATTATGGGGCTGACCATACGGAGGACCCTATCCAGTATGAGATGACAATTCCAACATCCGGGCCGCATAATCCGCATGATATCAAGTTTGGATTTTACACCGACTTCCCGGGCTATAATTACCTGGTACACAATCTGGAACACGGGGATATCATCATCTATTATCGTGAGAACGCAAGCGAGGATTTGAAGGAACATCTGAAATACCTCGCTAAATTCCGCGAAGCCGGAGCAGGTATTCTGGCTGTACCCAACAAGGATATTCCCGAAGGCAGTGAAGTCGTGGTGACCGCATGGACCAAAACGATGAAACTCGACCAATTCGACGATGCCAAAGTGGGTACTTTTATCAATAAATATATTAATCAGGGACCGGAAAAAATTCCTGCCTCTGTTCGCCAGGGCGGCGGAACAATGTAATGGCGTAATCACTTAGTCATGTGAAGGCATCAAGTCGTAACCATGAAGCTTGTACCAATAATGTACATGGTCAATATAATATTAAAACGTAATTAGCTCCCGGATCAAAATTGACTTGGGGGCTAATTCTTTATCGCCCGGATGCCGATATTTCAAGTAGAAAACTGTATATTTGATATACAATACATACGAACCAAAGAAGCGACAAACACCATCTAAAGAGACAAAGAGACGATTCATCCAACAGATCAAGGGGGAACACTTTTACCAATGAACAGTTTGTTTATGAGGATCTTTTTATTTTTTTCCTGTCTGATGCTGGCCGCGGGTGCGGTTCTTGGCATTACCATGTATCGTTCATCGGCTCAACTGGTCGAACAATCCATGGGGATGCAGGCACAGGCTGTGGCTGAAAGGGCAGCTGCATTAATTGATACTTCTCTGTATGCACCACTCAGTACCGGACAGAACAAGACAGCGTATTATGGCACATTGCGTGAGCAGCTCAGTCAACTGCGCGAGGCCAATGGGCTCAAGTATCTGTATACACTGGGTACACGCGAAGAAAATGGAACTAATACATATTTCTATGTTGTAGATGGGGCCGCTGCCGATGTGGCAGAGGACGACTTCTCCCCTTACGGTTCCGCAGAAGAGACCCCTTACGCGGGTATGTTACAGGCTTTTGAGCAGAATGAACCTATTCGAGGCGAGCTCACCCAGGATGACTATGGAGCTACCATTACAGCGTATGTGCCCATCCATGGGGCTGACGGAAAAGTGTTGGGGTTAGTCGGTGCGGATCTGGATTCCACTGCGGTCTATGAACTGATGTCTCGCAACCGTATGACCATGATCTGGACAGCGCTCGTTATTGTGCTGCTCAGTGTCTTGTTGGTGTATGGATTCGCACACTACTTGACCCGCCCGTTGGTGAAGCTGAAGAAGTTGATTACCGAAGTGGGAAAAGGCGACCTGACCGTCAATGTCGAACTTGGACGAAAGGATGAAGTCGGACAACTGGCTTCCGAATTCAAACATCTGGTCACAGGTACCCGTGATGTTATGACGGGCATCCGTCAAAGTTCCGATTCTCTGCTGCAAGCCGCAGAGGGTGTATCGAAACACTCGCAGGCTACTGCCGAAGCGAGTCAGCGTATTGCCGAGCATACTCATCATACAGCCAGTGGAGCTGCCGAACAGGTGGCACGAGCAGGCGAAGTCACCGTTGCCATGGAAGAGATCACGCGCAGCATGCAGCATATTGCGAACTCTTCTTCTATGGTCGCGGATGTCTCACAGGAGACGACCAATAATGCGGTGCAAGGTCAAGCCAACATCAATACGGCAATAGACAGCATGGACAAAATTCATCAAGCGAATGTGCAGATGGTGGCCTCCACCTCTCAGCTAGAGCAGTACTCTGATAAAATTGAGTCGGTTGCACATCTAATGAAGGGTATCGCTTCACAGACCAATCTGCTCGCCCTTAATGCGAGTATTGAAGCGGCTCGTGCAGGAGAGTATGGCAGCGGGTTTGCAGTGGTTGCCTCAGAGGTTCGCAAGCTTGCGGGGGAATCAGAGCAATCGTCCCAGCATGTCACCGAACTGATCGCCGAAATGACACGTCAGACTTCCCTGTTGTCAGAACATATGTCAGCAAGCACATCTGCCGTACAGTCCGGTCTCGCTGTTGTACAGGAAGCAGGTCGTTCGTTCACATCCATTCATACCGGAATTGAGACGATGAATGAACGTCTGCACGAAGTATCCGCAGCATCCGAGCAGCTGTCTGCCAGCGCAGAGGAAGTGTCCGCTTCCGTGGAGGATATGGAGCATATCTCGCGCGAATCCTCTTCCAGTATCCAACAGGTGTCACACGCTACCGGAAGCCAGCTGCAATCCATGGATGAGATGAGTGCATCCGCTGAATCCCTCCGGGTACTTTCCAGTGAACTGAACGGGCTAATTAGTCGATTTAAAATATAGCGGTAGATTGTTAGATATAGTCCACAGCAAAAAAGCCGCACGGCAGGGACGGGATTATGGGGTCAACCCCATTTCCAGACACTGCCTGCGGCTTTGTTTTTGTTGTACCTTTAAGGATGGCGAGCCCTAAGGCTGCCTGAATTAGTAGCGCTGCGGAGCAGCTTTTTTACCCAAATCCGTCATGTACGTAAAGAACGCTTCCGGATCGGTATCATACACCAGCTGTACTGGGCGTCCGTCTGCTTGCTCCACTGTGCGGCCTTGGCTAGGACCATCCGGAATAACAATACAGTTGACCGTTTTCTTCTTCACGATGTCCTCGCGTCCAACGGAAGCCGTTGTCAGCACATCCCACAGATAATATGTGGAATTTGTCTCACTGTACACCAGTGGCGGACAACCTGCGTAACAGTTCCCCAGGAAATCTACACCTTCGAAGCGACGCTCTGCTGCCCAACGGTTACGAACGGCTGGAGTCAGAGGTACTTTGTTGGTGCTTTCGAGTGCAACCAGATCGATCTGGATGCCGCTCTGCCATACACGGTAAGCCGCTTCCGGGTCCCAGAATACGTTCCATTCCGCTGTGCCGTCATGCTCGGGCTCTTCTACGTTACCACGCTCGAATGTGCCGCCCATCCATACGAGCTTGTCGATTTTCTCTTCAATGTCTGGTGCTTCGTCCAGTGCACGCGCAAGGTCTGTCAGTGGTCCTGTGAACAGGAGCAATGTTTTGCCTTCGGTGTTACGCACTTTCTCGATCAGATGCTGGTGTGCAGGAATAGCAGAGAGTGGTGCTTCCATTTTGCCGGACTCGTTCAGTACAGGAAGTGCATCTACATAGAAGGAATGCAGTCTCCACGCCGCAGGAAATGGATTTTTTCCTCTGGAGTTGGATTTGGATACCTCTACGGAATATGTACCGAAACGATCGATAATTTTACGGCTGGCATCTGTTGCTGGCTCCAGATATCCGTCTGCCGGAATAACCGATACACCGGTTACATGTACATTGTCCATTTGCAGAAGCATGAACAGCGATACGAGGTCATCCACGCCGCCGTCATGGTTAAAATACACATTAAGTTGGTTCGTCATGCTTGCTTTCATCCTTCCCCTGGTTGTCCCATTGATGTTGATTCATCCGTCTGCCCTAAGCCGACGCTTCCTCTATTATGTCCCATAACCCTTGTCTACGTAAACCTTCCCTACGCAAAGAAAACAAGGATCACGCCTCATCCTGCGGATATTTTACAGTTCTACCATTCCATCTCAGGAGCAGACCCGTTCAACTCAATTCTGTGCCATTGTTATGCAAAAAGAAATGGACAGCAGGCTTGAGGCCCCGCCGTCCATACTACCCATCCATGCATTACACGGACTGGTTCTGTTTCTCTTCATTCTTCTCGGCAATCGGTACATACTTGCCTGGCCAGAAGGCCCATTTGCCCAGCAATGTGGTGATTGCCGGAACCATGAACGGACGTACTAGGAATGTATCCAACAACACACCAACAGCCGTTATAATACCAAACTGTACCAACACCTGAATTGGCAATGTAGCAAGTACCGCAAACGTTCCTGCCAAGATCAGACCTGCAGATGTAATAACCGAACTTGTCTCGCCAACACCTTCTCTGATAGCTTGACGAAGCGGCATCGTTTTGCGTTTCTGCCAGATGCTGGAGATCATGAAGATGTTGTAGTCTTCACCCAATGCCACCAGGAATACGAAGGAATACAGCGGAATCGCGCCTTGGATAGCATCTGCGCCAAGGCCATAGTGAATGATGATCCAACCCAGACCCAGTGCAGAGAAATACGACAGAACAACCGTTGCAATCAGATACGCCGTAGCTACAACAGAACGCAAGTATAATAGCAGCAATAGTGTAATCATGCCGATGACCACCGGAATAATGATCTTGGCATCCCGTTCTCCAGCCACTTCAATGTCATACTGCTCTGCTGTCTGACCATCAATCCAGACCTGACTGTCCGCATTGGTTACACCGGCATCTTGAAGCGCCTGTTCCGCAGTAGCCCGCAGATCTGGAATATGCTGCATCGCCTCCATGGAGTATGGATTCAGATCGAATTCCACATCAAAGGCGGTAATGTTGGCGTTCTCGGCACCCTGTTGGGCATCGCCTACTTTGCTAATGTAGTCCAGTGATTCGAGACGCTGCTTCAGATCGGTTTCTTTGCCACCTGAATCTACAATCACTTTTACCGGAGCCAGCTCGCCTTGGGAGAACTGTTCACCAATGACCGTGAAACCTTCGCGGGAAGGTACATCCTCCGGGAACGAAGACAACAGATCATATGTGAATTTAACCTGAGTTGAGAATGCTGCCAGTCCTCCCAGCAGTACCACGGTAATTGCAAGCACTGCCCAAGGTTTAGTGACCACCGTACGGCCAATCCAGCTTTCCTTCACTTTGCGTGGAGCAGGAGCCGGCTTGCCTTTTTTCTTGGCTCGTTCCACTTCCATCTCATGAGTACGCGGTACGAACGGGTAGAATGAACCCCGGCCGAAGATCGCGAGAAGTGCCGGAACCAGTGTCAGACTTGCTATAAACATAATAAAGATGGACAGACTGAATGGTACGGCAAAACGATGATATGCCCCATATTCAGCCAGCAATAGCACCAGCAGTGCTGCAACGACCGTGAATCCACTCATGGCAATAGCGCCGGAAGATCCGGTAATGGCCTGGAAAATGGCTTTCTTTTTGTCCGGCTCATGATAGAGAATCTGGCGGTATCTGGAGATCATAAACAGGCAGTAATCCGTTCCTGCTCCAAATAACAATACAGTCATGATCGAGATGGACTGTGCGTCCACCGTAATCCAGCCTTGATCCGCCATGAATCCGAGTATCGGACTGGTCACCATATACGCGAATCCAACCGCAATAATTGGGATAATCGCGAGTACCGGTGAGCGATAGATCAATAGCAGCAACACCAATACCAGTACAACCGTAGCGATCAACAAGGATACATCGGCGGAGGAAAACAGTCCGCTCGCATCAATGGATATCCCTACGGGCCCGGTCACACGGGCAATCAGTGTATTGGTATCATCTATAGCCACATCGAACGGGTTTGCCCCGAAGATGTCTTGTGTTTTTTGCTCAAGTGCTTCAATGCCTTGCTCTAATTGTTCTGCATCGGCACCTTCATTGAAGAAAAGCGGCATAACCAGGGTGCTTCCGTCTTCCGAAAGCTGACCTTTCAACGCCTGTGGCGGCAATTGATAGAGTGGCACAACGGACTGCTGCTGTTCTACCGGATCTTGATCCAGTCGTTCCGTTAATGCCTGAATGTTCTCAATCTGCTCATCCGTCAAACCACCGGCTTGACGCCATACGATCAGCGCGGGCAATCCTTCACCACCAGGGAATTCCTTCTCGGCAAGTGCAGCTGCCTGAACCGATGGTTTGGACTCACTCAGATCCTGCGCGTTATTAGTTTCACGATCACCTACAGCAGGCCATACCATGCCAAGCACAACGGCGATAATGATCCATACCAACAGTGTAATCCATTTGCTTCGTTTGCCAGCAACCCAGCGACCATAACCCGAACCTTCCTGCATTGTCTCTTCATCTCCCTATTCTGTTTCTATGAAGCCCTATTTATGTGATGATGTAGTAATGAACCACGGGTCATAGTATAATCGACTTAATTATATATACCGGAAGGTTAATTTTGCAATGCCTAATTTGTGAACTTGCTAAACTAGCAATTAAATACGTAAAGAGGTCAGTGATTATGAGCAAAAAAACAAACATTCCCCGGTCTCCGGGCAGACCCAAAACGGGTGCCGATCAAGCATCTGTACAAACCAACATATTGATGACAGCTTCACGTCTGTTTATGGAATATGGGTATGAACCCGTCTCTCTTCAACAGATTGCTTCATTATGTAATGTAACCAAAGCATCGATCTATTATCACTTCACCAGCAAAGCCGATCTGTTCACCGTTGCCATTACACGCATGATGGCAATGAGTATGCAGCAGACTTCACTCCGCTTGGATGAACCTGGCACACTACAAGAGCGGCTAATCAAGGTTGCAGAAGCGAAGATGCAACACTCCCATATTGAAACCGAGACCATGATGCGAGAAGCCGAGAAGCATCTGAATACGGAGCAACTCAGCCAGATTCGAGAAGCCGAGGTTCGTATCTTTGAAGTGCTTGCGACCCACTTCCAGCAGGAGATGGATAACGGCTATTTGCGGGTCGCCAATCCCATGTTGCTTGCTCATGCATTTACGTCACTGCTCATGCTCGCGAACCGCGAAGATGTGCGCAACATGAATGGCGGCAGCATTAAGGAACTCGCACGGGAACTTGTTGCCCTGTTTCTGGATGGAGCGGTTAAGCAGGACTAAAGATCGCCCCAGATTTGGGCCAATGCGGCAATACCCGGGGCAATGTGCTCCGGTTCTATTCCGGCAAAACCGATAATGAACTCTCTTTTGCCGTCTGTTGGTACGCTCCCGTTCGCCCACAAATATTCCGTTGAACTGATCTGTATCCCTGCATTAATCGCTGCGGTCACCAATTCTTTGGCTGACGATGTGGTTGCCATTCGCAGAACCAGATGAAATCCGGAATCTTGGCCCCTTATATCAACCCGATCTCCGAAATGTAATTGAATGGCCTGAATAATCAGGTCATGTTTTCGTTTGTAGACATTACGCATCTTACGAATATGCTTGCCCAGCTCCCCTTCACGCATGAACATCTCCAATGTTCTCTGATGAAGCCGGGAAGCCGACTGTTCGAACAGGATCGTCTTATACATTTCTTGAAAATCATCTAGCAATTCTCTGGGAAGTACCATGTAATGTACACAAAAAGCAGGTGCGAGTACTTGCGAGAAACCACCCATATAGATCACGCGACTTCCCTCACGCAGACCCTGCATGGAAGGAATTGGCCGTCCATAATACCGGAACTCCCCATCGTAATCATCCTCGATAATGTATGCCTTTGTTCGTTCTGCCCAATCCAGCAATGCTAATCTGCGTGTAATCGGCATGGTCATACCTAGCGGAAATTGGTGAGAGGGTGACACACCTACCAATTTAACTCCGGCCTTTTCCAGCTCCATCAAGTTTATGCCCTCATGGTCTAGTGAGATCGGAACAACCTGATAACCATAATTTTGGAATGTACCAGGTAATAGCCGGTATCCAGGATTCTCTACACCGATGGATTGGGTTGATTCTCCCTTGTGAAGCAAGGTCTGTGCCAATAGAGACATTAGCAGATGCTGTTCAGCACCTACAACAATCTGCTCAGGAGAACAGCTGACTCCCCTGAACTGCGCAAGATAGACAGCAATTTCACATCGTAACCCCCATTCTCCCTGTGGTTCTCCATAGAACAATAGCTCTTTTGCTTCTTCCCGCCAGATTCGATTAACATATTGGTGCCATTTCGCAATTGGAAACAGGCTGAAATCATTACGTGACATATGAAAATCATATTGAACGGCTCGGGCAGGGCGTATGCCCTGCTGATCTGACCCTACCGTTTGAGTTGCGGGAGCCTGCTCGGTTAACTGTGTATCTGTTTTCCCGATCTGCATGCCATGGTAGCTGTTCACCATGGCACGAACGCGATAGCCACGACGTGGCTGACTGTATATATATCCTTCGGCGATCAATTGTTGATAAGCCCATTCCACCGGTGTGGTGCTTAACCCAAGCATCTCGGCAAGCTTTCGCACCGACGGCAATCGGCTATGTTCAGCCCATTCCCCGTGAATGATCTCTCTTTTGATATGATCTGAAAGTTGTACATAGATTGGCGCACTATCGTTCTCATCCAGCTTTGGTAATTGAATCATCCTGCTGCACCTCATCTGTCCTGTGAAATTTAATCAAACTGTATATTTGGAAGTATACAGTATTGGGATATACTCTTGTCATTATCAATATGTAATACCAATTTTAAGAGGCAGGGCATTCTTACTCTTTTCGAAAGCCTTGAACTATAGGAGGAACAACTTATGTCACATTCAAAACCATCCCCACGCATCCCCCGTCTGCTGGAAACAAAGCGCATATACCTGCGTCCTTTCGAGATTACAGATGTGGATGCTTACTTCTCCGGTCTGTTTTACACTGAGATGCGCAGGCTGACAGGAACACAGAATAGTTTCACACGCGCTCAGGTTGAACGTTATGTTGAAAACGCAGCACAGGATGATTCCAGACTCATGCTACTTATTGCTTTACAGGAAAATGACCAGATCATCGGAGATGTCGTCCTGATGGATATGCATGCCAAGAATCGCAGTGCACATATTCGTGTAGCCATCGATCAGGCGGAGCATCAAGGAAAAGGCTACGGCAGCGAGGCGTTACTGCTTATGCTGGACTACGGCTTCGGTATCTGTAACCTGCATCGAATCGAACTTGAAGTGTACGCCTTCAACGAGAGAGCTATCCGCACGTATGAGAAACTCGGATTCCAGCGCGAGGGTGTGAAGCGGGATGTCTTGTTCTATAATCACCAATATCATGATGCCATTCAGATGAGCATGCTGGAGGAGGAGTTCAGGCAACGTCATATGAAAGGACAGGCAGGGAATAATTAAGTTTCCGTTCAGCCAAAATGAGACAAAAAAACCGGGGATTTAGTACACCTCCCCGGTTAGAAACTTCAGATGGCCCGTCAGCACCGATAGCTCGGCGGGTGTCTTCATATACAATTCGCCATCCGTGTCAGCTGACATCGGCGTATCTGTGTTCACTTTTAGTGTAGATGCCTTGAAGTATGAAATGCTCTCACTCTGGGGTTGCCAATCTCCCTCGGGCTTATGTGACAGGATCTCTCGCAGCAGCGGGATGCCTGTCTCATGAATAATGAGCACGTCCAGCTCGCCATCCTGCAACGCATCCGGTGCAAAGGGTAATGCATTTGTTCCCAGAAAACGGCCATTGGCTGCATAGATCATCACCGCGTCGCCTTCCATCTCTTTCCCATCTGCCTCCAATTGATAATGAAACGGCTCCGTATGACTAATCGTCTGCAGCGTGCTGATAAAATAACTAAGCTTACCCAGCGTGCCTTTCAGATTCTCGTTAATATTCTGCGATGCATCACTGATCAAGCCAATACCAAAAAAGTTCGTGAACACCCGATCATTGGCTCGTCCAACATCAATAGATACTACCCGACCTGCGAGCATTTCTTGTGCAGCAGTCTCTGCGTCGGGTGAAATGCCGAGCGAACGCGCAAAGTCATTACATGTGCCTCCAGGCAATATGCCAATCAACGGAGGATGCTGCAGATCAGCCAGTCCATTCACGCATTCATGCACCGTGCCATCCCCACCCAGAATAAACACCACATCGAATTGTTCACCGCGTTCACGACACAACTTCTCTCCTTCGCCGGGTTCATCGGTACGCATAATGACGAGTTCATAGACAGCGGGGGCCAGCACACCAACCACGAGACCCACTGTATTCTCACGATTGGCCTTGCCTGAATGATGATGATGAATTAACAATGCTTTGTTAAACTCCATCCTTCTCTTCCTCCATTCTAATGCTTGTTAACCTTTACCCAAGAAGGTTGAATCCATAAACAATCCCTGCGCTAAGCACTCATCATTCCAAATAGGTTCCCCGATCAGATATGCATCCTAATCCTCATTCATTCGTAATAGCTATATAAATTCAACTATTTAGATAACTCGTTGATCTTACAAACCATTTCCTTGGTTAACCAGATGTATGCATGAGAAAAAGGGTTTCTCCGCACCTTATGTCATAAGGCTGCAAATTTTGCTGGTGAGAACCCATTCAAAACGATTCAAAACGGTTATATCTATACCATATACGAATGGAGGGATTCCCTATGATTCCGGCAACGTTGGAACAATTGGAGCAAGTTCGCAAGGAATGCCGTACCATGGTTCGCAAAAGAGCTACCGCATCTGCCGGTACAACACTCGTTCCGCTGCCCGGTACAGACGTGCTGGCTGATGTGGGGATGCTGATGCAGCTGTTGCCTGCCATTAACAATAAATTCGGATTATCACAAAAACAGCTGGACGGCATGGACCCCGAGACCAAATCCATGATCTATGGATTCGTCATGTCCATCGGAAGCAAAGTCATCGGACGTATGGTGACGAAAGAACTGGTTGTCCAGGTTTTAAAAAGAGTTGGCGTACGCGTAGCTACTAAGTCCGTTGCCAAATTTGTCCCATTTGCTGGACAGGGACTGGCTGCTGCACTCAGCTTCACAGCTATGCGATATGTGGGTAACAAACATGTCGATGACTGTTATGAAGTCGTCAAACGCATGATTGAGCAGCGCGAATTGATCCCGGGTGAACCCGCTCCGTCTGCACTGGAGGAAGCTAACAATGACGACATGAAGATAGAAGCGAGGTCGATCTCTAGCAACGGCGCAGATGAACCTGCTAAGGAGTCTAAGGATCAGTAACTAAAACGATCCATATCCTAATGTCACTCCTCTGGATACACGATAAATAGCCAGGAACCCCTAATAGGGGCTCCCGGCTATTCTTGTTATTTACATTTTCATCAAATCGCCTGCGGTTGCTGCTCCGCAAACTGACTATTGTACAGATCCGCGTAGAAACCTTGACTCGCCATTAATTCCTCATGATTGCCCTGCTCAATCACGTTACCATGATCCATAACCAGGATCAGATCGGCGCCGCGAATGGTGGACAAACGGTGTGCAATGACAAAGCTCGTGCGATCCTTCATCAGATCATTCATGGCTTTCTGAATGAATACTTCAGTCCGTGTATCCACGCTGCTCGTCGCTTCATCCAGAATGAGGATGGCCGGGTTCGCCAGAATCGCTCTTGCAATGGTCAGCAACTGTTTCTGCCCTTGAGAGATGTTCGACGCCTCTTCATTCAGCACCGTGTCATATCCATCAGGCAATGTACGAATAAAGTGATCCGCATGTGCCGCAACGGCTGCCTTGATGACATCCTCTTCCGTTGAACCTTCTCGACCATAGGCGATGTTGTCCCGAATCGTTCCGTTGAACAACCAGGTATCCTGAAGCACCATACCGAACAGACTGCGCAGCTTGCCACGCTCCATGTCCTTAATGTCGGCACCGTCAATCGTAATCCGACCATCCTGAATTTCGTAGAAACGCATTAACAGGTTGATCAGGGTCGTTTTACCGGCTCCCGTTGGTCCAACAATGGCTACGGTCTGTCCCGGTTTTACATCAATGTTCATGTTATGAATGAGCAGTTCATTTTCTTTATATCCAAAATTAACACCTTGGAATGTAACCGCGCCTCTAGGCTGCTGTAATTGCACGGGTTGTTTGGACTCCGGAACTTCTTCCTCTTCATCCAGCAACTCAAATACCCGTTCTGCCGATGCAATCGTCGATTGAATGATATTAGAGATATTAGCAATCTGGTTAATCGGTTGTGTGAATTGACGGGAGTACTGTGTAAAGGCCAGAATATCCCCGATGGAGATAGATCCGCGAGTAACAAAGATCCCACCGACCACACAGATCAGTACATACCCCAGGTTACCGACAAAACTCATGAGCGGCATAATAATACCGGAGATAAACTGGGCTTTCCAGCCGGATTCATACAACTCTTCATTGACCTTCTCGAATTGCTGTACCGATTGTTCTTCGCGTCCAAATGCTTTGACAACCTTGTGTCCTGTGTACATCTCTTCGACATGACCATTCAGTTCCCCGAGGGACTTCTGTTGGCCTGCAAAGTGTTTTTGCGAACGGGAAGCGACCAGCATAACAACAACGACACTGAGTGGCAGTGTCAAAATCGTGATCAAGGTCATCCATGGACTAATCGTCAGCATCATGATAATTACGCCGACAATCGTGACGATGGACGTAATGAACTGTGCCAAACTTTGCTGAAGGGTATTACTGATATTGTCCACGTCATTCGTGGCACGGCTCAGTGTCTCCCCAGTCGTGCGGGAGTCGAAATATTTCAAAGGAAGGCGTCCAACCTTCGCACTGATCTGCTCACGCATGTCATAGACAACACGTTGGGCTACACCAGCCATCAGGTATTGCTGAATATACATGAATGCAGCACTGAACAGATAGAGCCCGCCAAGCAGGTATAATACTTTCATCAATGCAGGAAAATCAATCCCGGCTCCCTGCACACCCTGAAGGATGGCAATGGCGCCTTCACTAAGAATATCCGTACCTTGGGCCATGATCTTAGGACTGATGATACTGAATACGGTACTCAGAATGGCTGCAACCAGCACCCCAAGTAGACGAGAGCTGTGGGGCTGGAGATAACGAATCAAACGCCGCAGTGTGCCTTTGAAATCTTTTGCTTTCTCAGCGGGAGGTCGCATGCCCATACCCGGACCGGGTCCCGGTCCGCGAGAGACACGGGGTGCTTTATGTTTTTCTGTATGATCACTCATGCGATCTCCTCCTCAGTCAGCTGGGAGGATACAATTTCGCGATATACTTCATTGTGCTCCAGCAGCTCTTTATGTGTTCCTGAACCGACAATTCGTCCCTCATCCATAACCAGAATACGATCGGCATCCATTACTGTACTTACGCGTTGGGCAACAATCAGCACAGCCGCTTCTGTCGTTTCGGACTTCAGCGCAGCACGAAGTTTAGCATCCGTTTTGAAATCAAGCGCAGAGAAACTGTCATCAAAGATATAGACTTCCGGACGGCGAACAAGTGCGCGAGCGATGGACAGACGTTGCTTTTGTCCACCAGACACGTTGTTACCCCCTTGTGCAATTAGGCTGTCATATCCATCTTTCATCTCGGTAATGAAGTTCTCTGCCTGAGCCGTACGAGCCGCATGAACAACTTCATCCATTGTGGCATCGTCTTTCCCGTGACGGATATTGTCCGTAATTGTACCCGTGAAGAGGACTGCCTTTTGTGGCACAAAGCCAATTTTGGCACGCAAATCTTCCTGCCGAAGTTCCCGCACATCCGTACCATTGACCCGAACGCTGCCTTCAGTCACATCATAGAATCGTGGAATAAGACTGAGCAATGTCGATTTCCCGGAACCCGTACCCCCAATAATGGCTGTTGTCTCACCTGAACGAGCTGTGAAGGATATATCGGACAACGCTGGATTCTCTGCGCCCGGATAACGGAAAGTTACATGGTCAAACTCAATCATCCCCTGCATGGATTTCATGCCACGAGGCTGCTCGGGATTGCTAAGATCCGGCTGCATATCAAGTACTTCGTTAATCCGTTCTGCCGATGCTGAAGCTCTTGGAATCATGACAAAGATCATGGAAACCATAATCAGTGAGAACATGATTTGCATGGCATATTGAATGAAGGCAATTAATGCACCGATGTTCATATTGCCGCTGTCAATCCGCATTCCACCAAAATAAAGAATGGCAATCATCGAAAAGTTCATAACCAGCATCATAACAGGCATGATGGTCGCCATGAGCACATTAACTTTAATCGAAGAATCCCTCAGTTCCGTGTTGGCCCCGTTAAAGCGCACGCGCTCATGCTCACCACGGTTAAAGGAACGCACGACACGAATCCCTGTTAACTGCTCACGCAACACCAGGTTGAGTCGGTCCAGCTTTTTCTGAATGGTTTTGAACAAAGGCAATCCCTTGGAACCAATCAGCGCAATGGCTCCGCCCAGTACAGGCAGCACGACCAGGAAGATCGTAGATAATTTGGCGTCCTGCGAGACCGCCATGAAGATACCACCGATACACATCAATGGAGCCATAATCATCATGCGCAGCATCATCGTAAGTACGTTCTGTACCTGCGTGATATCATTCGTCGTACGCGTAATCAGGGAAGCCGTACCCATCTTATCGAACTCCTGGAGCGAGAAGTTCTCCACATGGCGGAATACTCTGCTGCGAAGTTGTTTGGCAAATCCACCCGCAGTGCGGGAGGAGAGGTAACTGGCGATCACTGAACACGCTGTTCCGCCAATCGCAATGACCAACATCCATCCACCAATCTGCCAAATATAAGGGACATCTCCCTTAATGATGCCGAAATTCACGATATCCGCCATTAACGTAGGCAGGTACAATTCGGCAAGCGACTGAAACAGTACCAATACCAGAATGAAGATAATCGGTATTCGATAAGGCTTCAGCATGCGAAACAGTTTCATCATGGCGTATCATCTCCTTGTGTGGACGTCTCCGTCTGTTGGAAAACCACTGTATCAAAAAAGGTATAAACCTTGGTCAACAACTCCGTCAATTGAATGCTTTCTTCCTCACCCAAATGCTCGACGAGCTGGTTGAACGTTTGCATGCGCTCCTCATGTGCCGCCCGAATAATGTTCCGCCCTGCCTCTGTAATGGTGATACGCACAGCACGGCGATCCGTCGGGTCCATGGTCCGTTCGACAAGCCCTTCATCCTCAAGCCCACGAATAACCGGGGTTATTGTTGGTGATTTCACCCGCAGTAACGCACTGATTTCCGATACTTTAAGTCCTGGGCGACTCTCATTCAGTTCTCTCTCAAAATCTGGCGGATTATCCCGCCAGTCCAGACGTTCTCCTGGATGCGTACCATGCAGCAAACAAGCAAGCACCATAATTTCATTATGATTGCGCCCATGAGGTTTATTTTGCCTCCACTTGCCTTTATTAAACTGCATGATGGAGTATAAAAGCTTCTGAGCGACCGGATCTATACCAGTCATATTGGATTCCTCCCTCTTTCTTTATTAATGCATAGATATCCAATATCATAGGACACCTATTAAATAGCATCGCAATTAAATAGATATGCAATTAATTAGGTGTACTAAGTATATTATCGCAGGAAGCGAAAGTCAAACAACTAAAAATAACCAAGAGTAACCCATACTAAACGCTTATAACCGCTTCGTTATGGGCTTTGTCATTTTGCCGTCATTGGAGCTGGCTATAGTTATTGTGCGCAATATCAGGAAGGAAACTCAAAAAAGCTCCCATCCAATACTCCGGTAGATGAATACCCGGTGTACTTAATGGGAGCATTGTTATACATATGGAATGAAGAAACAAGGTAGCCTCTCTTATTGCAAAATTAGATGAACTTGTTGAGCATCACGCATCACCTATCACGACTGTGACGCCGAAACCGTTTTAAGCACGGAAGCAAATGGGAAATACTCTTTTGCATTGTTGTAGGCGATGCCCTGTACGATCTGACCGAGCAGCTCCATATCCTGCGGTGCTTCGCCCTGTTCAGCCCATTCACCAATGAGATTGCAGACCAGGCGGCGGAAATACTCATGCCGTGTGTACGACAGGAAGCTGCGTGAATCAGTCAGCATACCGACAAATCGGCTGAGCAGACCCACATTCGCAAGTGCCTTCATCTGGGCGAGCATGCCGTCCTTCGTATCATTGAACCACCATGCTGCACCAAGCTGGATTTTGCCTGGAATACCACCGCCCTGGAAACTGCCGATGATCGCTGCAAGAACTTCATTATCCCTTGGATTTAAGGAATACAGAATCGTTTTGGGTAACGCCTGCTGCTGTTCTAACGCATCGAGCAATCCAATCATTGCTGATGACAGTGGTGTATCATTCACGGCGTCATAACCGGTATCCGGCCCAAGCTTGGCAAACATCCGTGTGTTGTTGTTACGGGCTGCATTAATGTGGAACTGCATCACCCAACCGCGCTCTGCATACAGTTTGCCGAGGAACGTCAATGTGACCGTCTTATACTTGTCCTCTTCCTCACGAGTTACCTTCTGACCTGCAAGTGCCTTCGCAAAAATCTCACCCGCTTCTTCTCGCGTAGCCACACCGTAAGGAACATAATCAAGTGCATGGTCAGAGACTCTGCCACCGACGGAATGGAAGAATTCCACCCGGGACTCCAGCGCAGTAAGGAAGGATTCATAATCTGAAATGGCAGTGCCAGATGCCTGCGACAGCTTGCCCACCCATTCGGTGAATGTATCCCGGTTCAATTCCAGTCCTTTATCTGGGCGGAAAGAAGGCAATACCGCCGTATCAAAGCCTTCAATCTCCTGAATCTTTAGATGATACTCCAGAGAATCGGTAGGATCATCGGTTGTGCACACAACAGTGACATTGGATTTGGTAATCAGATCACGTGCACCGAATCCGTCACTGTTCAGTTTGGCATTTACTTTATCCCAGATGGCCGGTGCGCTTGACTCATTCAATACTTCGTAGACGCCGAAATATCGCTGTAATTCCAAGTGAGACCAGGCGTACAACGGATTACCAATCATCATGGGTACTGTTTTGGCGTAAGCAAGGAAACGATCGTAATCGGTTACGCCTTCGCCGCCAGTCACATATTGCTCTTCAATTCCGTTCGCGCGCATGAGCCGCCACTTATAGTGATCACCGTATAACCAGGCCTCCGTAAGATTGCCAAAGGTTTTGTTCTCGTAGATCTCCTGAGGACTGAGGTGGCAATGATAGTCAATAATCGGCATGTCTTTGGCATAATCCTCATATAACTTGACCGCCGTTTCATTATGCAGCAAAAATTGTTCATCCAGAAAAGATTTCATTCGCCTCGCACGCTCCCTTTAGGTGAGTTTACGTTCATATGGGTTCACTTCCCATCTTTACGCTACACTGTTTGCCATCAAAGTTCAATATAAAATGATAGCGTTATCAAAAAAGGTTGATTTAGGCATATATTCGGGAACAAGGTATACTGGATTTAACGCAAGGATGCTGATCTGAAGATCACACAAGGAGATGAATTTGAATGAAAATTACTTTTCTCGGCACAGGAGATATGTTCAGCGTGGAGCAGCACCACAATAGTATGTTGGCTGAATTCGAAGACACGCATCTAGTCATTGATTTTCCGGAATCAAATGCCAAAGCACTCAAGGAATATGGATTCCCCATGACCGATATCCACAATGTTTTCATTTCACATCTACACGAAGATCATATTAATGGTGTACAGATGCTGGGTTATTACGCACAGATCGTGGGCGATCGCAAACCCCGTCTGTTCATCCACGAACAATTGGTAGATCCGCTCTGGAACATACTATCCCCCGGCATGCGCTACACAACGGATGGTGAACGTACCATGAGTGATTACTACGATGTTGTTCCCCTGCCAGATGGAGGCACATTCGAACTGGGCGGTGTGACGTTTGAGACATTTCGGACGCAGCATGTTCCCGGTATGGTCAGCAATGGGTTAATCGCCAAGCCTTACTTCTATTACAGTGCAGACAGTACACTCAACCAGGAACGGGTGGAGCAAGTTGCCGCTGATGTGCAGCTGATTTTCCATGAATGTCATATGCATGATCTGGTGATCAAATCTCATACCTCATTGAAGGAACTGGAGCAACTGCCAGCCGAAGTGAGACAGAAAACCGTGTTGATGCATTATCATGATGAGTACGCGGATGCGGACAAACGGGAACAATTCAACCTCGATCATGATCTGCGAATGGTTGGCACGCTGGAATCATTTGAGTTGGAGTAGGTAAACGGAGAGAGAGTATCGGATATTATCGTATTCGATCAATATTCTAATGGAGGTCATTGCTATGGAATATCGATTTGAACAAGGTTACTTTCTGATATATTCTCCTGCAAGAAGCACCAGTAGTGGAGACATCATGGTGGTTAAATTACTGGAAAGACCCTTTAAGGATAGAGTTGAATTCCTTATTAACAGCAAAAACTATGAGTGCACTACACACCATGAATACTTAAACTTTAAGCCAACTTCTCATCATAAACCTGAGAAGCCTGGAGCATTTTCAATGGAACGAAGTGAGTTCAATCAAATGTGGGATACGATGAACCAGTATTTCGAAAAGTAATAACCTAATCATGCCGTTTGATGAACAGGCAGTACCTACTTAAAGTTCCTAATAGAGCACTGCCGGGTGCTGCCTTGTTCTATTCTTCTTTCTCCCATGACTTCATATATTCAATCGTCCTCGGAGACGGCTCGGCCTGGATATAAAAATAATCTTCGGTTCGCTGATAATTTGGCCCATAGGAGATTTTGATATACATATCTGCATAACGCTGGATGATATTGCTGTCGATTTCTACCTTTGGCTTCAAAGTATAACTCCTGCCCAAACCCAATCCAAGTGGTTCTTTATCCGGCTCCAGGCTTACCTCGTATGTATTGCTCACATTGGAATGAAATAACTCTCCGGCATCCATTCGATTCATCATCTCGGGAGCGAGGGTGAAGGATTGAATAACATTCACCATAGGCACCCGAGTCTCATTTACCAAAATTTCATAAAAAATCCGGTCAACTCCGGATACATGACTCACATCGACTGTTGCCGTCAGATTATACTTATCTGGTGAATGCCCCTGAAACGCTTCTGGTCGCTTCATAACCATCTCATTCAGATCTCTACGCTCCGAGTTATATGTATATTTATCGGTTCGTTTCGGTTCGCCCCCTGGTCCCTGATTTGTCCCCAAACTGCAAGCTCCTAGACACAGGGCTATTACTAATAGATACATGACCAACGGGAAGAAACGGTTCAACTCTCTTTTCGGGCTCATGCCATCCCCTCCTTCTCTAATCCTCTGTATGAATATCGCTTATCCAACGTCTTATTTGTTTTTTTACATTTGTTTTTCTCATTTGATATTCTAACGCTCCATATTTGGAATATTGTACCATGTAGTAAGTTATGAAACCGAACGTTTCCTTTTGACTTCAAGTTTTCATTTCATCTTTTTACTTCACGTTCATATTTGCAGCAGTGATTCGTTTGGCTATAATGAGCGTTTACCCACGTTTAGCTAACGAATCTTAGAAGCCTTAATTATTCAAAATCTGAGGTTATCAGTATTCTAACGAATCTCAAACGCGTTAATCTGATGATGTTGCTCCAATTGGCGCTATTAAAATCACTTTTGGTAGTAATAAGGTTACTGAGATTCGTTAGGAGTTCAATAAGGCTAATTTGGTGTAAATAAGGCGGGCTGAGTTTGTTAGGCGTTCTGTTGAGTTGGAGTTTTGGCCATCCATAGAAAAATGCAAAAACCACCTGAACATAGGAGTGCCTGCTCCCCTGTTCAGGTGGATTATCGATCGATCTATACACCATTATTCATATCATCCATCGGTGCATCTTTTCTTATATATTGCCTGATATACGCCGTTACTCAGCGTCAGCGCAGTCCTCATTCTGTTCAGGCAGGGCCCATACGGAGACGCCTCCACCGCACACATGGAAGGTGGCCCAGCCGTCTTCCTCGATGGTGATCTGATCCTCACAACTGTTCGTCAGATCCACCCAGACTTCACCAGCACGATGCTCTCCGATGAACATTCTTTTCTCACCGTCATCCCCGTTGGAGATAACGACTGCACAACCGGAACCTTCGATTTCCTCTAAGCCACGACGCACCCAGCCAATCGTATTGGCGTGATCGAAGTAGTCTTCCTGCTCCCCATATGCCTTGTTGCAGCGCGCAGACAGCAGAATGTCCAGAATTTCTTTTTTGCCATCCATAGGTTCAGGACCACCAATACCATAATAATCCCCGTAAAATACAACCGGATATCCATCACGTCGTAATAGTGTCAACGCATAGGCACTCGGCTTAAACCAGTCTCCAATCCAGGATTCCAATGCTTCATGGGGTTGGGAGTCATGGTTATCTACAAAGGTTACCGCATGGGTAGGATGGGTCTGGACCAAGGTGTCATCAAAAATTTTGGAGAGATCAAAGTCTCTGCCTGCAAGCGAAGCCTCATGCAATTTGTAGTGAAGTGACACATCGAACAGGTCGATCTGGTAGTCAACCGTATCAAGGAATTCACGACATGCATCCAGATTCGAGTTCCAGAACTCACCTACGATGTAGAAATCCTGACCGCGCTTGCGGATCATCTCTGCTGCGAACTCCTTAATGAATTCGTGGTTGATATGCTTAATGGCATCCAGCCGGAACCCACCACACTGGAGGGTATCGATCAGCCATTTCCCCCAATCGATCATCTCGCTTCGCACATCCGGATGGTTATAATCTATGTTGGCGAACATCAGATAATCGTAGTTGCCAAACTCATCATCGACATTCTGATTCCAGTTCTTGTTCTCACCTGCGATGCGGAATACACCGCTCCGTTCTCCCTTGGCATCATAGTCCGTACCGTTGAAGTGTTCGGAGCTCCACTTAAAGGAGGAGTATTGATCGCCGCGACCCGGAAATGTGAATTTGGTCCAGCCTTCAATTTCGAACGGCTCAGAAATTTCCTTCGTCCGATCATTGGGATCAACCTCAATCACTTTAAAGACTTCCGTCTCATCTGCTCCGGCCTTGTGATTCATGACCAGATCCACATAGACGGCAATTCCGTTTTTCTGACACTCGGCAATGGCCTCCACCAGTTCCTGCTTGGTGCCATATTTGGTCCGCACGGTACCCTTTTGATCAAATTCGCCCAGATCGTACAGATCATATACACCATAACCTGTATCTTCTGCTGACACTGCCTTGGTTACGGGTGGTACCCATACCGAGTCAATACCTTTGGCTTTCAGTTCCGGGGCCATTTCAGCCAGTCGCTTCCAATGATCTCCGTCTGCAGCCAGGTGCCACTCAAAAAACTGCATCATGGTATGATTTCTCTTCATTATAACCGACCTCCTTGATTGCTTTCGAAGCGGACCGCGGAACGGATAGGGTAATCGCCGTTGTTCGTTCGTTGCTAACCAAGTTATAACCCTTTCACCCTACCCTTCAATCATGTAAGGGAAGAAATTTGAAAAAAAATGTTAAACTCCTTGGTTCCGCATTTGCCTGATTCCATTGGAACTGCTCTGAAGATGCAATATCAGATTCGTTTATAGTCCCGCCACTCCTCGGGCAGCAGGGAACGGTACGGTTCTTGGATAAAACGATCGTCGACCAGCACCAACACGCCCTTGTCTTCTTCCGTTCGAATCAGCCGTCCACCCGCCTGCAGCACCTTGTTCATCCCCGGGAAAATATAAGCGTAATTAAATCCGTTGCGTCCTGTACGATCATAATAATCACGTAATACGTTGTTCTCCAAACCAATCTGCGGCAGCCCCGCACCTACCACCACAACGCCATTCAAGCGGTCTCCCGGCAGATCGACACCCTCCGAGAATACACCACCCATAACGGCAAACACCAGTCGTGTTCGTTCAGGATTCGGCTGGAATCCATCCAGAAACTGCTCCCGTTCCAGTTCGTTCATGCCCTGCTTCTGTATGACCGTATCCGCTTCACTTGCAAGCTGTGCATAGGTGTCATAGATCTCGCGCATATAAGGATACGACGGGAAGAACACCATCAGATTACTGCGCGGCCATTCACTTACCAGCTGTTGCAGCATCTCCGCAATGGGGCGCCGGGATTGTTCCCGGTCTTTATAACGAACAGATAAGGGCATGAGTCTCACATCCAGCTGTTCACGCTGAAAGGGTGAGGGAATCTGCAACGTATAATCTTCTTCCTCTGCACCCAGCATATCCCGATAATAGCGAAGAGGTGACAAGGTTGCCGAGAAATGAATGAGGGAGCGAAAGCCTTTGGCCGTCTGACGAAGCAACACTGAAGGATCGAGACAGAATAACTTCACTCGCACTTCACTTCGAACGCACTCAGCATATGTGATAAAACGTTCATCGTACAGCTTGGCAATACGCAAAAAATTCTGTGCCGTGAAGTAAGCATCCAGCAGCAGCTGATCCGTCTCGGCATTGCCCGAACCACCTTCAACAAGACATTGCTCCGCAACCATGACAAAAGGCTCCAACCGTTCAATCAGTTCCTCCGGGGCCTCCTGTTGAATGATTTTCCCCTCATCTCCACCATTTTGGCGAAGGGTAATCAGATACTTATCAATGGCCCCGGTGTAGTCAACAATAGCTTTGGCAGCAGGCACACTGCTGTCCAGCGACTGGAACTCCCTTTTCACATCCAGGAACACTGCCTTCTCCAGCTCCGCGGAAAACATCGTTCGACCACGATCGACCAGATTATGAGCCTCATCCACCAGTATCACCGTCTTGCGTTTCTGCTCCTCCAACATTCTTTTCAAAGATATCCGCGGATCAAAAATATAGTTATAATCGCAGATCACCGCATCGGCCGCATACGCCGCATCCAGTGAGAATTCAAACGGACACACCCGATGTTTGCGCGCATACTGCTCAATAACCGGGCGTGTCATTAACGTCTCATGTTCCAGCATGTCCAGCACGGCTCCATTAATACGGTCATAATATCCTTCGCACATGCCACACTGCCCCGTATCACAAGCTTCCTCTTCCTTGAAACAGATCTTGTCCTTCGCGGTCAGACTGATCACATGCATCTTCAATCCTTCCGATTGCATCCGGGCAAAAGCTTCTTCTGCCGCCACCCGTGTCGTCGTCCTCGCGGTCAGATAGAACAATCGGTTCGCTTCGCCTTCGCCAATCGCTTTGACCGTGGGGAACAGCACGGACATGGTTTTGCCAATACCTGTTGGTGCTTTGGCCATCAATCCCTGACCCTCACGGATCGTCTTGTACACGGCTCCAGCCAACTTCCGCTGCCCCTCCCGGTATTTGCGAAAAGGAAACGGCAACTCTCGCACACTGATATCACGCTTTTCTTCATATGCAGCAATCATCTCTGCATATGGCGCATAACCGGCAATCACTTCTGCTGCAAACTGCTCCAGCTCCTGCCTTTCTGCCATTCGGCGAAACCGTCTTTCTTCATGGGTTACCGAATGCACATACGTCAACTGCACTTGCATACGTGGTTCATCATGCTGAACAGCGTACATATAGGCATACATCATGGCCTGTGCCCAGTGCACTGGAAGACCCTCTCCCAGATCATCCAGATTGCCCGCAGTTGATTTGATCTCATCCACCGTCAATTGACCCTCCAACCGAATCAGGCCATCACAGCGCCCTTCCACCACATAGGTCAGATCCCCGTGTTGAATCTCAGTTTCGAGCACAATCTCTTTCAGATCCTCTTCGGTATACTCCTTCTGGACACGTTGGTGGATTCGAGTCCCCTCCTGCATCGAGGCATTGGTCCGGAACCCCGGACGTATGCTGCCACTGCGGTACACATACTCCACCAAAGGTCTTACCGATATCCGAATTGTTGTTGTCATACGATCACCCGTTCTGTTTGTAGTGATTATACTTTATCATGAAAAGACGTGCTCAAACCAGTTGATCCACCGATTGGACTCGCACAATCTCATATGCTATCTTGAGATAGAATGTACTTAATGAGGAGGCAGCTTCTATGTATATCTATTTGGTTCCTTCACCGATTCCGGATGCACTTGCTGCGTACCCGCATCTCACTTTGCGAAGCGAAGAGCATGTGCGTCTGGCGATTGAATCCGCAGAACGCCTGATGAATATTGAGTCTGATGATAAAGTAGCCGCATATGAAGCTTTCGATGCCGCAGGCTCCTGGACTGGCGGAGGTTACGCTGTTCTCAACAATATCCCTGTCACAGAGGACGGCCGTAATGATTTCGAAGAACGGTTCAAGAACCGTGCCCGCAAGGTAGAAGACGAGCCTGGTTTTGTCGGTATTCGTGTGCTTCGTCCTCTCAAGGATGATACGTATGTTGTACTTACACTGTGGCAGTCCGAGGAACATTTCAAAGGCTGGCAGGAATCCCAAGCCTATAGTCACGCTCACCGAAACCGCAGTACAAGCGAAGGGCTGACTGCACAGAAGCCCACCATGTTCCCCAGACCTTCTTACGTCACAACGTACACTATTGAATAACGGATTGAGCCGCATCTGGCTTTTATCGCGTAACCCACGTTTTTTCACACCTCTTCCTGCTTGGAAGAGGTTTTTTGCCGTCCATTTTGAAGGCTTTCATTTTTGACACAGCCATGCTGAGATAGGATAATACTTGTTAAATGAAACTTCGGAAGGGAAGGCGGTACCTTGTCACGCAGTTCACTCACCCGATTTCTAAGCGGACCTTTTATATTCTTTACCATCATCATGATGATCAAAAGCTCACTGGCCTGGATCGTTATCTTCGATGACATCCCTGTCTGGAAACCTCTGCTGACCGAATTGCCGCTCATCTGGATCGGCTTCTGTCTAATTGAGTGGTTTGCTGCCAAGCGGCGGATGTGGATGTACCTTGCCATGAATTTGCTGCTCTCAGGCATTTTCTTTGCAGCCATCATGTACTACAAATATTACGGTGTAATCGTTAACTATCACGCGCTGGCACAGGTGAATCAGGTGACTTCGGTCAAGAGCAGCATGTTCTCTTTGCTGGACCCCTATTATTTGTTTATTTTTGCAGACGTTCTGATCATTGGGGGAATACTCGTTCGTCGTCGGATCAAGCTCGGGAGTACAGAACGCCCGAATCGCATACCACTTGAACGACGCGCCAGAAGACGGGTTGCTTCGGTCATTCTGACCCTGTCCTTGATCCTATGCATGCTTAACATCTATCCCAATCGGGCCAGCATGAGTGAGCTTACACAAGCAGAACAGATGGGCATCCTCGGTTACGAGGCATATACCATCCTGGATCGACCTGATGAACTTGTGCCCGTTGCTCACATTGATCAGGCTGCCATCGACCAACTGAAGCAAACGACTCCACTTCCTGCGATTGTGAAGCAGGGTGCAGCGAGCGGACGCAACGTGATCATGCTCCAGATGGAATCGTTTCAGAACTTTCTGATTGGATTAGAGGTGGATGGACAGGAGATCACGCCCAACCTGAATGAATTGGCTAGACAGAGCCTGTATTTTCCGAACTTTTATCAGCAAGTGGGACAGGGAAATACATCCGATGCCGAATTCGTTGTGAATACTTCGTTCTACACCCCACCGAACGGGGCAGCAACGACTGTATACGCAGATAAGGCTCTGCCGAGTCTACCCAAGCTAATGGCGGCGAACGGATATCAGACAGCCACATTCCATACAAATGATGTCCGATTCTGGAATCGGGATCAGTTATACAAGGCACTTGGATTCGACCAGTATTATGATATTGATTATTTCGGCACACAGGATTCTATCGCCTTCTCGGCCTCGGATGAAGTGCTATATTCCAAAACACTGGATAAGCTGGAGTCCATGCAGTCTTCCGGTGATCCCTTCTATGCCCATATCATCTCCATGTCAGCCCACCACCCGTACACTTTGCCCGAAAACAAGGTGAAGCTGACGCTGCCTGAGCGTTACAAGGATACGTTGCCCGGCGATTATCTGATATCGCAGCACTATGCCGATCAGGCGATTGGACAGTTGATTGCTGGACTGAAGGAACGGGGATTATGGGAAAACAGCCTGCTCGTCCTGTATGGGGATCATCTGGGTCTCCCCATCTATTCACTGGATAAGCAAGACAGAGTCATCATGAAAGAGTTGTATGGTCGGGAGTACACATCAGCAGATATGATTAATATTCCGCTCATGATCTCGGCCCCTGGCGTAACCGCGGGTGTTCAGCTGGAACAGATCGGAGGTCAGGTGGACATTCTGCCAACGATTGCGGGACTCACCGGCGTATCATTGGAGGACCAATTACACTTCGGACAGGATTTGTTGCGTGAAGGCGGAAATCTTCTACCCGAACGATATTACCTTCCTTCCGGGTCGGTTCTAAACGATGCTTCTCTCTTCATACCCGCAAAAGGATACGGGGACGGAACGCATTATTCCCTAGCTGATGCGGGCAGACAGGATACCGGGCAAGAGCAGAAGGCTGTTCCTTCGGAAGAGACGCCGCAGATTTCGGCGGGCAAGGTACCTCCAGCAATCTTTACATCCAGTAACAATGAGGTTTCTTCTTCACGGTTTATAACCAAGGAACAGTATGATCGAGCATTGGATCTTGCACACTTGTCCAACAGTTATTTGAGCCAGCTTCCGGATCGAAAGACTACACAATAGTTGAATTTTTTTACTCGAACTCATCCATGCGGCGACCTTCCTCTCTTACATAGACGGAATGGTCGCTATTTATCTGTACGGAGCCAGACTGGTTGCCTATCCATTCGTGAGCAGACCATCAAAGAGCCAGTTGCCTTCCTCGGAACGAATGAAATAGAGATCCAATGCACCGTTTCCATCAGACCATACAGTAGCCATATGTAAAATGAGCCGATCTGAATCCAGCGGATTAAATCCGCGATACTCCAGATTATTCAGGCTAACGTTTTGCAGAAAAGGTACTTCGTAATCTACCTGATCCCGTTTCGAAATAATGATATTGCTCTGCTGCGATATTTCTATGTTCGGAGAAGACACCGATTCAAGATATGCATAATCTTTAGATTGCATCGCTGCCATTAATTTAAACGTAATGTTCAGCGTTTCTCTTAAACTTTCTACTTCTTCCTGCTCTTTTGCCTTTTTTTCATCTTTTTCCTTCTGGTTGTTCCGCACCTGCTCCCTCAGCAGTTCGTTTTCCTTCTGAACTTGTTCGGTATCTATGGCGTCCTTGCGTTCCCTCTGCTGTACATCTGGTAGTGAAGCATCGTCACTTGAAGTGCAGGCTGTTAAAAATAAAGCGAACATCGATATGAACAAGATTCTGCTTTTACTCATCTAATCCCCTCCTTAAATAAAAATGAAAATAAACATATATCTTCCATATTAATGGTAACATATCCCACATAAATAAAAAGAGGATCTCGTTCGTTCTGAAAAATAAACCAAAAAGACCCGAACCCTGTTAGTCCAGGCTCGGGTCTTTCAACTCATTACAACGGCAGTAATGCAACCGACTTACGAGCAGTCAATTGCTCTACCATGGCAAGCCACTCCTGTGGTTTGTTCGGTAGCACCGCATAATACCGATTCAGGAAATCAGCCACCAGACTGGCTGGCAGTTCACCGAGGGACTCATCGCTTGGCATAAAGCACAGATCCAATCCGCCAACCGCTTCCCCATCCCCTTGCCAGGATGGATGAACGTACGGGAAATCCAGACGCTGGTATCCCAGATGCGACAATACTTCGCGGCGTACATACGGGTCCATCGGCTTGATCCCGCCAAATTCGTGATCCTGACTCAGATATGGGTTATAGATTTCGGCAAACATGCCGAACAATTCCTTCCCGTTGGCTGCCGCGAGCTTCTGCAGATCACGCTTGCGGTGATTCGCCAGGAAACTGCCGATACCCAGACCTTCACGCCCAATAATCGTAAAGTCCGTCATCGCCACATTCCAATCCTCGTAGTAACGGTACTCTGTCGCGCCAACGACTTGTCCCTCGTGCACAGCCACGAATACCCGAATACCTGGATCTTCCAATGGCTCTGCCCAGAGCGGGAAGTCCAACACTTCTTCCCTTGGGAAGATCTCCTGCATCAGCTTGTGCATTTGGGCAAACAATGGATCGTTAATGGATGTAATACGCGTGAATTCCATGGATAAATGCCTCCTTGATAAGAATGTATAGTTTAATCATTCGTGTATATAACTCGTTCAAAATTGGGTTTGATCTGTAACGGTGAGCAAATCTTATCGAAATGGATTTCGCCACTCCATCAGGGCAGCATAATTGCAGGACTCCTCGTCATCCAGATAGTCTGCGGTCACGCCAACTGGCATGCGGCCACAACGCAGCAGGAACGATATCACCGGGTCATGCTTCTCTCCCGCGGCCACTTGATCCAGATATTCCTGTGCAGACAGTTGATCTGCAACCAGATGATAACCTGGCATTCTGCCTGCACCCAGTAACCGATCTATACCCTGTGCAATCACCAGGTGGTACATCGCCTGCATCATCAACTGAGCCAGTCCCCACTTGCGATACTTCGGACGAACACAGAGATCAACAATATACAGCGTGTTGCCATCCGACTGGTGGTTACGAATATAGCCGTCATCTGTGACTTCGGCCCAGGTATGACTCGCTGGATGTGCAGGGTCCCACTGCATCCGCAGCGAGGTCATCGATCCAGCCAATTCTCCATCCACTTCAATGCAGATGGCCCCTTCCGGGTAATGCTGCACATGACTGTTGAGCTGCTCGTGACTCCAGAGCAGCTCTTCCGGATAAGGAGGAGGGAAACTTTCCGCCTGAATACGAATAAGTTCCTCAAAGTCGGCTACAACGTAATTGCGGACGACCGCTTTTACCCTTTTACCCTTCCGCTCCGGGTCGGTGATCAGCATTTCTTTCGTATACATGTTGCCGGATCGCCCCTTTCCACTGACAAATGAATTCTGATACATGTTCCGATGTCTTGTTCATTAATAAATGGAATTGTCTATTCCCAATCGGTATACAGATCAGTACGGCGGTCACGCCAGGTCGTTACCGATCCACGTTCCCGCACTTCATATAACAAGTCCAGATCCAGATCAGCGGTCACAATCATATCGTTGTTAATCTCACCCTCCGCCAGAATGCCACGTGGCGGGAATGGGATATCATTCGGCGTAATTATTGCGGCTTGTCCATAGTTGGCACGCATGAAGTCAACCGTCGGCAAGTTACCCACCGTTCCGGTTAACACCACATATACCTGATTCTCCACCGCGCGGGCATGACTCGTATAACGCACACGGTAGAATCCATGACGATCGTCCGTACAGGAAGGACAGAAAATCACGTCAGCACCTTTGGCTTTGGCCATGCGTACAATTTCCGGGAACTCAATATCGTAACAGGTCAGCATGGCAATACGACCTTTATTGGTGTCGAACACCTCAAGTCCATCTCCGGGAGCCATATTCCATTCCTGCACTTCAGTTGGCGTTATGTGAATCTTGTCCTGGCGTGCGATGCGACCATCCGGGTAGAACAGGTGAGCTGTATTATACAGCTTTCCCTCACGGCGAATGACGTGGGTTCCCCCGATAACATGCATACCGTACTTGGCAGCAAGTGAGGTGAACAGTTGTTCATATTGCTCCGTAAAGTTCGGCAGATCCTCAATGGTCAATGCATTACCTTGTTCGTCTCCAATGGACATTAGTTGCGTTGTAAAAAATTCTGGGAACAGCACAAATTCGGTCCCGTATTCATTCGCTGTCCGTATATAATGCTCCGCCTGAGCGGCGAACTGCTCAAACGAGCTGATTGTGTGCAATTGGTATTGTACAGCGGATACCCGCAGTTTCATGTTCGTACACCTCCACCATAATTATGCTTCCATTGTAACAACGATCCTGATTCAACAAAAGAGTATTTACACTGGGCACTACAACGACAGAATACCTTCCGATCGCTCCCTTACTCACCCAGCATCGACTGTGTGAATCCGATCCATTCTCTCGTGGCAAAAGACAGATAACGGTCCTTCCGCCAGATCATGCCGAGCTGCCATGGAATCACCGGTTCCACCACGGGTATAATGCGCACGCGCATGTGGTCCACCTCACGACAGATCGTTTCCGGCAGTAAGGCTACACCCAGATTGGCGGCAACCATTGCGCTGAGCAGATCCCACTGAGAGCTCTCATACACCACCCTCGGCTGGAACCCCGCATGCTGGCAGGCCACAATAATCCGATCATGCAATGCAAAATCCTCCCGAAACAGCACAAAGGCGTCGTTTTCGAGTTCATGCAGCGCAACCGAATCTTTACCCGCAAGTGGATGTGAAGGGTGTACAAGCAGATTCAATTTCTCTTTCACAAAAACAAAATGATCCAACAGTTCGTCCACGGTTGGCAGAACGGCAACACCAATATCCAGTGCACCGCTAATCACATCGGCCTCCACTTTTTTGGCACCATCCTCAAATAGCTGAATGGTCACCTGCGGGTAGGCTTTGTGGAATTCACCAATGATCATGGGGAAAAAGCTGGACCCCACCATCGGCGGCAGGCCAATCCGCAGGTGACCTTTCTTCAGATTCATCAAGTCGTCCAGTTCGGATGACAGATTGCGGAATGATTTTTCAATCTCAAGCGCCTGGCGGAAAAACACATGGCCTGCATCGGTTAATTCCACCTTTTTTCCATAACGGTCCAGTAGCGTGATCCCCAATTCCTCTTCAAGACTCTTGACCGTCTTGCTGATGGTAGGCTGGGTGATATACAGCACTTCAGCGGCTTTGGTGAAGCTTTGTTGTCGGGCAACTTCCAGAAAATATTGCAAATGGCGGATATCCATCCGTTGATCTCCACCTCTCATAGACAAATGGAATAGTAAACATTCTTAATATGCATTTTACTCATGAAAGAATGCCATGTAAAATTTATGATATCAAATGAAACATTTTCAAAAAAAAATTAAACGATTACGTTGATGATACAAGGAGGGATTGAAGTGAAAAAATGGGGCCTTGGTATTGCACAGGTTGCGCTCTTAATGGTTTTTTCACTGCTTATGGACCTGCTGGCCCGTACTCTCCATCTTCCTGTACCGGGTTCGATTCTCGGTATGGTCGTGCTATTCATTCTGCTTCAGACTCGTGTCGTGAAGCTGCGCTGGATTGAAGTTGGAGCTGCATGGCTGCTCGGAGAACTACTGTTATTTTTCATCCCGTCAGCCGTTGGCATCATGAACTATATGCCCATGCTGGAGCATGACGGATTGCAGATTTTATTCATCGTACTACTTAGCACTTTCCTGGTCATGTCCTGCACAGGACTCGTTGCTACACGAATTGCGAAACGAAAGGAGCGTCACATTGGATGATTGGATTCCTCTGCCTGTTGTTAACCGTCGGGATCTATGCGGTAGCCAAACGAATGTATCGCAACCTGCCAAAAGTGTATCTGTCTCCGTTGCTCATTACGCCGCTTCTTGTCGTTGGCGTATTGCTCGCAACCGGAACGGATTATACCACGTATAGCAGTGGTGGCAAATGGCTGAGTCTGTTGCTTCAACCGGCCACCGTGGCTTTTGCTGTACCGCTTTATACTTTTTTCCATGTACTCAAAAAACATATCTCCGAGATTGTCTTCAGTGTCATGACCGGATCGGTGGTTGCCGTGCTGTCTTCTGCCCTGCTTGCCAAATGGCTGCAACTGGATTCAGGACTGATCCATAGCTTGATCCCACGTTCTATCACCACCCCAATTGCCATGAACGTCTCCGCTACAATCGGCGGCATTCCTGCGGTGACAGCTGTTTTCGTTATTATGACCGGCCTGCTCGGGGTGATTATGGGACCTTCTATTGTTAAAATGCTGCGCATTGACGGTGAGATTGCACGAGGCACACTGTTTGGAACCGGTGCCCATGGCACAGGAACATCCAAAGCGTTTGAACTGAGTTCCCTGACAGGTACCATCTCCAGCATCTCCATGGTGCTCGCCGCATTATTCACTTTAGCCGTTGCACCGATCCTTTCCAAACTTATTTTCCCATAATAGATGGAATTATCCCACTTTTTTGAAATATTATTGTTGTATTAAAGCCCTTTCTTCCTTACAATAAGGACAGGTTTTAATTGTGAATATTGCGGGGGAGATGCGATGAAAAGAACCGGAATGAAGAGATCTCTGGACCGTCTTGGACGAATTGTCCTTCCCAAAGAAATGCGGGATACGATGGAAATCCATATCGGCGATCCGCTTGAGTTTTTCATTGAAGGGAAAGAGTTGATTTTGAGAAAGTACAAATCAACATTATGTATTTTTTGCGGTGATGTAGATACGGAAATGTATTTCAAAGAACAATTCATCTGCCGGACTTGTGCAATTCAATTAAAACACCCGGATGACTCTCCCGACTGGTTCGTACCTCAGAACAAACAGGCTCCTGCACCCGTGGAGCGTCCTGCTTCCAAATCCGCCCCTGTCTCATCTCCCGCTAGGGAAGAAGGGACCACAGCTGACAACCAAGAATATCCGGATTTGCGGCCGAAAACGGCACGCATGCTGCAACAAATGAAAGAAATTGTTGAACAGAATCCAGGTTTGGCTCAACAGCAAATTGCGGAAAAGCTTGGCATCAGCCAAGGACGCGTCTCTCAATTAAAAAAGTTACTATAATTAAAATGGCATTCGATCATTTATAGTCAGAAGACCTTCCGATGCCGGAAGTCCCGCTGCAAGAGAACCCGTTGTTTTTCGTGGGTTCTTCTTTTTTTATTTTCATAATGTTATGGGAAGGAATGCTATGGATAAAATTCTGTATTTATCACAATTCGACCTGCTGTCCTCCTTGTCCGAGGCCGACCTGATTGAAATGGATGGGATGACTTCTATCACGACCTTACCTAAAGACAGTCAGATCCAGACACCGGCTACATTTACGGAAGGTTTCTATTTTGTAAAACGGGGAAAGGTTCGTTTATATACATTGAGCCCGGAGGGCAAGCAGTTCACGCTTGATATGTTGACGGAAGGTAACGTGTTTGGAGAGATGAATGGAATCTCACTCGGAACACGTGCCGTTTATATCGAAACGATGGAGGAATGTGATATTTGCCTGATGAACAAACCGCGTTTTGAACAGTTTCTGATTGGGCATCCGGAATTTATGATGAGACTGATGAACATACTAAGTGAACGGATCAAGCGAATGAGCGAGTTGACACAGACGCTTGCACTCGGTAACCTGCACGAAAAGGTGATACATAATCTCTTCCGGCTGGCTGAACAGATGGGATGCATCGAAGAAGAGGAGTTCTGCAAGATTCAACTGGCACTTACCCATCAGGAGATTGCCTGGATGGCGGGAGTCACACGGGAATCGGTCACCGTCGCCATGCAAGAGTTAGCAAGAGCAGGCCGTATACGTACCGGATTCAAATCAGTCTCCCTTCATCGTGACGAAATCGCTACCCTTCGAAAAATCACTGCACAGTTGTAAGATGCCTTACATCCCTTTTCTCCGGTAAGTTGTATTGTATAACGCATGAGTCTATACAACCAAGGAGGCGTATACCGTTGGATGCTAAGTCAGATCTGTTTATCCCTGAGGACGTTCTTCTTCGCAAAGGCGCCCGTAAAGCAGCGGAAATCCCAGAGCACATCCGCAATGGACTACAAGCAGGACAGATCGAATCGGTCAATCTGACCGAATGGCTGGCAGTAGATCATGTTTTTCTTTTTCAGAAGGTTACCCATGAATGGGGAATGGATGCTGAAACGATAGAAATTATGGAGCAATTAAAACAGATGAATGAGCATCGGATTATGAAAATCATTCCGGCCATTGGTATGCAATGGCTTAATCTGTTGAATCGTCTAACCATGAATGAACATACCAATCTCTTTCGTTCCATTGCAGAACATCGTTCAGACAGTATTCGCTGCTGGGCGGCTTATATCATTGGGTTGGATTCCCGGCTCAACCTGACTGAAAAGTTGGAGCGTATTCGGCCCTTTGCCGCAGATCATCACTTTGGTGTAAGGGAAATTGCCTGGATGGCGGTACGGGAGCCCATCTCTGCCGATTTATCCTCCGCTTTGCACGATTTGATCCCATGGAGCGTTGACCCTGATCCACTGATCCGTCGGTTTGCCATAGAATGCATCAGACCTCGTGGCGTATGGGCCAAACATATTCCGGAGTTAAAAGAAAACCCGGCTATGGCCCTTCCCTTGCTTGACGCGGTGAAATCGGATGCTCATAAGTATGTACAGGATTCGGTAAGCAACTGGCTGAACGATGCCGGCAAAACAAATCCCGAGTGGGTCCGGCAGGTCTGTGACACTTGGATTCAGCAGTCCGATACCAAACATACACTGCGAATTATCACACGTGCCAAACGAAGTCTTACATAAAAAGATGACCACCGCTTATTGGCAGTGGTCATCTTCTTGCTGTCTCTCAATTATGCCTGAATCGCATCCATCTGGCCTTCTTCTTCCGCTTCCAATCTGCGCATGCCCACAATCAGGACAATAATGTTAGCTACCAACAACACAGCCGGGAATGGGACCGCAGCATATTGTGCATAGATCAGATGGCTTCCCACGGCTCCAATCAGAATGAATGTCAGTATGCCTGAAGCCAGGATACGAGTCCGTGGAATCAGCAGTCCGACTGCACTAAGCAACTCGGCAGCGCCAAGCAGATACATGGTCCATGTTGGATAAGAGAAACTCTCGAATGTCTGAACCATCATGTCTGCTCCAGTAATTTTATTAAACCCCGTCATGACGAACACACCCGCAAGCACAACCAGAAAAATATAACCCAAAATTTTGTTCATATGTAGATCCTCCTGTGACAAATTATATGTTCCTACTATGTAATGAATATTTTTGCTGTACATTGTAAAAAAAATCTATGTAAAAGTTCCCAAAGGGTCACTCTGTTTTCAAGCGTTCAGCCCAGTTCCATTTTCAAAATAGTACGCGTTCATATTATACGTATTATTTATCACCAACTTACTTTTATGAAGTTAGTATATAATAATAATATAATTTCTTCAAGTAATTTCTCACCATATGATGTATAATACATACAAAAGGTATGTTACAGTATATTTTGTAGTAACCCTCATTTACTTGAATGTTCTACCATTCCAAAAGTGGCAGAAACCATGTCCTTTCATATACAACTGTGAAGAAAATGATCATGAAGCGAGGTGAATACGTTGAAACTGAGAAAAGTAAAAGCACCAAGTCCCTGTATGATTACTCAGGCGATAGACATTATAGGCAAGAAATGGGTTCTGTTGATCATGTACCAACTGTTGTCCGGACCCAAACGGTTCACGGAGCTTGAAGCAGAGATGGCGATCAGTGGACGACTTTTATCGGAGAGATTGAAGGAAATGGAGACGGAAGGCATTGTAACCCGGCACATGTTTCCGGAGATTCCTCCTCGTGTAGAGTATGAATTAACACCCAAAGGCAGAGCGATTGAACCTGTCATTGATCAGATCTACAGCTGGTCTTCCGACTGGTTGAAACAGCAGAAATCCGAGTAATTTGAATGCCGATCCATTCATGTCCGCTCGACACAAATACGCCTGAATCAGGCTGATCTGCCGATCAGTTTCCGATTCAGGCGTATTTAGATTACGTTCAACCTTGATTAATGAGAGAGATGCTTTGAGGGCTGAAGCTTGACAGGCAGACCGGAATCAGCCGATGCCAACGCCGCCGTCGTAATCTCCTGTGTACGGCAGGCATCCGCATAATCGGACAGGATTCGTGAACGGTCCCCGGTACGAAGGGCATGAATGAACGCTTCATTCTCACGCTCGTATGGATTAGGTCCTGCCGAAATCTCAAGTCCTGCCATCGCATTTGTTGCGGCACTTGGCAGAAGCAAACGTTCCGGTGTCCAGTCCCACACACCTGCATCCGTGTAGAATTGGAGTCCTGCGCCGCCCTCTCCGTCTGGCAACAGACAGGTATTGGCGATGCTTGCAATCGCTCCACTTTCCAGCTTGAGCGTCACATTCGCCACATCAGCAACGCTGACATTTTCATGTTTCTCATGCATGCTTCGCTGAGCTGCTACAGCATATACCTCTGTAACTTCTCCTGCACAATACCGAAGCAAGTCTACAATATGTGTAGTTTGCTCTACGAATTGTCCTCCAGAACCATCCTGACGCCGCCACCAGGCAACCCCTGGCATTCCGCCCATCCAGCGGCCAAGAGCCATGCCAACAGTCTGTTCTTTCATCGCTTGTTGCATTACTTGAGCAGCCTCCTGATAACGGAAATGGTATCCGACAGAGGTTAACAATCCGCTCTTCTGCACCTGATCCAACACCTGACGTGGCACGTCCATTCCGGTGCTCAATGGTTTCTCCACCAGGAATGGAATACCCCGGCGGATTAATTCGGACTCTATCGATCCATGAGACATCGGAGGCACACAGATATATACCGCATCCAACTTCTCACCATCCAGCATATGTTCAAGTTCCCCGTAACCAACAGCATCATAGACGGAGGCCATGGCCTCTGCCTTTTCCAACGTTGTTCCACAGACACTCGCGACACGAACACCTTCCATTCGTGCGAGAATATCCGCGTGCACCTTACTGAACCAGCCTGTTCCAATGATTCCGATCTGTAATGTCATGGATGTAATCCCCTCTCTATGTTACACGCTTACATGTTCCATTCGACTCTCGGCCTTGAAATCCTGCCTTAGATTTTGCCGGATGCTTCCAGCAACAGCTGATTCAGTTCCTGTGTGTGCTTGAACGTTTGCTCTTCCGACCAGTTCAAACAATCGGCCATATACGAGATAACCGCTGTTTTATAGCGACGTACTTCATCAATGCGGAAGAATAAATGACCTGTTCTTCGTACCAAAAAGTCAGACGGGGTTACAGCCATCTCTTCATCAATCGCGTAACGCAGCATCAACAGTAGCTCCTGTGGCATGCCATGGAGCTCAGCCTTGGTGCGGGGATCAGGCATTCGCTCATACAGTGCTTTTACATTGGAACCATACGTGCGAACCAGCCGCTCTGCGGCAGGCCGAGTAAGCCCCAAAGCGACACCATCCTTGATCTTGCGCTCCGCATACGATACAAATCCAGCCGAACCGCCTACGTCACCGCCGGAGATGGGCATCTTCTTCGTTACGCATGGGCCTATGTTATGTCCACTCTCCTGCTCCATCTGGCGTGCGACCAGATCAACGACCATCTCGGCCATTTTACGGTATCCGGTCAATTTGCCCCCGGCAATCGTAATCAGATTGGAATCAGAGACCCAGACTTCATCTTTACGTGAGATTTCGGAGGGATTCTTGCCTTCCTCATGAATAAGTGGACGCACACCCGCCCATCCGGATTCCACGTCTTCGATACCAATGTGTACATCTGGAAACATGCCATTGATTGCATCAATTACATAATCTCGATCCGATTCGGAGATTTGCGGGTGTGCAGGATCGTCCTGATATACGGTGTCGGTTGTTCCGACATAGGTTTTGCCATCACGTGGGACAGCAAACACCATTCGACCATCTGGTGTATCAAAATAGACTGCCTGCCTCAATGGGAATCGTTCACCATCAAAGACCAGATGAATGCCTTTGGTCATCTGCAGCGTTTTCCCCTGGCGCGAGCCATCCAATTCCCGCAGACCGTCCACCCATGGACCGGAAGCGTTGATCACCTTGCTTGCTTTCAGCGTATAATTCTGCCCATTGATCTGATCGATGGCCTGAATACCTGTAATTTGGCCATCCTCCTTCAGAAAACCCGTCGCCTTGACATAGTTCACTGCCTGTGCCCCGCGTTTAACAGCTTCTTTCAACACTTCAATGGTGAGGCGGGCATCGTCAGTCCGGTACTCCACATAGAGTCCACCACCTAATAACCCCTGTTTGCGCAATAAAGGTTCACAATCTGACACCGCTCCAGCATTCAACATTTGGCGTCGTTCACTGCGCTTCACCCCGGCGAGCCGATCATACACCATCAGTCCAATGGATGTGCTGAATCGGCCGAACGTACCTGCCGTGTAGATCGGTAACAACATCGGTTCCGGTGTTGTCACATGTGGCCCATTTTCATAAACGATAGCCCGCTCCCGTCCTACCTCAGCAACCATCTTCACTTCATATTGTTTCAAATATCGCAATCCGCCATGGACCAGTTTGGTCGAACGACTGGATGTACCCGCTGCAAAATCCTGCATTTCTACAAGTGCTGTCTTCAATCCGCGTGAAACTGCATCCAATGCAATCCCTGCACCTGTAATCCCACCGCCAATAATTAATATGTCAAAATGTGCATTCGCCATGCCTCGCAAATATTCGGTCCGGTGTGCTGAAGAGAACGTTTCTGTCATTCCTGAACCTCCCATTGATTTCCTTAATGTTTCCGTAAAAAAACAAAAAAAGGACCACGTCATTCGCTCAGCAATTGCTGAGCGGCACGTGGTCCCTCCCGATCTCCAGACATCATTTTTTAACTTGTGCCTTTATCCTATCACAGATTTTTCACGGCGTGAAGTCCTGAAATGACACATTATTCAAAAAATATTCAAAAACCTGTTCTGCCAAAGGATGGAATTTCAAATGAATCCACTAACCTTGATTTTTTCCTTATAGTGGGTTTACGTTTCGGCATCTCCAGGAAGAATAACCCTGTAAATCATGCATCATTTTCCACCAGTAAATATCATTTATAACATATGTTTAGTTAAAAAGTACAAATACCCACAATGAGGTATATTTTATTTCTTTTTATTTAAAAGCCATCGCCGCTTTCACTGCTCGCTTCCAGCCTGCATACAGTTCTGTCCGCTGATGCTCCGCCATAACAGGCTGGAAGACACGCTCCGTATTTTCATGATCGGTCAATTCATCCGCACTCGTCCAATACCCAACCGCCAATCCTGCCAGATAAGCCGCACCCAATGCCGTCGTTTCATTCACCGTTGGGCGTTCGACAGGAATGCCCAGAATATCACTCTGGAATTGCATGAGAAAATCATTCGCTGCCGCTCCCCCATCCACACGCAAAGCATGTACGGAGATACCCGAGTCGGATTCCATGGCCTCCAGTACATCTTTGGTCTGATACGCCAACGCTTCAAGCGTAGCACGGATGAAGTGTTCCTTCGTCGTGCCTCGGGTCAGGCCAAACACCGCACCCTTAACCTCGCTATCCCAATACGGACTGCCCAGCCCCACAAAAGCAGGTACCATATATACGCCGTCCGTTGAAGGCACGCGCGAGGCGTAGTCCTCACTGTCTTTGGATGATCGAAGCATCCTTAATCCGTCACGCAGCCACTGAACCGCTGAACCAGCAACAAAAATACTGCCTTCAAGCGCATATTCAACCTTGCCATTCATCCCCCAGGCTATGGTTGTAATCAGTCCGTGATCGGATTGTACCGGGTTCTCTCCCGTATTCATGAGCATGAAACATCCGGTACCATATGTATTTTTCATACTGCCCTTGGTGTAACATCCCTGACCAAACATCGCTGCCTGCTGATCTCCTGCCGCTCCAGCAATCGGAACCCGATGACCGAAGAAATGATAGTCTGTCGTATGTGCATATACCTCGGATGAACCTCGCACTTCTGGCAGCATGGCCTTAGGAATGTCGAGGATCTCCAACAATTCGTCATCCCATTGCAGATCATAGATGTTGTACATCAGGGTACGTGAGGCATTGGATATATCCGTGACATGTGTCCCCCCGCTTAGTTTCCAGATCAGCCAGCTATCAATCGTGCCAAACAGTAATTCCCCCTTCTCTGCCCGCTCCCGGGCGCCAGGGACATGATCCAGGATCCATTTGACCTTCGTTCCCGAGAAATAGGGATCGATCAGTAATCCTGTTTTGCTGCGGAAAAGGTCCCCCAGACCTTGCATCTTCAATTCTTCACAGATATCTGCAGTCTGTCTGGACTGCCATACCACTGCATTATAGATCGGTCTGCCTGTTACTTTGTCCCATACCACCACAGTCTCCCGCTGATTGGTAATTCCAATTCCCGCAATCTGGACCGGTTTGATGCCGCTCTCTGCCAGACATGAAGCCATCACGGCAAGAATGGAACTCCAGATTTCGTTGGCATTCTGCTCCACCCAGCCCGGCTTGGGGAAATACTGAGGGAATTCCTGCTGTGCAATGTGCACGATCTCTCCGCCCCGATTAAACAGAATAGCTCGGGAGCTTGTCGTTCCCTGATCCAGAGCCAATATATACTTTTCCATACAGATAACCTCCTGTTGTGGGTTCTTTTTAGGGTGTAAGCGATTTCTCAAAGTGTCGAATCAGATCTGCATTGGATGTGGTCACCGCCGTAGCTCCAACACCAAGCGCAAGTTCAACCTCTTCCGGTGATCGAATCAATCCCCCTGCAATAATAGGGATACCGGTACGCACAGACACTTCCGCAATAATATGCGGAATGACACCAGGTAATACTTCAATATAATCCGGTTGAGTTTTGGCCAGTAACAGATAACTTTTCTCCAGGGCGTGGGTGTCCAGCAGAAAAATACGCTGAATAGCTGTAATCCCTTTCTGCTTCGCTTTCTGAATGACACTTGCACGTGTAGAGATCAGTCCTGCCGGACGAATGTGCTGACACAGATACTCTGCCGCATACTCATCATTCTTCAATCCCTGTATCAGATCTGCATGCAAAAGTATTTTCTTGTCATACCGCTTCGCCTCGTCCATCACACTCTGAAGCTGTGCAATATGGGTTTCCAGCATCACCCCATAGGTATAAGGGCCTTCAATCATCGCTTCAAACTGCTTCATGCTCTTCGCAGCTGGCAATATACGTTGTCCCTCAAATGGCACCTTCGTTCCTCCCGCATTCATCAGATGCCTATATTGTATAATCCGTCCAGTGAGAACGGCAAGCCATTCCGTAAATCAGGAAATCTGGTTGCTTGCCGGCTATCAAGATCGCACCAAAAAGCCGTTGCTGTATTTCTCCTTAATGGAGAGTACAACAACGGCTCCCAGTTAATCGTGCCCTTTAATGAATTATCATTAAGCCTGTGCATGCGGAAGCAGCGTATCTGCCCCAGCCCAGCCATCATTTTCTGCCAAGTGACCGGAACGGTTCACTTTGGTCTGCAGATATTTCTCGTTGAACGCAGAGCGATCGCCCCACAGTGGGACACGTCCACCAACATTCAATCCCGCTTCCTGCAAGGCAGCCAGCTTCCGTGGATTGTTGGTGATCAATGTAACGGGTGCGGAACGAAGCGCACGTAACACAGCAATCGCATCGTCATAATTACGAGCGTCGTCCGTGAATCCAAGCTGCAAGTTCGCATCTACCGTATCCAGACCCTCTTCTTGCAAAATGTACGCCATCGCTTTGCTGAACAGACCGATACCACGGCCTTCATGGTTCGCAAGATAGAACAGGGCACCTGCTCCGTGAGCGGCGATCATCTTCATGGATTGCTCCAACTGAAAACCGCAATCACAGCGTTTGCTGCCAAAGATATCGCCTGTATGACAGATGCTGTGCATCCGAATTAATGCTTCTTGCGCTTCGGCAAAGTCACCATATACCAGAACACTGGATTGTTGGCGCTCTGCCAGTTCAGTAGCAGCGAGAGATTCAATTAACTCGCCGCTCTCCATCGCTTTGTCCGATTTCATCCAGCTATACCACTGAAATGTCTTGGTCTCCCCATCCAGGTTAACCGGAAGCTTGATCGGTCCCACCAGGTATATAAACTCTTTTCCACTCGGAAAAGTCTGAATTTTGGGGGCAAGCAGTTGAATAATATGTGAATTGATCATTGTCGTTCCTCCTGTTTAGGCCACTGTCTGTTGATTGATTCGCATCCAGAGCGAAAATGGATCACTCAGATGTTATATAGTACGTATCTATATTATTCTCATCATCATTAGTTACTTTATGTAAGTTAGTTTAGAATAAAAATTATATTGTGTCAAGTAACTTTTATTTTTAAAGTAACTACCCAATTTATGTTACGCAATGGACACAAATATGTGTTTCATTTCAGGAATATTGGGTATGACTTAATAAACTGCTCATACACTAATGTTGTAGTACAAAGCACTTCATGCCTCGAACTTAACGATGAGGGGGTAATACACATGATCCGCCGGAAAAGAACATGCTGGACAGCCATACTGATGGTCTGCGTCCTGCTCATAAGCGGATGCTCCATCTGGCCCGGACAGGACGATTCAGCGAACAACAAAAAGGTAACGCTTACATTATGGTACTGGAACCGTTCCATTGATGATAAGTTGATTGCCAGGGCTAAAGAAAAGTTCCCCAATATCGAACTGACAGCTCAGAAAATCGGCGGTGATTTCAAAGCAAAGCTCAAAACAACACTCGCTGCACGCTCAGGTGAGCCAGACATTGTTGCACTGAACGACTGGATCATGGAGCTATTCCCCAGTGAGGACCGTTTCTATAATCTGTATGATCTTGGTGCAGGAGATATTGAAGACCAATATCTGCCGTGGAAGTGGAAGCAAGGCGTGACGCCAAATGGACAGATGATCGGTTTCCCCATGGATACGGGACCGACAGCCCTCTTCTACCGGGAAGATCTATTCAAGGAAGCCGGATTGCCGTCTGATCCTGAAGACGTTACACGTCAGATCAACAGCTGGGATGCTTATGCTGCTGCCGGAGAGAAGATCAAGGAAAAATTCGGAGGCAAGGTATTTCTGACCGACAATATTGCAACCGTTTACAATCAAGTCTTATCACAGGCTGCCGAACGTTATTTCCGCCCGGATGGGTCCTTTATCGGTATGGATTCCCCTACTGTGCGCAAGAGCTGGGATACGGCCGTTGCCTTTAAAGAGAAAGGCTTGCTTGCCAATGCAGATGGCTGGACTCCGGGCTGGAACGCAGCGATGAATAACGGTGAAGTCGCCTCGTTCGTGGGTGCTGTCTGGATGAAGCAAGTACTTCAGGAAGCTGCACCGGATACATCCGGAAAGTGGCGGGTAGCTCGGGCTCCGGGAGGGGATGGCAACAACGGAGGATCATTCCTGTCTATCCTGAAGTCGAGTGAACATCCTCAGGAAGCCTTTGAACTGGTTCGCTGGCTGCAAAGTCCCGAGAATCAGTTGGAGCAATATCAGACATTGAACCTGTTCCCTTCTGCACCAGGTGTATTTGACGACTCTGCCATGACAGAGAAGGAACCCTTCTTCGGTGGGCAGGCGACCGGCCCTGTATTTGCCGACTCGGCACAGCAAGTACCGGATGCTTTTTTTGGTGAAAGATACCCCTCTGTACACAACATTATTACGCGAAGGCTGAATGATATCGCGAAGCAAAATGCCAATCCACAGCAGGTCTGGACGGATACGGTACACCGCGTTGAGCGGGAATTGCAGCGGTGAGTATAAAATACAGCGTTATCCTGATTACTGGTCCTGGTTTTATGTGGTCTTGTTATCCGCAAAGGAGGAATTCATATGGCTGTAACTGAACCTCGTCTTACGCCCGATCCTAGCAATACCAGACCTGATCTGGATCGGCAGAAGTCACTCTGGTCCAGAATGTGGGAACATCGTGCACTTTATGTTGCGATATCGCCTTTTTATATTCTGTTTGCCGTATTTGGCCTATTCCCGATCGGGTTCTCCCTCTATCTGGCTTTTCATAAATGGGATGGCATCGGGATCATGACGTACAACGGGTTTAACAATTTCAAATACATGCTGACCGATGCCGAATTCTGGCAAGCCGTGGGCAACACATTCATGATCTGGATCTATTCGACTATTCCGATGCTCTTCTTCGCATTGATTATTGCCTTTCTGCTGCATGCACCATTTGTGAAGTTCCGTACATTATTTCGGGTCGGTTATTTCCTGCCAAACGTCACGTCCATTGTGGCGGTAGCCATTATCTTCGGTGCCTTATTTGCCAACAATTATGGTTTTCTCAATTATCTGCTGCAATCGGTCGGGCTACCGGTTGTGGAGTGGCTAAATGCACCATGGGGCATCAAAGTTGCGATCTCCTCCATGGTGGTCTGGCGCTGGACCGGATATAACGCCGTTATCTATCTGGCCGGGCTACAGAGTATTCCCCAGACGTTATACGAAGCAGCCAAGATTGACGGGGCATCCGCGATACAGTCCTTTTTCCGGATCACAATCCCGATGCTGCGTCCAGTCATCCTGTTCACAGTCATTACATCAACCATCGGCGGTATGCAGCTGTTCACCGAGCCGCAAGTATTGGTAGGCAATGATGGTGGCGCGGGTGCAGCAGGCATGACGATTGTACTGTACCTCTACCGTGAATCCTTCATTAACAATTACTTCGGATACGGCGCTGCTGTTGGCTGGGGTATGTTCCTCATTATCGCCCTGTTCTCGATTGTGAACTGGAAGCTTGTTCAAGGCAAATCATCCTGATGTGATAAGGGGGAGCGCACATGGCGACCAAACACCTCAAATCGCTGGTGTTGTATACCGGTCTTATCGGGGGCATGCTCATATCCATGTTCCCGTTCTATTGGCTGATTGTAATGTCCACCCGGACAACGTCCGATATCTACAAGTTTCCACCGCAGCTCTGGTTCGGGGGCGAATTGTGGAATAATATTACGCGAGTGTTACAGCAGATTGATTTTTGGGGCGCCTTTCTGAATACGTTGTTTGTGTCGGGCCTCGTGACCATTCTGGTACTGTTTTTTGACTCACTGGCGGGGTTTGCGTTTGCGAAGTTTGAATTTCCCGGCAAAAAGTGGCTTTTCATCTTGCTGCTCGCGACCATGATGGTACCTTCCCAGCTGTCACTGGTGCCCTCCTTCGTGCTGATGGCCACGTTCGGCTGGGTCGGTTCCTTCAAAGCCCTTATTATTCCAGGCATGGTCAATGCCTTCGGGATCTTCTGGATTCGCCAATATGCTACGGAGTCGATTCCGAATGATCTGCTCGATGCAGGACGCATCGACGGCTGTAATTTCTTCCGGCTCTATTGGAACGTGGCGCTGCCGATTCTGCGACCTGCCTTTGCTTTCCTCGGTGCGTTTACCTTTATCGGCGTATGGAACGATTATCTGTGGCCTTTGATCGTCCTGACGGATGAGCGTAAATACACGTTGCAGATTGCGTTGTCTCAATTAAACGGGCTGTATAACACCGACTACGCGATGGTGATCGCAGGTACGTTGCTTGCCGTCATTCCGCTGATTGTCATGTTCCTGTTCATCAGCCGCCAGTTTATCTCGGATATTGCCGCAGGAGCGGTGAAGGATTAAGGCTGGTGTAATCGAGATCGACGTAATCTGTTCCAATTTTGATCCATCCCTCAAGTCTGATATTCTTATCTATAGTTGAAATAACAGATGCCATATAAGTTGGATGATTAGCGCCACGTGCGCGAAGGGGACAGAAAGGGCCTGAAGAAATGGAATTAAAAGCTTTCCAGAGGAAAGCTACTTCGAAAGCATATGCTTCGCATTTAGGCGATCGGAAGGCTTTCTGTACCCGAAGTGTTAACGTGTGACAGCATTCTTTCACTTATATATTTAAGAAAGAGGGATGACAAAATGGCTTCTTCACCCTATATGATCGGCGTAGATATCGGCACAACCTCCACCAAGGCCGTCTTGTTCGAGCAGAACGGAACCATTGTGGCTCAAGGCAGTGCCGATTATCCGCTGCACACCCCCACACCTGCGATTGCAGAGCAGGATGCGGAAGATATTTTCAAAGCAGTCATCGAATCGGTCAAACAGGCTACCTCCAAAGCAGGAGTTAAGCCGGACGAGATCCTATTTGTCTCGTTCAGCTCAGCCATGCACAGCATTCTGCCAGTCGATCAACACGGTACACCACTGATGCGGGCCATGACATGGGCAGATAATCGCAGTGCCGAGTGGACTGAAGTACTCAAATCGGAGATGAATGGTCACGAAATCTATCTGAGAACAGGGACGCCGATTCATCCGATGTCCCCACTCACCAAGATCATGTGGCTCACCCGGGATCAACCGGAACTGTTCCAGCAGACGCACAAATTCATATCCATGAAAGAATATGTGTTCTATAAATTATTTTCTGAATACGTCATAGATCACTCCATGGCCTCCGCCACCGGACTCATGAATCTGGAGAAACTCGACTGGGATGCAGAAGCACTCCATGTGGCGGGCATCACGCCGGAACACCTATCCCGATTGGTACCGACCACCCATGTGCTCAAACATGGATTGCATCCGGAGTACGCCAAGGAGATGGGCATTGCGTTCACCACACCGTTTGTCATCGGGGCCAGTGATGGCGTGCTCTCCAATCTGGGCGTTAACGCCATCGATCCAGGCGTTGTGGCCGTGACCATTGGTACCAGTGGAGCGATCCGTACCGTCGTGGATAAACCGGTGACCGATCCGAAAGGACGCTTCTTCTGTTATGCACTCACAGAGGATGCATGGGTGATTGGCGGACCCGTGAACAACGGCGGTGTTATTTTCCGCTGGATTCGGGACGAGTTTGCGGCTTCCGAGATAGAGACCGCGAAACGACTTGGCATTGATCCGTATGAAGTGCTCACTCGTGTTGCGGAAAATGTGCCTCCGGGTTCGGAAGGGCTCTTGTTCCATCCGTACATGACGGGTGAGCGGGCTCCACTCTGGAATCCCAATGCACGCGGTTCGTTCTTTGGCCTGACGCTGCATCATAAGAAAGAACATATGATTCGCGCTGCGCTCGAAGGTGTATTGTTCAACCTGTACACGGTTATGTTAGCAATTGAAGAAAAAATCGGTCGTCCGAAAAAGATTCAGGCTACAGGCGGCTTCGCCCGCTCCGAGTTGTGGCGCCAGATGATGGCGGATATTTTCGATCAGGATGTCATCATCCCCGAAAGTATTGAAAGCTCCTGTCTCGGCGCAGCCGTACTGGGCTTGTACGCCCTTGGCCGCATTGATTCCCTGAGCGCCGTCTCCGGCATGATCGGATCAACGCACAGACACCAGCCGGACCCGGACAGTGTCCGTGTCTACCGGGAACTGCTGCCGATCTTCATCCGCATCTCCCGCAAATTCGAAGAAGAGTATGCGGATATCGCTGCTTTTCAGAACAAGACGATGCAGGGATAGGCAATGCGGGAAGATGACCGGAGAACTGGTCAGTTTAAGTTTTAAGGGTTGGGGTTTGGTTATTGGGTTTGGTTATTGGGTTTGGTTATTGGGTTAGGTCTGGGGGTTGGGATTGGAGATTTGGAGCGTTTGAGGCTTAGAGCGGGGTTAAAAGGCTCAATGTTACACGTTGGAGATTCAAAACGTTGAACATGGAGCAGCTAACGAATCGTAGACGTCTTATTTGCAGCTTTTAGCGTGTTTTAAAAATCTAACGAATCTGAGACGCCTTATATCAGCTTACATGGGCGCAAAACTACGCTAGAACCTAATATGTTGATCATTAACGTGTCTGTGATTCGTTAGAATTTTGATTTTGCGAAATATCCTCCTATAGCTCGTCTCAGGTTCATTAGAATTGCCGGACCCTCGCTACCACGCAGCGAATCACCATCTCCTTCGCTACATCCGGCTCAAATTAACATTCGACTATTACATTTGACTCTAACGAGTACGTTTATGCACATTCATGAGGACCGTCTCACCATGCTTACGACATGCGGGACGGTCTTTTTCATGCACAGTTTTTCAGGTACATATTTTCATGTACAGTGTTTTGGTTCATCCATTTCCCTGTAAAAACTGTGCGATCAGAGTGATAAAACCCTCGTTCTCAGTGCCTTCTAATTAACTAAAAGCGCTACAGAAAAAAGCCCACAGCATGAAAAACTGTGGACCTCAAGTGTGGCTATCTTTTTAGTAATTCAAATTTCTGGATTTTCATTCATCAAACTGAAATCGCTAGATTTTATTTACTGATTATACTTGCTGAATGCATTCTGATCGGCCTGTACATTCTCCAGATACACAATCTGCCCCGCATCATTCACACGCGCGATATCAATGCCTGCTTTGGCATATACCGTTCCGTCTGCCGCTTGTCCGCATACCGCCCAGTTGGTTTGGTAACTGCCGTCAGGCTGCTGCACCCACGCGTCCCACATATGTTTTACGTCCTTATTGTACTCGTAGAAAGCTTTCATAAAACCATCGAACCCTGTGCGACTGGTACCATTAAGTACAATTTCTGCGTCCGGTGTAAACAGGGACAACAGATCTTCCATGGCGCGCTCGTCTGTGCGTGAAGCATCAAATAAACGGAAGTAGTTGTTCAACATTGTAGTGGTATTTGTAGTACTCATATATATTCCTCCTAGAATAAAAAGCCGATTTCCAATCTTTCAGTTCGAATAATTTCGAACTAACTGAAAAGAAATGTAACACACTTCCTATCCTACCCGCAAGAGATAGTTCGATATTTTTCAAACATTGAAAGAAAAAGCCGAATATGCTAACGTCATAGATATGAGAACTCCAACGATACCTATGGCTTCGGAACTGAAACTGACTACGGTCTGCAATGCACTCGGTGATCCAATCCGCATGAAAATTGCACACTGTCTGGCCAGTTCTGGCGAGAAAAACTGTTCCGCCTTCGAAGTAGACCATATTTCCAAATCCACATTGTCCCATCACATCAAAATTTTACGTGAAGCTGGCGTGATCCAGCCACGCATTGAAGGTAAACAGCACTTTTATTCCCTGCGAAAGGAAGAACTAAACTCACGTTTTCCAGGTCTCGTCGAGATGATTCTGAATACAACCGAGGAATACGCACATTAAAGTAGGCAGGTCTGGGATCGATTGAAGAACCACATTTATCATGATGGTATATCCATAAAGGAGGCTAACTATATGGACAAAAAAGCGGCAAAGATACTGCTGAGCACATTCTGGGGAGGTGGCGGCTGGAAAACAGCTTCTATCCCGTTCTCCGGGGATGAATTTGAGTATGCCAAAAGCAAAGGCGTCATGTTCGACCCACTCACGATTACGCATGACGAGATTGTCCAGCGTCTATACGACATGCATCAGGATAACTCGTTCAAGGAACGGGTGATCTCGGCCTTTCTACATAGTCTGTCCACCAAAAAAGTCTACCTGCGCAGCGCATTATCCAGCTGGGCTTTAACCTTGAACATGCCTCTGCATACCTATGGGGAACGCCCTGCCCTTCACCCTAACACCAGTGCCTGCGGGGATTGTAATTACCTGCGTTTGCAGTCAGACAAGGAATATTCCAACGTCGATTTAAACGTCCTGAACTTTGAACGGATCAAGTGGGGCGGCGTGCGTCATGGCTGGCTTCTCTATTGCCTTATGGATTTGGAATTACTGCGTAAGGACAACGATACAAGCTATGAAGTAACCCCTGAAGACCAAGCTATCCTCGTAAAGCTGCTTGAAGCAGCTCAGACGGAAGACCCCAAGGACAGTGCACGCTCACTTGAGAAAAAGTGGAAAGATATCTTGCCTTCCAGCAAACAGGAGCGGGATGCCCTGCTGGAAATCTGGGCGGCAGCTGGCATACTGGTTCCTGGGGACAAACCGAGGAAAGCCAAGGGTGGTTCCGGTGATTTCATCTTTGCAGCAACCTGGCAAGGTGATGATGGCTATCATGCAGAAACCGTAAAACAATATTTCGGCTCCTATCTTCCTCAAATGCGATAAAATCTGAACTTTGGCTCACCTTTTTTCGTACGTCTGGTTACAATAATGACATCGACAGATTTCCTGTTTAACTCGTATAATAAGGGGAAATGGGTAGATGGGAGTGAAACAAGCGAGTTTATGGTATACATACTGGCTTTTATAGTGTCTTTTGCTGTCGTGGTTCTGCTTATTCCGCCGCTTGGTCGACTGGCTCACCGGCTCGATTTTGTGGACAAGCCTCGAGAGGATGTGGAGCGTAAGCTGCACAGGCAACCGATCCCGCTCACGGCGAGTTACGCGATATTTACTGGATTTTTCCTGACATACATTGCTCTGACCAAAGAAATCACTTGGGAAACGGCGGCTCTGGTCGCTGGTGGTATGCTTCTGCTAACGATTGGTACCGTCGACGACTGGTACAAAACTAAAGGCAAAGATTTTCCTGCCCTGCCCAAGATGCTCGTACAAGTCTCTGCGGCAGTGCTCGTATTTGCTTCGGGCATTGCGTTCACCGGATTCGTGAATCCCTTCAACGCGGAATATGTCATGCTCCCGATCTGGCTGCAATTCATTCTCACGATCCTCTGGATCTTCGGAGTGACAACCGTCATCAACTTCTCGGACGGCATGGACGGACTGGCTGGCGGATTATCGGCCATCTCGGCGATTACCTTGTTCATCGTGGCCCTGGCCAAAGGACAAAGTGACTCCGCACTCATGTCGATCACTCTGGTTGGTGTGACTATCGGTTATCTGAAGTACAACAAAGCTCCTGCCAAAGTGTTCATGGGTGATGCAGGTGCTACGTTCCTCGGCTTCATTCTGGCGGTTATCGCTCTGGATGGTGCATTCAAACAAGCGACCATGTTGTCCATCTTCATTCCAATTTTGGCGCTCGGTGTACCAATCTTCGATAACATCTTTGTCGTGATCAAACGCTTCATTCAAGGTAAAGCAATCTACCAGGCCGATGCGAGTCAAGCCCATTATCGACTGCTGCGTGCCGGATTGAATCAAAATCAGGTGGTGGGTGTACTGTATCTCGTCAGCACCTGCCTCTGTCTTTCCTCCATCATATTGATGTTGGTAGAGATGTAAGTATCCGCAACAACGCGGTCATATCATTGAAAAAGAGACGAGTCCAAGATTTCTTGGCTCGTCTCTTTGTTATGTTTATCTGATTCGCGCTCACTGGCTCACACTTATCTCGAAGCCGCCGGCGGCAACGGTTGTTCATGTTGCTGCCGCCCTGTCCATCCCGGCCGATCAAGTTCAATGAGACGGCGGTATCGCTCTTCCCCGGCCAGCAGTTGTTCGTGAGAACCCTGCATGGCAATCTGTCCATTTTCCATAAAAATAAGTTCGTCCATCTGTTCCGCACCAATCAGGTGATGGGTGACCCAGATCATCGTTTTTCCTTGCAAGCTGTCCAGAATGGTGCGCATCAGTTCACGTTCCGTCACGGGATCAAGCCCCACGGTTGGTTCATCGAATATCACAACAGGTGTCTCCCGGAGCAATACCCGGGCAAGTGCAATTCGTTGTCTTTCCCCACCGGAGAAACGCAGCCCCGTCTCCAGCATCGGCGTATCATAGCCCTGCGGCAAGGATTCGATCAGACCGGATAAACCGACTTGAGCGGCCACCTGACGAATCTCCTCATCCGTTGCATGTGGACGACCAATCCGTAAATTATTGGCTACCGTGGTATCGAACAGGTGTGGGCTCTGATTCAGCACTGCGATGACATCAGGCACACTCTCATCCAGCGTCTGCACAGGTGCATTATTGATCAGAATGTTCCCCGCAGACGGAAGCAAGGCACCCTGAATGAGCTTCAACAAGGTAGACTTGCCGCCACCGCTTCGCCCAAGGATAGCTAATCGTTTGCCTTGCGGCAAATGAAGGGAGATATCCTGCACAGCGTAAGGATCATCCGGTGCATAGCGGTAACTAACACGATTGATCTCGATGTCTGCTCTTAGTTTGGGCGGAATGCGCAGACGAATTCGTCTGTCCGAGTCGGCTGTTCCGCCAACATCACCCACTCCCGTCTGCCCCGGAAGATCCGATTTCCCTTCCAGCTGTTTCAAGCGGTCCAGTGATTCCCGGTACTGTGGAAGGTGCTCCACAGCATCCCCTACTGGCAGAAGTGATTCCGTAAGCGGAAATAATACCAGTACAAAAGCAGCAATCATCACAGCAGGCAATTGTCCGATAGAAGCGGCATTTCCGGCCCATAACGTCACGGATATGACCATCAGGCCAATGACACACTGGGCCATCAGATCACGCCAGCGTGTCCATCGCCGCAACTTGCGGCGAACCGTGTCGACCTGTTCTTCCGCCTCTTCCTGTTGCTGAACAAATTCAGCTGCTCGTCCACTTGCAAGCCAGTCTCCCAGTCCAAGCACACCGTCAGTCAGACGGGTATACAACCTGCTGTTTTCCTTTTTCAGCCGCACACGCCATTTCCACGTCACTTTCAGGGAAATCGCAGGTAGCGCAGCAACGAGAAATAACATATACAGGCCCATCCACAGCGCAAATCCCAGATCCACACTGCCAAAAGCAATCACAGCCCCGCCGTACATCACAAGCGCAGTAACAGCAGGAAAGACGGTACGAAGATAGATATCCTGCAGCCGCTCCACATCATCGGCGAGTGCTCCGAGCACATCTCCGGTCTGCATACGAGAATGCAGGAATAGCGCCTGCGGCTCCAGAATGCGATATAACTTCACCCGCTGATCGGCCAACACACGCAGTACCGCATCATGTCCTGCCAATCGTTCGATATATCGAAAGACAGCGCGGAATATCCCAAATGCACGTACACCAACAATAGGGACATATACCATCAGAATATTTTCAGGACGCAGCGCAGACTTGGAGATCAAAAATCCGGAGGTAAACAGCAGCAGTACCGCACACAGTGCAGCACAAGTGCCTAGCGCAATGACTGCGATGAATCTCCAGCGGTACTGTGCCACATACGGAGCAATCCAGCTATTTTTTTCTTTGCCGTTACGGACGGTCTCCATATGTTCATATCCGGACTTCATGTTATATCGCCTCCATCTGGGCCTGAATCATCTGATAATATACACCTTGCCTTGCTAGCAGTTCCTGATGTGTTCCTGTCTCTGCCACCGTGCCGCCATCCATAACAATAATCCGATCCATATGCGACATCCAGTGCAGACGATGGGTAGCCAAAAATACAAGTTTGCCTTCGAACAGCGGCAGCATCGTCTGTTTCAGTTCATACTCTGTTTCCACATCCAGATGTGCTGTCGGTTCATCGAGCAGCAGAATGTTTCGTTTGCTCAGCAGGGCTCTTGCCAATGCCACCCGTTGCTCCTGCCCACCACTGAGCTGTCTGCCGCCAGCCCCAATAGGCTCATGCAGCCCACCGGATAATGAGGACCGTAACTTGGTTAATCCGGCAGCGCTAACTGCTTTGGCCACCTCCGCATCCGAAGCCTCCGGCATGTAGAAACGAACGTTATCGGCCAGGCTTCCACTAAAGATATACGGATGCTGCGGGATCGCTGCCGTCTGTCTTCGCCAGGATTCGAGCATATCCGATGTAACCGGCTGTCCGTTAGCCAGTACTTGACCCGAAGTAGGTAACTGGAAACCAGCCAATACATCAATTAATGTGGACTTGCCTGCTCCGCTGGCGCCAATAATACCGATTTTGCCGAGACCTGTGATCTGAAATGTGACATCCTTTAGCGAATATGGACCTTCATCCTCATGCCGTACCTGTACATCCGTAAGTGCAAGTCTACTATTCTCATTCCAAGAGGATCTGGAGGAAAAGGAAGAATCCAACTCAGGAATAGCATCGGGATCAAGATCAGGGTGCACCGCAGCCATGTTGTCACTCAACACGACACGTATGGTCGAGATGCCGACTTTCCTTTTACCCGAAGTTAATGATGGTGTAGATCCTGCTTCGTCCTCTGCCGTAACCGCATGCGGAACAACATTAGCATAGACTTCCTTCTGTTTCTGTTCAGCGGCTCTACCCCGTTCGATCACCTGATTAATGGCCGCTCCGGCTTCCTTACCGTCCAATGTGGCGTGATAATCAGCGCCGAGCATACGTACAGGCAGGAAATATTCGGGTGCGAGAATCAGTACCGTCAGTGCAGGACCGAGCAACATATGTCCTTCCGTCAGACGTAATCCCAGACTAACCGCCACGGAAGCAACGGACAGCATGGTGAAGAAGTCGAGTGCAAATGAAGAAAGAAAAGCCATGCGAAGGGTGGACATCGTCGCCTTCCGATACCGCTGACTGACCCGCCGAATGGAGCCTTCATGTGTTTTGCTCTGTCCCAATGTTTTTAGCGTCTCCAGCCCACGTAAGGTATCGACAAAATGGTTAGCGAGCGCTTTGTAGGATCTGAATTGTCCGTCTATCTTACGCTGAGCTGCGAGGCCAATCAGAATCATGAACACGATCAGGATCGGGAGTGTCAGCATCAAAATAACCCCGGACATCATATCCAGCTTGAACACATACAGCAAAATGACGATGGGTGTGAATCCTATGCCCAGCATACGAGGAATGAACAGTTCGAGATACGTCTTGTATTGAGCGGTGCCCTCACGTGCCAGTGTAACCAGATGGCCTGTGCCCTCGGTCTTGGCATAACGCGGCCCAAGTCTGAACCACTGCTCCACCATCTGTCTGCGCAGATCAGTCCCTGTCCTCTCCGCATATCGTGATGTCACGAGTTGTAACCAGAAGGATAGAGCGTATCGGGCGGCAAAAGCAGCCAGGAACAGCAGCAGTACCGGGTACTGCTCCGTTACGGATGAACCTTCAAACAATGCCGTGATGGCTTGTGCCAACCATTTGGCTTGCATAATGATCGTCATCGCCTGTAGGAGTACCAGCGCTGATGCCAGCGAAAGTACTGGCCGGATGCCCGGCAGCTTCAGCAGCCCCCGTCCCATGTCAGTACTCCAGGTGGTGCTGCTCGTTCAGGCGTTTGCGGAAGATATAATAACTCCAGATCTGATACCCAAGAACAAATGGCAGCAGTGTACAAGCTACAATGGTCATGACTTTCAAGGAATACGCACCAGATGCCGCATTGTATACGGTCAGGTCATATGCCGCTCCAAAGGAACTCACCATCACTCTTGGGAACAGTCCGATAAATACCGAAGCAAAGGCAATCGCAATCACAGCACCTGTCATACCAAAAGCCCAACCTTCACGCTTCTGACGAATGAAGTATGCCGCAAGCGCAAGTGAAACTGCACCAAGTACAACCATGATCCACAGTGCCCAGCCACGAACGGCGAACACATCGGTCATGAAATACGTCAATATCGCATACACGGCAAGCAGTACAGCTAGCGGCAGCATCAATTTTTGCGCTGTATTCAAGGCACGCTCTCTGAGTTCCCCGACTGTTCGTAGGGAGGCAAACAGCAATCCATGAACCAGACACAGCAGGGTTACGCTCAAACCACCAATTACAGTGTACGGATTAACGATATCCAAGAATCCTGCGCGCAACTGCATCTCCCCATCAATGGGCAGACCCTTCATGAACGTGGCAAAGACTACGCCGAACAGGAAAGGCAGGAGCGCGCTGGATACCACAATGATGATATCCCATGTTTTGCGCCAACGCTGCTGTTTCATTTTACTGCGGAATTCGAAGGCAACCCCGCGACCAATCAAGGCGAGTAATACGACCACAAGCGGCAGGTAGAAGCCACTGAACATCGTGGCATACCAGTGCGGGAAGGCAGCAAACATGGCACCCCCTGCTGTAATCAGCCATACTTCGTTACCATCCCAGAAGGGACCAATCGAGTTGATCAGGGTCCGGCGTTCACGGTCCGTTTTGGCAATAATGCCTGTAGACATCCCCACTCCAAAATCAAAACCTTCCAAAAAGAAGAAACCGACAAACAATACGGCAATCAGCAAAAACCACAACTCACTTAGTGACAACGGAATAACCTCCATCCACGCCGAACGGATCGGCCGATTCATCGTGATCTTCCGGCTTCTCGACCGCAAACGGTCCTGCCTTGATCTCACGTACGAACAGGTATACCATCACGATACCGAGAACCGTATACGCAGCGGTAAAAGCAATGGTAGAGAACAGGATCATTCCTGCGGATACGTTCGGTGAGACACCGGCTTCGGTCGTCATATAGCCAAACACCGTCCACGGTTGCCTGCCAACCTCGGTCATGATCCAACCAGATGTATTAGCGATAAATGGCAGAGAAATAGCAATTACCATCAGACGCATGAACCACTTTCCTGCAATCTCCAGCTTCTTGCGCATGGCCAGAAACGTACCATATAGGGATAACAAAATCATTAAGCCACCTGCTGCGATCATAATGCGGAAACTCCAGAACGTTGTTCGTACCGGCGGGATGTAATTCCCCGGTCCATACGTCTGCTCATACTCGGCTTGAAGCTCCTTCATGCCTGTGACACTGCCGGAGAACTTGCTGTAGGACAGGTAACTGAGCAATCCAGGGATTTTGATCTCACCGGTATTCTCCTGTTTGTCTGGATCGATAAAAGCAACTACCGTCCATGGTGCCGGATCTTCCGTTGTCGTCCATGTGCCTTCACTGGCTGCCATCTTCATCGGCTGTGTCTCCACCAGATATTGCGCCTGGAAATGCCCGGAGAACGCTACACCCAATGAAGAAACGAGTCCAATGATGATCGCAATATTAAACGATTTGCGGAAGATCTCTACATCCTGCTTCTTCATCAATTTGTAAGCACTGATCCCGGTGACAACGAAGGCCCCTGTCATCAATGCCCCAAAGATGGTATGCGGGAACTCAACGAGAAGCTGACCATTCGTGATCAGTGCCAGGAAATCATTCATCTCGGCTCGGCCGTTGTTGATCTCAAACCCGACGGGATGCTGCATAAATGAATTGGCTGCCAGAATCCACAGCGCGGACAGGAATGTGCCGACAAACACCAGCCAGATGCAGGCCAGATGCACTTTTTTGGACAAACGATCCCATCCGAATATCCACAGCCCAATAAATGTAGACTCCATGAAAAACGCGAGTAACGCTTCAACAGCCAGTGGCGCACCAAACACGTCCCCCACGAACCGGGAGTACTCGGACCAGTTCATGCCGAACTGGAATTCTTGCAGAATACCTGTGACAACCCCGACGGCAAAGTTAATCAGGAACAGCTTGCCCCAGAACTTGGCCATCGTTTTGTAGATTTCCTTCCCCTTAACAACGTACAACGTCTCCATGATTGCAACCAACAGCACAAGACCGATGGATAGCGGGACAAAGAAGAAATGGAAAATCGTTGTAAGTGCATATTGGATACGCGATAACATAATCGGATCCATACCGTTACCCCTTCTTTCTGTTCACTTCGCAGTATGCGTATTTGGCATTGAAGCTGCACCTTCGCTGTCTGTCCGCCAAATACGTTGATGAACGTATTGTGCCAGATTCCCTATTTTATACATGTGAGAATTATCACAATCTCCGTGTTTAGAGCAAAAAAAAGTGATCCTGGTCACACAAAAGATAAAAATCAGCCTTTTGTAGTGCGAATTCAAATATCTTTTTTACAGTATCCAGAAGGTGTAATGACGCCGAAATTAGAGGATTGGTGCTTAGGGAAGCTCTATAATGGCTTGCCTACTTCATCTATTCATGGAAGATACTCATGTTTGGGACGGAATGCCCATATGTTAGTCTCAGGCATATCATGCGAAGTGCCGTGAGGGCTTTACATATGAAGTGGAAGCATGAAGCACATGCATAGTGAAGGACGCTCCTTATTACAGTCAAGGTGAGGTGAACGATTCATGGAAAAACCTGCGCCGTTACCAAGTGAAGACTCCGAAGCCAGTCCGGATAAGACCCGTGCAGCTGTCGCAGAACAGCCCCCTGTCCGATATGTTCTCTTCCCTCGCAAAGGAGGATGGTCATCCTTTCCCTATCCCGATATTGCTGCACTGCTGTCGATTGAGGGTGAGGTCTACTATGTCAGCAGTCTGACGCAAACAGAGGATGTACCTGCGGTGATCACTGTAATCTCCTTACCTGAAGCCGAGCAGCTATTGATGGAGCCACGTACTGTGGCAGTGGTTACTCATCCCTACTGGCTCATGGCTGCAGCTTCGCTGGAACCAGAGCTATGTATTGTCCTGCTCCCTGAGCCTGTCGGAGACGAAGCCTCTTCTCCCCTGTGGGAAAGCAGTATTTCCAAACTGGTGGGTATCGCTGATCTGGTAGGTACATCCTCCGAAACACGATATATGAAGCTATTATTCCAAGGCGTACGCGCCATCTGGCTGGGAGGCGAAGATCCTTCACAAGCGGGTACGGTGCAAAAGGATAATCTCGAAGTCCCTCTCCGGGACTACGAACTGTTCTTCCTGCATGCGCTGCGGCAGATCCTGTCAGGCACTCCGGATAGCGTTACCCTGCTTCAATGCAGTGTACGTGCTGATTTCTATCGCCAGCTTCGAGCCAAAGCAGGGGCGCATGAGACCATATCCTTTTTGCTCGCAGCCTATGAGTACTTGCTTGAAGATTCTCGGGCCATCCAATCATTACAAGAGGCATTCACCCAAGCGGTCCTGAATGGTCGAAGTGATTGTGTGATCTCCCACTATCGCTTCCTGTCTGCCATCCATGCCCGGGCCGGACAATTGGAGGACGCCCTGCTGGTGTACGGGATTAGTGCATCCGACGAACAGGAACGACATCATTATGAACAGTTATGTCGCTGGTTGGAGGCAGGAGAAGATCAACTTGTACGAGCGGAATTACTACGTATGAACGATGATTATGGAACCGCGCTGCGCACCCTGGACGAACTTGGCGGAGAAACCGCGAGACATTGGAAATTCCGCATTTATCAGGAGACAGGTCGCGTGGAAGAGGCACTGGCGCTGGTTCATGCAGTCGATATTCAGGATGATGCCAGTCGCCGGGATTATCAGCAATTATCCGGAAGTGTGCTGGCCCTGCGAGGCGACAGACACGGGGCAGTCAGACATTTTCTCGAAACGGCACTGGAGGATGAAGATGCGCTCGCCCGGATTGTCGAGCTGGAGTTGTTGGATCATGCCGTACAGCAATTGCTTGGGGAGGTGCCATGATGCTGGACCCGAAGAAACGCAGGCAACAGTTGAATGGGCCGATGGTGCACAGGGATATCCGAACCGAAACCACTTACACGCCAACGGTAACAGTGGATCTGACACATACAGACGCATCGGGAGAAGGCGATCAGCCGCCGAATCATGCACATCCAGCGCAGAACATCCGAAGCCAGGTGCATCACTGGGGCGGTGAACAAGGTCAGGGTGAACAGGATGCTGCTGTATCACAAGAGGAAACGAGTGCATTCAAAGAGCCCTTCTCCATCCGTCGAGTTCGTAAAAGCAAAGGCAACAAGCTGACCGCCATGCTCCAGGTTCGCAATGAACGCGGCCGATACCTTGAAGAAGTATTGCATGATCTGAGTGAGTTCGTGGATGAGATCGTGATTGTAGACGATGCCAGCACAGACGGAACCCCGGAGCTATGCAAAGCCTATCCGAAGGTGGTCCGCCTGGAGGTATTGGAGAAACCGCTGTTCGCCGAGGAATGGCGACTTCGCAACACCTTATGGCAAGCGGCGGCGGGAACACGTCCCGACTGGTTGCTATCGGTTGATGCGGATGAGCTGTACAGCACAGAGGCCAAGAAAGCCATACGCACACTGATTAATCAGGAATATGCAGACTGGTTTGCCTTCCGTTTCTATGATATGTGGGGTGGCCGAACCCATTATCGGGAAGATGATCTCTGGTGTCTGCACAAGCGGCATACCGCTTCACTTGTACGTTATATGCCTGGATATCCTTATTTTTATCCACAACAGAATCATCATGTTCCCCGTCTTCCCTTGTCCTGCACCGTATTGCCCGGAGTCAGCACGGAATTGAAGGTTCAACATCTCGGCTGGGCAGGCAGTCTGGAGGACCGGGTGCGTAAATATTTGCGTTACAAGCGTATTGATCCCAGCGGTGAGTGGGGCAATCTTGCACATTACGAGTCGATTCTCGATCCAGAACCTCGGCTGATTCCCTGGAAGGAGGGACCGTGAGATGGGCGTGGTGAGTATTCTGACGCATAGCTTCACCGACGGGTATAACCGGGAATTTGGTCGGGTATTCGGTGGTGGGCTGGAGCGTTATATCCTGGATCTGTGCAGTGTCATCCGCGGACTCGGACATATTCCTGAGGTTCATCAACTGTCCTATTTTGAAGCATTCCAGACTCGGACGGAGCAGATTGACGTATTCGGTTATTCGTACGACATGGATAATGTACCGGAAGCCTTTGATCGAATGGCAGCCGCGGCACGCGGCCCAGTGATCTATGCAAGCTGTCTGTGGCAGCCCATCACCTACAAACCGGGCAGTCTTGGCATCTGTCACGGCATTAACTGGGATCGTCCCGGACTGCCACTGGAGACCAAGCAACAAGTGGCAGAACATATTCAGCTCGCTCTAGATGGACTCGTGCGCATTGTATCCGTGGATTCCCATTTCCAGACCTTCTGCCGGGCTGCATGTACCTATACCGATCCAAGGCAGGTCGTCCTGATTCCCAATGCTGTGGATACGTCCTATTTCACACCTGCCCCGCCAACACGAACCTTCGAGCAGGAACAGGAAGACGAATGGCTTGCCGCATGGAAGACCGATCTGGCGAGTCATGAGGAGAATGCCGGTGCAGTTATATCCGGGATGAAAGCTGTGGAAAGCAAGGTTGGACCGAGTGGTGATGGAGCATACAGTGGGAAGGCTAACGGAGATGGAGGTGGGGATACAGATAGCGATCAAGAACGAGATGAGAAGGGAGCGGTAGGTCACCATTTGGAGTTATCAAAGCTGGAAAAAGCCGAGGTAGTCGGCGGATCGTCTACGGTTGCTCGTCACCACCTGAATTCAACGGATTGGGCTACCGATATTGTAATATCAGCAGATGCTGATTATCAGGTTAATGTTCCGATTCAGGAACAGGTTGAACAGAAAACTATGGATATCCGCTTGACCCCTCCCCGCCCAATTCGCATTATATATCCGCGTCGCATCAGCATGGAACGGGGCATTATTCCCATGATGCTGGCAGCAGATAAGCTGCTGGGGGCTTTTCCGGATCTGGAGATTGAATTTGCCGGGGAACTGGTTGAAGGCAGTACGGTCGGGAGAGCCTTTCGTTATTGGCATCGTACTCATCCACATGCGGAGCGGATTACCCAGCGTACGTATGATTTCCGGGACATTCGGGAGGCCTACCATCAGGCAGATATCGCCGTAATTCCAACCGTGTTCTCGGAAGGTACCTCCTATGCCTGTCTGGAAGCGATGAGCTGTGGACTTCCGGTGATTGCCTCCAATGTCGGCGGATTGAATGATCTGATTCAGGATGGTTTTAACGGGCTTTTGGTACCTCCTGGCGAGCAGGAATTAACCGCCGCCCTGGTACGTCTCGTACAGGATCGGGCCGAGCGGGAACGACTGGGAATCTATGCGCGCGAGACCGCACTGTCTTATGATCTTGCCAAGTGGCGGAGCCGGTGGAGCACGGTGTTGGAATCTTTTTTGGCAGAGACAGGATTAAAGGAGGGAATTCGGGGATGATGGATACGCCCAAGGCAACGGAATTCATGGAATCAAGATACATTAGGCAAAGTGACCCTAAAACGGACACATTGGTCTTCCCCCTGCATCCGGCATGGTGGAGCCGTCCCTACGAATATGAATGGGCCCGGCGGTTTGCACGTCCAGACGATGTGGTCCTTGATGCAGCCTGCGGCATCTCCCATCCGTTCAAATTCTGGCTTGCCGAACACTGCCGCGAGGTTCACGCCTGTGATTGGGATGAACGCATTTTGTCTGAAGAGGCGATACGACTGGATATCGCTTCTGATTTTGGCGAGCTGGCCGCTCAGGATCTGCCGGAATCCACGCTCGTCCGATTGCACCGTGCAAAGGCCAATCTGGCCCAGCTTCCATACGAGTCGGGTAAATTTGATCGGGTGTTCTGTATCTCTGTCCTGGAGCATCTGGATACGGGCACAATGCTGCGAGCGTTTCGTGAGTTCGCCCGCGTGCTGAAGCCAAACGGACAGCTGATCGCTACCTTCGATGTACCCGAGATGCGCCCTGATCTGCTGGAGACAATCATGGCCGTTACCGGACTAAACATTAAGGATAAGCTGAATGTGGAAGAGCCGGACGATGCGATCTGGTCTGACATGTACGGCGCGCCGATTCGCTGTTTTCGAGCGGTGATATGCAAAGGTTAAGGCACCGATCTATTGGCAACGGAACCATGCACGGTTCGGGGAATGCTCCGAAGACCGGTAGCTCCGTTGCTTTTGCACTTTCAATCGGAGATGGATTGAGAAAAAGATCGGGGTTACAGATTGGGGGGTGGGACTGGGATTTAGGGACTATGGATTAGAAATTAAAATTAGAAGTTAGATGCTTAGATGTTAGATAACAGATAAAAGATAACGATAAAGATAAGTGATAAGTGATAAGTGATAAGTGATAAGTGAAATTATAGGTGTACCAGTAAAATGTTGCACTGGTTGGTATACGCATCGGCAGAGGCTGCGCCGGGTGCTGTCAGGCGCAGCAGGATGTGCAGGCCCGGCGGAATGGTCGTCGCCGGGCGACCTGTGGCGGCAGATTGCCGCGCAGTGAGTTGGGCCGATTCGGCCCATTCACGTGCCAGGTTCTGCCGCCCGGCGAGCAGCGCGAGCGTGCCCGCAAGGAGTGCGTGAGCGACGCGCTCCGGGGTGGGCACCGCGTCCGTGCGGGGCTGCTGCGCGCCGTCAGGCGTGCCGCATAGCGCAAGCAGCCCTTCGCGGACGCCCGCGGGTGCGCGCAGCAACCCGCAGCGTGCCGCAGGCGGAAGCGCTGCGAGCAACGCCAGCGCGCCGCGGGGCGGCAGGGCTTGCAGCAGGCGCAGCCATGCGGCCCAGGCGCCCACGCCGGCGAGCGCTTGCGCCGCTGCGAGCACGCAAGCCGCAGGCGCGGCAGAGCCGCCGGGCGTTGCATCGCCGGGCGGGCTAGACGCCATGCCGCTGCTGCGAGCCATGGCCCCGCGCTGCAGCAGCGCCTCGGCGGTGTCGGCCGCAGCGGGCAGCCCAGCCTGCTGGCGAGCTGCCGCTCGGGCGTTGCGCCTGCCGGGCTGCTTGTGGCCTAGCGCCCACAGCGCCAGGGCCGCCTCTGGCCCGTGCTGCGCATGCACCGCCCAGGGCTGCAAAGCCGCCCGAGCGGCAGCGTCCTCGCCCAGCTGGGCGAGCGCAAGCCCGGCGGCCAGCGGCTGTGCCCGCAGCGGGCCCGCAAGCGCCGCCGCATGGCGCAGCAGCCACTCCGGCCGATGCGCAGCCAGCGCGGCCGCGATCAGTGCTTGCCATGCCGCAGGCGGCAAGCTTACCCGGGCGGCTACGCCTGCGATTGCGTGTGGCCGCCCAGTGGCAGCGGCCAGCAACAACAGCCGCTGCCATGCAGGCAAGCTGCCGGGTTGCACGTCCAGCGCCGCCGTGTATGCCGCTTCTGCCTCTGCCCAGCGGCCAGCCCGCTCATGTGCCATTCCTTCCAGCGTCAGGCTTCGGTAGGTTCCAGCACCAGAGACGGATGTATATCTGCTGGCTGTGGAAGCAGCCAATTTAGCCTGTTTTAACCAGTCCAGGGCCACGTCCTCTCTTCCTTGATCCAGTTCAAGTACAGCACCAAGTTCCAACAAATCCGGAAAATCCTCATACACCGGCGCCCACGCTTCCACCACAGCAAGCGCGCGTTCCGGGCTGCCAATCTCTCGCCAGGCGTAAGCCGTTTTCAGCACCAGATCCGAGTGATATCCACAATCCGGCATAAGCTGCGCTAATAAGGGCTGTAACAACCGGAGTGCTTCATCATACTTCGCTTGCTGAAACCATTCGGCAGCCAGAGCATATAACAACTCCGGTTGATTTCCCTCCTGATTCAACGCGGAACGGATCAACTGCATGTTGCGTACACCTTTATTTTTGGCATTAATCACCTGCTCCAGATATCCGTAATGCATGACCTCAAGTCCAGAATGAAGTACGCCTTGCGGAGCGAGTGCCATGATCGAAGAAGCAATCTCTTCGTGAATTCTGCCCTGAAAAGCAATTCGGGAATCATTACGGAACAATCGACATACCGCATCCGTCACGCGCTCTTCACCGGACACACCCAGCAGACTCGTGACCTGTATCCAATATCCCCATACGTCGTCTCTGCTTGCTGCTAACAACTGCACGAGTTCTGCCTTCATCTGCTTGGTCTGTACCCATACCTCATCTGCATCAAGCACCAGAATCCACGGTTTCGTAGCTGCGGCCAGCGACAGATTACGGGCTTTACTGAAGTCACCCTTCCATTCCGAGTGGATGACAACGGCACCATGGAGACGTGCAATTTCAGGTGTATCATCTACCGAGCCTGTGTCCACAACGATGATCTCATCCACAACATCCCTGACTGTATTCAAGCACCGCTGGAGTGACCTCGCTTCATCCTTCACGATCATGCACAAGCTAATCTCCGACCCCACATTCTCCACCATCCCTCACCTACCTGATCCCTCTCAGCTCTCAAACCCGTCCGCTCCCGGTAACTCCAGCCGAATATGCTGAACGACAGGCCAACAACGATGCCGCTGTCCATCTACAGGCTGTGCGAATACGTCCAGATGATGATCCGCAGCACTGACCAATCCTTTCACCAGCCAACTGGTTCCCATCAGCGTATCCAAAGATCCAGGGAATGGCCCCTTTTCTTCCCCTTTGCCCCTACCCATCTCCTTCTCGCTCCTCTTCCTTTCCTCTTTCTCCTTCTCTCCTACACGAGCGCTCTCTTCTGACGATACCCCTTCTACGGACAATTGCTGTTGGCACATCTGAATCAGGCTATGCAGCTCTTTCCATCGTCCTGACTGTACACACCCTTCCATCATCAGTCCAAAAGCCTGCCATCCATCGTACTCTGCTCCTGCAACTGTTCCGTCCATGCTGGAGTCCATGCCCTTCTTCGTTGTCGCTCTCAGACCCAAGGTTCGCCCTGTCTGTACAGCAATTTCTTCATTGTTAGTTACTGCTTCACCCATCTGCGAACTACGCTTCAACCATAACGTTAATGGATCATCTCCGCTAACTTCCTTCCCCTCGATCCACTCCAAACGTTCGAGCCATCGGGCAGATGAGGCGGCGAGCAACCCTTTTTTGCGCCTCACAGGTTCCAGTTTCAGACGCGCCTTGTTCCATCTGCCTTGCTGGATTTGGAGCATCGCCTCCGCTACGGATAAACGCTCCCTCATCGCTCCGTTGGGTTGTGACGACACACCAGGTAATAATTGCAGGGCCGCATCATAACAACGGGATTGCTCCAGAATGCCCAATACTTTGTGTATAGCCTCTTCTGAACTGAGTGCAAAACGTTCCCTCACTAGCTCTGGAATCTGATGTTGCTGACCAGAAACTCGCATAATACGGAATATCCGATAGAGTGGCGGCAGCAGACTGGATTTGGCGCGCACCGCTTCCACGTAAGCATCCACTGCACCCTCCAGATCGGCCCTTCCTTCCAGTAATCGCCCTAACGTATACCACGTCTGATAGGTTCCGATGCCTTCTTCCGTATGGTATATGGGCGGAGGCGGACCCATGCGAATAGCTTCACGTAGCGCATACTCTGCCCGATCTGTATCCCCCAATGCGTCTGCACATACCCCGCGATGGTGCATGAGATCCGTGTACTCTGGGAAGAGTTCAAGCGCAGCACCAATGCGATCCAAGGCCTCCTGCCAGCGATTCAGATGCTGAAGACAACGAACTTCATATTTGAACAGCAGATGCGCGTAACTGGTCACCGCAGGATCAATCCCCATCCGAGCTACACCAAACGTCTCCAATGCCCGCTCCGCTTCCCCTACACGCAGATACTCGACCCCCAGATTATAGTGATGGAACGGCTGATCCGGTTCTTCTTCCACTGCCTGTTCCAGCAGGCGAACATTGCGGTTCACCTTATCTTTGCGCTCCACAATTGCCGTCTGATACCCATAATGATGGATGATCATGTCCGTTACATGAAATGCAGCTTCAGGGTTAACCCGACAGATCGCCGCCGCAATCTGCTCATGAATTCGACCTTCAAACCGATGACCCGGAGCATTGCGGAAGAGACGCAGCACCGGATTCACAGTAGCCCCCTGCTGACCTGTACCTGTATAGTTATGAATGTTTAAAAACAATCCGTCACATCCGCTGACCGCCGTCCAGCTTCTGATCTGCTCCCGCGCAGCTCTATCGAGCGTCTCGTCCGCATCAAGGAAAAGAATCCAGTCGCCGGAAGCCTGCTCCAGGCCAGCATTCCGTGCTGCGGCAAAGTCATCGCACCACTCAAAGGGCACCACCATCGCGCCATACTGACGCGCAATCTCTGCGCTACGATCCGACGAACCGGTGTCCACTACGATCACTTCATCCACCGCTCCTTGGACACTGGCAAGACAATGAGGCAGTAACTCTTCCTCATCCTTCACGATCATGCATAAGGAAATTCGTTCCGCTCGCAAGCTGATTCCTCCTTTCCTTCGCATGGAAAATCGTACGCCAGGGAATGCCCTCGGCCGTACGTAATCTTTGTTCCAACGCAGTATGCTGTGCAATGAGCATCTCGGCAGACGGGGAACGAACCAACTCCTGTCGAATCGCCTTCAAGGCCAATCGCATGTAACATACAGCGGCTCCAGCCCGCGCTTGTCGGTGAGCAGGTTCCCGCTCCAGTGCCTGTTCGAACAGAGACAACGCCTGTTCATCGTATCCTTTGGCATACAGCGTTTCACCCAGCCAGAATAATCCTTCGGCATCGAGTTCATTCTCGGTCATACACTGAATCAGGATGTTCGCGGCTGCTATGGTATAGCCCTGACGATATAACAGACTTGAAAACTCCCTCCGTAAAGTTACGGCAGTTCCCCAATACTCCCTCACCATCATTGCCCGCAGCTTATGCAGTTGCTCGGCAAGTGTAAGCTGTCCCGTATATAACGCCCGCTCTACAACCTTCTCTGTGATTATCTCTGCCTGCGAACCCCATTGCATAAGCTTCTGTTCTTGTGGCACTGGTACAACGCTTCGCGGCTCTTTGGACAGCTGAGTTAATACTCGATCCATGACCTTCCAAATGTTTTTTTCCTGTGGATGCGAGGTTGCGAGGAATGTATCGCTTAATCGTAATCCATTAGCCCAACAAGCCAGTGCCCAATCCATTCTGTGCTCAGCCGGCATGTTGAATTCACTCACACATTCCGTGCCCCAGTGCTCTTCCGCCAATTGCAGTGCTTCGGATATCTTATTCGCACACAACATCCAATGTATACGTTCCGCTATATGGATACGAGCAGTACGCGCATCTGTATCCAGCATTTTCAATGCCTGCTCATATGCTCCGCAGCCTGCCAGAACATAAATCACGTGCACCAGATGATCCTCATGCATCACTGCATATGAATGAGGCATTTCACCACCAATCGATTTGCCTTGACTCGGCTCCTCAATTCCCATGCATCTGGCGAGTAATGTTTCTGTTATGCTCTCATCTGTTTCTCCGGATTGCTGCAATACATCTGCCAACCCAGCCCACGCCGGGGCATATGCAAACATGCTGTCCAATGCCAATTCATACAGATGTGCAGACTCCTTTAGAAATCCTCGTTTCTGTGCAAGTCTTGCCATCGCGGAATAAGCTCTGTAGCTGTCGGAACCTGCTTCCGTTACATATGGCGAGTCTAATGCGCCGCCTCCATTACTCTGTTCATTACCTTGCAGTCCCTCCCGACATTCGGTTGCTCGGACGTAGGATTGGTATGCACGTTCCTCCAAACCTTGGTGCTCCAACGTCTCCCCATACAACAGGTGCAGATCGGCATAGGCTGGATAACGCTGTCTTTCCACAGCCAGAATTGCATGTGCCTCGTCATAACGTTCCGTTCCTACAAGGGTCTTAGCATAATCTTTAACCAGTGTAGGGCGATATGGCGCAAGCAGCTCTGTGAGACGTAATGATTCACGGAACGCTTCAATTGCCTGTTCGATCTGACCAAGCTGGCAATACGTTACTCCCAGATTGTACAGGTGAAAAGGCTGTGCAGGCTCATCTGCGAGTTCCCGTTCAATCAGCTTTAAATTACGTCTTGGTTTATGTTCCTTCGCAATTGTGGAGGCCAGGTATCCATCATGAATCAGACATAACGGCGCAAGTGGTTCCGACTCCATCAATAAATGTTCTTCATCCTGTGTAGCGATCTTGCTGTCATTCATATCAGCGGCCCCATCCTGGCCAAATCTGCATGAGCTACTGCGTACCAACTGCTCATGGACGCGTCCCACATATTGATATCCCTGATGAGCACGGAATAGTCTCACTGGTTGGCAGATTACCCGCTCTTCCGCCCCATCACCGTATCGATTCTCTATGGTAATTCGTAATCTTGAAATGCTTCTATGGACTTTGGGCAAATATTTCAGCAGTTCTTCCAATCCCTGGCTGACGTACTCATCGGCATCCAGACACAGGACCCATTCTGTACCTGCCAGAGGCAGACTGATATTTCGTGCTTGGGCAAAGTCATCTTGCCATTCGGCGTGCAACACCGTTGCTCCGTACGTTTTGCCGATCTCGGGTGTGCGATCAGAGGAACCCGTATCCGTGATAAAACATTCCATGCCGAAAGGCTTCAAACTGTCGAGACAGCGGGGCAGGTGATGTTCTTCATTTTGAACAATCATATGGATTCCAAGCAAACGGTTCTTCAAATGCGACCACCTCCAATACAAAAAAAGTACATGAAGTCCACCAAAGGAACTCCATGTACCTATATGAAATATAAATGGGTTATGTGCCTTGTCCATTGAAGAACACATCAATCGTGCTTGGTGCACCAATGAGGCTGGAGCGGTAGGAAAGACGTGTGTATTTGAGAAAACGCTGTGGTACGAGTACATCTACTGATCCGGACAAAATGCCAGTCACAGTGGTCACATCCGTGTACCAGTTCGTTCCGTTGGCACTGATCTCAACCAGAGCATCCACCCGGTTTACACCCGGCCCCCGGTTATATACAAAGAAAGAATACGTGCCAAATACACTGGTCGTAACCGCTGGAAGCGCGGTGAAGGTGTTTGCTGTAGGTGTGCTTATGATCTGTGACTCCTGAAAACTCTTTTGTGAAATGGACGTCACACTGCTGAGCGTTCCTGCGGTGATCGTTGCGCCAAGCACACTCGTAATCGTACCATTTAGCAAGTTCGTCAACGTACCTGCAGTTACGGTTGCACCAAGGACACTTGTAATGGTTCCATTCAATAAGTTCGTAAGCGTTCCTGCGGTGATCGTTGCTCCGAGCACACTCGTAATCGTACCATTCAACAAGTTCGTTAATGTTCCCGCTGTTACCGTTGCTCCGAGTATACCTGTAATGGTCCCCGCTGTAATCGTCGCTCCAAGCACGCTCGTGATTGTTCCTGCCGTGATTGTTGCTCCCAGTACACTTGTGATTGTACCATTCAGCAAGTTGGTGAGTGTCCCTGCTGTTACGGTTGCCCCAAGCACGCTGGTAATGGTTCCGGCCGTAATCGTTGCTCCTAGTACACTTGTGATTGTACCATTTAGCAGGTTCGTCAATGTTCCGGCGGTTACAGTCGCTCCGAGCACACTCGTGATTGTCCCGGCAGTAATCGTCGCTCCCAGTACACTTGTGATTGTACCATTCAGCAAGTTTGTCAGCGTTCCCGCTGTCACCGTAGCTCCGAGCACACTGGTAAGTGTACCATCAAGCAAGTTGGTGAGTGTCCCTGCAGTTACAGTCGCTCCGAGCACACTCGTAATCGTTCCTGCCGTAATCGTTGCTCCCAGTACACTTGTGATTGTACCATTTAGCAGGTTCGTCAATGTTCCCGCAGTTACAGTCGCTCCAAGCACACTCGTAATCGTTCCGGCCGTGATCGTCGCTCCCAATACACTTGTGATTGTACCATTGAGCAAATTCGTTAATGTACCTGCGGTTACGGTGGCTCCCAGCACACTGTTAATTGTACCTGCCGTGATGGTCGCTCCAAGTACACTCGTAATGGTTCCGTTCAGAATGTTGGTAATGGTTCCTGCGTTAATTGTGACGGTAGTCAGACCTGAGATATTACTAATGGTCCCGTCCAAAATAATGCCAACCACATTCCCGCTTGTATCGGTTCTGACAGGCTGGGCTGTGCCTGTACTATCCTGGCCGAAAATCAACGTCCTCAGATTATCCGGATTCGTATTAAACGTCGTAAAGTTAGGCATGTGCCTCGTCCTCCTCCCTGGTCAAATCTGTGTAATCCTACTCCCTTACGGCATACGCTGCGCCTGAAAGTAAACATCAAGCCGGGTCGGTTGATCCGGTTCAACGGATCGAATTGCAAGCCGGGTATAATGCAAAAATCGCAAAGGTACCAGCGCTTTGGTCTGTCCTCCCTCGACCACCTCCTGGCTGTCCACAGCATAGTCCAAGGCATTGGGGCTGATCTGGATCTGTACCAGAGCCGGATGTTTTCCGCGATTCACAACGCCATAGGTGTACATGCTGAGTGATGAGGTGTCTTGTGCCGGGAGGGAATTCATGCTGCTGCTGGTTTCGGCTCCGACATACGTATGCTCTGTAAAACAATGAATAGCACCAGGGAGTTTCGTACGTGAGGAAGTACCCTGCTTGAACCGGGGACGAGTAATCCGGGAACAAGGGGGTTTCAGCAATTTAGCGCGGCAGGAATGACGTGAGCGGCGACGGCTTGCATATTTGGTTGGTTGCTTCGTTCTCTTCTTGCTTCGCTTCGCTGTTCGACTCATCTCGATTTCCCCTTAAAAAATGTGCTTACGCATCGTATGCCCGGATTGGATATACGGGCACGGCATCTGCCGTTATTTTGGAATTAGCAGTCCGTTCCCAAACGCTTTCTCTTGTTGATACATACAATGCAAGTAATGAGGACATGCGAAACAAATAGTATCGCGAGACCAGTTTCATCTATTCAGAGGGGGGGACAAGATGACAAACTCTAATGTGTTCAACCAGTCTAATGGGCCCCTGTTCACTCAACTGACCAACACTTATGCAGCCCCGGGTATTGAGGCTTCAGCAGATGCCGGTGCAGCTGCGGCTGGCAGTTTTTTTGCCCTGACGACCAATAATACATCGATCCCTTCCAGCCAAAACCTCCTTCTTCAAATCCTGAATGCAAGTGGAAGTGGCAGAACAGTACGAATTGCCAGCCTTTCGGGAGGTACAACGGCTGCAGCCACACTGGCCGTATATTCCGGGGGCACGGTGACGGCAGGAAGTACACCTACACCCGTCAATACATTGCTTGGCAACGCCAATTCCAGCATCGTTACTACAAGGCAAAATACCGGCACGCTTGGGGGGACTTTCACAAGTTTGCTCAGCATACCTCTCACTGCGGGAATGTATTTTTTGGATTTAAACGGTTCCATTCTTGTTCCACCGGGACAATCACTATCCATTAGTTTGGGAACTGGAAGTCAGACTGCAGCCATTAATCTCTTCTGGTGGGAATTCTAAGCATGATGCTTATAAAAGGAGGTGCACACTGTGCCGAACAATAATGTATTTAATCCATTAAATCTGCCTGTCTATACGTCCAATACGAACACGTATATCTCTCCCGGCATTGTTGCTCCTCCGGAGAATAGTGCTGGCAGTACCGGCAATCTATACAATGCAGGTTCCACCAACTCCACAACACTGGGATTACTGGGAGGAACGGTGATTGCCACCGTTCAATTAGCCAATCCAGTTGGGAGTGGGAGAACCCTGTATGTATCACGGCTCTCTGGTGGAATCACAGTGGCACTGAATCTGTTGTCATCCTTCAGCGGTTCCATGAGTCTGACCGCGAACGGAACGCTAAGCTCTCCCAGTACACTCACGGCGGTCAACAGCAATCTTTCCAGCAGCAATACCAGTGCAGCCATCGTACGATTCTCTTCTTCTGCGCCTTCAGGAGCGACCTCATTGATGGCGATGCCCCTTCAAGCGGGGCCTTTCCAATCCAATGAATTTGGCCGTTATGTGCTTCCTCCAGGTCAAGCCATTAACCTCTCTGTCAGCGGATCACTTTCGGTTGGTGGACTGTTGGCCTCTACGGCTTATTTCACTTGGTGGGAAGTCTGATTTGTTCAACGATGCACAACCAGTACAACGTGCAAACAACCGCCTTCGGATGAAAACGGAAGCGGCTGTTCGTTTTATTGTAGATACAATGAATGTTTAACATGTTGACCCGAGAAAGCAGTCAGACCGATTCCTGCGGAATGGTCTCTTTCGCTTCCGATAGGAGAGGCGGCTTCGCCTCCCATAGGATGCGCTGTAGCAGTATTCCGGCAAGGCCAATCACCAGCGTAGCGAGACCGATATATTGAAAGGTGGGACTCGGTCCTGCAACTCGAATGAGCGCTCCACCTGCAAGTGGGGCTACAACAAGTACAACACTGAATAGTGAATTTTGAATGCCGAAGACACGTCCTACATAGGCAGGAGGGGTTTCCTTTTGCAACAAATAATTCAGTGTTACCATAAAGAGCCCATTGCCTACCCCAATGCACAACCCCCACATTAAGACCCAAATTTCAGGTGTTTGTGGGCCAATCCACCCTAATGCAGCAATCCCAGCCCCGATGAACAGATATCCTCCACCTAGCCCCCACCCATACCCAATTCTCGGCAAACGATTTAACAGCAAAATGATGACTATGGCTCCGGCACCTCCCGATGAACCCAACCAACCTAACAGCGATTCATTCCCCGGCTTGATTTCCCGAAACAGAGTCGTAAATTGATAATCGATCATCAGGATAGCCATGAGTCCAAAACAGCCGAACAGCATCGTGCTCAGTACGGGGCGACTGCTCTGTATAAAACGCCAGCCTTGCTGCCACTGGGTAAACAACGATTCGGGGATATCCCTTGCATCAGCCGTACTTCCGTCTGGTTCAACAGCCTCCGGCTTCTCCATCAACCGTCGCAAGGGCCATAACACTGCGCCCGACAGCAGGCGGGTACAAGCATTGATTAATATACAGATCTGTGGTGAAAAGAAGGCCAAAATGACTGCACCTAGCAGCGGTCCCGCCACTTTCGAGCACTGGTTCACAAAACCATTTAGGGACGATGCCTGAAACAGATGCTCCTCTGCCACCACCTGGCGGGTTAGCGCCTGCTGGGCGGGAACATGGAACACTCCCATCATGGCCCGCAGGGCAAGCAGTGGAAGCAACCACAGCGGACTTGGTGCAAATAAAATTGCAATGGTTAATCCCACCGTGATTACATCACACAGGAGCATGATTTTCACTTTGTGCAGCCGATCAGCCAGTGCACCAGCAACGGAGCCCAGCAGTATGCCCGGTACGGCCATACATACAGGAATAAGGGCAATAATCAGCGGATCGGCACCCCATCGGTAGGCCACCATGACCTGAATGGCGAGTGCATCAAACCAGTCTCCAAACGTAGCCAGCGAATAGGCAATAAACATGCGGACAAACCGGAGATTGGTCCATAAACTTCTGGAGGGTTCGGTGGATTCAGTGGATGTGGGTTCATTTGAAATGACGGTCATACGTGTACTTCCTCCCTTGATTACAGCCGTGTGTGGTCTGTGTGTTACTTGACTGTAATCATAAGAGAGTTATATCAGAGGAAGATCAGAGGATGGGGAGATAGGGGATAAAAATTTACGTATTTCATCTACAATTCGTTGTTTATAGGTGGGAACACCATAATTTTTACAAATATCTGCGTAAAATTGATGATATTTCCTGCACAGTCTGCCTTCAATTCGATGTTGTTCCATGAACAGGAGGATCTGATATGCAGCATTCAGATATAGCGGCACATTCAGCGACATTTTCAACACGTCCAGTCCGTCATCCATCCTAAGTTCCGCTTCACGCACTCGCCCTTGCCGAAGCAACCATAAACCTTCCATCACCTGAAAACGTCCGATCTCCCGCAGATAGGGGGCATCCTTCAATCCTGCTCGCAGCACTGCCATTTGAGCCTCAACAGCTTCACCGCTACCACCCCACAGTTCCACGTATAACGCTGCAAGGGTTACCGGCAGTCTGAAATTCTTGAGCTCGTCCGTCTCTATCAGACGATACGTCTCCTCCAGTTGCATCCGAGCACGCTCGTATTGACCTACCTCTGCATAGAGTTCAATGATGTTCAAAATGCGGAGTTCTCGAAGCAATTCCGCAGATAATGCCGATGAATTCAATGCTTGCTCATATAAGGGTAAGCTTTCTGATGGTTCAATTAGCGAATGAACAAAAATAAGTAACCAGTATAAACGCTCTTCAAAAGAAATTTCCTTTGTTGTAATTAGCCATTCCAGATCGCCCTGTATAAAATGGATATACAACTGATAGTACGGCTCAATCTGAATGCCTAGCGCTTCCTGCTGTTGAACCAGGGTCTGTATGGCATTTCCCTGCCCAAACAAGTGATATTTACGAAGTAATCCGTGAATGACTTCCTGCATTTCCGGGTCCTGAGCAGAAGGACTAGCGGGCAGAACGGACTTGTTCTCTTGCACCGTAAGCCGATATCCGTATCCCCGTACCGTATCCAGACTAATCTCATCCCAACGTTTTAATTTCTTGCGCAGGCGGTAGATATGATCATCCACCGTGCGTTCAACCGGATACTCCAGCGGCCATACCCGGTCCAACAGTTGGCTGCGCGTGAAGACTTTATCCTTGTTCTCATATAAAAAATGAAAAAGCGCAAATTCCTTCGCCAGCAGGCGAATGGAATCCATACGCCGGGTTACGGTGTATGTTCCTTCATCCAATTGTAAAGACATGCCTGGTTCCTCCTATGTATTCTTCTCATCATATTTTCAACATACCACAAAAACCCTTTGCGAGAACGCAAAAGGTTTCTGTAATAAAGAGCTTGTTATAGTACGAAATAGTTATTTGGGGACAAGTTATTTCCTTGTTTTAACCGAGTACGACCCGGTCATCCGCCATTTTTTTGCCGCTAATCCGCTCGAATTCACCAAGCAACTCTGGCACGGTCAACGTACGCTTGCGCTCTTCGCTGACATCCAGAATAATGCGGCCTTTATCCATCATGATTAAACGATTGCCCAGACGGATGGCCTGTTCCATATTGTGCGTCACCATCAGTGTGGTAAGTCTCATCTCACGCACAAGTGTCTCCGTCAGTTCCGTGATCAGTTCGGCACGCGAGGGGTCAAGGGCTGCCGTATGCTCATCAAGTAGCAGAATCTGCGGCTGGGTAAACGTAGCCATCAACAGGCTGAGTGCCTGCCGCTCCCCGCCTGACAAGAGACCTACCTTCGCGTTAGGCCGCTTCTCCAGTCCGATTCCCAGCTTCTCCAGTTGCGTGTTAAAAATCTCACGTCTGGCACGGGTAACGCCGAAGCCCAATCCACGTCCTTTGCCACGCTTGTATGCCATCGCCATATTTTCTTCAATGGACATATGCGGTGCTGTTCCTGCCATCGGGTCCTGAAACACCCGGCCAATCCAGCTGCTGCGTTTATGCTCCGGCAGGTTTTTGATGGAACGATCATTGATTAGCACATCACCCATATCCGGCTTCATCACACCCGAAATGATGTTCATCAACGTCGATTTACCTGCTCCGTTACTGCCAATGACCGTCACAAAATCTCCCGGATTCATCGTCAGATTCACACCAACAAGCGCAGTCTTCTCGTCCGTTGTGCCTGGGTTGAACAGCTTGGTTACTTGCGTAATCTCCAGCATGCTCACATACCTCCCTTCGCCTGTTGACCCCCGGATCGCATCAACTCTTCTGTTCGTTTGCGAGCCAGACTCCGCTGCTTCATGGAACGCTGCATCGTTGGGAATACAAGGGCAATGATGACGATCACTGCGGTAATCAACTTCAGATCAGATGTATCAAACCATTCGACCTGTAGGGCAAGTGCAACCACAATCCGGTAAATTACTGAACCAACGATTGCTGCAAGTGTAGCCCAAAACACCGTTCTTGCACCAAGGATGGCTTCACCAATGATGACGGAAGCCAGTCCAATGACGATCATACCGATACCCATTGTGATGTCCGCAAAACCGGATTGCTGGGCAATAAATGCCCCAGACAGAGCTACCAATCCATTGGATAAGCTGACACCTACAATCGTCGTTACATCCGTATTTGCACCAAAGCTGCGAATCATGCGTTTGTTATCCCCTGTGGCACGGAGCGCCAGGCCAACATCTGTTTTCATGAACAGATCGAGCATGATTTTAAACACGAGTACCACGATAATAATAAGCACCATGACATGCTCACCTGAGAATGGATTATCCATACCCATAATGGATTTATTCGGTGCGCCAAGAATACGCATATTAATGGAGTAGAGCGCGATCATCATCAAGATCCCGGATAACAACCCGTTAATCTTGCCTTTGGTATGAAGCAGACCTGTACAAGCCCCGGCCACCATGCCGCCAGCCATTGCCGCCAAACAGGCAAGCCAAGGAGAGAAGTCATTGGAGATCATCACCGCCGCGATTGCGCCTCCTGTTGTAAAACTTCCGTCTACGGTAAGGTCAGGAAAATCGAGTATGCGGAACGTAATATACACACCAAGAGCCATCAGTGCATATAAAAGTCCCAGCTCGATTGCTCCTTCAATTGAATTCCAGCTTATACTCACGTTACTTCCTCCCTGTCTATCGAAAAGAATGAGGCGAACCCGTTGCACGTTCGCCTCGCATCCATACTGCCGGATGATGATCCGGTCAGATTATTGAATAATGTTGTTTTCTTGGTCTTTTACTTCCGCCTTCATCTCATCCGTAACCGTGATGCCTTGGGCTTCCGCTGCTTTCAGGTTCAGGATCAGATCCAGCTTGTCTGGAACGGTGACTTTCATATCACCAGGATTCGTACCATTCTTCAGAATGTCCGCAGCCATCTCACCCACCTGATATCCATGGTCATAATATTTGAAGCCTACCGTTGCGAAAGCTCCTTTTTCAACCGTATCCCGGTCACTGGAGAAGAACGGAATTTTATTGCTGTTCGCCGTTTGGATGATCGTATCCACCGCACTTACGACAGAGTTATCAAGCGTAATGTAGAAGGCATCTACTTTGCCAACCAGAGAATCCGTTGCCTGTTTAACTTCAGATGTATTCGTAACTGGTGCTTTCACCAGCTTGATATTATGTGTTGCGAGCGCTTTTTCTGCGTTATCTGCCATAACCACTGCATTCGGTTCACCTTCGTTAATGACCAAGCCTACCGTTTTTACATCCGGCAGATTTTTGGCGATAAAGTCAGCCAATTGTACGATAGCCTCCGGGTTCGTGTCGGATGCACCTGTAACATTGCCGCCCGGCTTATCCATATCAGTTACCAATTTGGCGCCCAGTGGGTCTGTTACCGCCGCGAACAGCAATGGCTTGTCCTTCACTTGCTGAGCCAGAGCCAACGCCGATGGTGTTGCGATTCCGAGTACGAGATCATTTTTGGAATCACCCGAGATTTTCTGTGCAATGGACAGGTTGTTCGTCGAATCACCTTGCGCGTTATTGTAATCGATTTTGAGGTTCTTGTTCTCTTCAATACCCGCATCCTTCAGGGCTGCGATGAAACCTTCGCGTGTAGCATCCAGAGATGGATGTTCAACAATCTGGGAGATGGCAATCTGGTATGATTTTTCCTCGCTGCCTCCACCTGTTGTACTCCCCGATCCTTCGGATTCCGAGCCTGTACCGCTGTTATTTCCGCAACCTGCCGCAACGATCATTGAAGCAACCATCATCAGTGACATCCAAAATTTCTTTTTCATGTGTGAGAACCCCTCTCCATCTTATAAAATGTGGTTACCCTTATCGAGATTCCATTGACACGATAGGGTGGGACAAAACAAACGCTTCAACGCATTGTTGCTTTGATCGACAAAAGCAGACAAATATAGACTTTTGTCATGCGACTGAAGTCCATGAACCGTGTTAGTGTTTTATTGTTCCCCTAATATTAAGGGGCGTCCCGATATACGTCAATGGTTGAACCGCTTCCAATTTACTCTCATCGGTTGATTGTGATAGGAAATATTACATAAGATCAAAAAAGGCAACCCACATGTTATGCGAGCAGCCTCATATAGATAGCTTATTTTTCTTCTTGAATTGCTTTTAGCTCAGCAGAGGTTAGTCCCGTCGCTTTGACAATGGTCTCTTGATCAAGACCCAAGGTGAGCATATTCAATGCAATTTTCCGCTTGCTCTCAGCTTCACTTTCTTCGATTCCTTTTTGAATTCCTTCCTCCATGCCTTACTTGAGACCCTCTTCTCGTGCGCCCTCAATCATGGATATCTGATCCCGTAAAAACTTTTGACGTGCTTCATACTGTTCGCGGAACTCTTCATCCTCGCTCAGTTCCTTCAATAGATTCATGGCCTTTTTCAAAGCCGGTTCGGGTTCATGCATCATTAACGCCTCCCATCTAACATAGAGTTATGTATAAGAATCTGGTGTTATCTCAGATTATATTACGTATCTCACTACAAAAATAACGTTTTTACGTCATTTTCACCCAAAAAAAGAGACTATTTCGACGAATCGAAACAATCTCTTGTGTATAAACCGTTAATTCCCTGACGCTTCGCGAATCTCATACTTGCACCTTTTGCCGCCATCGGCGTAACATTCGGTACGCTCCACCTCCGCTTGAAGCAGCGAGCGGAACAATTCCAGTTCACAGCGACAAGCCTGCTTGTAGACACTCGCAACTTGCACAATCGGGCAGTTCATTTCCGTAATGACGTAGGTTCCATCTTCTTCTCTGGACGCATCCGCCATATATCCGTTGGCATTCTGAATTCGCGCGAGTTCCTCCACTCGTCCGGCCAGATCCTGGCCCTCCATCTGTGGCAATCCGCTGCGGAGCAGCTTGTCCCGGCGACTCTCGAACAATGCATCCACCACACCGCTCCCGGCTGATTCAGACAATTCTTCAAGCAGTTCCAGCGTAAGGGACGAATATGATTTTGGAAAAAAGCTGTCCCCGCGTACCGTCAATTGGTACACCGAGGATGGACGTCCAGCTGTAGCCCGGGCCTCCCGAACCTCGATCCAGCCGTCCTGCTCCAGTGCTGTCAGATGACGGCGAATGGCCATGCCGGTCAGACCCAGATCAGCTGTCATTTCCCTCGCGGTCAATGTACCTTGCTGCTTCAGCATGAACAAAATCCGTTCACGCGTCGTTCGTTCCTCTTCGCGCTTCACGATCAGCACCTGCTCTCCTGCTTATGCGTGTACCGGTGCTGCCTCCCGGCAGGCATCCGAACAAAAGCGGTTATGCGTCTCTTCGCAATCCTCGCAGCTTACGTGCTGCAGGTTGCAGGTTGGACAATTAATATATCGGTCATGTGTGGTTCCACAGTGATAACAGCTGGCAATGACAATATCCTCTTCTGTCCGGTTAATCGGTACAGAGATTCGCTCGTCAAACACGTAACATTTACCATCGAATAGATGGCCTTGAACTTCTGGATCTTTACCATACGTGACAATACCGCCGTCTAATTGAGCCACGTCCTGGAATCCTTCATTAATCATGAATCCGGTCAGCTTCTCGCAGCGAATACCACCCGTGCAGTAGGTAATAATCGTTTTATCTTTCATGTCACCTAGGTTCTCGCGAATCCACTCCGGGAACTCACGGAACGACTCAACATCTGGACGGATGGCGCCGCGGAAATGGCCGATTTCGTATTCATAATCATTGCGACCATCGATAACGATGACATCATCCCGTTGCAGATGCTCATGGAACTCTTTCGGTGAGAGGCGTTTGCCACTAATCACATTTGGATCCAGATCTTCGTCTACGCGGAACGTAACCAACTCTGCTTTGTGACGAACAAAGATTTTTTTGAATGCATGTTCTTCCACATCATCAATCTTGAACACCATATCGCTGAACAGTGGGTTCGCATGCATGTCTTTCATATACTGTTCCGTCTGTTCCGGCGTTCCGGATACCGTGCCGTTAATGCCTTCGGATGCGATCAGGATACGTCCTTTCACACCGAGGTCCTTGCAGTATTGCAAATGCTCTTGTGTAAACGTCTCGGGGTCTTCAATCTTCACGAACTTATAATATAAAAGCACGCGATACGCGCTGTTACACATGTATATCACCTGTTCCTATTCCATGTTGTTATGAGCCGGATCATCCGGCAAGACGACTACGTTGCACCCTTACTTGTAAAAAGAAAAGAAACAGCCGCCCGAAACTTCGTCTCGAACTGCTGTCTGACATTCGACTTATATTCCTGCATTCTAGTTTATCGGAAGCGGAATAGCTTAGTCAATATAAATGTATAGAAAGGGATGAAAGATATGGAACATATCTGTCCGTAACAATCATCCTATTCCGAGATCGTAATGACCGAGGTCACAAAGTGATACGACTCATTCTCCAATACCGCCTGCGATAACAGGATCTTATTGCCTTCCGGACTCCAGGCAAGTGGGTCAGAGGCGTTGTCCATATCCGCCGAGATCTGGAACTGTTCTGCCGACTCCGTGTTGGAGACGAACAGCCCTTTCTCATTATCATTCTCGGAATTGATCGTATACGCAATCTTGGAATCATCACCCGACCAGCTGGTGCCGAAGATCTGCGTGCCTCTGGCGAGTGTGGCCTTCTCGTTACCTTCCAGATCGGTGAGCACCAGCGCCCGTTTGGTATCCGCCGTTCTTTTCACAATCGCAAGCCTTGTTCCATCATTGGAAGGAATGACCCATTCCACACTTTTCAGCACCTGTTTCACGTCACCCGTCTTCACGTCGTATGCATTCAACTGGCCGTCTTCGCCCGTAATATAATAGAGCATATTGCCTGACACTTTGATACTCCGTACATTGAAATTGCCTGTCTCCACCAGCACCTTCGTTGTTCCATCCACACTTGCCGAGATCAGATCACCCTTCATATTGGGAAAAACGACATGTTCATTATCCAGCCATGCACCCTCTTGGACGAAGCCATCCTCCTTACCGGCAGGGGTTGTCTCCCCGTTATGCAGATTCAGAATGTAACCTTTACCCGTACTTTCCTCCGGCTCCCGATAGAACAGGTACTGAGCATCCGGTGACACCAGCGGTGCACCCAGGCTAACTTCACTTTCCTTGAGCGGCGTGTCTGTACCTTTGGTTAGATCATACATATATAAGTTATGCGGGTATCTTTCCTCACCTTCAACAGTAACGGGTTTCAAGGACTTATTCTCCTTGTCGGATACAATCCAGTCGTCACTTAGCCATGCAATTCCGCGCATATTGGGCAATTTATCAATTTTCTCCAACTTGAAGCTCTGGTACACAGACGTGTTGGTATTATCTTTCACCGTAATATCGGTGCCTGTTTTTCCGCCTTGTGCATTGCTCCCCGGCTCTGTTGTTCCCCCGCATGCTGCTGTCGTTAACAGGGCAATGGCCCCGAACGTACCCAAAGCTGCTTTTTTCCAATTCATCATGGTCCCCCCTGGTTCCTCTTGCTATTAGACCAAGCATACACACGGCATACTTCCAAAGTTATTCAGACTTGTTTCGAACTTGTAAACTTGCATCAGCCAAAGGAAATACGAGTTGGAATGTCACGCCTTCCCCATTCTGAGAATCGCTCGTACTGCTTGGAAGTAAGGTGATTGTACCTCCTTGCTTTTCAACAAATTGCTTCACGAGAGATAATCCGAGCCCGGTTCCGCCGGTTTTTCTGGCCCTGTCTTTGTTCACCGTGTAAAAGGGTTCAAAAATCTTCTCCCGCGCCTCTGCCGGAATCGGCGTACCCGAGTTATAGATGCGAATGACCGCTTGACGCTCCTGCATCTGTAATTCGCTCTTCACCCGGATCACACCATCCGGAACGTTATATTTGATGGCGTTATCCAGCATGTTGATGAAGATATGCATAAGACTCTCCCGATCACTGCGGATCACCGCTGGTTCAAGATCCAGTTCCATGTTCAGCGCAAACTTCTCCGCTTTCCCACGCATCCGGCCACAGGCATCCTCCAGCAGAGCACTGACCTCTACATCTTCGGCCTGGTTCTCGAAATCATACTTCTCCAGAGCAGATAAATGCAGTACTTTCTCCACCATCTCGTACAGCCGCTCCGTTTCTTTGCCAATGTTACTCGTCGCATCATCAAGCAGTTGCGGGTCATCCTTATACATGTCGAGCAGCTCCACATAAGCTTTGATCGAGGTCAGCGGAGTCTTAAACTCATGACTGATGTTACCGATATATTGTTTCTGCTGCTGTTCCAGCGCCTGAAGCTTCTCTATCGCCAGTTGCAGCTTCTGCTGCTCCGCATGCATGGCTGTGATATTTTGCTGAATGGATGTACTCATATAATAGATGCCTTGCCCCAGCTCTCCCAATTCATCCTTACGCCTTACAGGAGACTCCGTAATGTAGTTCCCTTCCCGAATGGAATCTGCGGACCTCTTCAGCCGGGTAATCGCAACGGCAAACCGATTGTAGAACAGATAACCTAATATGAAGCTCAGCGCAACCACGGTAATTCCTGCCCATATGAACAGTTGAAGGATGCGAGTATAGAACTCATGGTAACTCTGGACAGGATATTGTATCCATACAGCGCCCATCTGTCCATCCGGGCCATCCAGTGGTGCGGCATAGAGCAGGGTCTCGCCCTGCTCATGATAAGCTATTTTATTTTGCAGTGCATAGTCCAACGTTTCCTGTACGAGTTCACTCTCGCCGGAGGCGAAGGATGCTCCCACCTGCTGGCCTGTCATGTTATAGAGTGCAATTGGCAATCCGGTAGAGTTGGCCAGCTCCTGTGCCAGCCTACGGCCATTTCGCTGTAAAAAAACGTCCTGATCGAGATGAACCGACTCGGTGTAGTAGGACTGTCGTACATTCAGGTTCACCAGCCGTGTCTGCTGCGATAGAATACCCTCAATCTGTGACTGCTGATTGCGTTCAATACCACGCAGGACCAGTGAACTAAGCACAACTACGGTCAGGATTAGCAAGGCTGCCAGAAAAACACTGAACTTCAGCTTGATGCTGACTCTCATATGGCCCCGCCTGGTTCAGGTGCAGATGCTTTGTAGCCAATACCATATACCGTCTGCAATTTTTGCTGATCTGTATCCCCGATTTTTTTGCGCAAACGCTGGATATGAATGTCCACGGTCCGTGTCCCACCCGCATATTCCATGCCCCATACCCGATCCAGCAGATCGTCTCGTGTGTACACCCGCTCAGGATTGGACATGAGAATGGTCAGCAGATCAAACTCTTTCGGTGTCAGATCCAGCTTCTCCTCATTCACAGTCACCGTGCGATGAGCAACATGAATACGCAGTGTGCCATTCACGATGGCCTGATTCTTCGAATCGTCAGGTGGTGGACTGCTTTTCTCGACACGACGCATGAGCGCTTTCACCCTTGCCAGCAATTCTCGGATCTCGAATGGTTTGGTCATGTAATCATCGGCGCCCATTTCCAGGCCAACGATCTTATCCACGATATCATTTTTGACGGTCAGCAAAATAATGCCTATATCCTCCCGGTCCTCCAGCCTGCGGCATACGCCGTATCCATCGAGCCTGGGCATCATGACGTCCAGAATCATGACTTGCGGGTGAAACGATGCGACCTTAACCAAGGCCTCTTCGCCGTCACTCGCAGTCTCAACTTCATATCCTTCGCGCCGCAGCGCGTAAGCAATGGCACTGACGATGCTTGATTCGTCATCTACCACGAGCACTTTTTTATTCATGAGATTCATCCTCTTTATCTATGTCATGGGTTAGCTTATGGGTCTATGTTAGCAAGGTCTATGTTAATTGGCTATGGATGAGTTGCAATTTGTATGACAGGTACATATCCTCTCAGCTTAGTCTTGGCTTAACTTTCTTTATACCCCAAAGGCAACAAAAAGAGCCAACCCGCGATTGGATCAGCCCTTGATCTATAGATTCCGATTCATGTTACGGTTTAGGCAACAACTTGTTAATTTCGTCTTCCGAGAGTCCAGATGCTTTAACTATAGCAGAGAGATCTACGCCAAGCATGAGTAACTGACGAGCCATTTCTCTCTTGCCTTCAGCCGCTCCTTCAGCTCGTGCGCCTTCAATCATTGATTTTTCGTCACTCAATGCTTTCATCCGAGCATCATAGGCCATTCTCGTGGACGCATCTTGACTCAAAAATTCCAGCGTATCCATCGCCTTTTTCAACATCGGTTCATTCATGGCCAGCACCTCCCAGTTTGATGTATCTATTCCTTTCAGGAATAATAACCAGTTCACGAGTCCGCCTTTTTCCATCGGAACAGAATACTGATCCAATTTGGTTAGTTCCATCACATGTATTTCGATATCATCCGTCAAACCAATACCTGTATGATCTTCCCGTAAATGAAAAACATTGTGATACCGCTCATTATCCAGACAGGAGTAATTGAGAATATTAATAGTCACGCATTTTTTTAGTAGACTGTAGTTTTCACCCTTTTTTATCTGATGAAAGTACATCTCACTCCAATAAAACAACGTCCTTTTCTCCATGTTATACGGGTTAAACAGCTGCATTTCAATGTTAATCAGTTTGCCTTCTACCGTCTTTGCTTTAATATCCAGAATGGATTGTTTATCCTCTGGACTATCCTTATCTGTATACGTGTTAACCACAGTGATCTCCGTAAGAGGAGATTCGCCGGTCTCTATAAACGTGCTGTTCAGAAAAGCTAACAAAACATCTTTGTTTTGCTCACTTCCAAAAATGCGCTTGAACACAAAATCTACTCGTGGATCGAGTAATTCCGTCACTTAGCATCAGCTCCATTCTCACCAGCATTATATCATAATTCCCATATAACCTCAGCTTGATAATGGATCTACACATATATTGCATTTACTCCTCAAATGACAGATTGAGCGGCTCGTCCGACATCTCATACTCTGTCTCCATATGTGTCAGCGGCGTGTTCAGATCAACCTCTTCGAAGCGGAAACTGTCGACCCACACTTTTCCTTTACCGTTCAAAATCACCCCGAACGAAATGACCGCGCTGCCCTCCGGCACATCAAGCACAATACTGTACTGGTTCCATGGCTGCGTACCCGTAATTGGCCGATCATGCATGTTATCAAATTGGAGCACATCATGAACGTTATTATCCACACGCATCCATAATCCGCAGAACGCCTCCACACGCTCGGTCCTCACGAATCCCGATAATTCCATCCGCTTGCCCACATACTTGTCCGCTTTGAACTGCTGCATCATCGTTGCGAATTCATTAGGCTCCATCGGTGTAACTGCCTTCAAATAACCTGAAGCTTTCCCCTGATGCACTTCGGCAGGATCAATGCCCATCTCATAATTTTGCGGATGACTTCCGGTTAACATCCAGCCTGTAATCGTTGACGTCTGACTCATCTGTACTTCTCCTCCTCTGGTTCTTCCTTCGAATAATTTTAGATCGAACAATTTGCGGAAACGTCCTGGTGGCATGCCATAACATTTGCGAAATGCACGAGTGAAGGCTTCCTGACTTTCAAATCCACATGCCAGGGAAATGTCCAGAATGCCTGCATCCGTCGATCGGAGGGTCGTGGACGCCAGACTCATCCGGCGATTGCGGATATAATCCACCACGGTCATGCCCACCTCATTACGGAAAATTCGATGGTAGTGATATGGCGACAACAACGCCTCGGATGCCACTTCTTCCAGCCCGATCTCTTCATGCAGATGGGTTTCAATATAGAACAAACTTTGCTGAATCATTGCACGGTAACGGCTCAACTGTGGTAAATCCCCCTTCCATATCCTTACTATACGTGAATGATGTATGTATCGTTTTGACCATTTTTGCTAACTTCACTTCGGTAGTCCTCTGCCGAAAACGCAAAAAAGAGCCAACCACGGATTGAATCTTTTCCGTCATTGACTCTCCTTTTATTTATCCGCACATCATATTCTTCGTCAGACAGCCGGTACCGGCTGTGCGCCAACCTCTTCGTCATCATGCTCCACCAGTTCATGTTTCTCCCAAGCTCTACTCTTCCAGCGGAAGAACATAATGACTGCACGGGTCCACTCATCCGCCGCAATGGCAAGCCATACACCAGCAAGCCCCAGATGAAGCTGGAATATGAGCAGGTACCCCAGTGGCAGACTCATGCAGACCATGGAGATCAGACCCATATATACCGGGAACTTCGCATCCCCTGCCGCACGCAGGGAACCAATGATAACAATGTTGCAGGTACGTCCGGTTTCGAGTAAAAGACTGAGCAGAATCACTTGAGCACCCAGCTTGATAATCTCCGGATTATCCGTAAAAATGCTCATCAGCGGCACACGGAAAAAAATGATAATTACATCAATGATGACCGTGGCCAGAAGCGCCCATTTTACACTGTCAAAAACACGTTTGTACGCATCGTCTTTGCGGCGCGCACCGACAAGCCGGCCTACAATGATCGATGTCCCCATACCAATCGCCATGCTGAACAGGTAGATATAGCTGGAGATATTGCCCGCATATTGCTTGGTTGCCATGGCTTCTGCGCCCAGATAGGTCACATACAGTGTGAACACGAGCTGGCAAGAATGATATACCATGGACTCCATCGCAGATGGAATGCCAATCCGCAGAATTTTGCCAATAAAATGTTTGGACAATTTAATGTAGTATTCGAAATCCACCCGCACCTCGCTTACACGATACAACAACCAGAAGAAGATCAGCAGGCAGATAAACCGACTTCCTACCGTGGAGATGGCTGCACCTTCCACGCCAAGCTTCGGCAGGCCGAAGTGACCAAAGATCAATGCATAGTTACCAACAACGTGAATCACGTTCATGAATACAGCGACGTACATCGTTTCTTTGGTGTAACCATGTGTACGGATCGTCGCAGCCAGCGCATTAATGAGTGCCTGGAGGAAGATCCCGCCACCGACGATATTTATATACGAACGGGCAAAATCATAAATTTCGCCTTGAATATTCAAGAGTGATAACAAATGTCCTCCGAACAGAAGGAAGATTCCGCTCAGGACCAGACCCACAATAAGGTTCAGTGTAATGGCATTACCTGTAACCTGTGCTGCTTCACTTAGCTTTTTCGATCCGATATATTGTGCCACTACAATCGCAGCACCATGTCCAATGACTTCCAATACAAGGATAGCGATAGAAATAATCTGATTGGCTGCTCCAACGCCCGAGACCGCATTATCGGATACCGAGCTGAGCATGAGCGTATCCACGCTCCCCATCAACATAAATAAGAAGAGTTCCAGGAAAATAGGCCATGTTAGTCGAATCAGATTCAGATCCTTGGCATCAGAACGAAGGGACTCTTTGGTTGAGGATATTGCTGTCATTTTCTCACCTTTCCCATGTGGGCTTTAATTCTTAGGGTATGTTAGCACAGGTAGTTTGAAAATGCAGTAGTTTTGCGAAAATAGTTGAAAGTTTTTTGTAATTCCATAAATAGGTATTTTCAGCGTTTTCATCTTGTCCTTTTTCCGTACGACTATCCAAGGTTTTAGAAGACAAAAAAGGCCCCTCCCCACTCGCTTTTAAGCAAGTGATGAAAAGACCTTCGACGTTCAGCCTTTTAACCTTTAACTGAACCCGCAGCAATTCCCTCTACAATTCGATTACTCAGGATGAGAAAAGCAATCAGGATCGGCATAATGCTAATCATCAGCGTGGCACCAATGGCTCCCCAATCCGTTGTATATTGACCGATAAAGTTCTGTACCCCCACGGTCAGGGTCTTGTATGAATCCGTACTGATGAACGTATTCACAAAGATGAACTCATTCCAGTTATAGATCATGTTGATGATTGCCGTTGTGGAGATAACCGAAGCTGTCATCGGCAAGATAATCCGAAAGAAAATCCGATGCACGGAGCAACCATCCATCACTGCGGCCTCTTCCACTTCCCGAGGAAGTGCGTAGTAGAATCCGAGCAGAATCATAATAGTGATTGGCATATTAAAGGCAATGTAAGACAAGATAACTGACAACGGATGATCTGTGAGATGAAGCTTCAGGAACAAGCTGAACAGCGGAATCAACGTGGAGTGCACAGGGATCATGAGACCCACCATGAATAACCCCAATACCAGCGAACGACCCTTCCAGCGCATACGTGTAATGGCAAAGGTAACCAGACTGGCAAACAGCACGGTGAACACCACTGAGACTACCGTAATCCATACACTGTTGAAGAAGTATAAGCTGATATTTCCCTCTGTCCATACCTTGACATAGTTTTCCCAACGTGGGGTAGCAGGAAGAGAAAAAGGCGCCATGTCGAATACTTCCTGATTATTTTTAAGCGAGAATAACATTAGCCAGACCAAGGGCAAAATTTGCAGCAAAGCGACCAGGGACAAGAGGAAATACAGCAGAACATATCCGAATCTCCTTAACCATGCCGAGCCTCGGCCTGTCCCCGGGTAAGTTGGCAATCTAACGGCCGTTTCCGTCTTCACCGGGATGGACCTCCTTTCATTTGACATGCGTCAGGAATACTGGATCGTATCTTTGGATGCTGTCGCTTTACGAAGCAGCCAGGTAACAAACAGACAGATCAATAGCAGGAAGAACCCTACAGCACTGCCGTAACCAAAGTCGAAGCTACGGAACGCCTGACGATACATATAGGAGGCCATCACTTCGCTGGAGCCATTCGGTCCGCCATCGGTCATCACGTAGATAAGATCGAAATACTTGAGTGAGCCTACCACAGCCAGTACTACGGTCACCTTGATGACTTCAGTAATAAGCGGCAGCTTGATTCGAAAAGCGATCTGCCAAGGACTTGCCCCATCAATCCGGGCTGCTTCCACCAGAGATTCCGGAATGTTTTTGAGGGCCGCATAATAGATCAAAATATAGAAGCCTGCATACTGCCACAGAATTGGTACGAACAGTGCATACAGTACCAGGGATGGCTCCGCCAGCCAGGCTGGCGGATTGCTGAAGCCGATCGCTTCCAGAAAGGTGTTAAGCACACCGTTGCTGGGATGATAGATCTTCAGCCATAACTGGGCGATCGCGACCGAAGACAGCAGCATCGGGATCAAATATATTTTGCGGAACAGGTTGGCACCCTTAATCTTGCCTGACAGCACCAAAGCAATCATCAGATAACCGATCAGACTCAGCGCGGAGAACAAAGCAAGCAAAAAAGTATGATTCGCACTCTGCCAGAATGTTCCGTCCTGAAGCAGTCTGGCGTAATTATCCAATCCGATAAAGGTCATTGCACCGATCCCGTCCCATTGCATCAACCCATAATACCCGGTGAGCACAATCGGGATGTAAACCAAGATCAGCAGCAGAAGCAGTGCAGGTAGCACGTACAACGCAGCAACGAGACGGTTGGACATGACTTTGTCCATCACATTATCCTCCCTTCAAGCGTTCAAGCACGTGTACGTCAATTGCCTTTATCAATCGCAGCCTGATGATTCTTCACAAAGTCCTCCGGTGTCACCGCTTTGCCAAACAACGCCTGAATCATGTCCAGATGTGCCTGAGCGGCTGCCGGTTTCATCTGCACGTCTGCAAAGAGTGTGAGACTGCTGGCCTGATTCAATTCGTTCAGCAGGTCGATGTAGAGCTGTGGCAGCTGTACTGTCGCCGTATCCACTTTGGTTGCCGGGATAACACCTGCTTCAGTCACCGAACTCTCACCCCATTTTTCCACAAAGTATTGCACGAACTTCTGTGCTTCTTCCTTCACTTTGGAGTTCTGGGCCACGAACAATCCTACGCCTGGGCCACCTACCCAGCTGTTAATATCGCTCTTGCCATCTTCCATCGTTGGGAATTTGAAAAATCCGATCTTGTCCTTGAACTCCTGTGGAATATCCGGGTTGGTCGTAAAGTTCGGAAGCTCCCAGGTGCCCATCAGATACATGGCAGCCTTTTCGTTCATGAATTCAGATTTGCCCTCATCGTTGGACAACCCGTTGAAGCCTTTGTTGAAGGCATTCATATCCACCAGCTTTTGTACCTCGGCAGCAGCTTGAGTGAGAGCAGGATCGTCAAACTTGCCGGAGCCATTGATCGCCTTTTCCAGTGCATCTCCACCTAACCGATTCGCCAGATACATATACCAGAGTGATCCGGTCCAGCGGTCCTTATTGCCTAGTGCGATCGGAACCTCACCGTTCTCGGTCAGTGTCTTCAGCACACTCAGGAATTCATCGTACGTTGCTGGCGGCTGCAAGTTATATTTCGCAAAAATGGCTTTGTTATAATAAATGGGGGAGATATTTAACTCGATAGGCAGGGCATATGTTTTGCCGTCAATCGCATAGGCTTCTGTTGTTCCGGCTATGAACTTGTCGCTAAGTGAGCCGCTAAGCACATCATCCAACGGCGCAAACAGATTGCCCTTTACATAAGGCTCCAGAAACCCGGCAGCCCAAGTTACACCCACATCGGGAAGTTCATTGGATGCAGACAGAATTTTTAATTTATTCTTGTATTGTTCATTCTCCAGCACTTCCTGCTTGATGGTCACATTCGGATGATCCGTCTGATACTGCTTGATGATATCGTTGACCAATTTATTTTGCTGTGCAGAACTGCCTGCCGGCCAGAGGTGCATGAATTTGAGGGTTACTTTCCCATCTGTGCCGCTGCTGCCCGTTTCACCCTCTTGATCCGAACTTGAACTGTTACATCCGGATAAAATTACGGCGAGAACCAGCGTCCATGACAGAAGTATGGCCATCGTCTTTTTGCTCATTTTCCCAACCCCCTTGGTTTTTTCGGTTAATGTAACCGCTTTAACCAAATTGTAGCATGGGTCTATCTCCCCCATAAGACCAGAGTAATTAGGAAAAACTCCACTTTTTTGAGGTTATTTGTTATTTTATTTAGATAGGGAATGCCGATATTTGCTTGGACTAAGCCCCTCCAGACTTTTAAATACCGTGATAAAATACTTATCCGTCTGATACCCCACCTGTTCGGCAATTTCCGAGATCGGCAGGGTCGTCTGCACAAGTAGCTCCTTTGCCCGCTGAATGCGTTTCCGGGTGAGGTATTCACTAAAATTGATGCCGATCTGTTCCTTAAACAATACGCTAAAGTAACTGGAGTTGAGATGGAGTAAATCAGCAATTTCACGCATGGTCACATGTTCCCCCAGATGCGTATCCACATAGGCCAATGCTTCACTGATCTGGCTATTGAGTCTCTGTTCCCCACGCTCCTTAACATCCAGCAGCTTGGGGTCCACCAGTTCCTGCATCGTTTGAATACGTCGCTGTTGTTCGCTAAACTTCAAGGCCTTTTCGACGGTCTGCAGCAGCTGTTCCTTATCAATCGGTTTTAACATGTACTCCACGACACCCAGCTTAATGGCCTGCTGAGCGTATTGAAAATCGGCATGTCCCGACATAATCAGGACGACAGGTTTGTTTGCAAAATGCTGAATGGCTTCAATGAGGGACAAGCCGGAGAATTCTGGCATGCGAATGTCCGTGATTAATAGATCTGCTGGCTGTTTCCTGAGACACTCCACGGCCTGGGTGCCACTCTCCGCGGTCAAGATGTGATTTCGTCCTGCCGACCATCCTTCCAGTGTCTTGCGAATACCCTCTCTTGTACGCGGTTCATCATCGACGATAAGAATCGTTTTGTCATGAATCATATTCACCCTCCGTCCCCTTGGGAATCTCAAAGCAAATGACAGTCCCTTCCCCAACCTGACTAGTTATGGAGAGCTTGCAACGTTCACCAAGTTGGCCGCCAAAGTAAAGCTTCAGTCGCTGATGTACGTTGATTAGCCCTACACCTGTCCCTTTCTTGGATACAGCGGGGCCACCATCTAAAGCATGAATGACAGATTGAAGACGTGATTCATCCATTCCTGGGCCATCATCCCTAACCTCAATACGAACCAGGTTTCTCTCGGTCGAAGCATCCACATGGATGCTTATCTTTCCCGGTCCCAGTTTACTTTCAATGCCATGGAGAATCGCATTTTCCACCAAGGGCTGTATAAGCAGTTTGGGAATGGGGACCTTACGCACCGCATCGCTGAGCTCAATTTCCCATTGCATTCGATCTCCCAACCGCATCTGCATAATTCGAAGATACCGCTCTGCGTGTTCCAGCTCGTCGGCAATCGTAACCCATTCATCCTGCTGCGAACTGGAGATCGTGTAGCGGAATAATCGGGACATCGCCACAACCATACGTGCCATCTCCTCGTCTCCCTTTTCCTCAAGGGACCAATAAAATGCCTCCAGCGTGTTGAATAGAAAATGGGGATTAATCTGAGACTGCAACGCCTTCAGCTCAGCCCGGGACTGCATGACTTCCTTCTCATGAACCACACGGGTCAATTCGTTCTGCCTGTAGACCATCTGGTTATATACGTTGTTGAGTTCGTTGATCTCCATCGTAGCGCTGACCATTAGATTAGGCCTCATGGCTCCCGGTTGTGCACTGCGCATGGCCCGCATCAGACGTATGAGCGGACGTGTAATCATCGTGGACAGAAAGAAGGACATGATCAGGAACAGAACAACACCAATGATTCCCGAAACAAGAAGCGCCGTCCTCAGGATGGATACCCCTTCCGTTGTCTCCCGCAGCGGAGTTAGCACAGCAAGTGTCCATCCCGTTAATTCAGACTTTTGCCGAACGACGATATAGGATTCCTCCCCGTTTTGCACGACGGATTCGCTGTCCAATATGGCTTTTGGATCGAGATTAATCTCCAGATCCGAAGTCACCACTTCGCCTGCCCCATCCAAGAGCATGATCGAGTCCTGCGAACCATCTGCCCCATTGGAATCATTGAGTTGAAAAAAACTGCGTTGCATCCGCACCACAATATAGCCTCCATGTTCGAAAGAATGATCCAGCAGATTAATGCGTCGAATAGCCAGCAGCACTCCCGGGTCTTCAGGATCATCACCTGCCCATACCAGTCTGCCCTTTCCTTCATCCGCCTTGGTTATCCAGCTGCGTTCTACTCTAAGATCGAGGGATCGGTCATCCATAGGGAAGATGCGATGGTAACCGGTTGTGTATATCTCCATACTTTGCGCACCATTGATGAAAGACTGATAACTGCCTGCAATCTGCAAGAGAGCTTGACGCTGATTGAAGGTGGCCGGGTTGCCTTGCTTCTCATCGCTGAGCAGACGCTGCACATAAGAATCATCCGCCACCTGGGCGGTCAGCGAGTTCACTTGTGCAATGAGTGCATCCAATCTGCCACTGGCTTGGACGGCAGTTTGATGAATATGTTTCTCCGCATTGCTTGTCAGCAGAGCAGCTACCCGATCATAAGCCGATATGCCTGCGAGTAGCAGAACAACAAGCATCACCAGAACGAAACCAATGAAGATCTGATTGCGGAGGGAGTTAAAATGTCCTTTTTTCCTATGCAACTTCCCCATTCTCCTCTCTTTTCTGCATGTAAAAGAACCCACCACTTTACGCCCGTGCTCCTGAAGACTGGGTACTAACGATGCCGGATTTATCTACGTATTCAGTTCTTCTCATTAAAGCGCTTGCAAAAAAAATAAACCTGAATTCCCTCTTCTCTTCTAGTCTTTGTTTATTGATTAAACTAACGACTAAAAAATAGCATAGATTTACAGGTTAATCAATCCTTCTGACAGTTCCCGAACGTCAAATGACAAGGATCAAAAAAAGAGAGGGGACTCTTAGAGTCCACCTCTCTTGGTTCATATCCCATTCACACCTATTCTTTTCTTTAGCACATCTTCGGTTATTTTACAGACCCCTGTGTAACCCCGTTGATAATCCACTTCTGTGCAAACAGGTAGATGATAATCATTGGCAGCAACGCGAGCAGGTAGGATGCAAACGCAAGGTTAAACTCGGTATTAAACTGTCCTTGGAATACATACTGTACAAGCGGCAACGTGTACTGTCCCGGATCACTGATAATAATGAGTGGCAGCAGGAAGTCATTGTACGTGGACAGGCAGGTCAGAATACCAACCGTGGCACTGATGGGTGCCATGAGCGGGAAAATAATTTTCCAGAACGTGCCCCAAGTTGTTGCACCATCCACAAAAGCCGCTTCCTCCAGCGCTACCGGAATGGACCGGATATATCCAACGTACACAAATACGTTGAATGCCAGACCATAGACCGTGTGCAGCAGGATCAGACCTACCAGATTTGTCATCTCCAGCGATGCCGTCAGCTTAACAATCGGCAGCATGATGATCGGGAACGGAATGAACATCGCACTGACGAAGTAATAATAGAGTCCTTTGAAAAACTTGCGTTTCTCCATATTCCGCGCGATGGCATAGGCCACCATGGAGTTACTGAGCAACGTCAAAAGCACGGTGGAGGCGGTAACGATTGCACTGTTACGGAACGATTGGAAGAAGTTCGTCATGTCGATGGCTCTTGCGAAATTCTCCCAGTGAAGCGTTGTCGGAAGGGCAAAGACCGATTGGGCCATCTGCTCCGGATTTTTCAAAGCAATCGTAACGGTCATATACAATGGAAACAGGATAAACAGGGTACCCAGTACAACGAGCAGCATAACGAGCCAATTGATTCTTGTACGGCTTCTCATTACAGATCCATCTCCCTTCTTTGCAGGAACCGGATTTGCAGAATTGAAATCACCGCAATAACGATGAAGTAAATAACCGAGTTCGCAGATTGATATGCATATTCGCCGCCTTCAAATCCTCCGGTGTAGATCAGATGGGAGATGGACTGCGTCGCCCGTCCGGGACCACCGTTGGTCAAGGCTACGATTTGGTCGAAGACCATCAGCGAGTTTTTCATCGCCAGCACCATATTAATGGTGAAGAATGGGGCAATGAGCGGGAATGTAATGCTCCAGAATTCACGCCATTTGCCTGCACCGTCGAGGTTGGATGCCTCGTACAGTGTTGTTGGTATCGTTTGCAGACCAGCCAAATACAGGATCGTATTCAGGGCCACGGATTGCCATACGGCAACAATGACGATACCGATCCAAGCCAGACTCTCGCTACCAAGTATGTTCGTGGAGAGCGCATTGATGCTCAGATTTTGTCCCCAAATCGGGAATACGTTGGAGAACAGGTAGTTAAATATGTAACCTACGATCAGTACACTCAGAATATTGGGCAGGAAGTAGATGCCACGGAAAAAGTTACGGAACTTGATTTTGGCATTCAGCCCGAGTGCAATGAGCAGGCTCAGGATATTGGTCAGGATCGTCACCACGATCGCGAATTTGAACGTAAACCAGTAGGCGTTACCTACATTGTCGTCCTGGAACAAATTGAAATAGTTTTTGAAGCCAACAAAATCATACTCTTTCCCAAATCCGTTATAATTCGTAAATGAATAATAGATACCCTGGAGGGCCGGCAGTGTCATAAATACAAAGAACAATACTACCGCCGGAACCGTCATCCAGTAATAAGGTGCGATACGCTTGTTCATACTCCATCCTCCTTCAGACAAGGCTTAGCGCCGATTGGCAACCTTGTCCCATTCTTTGTCGAGTGTATCTAGATAGTTATCGATGTTTTGGTTCTGCAAAAAGGACTGTACGATGGAATTCAGCTGCACCGCAGCCGGAATATAGTGATCGGGGAAGTCAATAACCTTGCCCTGCTCGATATAAGGCATCAGTTCCTGCACGGCAGGATCATCCTGCTTCACATCTTCGACCGCAGAGAACAGCGTCTGTTCGTCAATATATCTTCCGATATTTTCAGGCTTTAACAGAAACGCAATAAACATCTCTGCCTGTTCGCGATTAGGCGTGTCTGCCGCAATGGTAAACAGGGAGTCGATCCCGTTCACCAGCTTAATCTTGCTTGCATCGTTGCCCGTTGGGAATGGGAAGAAACCGATGTCTACATTCGGGTTCGCTTTGCGGATCTCCGAGATGGCCCAGGTTCCCTGGATGTACATGAAAGCTTCACCATTTGCGAAGGCACGGTTACCATCTGAATAGGCCTTACCAAAGTTATCGCCGTGGCCGTACTTCATAAGCTCCAGCTGCTTCTCAGCAACCTCGCGGTATGACTCCTTAAACGTCACTTTGTTATCCCGACGCTCCTGATAGAAATCAATGCCGACCAGGTTGGAGGCAAGTGCATTGAACGGCAGGCTTGTCTGCCAGTCATCCTTGTATGTGAAGTAAAATGGAATTTCGCCCGCATCCTTAATCTTTTGGGCAGTCGCGATAAGTTCATCCCACGTTTTGGGTACGTCCAATCCCATTTCCTTAAACAGCGTCTTGTTGTACATGATGCCGTTTGCATTCGTCGCATAAGGAATACCCGTCACTTCGTCCATACCTGTGAGATCCTTAAGCATTTGTATGTAGTTTGGATCAATCGTCTGGAGTAATGAGCTGTCCGTCAGATCGGTGAAAATATCACTCTGGGCCAGAATGGAATAGGTGTCGGTTGCCCCCATGGCCATAATGTCCGGGATATCATTTTTGACAACACGTGTCTTCAATACGGTCTCCGCATCTGGCGGATTCACCTGTGTCACCTGAATATCGTCATGCTCCGCGTTGAACGACTTGATCAATTCGTCAAAGGTTGTTTTGGCTTCAGGCTTGTTCTGGAAAAATTCAATCTGCACTTTGCCATTTGCACTATCCCCACTGGTACAGGAAGATAGAAGTACAGCCATCATTCCGCATAGCAACATTGTCCCGAGAGCCTTGGTAAGCGTTGTTCTCATGTTGTACCTCCCTCAGCTTTATATACGTAAAGATTTACCCATTCAGGTGGTGAAATAACCAATTGGTTAATCCTTCCACACACTCATACTATGAGCGTTGGCTATACAAGCCTTTATTATTCCTAAAACGGTTTCGATAAAAATGAATCAAGGCATTTCTTCCCACGACCCGAATTGGGCATAAGAAAAGGGACACTGGATGATATCCAATGTCCCTTATTTATTAAGCTATATTCACCCACTATACAGCTTTTATCCGTGTGTCACGAACGCTCAGCTTTTGGCAAAGCATTGCGTAAACGCTTGGCTCGATAACTCTGATATGCACGAATCAACATGCCGATGATGATCATAACCACACCGATGTTAATTGCGACATCAGCCAGATTCAAAATGCCGCGTCCTGACGGAAACACGAGGAAATCCGTTACCCGCGCATAGATAAATCGATCGATTGCATTTCCTAAAGCCCCGCCAACCATAAAACCCGCGCCAGCTTGCATCCAGAAACCACGAATCTCACCTTTACTCCGGTAATACAGCATGCCCGCTATGAACAGAACAGCAATCACACCAAACAGACGTGCATTTCCCTGAAACATGCTGCCTGCCATTCCACTGTTCTCATAATGCTGTAACTGCATGCCCGAGTCACCCAGTCTCATGACATCGCCAACTTCCATATACATCCTCACTGCAATCTTGGTTCCCTGATCCACCAAAGTCACCAGCAGTGCTACCAAATAAAACAGCATCGTGCTTCTCCTCCTGCCTACTGAGCGCTAACTTATTTTAACTTTAAGAGTTTTGTATATTAGGTTACCTTCACTTTAACACAGCTGATGTACGGTCTCCAAATGAGCCAGCTCCAGCCACATATATAGCGTCCAGTAACATGGTCCAGTCGCACTTGGAAGGTACTGTCCCCATTCATGTCGAATGTAGACATCAACCATATATGTAAAGGGGATGCCTGTAATTTGAACCTCACCATGATCGAAAAATTAAAGGAAATGGCACAGGAAGAAATAGAATTGGTATTTGGCACATTTGCTTCTGAAACGGCGCTTAACCTTGGCCTGCATCTGGTTGAAGAAGCGAAGCGTCGTTCCCAGGCCGTGACCATCGACATTACCCTGAAGGGACATCGTCTCTTTTTGCATGCGATGGAAGGCACTCATCCCGACAACGAGGACTGGATTCGACGTAAAAACAACGTGGTGAATCATTTTTCATCCAGTTCTTGGCATACCGCCCTGCGTTTGAGAAACGAGAACCAGACCCTTGAGCACAACTTCAATCTGCCTTCATCGGACTATGTACTGGCTGGTGGCGCTTTCCCGCTGATTCTGGAAAATGAGGGACAGGTCGGCACCATTACAGTATCGGGTCTGCCTGATGAGGAAGACCATGATCTGGTCACGACAGGAATTCGCTCGTTTTTGTTGCAGCAAGGGTAGATTAAACGTGTAAAAAGCCCACGTGATCTATATAGTAGATCACGTGGGCTTTACTATCCAAAGCAACATGCTCAGGACGGATTTTTGCTTTTCATAATATGGTACACATTGCTAAAGCTGCCGGAGAGAATACCGGTAATCGGAAATATGGCCCAATTGATATCCCACCGTTGATATACAAAACCTGTGAACAAGAAGATGGCTGTCGCCAGCGGCCATACAATCGCTTCCACGGCTCTCACAACCTTGACCTCCTGCTTCTTCTCTACCGTCAACTGGTGCTTCTCCAGCAAGTTTGTGTAAGCCCCCTGAATATTACCGTAATATACAAACAGGAATACTCCTACCCCAGCCATGACCATAAAGGCAGATACACCATAAGAGGCGTAGTTATCATTGATAGAAGAGGCTCCGAAAATAAACACCGGAGACAGAATGCACAGGCAGACACCCGTAATGATGGCTATACGATAAGTCAGAGCGAAGCTTTCCCGACTATGCTGAATACTCATTTTGAGTGTATAAGGAAGCTGGAAGCCCTTCTCCATATAATTGAAGCGTTCCAACTTCATACCGCTGTATATGAACATGCTTACCGCAATGGCAATCAATACGAACATGCCGATCAGGCCTAGTACAGCGCCCGTTTCCACCGAACGGTTTGCAGCTGAAATGGCATAGTTCTCAAATAAGGCATCCATGAAAATCAGAAATGCCACACCTGACGCGCACAATAAAACACCCAGCCCAATCCAAAATCCGGCATTTCTCTTCGCAGTGGTATATGCGTAAATCTCTTCTTCCGTTAACACAGGTACTGTCTCTTCCGGGCTCACTGGCTGAATACCGAGTTCGGCTGTTAATTCCTCGATGTTACCAAATTCCGAGATCACAATGCCGATGGCTTCATTCTCCGACTTGCCTTCTCGCTTCAATTCCAGGTACTTATCTTCCATCCCCGAAAGGAGCTCCTGCTTCAGATGTTCCACCTCGGATGTCTTCGGCAGACCAACAAACATGTTCTCCAGATACACCATAATTGTCTCCATGTTCCGTCACAACTCCCTGATAAATAGATTAACAACCTCCTGCGTAACCTTCCATTCCTCACACTTTTCTCTGTAATAGTCGAGGCCGGACGGCGTAATCCGGTAATAGGTACGACGCTTCCCCAAACTATTCTCATCCAGGTAAAACGATTGAATATAACCGTTCTTCTCCAATCGGGTGAAGGCCGAGTATAATGTCGTTTCCTTCATGACGTACTTTTCCTCTGTCAGCTGTCTGATGTTCTTGGAAATCTCGTAGCCGTACGACTCCCCTTCGAGCAGCATGTAGAGGATCAGCGTATCATTGTAGCCACGTATAACGTCACTGCTGATCACAAAAGATACTCCTCCTCGTTACTTCATCTGTCGTAGTAGTTGAAGTATAGCACAACTTACTACGACAGGTGAAGTAGTTATTCCAAAAATGGGCAATAAAAAATCCGTACCTGGGAAAGGTACGGATTTTTTTTGTTTTTCCTGCAGATTAATTCCTGCGTTTATTGGATCGTTGAGAGCACATCGAGCAACATGGATTTGAACTTCGGCCGATCAATGGCTTCACAGACACGTACATTCGGCTCTTTGCCAAAACGTCCGTTAATATCAACCACACTGTATCCGCGTGTCAGCTCTCCTGCCGCTTCGACATCCACATAATACTGACCCGACTTGGTCATGACGGATTCATCTGCTGCAACAGCCATCAGCAACGTATCGGGATGAGTAGTACCATTCAGCTTATGTACCGACTTGTTGAACTGCATAACCACTTTGTTAATTGCGGTGAAGAAATCAGCACCCGATGTCCCCAAAGCCGCAATCTCTGCATGATCGTCATCGTCCATCACCGAATATTGCGTACACATCTCCCAACCAACCATTGTGATCGGAATGCCCGCATGCAGTACAATTTTCGCAGCTTCCGGGTCTACGTAGAAGTTATACTCCGCTGCCGGGGTGATATTGCCCAGTGCATTATTCGTTCCGCCCATGATGTACAGGTGAGCAATCTCCGGAATAATCGTAGGGTCTTTCTGAATCGCCATGGCAATATTGGTCAGCGGGGCAATTGCCAGCAGTTCAATTTCACCTGGATGTGCATGCACCTTCTCAATGATAAAATCAACCGCATGCCCGCTCTCAGGACGCTGCTCCGCCTTCGGGAAATGCGCGCCGCCCATGCCGTCATCGCCATGCACGTCTTCCACTGTACGGTGCTGAGCTTTACCGTAAGCCATTAGCGGTCGCTCGCATCCTTTATACACAGGCACCTTGCCGCCATGTCCAGCAACCTGTACCGTGTACAGGGCATTTTCAACCTCTTGGTCGAATTGTACGTTACCGCCCGTAATGGTGATGCCTTCCACCTGAAAGTGATGCAATGCCGTCAGGATCGCAATCGTATCGTCTCCTGCTGTATCTGTATCGATGATGACTCTTCTCATGATGCCGCGCCCCTTCTTCCGTTTATATAGTACATTCTATAAAACACTATGTCTTATTTTACATCAAAAATGTACCGATGACGATGGAAACGCCGATGATAATCGAACGCAGCAGCTGCGCTACCGCCATATTCCCTCGTGCAATTTCGTCGCAAACTCGCATTTTGGGCGTGAGGAAGTCAAATATAATATAGACCAGGCACAGCACAATAATTCCAAACGCCGACCACAGCAGCATATCCAACCACGAATGTGTCGAGAAAGATACCATGCCCACAATAATACACAGTCCTAGCAATTTGCTGCCCATGTACATGCCTGCCGCTTCGTTTCCTTTCGCAATCTCCTCACTATCGTTATACCGGGTCAATTTACTAAAAGCGAAATACCCACATACCAATACCACCAGCAAAATGCCTATACCCACCGCAACATTCAGCAAGTTCAATCCTAAGTTCTCCATTCCTTCTCCTCCTCATCATTCATCCGTTCACGAACCGCAGCCGCGCAATAATAGGCCATATCACCGGTTACTTTCTCCCCGACCCTGGGTAACAACCCAGCCAAACGCCCACCGATCACAAATACCCCTGTAAGCAGATAACCGCTGTACGCGCCATCTTCTGTCTCGATCACGACCTGCTCCATCGGGACCAGTTTCTGATAGATTTTGGGCTGGTTATTGTAGTAGGCCGCAATTTCTTCATCCTCGTCTTCTTGGAGTGAATCTGCCGCTCTCAAGGTTAGAGGAGAAGCCGACTTTTCCTCCAGCTCCGTAAGCCTCTGATGATCCAACTTCTGCTGTACTTCATTCCCATCCAGCAAAAGAGTTCCTCTGCCTTCGCGCCCCCAATAGCTTTTGGCTACATATGGCATGGCGTTCAGCTCGAAGGGTTCAGCCGAAAAATAGGTTGGCAGCAGATATTGGGAAATGATGTCCATCTCTGTATCATCAAAGAGGGTAAACCCGCAATATTCTGGGGTTTGCTCATTACGCTCGTAGAGCGACCAGATCGCCGCCATGAAACCTTTGCTCTGCATCAGCACATGCTGAACGGGGTTCATCAGGCCCAATCGTCCCTCCCGTACCAGATCAAGAAGCGCAGCCCCAATGTCCACCCCTGTTGTCTCATCCCGATCATCAACTAGATATTCCAGTGGATAGAGACGGTAGAGCAGATTAATCTCCCGACCTTTATGGTAAAGCGCCTCTCCCGGAACAATCTCCAGTTCCTCCAGCGGGGCATAACAGGCTTCGTATCCCGCTTCCCGGCAACGCTTCATCAGGTACTCGGTATTCGTTCGATCTTCAACATGTTCCCCAAAAGAAGTGAACGTCACGGGTCCCTGTAACCCCTGCGCTGCATAGAACTCCAGCCATATCCTGAAACATTCTCGAATACGTTCATCCATCTCGGCAGATGGCGCTGCTAGCGTAGCATCCTCGGCAAGACCGACCAGGATATTTTCCAGAGCAGCAGCTTCCGGTATCCCCGTAGGGGTGTCTGTATTATTTTCAATACACTTTGGCCCCGCTTCTCCAATAATCCAGTCCTGGCGGGTAATGCCTCCAGTCACCATCTCCATACGTGCCGCCGGAATAAGCCCAGGATGAATACCTAACTGATGCTCCAAGAAAGAATCCGGCATATATTGTTGGATAAATCGCATCACTTTACAGTAAATGCCGTCTACCGCCTCTGCTGCAGTACGCAGCTCTTCTACCTCCGAGGGAGAATAGACTGTTAATGCAGGCACACAATATTGCTTTCCATACATTCGATGATATGGAACCTGTTGTGCCGTTTCTCCCTGAAATACCTCTTCGTGACTTAATGGCAGTTGGATCACGTGCCTCATCCGGTTATCCTCCCGAACTGCGGAAGAAACTGCCGAAGCCGCTTGATTTGGACTTGGATTTGCTATAGGAGCTGTTGCTGTCCTTATTGCTTCGATACGACGACCCGCCATAGTAATAGTGCCCGCTGCTGGAATCATATTCACATCCGGTATCATACTCCGGGTCACATTCATCATTGTTGCTGCCGCAACCGGATAACACGGCAGGAACTGCCAGCATCAGGGAGAAAGCAACCAGCTTCGCTTTTGATCCGGGTTTCGATGCTTGCCCCCGCTCTTGCTCACTCATCACAGATCCACCTCTTTCATATAAAACAACACTTTCTTGCGATCCGCATCCAGCACGGAATACAGGAATTCATACGTCTTGCCATCCCGAACCATATAATGGTCAAGCAGCTGCTCGGCAAGCTCCATCGTATAGGTAGATGAAGCTGTGAGTTCCAACTCCTGAAATGAACTTCCATTCCACAACATATACTCTGCGCTGTACATGGAAGACATTTTGCACATCGCCAGCGCAGCATCCGCAATGGCTGCACCGTACTCGTCCGGCATCTGTTGGTCATACGCAGTTACATATACCGCATGTTCCCGCCCATCCTGGCATTCATTGGACAGATGCGCCCAGAGTTTATTTTTCACCAAGGTGGCATCCACCAGTTTGCGCATGAACAGTTCATCCCGTGTGACTGAAGTCTGTTCCAGCACCCCCGTCTCCGCCTGTCGATCATCTGACCAACTCCGATACGTCAATGAATAATAGATACCGATAACCTCCCTTTCTGTAAGCTCTTAGGTGAGCCGTTTCCATTCATACAAACGTATTTAACGCATGTGGAGGAAAAAAGTTACACTATTCACCATGACATGTAAAAATGAGAACAGGTTGTCGCCACGTTCTTGGATCAATAAAGCTTGAGAAAACTAGCAGATTCCGCGTTTGGTATGTTTTAACCCCGCTCCAAAAAGGCCGGAGAAGATTCCCCGACCTCGTTTGTTCAACCTTATGCTCATGCCATTCGGACCTATAACTCAGCCCACTGAGCCAATACATCATTATATTCAGCGGACAATTGCTCACGATCATGCCAGATTTGTTCCAGTTCAAGCGGATTGTTCTGCACCGTTTCCAGCTGTTGATCCAACACCTGAATCTGTGCCTCAAGACGAGCCAACGTCTGTTCCAGCTTCTCCGCAGACGGTTGGTTGCCATTGCCACTTCTATCGTTCGATGCAGTTGCTACCGAGGTAGCTTCTGGCTTCTTCCCTGATCGGATAGTCCCGCTCGACGCTGTGGTCATACCTGACTTCATCTCTGAATTGCCTTTTCCGCCGGATGGTACGGCGGCTCTCCCGGCTGTACTCTGACCTGTCGCCGCCGCACGAGCTTGCAATTCAAGCTTCTTCTCGCGATACGCCTCATAGTCTCCCAGATAAGCGTTCATCTGTCCGTCCTCCAGTTCCCAGACACGGGACGCCAGGCGATTGACGAAGTACCGATCATGTGAGATGGCAAGTACGGTACCTTCAAAATCAACCAACGACTCTTCCAGCGCTTCCCTGGATGCGATATCCAGATGGTTGGTCGGCTCATCAAGAAGCAGTACATTGGGTTTACGCTGCACCAGCAGAGCCAGCCGCAGGCGTGTCCATTCCCCGCCGGATAATTGCCCCACTGCGCGGAATACATCCGCGCCATAGAATAGATATCGTGCCAGAATTCCGCGTGCTTCCCCTTCCTCCACACCTGCTTCAAGTCGGAAGTATTCGAGTACATTCAGCTTCGGATTCGTAGGTTCCTCCTGTTGAGCCAGATACCCTACATCCACACGCGCCCCCCACTCCAGCTTGCCAGCATTGGGTTGCTCGTCACCAAGCAACAGCTTGAACAGGGTCGTCTTACCGGAGCCGTTCCGACCAATAAGAGCAATTTTGTCACCATATTCCAGCAGACCCGAAATCCCGCGTAGAATCACTCGCTCGCCATAACTCTTCTCCACTTGTTCAAGAACCACGACCCGTTTACCCGTTCGATCCGTAGGACGCACATCGAAATCGGCATTGCGCCGCTCCAATATGGGACGCTTCACCTGTTCCATCCGCTCCAGCGCTTTGCGCATGGAAGCGGCCCGCCGGAAGAACTTTTCATTGCCACCAACTCGGCCCCACTCCTCCAGTTGGCGGATCGTTTCCTTCATTTTTTTGATCACCTTCTGCTGCTCCTTGAACTCCTCAAATTGCTGCAACAGCCGCTGTTCTTTCACGGCCATATATTCCGTATAGCCCCCCGCTGCCGTTAACGCCTCACCATCCTCCAGCTCCAGCGTTCGATTCACCACCCGATCCAGAAAATAGCGATCATGCGAGATCAGGACAATGGTACCGGAGTATTCTCGTAAAAATCCTTCCAGCCACTCCACCCGCTCCAGATCAAGATGGTTCGTCGGCTCATCCAGCAATAACAGATCGGGTTTTACGATCAGCTGCGAGGCCAGCACCACCCGGGTCTGTTCCCCACCGGACAGTGAACCGAAGCGCCATTCATAATGCGTCTTGACAATATCCAGACCGTCCGCAACCTGATCGATTCGGGCATCCATTTCGTATCCACCCTCACGCTCAAACTGTTCTTGCAGTGCCGCATATCGTTTGAGCAGACGCTCCAATTGATTAGGGTCTGCTGCACATGCCGGATCGGACATCTGCTGCTCCATTTCCTTCATTTGCGTGCGACATATCATAAGCTCCTTGAATCCAAGGCTCAGCACATCCAGTACGGTATAGTCATCCAGCCCTTCTGGAACTTGTGCCACGTAACCGGTCCGTGTATCTTTTTTGATCATCAATTGCCCTTCATCCGGCTTGTTCATTCTTGCCATCAGGCGCATAAGTGTGGTCTTGCCGCTTCCGTTGCGGCCGATTAAGGCAACCTTGTCACCTTCCATAATTTCAAATGTAATGCCGTCCAGCACCAGATGTGCTCCGTGGTATTGAGTCAGTTGTTGCGCGCTAATCATCATCATAATAAGGTTCCTCCTATAGTTGGAAGATCCTGACCGCAACACAAAAAGAGCCGCAGGAGGTTAGCTCCGCGGCCCTTCAGAATTCAAGCAATATCGCTTATCGTCCGAATGAGGTCAAGGCAGGCATCTTCTCGCACATGTTAACTTCCGTATATTCATAATTGGACAGACTTCTCCCGTTGGTCAGAAAAGTATGAACAATGCCAGCCATAGCAATCGGCAGCTGGCTAATACGGTTGTTAAGCATCTCGTGATTCACCTGTCTTCACCTCCCTTGTCATAATTAATGTCAATATATCACAGACGAATGCATTCCTGCAACCATCCTTTGGCCCAATTCATCCTTACTCGACAATAGCTTTACTGCTCGATCTAGTTCCTGCCCCGTCGTCGAAGCATCACATCCCTGATCGCCACCGTAATAAGTGTTAACATTCCGGCAGTGCCGAGTGATACACCGAGCAACGCATATCCGATGCCATTCCAGCCGCCCATATCGATACTGATCATGATTACAACGGCACCACCGAGCAAGGCCACACATGGCAATATATATTGTACCCACGTCATTCGGCGTCCTTGTAACCGATAGATCAGCCATTCAATCAGCAGCTGCACCGCCCACATTCCCAATGTCCATAAGATCAGTACTTCCATAAGGTTCCCCTCCTGTTGCTGGATGGATCAAGCGCTTTATTACAGACATTACGTTACTTCAACCAATCGGAGAAAAAGTTCCTGTATCCTTCTTTCATCTTCGTGCGCGAAAAAGCACCAAAAGCATACTCCCGATTGTCTTCCGACACACTGCGCGGCGCTGCCGCAGCCATGTTCACCAGTTCAAACCAGTTGTCCTCGTTGCCTGCAAAGGCATGCGTGGATCGAATGTGACCGTAGCAAGCGTGTTCCGGCTTCACAACCATTTTGCCCATCGCCATCGCTTCGGTCAGCGGCATTGCAAACGTATCAAAGGCGGAACAGTTCCAATAGACCTTAGCGGAATTCATCAACGTAAATATCTCATCCTGTGTGAGCGCGAACTTCAGCTTCACGTTGGCAGGAATGTCGTACTTCTTCATGGTTTCCTTATAGCGAACACCGCCGAACACCATGTACACTTCCTTATCCGGGTTCTGCCGCGCATATTCCAGCACCAGATCCGGACGACGGTTTGCTTCATCCCGACCGATCCAGAGCACCCGATTATGCACGACCTGGCTCGGGTCATAGTGCCGGTTCGCCAGCTCTTCACTAAAGCCAATCGGGATGACGTTCACGTCATGTACGCCGAAGTTGCGGCCTAGTTCTGTTTTCAAAAACTCGGTCTGCACAATTGCTTTGTCCACCATCGTGTAAAATGGCTTCATCATCTCATATCCCGTCAGCGCGGGATCGGGGAAACTGTGCGGGAACAGTACACTCTTGGGTAGGAACATCTTCAAAAACGTAAACCCGGATACCGTGTAGATGACATGCTCTATATTTTGGCTATAAATCTGGTCCAGCACGATATCGTAGTTCACCAGGTCACCTTTCTCATGCTCATACCCCGGCAACCAGTCGTATCCGCTGACATGACGCTCCGGCGAGATGAACACAATCTCCACGCCCAGCTCCAGGCCGATCTGCTTCAGCCGATCCGCAAATACACGCGGCCCCTGTGCTTCTGTGAATTGAATTTTACGCATTACAAGTCCGACTTTACGCAAGCTTCTCACCCCTCATTTCTATTCCTCACGCATCTGCTTCATGCACTGTTCCAGCGTCGCTGTCGTCTCAAGCCACTGGTTATTCAGCTGTTCCTTCGGCCATACACATTCCTCACTTCTCAGGTCACCATCAATCAAACGCAGCATCCAGAGTGAGAATACAATAGCATAGGCGTTGTACCATCCTGCCAAAGAATCCCGTTCAATCTGCACGCCCAGGCTCTCTAGTTTGTCCAAATAAATGTCTATGACCCGCTCTCGCAAAGCAGGCGTAACCGTTCTGGGAAACAGCGGATGCGAGAGATCTACCAGATGGTACATGTCCCAGAGCGGCGTATTCAGATGGGCATGCTCCCAGTCCAAGACAACCAGCCTACCGTCAACTTCCGCCAGATTCCCGGGATGCAGATCTCCGTGACACAGAACGGTAGGAAGTTCTTCCTCTGCTGTGAGAATCAACATGGCAATCTTGTCCCAATCCGATGAAGACAACCGCATATCCAGCGTAGACAACAGGTCATCCACAGATTGTCTGTGCATCTGCAACTCATCCAACATGGTGCGAATAGACGGTTTCTGGCCCACGCGAGGCAACTCGCTCCATTCCGTAACAGGCAACGCATGCCACATTGCCATATGCACCGCTGTGTTCAGCATTGTCACTTCTTGCGAATCATGTACCAGTTGCCCCAGATCCTCATAGATCATCCAGCTCTGTGCCGGTGCAATGGTAGGGTCCGACGTTGCAACAAGCTGCGGATAGATGGGGGGTAGACCAGACATCACACGCTCGTACATCCATCGTTCTCGTCCGTGCTGTGCGGGATTCGTCAGCGGTTTAAAAATATAACTTTTACCGGTAGGAACAGTAAATCGCTCCACATATCGTCCGTTCATTCCTTTATACAACTGTTCGCGGCTTGTTATATGGTGATCATCCAGCATTCCTTCGGGTGTCACCCAGCTATATGCATCCATCTCATCTTTCACGCAATCCACCATCCGTTTCGTTCTTCCTGCTGCTCCGATGTTGATTTCTATTCATCATACGTTGCCTCTCTCAAGCCTGCAAGCTTTGTTCGTAAGCGCTTATTCCGTGTTTCCAATTAGAGTTTCAAAATTGCTTGTTGCATTTTAGTTAGTAACCACTTACTATACGAATATGAAGAACAAACCTCATGTGGATAGTAAAAAGAAAGATATTTTACAAGCGGCGATGCGCTTGTTTGCAACCAAAGGCGTTGACGGCATATCCGTCAAAGAGATCGGTGACGCCGCCGGAGTAACCGATGCGGCGATCTACAAACATTTTAAAAACAAAGATGCCGTTGCCCTGGAAGCCTTCACTCAATACTGCGCGGACTATACTTCACTGATTGACGGGTATGTTCGACAGGAAGGTCCCGTGTTGAAACGCTTCAAGCAACTGATTACCGAGGTTCTTCACCTGCACGATGAAGATCCCTACGGACTGCTGTTGATCTCACAGAATCATGAAATATTCATTGAAGCCGGCAGCAGTGAGGACTACCGTCAGCCATTGGATGCGTTAATGGATCTGATCGATCAGGGAATGATGCGGGGCGAACTGCCTCAGCAGGATTCACGGCTCACAGCCGTTCTGGTGATCGGTGCGATTACACGTATGGCCGTCTCGAGTATGCAAGGTGAATTGCCAGAGTTGTTGGTACCTTACACCGGGGAAACCGTCCACCGACTATCATTGATGTTGGGGCAAGTACCTCAGGAGTAGAATTGGAGAGGGGCAACCCTTCTGACCTCGCAGAACACCGGGTTCAGAGCTGCACGATATAAAAACAGAGTCTGTCTTCAACATACCATCAGGATATACCGATGGATTACCGGGTCATACGTGACCTTTTCTTTTTGCACATGAGGTTAGTGTTCATTAACTAAAATAGTCAGGACGTGTCGTCATCATGAAGAAAATATTAATCATCCAAGGCAATCCCGTTTCCCCAAGTTACAATGGCTCAATCGCCGAAGCTTACCGTAAAGGTGCGGTGCAGGCTGGTGCCGAGGTTCGCATGATCACCCTGAACGAACTGGAATTCAACATGAATTTAGAGGGAGGTTATCGTAATAAACTGCCGCTTGAACCGGACTTGTTAGAAGCACAAGAGGCGATTAAATGGGCCGAGCATCTCGTATGGGTATTCCCGATTTGGTGGGGAGGACCGCCTGCCCTGCTGAAAGGTTTCGTCGACCGGATCTTTATGCCAGGTTATGCCTTTAAGTATCAAAAAGGAAAACCTTTCCCGGATCAACTGCTCAAAGGCCGCACCGCTCGCATGATCACCACGATGGATGGTCCTAGCTGGTACTTCAAATGGTTCCAAGGTGAGCCCGCACACAAAATGATGAAAATCTCCACCTTTGCGCTGACAGGCATCAAACCTGTGCGGATAACAACTATAGGTCAAGTCGGTAAGAAGTCCGATGAACAGAGAAAGAATTGGCTGGATAAGATTGAGCTACTTGGGCGGAAGATGGGGTAAAAGATTTCTGCAAGGAATCCTCATCGGAAGTATAGGTTTCTTTCCAGATGTCCACCTTATATAAGTTAAATCAAAAATCTGGGGATACGTGTAATTCAAAGGTAGTTCTGTACTCCGAGTGGCGGAAGTGTAATTGTAGTTTAACTTGTATCAGAAAGCAGGAAATGTGCCTATTCCCAGGTACAAAAAAGGGTTGTCCCCTACGTCTTGTTCAAGGCGTAGGGGACAACCCTTTTAGCATTCATTTTCATTATGGTCTAACGAATCTTACACACGTTAATAGCTCCATTTCCGACAAGTCTGCGGTTTAACGAATCGTAGAAGCGTTATACTCCCCATCTGTATGTGCTTTCGCAGGTTTTGGCAGGTTTGCATCGAAATAACTTCACTGAGGTTCGTTACATTTTGCATTCCGCGCTAAATCGCCATTTAACGCTCACTGGGTTCGTTAGCGACTTCGTAGCCGTCATGCAATGGAGCAACCATGGTACGCAACTCCAACGAATAGCCATCTACAACCATACAAGCAACCACTACCCAAACGAAATACGACCAGACGGATGCTCAGGCAAAATGGACGATACCAACTGCTGCACAGCCGGATGATCCGACTGCATGACCGAATTCCCGGCATCAGCGCTATAGACCAGCTTCCCCTGATCCATCACGGCAATGCGGTCACAGATCGTCATGGCGGCCCGGATATCATGCGTGATAAAGAGATACGACAACCCATAAGATGCTCTGAGCTCTGCCAGCAAAGATAGGATTTGTGTCTGGTGCACCATATCCAGGCTGCTGATCGATTCGTCCAGTACGATTAACTTTGGCTTGAGCGCGATGGCTCGTGCGATGTTGACCCGCTGTAATTGGCCACCGCTGAACTGGTGCGGAAGCTTGCTCCCATCCTCTGGTGTAAGTCCGACCTGCTCAAGCAGTTGTCCAACCACACGAAGTTGTTCTTTTGCCGACAATCGCTCGTAATTATCCAGCGGCTCACCGATGATCTGCGCGGCAGTCATAAGCGGATTCACAGCCGAATAACAGTCCTGGAACACGACTTGCAGATCACGTCGTAATCCCTTAAGCACGGGTTTGCTGGATCGATAGATATCCTGACCTTGAAATAAAACCTGACCCTGTCTGGGCTTCTCCAGACCAAGAATGATTTTGCCCAAGGTGCTTTTACCTGCCCCGCTCGTACCCAACAGTCCCAGACAAACACCCTTTTCAATCGTAAGTGAGATGTCTGCCAGCACAGGAGGACGTGCTCCCGAACGATCTAGCCAATTGCGTTTGCCATAGCTATGGCTCACTTCACGTACCTGAAGCATCAGGTCATTCTCCTCTCTTGTACTTGGCAGAAGCAATCTCCGAAGAAGACGAAATTACACATCACCATGTCCATTCCACCCCTACACTGCCCGCTCAAAATACAGTTCATACCTGCTCTACACATACACTCACTGAACGATTCAATTCACCTGTAATCACTATCGTCCCAAAGACATACTGGGTCTGGCATTTAACAACATCCGGGTATACTCATGCTGCGGGTGATCGAACAGCTGGTATACATCTGCCTGCTCTACAATTCGACCCTTCTGCATAACCGCGACTTCATCTGCCATTTGCGAGATCACACCCAGATCGTGGGAGATGAGCAAGATGGATGTGCCGTATTCGGTACGTAGTCGATCCAATTCCTGAAGCACCTTCAACTGATTCACAACATCCAGTGCCGTCGTTGGTTCGTCAGCAATAACCAGGGCGGGGCGCAGGCACATCGATATCGCGATCATCACCCGCTGCAACATGCCGCCACTCAGTTGGAAGGGATATCGCTTCATCAGCTTGGCCGGCTCGGGCAGGTTCATATCTGCCAAGGCAGCAATGGCCCGCTCTCGGGCCGCGGCTTTGGACATTCCCGTATGCGTACGCAAAGTTTCAATGAATTGAGATCCAATCGTATATACGGGTGTAAAAGCATTCATCGGATTCTGCATAATAAATCCGATGTCCTTGCCACGGATGCGCCGCATCTCCTCGCCAGACAACGAGCCAAGCTCCCGTCCATTCAGACGGATGCTGCCCGATACCTCCATCCTGCGCGGATCAAGCAGATGGAGCAATGCGTTACAAGTAACGGTCTTACCGCTGCCACTCTCGCCGACCAGACCGAAGACACGACCTTTTTTCAATTCGAAATCAATGGGCGCAAGTAACGGGACGGAACCCTCGGCTGTTCTAAGATTCACTTGCAGACCTCGAACTTCGAGTACTTTCGTTGCATCATCCACCGTTACGTTCACCTCCGTGTGAGTTTGGTTCCGAATCAACTACCGTTTTGCAATGCCATAACGCTCGGATAATGCTTCACCCAAGATGTTGAACGTAATGACGACCAGCAGAATCAATGCACCCGGGTAGATCATTAACTCCGGATGACTGCGAATATAACCCGTTCCTTCATGAATCATGGCGCCCCACTCTGCATTGGGTGGTTGAATGCCAAGCCCCAGGAAGGACAGTGCGGATATATCCATAATCGCCCAGCCCATCTCTAACGTGCCCATGACAACAATGGGACGCTGCACGTTGGGGATGATATGTTTACGAATAATCGTCCACGAGGAAGAGCCGCTAATCCGCGCCGCTGCGATGAAGTTCCTTTCCTTCAGACTCACGACCATATTCCGGCAGATGCGTGCATAATGCACCCACTGTACCATCATGAGTGCTAGGAGCACCTGCATCAGACCTGGACCAAAAATCCCCACAATACCAAGCACTAGCACCAGATTCGGAAATGCCATAATGCCTTCACACAAGCGCATTAGCAGACTGTCCACCCAGCCACCAAGATAACCGGAGATTGAACCTACAATGACACCTATAAGCAATGAAGACAGAAAGATCAGGGTAGCAAAGCCGAGCGATACCCGCGCTCCATATATCAGTCTGGTGAGATTGTCGCGTCCCAGATGATCCGTTCCGAGCCAATGCTCAAGCGATGGACTCGACAGCTTCTGCAACAGATTCACCTTCACCGGGTCATGAGGGGCAATCCATGGAGCAAGTATAGCAATCCCGAAGAAAAGCAATATGATCACCGAGCAGATCTGGATGGCTCTCTGTCCTTTAAATACCGCACGCCATTTGTTTATCAATGTTCTGCCCGTCCTTTCGCCGAAATCCGTGGGTCCATATAGAGCTGCACCAGATCAACGAGCAGATTGCATACGATGAACAGGCATGCCGCGAGGAAGACATAACATTGAATCACGGGAATATCCCGGTTAAATATCGCATCAACAAAATATCGTCCGAACCCCGGCCAGGAGAACACCTGCTCTACAATAATCGTGCCTGTGAGCAGCTTGCCCATACTCATCCCCATCCCCGTAATGAGGGGGGATATAGCGATCTTCAGGACATGCTTGAGCATAATGACTCGTTCGCGAATTCCACGTGTTCTCGCGTACTGTACATACGTTTCCTGCAATTGCTCCAGTACACTGGAACGCAACAATCGGGTGTAGACCGCAATAAGAATCAAGGAGAGTGTAATCGTAGGCAGAACCAGATTCTCCCACGATCCACGCCCCTCCACAGGCAGCCAGTCCAGCTTCACCGAGAAAAAGAAAATCAGCAGATAACCGAGCCAGAATTGCGGAATAGATGCTCCAATATAGGAAATGGCCCGGCTGACCATATCAATCCAGCTATTCTTATACACCGCTGCTAGGACTCCCAAAGGAATACTCACCAAGGCCGATAACAATATACTCCAAAAGGCCAGTTCAGCCGTAGCCGGAAGCCTTAATTTCACTTCATCCCATACGGGTTTATTGGTGAGATACGAGGTGCCGAAGTCAAGCTTGGCAATCTTCTGAATTGTATGCGCATATTGGGTTAACAAGGGCTGATCCAGACCGAATTCATGCCGTTTTTGCGCAAGCAGCTCCGGTGTTGGATAGATATGAGCTGCTGTCAGATAAGCCTCGGCCGGATCAACTGGTGAGATATGAATAAGTGCAAAGGTAACAAGTGTAGCGATAAAAACGATAGGAATGATCGCGATCATTCGTTTACCAATATAGCCGATCACCAAACGTTCCTCCCTTTCATCAAGCTACATGGCCTTACCAAGGACCATCCACTTCCCTAATTAAAGTATTTACTATTTATTGATTGCCCAGTTCAATGCCGACAAACGGATTCTCATCACGGTTCGCCGGGAAAATAAAGTTGGAGATTTTCTTCTGATATACAGCCGTTTTCTTAATGTAAGAGATCGGTACGATCGCCGATTGCTCCTGAAGAGTTTTCAGGATGGAGCCATATAACTCCTGGCGTTTCGTCTCGTCTGTAGATGAAAGGGCTGCATGCACCTGATCGTCCAGTTCCTTTTTCATCGGCAACGCACTCAGGGTCTCGGAAATCCCGAATCCAGGGCTCGCTACAACGTTAATGAAAGAATGGGGATCATACGGCGCGCCATAGTTATACCAGAAATACAGGTCGAAGTCATTGGCTTTCAGACGTTTGATCTGAACCGTCAGTTCCAGTCCAGTGAGGTTTACTTTAACCCCCAGCTCGCTCCACTCAGCCTGAATGGTCTCCACCATCGCTTTCTGAATCGGGTCCGTTTTGTCAAAAATCATTTCGAAATCAAGCTGCTGTCCGTCTTTCTCACGAACCGTACCACCAGCCGGCAGCTTCCAGCCCGCTTCATCCAGTAATGCTTTGGATTTCTCCACGTCATACGTGATCGGTTCCAGGTCTACATTGGTGTACGGATAGTTTTTGGACAATACGGTGTCGGCTGGTTCTTCCAAACCGGAAGTGACCCCCTCAACCATCGCCTGTTTGTTAAACCCTTGCTGGAGCGCCATCCGCACTCTGACATCGGACAGCTTGGGATTGGAAGAGTTCAGCAGCAGACTGCGTGTGCCCACCGGATCAGACAATTGCGTCACATATTCATCGTTGTCACGAAGCTGTTGGAATGCATCCAGACTGATCACACCTTCCCCGTAGATCAGGTCGAGATCGCCTTTTTCAAATGCAAGGACACGGGTTTCACCGTCAGGAATGATTTTGACCGTAATCTGATCTACCTTCGGTGCTGTTCCCCAATAATTCGGATTGCGTTTGAAAACAGCATATTCGTCCTGCTTGTAATCAGCCAGCATCCACGGGCCCGTTCCAACTGGCTCTTTGATGCCTTGGGAAGTATCTCCGTTATCCGGGAATCCAGCTTCACCCAGGAAGCGGAAAGGACGAACCACCGACAAATCCTGAAGAACAGGATAATACGGCTCTGTAAGTGTCAGTCGGAAAGTCTGGTCGTCCACAACCTCCGTCTTGTCGAGCACGCCTACAATGCCCAGCCAGCTATGTGTATCTTTATTTTTCATTACAGCATCAAAGTTCTTTTTCACAATCTCAGCATTAAATGGCGTACCATCTGAGAATTTCACACCTTGGCGAAGCTTGAATGTATATACTTTGCCGTCATCGGAGATGGTCCATGATTCTGCCAGCGCAGGTTCCAGTTTTCCGTCCTTCTGGTAACTGATCAATGGCTCATAGAGCATGGATTGGGCAAATAATTGCGAAGGATTGTACGTATGCGGATTCATTGTACCGATATCACGCGGCCATGACATCGTAATCGACTTCGTAGATGTTTGATCCGAGGCAGCAGATGAGGACTCATCTCCACTTCCTGTATTGCTGCAGCCCACGATAACCAATAGCAACAACAGCATCGTTGCCAGTGTGAGAGCCGAAGATTTGCGATGTTGTACAGACATGGATGTTGAACCCCTTTTCTCTATTTTATGATAATGATTATCATATTCATCCATTAAGAATAGGCAGGAGTCCTTCTTTTGTCAACAAAATTCGACATTATATGTATCCCTATTAAATATGCCAAAAAAGCCCTTCCTGTGGGAGGAAGAGCCACTTGACCTGAATATGCCCTCATATATAGGAATAAGCTTGCCTTTACGAGTTATTCCTTGCTCACAGCACGAATATCATCAAAGATAACGTGCCCGAAACAGGTTGGGTTGAATCCACCGCATAGTATAGATGGAGAACTCCTGAATGATGATCTACATCTAAAGATCCAAAAATGCCTGTAACGTTCGATCGGATAAACCCGGAATGTACTCGTGCCCGTACTCGTGATAGACCACTAACTCTTTTTCCGAACGAATCCGGTTGTATGTTGCAAACTGGGTGGATGGCGGGCAGATGGTGTCTGCAAGTCCGGTAACAAACAAAACCTTGGCCTGAATCCGTTCAGCCAGATTGGAGATATCGATGTATCCCAGCTTGTTGAAAATAGCATCCTCCCGCTCATGATTTGGATCAAATAACCGGAAGTAATACACCAGTTCCTCATAGGCAGAGGTTGAGGCACCCAGTTCCCAGGCTTGTCTGTAATCTGATAAAAAAGGATATACCGGCACCGCCAGCTTCACGCGTGGTTCAAGTGAAGCACACGCCGTGGCTAACGCCCCACCCTGTGAACAGCCGTAGACACCCACCCGCTCCGCATCAACATGTGGCATTGACATCAGAATGCGTACGGTCTGTACCGTATCGAGGAAAACATTACGGAAATATAACTTATTGGGGTCAGGGTCATCGATGCCCCGAATGATATGTCCCCGCAGAGTTGTCCCCTTAACTTGCAGGTTATCCTCGGAAAGGCCTCCCTGTCCACGGCAATCCAATGCCAGCACGGTGATGCCATGAGCTGCATATGTAATCTTGTCGAACCAGTCGCCGCTATCACCGGAATATCCATGAAACATGGCCATTGCTTGGCCCTTGTCATCAATAGATGCTGCTATAGGCCGAACCAGCTTACCATGTATACGTGCGCCTCCCACACCCGGGAAATAAAGATGGAAGCATTCTGCAAGCGGCGATGTGAAAGCCGCTGGAATCAATTCATATTCAAGCGATTGCGCATCAAGCTCCGCGAGGGCCAGGCTCCAATAAGCATCGAAATCTTCCGGTTTCGGACTGCTTCCGCTGTATTTTTTCAACTGTTCCAATGACATGTCGCCCATGGGATTCACTCCTGTCTGCATGCACACAACACGTCTCTTCGTGAGTCATGTTCATCTCGTATTTTAAATTGATACCAAAAGAGACGCATATGAGGATATCACTAAAGGTTCATCTTCACATACGCCTTCTTGCTTCTCGTTTAAACTTCTACAATGATGCCCTCATAGAACCGACGAATAACCTTCTCCGCTGGCTTACCAAATACTCCATATCCGTCATCCATCAGCGCATCCTTCTCTGCGTACAACTGTGCGCTCCAGTCCCATAGGCCGAATCCGCGCACCCAGTCACGCTGACCAACATGCCGGAACATGGCTTCATAGAAACGTTCCTGTTCCTCCGCGCTCACTTCGCCTTCCAGTCCCCAATCGTTCGGTACATGAGCTGATCCGCTGCGGCTAGGACAACCGGCTTCCGCAAAGAAAAAGGGTTTGCCATAGGGAGCAACTTCCTGCTCAATACGATCGAGCTGTGCCTCCCAATCTCCAATGGGGTAATAACCGCTGGATGAGATTACATCCACAGCATCCCACCACTTCACATGGGCTTCCTGATATTTGTCCGTGTTGTATGACACCAGTCCAGTGTACACTTCACGCACGCCAGCGATCACCTCGCGCCACTCCTGATCCCGACGCTCGGATTGCACCATCTCACAGCCCACGATAAACATCTCACACTTTTCCTGCTCTGCAATGGCTGCATAATGCTTCTGAAATGCCGTGTAGCTGCGGAACCAATCCTTCCACTTCGGTTCACAAGGCACATCGATATCAAAAAAGTTAATATGTGCACGCCATGTGCCATCGGTGCAGTTGACGGTTGGTTTCAGAATGACACGCAGCCCGAGTGCCCGGGCATAACGCATCATATCGACCAGTTCATCATCATCCACCAGATGGTCACCCCGATATTTGACCTCTACCGCCTGCGGATGATCCTGATGTGCCGCCAGTGCAAAAATAACATGCGAACTGCCTGTACGTTCAGCCATCAGGCGCAAGGACTCCTTCGCTTCCGGCTTGCGGAAGTCTCCCCTGCCACTCATCCAGCCAAATGTAAATCCTTTGATATATTCCATGTGCAATACTCCCCTGTGTCCCATTCACTTCATTTAAAAAACAGTCGAATATATTCACTTCCACTACGATTGCAGTACCATCTTCCGATCGCCGTTATCCCCAGATTTCTGTAAATCCCTTTTATACAAGGGAGAAATCCGGGGATAAATGCGACCACTTCGCTTCTTCAGATTGGTTCTGCACTTTCACTTCAATTACAACTTGCCTTCCTCGTGATCTCCTGCAATGACTTCGTCCGTCTCGATCACATAGTTCACGATTTCTTCGATGGTCGTATAAGCCACACCGACATAGGTGTCGGCAGCACCGTAATAGATGGCGATACGCCCGGTATCGGCATCATGCAGTGTTGCACACGGGAAGATGACGTTATCCACGAAGCCTTGCTCTTCATACCATTTTTCCGGGGTCAGCACAAAGTTGGAGGAACGATATTTCACTTTGGACGGCTCATCCAGATCCAGGATAACCGCCCCCATGCTATAGACGAAACCGTTGCACGTTCCAGTTACGCCATGGTAGAACATCAGCCAGCCTTCGGACGTTTCGATCGGAGCAGGCCCGCCGCCAATTTTTACCGATTGCCACCAGCCTTGACCGCCTTTGCTCATGACATGACGATGTTTGCCCCAGTACACGAGATCCGGGCTTTCGCTCAGGAAGATATCCCCGAATGGCGTATGTCCACTGTCACTTGGTCTGGACAACATCACATAGTTATCGTTGATTTTGCGCGGGAACAACACACCATTCCGGTTGAACGGCAGCATCGGATTTTCGAGACGGACAAACGTTTTGAAGTCATCCGTCTTCGCCAGTCCTAATGCAGCGCCGTAGAAGTCCGTACACCAGATGATGTAATATGTATCCTCCACTTTGACCAGACGTGGGTCGTAAGCATAGTTCGGCATAAACGGATCGCCATTTTCATCGACAAAGGCAATGCGTTCCTCTTCAATCGTCCACTCCAGACCGTCCTCACTCGCTCCCATGTGAAGATGCGGACGTCCATTAACGGTTTCAGCGCGGAATACCCCAATGAATTTCCCTTCATAAGGTACAACGGCACTGTTGAAGATACGGGCAACGCCTTTAACCGGGTTACGCGGAACTACCGGATTCGCCGAATGTCTCCATACCGGCCCTTCTGTTCCCTCCGGTTTGGCTTCCCACGGCATATTCGGCAAAGCATCCCCCACAATGTGTACGTTTTTCTTTTCAGCAACTGACATTTTCATTTCTCCCTTCGGTTAGGCTTTTATGAAATGAACATTTTAAATTTACACAAGGCCACTTTGATGACAGAACAACCTTCCGATCGCCATTATCTCCAGATTTTTTGATCCCTTAACAAAGGGGAAAATCCAGTTATAGCGTATGCTTACGAAGTGAGCTTTCTTTCAGAAATCTTTTAGCGAACACTCCGTTTCTCCTGCTTTTTTCTGTCCTCTTCGTTCCTGTGCATTCTCATTGCATTTCATAAAACCTTTCGTCGTTTCATTCATTTAACAGAGCCTTGTGCGAAGCCGTTATAGATGTACTTCTGTAACAGCAGGAAGATGATCATCGTTGGTATAATGGCGATCATGATGCCGGCACTGATGACCTCCCACTGCGATCCGAACGGTCCCTTGAATTTGAACAAGGCAGTGGATATGACCTGTAGATCGGTCTTCGGCATGTACAGAAACGGTGTGTAGAAGTCGTTATAAATGTTAACGCCCTTCACGATAATGACCGTTACAATGGCCGGTTTCAGCAATGGCAAGATGATTTTCCAGTAGATCGTGAAGTACGAAGCACCGTCCAGCATGGCGGATTCATCCAATGCACTGGAGATGGAGCCCAGAAATTGCAGGAAGATATACACCGCGATGATATCTGTACCCAAGTACATCACGATGGCTGCCCAGCGTGTGTTGAACAGGTCGAGCGCGTTGATGATCTGGAATGTGGCAACCTGCGTTGTCACACTGGGGATCAGGGTAGCGAGCAGGAATGCGGCGACCATGATCTTTTTGCCTTTGAATTTGAACCGATCCAACACATACGCAATCATGGAACCCGTTAAGGTTGCACCGATAATGGAAATGACCAGGATAATAATTGTATTTTTGAAACCGACCAGCATGTTGCCGTCCACAAATGCCTTCGCATAGTTCGCAAAGTTCAGCCAGTTGGCCGGTGGGGCAAGCGGGCTGCTGGTGGCGTATTCCGCATTGGTTTTGAGGGATGCAAACAGGATCACCACGATAGGTAACAGTGCAATAAACGCCGCAATAATCAAGGAAGCATATTTAACTACGCTCGCAAGGGTGTATTTGAATTGTGTCACGTTCATTCCTCCCCTTTCATGGTGACGCGCTGCACGAGCGTAACGAGAATAACGATTAAGAGCAGCACGACTGCCATGGCAGATGCCAGTCCTAGCTTGCCATATTTAAACGCCAAGTGAACCGTTTGGATGACAAATGTCATACTGCCGTTGGAACCATCGGTCATGATATATGGAATATCGAACGCACTAATTGCGCCGCTAATGGCCAAGATCAGGTTAAGCTGCAGGATGCGCGTAATACTCGGCAGAATGATATGGCGGAATTGCTGCCAGCGATTGGCGCCGTCAATATCCGAAGCTTCATATACATCCTTCGGGATGGAGGAGATTGCACCCAGAAAGATAATAAAGTTGAAGCCCATGTATCTCCATACCGATGCGCCTGCAAGGGACACATTGATGATATTCGGATTACCGAGCCAAAGCTGCGTGTATTGTCCAAGCCCTACAGCATGCATGAGCATATCGAGTGTGCCGTCCGGTTTGAAGAAAAAGAGGAAGATAAAACCGATAGCTACCCCATTCAGCAAATAAGGGAAGAACAATATGCCTTTGAAGAAGTTTTTGCCTCGGACTTTGAAACTCAGAATTGTGGCAAAGTAAAGCGCCAAGCCCATCTGCACAAACGTAGCTGCGAAGTAGTACAAACTGACAATAAATACTTTGAAGTATTCCGGATCACTGAAGATGCGTGTATAGTTCTCAAACCCAACATAATCGAATCTTTTGCTGTATCCATTCCAATCGGTGAAACTGTATTTGAACATGTTGATGACCGGTAAGTATGCAAACGTGAACAGCAACGCCAGCGGAATAATTGAGAAGGCACAGATGATAAATATGCGTTGCGCTGAGTAACCCCAATTCGAAACCTTTAAGTACTTCATGCTCTCCACACCTCCAAGCGGTTGACCCGCCTATATATCGAAAGACTCCCGTTCAGGAGAATTGGGCTGAACAACTGCCGGGGAAGGCATCCGGCACCATAACTTCAGACACCATTTGCCCCCATACAACATGGATTTTCACCCATGCTCCCGTAGTCTGTTCACCACCTGACCACTTACGTTAATCCCATTATTTTGTGAGTTCTGCTCGTGCTTTTACCCACTTGTCATTCAGGTCCTTCATGATGTCGTCATAGGATTCCTTGCGGTTACCAATACCTGCTTCGATAATGCGTTTCTTAAAGTCAGGCTGCCAGAGGCCGATTTCGCCTTCGTTATCAATCTTGTCAACGAGACCTTCCTGACCTTCTTTGGCAGGGGTGAGCGTGGAGAATTTCACATCTTTATATTGATCCAAAATCGGTGGCAATTCCGCGTTTTTGTCTGCATCCATACCGCCGCCCTGTTCAACTGCATAGTTTGACTTCGCCAAGAACCAGTCAATCCAGGCTTTAGCAGCAGGTTTGTTCTCGCTGTTCACGTTCATCCCGATGTTATAGTCTGCGGAGAGTGGTACCACAACATCACTTGCATTGGTTGGGAAAGGAAGAAATCCAATGTCGTCCGGCGTATCTGTCATCCCTTGAATCTGTGTGATGGCCCAAGAGCCAAGTGCCATTGTGGCAATTTTGCCTTTGGCCAGATCCGCTTTGGAACTTTCCCAGTCGGTTGTCGTTGGATCTTTCTCAATCAGACCATTTTTGGCTGCATCATAGAGCACTTTGTACAGTTCATAGTGCGGCTGACCAGGCACAAAGTTATCATCTGTGTTCGGTTGGTCCACGTTCACATAATCTACGCTACCCGCAACGGTTGGCAGATCCGCTTCCCATTGAGTAAGCGCCCAGCCGGATGCATAGTTGGTATACAAAGGAATTGCATCGGTGTTATCTTTCACCAATTGAAGCGCTGCCTGGAATTGCTCAGGCGTCTTAGGCACTTCATTGATACCGGCATCCTTGAATACCTGTTTGTTATAGATGATTCCTGAGAACGTAATAACGGTTGGTATACCATACACTTGACCGTCTACCATACGTTCTTCAATGGCCGTGTATTTGTCTTTTAATTCATCATAAGTGCCGAGCGGCTCGAAGAAGTCAGGGATATCCGCGATTGGAACACTGGTCGGAATCATCAATACGTCACCATAATCCTTGGTGCTCATACGGATCTTCACTTGTCCTTCATAGTCAGCCAGCGCTTGGAAGTTTACTTTGACATCCGGGTATTCCTTATTGAACTCGGCCGCGTAGTCTTTGAACACAGTATCCACAATATCTGTCCGTTGTGTAAGGACGGTAATTTCACCCTTAATATCTGCCGGATCTGTACTGATCTCCTCCCCTGCCTGCGAAGATCCACCTCCGGATGAACATGCAGCAAGTAGTGAAGTGATGAGCAGCATCGTCAGCAACATCATCCAACCTTTGTTTTTTCTCAATTGTTTCGACCCCTCTCTTAATTTAATTAAGTTATCGTTAAGGTTACAAAATGAATTCTATTATGGTAACGCTTACCTGTCAATTGATTTATTTATAACCTAACAAGAAAAATTGCGAGGTAATTCGTTGACATCTGTTTTTCAGAGCACTAATATTATTTTATAAAGTTACCGTTAACTTAATAAATTGGATTGATGCACTATTTTGAAGGAGCGCTCACTTATGAATACAAAAACATCCCAACTCCAATCTGAGATCAAGGAGCATTGGGAAAAGCAGATTTTACCCTTCTGGTCCAACCTAAAAGATACATCCCACGGTGGGTTCTACGGTTGGGTGGGCAATGATCTTCAGGTGAATCAACAGGCCCCGAAAGGCGGGATCGCCACGGCACGGCAACTCTGGTCTTTTGCAGCGGCGTATCGGGTTACCGGGCAGGAGATCTGGCGGGACCACGCCGAACACGCATACCGTTTTCTCGCCGACCATGTGATGGATACCGAACATGGTGGGATGTACTGGATGGTAGATTACACAGGGGAAGCGCTGGACACGAGCAAACATGTGTATACGCAATCCTTCGGCGTGTACTCACTCAGTGAGTACTATCGCGCTACCGGGGATGCTTCTGCATTGGAACTTGCGAAAACGCTTTTTGCTCTCATTGAGGACAAAGGTCTGGATGCCGAACTGCTTGCGTACAAGGAACAATTTGATCGTACATGGAAGGAACAGCCCAATGAAATGCTGAGCGAAAACGGGGTGATTGCGGATTACACCATGAATACGCATATCCATGTGTTAGAGGCCTACACCACACTCTATCGCGTGTGGCCAGATCAGCAAGTGAAGGCGGCGCTGGAACGCCTGCTCGGCATTCTATATGAACGGGTGTATGACCAAGACACCACGTTTCTCGGGGTATTTTTCAACAAACAGTGGGAGTCCATCATTGATCTGCGCTCGTTCGGACATGACATTGAAGCCAGCTGGCTGATCGACGAAGCACTGAAAGTTCTGGGGATGGAACAACATCCGGAGTATGCGGCGATGGTAACGGATATTGCCTATAACATCTCCAATGTGGCCGTAAATGCCGATGGTTCCCTGCTCAATGAACAAGAAGGTGAACATATCGATGAGAAGCGAATCTGGTGGGTTCAGGCGGAGGCGATGGTCGGTTTCTATAACGCGTATCAGCGCACAGGTGATCCACTGTTTCTGGAGAGAGTGGAACGGCTGTGGAACTACACGAAGGAGAACATCATTGATCAGCGTGCTGGCGGAGAATGGTACTGGTCGGTGGACGGGAACGGAACACCGGATCAGAGCGAAATTGCCGGACCGTGGAAATGCCCGTATCACAACAGCAGATTCTGTATTGAACTAATCGAGAGGATGGGATCAGAATGATACACCCGAAATACAAGGAGTTACTGGAGGAACAGGAGCAGTTGCTTGCCCGCCCCAATGAGATCAACTCTTCCTTCTACAATGGCGTATATGATCGGTATCAATATCCGGTCATCACTCGCCATCATGTACCGCTGCATTGGAGATTCGATCTGGATGAGACGACGAACCCGCATTTTATGGAACGCCTGGGCATTAACGCAACGCTGAATCCGGGAGCCATCTATTTCAATGGCAAATACATCATGGTCATTCGTACGGAAGGATTGGATCGTAAATCGATCTTTGCGCTTGCGGAGAGTGACAATGGAATTGACGGGTTCCGTTTCACGGGTAAACCACTGGTCTGGGATGATATCGATGCCGATGAAACGAATCAGTATGATATGCGCCTCGTTCAACATGAAGATGGCTGGATCTACGGCATCTATTGTTCGGAACGCAAAGATCCGGAGGCTCCTGCATTTGATACATCCAGCGCAGTGGCACAGGCAGGACTGGTTCGGACACGAGATCTCACAAACTGGGAACGGTTGCCCAACATCACAACGAATTCCCCTCAACAGCGCAATGTCGTACTGCACCCGGAATTCGTGGATGGAAAGTATGCCTTCTACACCCGTCCACAGGACGGATTCATCTCGACTGGCAGCGGCGGCGGTATCGCCTTTGGTCTATGTGAGGATATCTTGAACCCGGTCATTCATGAAGAGACGGTTATTGATGAACGGCAGTATCATACGGTTTACGAAGTCAAAAACGGCCAAGGCCCTGCTCCGCTCAAGACGGATCGTGGCTGGATTCACATTGCTCACGGGGTTCGGAACACCGCAGCAGGACTGCGCTATGTGTTGTACACTTTCGCAACGGATCTGAATGATCCGACGCGTATGATTGCCAAGCCGGGCGGCCACTTCATTGCCCCTTATGACGACGAACGTGTAGGCGATGTGTCCAATGTTATTTTCTGCAACGGTGCCGTAGTCAATGAGAAGCAAGAAGTCTTTATCTATTACGCATCCAGTGATACCCGCTGTCATGTGGCAACTACCACTCTGGAGAAATTGGTTGATTACACGTTCAACACACCGGCCGATCCATATCGTTCCCTGGACTGTGCCAGCCAGCGGGGTCAGCTGATTGAACAGAATGAGAAGCTTTTACAGAAACAATTAACGTAACATCGGTAGAGCGTCCTCTCAGGGAAACCTGCAATGTGCTGAAAATTAGCGAAGCAACAGCCAGAATGGCTTTATTCCAAGTGGGTAACGATGTATACTGATATGGATTGTTATTATGTTGGAGGAAAGCACTCATCATAGTGACAGCACATTGTGCCTATACCGGCTTGAAGGAGGCGACCATACTGAAGAACAATATCACCATGCGGGATATCGCCGACAGGCTCGGGGTCAGCAGTGTGACCGTCTCGAAAGCGTTGAATGATAAAGATGGCGTGAGTGGCGAATTAAAAGAAAAAATTAAAGTGCTTGCTGTTGAAATGGGCTATCGGTATAATGCCGCTGCCCGTTCGATGAAGGAAGGCTTAACCCATAATATTGGCGTAATTATCCCGGAGCGTTTTACCGGACCTACGCAGTCGTTTTATGTACGCGTGTTCCAGCGCATCACCAAACATCTGGAGGAACAGGGCTACTACGGCATTCTGCACATTCTGAATGTGGAGGATGAGGAAGAATTAACATTGCCCAAGCTTTACAGCGACAACAAAGTCGATGGTTTTATCGTGCTCGGGCAGATCAGCAAAGAGTATATTGAACTGGTGCGATCAATGGAAGTTCCCAAAATGTTTCTCGACTTCTATGATGAACATTCGGACATTGATTCCGTCGTTACCGATAACTTCTACGCTGCCTATGAGCTGACGAACTATTTGGTTCAGCAGGGCCACCGTAACATTGCTTATGTAGGGAACCTGTATTCCACGAGCAGCATCCAGGACCGATTCCTCGGGTATTACAAATCCTTGCTGGAACATCGGTTGCCGATGAATCCAAATCTAATTCTGAATGATCGGGATGAACGGGGTACGTTTATTGAGATCGATCTGCCCGAGCAGTTGCCAACGGCCTTTGTATGCAACTGTGATCAGGTCGCCCATCTGCTGGTTCAAAAACTGAATTCGATGGATATTCAGGTGCCTGGCCAATGCTCTGTTGTTGGTTTTGATAATGATATCTATGCCATGCTCTCCGATCCCAAGCTGACAACTGTCGAAGTGGATGTGGAACAGATGGCGCGCACGGCAGTCCAGTCGATGCTCAAAAAGGTCGACAACCCGAACCGCAGTTTCGGCCGTGTTCATGTGAAAGGTAATATCATCTATCGCGACTCGGTGAGTGCTGCGTCTGCCTCATCAGATACCATCGATAGCTGAATAATAGAATTTAAAAAACGAACACAGATGACTGGCCTCTATCTTATTGGCCAGTCTTTTCTGATGCTCCGGGGCTTAATAACGACGACGATCGGTTGAATCCATCAAAAATGTAGTCGTTCTCCAAATCGAGAGAATGAGAATCAGCTCATACACATTGGTTAAAGCCCCACTCTTCACGGGCAGGGAGATTAGCTGCCCTGCAAACAATAACGCAGTCCCAATAAACAGCCATACCCATTTATGTTTGAAAAGCACAATCAAGCTAACAAACAAGAGTACAATGCCCACGATGATAACCATCATCGGCGGACCTCCATGACCTTCTGCCATATATCGCAGTACTCCATACTCTTCTATAGCAGTGAGATTTTTAACCTCGGATAAAGTAAAGCCTGCAATCTGGTAGATAACCAGACCCAGTGTAAGCAGCCAGGCGATCACTTTCGTTATACTACTATCTGCAAACTTCGCACCCGAGCTGAGCAAGATATGGTAGCCAACAAGAATAAGGGTTGGCGTAGCGAAGGCATGTAGCCAAAATCGAAGGCTACTAAGAACGGTTAACAACTCCCCTTCTCCTATCAGGTTACCTACAGCAATAATTCCATTATCATATGCCAAGCTAAACGCTACGAATAGCTGAAAACTGGAATATGTGAGCCATTGCTTTCTCTGGGTTAAAACGACGGCCATCCGAATAACAAGTATCAAATAAACAAGAGTCAGTGCGGAGTATAGCCATACATCCAAGCTATTTCACCATCCTTATATCCAAACTCATATTCACTTGCTCATTTTTGTTTATAATTAACTAGTTATCATTTCCATTCATTTATTATATTTACCAGTAAGTATAATTACAAGACGAACTTGTATTAATATCAGTTTATAGAGCTAATTTATACAATAAAGAGTACTCCCGGCTATCTCGCAGCTGCAGGAGTACTCTTTTCTTGTTTGAAGAATGAACCAGCAACAGGATACCCCGATACCCCTCGCTTTGTTCTCAGACTTACATCACATCATCGCCTAATAACTCGTCTTCAACCAATTGTCCTTGGACCAAGTCAGTTTACCCGAACCCGCCCCATTGGATGCTGTGAGGCGTGCATTCAGCGTAGATGGATCATCCGTCGTATAGCTGTAAGGAAGTGTCGAGAAGCCATTCCAGGAGAATGATTTTACCACGGCCGGGACTGGTGCCAGTGGACTGCCAGATGTATCACTGCTGCCTCGGAAGGAGCTTCCATCCAAAGAATACATCGTATCGGTCACTCTGATTTTGCCGGTATAGGTCGGATCTGCCGGATCGGTCTGATTGTTACGAACAGGATACAGCACGTCCTTGATGACCGATTTCTCCACCAATACAGCTCCGCTTTCCGTAGAGATAGCGCCATTGCCAATAATATCGAACTTATAACCTTTGGACGCAATCGCTGTTGCCATTGCCGTTGTAATTTTGGCTTTAGCGGCACGTGCCCCTGTTGCATCCATCACGATGTTATACGCATGTGCGTTGCCTCCACGCAGGCGTGGCATCCGGTCCTGAATGTCTTTGTAGAGATTATGGTGCAGCGTCATGGACAGATTGGCATTAGCCGACTCCAGGCTGGTGGAACCGACCAGATGTCCTTTCTTTTGCGGTCCAGAGATGGCAATAATATCGGCTTTGCTGAGACCTACAGCACTGCTGCGCAGGTAGTTGTACATCGGATAGGAAGCCTTATTCGCTTCCAACTCGTTAATCTGCTGGGTAACCCAGCTGTTCGAGCTGCCGTCATCCCCTTTGAAGAGGGACCAGGAGATGGTCACGCCGCTGGTTCCTTTTTTCGAATCGATGAGTCCGTCATAAGCTTTATTGAATGTACAGTGATCAATCCATACGTTGCTGTTCTCTTCCAGGGTGATATAATCCCAATCGTTCTTGTCGTAATCGCCTTTGGTCGATTCATCCCATTCCCATAACTCATCGAATTCCAGGTTGCGGATGATCACGTTGGAGCTTCGCTTCACGCTGATCGCAGCGTGTTTGATTTTGGAACCATTGGCGGAGAAAATGGTGAGTCCATTGAAACCGTCCACTGTAATTTTACTTACACCTGTCTGTTTCAATACAGGATGCGTCAACGCATCATTATGCTTGGCAAACGGCGAAGTCTGCGCTGCACTCGGAATCTCATTCCATCCCAGATTCAGATCGTTCATGATCTCAACGACTTTGACACCGGAGTTCTTTTTCAGAGCCAGTGCCAGATCAGTCGCATTATACACTTTCTTATACGTAGCTGTGTTGGATTCGCTGACGATGCCGCCGCCCGCGTTGCCTTGGGAGAAACCTGTAAGATTGTAGTCCGCATTGCCCGCTGCCTGCACACTTGCCGGTCCGGACAATAATGTTAGCCCCAAGGTTAGAGCCAAGGCTGCGCTGCACCAGCTTCGAATTGTAGTTTTCATAGAATTCATTCCTCCCGAAATATGATGATTACATTCGTCCATCGCTGCCAAGCCATGTTACGAAGGACATGCCCTCAATGTAAGTGTTGAGAGCGATTACAACAATAATCCCTGTCTCACATGTAGGAGGAACTGCCGATGTGGCAAGGATCTGTACTGTAAGCAACCTTGAATCGTACAGAGTTAACTTGAGGAGTAAGATTTCCGGGATACTTTGAGACAGCAAGGCGGTGTCGGATAAAATGAAAACAAAAAAGCAGGACTGCATCTGCTGCAGACCTGCTCGATTTTACTTTTTGATGGAACGTGTCCAGAAGCCGCCATGGAACTGTTTGGGCTCTACGGTAATGACAAATGCTTTGGGGTCCAGATCGAGAATCGTCTGATAGAGCAGTTTCTGGTTTTTGCGTTTCGCCAGAATCTCCATCACAAGCCGATCCCCGTCACGTCCGCTACCCACCCATGCAGTAACGCCGTACCCTTTATCTCGAAGTGCATTCGCGACGTTGCCCCCCATCTGGTTACAGATGACTTTAACGGTAACGTAACCGAGTGCAATCTTTTCTTCAATCCAGGCTCCGAGCAACACACCAAGTCCGTATCCCACCGCATACACGATTAAGGCAGAAGGTTGGGTCAGATATTTAAGCACCAGATTCAGGCCGAGCACATAGATCACAATCTCACCCATGCTGATCAGTGCGGCGATATATTTCTGTCCTTTGAGCGTCAGAATCATCCGGAGTGTATAAGCCGATACGTACACAATCTGGATCAAAAAGATAAATACCAATATTTTAAACAATCGTAATCCCTCTTTCCTGGCCTTCACAAGTGAATCGGCCCTTTGCTGCATCTACTCGACGATTTCGTTTTATCCATACTTCCTGTACGTTCGCTCTATCTCCATCATTGGACGTTATACCCTCATTCTAAACGGTTGAATGTCAATTCGGAGGCATTTTCTGCTCTTCGTCATGCCGGAACTGCCATTATAGAACCGTTTATACCGATTATCAACCCGGGCGAAGGTCCCAGGGGCGAAAACTGGTGACTGTGAATATGCTGTATCATCATAAAATCGAGCATAATTGCACAGGATACCGGGTCAGAATCAGGATGGATGAGGCAAAACAAAAAGGAGGTACCGGCATGCAGCTATGGCAGGAGATGGAACGGGAAGGCATGGAGGAACTCATTTTTTGCCATGATGCAGTTAGTGGGTTGAGGGCAGTCATTGCGATTCATAGTACAGCCCTTGGTCCTGCACTGGGTGGATGCCGCTACTGGACGTATGCATCCGAGGAAGAGGCTGTTCGGGACGCCGTGAAGCTTGCCAAAGGCATGACGTACAAAAATGCAATCTCTGGACTGCCCTATGGCGGCGGGAAGGTGGTCATATGGGATGGTCCTTTTGCAAGGAATGCAAAACCGGATGAGGTTAGTTGTGAATCTCAGAGCGTTGAGCATGTCGCTGGAGATCTGAAGATAGAGCAACAAGAGAGCCTTGCCTCTGAAGGGGAAATCGTTGCTGAGGAAGTGTCGCATCATATCGATGGGAGCCCGGATACAGACGTATCCAGGCGGGCGCAGCGCTTTCGCGCACTGGGTCGTTGTCTGGAGCGGCTGAACGGGCGCTACGTGACCGGCCTTGATCTGGGTACCACGGCGACAGACATGGACCAGATCCGAATGGAGACCGCACATGTGACGGACACCACCGGTTCACTTGGGGCGCAGGATGACTTCACTGCCGAGATGACCGCCTACGGCGTACACATCGGCATTGTGACCTCGCTGCGCCAGCAAGGCATTGCATCTTTGCAGGGCATTCCCGTTGCCGTCCAGGGACTGGGCAAGGTCGGGCATGCCCTGTGCCGTTACCTGCATGCAGCCGGGGCACGGCTCATTGTGGCAGACGTTGTACCAGAGCGTGTACAACGTGCCCTTGTGCAGTTCAGCGGCGCCATTTCGGCCGATCCGGCCCATATCCACGCCGCTGACTGCAAGGTCTTCGCCCCCTGTGCTCTGGGGGGCGTACTGACCCCGGCAACGGTGGAGGAGCTGCGCTGCTCCATCGTTGCCGGGGCGGCCAACAACCAGCTGAGTGAACGACAGCTGGTTGTTGGCCGCATGCAGGCGCGCGGCATCCTGTACGCGCCTGATTACGTGCTCAACGCAGGCGGAATCATCTCTACCGCCTACGAGCTGGAAGGCGCCGGGCCTGACCAGATCCGCCAAAAGGTGGCGGGGATTGCAGGCACGCTAAGCAAGGTATACGCAGAAGCTGCGCAATCTGCGATCTCTACAGCCGATGCAGCCGATCGGCTAGCAGAATCCATCCTTCAATCAGGCCACAAGAGATAGGGCGCCCCCTCCTGGAGAACCTCCACTGCTTTACTTCATTCTAAAGAACCTGATACACGCTATTTGGTCCTTTTAGCATGGATCTAATATCTAACGAATCTCAGACACGTTATTGTGCCTAGTTTGGTCCTTTTTCAAGCTAAATAACTACTTTTCCGAAGGATAGCGTTCCTGAGGTTCGTTAGAATTTATATTTCATGTTTTTTCCCCGAATAGGTTGTCTCAGGTTCGTTAGCGCTGAGGCCGAAGATTTCTTTGGGGTAGTATCACCTATCAAAAAGAGCTAACCCCCGACATCCGTGTTCAGGTTAGCTCTTATACCCTCTCTTATTGTTTAGCCCTCTTACTCTCTTTCTCTACTACTCTATTCTTAAACGGCAACCGGCCTCTTATCCGCTGTCTTCTTCTCCCGAAACAGCAGCGTCCACAGCAACACATTCGCCACAATCAGAATTGCACCATAGATCCATACGCCACCCGACACTGAGCGGAAAAAGACATGGACTCCCCATAACATGGCAAGCACAGGGAGGGCGGCAAATACATACCAGCCATCACTTTGTTGCGCCATACTGAAGGATTGGGAGAACGGCGGCTTCCGCAGCAACAACTTGCCTGCCAGCGGAACAAGCGCAGTCGCCGTTAACAAGATGATCGCAATATCCGGCAGTATCCGTAATCCAAATGTCCAGGTGAACAGAATGGCATTTGCCAGAAATATAGGCAGGAACATGTTGCACAGGAATGCCTTCAGAGCGCCTTTATACAATGCACTATCATTCGCCATCGGTGCAGCGCGAAAGGTCCAGAACGCCTTGTATTGTCCCGAAAATTTCAGCATGACTACCACCGTTACAACCAGCATCAGCACGATGTAAAACGTATATACGAACGAACTTTGCCTGAACTCCGCCCAGGTGGAGGATTGCAATTGGGTAAACCAAAATATATAAGGCAAAACAAAGGATAAGCCAAGCGATGGATACACCTTCAGCTTAAATTCCCGTTCATTACGCATCATGCTGGCGGACAGACGGAAGCAAGCCTGCTCCTCTCTGGAACGACTGACCACCTTGGAGATTAACCGATCCCAGGTTCCGCGTCTGCGTCCAGAAGACTCACCCGAGTGTGCCATTTTCTCCAAATACAACTCAAAGGAAGGCATTAGCTTCACATATACGATCAGACTCACCAAAGGAACCAAGACTGCGAGTGCTGTAAAGGTATACATCCATATATTCCCGCCCCCTGCAAATAACCATTCATAGACAGCCGCATACCATAACGGAGGTAACAACAATTGCCACCAAGCGGGGGTAAATACCATACCAAAATCAAACATGTCGAACGAGCGGATGACCAGCTGATAACCGATTGCAATTCCCACGGACAGCAGAATCTGCACCATATTGATCATATCCTTCAGCTTCTCGCCATCCAGAAACTTCATCATGAGAAGATAAACCAAGGACGTGGTCACTAGAATCAGCATGTTGATCAGAATTAATTCCACAAGGAAGATCAGAAAGAATCCGATGCCATGCGTAATTAATGCGGCAATTAGCGGTACACCTGTTAACGAACCCGTCAGCAGGAACAGATAGATACCTGCATGAATGGCTCGGGCCATACCTACCGTTCGCCCATTAACAGGCTTCGTCATGATAATATTACGGTCCCGGATGTCCAGCAGTACGGAGGAGAAATCCGAGATCATGGACGTCATGATCATAAACATTAAGATGCCGAACACCAGACCCATCTGAAGCATGAAATGCCCTGTATCCCACACAATAAAGGGAACCATCATCAGTCCCATTAATCCATACAACCACAGGGATCGATGAAACTGATTACCTTCCTTGCGCTCTTTTTTCCCTGAATTGTTGGACAAAATAGTAGGAACTCTGCGTTGATCCATCTGGAACTTCACCCGCAAAATCAGGCGCAGTGCATCATAATCTGCTCCTGTTCTGGCGATGATTGGACGAAAGCGATCCAGAATCTTCAGCGTGCGGAAGTCGGAGGTTTCCTCCATATCAGTACACCTCCTGCACAATCGATACGAATCGCTCAGCAATGGCTTTGTGCTCATTGAAACCCGTCAATTGATTAAATACTTCCTCGAGCGTGCCTTCCATGGATTGTTGTTGGAGCTGCTTAAACGTACCGTCTGCCACGACGCGTCCTTCAGCGATCAGTACAATCCGACTGCTGATCTTCTCCACCACATCCATGATGTGGGACGAATAAAAGATGGTTGTACCCTTGGCTGACAACTGCGATAAAATCTCTTTCACCACCATCACACTATTGGCATCCAGTCCGCTGAGAGGTTCATCCAGGAACAACAGATCCGGGTCATGCAGCAGTGCAGAGATTAACAACACCTTCTGCCGCATACCTTTGGAAAAGGAGGCAATACGGGAATGATATGATTTTTCGAGTCCAAAACAATCCATCAATAGCTTGGCTTTATAATCCGCATCTTCATAGGACATGCCGTATAACTCTCCCGTAAACGTCAGGTACTCCGCAGGAGTTAATTGTTCGTATAATTCCGCGACCTCCGGAACATAGCCTATTTTGCGTTTATACTCCACATCCCCATCCGCAATATCCTTACCAAAGATTCGCACCGTGCCCACATATCCTTCAACCAGCCCGAGTAAAATCTTAACCGTCGTACTCTTGCCGGCTCCGTTGGGACCAATATATCCAATCATCTCACCGCGATTCACTTCCAGATCGATGCCATTCAACACATAACGCCCGTTGTATCTCATACGCAAGCCTTCAATGGATAGCACATGTTGTTCACTCACTTCGTTATCCACTCCTGTCTCTACTTTTTCTACAATTCTACTAGTTTACCACAGTTTGGTATGATGTTGATCGGAATTAAATCATGATATGACCCAACATCTGCATATTCCATGGAGTAAGAGCATCACATAACAAGCGTGAACACATCACAAAGCCCCTGTCTCATCTTAAGGGAAGAGACAAGGGCTTTATCTGTAGCTTTATCTATAATGTAGCTTTATCTATAATTGGAATCTTATTTCTAATATCTAACCGTCTTACTGCACTTTAACAATCTGAAAATGCTGATTCGTACCGCCATTATCCGTCCACTGGATGGCCGCAGCACCATCTGCCAACGATTGACCGGAGATGTCCAAAACCTTGCCTGTACTGCGGTTCTTCAGTTTATAATAACCACCACCTACATGGACGAGCTGCCATTGCTGGCTAGCCCAACCCCCGTCATTCCACTGTTCAATAACAGCCCCATCGGCCGTGGAACCATTCTCCACACCGATCAGCTTGCCGCTGGAACGGTTGATGATTTTGACATAACCGCCACCTGCATCGGTAATCTGCCACTGTTGACTCATTGTTCCCCCATCTGTTCGCTGCTCCACATCCGCACCGTTGGCAGAAGAACCCCCGATGACATTTAGCAACTTGTTACTCTTACGGCTAATCAGCTGATATGAAGCATTCGGGTCCCAGACATCCGGTGTATTCACTCCAGTCACGGTACCTGTTGCTGTATCAATCGTGATACTGCTGGCCCAGTTCATCGCCAGACTGGTTGCGCTTGGGAACGAGAGTGGCAGCCAGACATACTTGGAATCCTGCACAGGTCCGCTCCACGCTCCAGCCCAGCGATCGCCCATGTAGAGATAGGATGTGGTCTGAGAACCTTCTACCGGAACGACATAGGTGGATTGGGAACCATATGTTGTGCTGTCTCCGAAGTTGCTAAGGCCGCTCCATGTGCCTGTAATACTGGAGGCTGTTGCATATTTGGCCTGATTTGGATTCCAGCCGGTTGCACCCGAGGTGATCAGGAAGTAAACGCCGTCTTTTTTGAATAAAGCAGGTGCTTCACGATATTGTCCGGGCCACAGTGTTGTGACAAGGGATTCCACACCCAGGAAATCCGGGGTCAGTTTATATATATTCAGATCGGCATTCACTCGGGTCGCGGAGATCAGATAAGCGGTTCCGTTATCGTTATATACCGTCATATCTCTGGAATCATACCCAAGTGGACGATAGCTGCCCACATACGTGTAGTTTCCATCAACCGTACTAGAAGTAGCTACAGCCACTCTGGCTTCGCCATAATCCAGACCATTCTCCTTGTGCATCCAAAGCACGTATTTGCCCGTGGCACTGTTGTAGATGACCTTCGGGCGTTCAATGTTGGAGATATTCAGCTCGGTCGCTGAGCTGCTGGTGAGCACATCATTACGGTACTCCCAGTTCTTCAGATCCGATGAACGATACACGGACACGGCCTTGAACGTTCCATTCGCATTTCGGTTCTCCCCAAACCAATAATAGTACCCATTCGCCTTGATCATCCCGCCCCCATGAGCATGAACGATGTTGCCATTGGTGTCCTTGAACTGTACCCCGTTCGTTACATTGAGCGGAGCAGCTGAAGCATTTGGTCCGGGTGCGAGCAGCATGCCTACTGATTGCAGCACTAGCACCAAAATAAGCAGATAACTCAAGCGCCGAGTAAATCGAAAACGGCGTGAGTGTGTATTCTTTTTCAACCATCCATCGTTCATAGCCATATCGTAATGCACCTCCATGTTTTTTATGAAGCGCTTACATAAAATAAAGTCGATATGTCACATCTGCCTCCGATCGATGATGCATTTTAACATTAGAATTCCTGGCAAGATTAATTGGCTCAGCTTCACCTCCTTGTTTCCGATTGTAGCTGCCATGTCCCTGCTCGAATAGTGAACAATCCGGCGGAACATGTACAATTCCATACTCCCCGCTCTCCAAAGAAAGCAAAAAGACGCTTCCTCCGAAGCGTCCTCTGCTATACCTGATCTGCCCCTTCATGATGTAACAATCTCTAGCTGTGTAGGCTGTTCATAGGCAGGTTTTAAATATGATGTTTTATCAGCGTATACTCGCCCTTATAGCTTAGTCTTGGTCGTCAAAATCCTGGTCGAACGATAACACTTTACCCGTGTTGGCATCGATATCTACATCTGCTTCACCTTGAGCGGTTCTCAGTTCGATCTCATACACATAGCGTCCATCATCATGATCCAGCTCGACTTTGGTTACTTTACCACCCGTAACTTGTTTCAACGCAATGTTTGAAGCTTGGGATGCCGTCAATTTGACCTGCTTGGAGGCAGAGCTGTTGGATGTATTGCCTGTAACAGAGCCTTGATAGTCATCGTCATCATCGTAGTCTTCATCATCCACGACCGCCAGGATCTTGCCGGTATAAGCATCCAGACGAACGACAACATCATTTTTGCCTTTTCTGTCGATCTCAACTTCATAGAACGTTTGGCCGTTTCTGCGCTCCAGATCCACGTCATCCACTTTCCCATCGGCTGCTTTTAGCGCCAACGCTTTTGCTTGGGATGCATTCAGCATTTTGCCTGTGCTGTTCTGATTCTGTGTTACGGATTGTGTCGTTGATGTTGGTGTAGTTTGCACCGGTTGTCCGTTCACATTCCCGCTAGCCGCTACTGCCGATCCTCCGAGCAGCACCGCTGCTGACAAGCTACCAATCCAAAGTTTATGTTTGTTCATCATCATCATTCATCTCCTCGTATGTTGTTTCGTTCTCGTCTACATTCATAGAATAACCTGCAGGAATGAGAGATCAGCGAGAGTTAGATTAGAATTTGATGAGAAAATGAGGAGATTGCTCATTTAACCGGTGTTCATGATGTATGTATTCAACAACGCGCATTCGAAACAAATTAAAAAAGATGACTCCACATGAGGAATCATCTTTCCAACGAGTTAACGTTATATTTAATCTGTCCCTTGCAAAAGGTTAATCATCGTCCTCATCCCAGGTTACGGAACGAATGGCTCCCGAGATGGCATTCACCTGCACAATAGCCTCCCGGCCATCCTCCAGATCAATTTCCACCAGATAATACGGATTCCCGCTGTTGGTACCACGCAGTTCGATGTCATCCACTTCCCCCGGAACCTCCGCAAGTGCCTTCTGCTTGGCTTGTTTCTCGCTCAGAAACTGGGGCTTGGGATCATCCTTGGTTGGTTCAGTTGTTGGGGCTGCTATTGTTTTGGAAGATATCGTCTCTCCCGTATATGGATCAATCGTGAGTTCTTCACGGCTGTTATCCTTCGCCTTCACTATCGCAGTGTATACCGGACTGCCTAGTTGCTCCACAAGTTCAAGTGAGACCAATTGGTTATCTGTTTGTTGTTTTAACAACGCCGTCTTGATCTGCTCGCGGCTCCATAACGTCTTCTCTTCCGCTTGCGGGTTCGACTCCAGCCGTTTGATGGAATTCACGGTAGCCGTAACGGCATCCACCTGAACGTCATATAATCCGGTCTCCGAACGGAGCTGCATAATATACGTCCCGTCCTTCAACGTGGAATTCACAATCTCGCCCGGATATTGATCCAGTACGGATTGGGCTGCCGCATCTGCCGTAAGTACCGCTCCAGTCGATTGCCAAGGCTTCCACCAAGCAACTGCTGCCACAATCAGCACAATGAGAAGCCCTGAACCCCACCAGAGTGATCTGCGCGATTTCGCCCATCCACTGTTCCCCTGTTCATGCCGCTTCATTTCCGGTGGCCGCTGCTCATGCTCTGTCATCACGTATCCCCCCTATAGCTCTCCCCATAGCCCAAGTTCAAATGCTATATATTCGGTCTGAGTTTAGTTTCCAATGGCTACTACATAAAATGAACTATTCTTTTACACAGCGCGGAGAGGACAGTAAAAACCTGAAAAAGCGAAGCGTTCGCCTTTATCCCCGGATTTTCCCCTTTGAGCAAAAGAGAATCCAAAAAAATCTGGGGATAACAGCGATTGGAAGGTTGTTCTGTCATCGTAGTGTCAGTGTGAACAATCTTTAGTTCAGTTTATATAGTATATAAGAGAAGAATGAGAATTTCATGAGAGCGGCCCGTTCTGAACCGATAAAGGCAAAATAATTGAAGCTTCGGTGCCTTCACCCTCGGTACTGCTCAATTCAATCCGGGCTCCCACTGCACCTGCCAGTTCTTTGGCTAGCGATAATCCCAGACCCGAACCGCTTGCACCCAGGCTGCGTGTTCTGGCCGGATCAACCCGGTAGAATCGGTCAAATACCTTCTCCAGCTCGTCCTCCCGCATACCAATCCCGGTATCCACGATTCGAATTTGGCACTCCTGCCCCTTGGCTTCAAGCCTGACTTCAATGGAATCTTCACTATACTTCCGGGCATTATCTAGCAAAATAAACAACAGTTGCTTCAGCTTGCTCTCATCGCTGATTGCCCAGATTGGACCTGGATCGACACAACGGACTTCCCGGTGGTAGGCTTCGCGAAAAGCTCGTGTAGAATCCATCGCAAGTCTCGTGATATCCACTCGCTCCAGTTGCACATTCCACTGCTCCGGCTGCTTCGCAAGCAGTAACAGTTGCTCGGTCATCTCCCGCATGCGAACCGATTCGGACAGGATCGCTTCTACAGCTTCATCGAATACTTCAGGTCGCTCTTTTCCTCGCCGCTGAAGCAGACTGGCATAGCTCTCAATAATGGTCAGCGGCGTTTTGAGTTCATGAGATGCATCCGATACGAATCGCTCCTGCCGATCGAAGTTGGATTCGAGCAGGTCCATCATCCGGTTGAACGTCTGTCCCATCGTTTTCAATTCATCCTTCGATCCTTCCTCCAGAGGAAGACGTTTGAATTGTCCGCTGGACTGAATGTCACTCATCGTGCGTGTCATCTGCTGAATCGGTCTGGTCATCCGGTTCGCGAGGATTCGGCTGGAGATAATGGCCGGAATCAGGGCAATAATCGTGACAGCCACCAGCACGGTACGCAGTACAGACAGACGATTCTCCGTCTCTGCAATGCTCTCGGTGACCTGTACATTCACCACCTCACCATCAGGCCAGATGACCGGAACGGAAACCCACACATAACCAACCTGTTCCACTTGGGTATACTCCGATTTCTTCTCACTTTCATACTTATAGGGCAGCTTGCTCAGCTGCTCGGAAGCTGATGTTGTCGTCACCGGAGAACTGGTGCCGTCTTCATTAACGATCCGAAGCATGCCGTTCACAGGCGCGTAGGCCCGCAGCAAGTCGTCCGGCGGAATAGAGCCGGCAGACTGACGCACTCCTTTGACAATAGACTCTGCTTCCGCTTCCACCCGATTAACCTCGTTATCAATCGACATTCGTTCAAACACGATATAGACCGACAGGTTCACCGCGATTAACAGCACAGCAAATAATACAGACGAATATCCGTAGATTTTACTGCGCAGGCTCATGACTGTTCCTTCAGGACGTAACCTACGCCCCGTACCGTATGTATTAAGGGCGGTGTGAATCCGTTATCCACCTTTTTGCGCACATAACGGATGTACACATCCACCACATTGGTGTCTCCATAATAATCGTATCCCCACACAGCCTGCACAATCTGATCACGACTGAGCACCTGACGTTGATTCTGCAGCAGATACACGAGCAAGTCGAACTCACGTGGAGTAAGCTCAATGGCCACACCATCTCGGGATACCTCTCGCGTTCCTTCATTCAGTTTCAACCCGGCAGCCGTCAACCAGCCTGCATCAGCTTCAAGCTTATGTCCAGGCGAGTCATTGCCTGTATCAGCAGGTGTAGATGAAGAAGCGGAAGAAACAACCGATGCCACTGCACCAAGACGCAATGCGGCCCGAACTCTGGCAAGCAGCTCTTCAATCTGGAACGGCTTGGTGATGTAGTCATTGGCTCCGAGATCCAGGCCAGATACCTTATCTTCCACGGAATCTTTGGCGGTGAGCATAATAATCGGAACTGTAGCATCTTTGGCCCGAATTCTGCGCAACACTTCAATTCCACTCAGGCCAGGCAGCATCACATCAAGCAGAATCAGATCCCACTGACCTTCCCCATATTTCTCCAGTCCTTCTGTTCCACTCCCCGCCTTGCCTACCTGATATCCCTCATACTGTAACTCGAGTTCAAGCAGACGTGCTATTTTGGGCTCATCTTCTATGACCAGCACGGCTTCGTTCATGCAGCGCTCCCCCTCATTCCCATCATTTCATTCTCCCGTTATCTTACAATACCTTTTACAGTTTGCCCAAGGCATCATCAATCTGATGCTCCCCGGCAATCAGATCAAAGGCCATCCGGTATGTCTTCTCTTCCTGCAAAGAAGCCACGATGACGCGGGCCACATCTTCACGCGGAATACTCCCGGGTTCAAGATCAGTTCCTACCGCAATCTTGCCTGTGCCTGGTTCATTCTTCAGACCACCCGGGCGGATAATGGTGTAATTCAGATCACTTGCAAACAAAGCACGATCCGCATAGTGTTTCGCCACGTAATAAGGCTTGATGGACTCTGACCATTTCTCCCGTTGATCCGCACCATATGCACTGACCAGAATATATCTGGAGATGCCTTGCTGCTCTGCCGCTTCCATCGTTTTAACTGCTCCATCGAGATCTATCAACAGAGTTTTGTCCTGACCCGTAGATCCGCCAGAGCCTGCTGTAAACACTATGGCATTATGATCCTTCATGGCTTCAGTCAAGTCCTCCACACTGCCCTCCAGATCCCCGATCACCACATCGGCACCGAGTTCCTTCAATGCATTCGCCTGCTCTGGTTTGCGGATCATGGCCGTTACCTTATGTTTGCCTTCCTGTGCCAGCTGCTCTACCACAAACTTACCGATTTGCCCATTTGCTCCTATAACTAAAACGTTCATACGTCATTTCTCCTCTCGGTTGAACGGACCACTTGTTGCAACTATCCGTTCGTTATAAATATATAGATACTCATCTATAATTTAAACGAAAGCCGGCGCTTCTAAGCGCCGGCTTCCAGGTTCATATTCGTTAAGTACATCTCTGAAATGTGAATTTTTCCGTTGCCCCATTAATATGCCATATCCCATATGTGGTTTATACGCGGCCTCACATCGACCATCCACTGACAACCAAAAAGGACGCCCAATAGGGCGCCCTTGAATAGCATTTAAGATTAGTAAGCCAGTGCGAACAAACCGTGAATATGAGCCAGGTAACGGATGTTACTTGCTTCTTTCATCATGGTTGCAGGCAGACCTTTCAGACGAGTCTGGTTGCCACCGATCATGCCGACAGCATCTTTACGACCCAGACTTCCCAGCGTACCGGAGAATACTGGTGTGAAGGATTCCATTGCGCCACCTTTGAACATAACGCCCAAGTTGTGACCAATAGTCTCACCCATTTGCCAAGCCAATTGTGCTGTTGGAGGATAAGGGCGAGCGCCTTCGCTTGGGAAGACCACTGCGCTGTCACCAGCAACAAACACGTCTTTGTGAGAAGTGGATTGCAGAACTTCCGTAACTTTCGCACGGCCACGATCCACTTCAATTCCGCTGTTAGCAACAACAGCGTTGCCTTGTACGCCACCTGTCCATACGAGTGTATTCGTAGGGATGGAGCTGCCGTCTTTCAGCAGAACTTCATTTTCTTTCATCTCGGTAATCGCTACGCCAACGATGAAGTTAACGCCACGTTTCTCAAGACTTGATTTCGCACGCTCAACCAGCTCTGGCGGGAAACCTGCCAGGATGGAAGGACCTGCTTCAACCGTGTACAGGGATACTTCTTTGAAATCGATCCCTTTTTCTTGACATACTGCAGGGAGCAGGTCAGCGAATTCGCCAACAAGCTCAATACCTGTCAAGCCGCCGCCACCAATAACAAACGTAGCGTCTGCTTTGTTGCCGGACTGTTTGTAAGCATCAAGACGAGCTTCAACGTGTGCACGAATACGGTTTGCATCGCTAACCGATTTGAGCGTGAAGCTGTACTCTTGCAATCCCGGAATTCCGAAGAATGCCGTTTCGCTGCCCAGAGCAACGACAAGTGCATCGTAAGAGTATGTGGAGCCGCTAGTCATCAGAACTTTCTTTTCGTCCGGCTTAATTGTATCCACCGTATCGATTTTCAAGTTCACGTTTTTGCCACGCAGCAATTTTTCAAGTGGAAGAGCAACAGCTTGTTCAGCAATGCTTCCTGCTGCAAGACGGTGCAGTTCCGTGATAATTTGGTGTGTAGGGTAACGGTTAACGACAGTAATTGTCGCTTCTTCCGGAGACAAGTATTGACGTGCAGTCAATGCAGTCAACAGACCGCCGTATCCTCCACCCAAGATCAAAATTTGCTTCGACATATCCATCCTCCGTTCTTCTAAGTCTTAACGTTTCGGTTGTTGACGCTCGTTCAGGATGCTCAGGAAAGATTGAGCAAAACGAAGCGATTGTTGTACGTTTGGATCTTTGAGCATTTTCAGCATAGCGAACAAGCCAACTGAAGTTTGCTCTGTTTGCGCACGGTCATTGGCTTCGATGGCAGCAGAAGCTACACCTTTAGCTTTGTCTACAACAGGCTTAGCGAACTCGCCCATTGCGCTCATTGTGTCGCTGATCAGAACTTTGTCTGTTGCTACACTTTGTGCAAAGTCATAAGCTTTCGTCATAGCAGTAACCATTTCAGCCAATTTAGGCAGGTTCTCCACCAGAACGGTTAAAGACTCCTGTACCTCAGGCTTCATCAGTTGATCCAGAACGTCCAAGGACTGGCGCTCGGAAACGTTGGCACCTTCTGTAACTGGCACCTCTTGTTGAGTAGGCGATTGTGACATAAGAGAAAGTCCTCCTTTACTTTGGGATAGAAGTCCGCGACTTTCATGATGCCTGTCAAGCAGAGCCGAACCACAAAATACATCGAATACATCTAAATGTACCAAATTTCACACAATAGGATGAGCGTAGCTCATGGCTACTTCCACATCATGCATTGTATCTTGGATCTATTGCGGACAACATGTGTTGACGCACAAAACGACAAGCAGGCCGAAACCGAACTCTATACCCTTATATTACACCTCTTACACATGAACATGAAAAAGAAATTTTTTACACTTGTGAAGATATTGTGAACATTGTAACAAAATCGATTTTTTTGTCAACCCGTTCAGGCAAGCCAAGGCCGCCAATCCTCCTGTCCAAGATCCGCTTTCCTACCACATGTGGTATTAAGACAAGATCACATATGACCAGATGTGCGATATGTACACAAGGAAGGATTGGTTTGCTGAATATTTACAGGAATTGTTTTCCAAATCCAATCATTTCGCGCAACGAAATTGGTCACTGTCGTTATTATGCAGCGTTGAGCTCAGCCTTATTCCATCGTGGAGATATCTTTTCTAGCTCAAGTATGAACCTCTTCGACTGCGAATGCAAAACTTGGGTCAAACCTTTGGCGTTTAGAATGCTGGCATCCCGGTTAATAAGGACTACACCAGACAACGAAGGAGATGTTCGATATGAGTAATTCAACTGGCGATAAAATCAAAGCAGGCGTAAACAAGGCCAAAGGCGAAGTGAAGGATCAGATCGGTAATGCAACCAATAACAGATCCCTTCAGGCTGAGGGTAAGAAAGACAAAGCCAAAGGTGCTGTACAGGATAAAATTGCCGACATTAAAAAAGATCACTAGATCCTTTTGATGTGAGGTCAAGAAGCACGAAGACTTCGTGCAATAGATCGAAGTAAAATAGCCTAACCGTCCCTTTTCGGAGAAAACGGAAGATGAGACGGAGGCGCAAAAAAGCCAAGGAAGGTGTTACTCAATACACCCTTCCCTGGCTTTTTTTGTGCATTTTATACGGCTGGAACTGTGTATCTTGCCATATCAATAATGAAACTGCGCGTTTCCCTTGTTGTATGATATTCACGGCTGAATTGTCTGACCCATTCAGGATGTTCCTGATACCAGCGGAAGGTTTTTTCCAGTCCCTTTTCCAATGTGGTTTGAGGTAACCAGCCCAATTCCGCCCGTAATCTACCTGAATGTACGACCAGACTGGACCCTCTGGACTGGGTTGGCTCTTGCTCCCGAATCTCTACAGCAGCTACGGATCGATCCATCGGTTTCAATATATCCCCAATCTCCTGCATGGTTGTTCCAAGCCCTGTCGATATATTATATACCTGTCCGTCTTTGCCTTTTAGCATGATCTGTTCAATGGCCCGGAGGGCATCATCTACATACAAGAAATCACGCACTGCCGATCCCTGAATATCCAGAGGAAGTCCGTCCAGCATCCGACCGAAGTTGCGAGGAATAATACGGTCTGGCAATTGCCACGGACCATAGAGGTTGGTCAAACGAAAGAGTTTGACTGGAAGCTGGTAACATTGTGCGTAGGAATGAGCAAGCATTTCACAGGCGACTTTGGACGCAGAATAAGGAGAGACCGGCGCATACGGATCTGATTCATGATAGACCCTGCCCCAATCTCCGCCATACACTTCAACAGATGATGCCAGCAAGACAGGGATGTGATGTTCGGTAGCATACTGTAAAATAGCCTGGGTGCTGAGCGTATTATTGCGGAAGACTTCCCCGGGTTGATGATACGAATAATCCACGTGAGGCATGGCTGCCAGATGAATAATGTAATCTGTTCCAGAAGGCAGATGAATCCGGTCCGATGCAAGGTCACAACAGATGAACGGCATCTCGTGCAGAGGAGAGACGTGAACGAGCCTCTGACAATAATCATCCCGATCCAGAAGGGTAATTCGATGTCCCTTTTGCGCCAAATACTGTGACAGATTGAATCCTACAAATCCAGAAGCCCCTGTAATCACAATGTTCACACACGATTCCCCCTTGCGATTTATACAACGAGTGCATTGAAGAGAGTCTATGTACTGAGTATAACCTTAAAATGATACATTTTGTATCATTTTACAATTGTTTTTTGTTCGTCCTTGCGGATATCGGGTAATTTATCATGAGGTGATATGAGATGAGTGATTGGAAAAAGAATATAGAGACGTTATATTTTCAGGATAACGGTATGATTCCCAATCATCCGACCCTGCCTGTGCTTTTGTATAAAAACGTATGGGCTGAAGAGGCTCTTCATGCAGAATCGTTGCTGAACCGTCATGGATGGGGAAATAGCTGGTTGAATGGTGTGTTCAATTATCATCATTATCATAGTAATGCTCATGAAGCTCTTGCGGTGGTGAGTGGATTCGTGAAACTGATTCTAGGCGGAGAACATGGGCAGAAAGTTTATCTTCAAACAGGTGACGTTGTTGTGCTTCCTGCCGGGACAGGACATAAACGACTGGAGGCCAGCGCCGACTTTCGTATTGCGGGTGCCTACCCAGGCGGTATGAGTTACAACACACGTACAGGTGAAGAAAACGATCGCGCCAAGGCTCTTCAGGAAATCCAAGAGGTTCCGATTCCGGATACCGATCCGGTCTATGGGCAGGATGGTCCTCTAATGGAAATTTGGAGTGGGAAGAAGCCATAATACGAATGAAGATCATAAAAATGAATGGTATTGGAAAGGTATTGGACAATGTTCAGACGATGCTGGTTCAGCACTTCACGAAAAACAAATAGACTGTTCCCCGGACATGTAGGAGTTGCTCACCGGAGAACAGTCTATTTAAGTGGGAATTCTAAAAAGCTGGAATTCGAGATACTTTGTGATTATCTTCTTGTATGAGGAAGGAAACGCTCAGGTCTTCGTCTTATTTCAACCTTTTCGATCACGTAGCTTGTTTTCTATCTGTCAGTTTCAGCCTTAGGCCCTTTCAGCGTTCGGCAAGCCGAACACTGTAATACCTCATTGCAAGTGGCTTTCCATCCATCTCAAGCTGGCCTTGCAGCACCAGTTGTCGTAGACGGTACTCCACGAACGCATCACCTATATGCTGGCTGCTCGTCCCAATCACTTCCCCCACAATACGAGCTGCTCGGATATACTTGCCTGGCTCCCAGTTCGGTGTCAGTTCCCTTACCTTCTGCATAATGTACTCGTCCAACGCATCTTCAGGCAGACTTTGAATCTCGCCATTCTCCATCATACGCAATAGTCCGGGCTGTACCGAGAGTTCCAACCAATCCTGCTCCAGTTGCAGGCGTTCTTGCTTGGACAGCGGCTCTTGCTCAGAGCAGACGTGCCACATCGCCAGAAGCTTCTCAGGAAGAATCTCGCCTGTGTGGAGCACATCATATTGAACGTCAGGTGTATTAAATAATTGCTGATATAAGCCGCTCGTTTCGATCAGATATATAGGACTCTTACTGTCGCGTAATAAATGCATCGCATAGAGTAGTCCCGTCTTCTCACGTGCATTATTCGAATACCAGATGATGATTGACGTCTTGGAATCGAGAGACTGCATTGTGGAGTTAAGCTCAATTAATGATTCAAGTTCATGCATGGCATAAGCCTCGCGGTCACTGAGACACATTCGTTCGGTCAGCCAGAGATGCCTGCGCTGCAGTTCTGCACGATGAGTCAGATCACCTAACGGGCCCACAGCATAATTATCATCCATAGAGAAAAAGCTCCGCTTTTCCTGATTATCTAAAGTGCTCATTCCCATTTTCAGACTACTCAGAGGTGATTCTCCAAACGTAATATGCATTTCATTTGTCTTGTCGGTCTCAGCCAGAGCTTGTTGTTCCAGCAATTCCAGATCAAAAGGGGTATCCATATTCCGAAACAGAGACTGTACCACATCGGCAAAATCCACCTTTTCACCTTGCTCCTCCTGCCGCTTAACCACCTGTGCTGATTTCATATAAAGCACACGCAGAGCTGAACGAAGGTCATTCTCATTCATGCGATTCAACACTCGACTGAAAGCAAAGATATCATCAATCATGCTGATCCTCCTTCAAGCTAACGTCAATATTGACAGAGATTAAATATCTGAACACTGATATTCCTTTTGTTTATGAGGAGATTGATTTTCCAGTTGGTTGATTCAGATCACTCAACTCTTCACCATCTGACGATGACCGGGTAAAGTGTCGCTCCAGTTTGCGGCTTGCCCACAAGGAAACCGCAATGAACAACAATACGCCCACCCAGCGTGCAGGGTGCTCCAGAAATTGTTCCACATTGGAACCGATATACGTCACAGAGAAGATCATGATCGCTTTACCACAGGCCACCGCAAGCAGGAAGGATAATAACCGCATTCGCGCGATCCCTGCCGCCACATTAATAATGACGAACGGACCCACCGGGAAGATACTGAGCAGAAAGACATACCCGAACGCGTTCCTCCGAATCCACACCATGCTGCGTTGCACACGAGGTTTGCGTGCCCACCGTTCCACAAAGGCAGATTTCCCGATCTCCCGTACGATCAGAAATGTCACGGTGCAACCGAGAATCATGCCAATCCATGAATATAAGAACCCTGCCCACAGACCGTATACCGCACCGTTCACGCCCACAATCAACAACGTTGGAAGTGGCGGCACAAATGATTTCATAAACGTAAGCAATATTCCCGGTAACGGGCCGAAAGAGCGAAACTTCTCCAGCCAGAAACGAATATTTTCTTCCGTAATATATGACATAATATCCAATGCTGCCGGGGTCATTAGCATCCATCCAATCTATACAATCTACATTCTTAGGTTTGATGCTCACTATACCTTTCATCATTCAAGTGAATGATGAAGCTTCTTTCACAACTCACTCCAAGTATAACGTACATCTTCCATGAACAACGTTGTCAATTTGAAGAAATTATCGCACAGTGAACTGACGTCCCACCGAAATCAAAATGAAATCCAAAAAGCACACCTCGACCCTCTAGTGGTCTTGGTGTGCTCTTCATATTAAAACCCGATGTTATCTTCGGGAGTATATCATCCTTCTTCCAGCTGTGCTTCCTGCATTGCGAGTTCAATCAACTCTGCCTGATGGGCAGCATTCCATTCAGGAATCCCGGAACGCATGAACTCTTCAGCATCCATTGCCGCTTTGGACTGGTTGCAGAGATTGCAAGCGCAGACACAGTTAAGCGGGGTGGTATGTCCACCTTTGGCACGCGGCAGCAGATGGTCGATTGTATCCCCGTACGATCCACAGAAGTAACAGGTATAGTGATCCCGCGTCAGAATATACCGCTTGAAATCCTTGTTGCTGAACAATCGGCGAATCGTGTACCGATTGACCACCACAGCAGCTTTTTCCTTGACCAGGGTGACCGCAAGTTCCATGTCCACTTCTTGATGCCAGCGACGTCCCTTGTCCGTTTTGCCGCGCATCCGTACCATGCCTTGCCGGTTGGTCCGGAGCGAAGCCGGATCTTCCGGATCGATGGCTACCGGAGCCGCCGGCGTCTGGCGGCGAGGACGGCCATCCGTGCCAGCCCCGTGACTACGGCTGGCATGCGCGGGCCGCTGCCCGGATGCACCGCGGGCAGCGTCTTCGCCGTTCGCCTTAGGCGCACGCTCCTTGCGCGCCTGGCGCGGCTTGGTCCCTGGCGAGCCAGGCTGGCGCACGGGCGCAGGAGGCCCTGCCTCCGCAGCAGCCCCCGGCGCTTGCCCAGGCTCGCGCCCGGTGGCGGCAGGCTGTGCCTCCGCCGCCGTCGGTGCAGCGACCGTGGTTGCATCGCCACGGTCGCTCAGTGCCGGCGCATGGGCCTCAGCAGCGATGCTGCGGGCCTGCCCTGCGCCGGGCGCGAGCGCGCCAGCACGCTTGCGGCGGCGCTTGCGCTTGCGTTTGGCTGCGGTCGGTTGATCCGCAGCCATGGGCTCTGCTGCCGGGCCTTGCGGCTCAGCAGGCAGCAGAGCTTGGTGGGCCGCCGCAGTCTGTTCGGCGGCCTGCACTGCAGCGGCTGCTCGCGCGCCAGCCCGCTGTGCAGTGCCCTTTGCATTCGCAGCAGCAGGGTCCTGCGAATGCATTTCCCCACGCCAGCGCTCGCCTGGCTGTGGCTCAGCAAGATCAGTTACTACCTCACCCGCCAAACCATCATGCTCCAGACTAGCCTCTTTCTGCGTATTACTTTGCATTCCGTCTGGCTTGCTCTTCCTCCGTCTTCTCCGCTTCTTCCGAATTCCCGAAGAAGGGGGGGAGGAAATCACCAATTCAGCGTGTTCATCGTCATCCGAAGATGTCGAATCCAATGTGGGCTCAGGCACACGACTTCGATCTGGCTCAGTTGACATAACAGATCCCCGCTCCATACCATGAGCGATCTGACCTGCTTCATTTTTCGCAGAGACAGATGATCTGTCCGTAACCGCAGCACGGGCGACCATGCCATCCCGTTGACGCTCTATCTGTTCACCTGTATGCCCGATTGAACGAGTAACGCGTTCAGCCTGTCCACCGAGCTGACGACAGCTGCGGCAGGCTCCCCGCCTGGCTCCGGGACCTGCCCGCTTTCCGGTTCTGCGCCGGAATTCGGACATCGCCCGCTGTTGTCCGCAATACATACACGTTTTGCTCAGTCGCGCTTCTTGTTCCGTCTTTCCTTGCCGGAAAGGGGCTGGACCCGTCTCCATGTTGTCACCTCGGTTCCGTATGAATCCGGTTTCTTTCTATTGTATCACATCTGCTCGTGAACACCCTCATGGCCATAGGCCTGATAATCTTTCGAGTTGTACTCCTGTGCCTGTTCATTACATTCGTGAAGAATGTGTTCCACATATTCCAATATATCCTGCATCGGTCTCCCGCATTTTTCGCATGTTGTCATGTTATTCACCTTAACCCTGTTATCTATAATGTATTAACGTTCCGCCATATGATTACCCCTCAACCATGAAAAAGAAACACTCGTTCCCCATAATCCAGATTATCGTATAGATAAAAAAAACCGCTCCTTGTTCTCCCCTAAGGTCGACCAAGAAACGGTTTATTATTCCTGTGTTGGAAATACATCTTAACGAACGTCCAGTTGGCCCGAGTTCTGTTGAGGTACCAGTCGCGGTTTCGGTTTCGGCAGATTGCCAAAGATGACCCACGCATAGGGAACGAACCTTGCCGTCAATCCAACGACAATCCACGAAGCGATCAGCGCTACCCCGAATCCTCCGGCATACCACAGATGCACTAACCAGGAGACTCCTGTTTGCGGTGGAAATTCACGATACACCAGCAGGAAGAATGGATGAATCAGATAGATCCCAAACGACAGAGCTCCAAGCCGGTTTAGCGGCTTCACGATCAGTGATGGCCCTTTGCGATAGAGCAGATAAGCGACCTGGATCAGGACCAGGGCACAGGCGAAAGTATGAACATTCCAGAAGAATTCATACCATAGTGTGTTATACGTTGCGATCTTCAGACGCAGCAGATAATAGATATACACATGGCCAAGTCCGGCAATGATCCACACCGCCCAGAGCAGAATCCATGAAGCTACGCGCCCTTTGGTTGCATTGGCCCGACTGATGACGAACCATTGCTTGATTTTAGGGAAATACACCCCGATAAAAGCACCAAGCATGAAATAGGAAAAATACGAGAACGCCCAGCTTCCCTTGTTGGGTACCTGGAATCCATATTTATTACTTACGATGAATGCCCATTGAATCAATAGACCAATTGGTACAGACCATTTCACCACAGAAGGATACTTCTTGAGCAGCCATAACACCAATGGGAATAACAGATAAAATTGCATGTTAATGAATACAAAGTACAGATGCGTATATGCTTTCCCCGTAAACAATTTCGTTATGAAGCTTACAGCCGTTTCGCCGAACGGTCGACCCTGATAGTGCGTGAAGTGCAGAATAACAAAATACATCAATGAGAACAGGAAATACGGAAGCAATATATACACGAATCTTTTCTTGTAAAAATTACTTACGAGTTTCTTGTCCAGCGGACGGGAATAATAGTTGTAGAACAGTACGAAACTGCTCATAAAAATAAAGGTTGGCGTACCATATTTCATAAAAATATTAATAAAGTTGTACAGCCAGTAGTAGCCTGAGCCCGTCATGTCCACCGTCGCATAAGATGTGGAGTGCACGCATAGTACGCCGATAATTGCCATGGCACGTACCAGATTCAGCTCTGGAATTCGCTCTCTTTTCAGTGTTTCACTCATGTTCACGTTTCTCCTTCATATGTTCGTCAATATGTCAGATATGACTTAATACATTAAAGCTCTCTATCTATTAAAAGCCATATTGCTTAAGATGGGTAGTCCAATTTCTTAATAATTCCTAAATTTTCAACACATTTCACACTATTTTCATGTCTATATATGTAAAAAAGACCGCGAGTACGCGGTCTTTCGAACATCCTGCTTTCAACCAAATTATTGTTGGTTCGTCCGGATGAGAATGGTAAATCTGGTTAGACACTAAACTCGCCCTGCCCGAGTCTACTTCCCACGACTCGCCAAAATCTGTTTGTACACCTCAATTGCTGCATGTCTCGATGCCTTGAGATCCACAATGGCATCCTTGCGCGGCTGATGGATGTCTTTGCTGTGCAAGTCTTTCAATTCAGGCAACCACTTACGAATATAATCGCCTTGCGGATCATATTTCTCGGATTGCGTTACCGGGTTGTTCACCCGAAAATACGGAGCCGCATTCTCCCCAAGCGAGGCACACCATAGCCAGTTACCCCGGTTCTGAATGTTGTCATAATCACTCAGCTTGCGCCTGAAATAGGCTTCACCCAAGGTAAACGGACATTGCAGGTTTTTGGTGAGAAACATCGCCGTGAGAATCCGCAACCGATTTGGCATATGCCCGGTTTTATTCAGTTCCGTCATGGCTGCATCAATAATTGGAATGCCCGTCTCTGCCCTGCACCACCGTTCAAAATGATTATCATGGAGTGACGAGAGATCATACACCTTTTCATATGTAAAATAGTGACTCTCATAGACCGCCCGATACAGATAAAAGTCGCGGAAGCACAGCTGTCTGATCCACTCTCCAGCTTCCGCCGTGCGATTCGCGGCATCGTACATTTTGCGGATCGACACGGCTCCAACCGCTACATACGAACTGAGATGACTCGGCTCGTAAGCCTCATATTCATCCCGATGATCCCCATATTCAGCAATTCGATCCGATAAGAATTGATCCAGCAGGAGATGCGGGTCCTCGTCATTCGAACCACTGCCCTCCAGCAACTCTGAAGGAACCATCATCGCATCCGGCCATTCAATCGGACGATCGCTCACCTTCAACTCGGCAACCGTTGTTGCCGAAGGAGGATTGGGATGTTCATTCATGAATTCCACCCACCGCCGATGAAAAGCCGCAAATACCTTATAAGGCTCCGACTTGCCCGTGAAATTCGCGAATCCATTCAGATCCATCAGCAGATGATCCGTCAGTTGCGTAAAGGGAACCTCGTATGCCTCACTGACTTTGCGTATGGCCCTATCCCGCTCAATTGCATATGGCGTCATGTCCCGATGGACCACAACCTCATTCATCTCGCCTTTGAATTCGTTCAGGATAAAATCAACCACTTCAGCCGGTTTGCCATAAGCAACATGCAGTTTTCGTTTGGCTTCAAGATACTGCCTGCCTAATGCCGCTGCATGCTGTCTAAAATTCACACCGCTGTGTTCCTTCTCTCGGCCTTGCCGCAGGAGAAATGGATCATAGATGAGAACATGCACACTCTCTTCTTCGTGTTCCCGCAAATAATCAAATGCCGCCAGATCATCCGTACGCAGATCTTTGCGGTGTATGAATAGCTTCATGCCTCACCCTCCTGTCTGAACTTATGTTTATTTGTCCGTCAAATTCTGATATAACCGGCTTGTCTCCGGCTCCGGCTGATGCCCCAGATCCTCACTTAATGTCAATGTGAATGAATGATATAAACGAAGTATGCCTTGCTGATCATCCATAGATGCATACACTTCCATCATGAGTCGGCAGATTTCTTCCAAATAAGGCTCCCGTTCCTGCAATAACGTTAATTGCTCAATTGCTTCCTTGCCACGACCATGCTCCATATCCCATCTCGCGATGTCCATAACCAGCCCTGTATACTTGCGTCTGAGTTCCCTTGCTTTGGCCTGTGCCCAACGATAATCATGCTCTTCCAGATAATCGGCACGATAGAGTGGAATCATATGTCTCAGATCATCGATATTGTCTGATGTGATGGCGTTGTAGACCATGGCTTTCTCAAATTGATCCACATCACTTACCAGGTTGCCTGATAACAGACGATAGCGGTTCATATTGTACTCCAGCTTGCCTGTCATGTTCCATTCCTTAAAAAGCTTTCGAATCTGGTACACGGAGGTATGTAGATGTGTTAGACCTTTTTCCTGGGAAACATCACCCCATAGCTGATCAAGCAGAATCTCCTTGCTTACCCACTCTTCCCTGTGATGAAACAAAAAAGCAAATAGCTCCTGCGCTTTGGTTGTGCGCCACTTATGTTTCTCCGCACCCTGTTCAAGGCTTTTATAGATGTCCAGATGTTTAAACGTTAGAAGCCCCGGAACCTCGGTATCCAGCTCCACAGAGACAGGTTCCGATGCCTGTACCTCGGCACTAGCCGCAACCTGGGAATGATACGACATTATGCCCACGATCCGATCAATGGTTTTGGCCAATCGTGCGGAGCTTACCGGCTTAAGCACATAATCCAGTGCATGCAGCTCAAATGCCTCAACCGCATGATCCGCATAAGCCGTCACAAAGATGATACGAATACTCTGATCCAATTGCTGTATATATTCAGCCGCTTCCAGGCCATTCATTTCCGGCATTCCAATGTCCAAAAACACAACATCTACACGTTCCTTTGCCAGAAAATGAAGACCATCACGAGCTGTTGAAAAACATTGCACGGATGTAATCCGTCCGTCTGTCCGTAGTAAGCGCTCCAGATGGAGCTGCGCTGGCTTCTCATCATCGATCACAATGGCTCTCACCGTTCTTTCAGCCTCCTGCCATGAAAGATTCAATTAGAATGCCGATTCTATCGGCATCCGTTTATTAGGTCGTGTCTCAAAACTCGCTGAAGTGCATCTTTTACCGCCTTTTCGCCCCCTGCTGCGTCACTTTCCCTTGACGTGCCCCGGCACGCCTGCGTAAAATTTCCTGGCTTGGAACGAAAATTCGGCAAAATCTGCTTCCTTCGGAGTTTTCAGCCCCTCCCTAGTCTGTTAACCATAAATGCTTAACTCGGCACACTATTTGGTATAATCCACCTTTTGCACAGGGATGCGGAACCGGATCTGTGTGCCTTTACCCACATGGCTATGAATCTCCAGTCCCTGACCATAGAGAGACATCAGGCGGCGGTTTATATTTTGCAGCCCGACACCTCCAGGACCTTCGGTTTTCCCAGACTTGACCTGAGCCATACGCTCGGGAGGGATACCCACACCATCATCCTGGACCTGCACGACCACATGCTCACTCTCTTTGAAAATCCTAAGATGAACTGTCCCGCCGGCTGCCCGCTCCATCACGCCGTGTCGAATGGCATTCTCCACAAGTGGCTGGATGCTGAGAGGTGGCAAATAGAGCTGCACATCCGGCTCCACCTCATATTCAACCCCCAGTCTTTCCTCGAATCTGGCCTGTTCCAGATGCACATACGATTCCACCAATTCCAGCTCTTTGGTCAAAGGAACAAGCTGCTCCCTGTTCTGGAAGTCAAAGCTTCCACGCAGGTAATGACTGAGTTCAATCAGCAGATCGGTTGCTTTGTCCGGATTCACTGCACAGGTCGCGATAATGACATTGAGTGCATTATATAGAAAGTGAGGCTTGATCTGGGCCTGCAAAAAGGCCATTTCGGTCCGGATAGCTTCCTGCACCGAACTCCGCATTTCAATTAACGTCCGAACTCTGGCTCGCAATTCACCGGCATCCACCGGTTTGCTCAGAAAGTCATTGGCTCCCGCCTGAAATCCGTGTTTGATATCTTCAGGCAACCCTCGGGCGGTCAGCATCAGAATCGGCAACTCAGACAAGGAACTGTGCTCGCGCAGCTTGCGACATAACTCAAGCCCGGACATTTTGGGCATCATCCAGTCCGTAATAACCAGATCAATGGACGGAAATTCATCACGGAGTTTCAATGCAGTGGACCCGCTGTCCGCTGCAATCACACGATACCGCTCCGTCGATAACAGGTTAAGCAAGACCTGTCGATTGACGGGATCATCGTCTACAATCAGAATGGTATGCTCTCCTTCCACAAGATCTTCCGGCTCATCTGACTCTCTCGTCACAATCTCCTTCGCCCCCGCCCCTTGTGCAGCAACATATCGTGCGGCAGCGGGTTTCGTATGAGATTGCAGCAGCGGCAATTTCATAACAGGCAGGGTGAAATGAAAGGTCGAACCTTGTCCCGGCTCCGATTCAACCCAGATCTTACCTCCGCCAAGCTCGACAAGTTTCCGTGTAATACTCAGACCGAGTCCGGTTCCATTATTCACCCGTTCCACGGTTCCGTTACTCTGCTCATACGCCCGGAAAATATCTTCTTGTTTGTCCAGGGCGATGCCTACCCCCGTATCGGCAACGGATACCTTCACCCAATCCCTTTCAACACTGGCATACAACCGAATCTCACCCTGCTCAGTATATTTATAGGCGTTGCCCAGCAGGTTATACAAAACCTGCCGGAGACGGTCTTCGTCTGCCTCAACAAGCGGCAACGACTGGGGCCATTGCTGAATCAATATAACCGGCTTGTCCTCAAACGTGAACCCCGAGACTTCAACTACAGTACGAGCAACGGATTCCAGATCTACAGCTACCCGTTTCAACTCAATCTCACTATTTTTTAATTTGGAAAAATCCAAAATGTCGTTAACCAACAGTGAAAGTCGCTTGCCGGTTGAAGTAATCATGGACAGATTTTTGGCTTGCTTGGGTGTGACTGCTCCGGCCGCACCTTCCAGCATCGATTGTGCAATATTAATGATGCCATGCAGGGGAGTTCGCAACTCATGAGACGTATTCGCCATGAACTCGTCCTTGAGGCTGTCGATGGCAAGCAAACGCTCCGACAGGGCTTCCACGTCGCGGAATGATTGGGCGAAGCGGATTGCGGTCACAATCATCTGGGCAAATACAAATAATAAAAGTTCAATCAGCGCTAAGAACGCTGTGTCTAGGGTAGTGAACGCACCAATTGTATGCAACACAACAACCATGAGTATGCTCATCATGCTCACCAGTGCAAAGTGACTATCATTCGGCCGTCCTTTTAACCAATAGAACATGGCTCGCAGCGTGTAGAGCATGACAACAAGCGAGATCAGCAACATGGGAAGCTCAAGCATCGAGAATAGAGCTGGTGGGAGCGTAAGACCGACAATGGTCTGCGTAACGAGTAGCACGACAGCCAGACGTACAAACCACTGATGAACTGCTCCTGGCACCCGGGCATCCATATACCGAAGCAAAAAGTAATAGGCAAAGGCTGAACTAAGGAGTTGAATTCGAAGCATCTCATTGTTGGTCAGAAACGGTACAAACGTCCCCAGTAACTTCTCTCCATGGGTCAGAGCGTATAACGCACCGGAAAGGCTGAACAATCCGAGGAAACGAAGTTCCTTCTCCGTACGCCGCAATCTGAACAGAAGTAGGAAAAAGGCGGCTGGCAAGATAAAACCGAATAAGGTCATCAGATCCTTGAGCCAATCCTGCTGCTGGCTTTTCAGAATACTATGCTCGTCTCCAAACAAGATGGGCGCTACAATGCCCCCGGAAGAATAACTATAGTTTGATACCTGAATGATAATGTCAGCCGTGTTGCCTTCAATGGAGGTGAACCCTGTAAAGGGCAGGTTTAATTGTACATCTGTCGCCGGGGTCTTTCCTGGCAGTCCATTCCCGCCAATCTCTTTGCCATCAATAAATACCCGGTGAGCCATACGTATATTCTTCGTGCGTATGCCATAATCGTTTTTGGTCGTTCGGGGTGTAAGCTGTACTTGCACATGATAGGTTCCATACCCATGTGCTTGTCCGAGAGATTTGTTCCATCGGGCCGGAACCTGAGTGCCAGACGAAGCCGGCAATGGCTTGCGTCCAGATACACTCGCTTCAATATCTGCCGGGCTCAGTAACTGCCCAGGGTAGAAATCCCAAACTCCCTTTAAAGGCGCTGCACCCTTGCGATCAAAGTCCCATTGGGTCAGATCAATTTTCCCATCCATAGCTTGGGGGTTACCCTGCTCGCTAATTAACGTCTGGGCAATCCAGCCCAGCGGAAAAATGACAATGCATATGAAACTTAGGGTCAGCATAATCCAGTGTTTTCTCATCTATATATTCCTTCCATCCACAAGGGCGAGAGACGTCTAATTTTGTCGTTTTATTCCTATTCATCATTTTAAACGTTTCTAGTGCTCACTGAAATAGTTTCCGTATCATAATCGGTAACTTCCTTATAATTTGAAGGTTTCCTGTCTCTTTCCGCCGAATCTTGGTTTGGTACAGCAACGAACCCCAGGCCGCTGTTCACCCGAATGAACGGGCTAGAGGTCCTGGGGTTGATGGAATGAATAAACTTAGATGATGATCTTTTATGAATCTGAATCGAATCTCACTGATTATTTAACCACTTGGGCAAGCTTCTGAACGATTCCGGCCCATCCCTGTTCCATACGTTCCCGCACCATTGCATGTGCCTGTCCAAACTCAGTTAGTTTATCCGCATCCCAACCGCTGTGAATCAGTGTGAAATCCGTACCTTCCGGTTGTTCATTCAGTTGAAACGTCAACGTCCAGTCCTTACCCCAGCGAAAAGACAGCTTGTGCAGCGGCAGAACCTCCGTTACCTGACATGGTGACTGACCGAAAGGGCCTGCTTCCAATATAAATTCATGCCCTTCCACAGGTTCCAGATTGCCTGGCATGAACCAGGCCTCCAATCCTTGCGCGGTTGAGACCATCTCCCATACCTTCTTTACAGGTGCTTGGAGCACAAGCTCCTGCCGGATATCCGGTAATGCACTTGATGATGATTCCACTCGTATCGCCTCCTTGGATATATTAATTCATTGTTTGAGATTTTAAGATTCATGTCAAATGGATTCATATAACGGCCAAGAAAAGTATTGACCTCTATTCTGCTCTCACCCCATAATTGGAATATACTACATATAAGGTGCGTGATTCCTATGATAGTCTGCTCTGAAAGATCCAATTCCAACCGTTGCCGGAAGGGATAATTCCATTCCATCCCTTCTACAGTCTCGATATTATATATTGAAATGTGAGGGATACCTATACCATGTCATTCAGTTATTACGGTCCATTATGTACCACCGTTTATGATCTAACCAAGCCAGTGGGACACTCCTTGGGAGGAGATATTGAATTTTATCGCCACTATCTTCAAGGCTGCAAAGGACGAATTCTTGAAGCCATGTCTGGTTCAGGCCGGATGCTCATTCCTTTGCTTGAAGCAGGCTTGAAGGTGGATGGACTTGATTATTCAACCGATATGATTGACTCTTGTCGTTCTCGTTGCACCGAGCGTGCACTACCTATGCCCGAGCTGTTTGTTGCCGATCTGGAGAAGCTAGACCTTCCCTATCGATACGAAACCATTATCATCCCTGGAGGTTCCCTGCTCCTCATTCAAGACAGAGAGGCATCCATTAACGCATTGCGTAGTCTATTTCAACATTTGGAACCTGGCGGCAGACTTGTGTTTGATCTGTTTCTACCCGATGTAACACAGCCCTCTTCGATAGAAACATCAACCGTTCCATTACCTGATGGTGATACGATTACAGTAGAAGTCACAACCATTGAAGTGAACCTTCTACACCAATATAAACGAAGTCTGATTCGCTACGAACAATGGCATCAGGGTCAACTTGTCGCTACAGAGATGCAACAACTCACTCTGCGTTGGTACGGCGTAGAAGAGTTACGCCTGATTCTTGAACTTATTGGTTTCTCTGATATTAAAGTATACGCTGACTTTAACCCGGATCAGCCACCTACACAGTCGAATCAAAAATTCGTCTATGAAGCAACTCGAAGAGCGTAGTAATCAGTAAATTAGTCTACATGAATCTCACTAATAGAAAATTAGGCCACAGCATAAGGTTTAGCCCCTGCTGTGGCCTTCTTTTTTTACTATATAGGATTTGCAATGAACATTTACACGAGAACGCAGAGGACAGAAATAACTTGAAGAAGCGGAGCGTTCGCCTTTATCCTCAGTTTTTCACCTTTGTAAAAGCAAATCAAAAAATCTGAGGATAACAGCGCTCGGAAAGTTATTCTGTCATGGGAGTGGCAAGTGTAAATATAAATTTAGTGCAAATTAGTATCCACGAGAATATTGCTCTGCAATGGCAGCTTGATCCTTGCTGACACCCAGTTCCAGAGCGGCATGGTTTGCCCAATACGGATCACGCAACATGCCTCTTCCTACGGCAACCAGGTCCGCATCGCCGTTTCCAATCACTGCCTGAGCCAATGCTGCATCCTCCAGCATACCCACTGCGATGACAGGAACGTTCAATTCTTCACGGAAGCGACGGGCAAAGGGTACCTGATACCCCGGATAGTTCCCCGGTTTTCGCTGTCCCGAAGGTCCTTCGCCACCTGAACTGATATGGAACATGTCCACGCCTGCATCCTGGTAGGCACGGGCGATGTTGATCGTATGGTCGATGTCGTATCCACCATCCGCGTATTCTACAGCCGAAATCCGCATAATCAGCGGCATATCTGCGGGCATTTCTTTTTTCACTGCCCGAATGACCTCAACGCCGAAACGGGAGAGATCCTGCCCATATACATCCTCACGATGATTCATCAGCGGGGAATGGAATTGGTGGATCAGGTATCCGTGTGCACCGTGAAGCTCTATGGTATCCACTCCAGCCTGTACTGCGCGGCGAACACCATCTGCGAACTTCTGCACCATGGCTTCTACCTCTTCCGTACTTAACGCACGTGGCTCCTTGTAGTTTTCTCCCGGGAATGTAACTACCGATGGGGCAACCGGCTGCGGTGCATCCTCTGCTTTTCGTCCCGCATGTGCGATCTGAATGGCGACTTTGGAGCCGTAGGCATGGATTCCCTCTACCAGTTTGGTGAAGGCAGGTACATGCTCATCTGACCATATACCCAAGTCATTATCGGTAATACGTCCATCCGGATCGACATCGGTCATCTCAATCACGATGAGTCCAGTACCACCAACCGCACGGCTTACATAGTGGACCTGGTGCCAATCGTTTGGAATGCCATCCTTCGCAGTGACAGAATATTGGCACATCGGTGCCATAACGACACGGTTATTCAATTGCAAGCTTTTGAATTGATAAGGCGAAAATAATTGCTCAGTCATTGTTGCTGCATCTCCTGTTCCTTTTTCAAGATATATATGAAGCCTTACTTATTGTCCAAATCCGAAAACAGTTTACCATTCTTGCCGTAATTGTCCTTCTCCAAATCCTCAATGAAGATAAAGACTTTGCTCGGATCAACATCCAGTGTCTCACAAGCCACCTGAGTCATACGTTCAATCAACTGACGTTTTTGCTCAACCGACTTGCCTTCCAGTACCTTAACCGTGATAAATGGCATGTCTAGAACCCATCCTTTCTTCATCATTCATTATGAACCTCAGTTATAGAAATACAAGTACGTACATTTTTGTGACCTAGTACCCTTTTTGATACCTAGTTATCCTCATATATCGCTCTGTCCCATTCTGGAAATGCCTGCAAAACATGATATGATAACCTTAGAGAGCCACAATAATTAATATACCCAATTTACATAAGTTGCGACGAACGGATACACGATAACAGAGAGGACGTAAATAACCCGTAGAAGCTACAAGCTTTCTGCAAGAAAGCTGCTTCGTGATAATGGATTTATAGCATCTGGAGATAACAGCGATCACAAGGTTATTCTGGACTCGTAGTGGATCAGTGTAAAACAAAGTAGCTCAACTTATATACTACTCAAGCTAGGGAGAGAAAATAGATGAAAGATATATTAATTCAAAGACTGAGTACTTATGTTCAGATGGATACCCAATCCGATGAAAATAGTGAGACATGCCCTTCCACACCCGGCCAACTGGCCTTGGGCAAACTGCTCGTTGAAGAGTGCACCTCCATTGGTCTGCAAGATGTAACGATGGATGAGAACGGTTATGTCATGGCTACCCTGCCATCCAATACCGACAAGGATGTTCCCGTCATTGGTTTCCTGGCTCACCTCGACACAGCGACCGACTTTACTGGCAAAAATGTCAAACCACAGGTTATCGATAACTATGACGGTGCTGATATTGTGCTGAACTCGGAACTGGATGTCGTGCTGTCCAACAAGGATTTCCCGGAACTGCACGAATATAAAGGCCACACCCTGATCACAACCGACGGTACAACGTTACTTGGTGCAGACAATAAGGCAGGCATTGCCGAGATTATGACCGCAATGGCCTATCTGATTGAGCACCCGGAAGTGAAACACGGTAAGATTCGGGTTGCTTTTACCCCGGATGAAGAGATTGGCCGTGGACCGCACAAATTCGATGTAGCTGCTTTTGGAGCCAAATATGCGTACACGGTTGATGGCGGACCACTTGGCGAGCTCGAATACGAGAGCTTTAATGCAGCAGCCGCCAAAATTACCGTACGAGGCACCAATGTACATCCCGGAACAGCGAAGGATAAGATGGTGAATTCTTTGAAAATTGCGATGGAATTGAATCGACGACTGCCTGTGGAGGAAGCTCCTGAATTCACGGACGGTTATGATGGTTTCTACCATCTGTTGTCTCTGGAGGGTGACGTTGAACTGACTAAGATGAGTTACATCATCCGTGATTTCAACCGGGAGAAGTTTGAAGAGCGCAAAACAAATCTGCTCCAGATCGCGAACGAACTGAAGACCAAGTATGGAGAGAAAAGCATTACGGTTGAGTTGAGTGACCAGTACTATAACATGCGCGAGAAAATTGAACCCGTACGCCAGATCGTCGACATTGCTCATGAAGCCATGACCCGACTGGATATCGAACCTGTTATTCGTCCCATCCGGGGAGGGACAGATGGTTCCCAGCTATCCTATATGGGCATGCCAACACCAAATATCTTCACTGGCGGCGAGAACTACCATGGCAAATTCGAATATGTATCGGTAGACAATATGGTGAAGGCAACCCATGTTATTGTAGAGATCGCTCAATTGTTCGAGCAGCGCGGAGATATCTAATCCACTTGACGTGCAGTGCACAAAGAGCACAAAGAGTACCCCTTCGTATATTCGGGAGGGTGCTCTTTGTTATGCCATATTGTATTTTGTTGTACCGCGTCATGTCGTACATATATGCTGGCTTGATCTTTATTTTAGATGCCATCACTCATATATATTGCCCCCCGCGATGGCACGCAACTGTTCCAGATCACAGATCAGAAGCTTACGCTGCACCTTGCGAATTATATTTCGATTACACAGATCTTGAACGACTCTATTAAGATGTCTATAGCTGGTACCCAGCATATCGGCGAGTTCGGTGAGCTTGGAGGTCTGGATTTCTTCCGAAGAGGAATCGTCCTGGCCCATTGTGGACAACAGATAACTGGCAAAGCGACTCTCGACCGGGTATAACATATTCAGACTCGACAGGTTGGAAAAGGTATACAATTTGTGTGTAACTTGACTCAGCATGAAGTGGAGAAATTTAGGGTTCTCTGCATACGTATTCTGGAGAGAACGATAGCTGATACCCAGCAACAGGCTTTTGCTCACAGACTCTACCGTATTCATAGCCTCCTTGCCATTCACCAGTTCCAAATCTCCCACGAGCGAAAGTGATGTACTGAAACGAAGCAACAGAGACTTTCCGTTAGGCAGGGTAGTATAGATCTTGAGCTTGCCCTGCACGAGAAAATACAATCGCTCGGGTCGCTCACCTTTGGAACAGATCATCTCGCCCTTTGCAGCCTCAAGTAGTCGCAACTCAGCGAGTGCAGACTCTTCCAGCACCTGATCCAACCCATTCTCACGGGCGAGTTGTCGCACAAGTCCAAAGTCCATGATTTCTTTCATTCCGACGTCCCCTCCGTTGTCGTATATAACGTACACAAAGGGACATATGTCCCATAATTGATATACACTCGTACAAATATCTTGATATAAAAATAGTTACAACTAACACTTATATCCAGTAAATCATTTCAAATGGTAAATATTTAAAAATTTAATCATAAAATGTTCATTCATTCGTGCAAAATGCCGTTCACGAAACGCACTTTCTGTCCGATGAAAGATAGAGCATTCCATAGATCGTTAAATATATTACATTCAAATATTGAAAGGATGGTCCTCTTCCATGAACGTTGTAGATGCCCTGCTTAAAGTAATGCCTTATATCAGCAAGATCCTTAGAGAACCAGCCAGTTTAACTGTATATGATCACGAAAAGGTATTGGAGGTTATAACCACCGACAAGTTTGACCTTGGTTTTGAAAAAGGAATGGCGCTCTTGGACTCATTCCAGAACTTCGCCGTCTTGAAAAACGGAAGAGAAGCCAGTCTTTCCACGATTCCCAAGGAGGTTTTTGGTATTGAACTTGATACCCTGAATATTCCGATCTTTGATGATAACCAAAATGTTGTTGCTGTTTTCTGTGTATCTTACGACCAATCCAATCAGAACCAGCTTGAAGACATTATACAAGAAAATCAAACCATCAATGGAAACCTCGTTGATATGGTGCAGCATGTCGCCGCCCATGCCGAAGAATTGCAAGCAACCAGTGAACAGATCTTGCAGAACACAAGACTTGCTGTTCAGAACTCTTCCCAAATCAACAAGGTAGCCGGATTCATTCGTGAAATCTCTGAACAGACCAATTTGCTTGGTCTGAATGCCGCTATTGAAGCTGCTCGTGTTGGTGAAGCTGGTGCCGGCTTCGGCGTGGTGGCTTCGGAAGTACGCAAACTCTCTGTGGATGCCAAACAGGCTACAAGTGATATCGATACCAGCCTGAGAGATGTACAACAGGTTATCAAACAGATGGAAGTTGAAGTCTCCCAGATTGCTGCCTCTTCACAGGAACAAGCAACGCTTGTATCATCCTTCACGGATGTGATTGAGCAGCTTAATGAAACAGGTGCACGAATGAAAGCTCTGTCCGAGCAACTGATCAGCTATTCGGTTAATAAATAAATTATATGTATATCCAGATGAACTTCAACTCGTGTGAAGATACATCTTATATGCAACAAACAGGACTCGGGTTGCCCATGATGGATAATCCAAGTCCTGTTTTTTGTTATGTCCATTTGTATATGACCAACGATATTCAGATGAAATCTTAATTGGCTACATGTATTGATTTATCTCCAATAACTTCTTCTTCCGACTGCCAGCACTCCACTTCACCCGGAATATGAATCCGGTCACGCGTAAAGACAGGATCACGTCCTTCAGCCTTCTGTTTCTTGTAGTCCTTCAATGCTTCAAAGGTGACCTTGGACAGCATCAGGATGGCAATCAGGTTCACCACCACCATCAGCCCCATGAACAGGTCAGCCAAATCCCACACGAGCTGAACTTTGGCAACTGCGCCAAACACCACCATCGCGATGACGCAAATGCGGTATACCCACAGCCAAACTTTGTTGGATTTGATAAACTCAATGTTGGTTTCCCCGTAGTAATAATTTCCGATGAGTGTACTGAAGGCAAACAGGAACACCATAACCGCCAGGAATCCCGATGCCCATGAACCAATATGAACACTTAATGCAGCCTGAGTTAACTCAATGCCACCCAGACTGGAGCCCTTGTACACTCCTGATAGCAAAATAATCATGGCGGTACTTGTACATATTACCAACGTATCTGTCAGTACGCCAAACGCCTGAATGAGTCCCTGTTTCACCGGATGTGTTGTATCCGCTGTTGCAGCCGCATTCGGGGCACTACCCATGCCCGCCTCATTGGAGAACAATCCGCGTTTCACACCGTTCATCAGTGCAGCGCCCAACGTTCCGCCAGCCACCTGTTCGATGCCGAAGGCACTTTTCACAATTAATGCAATCATGGCCGGAAGCTGGGTAATGTTCGCCAGCACCACAAAAGCCGCCACCCCAATGTACAAAACAGCAAGCACAACGACGATGTATTCCGAGGCCTTTGCAATTCGTTTGACACCGCCCATAATAATCCCAGCAAATATCACAGCCATAATGATCCCTACCGTTAACCGATCCGTACCAAATGAGTTTTGGAATGCTACGGTAATGGTGTTGGACTGCACCGCATTAAAGACCAAACCGAATGAGAGCGTAATGAGAATGGCGAATAAAATCCCCATCCAGCGTTTGCCCAGCCCACGCTCCATATAATACGCCGGACCCCCACGGAATCCACCCTTATCCTTCACTTTATAGATCTGAGCGAGCGTACTCTCCACAAAACTGGAGGCTGATCCGATAATTGCAATGATCCACATCCAGAATATAGCACCAGGACCCCCCAATGCGATAGCCAATGCTATACCGGTAATATTCCCTGTACCTACACGGGCCGCCATACTGATACAGAACGCCTGAAAAGGGGAAATTTTGCCTGGCTCCTTGCTTTTCCGCTCTAGAAGCACCTTCACCATATCTCCAAGCATGCGGAATTGCATGAATCGGGTCTTGGTGGTGAAGTATATACCACATACTACCAATAATATAATTAACACTTTGGACCATAGAAAATCATTGAAAATGCCGACAATATCTTGTATTGTTTGCTCCATCGGTATGCCCCTTTTATGGTGTATTTCAATTACAGAGATGGTTCACGTGAAAAGTTTGTACCATTCTGCACAATACTTGCCCCGGACTTGGGGATGTTACTTATACTACAAGGGCATCTACGAAAATCGACAAATACCTACATGCAATTTCAATATTTAAATTTAAAAATGTTCTTTGATCGCCCAATCATTGTCATTTAACCTAACATGTCAGGTTCTATACAAGAGGGAACGGAACGATTACACTGGAACGAGAGTTCATGGCGGAGTTAACCGCCTTTACCATAGATTTTTCAATCACACCATTCGCAGAGAAAGGGAATGACTGACATGCGTTATTTTATCGTGGATGATGATCCTGGCGTTCGTTCCATGCTGATGGATATTATTGAGGATGAAGGCCTTGGCGATATTGCCGGGGAAGCTGAGGACGGAGCACATATTCACGCGGAACTGATGGAACTGCATAAGGTGGATGTCCTGCTGATTGATCTGCTGATGCCACAACGAGACGGGATTCAGACCGTGCGGGCGCTTGAAGGAAGGTTCGAGGGCAAGATCGTCATGATCTCCCAGATCGAGTCGAAAAATATGATTGGCGAAGCCTATTCGCTAGGCATTGAATATTATATTACAAAGCCCATTAACCGATTGGAGATCCTATCTGTTCTGCGGTTGGTCAGCGAAAGGGTTCGGATGCAGCAATCCATCGCAGATATTCAACGGACGTTGCAGGGATTGTCCGGTTTGCATCTGAATGAGCGTACTGCGGCTCCGGTTCCGGACAAAACCATTACAACAGCAGGACACTTCCTGCTGTCCGAGATGGGCATGATCGGCGAAGCGGGCAGCAGGGATCTGCTGGACATGCTGGAATATCTGGAGCAGGTAGAGACCGATGAGCATAAACTGTCCCCCTATATGTTCCCGTCTCTCAAAGACATCTTTCATAACGTAGCGATTCGCAAGTTGGGTGAGAACGCCTCACTCGCAGAGATTAACAAGGAGATTAAGGCATCGGAACAACGGGTTCGCAGAGCCATCTTCCAGACACTGAGCCATGTGGTGTCTCTTGGATTAACCGATTATACACATCCCAAGTTTGAGAACTATGCATCCAAATTTTTTGATTTCACCGAAATTCGCAAGAAAATGCTGGAGCTGCAAAACAACGTGGAACCTTCCCTGTCCCAGACACGCATCAATACGAAAAAATTCGTACAGGTTCTATATTTGGAAGCCAAACGAATGCTGCATTAGACAGATAGATATTGACTGTGGCAACAAAAACAAACGGACATGAATATGACGCCGGTAGGATACCGCCTCTTCAACTGAGGCTGTTTATACCGGCTATATTCATGCCCGTCTGTACGATCAAGTGTTACTTATCTATGTGATTCGTTCTGTATATAAAATTAAAATCCCTTCGGGTTCAGGCCCGTGAATGGTTTCGGCTAATTCGGTTATACTCATTAATCAATTCGTCCAATGCCATAGACTGCCGAATCACATCGGGATGTCCAAGACCACCCTTGTTATGCTCTACCAGCATATAAAGGTTATGTCTGGCCTTTTCTATTTTATTTTTCAAATCCAAACTCATAACCATAACCCCTGATACCTCCTTATTCTGTGAACCATTTTAGTTTTTCCTGTCAATCTATAGTGGGATTAACATATGGCATAGGAGACAAGGATGTTTTGTATTCTTCTCCATTTTTTGATAAAGAATATTTTATCATACAAGTGCTTATCCGAAAATGGCTGATATGACGCAATTTTAGCGGTAATCACGGGGGCTTTATTCTTATATCCAACCTCATCATTCACGGCCAGAATGGATTGTGTCGTAAATGTGTATATTAGAAAAACAAAAAGTCTATTGGTTCAAAAGGTAATAAAATCCCTTTCCATAATGGGGTCATTCAGGTACAATAGGGCGATGTGTGTGTCCGGACCCGGCGGATACAAATGATGTAATTTAGAGGACGGCCAACGACGGCCATTGATCCTGATTTGATATTATTGGAGGCTTATCATCAACATGCAGACCGATTCACAGACTAAAGTCAAAATTGTTAACGCCGATCCCAGCGCAATGGGATTATTTGGGTTGGCTATCGTAACCCTGGTCGCTTCTTCCCAAAAGCTTGGCATCACAGATGGACTTAGCTACGCTATTCCTTGGGCAATCTTCCTGGGCGCCTTTGCCCAGTTATTTGCATGCATTCAAGATTCCAAACGCAACAATACCTTTGGCACAACCGCTTTTGGTGCGTACGCATTCTTCTGGTTCGCCATGGCGGCCAATTGGATGATCAAAATGGGCGTATTTGGCTCCACGCTTGCGGAACAGGCTGATGGCAAGCAGCTCGGATTTGCTTTTGCCGGATACCTTGTATTCACCCTGTTCATGACCATCGGTGCGATTGAAGCGAATAAAGTATTGCTGATCATCTTCATTCTGATTGACTTCCTGTTCCTTGGCTTGACCTTTGACGCTTTCGGCGTAGCTCCTCACATTTTCCACACCATTGCAGCATACGCTGAAATGGCGATCGGAATTGTGTCCCTGTATGGTACAGGTGCTTCGGTACTGAACGCTCACTTCGGCTATGCGTTCTTGCCAATCGGCAAACCGTCCGGCATTTTCAAGCCCAAGGCTTAATATACAGCAGTAAACCGCCAGCGCGCCGGTCCGCGCCTGGCGGTTTTTTTTGCAGTCCAACTTCATTTGAATATGGTTCTGACCGACACCTATACTAGGGATAACAGATCAAAAAAGACCCTGCAACACCTCAAATGAAATGTCACAGCAGCCATACGGTAAGGAGGAACAAGCATGAGAGAAATACCGAAACCTACGGAGATGGATCAGGTGGAGAAAAAGTATGTACGCGAAACGCGTTGTTTTAAGACGGCACGGGTGTTCCCAACCGATGTCAACAATCACAACACCCTGTTCGGCGGGAAGCTGATGTCCTACATCGATGATATCGCATCCATTGCCGCTTCCAAGCTATGCCGGGTCAATACCGTTACCGCATCAACCGACTCGGTAGACTTCCTGTACCCGATTAACCCAACAGATTCCGTTACGCTGGAATCGTTCGCGTCGTGGACCGGGCGCAGTTCCATGGAGATTTTTGTGAAAGTGATTCGTGAGGATCTGAAGACCGGAGAGAAAAAAATCGCGGCGACTGCCTTTCTGACCTTTGTGGCCCTGGACGAAAATAATCGCAAACTGATCGTACCCCGCATTATCCCAGAGACGGAAGAAGAGAAGAAACTATACGAGACCGCTCCGGATCGGGCGGCCATGCGGAAAAGGCGGCGGGAAGAGAGCAAGAAATTCGCTGACTTCCTGACCGTTACTTATCCTTGGGAATAAGAATACGCTAAACAAGCACAAGCTTGAACCAAGGGTTACCTGGACGATGCCGGATAAATGGATACCGCCCTGTTATCCGGCAGTTCGCCACCCATGGAGACACACCACTGTTGATAAATACGATATGCCGCACCACTCTCCAGCAATCCCTGACAAGTGTATATGCCCTCTTCGATGGAATTGACACGCCCCGCTGCGTACAAGCGGAATCCTCCATTTAACAGAACCTGATTCACAAAAGCAATATGACCGTCACCGCTTAATACACTTTCCGCCACTTCCAGCTGCTTCGCAGCCGTCCAGACCAGTTCCGGTACGGGCATATCCAATTCATAGGCTGCAGGATCAACCAATTCCAGCTTCATATCACCATCTTCCACGGCGTATACGCGGGTTGGCCGATCAATATACAGATCCTCAGAACCTTCCATTCCCTGCACCACATAAGCACGACGATAATTAAACCGGGTAAGCAGCTTCGCAATCCGATCCAGAAAGGTATTATGAAACACACCAAACACCAGATACGGTGAATGGTTATAATCAATGAGTTTCTCTGCTGTGTTAAACACCGTGCGGAATCCCAGCTCTTCCCGTAACGGACGAAGCTTGCGAAGAGGCTCACACCACTCCTCGGAGGATACATACATGACACCTGAATGGAGCGCAGCGCCTTGGGCATCTGCCCGATCCATCTTACCCGTATCTATTCCTGCTTCCTTCAACAGTACCGACAGCGTAACGCCCCACTTGGGCGGTAAAGGATCACTCCCGTGCAAAGTCACAGGCAACCCGGCTGCCGCGAGTACAAATGCAACCGGAAACGTGGCCATGAACGACTTCGTCCGCCCGTCATAGGGACCAGCACAGTCCAATCCGTCCTGAAAAACGGAGAAACGTTCCGCACTGTTACGACATGCATGAACAAAGGCTTCCAGTTCCTCGACGTTTTCCATTTTCATTCGTTCAGCCATGAGAAAGGCAGCCGTCTGGGCAGGGGAAACCTCCTGTTTCAGGATTTTCTCTGCAACGGTCAGTGCCTCTGTATAATTCAGATCACGCGAGCCTCGTTTCCCACGTCCGACCTCTCGGAGTATCTGAGACATATCCATGGAGAATCCTCCTTCCAATTAAGACTGGAGCAGTTGATGCGCCTTCACAATGGCTGTGGCTACATCGACCATCCGTTTGCGTTCATCCATCGCTTTCTTGCGTAACAGGTCATAGGCTTCAGCCTCGGAAATCTGCTTCAGATCACTAAGGATGGCCTTCGCCATATCAATCCACTTCCGATCTTCCAGCCTGGATTGCAACTGCTTCCGTTCCTGTTCCCACTGCTTGCGTTCCATGTAGCGCCGGGCTGCAAAGTGAAGCGTCCAATGTATCTCCGACCCGGTCATGGAAGGGGTAAGTATTCCATCAAATGAAGTTTCGATCTCGCAGGAGTCTGCGGAGGAAGAGGCTGTGTCTGGCGCGCACCACCAGAGCAGCGGGGAATCCGACTTTCCCTTTCCCAGGCAGTTCACCCAGTACTCCACGTCAGCCAGCGACAGATGCAAGATGGATGCTTCCGCCGCACGAGCCAGCTTCACCGCTTCCGCCTCACTGCCTGCCACCTGTACATGGTACCCGTTCGCTCCCAGCAGCCTCTCCGGTGTCAGAGGGATTGCATCGGACGAATCAGCTATCGTTGATTGTATACGGATGACCAATAAAGATCGCATGATGGAGCAATCCCTCCCTGATTACGTATAATTAGAATCGTATTATTTAAGACATTAACACATGAAAGTGCTATATATGTTATATTACCTGACAAAAGCGCAAATCAATCTGATTTTATAAATGATTCCGAAGTAATAAATACAACAATCATGACGGATCGTCCTAGTGACCCAAAAGAATAAAACACTAATCATGACACGTTTTCTATGCTTTTTGTAGTTACTGCCACACTATTTGCCACTAAAACATTCATTTTCATGAATATATACCCTTAAAACCTCTTCGATCATTCGTGTTCCAATAAACTCATGTAAACATAATTAACTTTAAATTTCAAATACTTTTTTGTGTCAACTATATTGACATGGTTAGATCGATCTTTTATAGTTAAGCCATAACAACTCCATATTTGAATCAATCACAGTTACAACGGCGTAGCTGGTTGAAACGGCAATGAAGCCTGTTTTGCAATCTCGGAGCAAGGGATGCGTATGTATATGCGCAGTCCTCCGAGGCATAACAGGCTTTTTCGATTTTAGAGACAAGATTTTGAGGCAATTTGCACAATGGACCTAAGGGGGCTAATCATAATGAGTACAACGAAAAAGTTGGTATTGGTCGGTAATGGCATGGCGGGAATTCGTACAATCGAACATATCCTTAAGCTCGCTCCGCACGCTTATGAAATTACAGTCTTCGGCGCAGAGCCGCATCCCAACTACAACCGCATCATGCTCTCCTCTGTATTGGCTGGCGGAACATCCATCGAAGATATCGTCATCAACGAGTGGAGTTGGTACGAAGATAACGGCATTCAGGTATACCCGGGAGACCCGGTTGTTCAGATCGATACCGAGCGCAAGGAAGTTGTATCTCAGAACGGTGTACGCGCAGCCTATGATGAGCTGATTATGGCAACCGGATCACAAGCGTTCATCCTGCCACTTCCCGGTGCCAACAAGGAAGGCGTGATCGGTTTCCGCGATATTAAAGATTGCGAGACCATGATGTCAGCCTCACAAAAATATCGCAAAGCTGCCGTCATTGGAGGCGGATTGCTAGGACTTGAAGCAGCGCGTGGGCTGCTCAATCTGGGCATGGACGTCACGGTCATCCACATTAACGGTCATCTGATGGACCGGAATCTGGATCTGCCAGCAGGGCTGATGCTCCAGCGGGAGCTTGAAGAGCAGGGCATGAAGTTCCTTTTGAATAAACATACCGAAGAAATCACTGGCAAGCATCGAGTGAAAGCCATTCGTTTCACGGATCAGACCGTACTTGAAGCTGACCTGGTTGTCATGGCTGTCGGGATTCGTCCTCAGATCGAACTGGCTCGAAATACCGGCCTGGATGTCAATCGTGGTGTCATCGTAGATGATTATATGCATACCAGCATTCCTGGGATCTCTGCCGTCGGCGAATGTGCAGAACACCGCGGTATTGCCTACGGACTGGTTGCTCCATTATATGAACAAGGTATGGTGCTCGCGAAACGCTTGGCTGGAGCGGCCACCGAAGGATATGCAGGCTCAGTAACTTCCACCAAACTGAAAGTATCCGGAGTCGACGTATTCTCTGCAGGACAATTCAAAGACGCTGCAGATACGCGCAGCATTCGCATTCAGGATGATGTCGACGGTGTGTACAAAAAGATGGTGATCAAGGATGGGCAGCTGATTGGGGCCGTACTGTTCGGGGATACCACAGATGGCGCATCGCTGTTTTCCCTCATTAAAAGTGGCGAGAACATTAGCGGCCGTGAGAAAGAAATTTTGCTCGGCGTGCCTTCCGGCGCTTCAGGCTCTGGTCCATCTGTCGCAGAACGTATGGCCAGTATGCCAGATGACGAGATCGTCTGTGGTTGTAACGGTGTTACCAAATCTTCCATCGGAGATGCCGTTCTGAATAAAGGCTGTAATACGCTCGGTGCCATCAAGTCCTGCACCAAAGCTTCCGCTTCTTGTGGTGGATGCAAACCGATTATCGAAAACCTGCTCACGTATTATGCCGGTGATAATGTAGGCGAACAGACCAAAGAAGGCATCTGTGGCTGCACCTCCTATGATCGGGATGAAATTGTTGCACAAATCAAGGAAATGGGACTCAAAAGCGTGAAGGAAGTGATGAACGTTCTCGGTTGGAATGAACCGGAAGGTTGCTCCAAGTGTCGTCCGTCCCTGAATTATTATCTCGGTATGATCTGGCCGGCTGAATACAGGGATGAGCGTGTATCCAAATTCACCAATGAACGTTATCACGCCAACATTCAGAAGGACGGTACCTATTCCGTTATTCCACGGATCTATGGTGGTGTTACTTCCCCGGCTGAATTGATCAAGATTGCAACTGTCGCAGAGAAATACGATGTTCCGATGGTGAAGTTCACGGGTGGACAACGGCTCGATCTGCTCGGAGTACAGAAAGAGAACCTGCCGAAGATCTGGGAAGAGCTCGATATGCCTTCCGGTTTCGGTTATGGTAAAGCACTGCGTACGGTGAAGACGTGTGTAGGCAACACATTCTGTCGATTCGGTACACAGGACTCCATCGAAATGGGCATTCGTCTGGAGAAAAAACTCGATAAAATGGTTGCTCCAGCAAAAGTGAAACTTGCTGTATCTGGATGTCCGCGGAACTGTGCGGAAGCGACCATCAAGGATCTGGGTGTTGTCGCCATCGATGGTGCATGGGAGATTCATGTTGGTGGTAACGCCGGAGTTAAAGTTCGCACAGCCGAGCTGCTCTGCACAGTGAAGACCGATGCGGAAGTGGAGGAGTGGACTTACTCCTACCTGCAATATTATAGAGAGAACGCAAAATGGAATGAGAGAACAGCGGCTTGGATTGAACGGGTAGGTCTGGAACATGTGAAGGAAGCATTGGCGGATCGGGATGTACGTCTCGCTCTGGTCGAACGTCTGGAAGTTACGCTGGGTCACACGGTTGATCCTTGGAAAGAAATCATTGAAGACGAGAAATTGCGTAAAAACTTCACCCCACTGTCCGGTGCCGAGCCGGTAACTCACTAAAGAGGAGGAACAGCGATGAACAAATTCCGGATTGGACACTTGGCGGATATTGATGAAAAGGGAGCACGGACTTTCCTGATACAGGATACCGAAATTGCAGTCTTCAAACTGAGCGACGGGAGTCTGCACGCCGTCGAGAATCGTTGCCCTCACAAGGGCGGCAAGCTGTCGGAAGGCATGGTATGCGGGACAGCGGTTCATTGTCCTTTGCATGATTGGAAGATTGATCTGCGTAACGGTAAGGTACATGAGCCGGATGAGGGCTGTCTGAACACCTACAAAACAGAAGTAGACGGCAACAGTGGAGAAATCTATATCACAATTGCGGGTTAAATGCTAAAGATACTCTGACATCAAGGAGGCGTGCGCTATGGATTTTGTTAAACCTGCAGAAGTGCTGCAATCGATGCTCGAAGCTGGTGAGAGCAAAGCCAGAATGAATCGGGTACAGATGCTAATCCGCGGTTTTCTGGCAGGGGCTATCCTTGCTTTTGCAACCACATTGGCATATACCGCTGTAACTCAAACTTCCGTTGGTTTGGCAGGTGCACTGATATTCCCCGCGGGATTCGTCATTATTGTTCTGCTGGGCCTTGAATTGGTGACAGGAAACTTTGCGATGCTCCCACTCGCACTGATGAAACGCAGAATTACATGGATGGATATGCTCCGAAATTATTTTTGGGTGATCACAGGTCATCTACTTGGATGTGCATTCTATGCTCTTTTATACGGACTGACCATTACGAAGATGGGTACGAATATGAGCAACCCACTCATTCAAACGCTGATTCAGACCAGTGAAGCCAAAACATTAGGATATCAGCATTTGGGCGGAGCAGGCATTGTTCTGGTGATCATCAAGGCCATTCTATGTAACTGGATGGTCACACTCGGGGCCGTGATGGCGATGACATCCACATCAACTCTAGGCAAAATCGTAGCGATGTGGCTGCCTATTACGATATTTTTCGCCCAAGGTTTTGAACATGCTGTAGTGAACATGTTTGTCATTCCGGCAGGCATGATGCTCGGTGCACAGGTCAGTGTCGCTGACTGGTGGCTGTGGAATCAGATCCCGGTGTTGGTGGGTAACCTCATTGGCGGAGCTGTATTTACAGGCCTCGGCCTATATGCTGCCCATCACTGGGGGAAACCGGTGAAGCTATCAACCAAACTGGCAACCATTCAGGGTGGTCGTTCCGGATTGGCAAGTTCCGATGCGGCACCGAAATTGGGGACACGATCATGAGCCGGGGCTTGGTTAGTATCGTTGGCGCTGGCCCTGGAGATCCGGATCTGATTACGGTAAAAGCCCTGAAACGTATTCAGTCCGCAGATGTCATTATGTATGATCGGCTTGTGAATGATCAATTGCTCGCTGAGGCTCGCGTCGGAGCACTCCGCATCTACTGCGGCAAGGCTCCAGGGCTTCACTCCATGAGTCAGGAGATGATTGGACGGATGCTTGCTGCACATGCAGCGGAAGGCAAACAAGTCGTACGACTCAAGGGTGGCGATCCGTTCATCTTTGGCCGTGGTGGTGAAGAAGCGCTTGTGCTGGCAGAAGCAGGGATTGCATTCGAGATCATTCCCGGCATCACTTCAGCTGTAGGTACATCCGCTTCCTCCCTTATTCCGTTAACCCATCGGGGGATTGCTTCATCGTTTGCATGTGTCACGGGAACCGGCAGTGACGGAAATGTTTCATCCGTTCGCTGGGACCTGCTCGCCCATAGCGTGGATACACTGGTCATCTATATGGGCATTAGCCAACTGCCCCAGATCCAACATGAATTGCTTCACCATGGGAAAAGTGGACACACCCCTGCGGCTCTAATCGAACGGGGAACCACTTCGGAGGAACGCATTATTACCGGCACACTTGCCGAACTCCATTCCCTCGCCCTGTCACATCAAGTGAATAACCCGGCATTAATTATGGTCGGCGAGTCCGTCCTGATCCGCGAACAGTTGCTTCAGATGCAACAGGCCGCTAATGCCTCCATGACCGGATAATCGAATTGGATTCCTTCATCTATATCAATTGAACTAAACATTTACACAAAACGGAGAGGACAGAAAGGACCTGAAGAAGCGGAGCATTCGCCTACAAGCTTTCTGTAAGAAAGCTACATCGGAAGCATACGCTATCCCCGGATTTAACCTTTATAAAAGAAATCAAAAAAATCTGGGGATAACAGCGATCGGAAGGTTATTCTTCCATCGAAGTGTTCAGTGTAAATACTCTTTAGTTCAATTTATATAGAACAAAACTTCTATCCGACCCTTAATCCAACAGCATACGCTCGTGAATCGTCCGACCCTTCTGCCCTGGTTCAATCAGCAGACGGGTCGGTTTGATGTTGATCAGTGCCGTAAGCTGCTCTCCCATATAATGCGCAGAATATTTGAATCCAATCTCCGCCCAGTGCATAATCACGCCCACCGTAGCAGATACCAGATAACTTAACATGATGTCGTAATTAATGGTGTGCTCGCTATCTTCGGTCACCAGTACAAAATCCTCGGTTAAATAGGTTCTAAACATATTGCACAGACGGGAACCCATATCGGAATGCATCGTCATTAATGCGCGGAAAATATCCTGATGCGCTTCAATATATTCAAATACCGGCATCGTGGATGGCAGCAATGCAGTCATATCCACTTCTTTGAGCTGTGCGTATGGTGCTGCATAAGCCTGTCCTACCCCCTGCATGAAATCATCCAGAATGAACTGCAACAACTCCGGTTTGCCGGGAAAATGTAAATAGAAGGTTCCGCGGTTGTAATCCGCCCGCTCCGTAATATCCCGGATGGTGAGGGCATCCGCTCCCTTCTCCAATATCAAAGAAACCGCCGCAGCGATGATGGCATCCTGCGTTCTTCGTGCTCTCCGGTCCTGAGGATGTTCAATAATCAACATTTTCGCCTCCTTTGTTCATTATTGTAAACTAAATGAACACCGCTTACATCTCTGTCCGATAGCTGACATATGCGCTGTCAATGATTATTGTCACATGGCTATGTATATCTTAACATTGAGACAGGAAAGATAGACGACAGGTTGAAACTTTTTTTAAAAAAATACCTGCCAATAATGAATAAGGAGCGAATCATTCATGAGTACATCGTATACACATACAGCCGTTATTACAGGAGCAGCCGGAGGCATTGGTAAAGAATTGGCACGCCGTCTCGCAGAGCGCAAAATTAATCTGGTTCTGGTTGACCTGAATGAAGAAGCCATCCAGCAGACGATCACTGATCTGAACCTCGACAAGGAACACGTCATCGCTGTAAAAGCGAACGTATCCCAGGAAGCAGACGTGAAAAACTATGTGCAAAAAGCACTGGATGCGTTTGGACGAATCGATTATTTTGCCAATAATGCCGGCATTGAAGGCCCAACAGGACTGATCGAAGACCTGAGTGTTGAAGCACTCGACACCGTGTATAACGTCAACATTCGTGGCGTATTCCTGGGTCTGCAAAATGTCATTCCCGTTATGAAAAAACAAAAATCCGGTGCGATTCTAAATACCTCTTCCCTTGCGGGTCTGATGGGCGCACCTGCCGTATCTCCATATATTATGTCCAAACATGCCGTAGTTGGCCTCACACGTACCGCTGCCAATGAACTGGCACCTTACAATATCCGCGTTAACGCTGTATTGCCAGGCACAATCAATACCCGCATGATGCGCCAGATCGAAGCTAATTCCGGCAACGTGGAAGATTATCAATCTGCTACGGTATCTGCCATTCCAATGGGCCGTTACGGTGAACCGGAAGAAGTCGCTGCGGTAATGAACTTCCTATTGTCCGAAGAAGCATCCTATGTAACAGCTTCCCTCTACACCGTAGATGGCGGTATGATGGGTCAATAAGAAGCTGTAAACTGTAGGAGTTATACCGACAAGTATCCCCCAAGGGATGCCTTGTCACTACAATCTAAAAAAAGGCCTCAACACCACAGTAACGTGGAGTTGAGGTCTTTTTTACAGTACGATACTTAGACTTAAACTTAGCATGTTGAAGGCTGCGCATGTGAAATGTTACTTTTGGAACAGCCATTTAACGCCTCGCCGTTGCCCTTGTGATCACTCACGCTAACGAACCCAGAACACCTTATTTCGGCTAAAAGTGCTTATTCCCCGAACTAACGAATCTCAGACACGCTAGTTCCGCACAAATGCTGCAATTGCACCAAAAAGCCCTAGAATCCAGAGAATAACGTATCTGAGATTCGTTAGATTTCCAATCGAGCGAGAAATACCTGAATAAGGCGTGTCAGGTTCGTTAAACTTTGCCTACGATCACTTAATCGACGTACCCCGCATGACCCTTGTCCATCAAGTAGTCCATCTCAGCATCCAAAATGCTTTCTACGGTCAACTCATCCAGCTTCACATCTTTGCGACTAAGGATGTAGTCCGCCAGATCATCGCCGTCAATATCCACATCGTTACCTTTGGCATTTTCATGCGCCTTGTTGATGTACGCTTGCTCATGCTTCAGTACAAGGGCGATGTTCGCCTGGCTTGCCTTCGTTTTATCTACAATATACTGCATCATTTCTTGTTCATTAATTGCGTTTGCTTCTGCCACGTTCAGTTCATCTCCTTGATTCATACATACTGTTGCCATTGTAGCATAGGTTAACCCATTACAGGCAGAACTTATGCCTAACGAATGATTATAGAGCGGCAGCGAGGGTTAGTGTGGGAAACCGCAATGCAGGTAAAATACTCTATTCTCATCTAGGTGAAAATAAGACGTTGTTGCATCGTAGTGAGTTGAGAGTTCAACTCTACGCCAGCGCCTCACTCCATCCCTACGACAACCGTACGTAAAATGTAGCGCCCTCTCCGACCACACTTCTGGCGTATAGCTCTCCTTTGTGCTGATCCACAATGGACCGAGCAATCGCCAGTCCCAGACCGTGTCCACCATGTGTGCGGGCTCTGGAAGAATCCGTACGATAGAATCGATCGAAGATCCGATCCAGATGTTCGGGTGCAATGCCTTCACCTGTATTGGACACGGCCAGCATGACATCATTATTCTGTTTCTGGAGCGTAACGTTTACGGACCCTCTGGGCCCGGAATACTTCACCGCATTATCGAGCAGGATCAGAATGACCTGTTTGATCTGCTCAATGTTCCCATGAACCGTAAGATTCGGCTCAATGTTGTAATCAAGGGAGATGTTTTTCTCAAAAATAACGGCTTCCATTGGCAAAATAATACTCTCTACCGCATCGCTCATATTAAACTTCGCATGAATCATCGTCGAGCGCGAGTCGTCCATCTGTGTCAGATAGAGCAGATCATTCGTAAGTCCGGTCATGCGCTCGGTTTCCGACTTGATATAGTGAAGCCACTTCGCCTGGTTCGCTATGGTATCCTCCTGATTTGCAAGCAGCACGTCAGCATTGGTATTGATGATCGCCAGAGGGGTCTTCAGCTCATGTGAAGCATCGCCGATGAATTGTTTTTGTTTCTCAAATGCTTCTCTAACCGGCGCAATGGAGCGATTCGCAAAATAACGGCTCAGGAAGTATATTCCAATCAACATGATTAATCCAACAACAGCAAATGTATAGATCAGATTGGTCAGAATACCCTGTTGTGCCGTCACATCAATGAATACGATCATATGGCCATCACCGCTCGGATCAACTACATAGGCCCAGTCCGTTCCATCCAGTGCAAATTGTCCAGTCTGCCGTTCCGAATTACCAACTTTATTCTGGTCAACCTTTTGCAACGCCTCGGTGTAGAACGTATCTTCCATATCAAATCGGGATTGCGTATCCGTAATCTTCCACTGGTCATCCGTTTTGATCATGAATGAAATGGAACGCGCCGGAGGTGCATTGGGGTCTCCACCGGGTCCTTCATTGTTACCACTCATGGCATTGGAAGGTAGCGAATCTGAACCGGAAGCACCTGTACTAGCGCCTGATCCAGACCCCGTCCCCATCCCCCCACCTTCCCCGCGCGGCATCTTGGATGAATTATAAGGACTATGATAGAAATCAGAAACCTTGTACAACTCCATATTTGTCTCCCGTTGCACATTCTGATACGTAATCGTATAGATCGTCGCAAATGCCACCAGCATCATAATCGATATGGACACCAGATTCACGATCAGGAATCGATTCCGGAGTTTATTAAACATCAGGACGTCACCTCAAGCACATACCCCACACCCCGAATCGTGTTAATGCGGACAGCCGAGTTCAGGAACGTTAATTTTTTGCGTAAAAACGAGATGTACACCTCCACATTGTTATACTCCACTTCCGAATCGAATCCCCACAACTTCTCAATAATCTGCTCTTTGGAGGTAATCGCCTGTTTGCGCGTAATCAACAGCTCCAGCAGTTCATTCTCCTTCAGATTCAGCTTGATCTCCTTCCCCTGAACGCTCAGCTTCAACTGAGTTGTGTTCAGCTCCATGTCGCCGAATTTCAGTCCGTCCTCCGGAACCACTTCGCCCTTCCGTCTTAAGGCTGCACGAATTCGGGCCAGCAATTCCTCTGTGGCGAAGGGCTTGGCGATATAATCATCGGCACCATAATCGAGGCCTGTGACCTTGTCCGATAATTCACCTTTGGCCGTAAGCAGAATGACAGGCGTATGATTGCCTTCACTGCGAAGTTTCTTCAGGACGGTGATTCCGTCCATCTCTGGCATCATGATGTCGAGCAGTAACAGGTCATAAATACCGCTCTGCGCATAATCAAATCCTGATCTGCCGTCGTGGACCATGTCCACGGAGTAGTTGTTTTTTTTCAAAATCTGAGATACTGCCTCTGCCAAATGAACCTCATCTTCCGCAATTAATATTCTCATCATCTATTCATTCCTCTGCTTGAATTATTCGTCTTCATGAACGCTGTATGATATCTCCCATTCTATCAATTAAACCTTGAATCAATCTTAATTCATTTTGCGGATGCGAACTATTATAGGAAGGTAAAAAAATGTTAACGCAATGTAAAACCATTTAAGATTCATTCAAGGTTGGCCCTCTAAGATACAGACATGGAAGCAATACACGATGGAACAAAACATACAACCCACCAACGAAAGGACTGAACCCCACATGGCAATTGAAGTATTCAACCGATATGAGAGCAAATACCTTCTGACGGATGAACAGTACGCCCATTTCTACAACGACCTGCTGAAATACATGGAGCTGGATGCCTACAACAAGAAACATGAATACTACTCCATCAGTAACCTGTACTTCGACACTCCACAGGATTCCCTAATTCGCGCCAGTCTCTCCAAACCAAAATACAAGGAGAAGCTGAGACTGCGGGCATATGGAATACCTGAAGAGAATGCCAAAGTGTATCTGGAGATCAAAAAGAAAGTCTTTGGCCTGGTGAACAAGCGCAGAACCGCCTTGAAGCTGGATGAAGCGTACGAATTCGTTCGTTCAGGACAGGCACCGGAGCTGGCAGATTATATGAACAAACAGGTTGTGGAAGAGATCAAATACTTCCTTCGCCTCTACGATCTTGAACCGAAAGTGTATCTGGCGTATGAACGCAAAGCACTCTTCGACAAGAACAGCCGGGATCTCCGCATTACCTTTGACACCAACATTCGCAGCCGCAGATACGATCTGAAGCTGGAACAAGGAGATTACGGTGAACCGCTCGTGAAGGACGGAAGGTGGCTGATGGAAGTGAAAGCCGAGAAAACCGTTCCGCTGTGGCTGTCGCAACTGCTCTGTGAGCATGGTCTCTACCGCACTGGATTCTCCAAATACGGCAACGAGTTCAGACATCTGGTGAGAACAACCAACCTGAATTACCAGTCGGAGCGCATTCTTGTACCAGGTACTGACTTCAACCCATCCATAGAACAAGAACAAGATAAAACGATTATAGAAAGAGAGCGTGTCCTATATGCTTGATTCACTATTCAGTTCAGCCCTAACCGATACCGATTTAACATTCAGTAATGCAGTCATCACCATTGGTCTTGCCATCATTCTGGGATTAATCATCAGCCTCACGTACATGAAGACCAACCAAGCCACATACTCCCAGAGCTTCACCCTAACGATGGTGGTCCTGCCCGTCATTGTCGCCATCATCATCCTGCTCATCGGCAGCAACATTGCTCGAGCATTCAGCTTGGCAGGTGCCTTCTCGATCATTCGTTTCCGCAGTGCACCTGGTGATCCAAAGGATATTGCTTATGTGTTGTTCACGATGGCTTCCGGTCTTGCCTGCGGTGTAGGTGCTTTTGGATACGCAGTGCTGTTCACGATTATCCTGTGTGTGCTGATGTTTGTCCTGAGTCGCTTCAACTTCGGCGGCAAGAAGAGTCAGCTGAAAACACTGAAAGTCACCATTCCTGAGAATTTGAGCTATGAAGAAGCGCTTAACGAAGTGTTCCATACATTTAATGTACCTTTTGACCTGAAAAAGATCAGAACGACCGAGCTCGGCAGTCTGTATGAGCTGGTTTACAGTGTAACCATTCACGAAAGTGTTAGCCAAAAGGAATTCCTTGATGCCATCCGCACACGGAACGGCAACCTGGATATCTCGTTAACCATGAGTCCAACAACGGAATATTAATTCTTAATTCGAAGGGAACGATCTATATGAAGAAAAACGTGATAACAGGCAGCAAACTTTGGTCTATCGCCATGATTACCAGCCTACTCGCCGCATGCAGTTCACCTGCAACCACAAGCACAACCGCCAATGCCGCAACGTCAACGACAGGAACAACCAAAACGGTATCGGTCAGCGAGCAAACCTCTGTGAAATATGCAGATCTGGTCTCTCTGGATGCTGACGATACCAACATTAGCTGGAGCGAGGCAGATTCCACAGCGATTAAGTTGAACGGCACAACGGCAACGGTAACCGGTTCGGGCGCCAAAGCAGCCAATGGCTCAGTAACAATTACGGAAGCAGGTACTTATGTACTTAGCGGTGAGCTAACCGACGGTCAGATCGTGGTCAACGTTGCCGATAAGGGTACCGTACATCTCGTATTAAACGGAGCTACGATCCATGATAATGACAGTGCAGCGATCTATATTCAGAAGGCCGGTAAAGCGGTAATTACGCTCGAAAAAGGAACCAAGAATACCGTATCGGATGGTAAAACGTATGTGTACGCTGACGCTACAACAGACGAGCCGGATGCTGCAATCTTCAGCAAAGCGGATCTTACGTTCAACGGTGCAGGTCAATTGACCGTCACAGGTAACTATAATGAAGGGATTACGAGCAAGGATGATCTGAAGATCATTAGCGGTAACATCAGCGTCAAAGCAGCCGATGACGGCATCAAAGGTAAAGACATGGTCGCCATTCAAGCGGGTACGATTACCATTGAAGCCGAAGGCGACGGTATCAAATCCACCAATGACACGGATACCACCAAAGGTTTCGTTGCCATCGCAGGAGGTACCTTCGATATTCAAAGTGGTAACGACGGTATTCAGGCCGAAACCGCACTTGTTACGGATGGCGGCACATACAACATTGTGACTGCTGGCGGTAGCGCCAATGCTCCAGCCAAAGTCGAAGAAGGTCCATTTGGTGGCGGTGGCGGCGGATGGGGTGGCGGAACACCTCCAACCGATATGGGCACACCACCGGATGGCGAACCTCCTGCAGATATGCCGGAGATGCCTAATAACAGCGGCAATGCAGGTACTAATACAAACGGTGCAGCAGCATCCAGCTCTGCCAACACAACAGCAACAACCGATAGCGATGCCGATGCGGACACTGCAACAACAGCAACCGAGTCCACAAGTGCCAAAGCACTGAAAGCAGGTACAGACCTTACGGTGAATGGCGGTACGTATACCATTGATTCCATGGATGATTCCCTGCACAGCAACAATAACGTGACAGTCAACGACGGAACATTCAACATTGAATCCGGTGATGATGGCATTCATGCCGATCAGGAACTGACGATTAACGGTGGCACCATCACCATTGCGAAGAGCTATGAAGGACTTGAAGGAGCAATCATCACCCTGAACGATGGGGATGTGGATGTAACGGCATCCGATGATGGCGTCAATGCTGCAGGTGGCGAGACGGAAACAGCTGCAAATACAGCGGCAAGTACAGATAGCGCTACTACAGCAACCGATGCAACAACGACATCCAACATCTCTGTAACCGAAACGACAGGTACAACATCGACTACCGATCAAGCATCCCAAGGTACAGCTACCACTCAGCAAGGACGTGGACCGGGCGGAATGGGAGCAGCGAGTAATAACGAGTTCCACATTAACGGCGGTACACTTACCGTGAACGCAGGTGGTGACGGACTGGATTCCAATGGTTCCATTACCATGACTGGTGGTACAGTTATTGTGAATGGACCAACGGATAACGGTAACGGAGCATTGGATTATGACGGTACATTTGTAATCAGCGGTGGATACCTCGTGGCTGCCGGAAGCTCTGGTATGGCACAAGGAACATCCGATGCGTCTACGCAAAATACCATTGTAATGACGTTCCCTGAAACGCAAAAAGCTGGAACACTTGTCCATGTACAAGACAGCGAAGGCAATAACATTCTGACGTTTGCTCCGGCAAAAGATTATCAAACTGTGGTTGTCAGCTCACCGGATCTTGCAAAAGATGGTTCATACGTGATTTACTCCGGTGGTACGTCTACAGGTAAAGCGGTGGATGGGCTCTACACAGACGGTACTTACAGTGGTGGAACCAAGGTAGTTGCATTCCAATCGACCAGTAATGTGACTTGGGTGAATGAATCTGGTGTGACCACAGCCAATACAGGTATGGGTGGTCCAGGAGGAGGTCGTGGTCAAGGCGGCTTCGGAGGCGGCAGAAACAGATCCCAATCCGGTACAACATCCGACAGCACAGGCACTACCGATTCTGCAAAATAATCATCATGTCCTGAGGCATGAAGCATAACTCGCTTCTCAGGCGCAGGCGAAACAAAAAAGGCTCCGAATTCACGTTATGTGAGTTCGGAGCTTTCTTTCGTTATTCTTCTGGAACCAGAATGACAGCATTCTGCTCAAGGGGAAGTCCAAGTACTCCTTTTCCTCAAAAGCTATATACATACACCTTGGTACGCAAGGCATCACGGCATGTAATCGTACGTAGTGGTTCCTTACCCGGGAGCGCAAAACAGACACTAATCACCTTGGCGCCCGGCGGAAGCTCCCGACTGAATTTGTCCAGAAGTCGGGTCATTGCTCCCGGAAACAGATAACAGATCACACAATCCGCATGTTCATAGGAACTGGTGTAGATATCCCCGCGCATGAAGCGCAGCCTGCCCTTGAGAGAGTGCTTTTCCCCCTTCGCTCGACGTAAGCGAACACTGAGATAGGCAATTATTTGGGATGACCATAAGGGAATGACTGAATTCTCAATCCCGGTCAGCCTTTTACCAGGACAGTGCCTTACAACATCCAGCCCCAGTGTGCCCCATCCGGAACCCGCTTCAAGTACATCCCCGTAACCGGGAATCCGGTTCACCTCTTGAATGACCACCTGCCTGACGCGGCCGGATGTGGGCATCGGGGAAATACCGTTTTTCCAACTAACAAGTACGATGGATATGACACCGATCAATGTCACCACAGCAATCAGCCATGGAATCAGGTAAATGATGAACATGAACTCATCCCTTTGTTATGACTCATTCAATCCGGCACATGAGACTTCATATATACACCCTTTTTATAAACAGACTTGATGGTAAAGTGTACACCCAGCTTGCGATTCGTCCGATAGATGAGCGAGTTAATCTCGTCAATCCCTACCGCTTCACTCTCCAGCATGCTCCGCTCCGGCCACACCTGAGCCACAATCTGTTCCCTTGTCACAAAGTGGTCAAGTTCGCTGTACAACAGCTTGAACAGCTGATATTCCTTCTTGGATAATGGAATTTCCACCTCTCCAATCTGCACCGTTTGCAGGTGATCCTGCAAGCGTACACCCTCACCCAGCAGATCCGACACACGATACTCCCTCGTCTCTCCAAGATCCCCTTCAGCGCGAAGCTGGATCAAACCGTTGACGAGCGTCAGGCTGTCTCCTTCGCCAAATGGATATTTCTCATAGGGAACGAGACGCTGCCCATTCAGTTCGGTTCCATTTTTGCTATCCAGATCCTCAATCCATAACTGTTGCTGTACATCATAATGAATGCGGCAATGCCGCTTCGATATCATCTGATTATAAACAGACAAGTCCAATTCACTACCGCCTGTATAACGTCCCACCGTAATGGAGCGACCCTGGCTTACATAAGCGAACGAGCCGTCACTTTCCTGTCCTGGCGTACGAATGACGATTTTTGCCGTCTCCCGCATATTATTCTCCCACCTTCAACGATCACTCGATCTCTATAAGAGGTTGTTCAAAAAACCGCTTTTGATTACAACGGATGCCTAACGGCATCATCAACATCGAATATGGAATTCAGCCGAATAAGCATATGCTTACGAAGTATGTTTCCTTCGGAAACATGTAGTTACTCACGTAGGTTTGCCTACGCTCCGCTACTCCATTTCTAGCTTCATCCCATCTTCTCGGTACTGAAAACCGGTCTTTTTGAACACGTACTATAAACATATCTTGAAGCAATAATGATAAATTCATCAGATTTGTTCCATTGTTTGTACCGCCATACACCAATATAGTGGTATACAGGAACGATTTATATTTGGTTCTGCTCACTCTACTATACCAGACGTTGTGCTTTTTTTCTCATGACGGCCGGATATCTACTATAGCTCATTCAACAAGAGAGGTACCTTCCTATGAACAAAAAAAACATTTTCATATACGTATTGCTCGCCTTCGCCTTGTCCATGACATTAACCGTGCTCTCCCGTATGAATGATGATGGCGGAGAATCACTGAAAGGCACCTCGGCTGCCGAAACCTCATGGTTACAGATGAAGATCCAACCCTGAGTCTACTCTATTATAACGTGATCTCCGCGCAAAACGTTTCACGAATGTCATAATAGGCTATGGCATCGAATCCAAATTAAAACAGATCAATAAGGCCCCCGATTGCTGGTCACAGCAGCCCGGAGCCTCATTTTGGATTGTAAAATAATACCGAAAGTTGTAGATGATTGCTTGACTACAATCATAAACTGCCCGGCACGCAGATGGATTTCAGCCATTTGTGCTGGTGAAATTTTTTAGTTTTGTGATTTTGGTTTCCTCTCCACCTTTCAACCCAACAATTTCTCCATTTAATCACGGTGTTAAGGGGGAGAGTATAGACACTTGCAAGTAGATTTCTGTTAGGTGCTTTTCGATTATCGAGGAACGCCTTTTTTTGGAGGATTATATAACATAAATTTAACTTAAATTATAAATAATGTTAATCATATGTCATTCATGGTTTCATTTTCTTTGATATACTTTCTGCTAGGTCTACGAAAGGAGATCATAGGTGAAAAAAGAGATTGGTGTATTGATGTTGTTATGTATCATTTTTCTTTCAGGATGTGGTCGATCAGTTAATCCCGCATCGGTTATGCAAGGTTCGGGTGTCTCCCCAAGTAAACAAGTAACAACACAGCAAAATAATGAGTATTGTTCTCTAGAACGTACAAGTTTGGATAGTGAAACTGAAAAATATTTCTATGGAAATTGGAACGTTGAGAAGCTTTTAGGATTTGCAAATTCATATAATGATGCCTCAGAATATCCAACAGGTCAAAAATTTATTGGTGATGAATTAATCATCAAGAAAGACTTATTTTCATCAAAAGGAATTAAAAACTACAGTAGATATCAAACTGAACTAAGAAACCCATTATATGAGTTTACAGCGACCTGCAATAATTCAGATTCTTTTTATAGATTATATAAATTAGATATTCCAAACTTAAATAAAAATGATGTCGTAAAAGCAATAGGTGTAAGTAACCCTTCTACAAAAATTAGTATACCTGTAAGTTTAAGTTTTTTTGTTGTTAATAACGAGAAGCTTATCTTGTTATCAGAGGCAACTATCTTTGAGCTTAAGAAAATCTCGGATAAAACGAATTAAGGTTACCAGAAAGGGCCTTGGACAGCTCCAGTTTTTTTGAGGAGGCTATGTAAATGTTAATTAAAGTATTTAAGGAATGGTCGGACCAAAATAATGGTCGAATTGAAATACTTGCTCCTACTGGGAAAATGACTGCTAGGAATAAATTCAAACCAGGTGCATCCGAAGATAAAATTAAAGAGCTTTCGGAGTATTTTACTCCATTACCTCCAGATTAAATAAGCTTTTTACAATTATGTAATGGAGCGTCATTGTTTGAAGACCCTGAATATGGCGGGGAGAGCCTCTTATATTCAGCCCAAGATGTTATACATTACAATGAAGCATCAGATAATAAGATTGTAGTCGCCAATATTCTTGATGATCGAATCCTAATTGATTTAGAGCTTTGGAGTTCAGGTGATGAGCAATACCTGTTGCTTTGTGAGAGTTTATATTCTGTTGAACATACGGGATCTTTTTACAGTAACTTTGAGACATGGTTAGAACGGTTTATAATCTCTCAGGGCGAGAAGTTCTGGTACTGGAAAACAAAGCGTAGTTTTGAAGAATAAAAGATATGATCAGTAGTCTGACCCGTAATTAAAGCTTAATTTGCGGAGGTGTGCGTATGCTCGATGAAAGAGAGATTCAAATTAAAGAGAGGATACAAGAAAGGTACGATATTACGGAACAAATATATTCAGCTTGGTTTACTGAAAATCCCGCGATACTTTTACCGAAAAATAGATTCTACCAAAAGGAAAACATAGAAAAGTACAGGGCCATCTCATATCTGCTAGACAGAGGATATATCGTTGCACAGCCCGTAAAGAATGATCCGGAAACAATTGCAGTAACTATAACCCCTGACGGGATAGACTACTATGAGCAAGGATATCTTCATGGAAAAGCAAACGGCTTTCAAGTCGTCGAAGAGATTAAGAACACGAAGTAAAGAATTGTGGAAGTCCTCTGGATATGAAACACTCCCAGAGGCCTTCCATATTAGTTCAATTGAAAACATACACCAGCAATAACGCAGTCCAAACCTCCCCAACACATCATGGGCTGGAAGTATAATTATATATCAATCTTGTTCATCCTTCGGCATAGTCGGTTCGTCGTCAGGCTTCGCTGTCTCTCTGGACTGAATTTCCTCCATCCGACTCGACACCTTCTGATACAAGTAAGAGATGCCAAGCAGCAGCACACCGAAGCTGAAATAGGCAAAGATTTTGCTGCCCGAGGTGAGCATACCCACATCGTAGAACACCATTTTACCTGTAGCGAACAACGTTAGGCCAAGACCCAGACGCCGAATCATGACATATTTTCTACGGAATCCATAGGCAATATAGAGAATCGCGAGCAGCAGATAGATCAGGCTGAACATCAGCCCCACATCACCCCACTGGAACTGGATCGTCAGGAATACGGTGATGACCCCTAGCAGATATACCCCTGCGATAACCGGGTACCATTCAATGCTCTTGAACTGCCTGCGGATGCCTGCAATCAGCAGATCCCTTCCTGCAAAGAACACCCCTACGTTAAAGATGATTAGCACCAGCAAACCCACAATCTCTGCCGCTGTATGCTGCTGAACTTCCGGCTGAAGCGCTGGCATGGTTAAGGTGACAGCCAGTGCAATACAGCAACCAATGGCATGCAGGAAAGTGGTATACATCTGTACGTATGGATCACGCAACAACTTCACTTTACTCAATCCATAGGCCAATGCAATGGTCAGCGCTGCAAACATGAGTAGCTTGTAGAACATGTATAACAGGAACGTTCCATCCACAGCTCTGGTATACAATTCATTCGATTCATACAGCACGTATAACCACAGATTGGCGAGTGTCACATACTTGAATCCGTTCAGGAAGCCCAGCTCCAGCGGGCTATAGTTGAATCTCTCCCTGGCAGATAAGTTGCTGTGAACTGCCCAGGCATAATAAAGTGTAATCAGCAGGGTCCCCAGCGTGATGCTGGAGTATTTTAACATGAAGTAAGAACGTTCCCCGATGAAGAATAGCGTGAGCAGGTCATAATACACGAAAGTGATTAGACATAGCAGCACAATACCCCATCCGGCTCGCTCCACCGACTTGAACCGTTTCAGATGTCCAAGCGTAACCAGCAGAACCCCTTCAATTAACCAGCCCATCGATAACCACTTGGCACCGAACTGGAACGGAATAATTAGAATGGCAAAGGTCAGGGAAGTGATATAGAAGAGCAGAATGGTCTGTTTCTCCTGAGCCATATTGCGCTGAACGAATCGTGCGAGACCCAGATATACCAGGCAGAAGATTAATGCCAACAAGCCCTGAGCATCATTCCAATCTGCCACATCAAATAACACGTATAACATTAGGCAACTGATGGTCGTATTCATAGCAAGCAGAGCGAAATCCCACCAGGTTAACTTCATCCGATGTTTGAACGGATATGCCAGTGTAATGCCCAGATATAATGCAAACGTCACAATGGAATACAACATGCCAATCTTCTCACTTGGCGACAGCCACAAGAGGATAAGCATGGATGGTGTGTTGAACAGGAAACTGATATAGTGCACTACCGGCCATCGTTTGCCGAATGATATGAACACAATAATGCCGTTTAAGAGCAGCAGATAGATCATGGCTACATAGACAGCAGTACCCTCAAGCCCGAACGAGAACATATAGGAGAATAGCGGGAGATATCCGCCCACCAGACCGAGTGAACAGATGGTCTTCGACTGATACCTTAGGGACAACAATACGGAGATTGCCGATACCAATACAGACAGGGCAAGTCCCGTATATAACCCGATAATATGCAGTAAAAAGTAGCTATAGAAGATTGACCCGAATAACACGGAGATCCCGCCCCCTAGCAGCCCCATTGCAAACGTCTGCTTTTTGCGGCGGAACAGCCACTCTCCTCCAGCGAGCATTAGAGCACCCAGCAGGAAAAAGGCTCCGCTCTTCATCTCGTCATTAAACCAGGTCGAGTACGAGTATTGGAACGCTGCTCCAACCCCCAGAATGAGGAGCAGGATGGCTACTTTGTTGATCCAGCTAAGCCCAATCTTCATCTCCATGCGATTCTGCTTGATCCGGCGCTGAATGGTCTCTTCGCTCAATCCCTCCTCCGCCATCTGCTCATATCCATGTTCCATATGCCCACGTAGAGCCTCTTCTCGTTCCCATACGGCTCGCTTGTGTGATTCAATGCGCTCCTTCACCTCTGCCGCCAGGTAAGCAATCCTCTCCTTCATTTGTTGGGAATCCTCTTGTAACTCCTGTGCTGCCTGGTTGTACAGCGCGTTCAGGTTGGACTTGGTTCGATGTTCATGGAAGGCAACTCGATCATTATGTACCGCCGTTTTTCCTTGAAAATACGTCTCCATCTTCTCCCGCGATACCCGGATCAGATTAAGCTTCTCATCCAACATCTGTTCAGATAACGCCATGCGAAGACGTGCATTCTCTTCTTCCATCTTGCGCGAGCGAAGTTCAAGCTGGTGCAGCTTGAACTTCTGGGCTTCATACTGTTCCTGTAACTGTTCATTCTTAACGATTAGGTCATCGGACTGGTATTCCTGGAGCAAGGCGTGATACTCCTTCGCCAGCTGTTTCTGCTGCTCCTGAACCTGTTCAAGTCGATCCTTAAACTCCTTCATGTACTTCCTCCATTGGTTGATGTTTAATCTTTTCCCTGTATTTTACTATATGTATGCCATAAAAAGAGCTTTAAACATTAGATATATCCGTACAACGTTTCATCAGTGGGATCTCAAACGCAAAAAAAGCCGGGAAGCAACCGCTTCTCCCGACTTTTTATTCATATGAGCATTTTGTACAAGAATGGATGCTTAGGCTGCATCCGGTGTATCTGTCTGATCCGCTGTTTCCGGTTCAATAATCTCGGTCGCATCCGGGTCCAGCCAACTGGCGATCATGCCACGCACATATTGCAGATCGTCCTCTGACAGGTCATAGTACCATGTACCACTGCGCATCGCGCCATCACCCTTCAGCATATAGTTGCTGATCGTGGGTGCATTGTCTTTCATATATAAGGACTCGGCAAACTTCACGATGAAGTCCGAAGTCATGTTGGTTGTAAAATTCGATCCGGCAATCTGGATGACGTCCGGGATCTTGGTCAGATTTTTGACCTCCAGCGCACGATTCATGAAGGCACTTAGGAAAATCCGGTGACGCATCGTCCGATTGAAATCGGAATCTTCCCGGTAACGCACATAACCAAGCGCTTCTTCGCCGCTATAGATCGGTTTGTTGGCTTCAACGAACAGTTTCTCATGCGCTTTTGATTTGTTCTCGATGTTTTTCTTGATCGGCAGTTCAACACCACCCACCGCATCAACAATATCCTTGAGCCCATTAAAATTAATCGCGGCATAGAAATCCACTTTGTTCCCGAGCAAATTCTCCACCGTATCCATCGCCATCTTGGCTTCACCGTGGGCGTACGCTGAGTTAATCTTCGACTTCACATCCCGCCCGACAATCTCGGTATAGGAATCACGTGGAATGGACAGCAGCAGCACTTTATTGTCTTCTGGACGCACGACGGAATAGATGATCGTATCCGAACGGCTTGGTTCGTTATCGCGTTGATCAATACCGAGCAACAACAGCGAGAATGGGTCCGTATGTTCCACGACAGGGGCATCCTTATCGCCAGCTGGTTTAAAGGAGTCATCCAAGGCTTCCTTCACCGTACCGGAGGCGAACATATTAAAGGCAAACACGACGAGTTGCTTTTGATAAATAAATCCAAGTCCTCCGAGCACAAGCAGCACACTTAGGGTGATGATTAATGGCTTCTTCCATTTCTTCTTCGGTTTCTTCGGCTTCCGTCTTGTTAAATGTGCAGCACTGTTTTCCATCATATCTCCTTTAATAACGGGTTCTTAGAATCATTTAACTATATTAATAACACGTTGACAATAGATTACGTTATAATCTGCATTACATAAATGAACATAAAGGGAGCGATGAATGATGGAATATCGACGTTTGGGCAATAGTGGTTTACGGGTATCGGCACTGGGGCTCGGCACCAATGCATTTGGCAAACGCGCGGATGAAGCAGCTTCTACCCGCATTATTCATGCAGCGATGGATCAGGGCATCAACTTTATCGATACCGCCAATATCTACGCAGGTACCGAATCAGAACGCATCATTGGACAGGCCCTCACAGGTCGTCGGGAAAACGCGGTGCTTGCGACCAAAGCCGGACTTCCCCGGCATGACGGTCCCCATGGGCGCGGTTCCTCCCGCTACCATCTGCAACAAGAGCTGGAACATAGCCTGCGGCGTCTGCAAACCGATTATGTGGATCTGTATCAGATCCACACCTTTGATCCGCATACACCGCTGGATGAGACACTCCGCACGCTAGACGATATGGTCACTTCCGGCAAAGTTCGGTACATCGGCGCCTCCAATTACGCAGCCTGGGAGCTGATGAAAGCTCTCGGGATCAGTGAACAGAAAGGTTATGTGCGCTACATCTCTACCCAAACCAGCTACTCCCTGGCAGACCGTACGCCTGAACTGGAATTGGTACCGATGTGTCTGGATCAGGGTGTAGGCATTATCCCGTATTTCCCGCTCGCAGGCGGTATTCTGACGGGTAAATATAACGGACAGGCCAGCATACCTTCCGGCTCCAGAGCCGACACCGACCCGACCTTCAATCGTTTTCTGCTGGAGCATAATCTTCAACTGAGTGAACAAGTGAGTGCCAAAGCTGCTTCATACGGGTGTTCCCCAAGTGTGCTGTCTCTCGCATGGCTACTGACACGTCCGGCTGTATCCACAGTCATTGTTGGCGCTACAGGCACCGAACAGCTGGAGCATAATCTGGCTAGTCTGGATATGTCACTGCCCGATGAGCTGTTGACCGATCTGGATCAGATCAGTGACTCTTTCCGTCGCCGCGAGCCATTTGCGTCCTACCGAATCGATTAAAGTAAATGAAATGAACCTCCCGACGGATAAAGTCAGGAGGTTCATTTTGATTTTTGTATAGACATTATAATCATAAGTATTCAGAAAATTCCCAATTCCACTACAATCTGTAGTTTAATAAATTAAAAAAAATCTTATTATGGATTAGCCCTCTGTTTTTTGGCGAAGAAACTCCTGCATGATCTGCATATACTCTTCCTTACGATCATCCAAAGTTTCGAAAAAAGCCTTGTCCGACTCCTCAACCAAGTGGATTCCTTCAATGGCCAATCGGGTTCCTTCTTCCGTTGTGGTAATTATATTGGCACGTGTATCCGTCTGATGACGAGCACGCGTAATCAAGCCTCTCTTTTCAAGAGCACGCAGAACCTGAGAAGTCACATTAACATCTACTTTGGCAAATTGTGCAATCTGAACCTGAGTGACTCCCTTGCCTTCCTCATCACGTTCATTGAGCCACAGACAGGCATGCAACAATACAAATTGGGGCTGTGTCAGTTCGAGTGGCTCCAGCACCCTGCGTACTTCCTTTTGCCACATCGCTGTAACCTGCCATAACAGATATCCCGGGCTTTCTTGTGCGTTTTTATACCGTGAGCTTTTCATCTCATACCTCCATGATGTGCGACCTTATGCAACAGATTATGTACCCACCAGTCAATGAAGTAAATCCATTATTCATATAACGATGATGGAGATACATCCGTTGCAACCCTGTATGTTCTTTTGAATAAAATTAGCGCGTTGGGATGAACTGCTTCACCCATTGTCCGAATCCTTGCGGATTACGGCTCTGTATAAGAATGGTCCCTTCTCCACGGAACCGGCATACCAATCCTTCTCCACTTGTAACACTGGATAACCAGCCCTGTGAAGCCTTCTCTATACGGTAATCTACATAATGAGGCCATGCCACCAGATGAGCGTTATCCACGATCATTTCTTCACCTGCTGCCAGATTAATCGCATGGATTGCTCCATAGGAAGACAGAAATACAGTTCCACGTCCACTGATCTCAATAATGAAGAAACCTTCTCCCGAAAAGAGACCTTTCTTCAGGTTTTGCATTTTGGTATTCACCTGTATGCCCTCGGTCCCCGCTAGAAATCCATCTTTCTGCACATAGAGTGAATAGGAACCGTCCAATTCGACAGCTTCTACATCGCCCATGCTTGAAGGTGAGAGCAGAATCTCTGCTGGCCCGCCCGCAGCCGTTAGTTCCTGAAAGAAGAACTTCTCTCCGCTCAGCATTCGACCGAACCCGGCAAACATTCCACCTTCTGCCGAACCCTTCAGTTCAACCGTTGGCGTCATGGATACCATCGCACCGCTTTCGGCCTTGAAACGCTCTCCCCGCTGCAAATGTACCTTAAGCATCGCAAAAGCACCATCATATAGAATCTCATAGTTCACGGCTGCACCAGCTCCCTATTGTCAGAGTTAAAATCATTGAGCCCATTGTCTTCCAGAACTGCTGATTTGTCTCCGTATTCCTTCACAATATGTTGATCTCCCCAATTACAGAGCGCATTGAGAATCGGTTCAAGACTCCGCCCGTAATCACTTAATTCGTATTCTACTTTGGGAGGGACCTGATTGTATACGATTCGGTTAACGATCCCGTCGTTTTCAAGCTCTCTCAGTTGTTGTGTTAACATTTTCTGTGTAATTGCGGGCATAATACGCTTGAGATCACTGGTTCGTCTTTTCCCATGTGTCAGATGACAGAGAATGACGCATTTCCACTTGCCACCGATCACCTCCAGAGTAGCTTCAACCGAGATGTTATATTTCTTTCTGACCATAACTTGTTACCTCCCTGATGAATTGGATTACATCCGTCGCATGCTGTATAGGCACCAAAAAGTACGTAGGGTACTAAAAAGTACGTACTATTCAATCTATACTGAATAACTCATAATAGCATTTGCCGGTACGTAAATCTACATTCGGGGGAGTTGAGCAAGAAATGTTACAAGATTCAAAACGCAGCACATGGGCGCTGCTGGCACTGGCCATTAGTGCGTTCGCCATCGGTACCACAGAATTTATCAGCGTTGGGCTCCTGCCCCTCATTGCAGATGACCTGGGCATTTCCGTAACTACAGCGGGACTGACCGTTACTTTATATGCATTGGGCGTTACCTTTGGGGCTCCTGTTCTGACCTCACTGACGTCTACCATATCACGCAAAACGCTATTGCTTGCCATCATGATTGTATTCATCGCAGGTAACACGATGGCTGCGCTATCGACAGGCATTACCATGTTACTCATAGCACGAGTGATATCCGCGCTTGCACATGGCGTATTCATGTCCATCGGCTCCACCATCGCAGCGGATCTGGTACCTGCCAACCGTAGGGCGAGTGCCATTGCCATCATGTTCTCCGGTCTAACCATTGCCACAGTAACCGGTGTACCTCTCGGTACACTTATCGGTCAACATATGGGATGGCGCGCTGCATTTATCCTGATTGTTGGGGTTGGCATCATTGCGATGATTGGAAACCTCATACTCGTGCCATCCACGTTGAAGCGAGGAACACGAACGGCATTTCGGGATCAGCTGAAGCTAGTTACAGGTGGGCGCTTGCTGCTTGCTTTTGCCATTACTGCTGTTGGGTACGGAGGAACATTTGTTGTCTTCACGTATCTGTCCCCATTGTTGCATGATATCAGTGGATATTCCGAGAAAACAGTCGCGTTCATTCTGTTGTTGTACGGAATTGCCATTGCTGTCGGCAACATCATCGGCGGCAGAGCAGCCAATCGTAACCCGCTCAAGGCGCTCTTCTACATGTTCATCATTCAGACCATCATTCTAGGTGTCATGTACTTCACCGTTCCGTTTAAGCTGGCAGCACTGCTCACCATTATGGGGATGGGACTACTTGCCTTCATGAATGTGCCTGGTCTTCAGATGTACGTTGTAACTTTGGCTGAACGATATGCACCACAGGCCAAAGATGTAGCCTCAGCCTTTAACATCGCCGCATTTAATGCCGGGATTGCTATAGGTGCCTATTTGGGTGGCGTGATCAATGACTCCATGGGTCTGATTCACACGACATGGGTCGGAGCCTTGATGGTTCTTGTAGCTGTAATCCTGACCGCATGGGCTAAAATGCTGGAAAGCAAGGATCAACATGGGTCCGTCAACATGGAGAAAGCTTCATTCTAATTTCCATTCCGATTTTGGGTCTCACTCTGATATATTTCCATGCCAGTCTTCAAGGGGAACCGGTTTCATATCGTATTTTATTATACTATATACGTTGAACCCAATTTGATCTACTATGATTTAATTTTGTATGATAAAAAATGATAATTCAGCTTGAAATCACTGATTTTTACACACTTTAAGGAGGAAATCTCATGACAACAGCTCAAACCGCACAACATTTACAATCCACAGTAAGTCTGCATAACGGTGTTTCTATGCCTTGGTTCGGATTAGGTGTATTTAAGGTAGAAGAAGGAACTGAATTGGTTGATGCTGTGAAAAATGCAATTAAACATGGCTACCGCAGTATCGATACTGCTGCAATATACGGTAATGAATCCGGTGTTGGACAAGCGATTGCAGAAGCTTTGCAAGAAAACAATTTGAAGCGCGAAGAACTGTTTGTTACATCTAAAGTATGGAATGCAGACCTCGGATATGAAGAGACACTTGCTGCTTTTGATACCACATTGAACAAACTAGGATTGGAATACCTGGATCTGTATCTGATTCATTGGCCTAAGGCAGGCAAATACAAAGCAGCCTGGAAAGCCATGGAGGAGCTGTACGCAGCCGGCCGCATTAAGGCCATCGGTGTGAGTAACTTCCAGATTCATCACCTCGAAGACCTGATGCAGGATGCCGAAGTGAAACCGATGATCAATCAGGTGGAATACCACCCTCGCCTGACTCAGGTAGAACTCAAGGCTTTCTGCGAAAAGCATGGTATCCAGCTCGAAGCATGGTCACCTCTGATGCAAGGTCAGCTGTTGGACAATCCAGTACTCACGGCTATTGCTTCAGCCAAAGGCAAATCCGTTGCACAAGTCATCCTGCGTTGGGATCTGCAAAATGGAGTCATTACCATTCCGAAGTCCACCAAGGAACACCGGATTATTGAAAATTCCTCCATCTTCGACTTTGAACTTTCCAATGAAGAGATGGATCAGATCAGTGCTCTGAACGAAGATGTACGCGTTGGACCTGATCCGGACAACTTCGATTTTTAATGAATAACCTTTTGCGAGCCTGTGTTGTTTGACATAACATAACGAAAAACCACCGGACCAGGAGCCGATGGTTTTTCGTTATACTCTCTTCCCTATAGCCAAACCTCGCTAACACTGCATAATTCAATTCAAAATGAGGTATTGCATATTTTAACTATTGAACCTGCCACAATGCAGGAACATTGGAAGGTTCCCACCCAGGCAAGGAAGTGTGGGACTGCAAACATTTATACGTCTTGCCGCTATACGTGACCAGTTGTCCTACAGTATAGGCTGTATTCGCCTGCCAGGCGGAAACGCCCGGGTTCGTCGTTCCTGCTGCCGTTTTCACAGTCAACGCATTGCTCGCAACAGAACTATTCCCCGCCGCATCCTTTGCTTTTACCGTAAATGTATACGAGGTATCCGCAGCGAGCCCACTGATCGTTGCTGTCGTTCCGGTGACAGATGTCGCCAAAGCCGTTCCATTGTACACATCATAACCCGTTACACCCACGTTATCCGTAGATGCCGCCCAGCTCAGCGTTATGCTGGATGCCGTTTGCGCTGTCGATGCCAGGTTCATCGGTGCAGTTGGCGCTTGTGTATCACCTCCAGGCTGAGTCGTGGTGCTTACAGTTACAGCATTACTGGCTGCAGACAGATTACCTGCCGCATCTTTTGCTTTGATCGTAAAGGTATAGGAAGTACCCGCGGACAGACCGCTGATTGTTGCGGTCGTTCCGTTGACGGAGGCAGCAAGATTGGCACCATTGTAGACGTTATACCCGGTAACCCCGACATTATCCGTTGAAGCATTCCAAGCGAGCGTCACCGAGTTGACCGTCACACCTGTCGAGCGGGCATTTCCCGGTACGCTTGGCGCCGTCGTATCTGCTGGAGGTACTGTACCTCCGGTAGGCAGATCGGCTTTTAGTTTATTTTGGAGTGTTTTGTTGCGGTCACCGCTAAGCTCCCAGAACATCGCACCGCCGAGCCCCTTGCTCTTGATATAAGCGGTTTTATATCCAATCGACTCCGCATCATCATAGCTAATAAAACGCTTGTTGGATGCATTATAGAGATATGGCACTTTGGCCGTATCATTCCAGTAACGCGTGTACCCGTTTTTGTTAATGTAGTTGGTCTCCAGATCATAGAAGTCAAAGGAACCTGCTTCCCATGTTCCAACGGAGGAACCTCCCGTACAGGTCTGATACTGGCCATTGCCCGCCTGTGCGCATCCATCCCAGCCGCGGCCATAGAATGGAACACCAAGCACAAGTTTGGCGGCCGGCACGCCAGCATTCAAATGTCCTTGTGCTCCGGCAGCCACATTAAATGTATTGGCATCCGGCACCCCGGCAGTCGAAGCCGCAGGGTCATAGTTCAACGGCGCGTTATGCGCGCTGACTTTTTGCCAGGCCCCGTTAAAGTCGTATGTCATAATATTAATCCAGTCGACGATGGCCGCTATATTGGCAAGCTCTGTATTCGCAGCATAGGTCGTCGACGCACCGCTTGCAATCGTAAGCAGATACTTCTTGCCGTCCACAGCTCCCGCAGCATCCAGCTTCTCACGGATTTTGCTCAGAAGCAGCGTGTAATTTTGCTTATCCTCAGGACGTTTGCTGTTACCATCAAGCCCGCCTGATACCGGATACTCCCAGTCCAGATCCACCCCGTCAAAGTTGTATTTTCGCAGGAAATCCACGGCAGAGTTCGCAAATACTTCTCGCGTTGCAGCAGTCGCAGCTACATCAGAGAAGCGGTTGGACCACGTCCATCCTCCCACAGAGATGATTGTCTTCAGATTAGGATTGATTTGTTTCAGCTTGTTCAGCTGATTGATATTGCCTGCAATGGGTTGATCCCATGTATCCCCTGCAAATGTCTTCCCTGTATCGATCCAAGGATCGCCAAGTACAATTGTTCCGTTGGGCACATTAATTGTCTGACTTTTTTCATTCTGACAAGTCCAAGTCACAGGATTTGGGCCCGAAGGGTCCGGATTCCCATGAACACCGTTCCAGCAAATATCGGCAAACGCATAGTTGATATGCGTGACCTTGGTTGGGTCGATATCTGTTACATTATAGTTTCTCCCGTACGCAGCCCAGGACGGATAGTAACCAACAATTTTATAAGAATCTGCTGCCGCCGCCGTAGCGGGTTGGAGCACAAAAGAAGGAACAATGATGGATAAGAGCAGGGATAGACCCAGGAGAAACTTTGCGGTTTTCTTGAAAGCAGTGTGTTTATTGAAAGGTATCATCTAATACACAACCTCCTTTGTCGTTTGCGTACTCAGCCCGTTCAGGAACGGACGATGTGCGCTCGAAAACTGATTATTCGTATATGCGTCCCAGTTGATTGACCAGGTCATAATCCCTTTTATCCCCGCATAGCCCGCAGGCTGGCGCAAAGTATAGGAACCGCCGTACGACACACCTTTGATCAGATAATTCAGCGCCTTCTGCAGATCGGCTGGCGTGGTATACCCACCTCCGGCAGCCTGTTGGGAAGCCGGTACGCCGATGGCAATCTGATCCGGTCGCAAGGCACTAAAGTAAGGACCGGAGCTGCCGCCTACATGAAAGCCCTGAAGCAGCATCTCAGCCATAGCCACATGGAAATCAGCTGTTCCCTGGGCGTAAGAGCGCCCATCCAGACCCACCATGGAGCCCGTGTTATAGTGCTGTACATGAAGCAGGGTCAGGTCATTACGCAAAGCATGGATGACTGGCAGGTATGCTCCCCAAGGACCACCGTAGCTTAGATATCCCCCCTGTACATAGGCCGTCTCCGGCGCAGCCGTCAGGATGAAATTGGCGCCGAAGTGTGACTTAACCGCTTTCACACCTTGGATGAAGTTAACAATTTTCGGTGTAGTTGGACTACGGAAATCGGTATCCCCTGCATTCAGAGACAGGGAGCTTCCTTCCAGGTCGATGTCGAGACCATTGAAACCATAGGTGGAAATGATTGATTTTAACGAATCTTCGAATTGCTGTCTCTTGGTTGCGTCGGTAAGTTCAATGGTACCGTTGGCTCCGCCCATGGAAAGCAGTACTTTTTTCCCTTGGCTTTGCAGGTAGGCAATATCGGATTTGAATTCGGCTACCGTCGCATTGTATGGAGTAAAAGCAAGTGTTCCGCTGCCATGTGAAATCGGTTCGGCAAAGGAGACATTAATGACGTCATAGGCTGTTGATACATTACGAAGTCTGATATTCGTTGAACCATTATCGAAGTTGTGCCAGTAGCCGATCAGCCATTTGCTGCCGGTTGGCCCAGGATTAGAAGAACCGTTGGAAGTTGTTACACTGAGGGAGGTGCTCGCAGCGGATATATTGCCTGCGGCATCTTTGGCTTTTACCGTAAATGCATAGGTCGTGCTGGCCGTCAGTCCTGTGACTACAACCGTTGTAGTTGAAGTACTTGTCACAAGAACGCCGTTCCGGTACACCTCATATGCCACTACGCCCACATTGTCCGTGGATGCATTCCAGGCAAGGCTAACGGAGGTGTTCGTTATGGCGGATGAAGTCAGACCCGCAGGAACAGAAGGTGGCGCCGTATCTGGCGTTGGCGTTTCGCCTCCCGAACCTTCCCCGACGTATTTCCACAACGCGGGTACAACAGAGGGCTCCCATCCGGTCAATGCCGTATGGGCCTGAATACACTCATAATCTTTATTTTGATAAGTGACGAGGTCTCCTTTCTTGTATGCGGTGCCTGCCTGCCACTGGGCGGCGGCATCGGCTCTCGGTACAAACCACAAAAGAAGTAGAAGAAATGCCAAAGCAAATGTAATAACCGGGCGGAATCGAATAGCTTGATTCAAGCAAAATCCCTCCTGTATTAAGGATACGTTCACCTTGCAAACAAGGCATCAGTCGCTCACCTGTATCTGATCTTTGATCGATTAGAGCCAGCCTCATTCAGCCATCTGATGTTGGTGTCGCTTCACTCCCTTCCCTTATCAAAATGGACCTTCCCTCTCGTTTTCTCTTTCAGCAGACATCACCAAATTTTACAGGGAATTTACAGATCCTCACCCTGTATTTAATCAGTAAAATGCCTGGGAGATAAGGGATAAAATAGTTCTATTGGGGGCGAAAAATGTAATATGGCACGCCGAAAAGGCTTTCTTTCAAGTCCTAGGAGACTTGAAAGAAAGCCTTTGTTGTATATTGTGTAGAGAGGATAGGGCAAATCTTACCGCTGCTGTTCCCCTCTCCCTTCGAAAGGCTGCCATCCATCCACGCCGGATAGAATCAGAGGTAGAGCGTATTCCGCCGCTTCCTGTTCGGTCAGTATTTTGGCCCAAGTCACACGATCGGCAGCATGTGCGGCACCAGGCCCAGCACTGTTATACTCCGCATACTGGACGGTCTGCTCTGCATCAGTCTTGTTCCAGTTATGCCAGCCCTCCCGCTTCACATGAGCGCCGATCCAGCAGTTGAGGAAACAGACTTTGGCATGATGACGCCACGGTCTGCCCAGATACACCGACTGCGGCGGAGCATTGCTGGTCAGATCACAGTCCAGAAATACATAGCCGTAACGTACATCCTCCGGCGTAGATGCTGCGGTAATCCAGCCGTTCACTTGTCCATCCGCAGCCTCCGCTTCGGTCAGGCGATTCTTCGTAAAAATCTCGCAGCCCTTAAATACCACCGTAGCCGAGCCAAAAATAAAATCGATATCGCCTTCAATGTAACAGTCTTCGAAATACTGTCGCAGTTTGCGCCGCTCGGCACCATCGCGTGGCCCGCCAAAGTAACTGCGGTCCATAGGCTGCTCTGGTAGCGGGCCAGTGAAAATCGTATCCTGGTGACCGATCAGACGACAGCGGCGAAAGACCGCCCGGTCTCCATCTACGTAAACGGCCAGCGCCTGACCAACCTCCTTGCCCGGCCCGGCAGCATTTACGAATGAAATCCCCTCTGCCGTGAAATTATCGGCACCGATAAAAGCGGTATAGGAATGAAACGTATGATATGGCGACCCGTCCGGGAACTTCTTGAGTGCATGATCATCATACGTAATGATCGTCTGCTCCGCCCCGTCACCAATCAGATGGATGCCCGGCTTCTCCATATGCAGCTTCTCATAATAGACGCCAGCTTTCACTCGAATCGGGACGTTTCCGATGCCATTCTCCGGCAGCGCATCAACTGCAGCCTGAATCGTCACATAATCCCCCGTCCCGTCTGAAGCAACAGTCAGACAGGAAGACGATGGTTCCAATGCTGCATTCGGCAATCTCTGCTGTGTCATGGCAATCGCTCCATTTCCAGCGCTGCCAGCAGGAGCGGTGCCACCCCCATAAAGGAATCGCTTACAACCGCTTCGCTCACATAGTAGCTGTACGAGCCATCCCGGTCCAGACTTAGTCCTGCGCCATGACAGATCCCGTTTAACCGAACGCCATCAGCCGTCTCCTCCACCAATCTGGAGGAAAGCCCCTGCCATCCTTTCTCCGCCGCTGCTCTGAAATGCGGCTCCAGATACTTTAGCCGCACACCCTTCGCAAGCGCATATACAAACATGCTTGACCCGGATGCTTCCAGATAGTTGCCTTTGCGGAAGCCCTGATCCAGCACCTGGAACCATAACCCGCTCTCCTGCTCCTGCACGCGCACCAAAGCATGGCACATCCGTTCGAAGATACCGATGATGGTTCCGCGCTTTGCATGATTCACGGGGAAATGCTCCACGCTGTCTACAATGGCCATGGCATACCAGCCCATCGCCCGGCTCCAGAAGTGTGGCGAGCAACCTGTCGATGAATCGGCCCAGACCTGCTCCTTCGATTCATCCCAGCCATGATAGAGCAGCCCGCTCCGCGGCTCACGGGTCTGGCGTTCGATCAGCAGAATCTGGTGTGCCACTTCATCCCATAACTCGGGGTGATCAAATGTCTTCGCATACTCGGATAGAAAAGGTGACGACATATACAAGCCGTCCAGCCACATCTGGAATGGATAGATTTTTTTGTGCCAGAATCCGCCCTCCGACGTTCGAGGTTGCCCTGCGAGCTGTGCAGCCAGGAGATGCGCCGCTTCTGCGTAACGCTGATCTTCAGCACCCTCAAGCAATGCAAACAGGTTTTTCCCCTGATTAATCTGATCCAGATTATATTCTTCCAAAGTATACGTGCCAATAGAGCCGTCGGGCTGGATATACAGGTCCATATGTTTTTTCATAAAATCAACATACTCTTGCTTGCCATAATAACGCCCGGTTCGTGCCATCGCCATCAATGTCATGCCTTCCACGTATGCCCATCGTCCCGAAGGGAACGCATGATAACCGTCCCCGTCACATTGCTGGATGATCGTTGCTGCAATTCGCTCAGACCAGGATAACTGCGTCTGTACCTGCATAAGCAATTCCTCCTTAAATGTTGTAACCACCTAATACATGTATGACTAACGGATAACCGCTTCACTCTTGCTTATTGTCGGCACATTGCCGTTGAATTGCGAAGGTTCAGCTTGGGCTGAACGACTACCGGAACATCGACCTGTTCATCACGAATCAACGATACAATCAGCTCCGCTGCCTGCACGGCCAGTTCATCCAGAGACGGGCCAATTGTCGTCAAGGCTACTTCGGCATACTGCATATCCGGCAGATCATCATACCCGATTAAAGAGATATCGCGGGGAACGTTGAACCCTGCTTCAAGCAAAGCCCGGAGCGCACCTCGGGTGACCAAGTTGTTCAGTCCAATAAAAGCTGTCGGCGACTCCGGCCCAAACGCATGATTACGTATGGCAAAATACCCGTCTTCCCAGGAGGAATACGCTGGCAGCACATGATCTTCGTTAAAAGCCAGACCTGTGCGCTGCAACGCTTCCCGGTAACCCTCCAACTTGACATGCTGGGAGTTGCCGATGAATCCGATTCGGCTGTGGCCCAGCGATTTTAGATGCTCCACTGCTTTGAACAGCCCTTCTTTGCGATCAATCTTGATGTAAGGAGAGTTCGGCGCTTCATCTGTACCCAGCACAAAACATGGCATGTTAAGTGTCGAGAACTTTTTCCAAAATACATCCCGATTATCCAGTGCATAGTCCCACAGAATACATCCATCCACACGCAGCTGGCTGAAGACATCCACGCCATCATCGGCCACCACCAGGATCATCTGATATCCCCGCTTCTTCAGCTCGGTGTGCAGACGGCCGGAGATGTTCGAGAATAACGGATTGCTCAGCTCATCCAGCACAAAGCCGATGATGTTGCTCCTGCCGGTGGAGAGCTGCCGGGCCAGCATATTTTTCCGATATTGATGTTTCTCTGCGACCGCAAGCACCTTCTGCTTCGTTGCCGGTTTGATTCGGGGATCATCATTCAGCGCCTTCGATACCGTGCTATAGCTCACCCCCGCCAGTTTGGCAATGTCTTTAATGGTTATCAAAATCAATCAACACCTCTCATACGCCTGAAACCCTATTTCCTATTTCTGTGCAGCCTTATAACGATCATATTGTGCCTGTCTGCCCGCAATAACCTGCTCTATATTCATCTTCTTCAACGTCTCAATATAACTGTCAAACTGGTCCAGACTCGCATCACCGCTAATAAACTTGAAGTTCATCTCTTCCACATATGTGGTGATGTCAGGCATCGCCATGCTCTCCACGCTCGCTTCATCCGGCAGGGCATAGACAAACGGGAACGGTTCGCGGACATACGGCTCCAGTTCCTTATCCATCTTTGCATGCCAAGGGGCTACGACGGAATCGGCAGAATCGGTGGATTGAATGTTCGGCAGATTCACTGGACCGATGCCGAGCTTCTGAATGTATTCATTGTCCTTGCCTTTGTCCGTAAATGTCTTCACGCCATTCTCTTCCGTATACGTGTCATCCTTGATGCCCCAAGTATAATACGTCTGTGCCTCTTCACTTACCGCATAATCCAGGAAGCGGAAAGCCAGCTCCGGATTTTTGCTGTCCCGCGTGATACCGAAGATGCCGCTAACCGGGGTACGACCGATGTAGAACTGATCGCCATGTGGTCCTTTCAGTGGCAGAATGCCTTTGATGATCGGCTCTTCCGGATTGTAATCCTTGAACAGCGGGCTGTAGACCATCGACATGTACCAGCTAAAATTAAACGTTGCGCCGGTGACATCCTGAGAGATGCGCGATGTGACCTGATCACTCGTAGTACTCGCATAATCCACGCCAAGCAGACCTTCCTTATACAGTCCGTTCAGATAGGTCAGGTATTCCTTGTACGCTGGTTCATAATAGCTGAAATGCACCTTGCCCTGATCGTCAGCATAAAACTGATTGGACAGATCCAGTCCAAATGCCGGACCAAAGGCCATGGACACAAATTTGGCTTCCATAGAGAGCGGAATCTCATCCGCCTGCCCATTGCCGTTCGGATCTTCTGTCTTGAACTTGCGCAGCATCGCCGTGAATTCATCCAGCGTCGTTGGCTCGCTTAATCCCAGCTTATCCAGCCAGCGCACATTAACCATAAATACCGGCATGTAGTTGCGGGTGAGCGTCTGCTGCGGGACATAATACATTTTACCATCTGGCGTCGTTAAACTGGCTTTGACCGAAGGCGACTTTTCATATATTTTTTTGAGATTTACGCCGTACTTCTCTACGAGATCATTAATCGGAATGAACAAACCGCTGTTGATGTACTTCATGAGCTGATCCTGATCCGGCAGATACACGATATCGGGCAAGCCGGTACCGGCAGCCAACCTCGGATTTACGGCATCTGCATAGTTCTGCGGTGGAATCAGATCCCAGTCCACTGTAACGCCGGCATTGCTCTCAATTTTCTTCACAATGGCGGCGGTAGACAGATCCACATTGGTCGTCCAGGCATTGGTTCCGAGAACAGACAACTTGGCATCCGGCTGATCCGTTACCGGTCCTGCACCGGTGTAATTAAATGCAGGTTCCGAACTGGTTGGAGTACTTCCCGCATCAGTTCCCGCCCCTGTTCCGCCGCTACATCCTGCCAGGCTGATTGCCAGTATCGCTGCCATTACGCTTTTTCTTCCTGCCCCTTTAAATCTCATCCATCATTCCTCCTTGGTATGAACCCTTTTGAACTCCCTTGAATGACATGACACTAAGCAATACAAGCTATCCTTTCACGGCTCCGAGGGTAATTCCCTTAACGAAGTACCGTTGGATAAACGGGTAGATCGTAACAATAGGCAGAATGCTGACCACAATGGATACATAACGAACCTGAAGGGTCGAGACCGCCAGCGCACCGGATGTCATCGTGCCGCCCATCTTCTGCATCACTTCCGGTGATGCCATGATCAGCACCCTTCGCAGGAACATCTGCAAGGGCTGCATATCCTGTTTGCCCAGATATAATAGGGCCGAGAAAAAGTTGTTCCAGTGGAATACCGCATAGTAGAGCGTGAGAACAGCCAGCGTCGGCTTGATGATGGGAACCGCCAGACGATACAGCATCGTCATCTCGTTGGCCCCATCTATACTGGCACTTTCGAAAATCTCATTTGGAATGCCTTCAAAGGCCGAACGGCAGATCATGACGTTAAACGTAATGACCAGCACGGGCAGCACCATGACCCAGCGGGTATTGTACAGCCCAAGCGAGGTAATCAGCATGTAGACCGGAATGAGCCCACCTGAGAAATACATGGTGAAAGCGATGAAAAAGTTCAGCTTGCGACGCAAGAAAAACTGCTGTCTGGATAATGGAAACGCGGCAAGACATGTGGCCACAATGTTCAACAGTGTGCCTACCACGGTGTACCAGAGGGTGTTGTAGAACGATACCCATAACTCCTTGTATTGCAGTACCATTTGGTAACCTGACAGGGTAAAGCCAACGGGCCACAATACGACTTTTTGTTTGTCGATGGCATCCACCGAGCTGAATGAAATGCTGATGACGTACAGAAAGGGATATAACGTGACAACCACCGCCAGTATGGTCAGCAGGTAGACACCTCCGTAGAACAAACGGTCACTTCTCGATTTTTGCATACAGGTCTCCTTTGGTCCGGGTTATAGTCTTACCAGAGTGACATCTTGGTCAGGCGGCGGGTCATGGAATTGGCAGCAAACACAAGCACAAAGGTAATAATGGAGTTAAACAGGCCGACCGCTGTGGCAAAGCCGTAGTTCTGGCCCTCGATCCCCATCCGGTATACATAGGTGGACAGGACATCCGCCGTTTCGTAGGTGGCTCCGTTGTAGAGCAGATATACTTTCTCGAAGCCTACGCTCATAATGCCGCCAAGCGACAGAAGCAGAAGAATGACAATGGTTGGTTTGATACTGGGAAGGGTCAGGTGCCATAGCTCCTGGAATTTGTTGACGCCGTCGATTTTGCCGGAATCATACATCTCGGGGTCGATCCCCATAATGGCTGCAATGTAGATGATGGAGCTGAAGCCAAAGCTCTGCCAAATGTCGGAACTTGTGAAGATGGTGCGGAACCAGCTGGCATCCATCATGAAGTTCACTTTTTCCAAACCAAGACTCGCAATGAGGGTGTTCACAATACCGTCTGTTGGTGACAGGAAGTTAATAATCATGCCGGCTACAACAACAGTGGAGATGAAGTGAGGAAGGTAGGTAACCGTCTGGGCAAATCGTTTGAAAGTTCGGTTCTTGATCTCCACAATGCAGACCGCGAACAGAATGGGGATCGAGAAGCCAAACAGGAGTGGCAGAAATGCAAGCAAGAACGTGTTGCGCAGCAGTCGCCAGAAGTAAATGGAATTCACGAACTGTTCGAACCAGCGCAGTCCCACCCATTCCCCGCTGAGCATGCCCTGACCCGGCAGGAAATTACGAAATGCCAACAACACGCCAGGCATCGGAAGGTACATGAAGATGAGGTAATACAGGAAGATAGGTGAAAACATCAGCAGTAAATACTTATCTCGTCTGATCAGGCTGAACAGCGTAGACATGCGTTTTTTCAACGTGAAACACTCCCCTTCGCCACATAATTACAACGTTTGAATTTTTGAATAAAAGTGAACTGCCATTTCACTGACGTATTTGTTATTCATCCCATCCACTTTTGGTAACAACCTATAATATTCTGCGTAAAAAGAGATTCTTGATCGAAATAGTCCTCCTTACATTGTAGTTCTTTCTTTTGAATCAATTGTTAAAACCATAATTACAACGTTGTAATTTTAAATTAAATGTATACGCTTACATAAACTTTTTCCCATCTTAGCAAAGTCTCCATTGTTTGGCAACAACAAAAATCAGTGACATGCTGCAACGCACTAAATACAGCCTCGCATACGCGAGACTGTATTGATAATCTACACTTGATTCCGATACTCCATCGGTGTCATAACATATACTCGCTGAAACGCTCTGTAAAACTGACTGACGCTGGAAAATCCCAGTTCATAACTGATGGTGGTTACCGAATCCGTCGTAAGGCGGAGCCTTCTGGACGCTTCTTCTACACGCAAATTTAATAAATATTGATACGGTGTCTTTCCCGTAAGAGTCTTGAAAGAGCGCATGAAATGATATCGGCTCTGATGCGCGACCATCGCCATCGAATCAATATCCATTGGACCCGTATAGGCACTGTGAATGTAATCCAGCACGCGGCGGAGATGAGGGTCCATACATGGACCATTATCTGCAACCGTTTTTCCATTTTCCTGCCCCATCAACATGCGTCTTAGATACATCTCGACCGCCATTTCTGTTTCCTGTACTTGGAGCGAATCCGGCATGTCATCTAACAAAATGGAGTTCCAGCCTCGGAACAGACTGCTGATCTCCGTTGGATCAAAAGTATGGGTGGGTCGAAACTCAGCTTGTCCGCTACTAATCTCCGCACCTTCTAAACTACCTAAAGGCGGCTTACGGAACTTGATCACGATGACAGCCGAATCCGACCCTATCTCAAAATAATGCTCAGTCTGAGGATGAGCAATAATCCCCTTGCCTGCGTTCAGAGGGTATGCGTGCCGTTCCTGTACCAGATGACATTGGCCTCTGACCGGCAACGTTAGCTGATACCAGTCATCATGCACATGAGGTTCATTCGCGAACCCTCCGGTAGCTTTCCATAATTCCAACCCATTTAACGTCATGTTTAATTCCATCGTTTCCTCACCTGCTGACATTATAGCAAATCGTGCTCACTTTCCAAGCACTTTTCACAAAGACAATGCCTGACCGTATCTTTTATCATAGAAAAAAATAATTCGAGGTGATCTCCCATGGCTCAGGCCACTTTAAGCAAAATGCAAATCAACTCTTCCGCCAATTGGGCACTCGCCGGAGTCAGCTTCGCCCATTTGCTGAATGATGCGATGCAGACCGTGGTTCCATCTGCTTTTCCGCTGTTTCAGCAAACCATGCAGCTCAGTTTCGCCCAGATGGGTTGGATTGCCTTCACCCTGAATATTACTGCATCCGTCCTTCAGCCCCTGGTCGGTTATATGTCAGATCGCAAACCCATGCCGATTCTGCTTCCCGGAGGCATGTTATTCTCACTGATCGGTGTGCTCGGCTTAGCCTTGTCTTCCGAGTTATGGATGCTGCTTGTTTCTGCAGCATTGATTGGCATAGGCTCATCCATCCTCCACCCTGAGTCCTCACGTGTGGCTCATATGGCGGCCAGCCGTGGACGCGGAATGGCGCAGTCAATCTTCCAGGTGGGAGGCAACACGGGACAGGCTATTGCTCCATTACTGGTCGCTTTCATCCTGCTGCCACATGGGCAGCGTAGTTTTCTGTGGCTGATGGGCTTTGCCCTGATCGGTATCTTGATTCAGTCTGTTGTCAGTCGCTGGTACAGAGACAAGCTTGCCGAGACTCGCATTCGTCAGCAACAGCCTCTAAAATCAAGCGGCGCAGAGCCAGTAGCTCGACCTGTAAGCCGCGGATTCATCGCTTTTACAATGGGCATTCTTATCCTGCTGCTGTTTTCCAAATTCGTATATATTGCTGGCATGACCGGATATTATGCCTTCTATTACGCGGATGCATATGACTTGCCGCTCTCCCAGGCACAGATCTGTCTGTTTATTCTGCAATTCGCAGGCATGGTCGGAACCTTGCTCGGCGGCCCCCTCGCTGATCGCTATGGACGCAAACCGATGATCTGGTTCTCCATTGCAGGCACTGCACCGTTCTCCCTGTTGCTGCCTTATGCAGGACCCGTCTTGTCCATGCTGTTGTGCGGAATGATTGGACTAATCCTGATGTCCGGCTTCAGCGTCATCATTGTCTATGCACAGGAGCTGCTTCCTCGTCATATTGGAACGGTATCCGGGTTATTTTTTGGCTTGTCATTCGGAATGGCTGGACTTGGCTCGGTGGTGCTGGGTTCCTTAATTGATGTGACCAGCGTTGCATTTGTTATCAAGTTATGTTCGTTTTTGCCACTGCTTGGTGTGTGTGCCGTATTACTGCGCAAGGACCAACCAAGAACAGCGGGATAACCGTTGAAACCTCACTGATGTTGTGACTACAATACACCTAGGACAAACGAGGATAACAGAAGGAGGGATTAACACATGATTATTGATGTACAGCATGTCACTTGGAAAAGGGGACCTCTTACCCTGCTGAACGATGTAAGCTGGCAGGTTAATGACGGAGAACACTGGGCGTTGCTTGGCCTGAATGGCTCGGGCAAAACAACACTCCTGAACATGATCACCGGGTATCTCTGGCCGACGGAAGGCAGGATATCCGTGCTGGGCCATGAATATGGCGATGTAGATCTGAGACAGCTCCGCAAATCCATCGGCTGGGTCAGTTCATCTCTGCAAGAGAAATTGTACGGCACGGATCGCACACAATATGTCGTAATCAGCGGCAAACATGCCACCATTGGCTTGTATGACAAGCTATCGGATGATGATCTGGAACAGGCACAGGAATTGATGCGAACGCTGGGCTGTCAGCACCTGTGGGATCGTGAATATCGCACCTGTTCTCAAGGTGAGAAACAGAAACTCCTTATTGCCCGAGCACTCATGGCCAATCCGCGCGTACTCATTCTGGACGAGCCTTGCAATGGACTGGATCTGTTCTCAAGAGAGCGACTGCTGGATAGCATCCGTGAATTATCACAGCGTCCAGACACCCCTTCACTCATCTATGTCACCCATCATACCGAGGAAATATTGCCCGTGTTCGGTCACAGTCTCCTGCTTCGTAGGGGTGAAATCGTGAATAGCGGACTAACGAGCGATCTGATGAACACCGAAGTGCTGAGCAACTTCTTCGAGGCCCCTGTGGAAGTTGATCGGCACGGGGAACGTGTCTATGTCAGAGCTGCGGCGGATTCATAATTACGTGGTTATACACAGCACACGCAGCATAGGTGCAGAAACTTAACAGTAAAAGCCCAATATCTTATCCACATGTGGATAGATTTTGGGCTTTTCAATGCTATATCTAGTGTTATCCACCGTTTTCTGTGTAGAACTTTCTACTTTTTGAGTATAACTCAGCTATTCCATCTGTTTCTTCACCGCGATCTATTTCCGGGCAGCCAGGAACAGAAACAATGGAATACGCTGCCTGCGCAGATAGGTTTCCTCGTTTATGAAATGGGCACGCTGTGGTGTTGACTCGCGCAAATGTTCTACACGGAACCCCGCCCGCTGCAATGCCATAAAATAGGATTCAATGGACCGATGCATCTTTTTCACAGAACCGCCCAGCCACTGCTGCTCACGGAATCCTTCCACAAAATACTGATCAACAACCCAATCCGTTCGTGTCCCGGAAGGTTGCAGTGTGGACGTGATCACAGGATGTTCTACGGAGAATACGAATGTCCCGTTCTCTTTCAACGTATCGTATATATTGCGGAACAGGCCCTCCACATCCTCAATATAATGGACAGCCAGTCTCGATATCACCAGATCGTACACTTCGGCCGGGTAGGTCCAATCTTCCATGAACGCTTGTTCAATCCGGGCATTCAATCCTTTTACGGATTCGTTAGCTGCCTGAATCATATTCACCGAACCCTCAATTCCCGTATACGTCGCACCTTCGCGCTCCCGACTCAGCAATTCTGCGGCGAACCTTGCATCCCCGCAACCAAGGTCCAGTATATTCTTGCCGGTTACATCTCCGATCAACTCCAGCATCACCGGCTTTTCCAATGTATCATTGGCGTTCTCCTGCCACTTGCGACGTTCCATATACTTCTCGAAATTCGCCTCATCATCGTAAAAGTCTGATCCTCTGTCATTCATTCCATGACCCTCCGTTTCGGGTAAGCATGATCCTCTTTACAGCCTGTATGAGTATACAGAATGCCAACCAATCTTTCCATAGTAAAAAAGACTGCCTTCTGAACGAATCCAGAAAACAGCCCTTCATTTATAAGTTGATGTTTCTCAGCCAAAACGCTGCGTTTTGTACCATTTGGTTTCTCTCCGGAATAGCTTATCTCCAATAAGCGAGATAAATGCTTTGACGGATATGACCAGAAATAACTGGGCATATGTGAAATAGGAGATGCAGGCCACAATAAAATTCTGCGTATTGCTTTGCCCAATATCTGCTGAGAGTGCGAGATTAATTTGTAGTACATAAATGTAGTACATTAATGCCCATGCTATTACGAGATACACGTAAACATCCCCTGAGAACTGGAAGGGAGAAATGACATTCGGATTAAATAATGCAATAACCTGATACACTAGATTCGAGACAAAAATAATATCCGATACAATAATAGCGATCATAAACCAGAAATAACTTGCAGCATAGTACAGAACATGCAGTTTAATTCTCCAGCTAGTACGGTCAAATAAATGCTTCACATTGTCGATAACAACCTGGTAATTTCCCTTGGACCAGCGCTCGCGCTGTTTCATATATACCGATAATTGCTCAGGTTCCTGCTGGTAAGCCTCTGCTTGTGGCGCTAATGCAATAAGCTGACCCCGAGTAAGAATATCAAACGACACGGCCGTATCTTCCGTGATCGCATCAGGGTCCCATCCACCAATCTCACGGATCAGTGCTGCCTTGATAATATAGTTCGTACCAGGAATCGTGCCCAGTTTGAATAACTCCCATAGCCCCGTATGGTGAACACGTTGGACCGTTACAAGTTCCAGATTAATGCAACGGGAGAGAAAATTTTGACCCCGATTACGAGCTTTGTTTCGACCAAATACAGCACCATACTTCTCCGGGTTTTCCAATGCTTTTTGTGTCAAAAACATCAATGCATTCCGCTCAGGCGCCGCATCTGCGTCATAGATACATATCCATTCTCCCCACGCCAGTTCAAGGCCATCATTCAAAGCTCCCGACTTCCCACCTGTACCGGTACGCTCCAGAATGGTAAAGTCACGATCTGCATAACTCGTCTTGGCCTTGAGTTCCTTCAGGTGCTCTGCTGTACTATCTGTACAATTATCTGCAATAACAATAACTTGAACTTTGTGCTCAGGGTAGTTCAGACGCAATATATGCTCAACGGTAGACACGATAACTACCCCTTCATTATGCGCAGGCACCATGACAGTCACAGTGGGGTAATCATCCATATTTTCAGGAATTTGAATTCCCTTTTTTTCTTGTTTGTTAATGAAACGAATAGCTCCAGCCATAATGACAATCGACTCGGTGACGGATATCCAAATACTGAGGATGGACATCAACAGCAGGAAATCAGCCATTCAATTTCCTCCGATCATATTTCCTGTTAATTTTCCCTCGAAAACGAAGAGTCGCAAAGGTTAAGATAAGAATCGTAATGGCAAAGAAACTGCTAACTACAATACATAATGGAACAAACCATGTTAAATAATTCACAGAAATACTCCTCCCCCATAGCATCTAGATGTATTCACCAATGAGATCTGTCTCTGTGTTCCGTTCCAGTGCCGCAATAACAGCATCGATATCCTCATACTTACTGAATTGTTCCTTCTGAAATACCAGTGCACCCGATCGAATAACCGTCTGCAACTCATTTCCCTTTTTATCGATGATTTGCAGATCCATCATGGCTTTTTTGATCCGTTGTGTCAGGATGGGCAAGTACTCCACATTGGTCATTGGACAGATAATCACAAAACGTCCTCGATCCACAAAAAATTTATAATCCTCAAACCGAATCTGCTTCTGTATGGTAGTGGATAGTTCAAGAAGGAACTGTGCATAACGTACGGAACCGAGTGATTCCAGTACCAACGGCAAAAACTCGATCTTGAACATCGCCATGCTGAATCCGTATTGCTCCGAATAACGTCTGGCTAGATTACTTTGCTTAACAAGCGTATCCGCAAGTGCATCCTTATTGCCCAGGGAGGTATCCAGATCAATCTCCGGATTACGCTCCTGAAGCTCCTGCAGACGCTCCATGACACGCGCATTGCGTACAAGACTTGCCTTGATAAAAGCAGCCACAGCCACATTGGCTGGAATGAGCAGCCACCAAGAGAACGTAAGTACACTTACATCCGCGTAGGTAACAAGCCACACAAAATAAGAGACCAAATAGATAAATCCGGCGACGACAGATACCCCGACAGGTATCACAAAACCCAGGATCAGCGCTCCAAGCGACACAATGCTAAACACCACATCCAGTGTAGTATAACTCTGATTCATATAAATCTTAAGATAGACAATGAGCTGCTGGATTACGGCTAATCCAATCAAACTCGCATATCCCCATGCAATACGAAGGATGGGTGCTTTATTCCTCATAGGTTTCTTCTCTCCAGTAGATTGGTTAGTGATATTTCGAGTAAACAATATATGACATGAATAGACAAACATTATGTTAACACATTGTTGAATATATTAAACGACATTTTTATTACTTTTTAAGTAACTTCTGTAATTCAGTTTCCCCAAGCAAAGGAAACAGGTTATCAAACATATGTGTGTTTCCACTAAATACATATCCGCCTGGATAACTGGCGTCCAGACTACGCATGCTGATCATATGCTTATACAGCTGTTTCGCCCATTTTGGATCACCTGATTGAACCGCAAGCAACATCGCGAGTCCATATACGGATGGAGATTGGTAAGATACCGCAGGTGTGCGAGTACTACGCTTATATTGTCCCGGCAGCTGATGACGGGTATTGAATTCTTTTTTTAAAAAAGCAATGAGCTTGTCCGGTTTACGGCTGGTCGCAGTTAGATGGTTCGCTACGATCAACTGATCAATCAGATTCACTGTGTCATCATATGTATACTCTTTCGTCCCCACATTGAATGTTTTCGGATAAAATATCCCGTCATCCGGCATACTCTTCAACATGGATTCGTACTTGGCATATGTGCCCGGCTCCAGCATTTCATGCTTCTCCATTAATTGGAGAGACGGTAGATCCACATAAACCAGGCTTAACATATCCGCGGAGTAACCATTGCCAAAATCGTGAAAATCAACATAATATCCTTTATTCTGAACCGACTGCGTCAGTGTACGGGAAATATCCGAGGCTGTTGCCAGTTTGGCTTCTCTTCCCTGTTGCCATTGATCTGCTGCCTTTAATAAGGCACCGACAATTCGGAAATCATCACCGAGTGCGTTGGTGGTCACGTGAGATTTTCCCTCAGCATCCAGCTTCCAGGCAATATATTTTTGCGGCATGAGGAAATAGGTCGTCAGCAGCTCATAGCTTTGCTCAAATAACGCCTGATCGTTCTTCGCTACAGCATATTGCATCCAAAGACCAAGTGATTCAGATAAAACCTCTCTGCCTGCTACGATATCCGCTTTTTCGGATGTGGCATCTTGCAAATAGGACGCAAGTAAACCATTGGGATTGGTCATATGCTCTTGGACAAAGGATACTGTAGGGGATAATTCATTCATCACGAACCGCTCCTTCATGAAAATAATGAACGCTGCTGCAATACTGACCACCATTATGACCAACCACGTTACTGTTTTCCGGTTCATTCTCTTCATGATTCCCTCCTGTACTTTTGCTATTGTGAGATAATGACTCTGCTCCTTGAGATCGGTTCGGCTAGGGTCTGGGATGTAGGGGGCAAGGATAGAGGTATTGTTCATTCTGAGATATTCATGTAGGACCGCCGTCCGCCCTTTTTGACAAATTTCCAGTCTACCTCGATGTTGTGGCGCATTCGGCGGAGAAGTTTAACCGCCGTATCTATCTCTTCATCCGTAAAGCCGTCCAGCGTCACCTGGTCGGAATGCTCTCCCTCTTTACGAATGAATTCCCATGCTTTCAGGCCAGCTTCTGTCGGATATAACAACTTGTTCTTCTTATTGTCTATTGCCGACTGTTTGACAATAAATCCATCGGATTCGAGTTTGCTAATCGCTCTGGCAGCAGTCGTGCGATCCACTTTGATCAGTTCAGCGAGCTGATTCGGGATGATTCCCGGATTCTCACAGATGCGATACAGGTAGAGATATTGTCCACGGGACAGGTTCAGATGCTGAAATTCGACATTGCTGATCGAATCCAGACAGCGGGCAATCATGCCAATTTCACGCAACACTTCTTTTTTATCAGTCAATGCGCTCACGCCCTTTTATAAAATTGTTGCATTCACAACATAAATAGTGATATAACTACAGTTAAATTGGATTAAATTTTAACCATGATACTCACAAGGAACGGCTGCAATGATTATGCCATATACCAGTTTATCATGCCCGGATATGATTACTATCGTCCAAAGGAGAAACATTCATGAATACAACGATTGTTGAAGTTAATAATCAGGAATTGCTCGATGCCTGCTTCGCCATCCGTACCGCTATTTTTGTCGAAGAACAAGGCGTACCCGCAGCGGATGAATTCGACGCTTATGATACATTAGACGCCGAGGCGCGCCACATTCTGCTCTACGTAGACGGTGTACCTGCTGCCTCCTCCAGACTGCGCGTTGTTGAGCAGGTCGCCAAATTGGAACGGATCTGTGTCATGCTCGATTACCGCAAACATGGCCTGGGCCGTGTGCTGATCGACAAGCTGGAGCAGATGGCCATTGCCGACGGACTCGAGAAAGCCAAATTGCACGCCCAGGTACAAGCCTCCGGGTTCTATGAACGTCTCGGATATGCACCTGCATCGGACGTATTTATGGAAGATGGCATTCCCCATCTGTTGATGACCAAAAAACTGAAATAATGTATTCCAAAAACGCCTCCGTTATCACTTCTCAGTGATGTACAGAGGCGTTTTGTATTCAGGCAACACATTCATTCGCAACCCAACAACGGTATATGGTAAGTACAGACTCTGAATATAACAACTAGGTATCCTAACTTACTTGCCAGCTACGCGTTGTGTCTTAGCCCAGTGCCAGACGGTCTGGCTCTGATTCGGCAGTGTTGTTCTTCATTTGTTTACTGCGCAACTGTCCGCAAGCAGCATCGATATCCGTACCATGTTCCATACGGACAGTGGAGTTAATGTTGTTCTTTTTGAGCGTATCATAGAAGCCCAGAATCGACTCCTCAGTACTCCGTTGATACTGACTGTGCTCATCCACCGGGTTGTATGGGATCAGATTCACACTGACCATACTTCTGCGACTGGACAACAGTTCAGCAAGCTCCGCGGCATGCTCACGTTGATCGTTAACATCACGCAGGAGGATATACTCGAACATGATGCGTTTGTTCGTCGTAGCCAGATAATAATCGACTGCATCCATTAATTGCTCGATCGGGAAAGCCCGGTTAATCTTCATGATGTGCGTACGCAGTTCATTATTAGGCGCATGCAGGGAGATCGCCAGATTGACCTGCAGACTGCTGTCTGCAAATTCCTTGATTTTGTCCGGAAGGCCACTCGTGGACACCGTTATGCGTTTGGCGGCAAGTGCCAGTCCTTTGCGATCCTTGATGACTTCGATGAAATCACTCATGTGCTGGAAGTTATCGAATGGTTCACCAATACCCATCACAACCACGTTGGTTACCCGTTCGTCTTGTCCCGCTGCATCCAGATGTCGCTGCACATGCATAATCTGTTCGACAATCTCTCCAGCAGTCAAGTCACGGCTCTTCTTGATCAGACCGCTCGCACAGAAGCTACAGCCAATATTACAGCCGACTTGTGTGGTCACACAGACAGTCAGTCCGTATTTTTGCCGCATCAATACCGTCTCAATCAGGTTGCCGTCCTGCATTCGAAGCAGGAATTTCACGGTACCATCTGCCGATTCCTGTTTCACATGTTCGCTCAGCGAGTTCATGGTGAAATGCTCGGAGAGAACGTCCAGACATTCCTGACGGACATCGGACATCGCCGGGAAATCATGCACACGCTCTTGGTATAACCATTCCCAAATCCGGGATGCACGGGATTTCTTCTGTCCATGCTCCGGCAGCCAGGAACGTAATTGCTCTAATGTTAATCCATATATGGATGATTTGTTCATTGTATAATCCTCTTTTCGCAAAAAAGCATATGGCTTATCGGTCCTACCCAAAAAACCTCTACTCCGTATTGTCCCAAAATTGACGAGGGAAAACAAGGGCTTTTGCATTTATTCCAAGAGGTTTTATCCATGGTAAATCTGCACAACAGACCATATTTAACCCTATCGGGCCTTCACATTTAGAAGTGAATGATACCGGATGTGTGCAGTAGAACCAGCAGAACCAGGATCGGAGCCACGTAACGCAGCATGAACAGCCACACACGGAACCATCCGGAACGCAAACCGGAAGCTTCAGCAGCCGTTTTCCAGAAGTATCCGGCAAAGATCGTCACAAGCAGTCCACCTACAGGCAACAGGATGTTGGATGCGACAAAGTCCATCCAGTCGAACACGCTCTTCGATCCAATCGTCCATTCAGGCAGCAAACCGAGCGATAGTACCGAAGGAAGCCCCACGATAAAGACCCCTAGCGAGATAATCCATACCGCACGACTACGGCTCCATGACAGACGTTCCATGAAATACTTCACCGGGACTTCCAGCAAGGACACGGCTGACGTCAAAGCCGCAATAGCGAGCAGGATGAAGAACAATCCGCCAAACAGGAATCCAAGCGGCATAGCTGAGAATGCTGCCGGAAGAGCCACAAAGATGAGTGACGGCCCTTGGTCCGGTGCAATACCGAACGAGAATGTCGTTGGGAAGATGATCAGACCAGCAATGAATGCATAGATGAGGTCACCGGCACCAACAGCGACGGTCGCTGCACCGAGAGATTGATTTTTATCCACATACGAACCGTAAGTCACCAGTATACCCATCCCGAGTGACAGGGAGAAGAAGGCATGTCCAAGCGCCACCAGTGCAGATTCCGTTGTCAGCTGCGAGAAATCCGGATTCAGGAAGAAGGAAACCCCGGCCCCTGCACCTGGCAACGTAACAGCACGAATCATCAGGATAATAAGCAAAACCAACATTGCCGGAATCAGTACCTTGTTGAACTTCTCGATTCCGTTCGAAACGCCTTTGGCAACAATCCAGCCTGTAATCAGAACTGCAACCAGCTGCCAAACGATCGGCAAATACCCGCTTACAAAGGAGCCGAATTGTCCAGCATAATCCGGATTATTAAACAATGTTCCACTGAAGGAAGTCACTGCATATTGCAATGTCCAGCCCGCGATAATGACATAAAAGGACAGAATGATAAATGGCGTTAATACTTGCAGCAATCCGGCTGCGAGCCAACCCTTATGTCCACCTGCTTTGATAAAAGCAGTAGCAGCACTACCTCGTCCACTGCGACCAATCGCAAGTTCAGCCAGGAGCACTGGCAGACCGATGAGCAGCAAACAGACGATGAAGAGCAGGAAAAACGCAGCTCCTCCGTTCTCACCCGTAATGTACGGGAATTTCCACATGTTGCCCAGACCAACCGAACTACCAATGGCTGCCAGGATAAATCCAGCTTGGGAAAAACGCTCTCCTTTGCCAGCGTTGTCTTGATTTCGATTAGGCTTACTAAAATTCATTGTATCTACTCCATCACTTTAAAGTTTTCCCGTAATTATATACTACTGACCTTGTCAGGTCATTCGAAATTCGAAATTTGTCGAAATGTTATTTTTTTACATATAAAAACACTCGATCATCTTCATTCTCATAAGTTCCCTAAACACAGTATGTGATAAATTCTGTCAGGCCAACCGTATGGAGTTATAACATAACCATATTTCCAACCTTTCAAAACCCATTAGAGCGAAAAAGAGGTGTCCCTCAGCCACTTTGATGACTGGGGAACACCTCTCTTTTAAAATTAAACTCTTATTTCAAGCAACTCATATTTGATAACACCCATCGGAGCATTAACATGAATGACGCTGCCCACTTCTTTGCCCATCAGTTCTTTGCCAAGTGGACTCTCATAGGAAATTTTATTATCTGCTACATCAGCCTCAGCAGGACCAACCAATTTATATTCAATCTTCTCAGCGAATTCGATATCATTGAGCAATACAGTGGAACCTACACCCACTTTGGTAGCATCCATATTCTCGGATGTGATGACTTTGGCGTTTTTCAGCATCTTCTCCACGATCAGAATCCGTGTCTCCATAAAGGCCTGATCATCTTTGGCTGAATGATACTCACTATTTTCCTTCAGGTCACCGTAACTGATCGCGAGTTTCAGACGCTCAGCCAGTTCCTTACGCTTCACTGTCTTCAATTCCCTCAGTTCGTCCTCCAGCTTTTCCAAGCCTTCCTGTGTCAAAATCACTTCTTCATTAGCCATTTTTCCATCTCCTAATCCTGCTATCTATCTATATTCTAACCTATATCCACTCCAAAGGGTTAGCATACCCCAGAAAAAGAAATAGCTCATCCATATATTGTATTTCACTACCATCAAAATCATGATTACCTCTTGAATGATTTTCAGAGCTGTCCTACTAATTGTACCGTTACAATTAGCTTAATTGACGATGTTGCTTTCACCCGTTGACTCTTACAATGAACTCAGGGCAGCAGAAGTTTATAACCATTGCTTGCAGCCCAATATATATCCTGAGGTGATCTGAATGAACGTTATATTAAATCCATCTGAAATACAGGCCTATCTGAAACGGATTGGCATGAATGATATAAAGAAACCTACGCTGGAATACTTAATTGAACTCCAACGTACACATGTGCAATATCTTTCGTGGCAAACGGTCGATATTTTTGCAGGTCGTCCTGTAGGAATCAGTCTTCAAGAATCAATTCAGCTCATATTACAGGGGCGCAGCGGCTACTGCTTTCATCTAAACGGTGCATTTAGTGTTCTTCTCCGCTCGCTGGGTTATACGGTTGATTGGCATCGTGGCGGAGTACAGCCTCATGGGGAACAACCCCGCGTGAATTCATTCCATCTCGGTCTGTCTGTCCTTCTGCCGGATGCCGATCCAACAATTGAACGCTGGATTGTGGATGTAGGTCTTGGTGGAATGCCCTTTGAACCTCTGCCACTTCGTTATGGAACCCATGGTTCCGCTCCATTCACATACCAACTGATGCCATCATCTGTTGCTGCTGGGGGATGGCGGCTTGAGTACGAACCGAATGGGCCAAGTGAAGGCGTCGACTATGCTCCTGAAGCAGTTCACGATCTGGGGGAGTTCATACCGAAACATGAATTCTACAGTCGGGCGGCCGAATCCCCTTGGCATAATGTATTTTTGCTTCGTCAGCGGAATGAGAACCGCAGTCACGAACTACGAGGATGTATGCTCCGAACACATGATATCGAAGGAATTCGGAAAACGGAAATTCAGAGTTATACCGAATGGCGTAACGTATTAACTGAAATATTCCATGAACCCTTGGTGAATTACAGCGAACTGGAATGCCAGGACATGTGGGAACGAGTGCAGGCTGCGCATACGGAATGGAAACAAGCGCAAGAAGCATAAAGAGGAAGATGCAGAACCTGAGGCCTTAACACGATATGGAAAACAGGATAATTATCTTGATTAAGCATCCGTATAGGGAGCACTTAAATAGAAATCACATAAGGGATTGTTCCATATAAAGGAAAGCTACTGATCCACGCCGAATACGTCCTTAGGTGATAAATGATGATAACGATTCGTGTACTCCAAGTTCCAGAAGTAATGCCTGAGGCATACTGGAATCATTTTCTGTCCCAAGTCTCGGCAGAGCGTCGCACCCAGGCTTCACGTTTTGTTCGTCAGGCTGATGCGTATCGCTCCGTGTTGGGAGAAATATTGACTCGTGTGACTTTGAGCAGGTTAACTGGCCTAAGGCCAGCTGAGCTTTCTTTTACCCGTAATCCCTACGGCAAACCTTCCCTCAGCCAGCATTCGGATGTACAATTCAACGTCTCCCATTCTGGTGACTGGATTGCTCTGATCTCCGGCGGTACCGATGAACTGGGTGTGGACGTCGAGAAAATAGCCCCCATTGACATGCAGATTGCAGAACGTTTCTTCTCTCCAACGGAGAGCCAGTTCTTGTCCGCCACGCCTGACGATCGTCGGCTGAATACCTTCTACCGTCTATGGACGCTGAAGGAAAGTTATATCAAGGCAGTGGGTATGGGGTTGTCCATACCGCTGGACTCCTTCGCCATCCTGCCGGATGAGGGCGGAGTTTGGTATTGCGAGCAAGCCGGGGCATATCGCTTTCTCAGTCAGCGACTGGACGATGGGCATATGCTTGCGGCATGTTCGGCTGGGGGAGAGCTGCCAAGCCAGCCCAAGATTGTAACCTTGGAGGGTCTATATACGGAGTTGATGTAGTGTTCGGCTAGTTGCGGCTTATTAGGGGATCGTGAAGTATAGTTTGGATTTGGTTTTCAGGCTTGGGGTTTAGGGCCGGGTTTTGGGGGTCGGGGTTAAGATTGGGTTCATGCCCTAACGAACCTGACACGCCTTATGGGCTTCAATTACACAGGTCTGGCATTCTAAGGAACCCTACGCACCCTATATGCTCTAATATGTCCTTTTTCACGTTGATATTGCCGAATTCTGCAACAATAAGGTATCTGAGGTTGGTTAGTTTTCCCAAAACACTAAAAATCCTCTATTAAGAGGTGATAGATTCGTTAGAATCTCTCACCTCTTCCTGCAAATCCTGCAAATAAATAAGTGACTAACCAATTAACTAACCAACCCAAAAAAAAGCGAGTCAATCCGGCGACAAATGAACCACGTCCCGTATGACTCGCTTTTTTTTATCAAAACCCTATCAGGTAGAACCGTCTACTTGTCTTTCGTTGCTTCATTCGCAAACTCAATCCTATCCTTCTTGCTGTACCACCGATTCAGAACTCACAGCCGATGAACGATTCAACTTGCCAAACAATCCTCCAGCTGGCGTCTTTCGTATCGTGGCTGCCGCGTCAGCATCCCGGATCTTCAGGGCAAACCACAGCCCGATGAGCAGAAATGCTGCTGCCCCCAGCAAAGCCAAACGGTACGCCAACATATTCGACTCCATCGCGCCTGTAGCAGTCACCGTTGTTGTACCTACACCTGCCAGAACAGCAGAGAGTAAAGCCATGCCGATGGCTGATCCCAGACGATTTTGTACCGTGAACCAAGTAGAAGCTCTCCCCATGGATGCAGGAGGAATCTGGGCGAATGCAGCGATCTGTACCGCCCCTACCGTCTGTCCCAGGAAAATTCCCACACCGAACAATAATGAACGAATGAACCACGGGTTCGTATCCACTGTGATCTGACTAAGCGTGATGAAAATGACTGCCGTACAGATCAAACCCATCGAGATCAGCTTTCGCGGGCCCAGCCGCGGATAAGTCCAAGGGACAAGCTGAGAAGCAATCATCAGTCCCAGCGCTTCTGGGAATGTGGTAAGTCCTGTTTCCAACGCAGAGGCCTGTAGTACATTTTGATACATTAATGGAAACACATACAGCATGCCCAGCAATCCGGCTGCCCCACATACGGATACCAAGCCTGTATAACGTAACAGTCGGTGCTTCAGCAAACGCAGATCAAGCAACGGCTGCTTGGCGCGCAGCTCGACCACGACGAGCAACGTCAGCAGCAGAATACCTGCAAAGCCCGCTCCCATAATAAGCGGTGACGTCCAGCCTCGCAGCGGCCCCTGACTGAGCGCATACATCATCAGTGCGAGTCCCGGTGCAGATAATAACCACCCCGGCAGATCCAAAGGACCTGCTTCCTGTTCTCGGTGCTCCTTCAGATACAGCATGCCGAAGATCACGGCTGGAATACCAACAGGCAGATTCACATAGAAAATCCAGCGCCATGACAGTTGATCCACGATCAATCCGCTCACAATCGGCCCTAAGGCTGGAGCAAGGGCAATGGGCAGCACCAACATGCGAGATACCTTGGCCCGTTCCTGCGGTGGAAAGGTCCGAAACAGCATCGCCATCCCCACAGGTGTAAGCAGACCGCCCCCTGCTCCCTGCAAAATGCGGAAAAATGTCAACGTGCCTAGTTGATCAGCTGTGGCACACAGCGCAGAGGACACCGTAAACAGTGTCAGCGCCGACAGGAAAACCCGTTTCGTGCCCCATCGGTCACCAAGCCAGCCGGCGACAGGCAAAAATACTGCCAAACTCACCAAATAACCTACATTTAAGGTACCGGCAGCAGCCGGCGGAATACCCAGTTCGTTACTGATGGTTCGCAGCGCCACGTTTAAGACCGTTGCATCCATGGCAACCATAAACATCGCCAGAACATAGACAATGCTCACAATTGCCTTTGGATTCAGACGAAACCTCATCTGCCAGCCTCATGAATCATGCCAGGCATCCCCGTTTCATCACAGAGACTCAGAGGCTTCAGGTCTGTCCACTGCTCCGCAATGTAATCCAGACATACACGTCGTTTGGCTTTCCCCAGCACCAGGGTCCAACCTGCCGGTACCGGAATGGATGCAGGCCACAGCGAATACTGTCCTTCATCATTCATTAACACCAGATAATTGCTGTCTTCATGTTCAAAAGGGTTGCTCATCAGCTTATCCTCCTATTTGTGTTGAATGTTACGATTCTTGTTCAGCATCTCCAGCCGGATGGACAGGGTACGGCAAATTTCCTCCAATGGCCCCGGCTGACAAAGATCTTTGTGACGACAGGCAATATCATGACGTTCCAATTGGCCTCCAATGAATGCATTCCACATCTCGGGTTCAATCGGATCGAACCAGTCGGGGATAATGGTAGAACGGAAGAAGATCAGGTCACCTTCGAATCGGGATGGCGTGTAAGCCCCCAAGATCCGGACGGAATTTTCATAGGTTTTCCGGAGCTTCATGATCGTCTCTTCATCCAAACTAGCAAGTGCACTGCCTTCGCTACGAAGAATACGCATCGCTGTTGCCATATCCAGCGGCCCATCCCCAATACTGTCCGGATCATATCCGCCAAGTGCAAGCAATGCCGTTAAAGCTTCTTCCTCATCTGGTTCCCCGCGAATAGGCAGATAGTGACTCGGATACGCATCCAGCATGGCCAGAAACTCTACTTCCTCTCCTTCAGACTGAAGCTGCACGGCCATAGCCTGTGCCACGTTGCCGCCCAGTGACCAGCCAAGCAAACGATAAGGGCCTTCGGGCTGCACAGACCTGATGTGACGGATGTAATCCGCTGTCATATCCTCCAGTGTTGACGGGAGCACCTCGTACTCGGCAATCCCTCTTGCCTGCAATCCGTACAGCGGATACTCCATACCCAAGTGTTTCATCAACCCGGCATAACACCAACTGAGTCCTCCCGCCGGATGCACACAGAATACAGGCGGATGCTGCCCATGAGTCCTCAGCGGTAACAACACTTGAAGCGAGCTTTTCCCGGAATCGGCACCCATCTCCAATCGCTCGGCCAGACCAGCCACCGTGGCGGTCTCGAACAGAATGCCGATGCCCGGCTCCTTGCCCATCGCTTCACGAATTCGACTCATCAGGCGCACCGCAAGCAGCGAATGACCACCCAGTTCGAAGAAGCTGTCATCAATACTCACACTCCGCAATCCCAATACTTCGGCAAACAGATCACAGAGAATCTGCTCCTGCGGATTGCGCGGTGCTCGGCCATCAACCGAACATTGCATCTCTGGTGCAGGCAACGCTTTACGATCCAGCTTGCCATTTGGCGTAAGTGGCAGGATGTCCATCCAAACAACCGCAGACGGAACCATATAATCCGGAAGGCTCGCTGCCGCATGTCGGCGTAACGCAGGCGTTTCCAGTTCCGCTTCATTGTCCGATGCAGGAACAATATAAGCGGCAAGACGCTTATCTCCCGGCTGGTCTTCACGAACGATAACAGCAGCCTGAGCCACGCTCGGATGTTTTGCCAGTACAGCCTCAATCTCGCCAAGCTCAATGCGGAACCCGCGGATTTTCACCTGTTGATCTGCTCGTCCCAGATAATCAAGCGACCCGTCATGCAGACGTTTGGCCAAGTCGCCCGTACGATACATTCGCGTGCCTGGTGGCCCATAAGGATCAGCGACGAATCGCTCTGCCGTGAGATCTGGCCGTCCCCAATATCCACGTGCCAGACCGGCTCCGGCCACATACATCTCTCCAGTTACACCTGTCGGTACAGGCTTCAGATTATCATCCAACACATAAACGCGCAGGTCTGGAATAGCGCAGCCAATCCAGCTGCTTACGCCTTCTGCAGCGCTGCCCGCGTGCAGTTCCTTGTAGCTGACATGAACCGTTGTTTCCGTAATACCATACATATTGATGAGTCTTGGAGTGTCATCCGCATGGCGTTCATACCAGTCATCCAAACGTCCCAGCTCCAGTGCCTCGCCTCCAAAGATCACATAGCGGAGCGCAAGCTGCTGTCCCCAGACCGGATTTTCCCTGTCAGCCTGCATCAGTTGGTAGAATGCAGATGGCGTCTGGTTCAGTACGGTTACCTTCTTTTCGGCGAGCAGTCGCAGGAACGCTCCAGGTGAGCGGCTAATCTCATGGGGAACAACAACCAAGCTGCCTCCATACAACAGAGGACCCCAGATTTCCCACACGGAGAAGTCAAACGCATAGGAATGGAACAACGTCCACACATCGCTCTCGTCAAAAAGGAACCAGTGCTGCGTAGCATCCAATAACCGGATGACATTCGCATGTGGAATCACGACACCTTTGGGTTTCCCTGTTGAACCTGAGGTATAGATCATGTAAGCCGGGCTCAGCGGAGTTACCCGTCCGTTCCGTTCATGGTCTGCCGGGTTTCGCTCATCCATGGATTCCAATTGCCCCTGGGTATGCAGATCGTCCATGTTGATACATTCAATATTCGCCATCTGCGGCAGCAGGGCGTATACATCTGTACTTGTAATCAACACTTTCGGCGCTGCGTCCGTCAGCATATGCGTTAAACGGTCTGCCGGATAATGCGGGTCCAAGGGCAGATAGGCAGCGCCCGTTTTGAGTACAGCAAGAATGGCTACGACCATCTCTACCGATCGAGGTAAGGCTAAAGCCACCATCTGTTCCGGCCCAGCACCTTCTGCGATCAACAGTCTGGCCAATCGATTAGCCCGTGCATTCAGCTCCCTGTAAGTCATACGGATATCCTCACAATGGAGGGCAACCGAACTGGGGTGAGCGGCTGCCTGCACTTCAAAACGCTCGGCTATGGTCAGCTGTGGACCTTCATCCGGTGAAGATATCCATTCCTTTTCAAGCTGGGCATGCTCTGAAGGTGTAACCAGGTCAAATCTGCTGATGCGTTCATCCGTCTGCTGTACGGCATCCTCAAGCACCTGCATTAACCGAACCACCAGCTCTCCAGCAGTCGATTCACGGTAGAGATCTGTACTATACTCCAGTACACCTTCAATTCCGGCTGGAAGTCCGTTCTGCTCCCGTTTCTCCGTCAGTTCAAGTGTGAGATCGAATTTGGATGAACCCAAACCGTGGATGCGAGTCTCCGCTTCAACACCTGGCAGGTCAAGACGAACATCTGGCGTGTTTTGAAGCACCAGCATCACCTGAAAGAGTGGATGTTTGGAACGAGATCGGGGCGGATTCAGCACTTCGACCAGCCGTTCAAACGGTAAATCCTGATGTTCATAAGCCGCAAGATCTGCATCCCGCACGCGGGCCAATAGCTCTCGGAAAGTAGGATCGCCCGAGGTGTCTGTACGCAGAACAAGCGTATTGATGAACATCCCCACGACATCATCCAGCGCATCGTCACTCCGTCCGGCAATCGGTGTACCTATCGCAATATCCGTCCCTGCACCCATTCGAGTAAGCAGCACAGATAACGCGGAGTGCAGAAGCATAAACAGACTGACTTTATGCTCACGGGCAACTATCGCAAGTTGCTCATGCAGACGTTGACTGATCGTAAACGGCACCGATCCGCCTCGGTAACTGGACACAACTGGACGGGCATAGTCTGCCGGGAACGTGATTTGTTCTGGCAATCCTGCTAGCCGATCAGTCCAGAACGCTAACTGCCTCGCGATCAGACTGTCCTGCCGCTTCTCATCCCCAAGCAGGCTCTCCTGCCACACCGCATAATCTGCATACTGAATGCGTAGCGGCTCCCAAGCCGGAGCGGACCCACGCAGACGAGCAGTATAGGCCTCCGACAAGTCCAGGATGAGCCTTGATAAGGACCATCCGTCCCCTGCAATGTGATGAATCAGCAACAGCAATGCATGTTCATCCGCATCCGTATGGAACAATTCCGCGCGTATACCCGGCTCGGTACTAAGCTCGAAGCTGTAACGTGACGCTTCTGCCAGCAGCTCGGGCAGTTTCTCAGACAAAGCCCGGGTGAGCTTCATATTCACCGTCACCTCTGATGCAGGGAGGATATGCTGGCTCGCCGAACCCAGATCTGGCGGATACAATGTGCGCAGCGTCTCGTGACGGGCAACAATATCTTGCAGAGCGTTTCGGAGAGCGTCCACATCCAGCTTCCCGGTCAACCGTGCAACCAACGGAATATTGTAGGTGGGATTAGCCCCCTCAAGGCAATAAAGGAACCATAACCGTCGCTGGGCAAAGGAAAGCGGAATCTCACCCGCACGCGGAACAGGTTGAATAACGGGTCTGACGGACTTCGCCTGATCCAGCTTTCGGGCAAGCCCTGCCGCTGTCGGAGATTCAAACACACTGCCGATGTTCAATTCAGCTCCGAATACATCACGCACTCGGGCTATAATTCGCCCGGCCAGCAGGGAATGTCCACCCAGTTCGAAGAAATCATCATCAATCCCTATGCGAGCTACACCCAGAATCTCTGCAAATAGGCTGCACAGGATCTCCTCCTGCGGTGTACGTGCCTCCCTTCCGTTTGCACTAGTTGTCAATGCAGGCACAGGAAGGCGTTTGCGATCGATTTTTTTGTTCGGTGTCAGCGGCATCTCTGGAAGCAGCATGAAGGCAGAAGGCACCATATAATCCGGTAACGCATCACCTACGTGTGCTCTGATATCAGCCAAATCCATGTCAGCTTGACGATCTTCAGCATCAGCCACAATATATGCCGCTAACCGCTGGTTCCCAGGTTGGTCTTCACGTGCCATGACCGTGACCTGTGCTACACCCGGATATCTGGAGATGACGGATTCAATCTCCCCCAGTTCAATGCGAAAGCCCCTGATTTTGATCTGATGATCTGCTCGTCCCAAATAATCGATGGAACCGTCCGGCAACCATTTAGCCAAGTCTCCTGTCCGGTACATTCTACTGCCCGGCTGTCCGAAGGGACTCGCGACAAAACGTTCTGCGGTCAGATCAGGTCTGCCCAAATATCCCCGTGCAAGTCCCTCTCCTGCGATATACAATTCCCCTGCTACACCCGGAGGGACAGGTTGCATACTCTGATCCAGCACATAGAGCTGTGTGTTACGAACGGGACCACCAATAGACGGTTTGCCTGAATGTCCTTTCCTAAGCGATGCAGCTGTAGAATAGATGGTTGTCTCCGTTGGCCCGTACTGATTATTGACCTGACACCCCAACGCCTCCAGCGAAAGCTTCAGTTCCTCGGATAAGGCCTCTCCTCCGGTAATCACCGTTACTCCGTCGAACCTTCCCGGGCAGCTCGCAACCAGAGACTGCCATAACGTTGGCGTAGCCTGCATAATCGTCGTCTCTTGCTCTCTCATCTTCCTGGCCAGTGCTACCGGATCAAGAATGGTTTCCTTTTGTGCGATATCCAGTCTGGCCCCAGTCGTCAGAGGCAGGAAGATTTCCAGTACCGAGATGTCAAAAGCAATCGTGGTCACCGACAGCCAGCGATCCTGCGGACCGACCTGTAGTCTCGTCTTCATATCTTCAAGCAGATTCGCTAATCCAAGATGGGTCACAGCCACACCCTTTGGTTTACCGGTAGAACCCGAGGTATAGATCAGATACGCAGGGTTGAGCAGAGAAGCCGTGCCTGACAGATCGTCATCTTCGGGATTGCTTCCCGACCGACCGCTCACTGCCTGTATACTGTCCGGTTCATCCATGACCAGAATCGGTACACTGGACGCCTGCGGAATATGAGAGAAGTTGTTCATCACCGTCACTACACAAGCAGGCTTGGCATCCTCCAACATGTAGATGAGACGCTCTTGAGGATAATCTGGATCAAGGGGCAGATAGGCTGCTCCTGTTTTGTGAACAGCTACAATCGCGATAACCACTTCCAGTGAACGAGGCATGGCAATGCCAACTACCTGCTCAGGCCCTACTCCGTAAGTCTGTATCAGTTCATGTGCCAGTTGATTCGCACGCTCGTTCAGCTCTGCGTAGGTTAGCAATGACCCTTCGAATGTTATTGCATCTGCAAGAGGTGTACGCCGAACCTGCTGCTCGAATAACGCTGCTGAATTGCACTCAGCAACGGCATGTTGCGTCTGATTCCATCCTTCCAGCACTTGTTCGCGTTCGGCAGGGAGCAGAATGTTGATCTGTCCAACCGATATGTCTTCTGCCCCTTCTGACATCATGGATTGCAGGATTTGCACATAACGAAGCTGATGATTACGCAGTTCCGAATCCACATAGATCGAAGGGTTCGCATCAAAAGAAATACCCAGTCCATGACCATGTCCCTGGTCTACAATATGAATCGACAGGTCATCCACTGGACCGGTGGACAGATTATGGATCATGCCGCGTGCGCCTGCAAAATTCAACTCATGATGGAAGGGCATTACATTGATCATCGGTCCAAACAGACGCCGATTCTCTCCCAGAAGCTTGAGGTCCCGCCGCAGGTCCTGATGTCGGTATCGCTGGTGTTTGCGTACCGACCGAATCTCCTTCACAATCTGTCCCATCAATTCAGACAAGTTCATCTGCGAATTCAGGTACAGGCGGAGCGGAAGCACATTCATGACCATGCCCGGAACACGTAGAGATGCAGAACCCAATCGGCACATCACGGGCAAGGCCAGAACAACATCGTTGGACCCTGTCATTCGCTGCACATAGACCGCTGTTGCCGCTACACACAGATCCGGCCAAGTCGCACCGAACCTTCCCGCTGCTGCTTGCAATTGCTCCCGTTGTGACGGCGTGAAGACCGCACTCTGTCGTAAGAACTCGGTGGATGTACGCGAAACACTTTCACCCAGACTGACCACATCCGGTGCATCCGCGAATCGTTCGATCCAAAACTGCTGATCCTGCTCTCGACTGGTGGAGGTTGAGTACGCTTCATCTTCTTCCAGAACAGAAGTCAGTGATCCAAACGCTGCCGTTCCCTGTATCTGTCCCGCACCCTCTCCCTGAAAGCTTGCAGAGTACAAGCTGGCAACCCTGCGTGTGATCAGGGATACGCCGTACCCATCAATCGCAATATGGTGAATGCGCTGGTACCAGTAATACCGATCTTCGCTCACCCGGAACAGGGCTTCTGTGAAGAGTGGACCAACTGCCAGATCAACAGGCCGTGCCAGATCCTGCTTCATCCAGTTGAGCGCAGCCATATGAGGATCAGCCTGATTACGAACATCCATGACATGGAATGTCCAATCATTCCTATTGGTGCGCAGACATTGCCACGGGCCTTGCTCATTTTCCCCATATACCATATTCAGCGATTCGGCCTCCATCACGGTCTGGCGTACACTCTCCTCTAATCGTCCCGTATGGATCTGACCTTCAATAACCACATACTCGGCCGTGTTGTACATCGGGTTGTCCGGATTCAACTGTTGGGCATACCAGATGCCAGACTGTGCAGAAGATAAATGCCAAGCTGTGTTCCGACGATGTGACGTCTGCACCGCCCCGCTCAAAAGTAGTCTCCGTTCGGCAGTACTTTCGGTTGGACATGATCAAGGAGTCTTGCCCAAGCGGCCAGTGTAGGCTGCTCCGCCAGATCAACAAAGGTAACCTCTGCTCCTTCCGCGCGAAAACGTTCAGCCAGACTCATCATGCGAATGGAATCCATTCCCCAGTTCTGAATCAGATCGTCATGCTCCCCAATGGAATCGGACTGCTCCTGTAACAGATCGCCAATCTGAGCTCGTAATGCTACCAACCTTGCATGATCAACGGCTTCTCGTCCTTGCTCGACAGACCCAATCTCCGCGGTGGATGCTGATTGCTGCTGCACCTCGGACGTAACTTCCTCTCCAATTCTGGTTGAGGCTGATGCATTCAGCAACGCAATCGAACGTTCGGTCGTTAGTGCTACCGCACATCGCTCTGCCGCGTACGTCAGCGCCATACGATGTTTTTCCGCTGAAAAATCAGCAACCGCATCGGCAATCAGAAACGCCTGAATGTCTCGCATGAATGCCTCACTTGACGTCATCAGACATCCGATATGCGCATATATGCCGCAAACCATCAATTGATCCCGGCCCTGCCGCTCCATCAATTCAAGCAGTTCTGTCTTCTGGAAGGCGCTGTAGCGCCATTTGGTCATAAAGATGTCCTGTGGAGCGGGTGCAAGCGATTCAACAATTTCTTTTTGCACAGGTCCGCCATCGATCCCTGCACCCCAGAAGTCCAGCTGTAGTCCGCGCTGCTCCGGTGTCTGCCCACCCGGTTGTGCCGAGTAGACCACGGGAATCCCTAGTTCATGACACGTTGAACGAAGTTGTGCAATATGATCAATCAGCTCTACCGCCGGGGATGCTCCCGCCGTAAATGCATTCATGAAATAGTTCTGCATGTCGTGGATCAAAAGTACTGCACGCTTCGCATCCGGGGTCCAGGATACCTTGTTGACCGGAAGCTCCGACGCTACAGGCATTGCATATGGTTGAATCACTGGAAGTGCCATGAATATCCCTCTTTTCAGCTTTATTGATCAGATCACGTTCAGCCATATCAGTTGAATTAAAGAATGTTTACACTTGCCACTCCGATGACAGAATAATCTTCCGATCGCTGTTACCCCCAGATTTTTTGATTCAATTTTACAAAGGTGGAAATCCGGTGATAGCGTATGCTTCCGATGTAGCTTTCTTGCAGAAAGCTTTTGGGCGAACGCTTCGCTTCTTCAGGTTATTTCTGCCCTCTACGTTCTTGTGTAAATGGTTAGTTCAACCGATACAGTGCAACGTGATTGAGAATTCTTATTTAGAAACAGGTTGCCCGATGGTCAACATCTCACGTAATGCTTTTTTGCTGACCTTGCCTACTTGTGTCTTCGGAAAAGCGTCTACCCACTCAATCCGGTCCGGAATTTTATAACTGGCCAGTCCCCGATTGCGTAGAAAAGACTTGATCTCGGCCACCCCCGGAGCTTCACCGCTTGGCACAATAAATGCGCAAGAGCGTTCGCCCAGATACTCATCGGGCATGGATACCAATGCTGCATCATGCACGCCAGGATGGGCCAGCAGGTGATTTTCCACTTCCTCGGCAGCCACTTTATCCCCGCCACGGTTAATCTGATCCTTCGCCCGCCCTTCGACAACGAGATATCCGTCAGCCGTCAGGCTCGCAATATCGCCTGTGCGATAGAAACCGTCCGTAGTAAACGATCTGGCGTTATGTTCCTCGGCTTTGTAATAACCACGAATGGTATAGGGCCCGCGTGTCAGTAGGTGTCCGGCTTGTCCCTGCTCCACCTCAACGTCTTCGTCATCCACAATCCGCACCTCGTCATAGGGTGACATTGGTTTCCCTTGTGTATGGTTAATGACATGCTCGGAATCGTCGAGACGTGTGTAGTTCACCAGCCCTTCGGCCATCCCAAACACCTGTTGTAATGTACAGCCAAGAACCGGTTTGACGCGTGCCGCCACCTCTGCACTGAATTTGGCTCCCCCCACTTGAAGCACCTGGAGCGACGGAAGCTTGGTTCCTCGGGCAGCCGCTGCGTTGAGCCAGACGAGAGCCAGCGGCGGCACCAACGCCGTGATCGTTACCTGATGGCGCATAATCAACGGAAAGGCTTCATCCGGGCTTGATCCCCGTGACAGCACAATCGTGCCACCTGCGTACAACGTGCCCAGAATGCCAGGTGAGCTCATTGGATAGTTATGTGCTACAGGTAGTGCAGCCAGATAGACGCTTTCGGGACTGAGACCACACACCTCAACGCTTCTTCGTAAACTGTAAATGTAGTCATCATGAGTACGTGGGATCATCTTGGATAATCCGGTACTTCCACCCGACAACTGTAGAAAAGCAACATCCGAAGACATCGGTTCATCCGGCAGTGTGACAGGTTCTGCATAGACATCTTCCAATGCTGTAAACGGCCCGGCCTCTCCCGCCACGAAAATATGCCGAAGTCCCGGAACCTCTGCCTGTACCTCCTCTGCCAACGTGCGATAATCAAATCCGCCATCCTGATCCGGAATCAGATATGCTACGGCCTCGGAGAACCGAGCGAAATATGTGATTTCGCTCTTTCGATGCAAGGGAAGAGCGAATACAGGCAGCGCACCGATGCGGAATAAAGCAAAACATGCTTCAGCAAACGCTATAATATTGGGCAGCTGAAGAATAACCCGGTCATGCTGCCGTATGCCTTTGGCATATAAACCAGAAGCCAATCGATCCACCCGGTCATCCAGTTCTGCATAAGTGAGCTGTTGTTCACCGCTAATAACGGCTACCCGATTGCCATATAGATCAGCTCGCTGGCGAAGCATTTTCCCAAACGTAATCCCTTCCCAGCAACCCTCCTGCCGATAACGCTCTGCAACTTCCTCAGGCCAAGCCTGATATCCTGACAGCATTGCTCATTCCTCCTTCTGACTGGACACAGTCGAATCCAAACCCATCGCGAGCAGCATCGTTCTGAACTTGGCAGCAGTCTCTGCCAGCTCAGCTTCTGCCGTAGAACCTGCTACAATGCCCGCTCCAGCGAACAATTTCACAGCTGTGCCTTCCACTTCAGCACATCGGATTGTTACGGCCCACTCGCCGTCGCCCTCACTGTCGCACCAGCCCACCATTCCCGTAAATAATCCCCGGTCGAACGGCTCCTGTTGCTTAATAGCTGTCCGTGCAGCCTGTACAGGTGTTCCACAGATGGCGGGTGTGGGATGAAGAGCCAAAGCGAGCTCCAGTGACGTTGTGGCCGCGTCTGCCAGCTCCCCGTGTATTTCGGTAGATAAATGCCACATCGTGCGCGTCTGAATCAGCGAAGGTTCTGCTGGAACGGATAGTTGTCGGCATAATGGACGTAGCGCCTCCGCAACTGCTTCAATGACTACGGCATGCTCATGACGATCTTTGGCTGAGGCCAGCAGTGCCTCTGCACGGCGGCGATCTTCCGCTGGATCTTCACTCCGGGGTGCAGAGCCTGCCAGTGGATTGGCGCGTACATTTATTCCTTTGCGGGTAACCAACAGTTCCGGGCTTGCCCCGATGAAGGTGCGACTTGTTTTATTTTCAATTTTTCCATCTAGTTTAAATCGTTGTTTATTCGTTGTTATAGTACTTACAGACTGAGTTTGGCCCCTCATGGGTACTGCAAATGTATATCCATGTGTGTTGTCCCTGAACAGATTACGCAGCAATTGATAGGTGTCCACGAGGGTCTGCGAAGTCACCTCAAGTGTACGGGATAACACGACCTTGTGGAGATCACGCTGGTTCAGGTCAACCAATACGTTGTCTACACTTTGCTCATACACCTCCCCCACAGGAACCTCAACAACTTCACAGCCTACGGCTGCTGGCAGCTTTTGAATTAATGCACGTGATTCCGGGGGTAACGATTCAGCCCACTGCACCGTCTCAGGTACATATAACTCAGCAGCAGCATCCAGCGGATCAAATGGAATGGCGCCCACCACCATCGGGTTCGATTGACCAGCTTGTTTGGCCTTGTCCATAAGCTGTTGAATACCGTCTATGAAAAGATGTATCTCTTCCTTATATTTATGTTCCATAACTACAGCAGAATTGCTGAGATCTGATTGAATTGCGTGCTCCGTATGCAGCGGAGACCAACGAACCCGTTCTCCTTGCGCGAGCAAGGTATGTTGCGGTGAAGACCAGAAAAAGGACGTCCCTTCTCGATATTGCTCCAGAAGGTGTATGGCGGAAGTTACAGTGACCGTACCCGCTTTTGACATGATTCATCATCTCCTTATCTCTTGATTCAGGCACCAAGTGTGGCGCCTCCATCCACACACAGATCATGCATCGTTATATGTCTGGCTTGATCCGATACCAGATAGACCACCGCATCCGCGATATCCTCGGGCAATGCCATCCTGTTCAGCGGTATGCCCAGACGGAAGGTTTGCGGTGAGCCTGCAATAACCGCCTCAGCGCCATGTTCATCTTGCCACATGGCTCGCTGCATTGGCGTATCCGTTGAACCTGGAGAGACAATATTGCAGCGAATATGCTGATCCGCGTATTCCAGAGCCAGACATTTGGTGAAGATGGTCGAAGCGGCTTTGGAAGCAGCGTAGGCAGACATATACATTCGCGGAACACCAGCAGCATTCGAACCCACGGTAACCACCGCACCCGTCCTGCGTTCAGCCATATTTCTTACTACTGCACGCGACATGTAAAATACACCGTGTGTATTTACGTCAAACGTCCTCATCCATTCCTCATCTGTCAGCTCACTAACTGCCCCTGTGTACAGCACACCCGCAGCATTCACCAGAATGCCAATGGGGCCAACCGTCTCTTCGATCTGTTGAACAGTATCCTCAACGGCTTGACGATCCGATATATCAGCAACATGGGCTGTTGCCTGATGGCCATGACTGCGTAGATCGGTGACAAGCTGATTAAGCGAATTATCCTGTCGATCCACCAGTGCAACGATCGCGCCATTCTGTGCAAGCAACCTCGCCACTGCTTCACCAATCCCTTGCGCAGCACCAGTGACCACGGCCACTGTTCCATCGATTCCTGTGTAGCTCACTCGTATACCTCCCATACTGCCTATAGCTGTGTTCTCCCCTAGAAAACTTCCTCATTCCAACCTTCTATGACTCCGGACTACAGGCAAAACGCATCGTACGACTAATCAAAAATGGCAATACCGAGACATGATTCTCTTCTTCGAACTCGGTGTAGGCGATATCCAGCCCCGGCTGCTTTAATGCCGATAAACGTTCCGTTAGTGTCGATGCCTTGTCATTGTTACGAGCCGGGTGGGTCTTCTCCTGTTCTCCCATACCAATCCACACCCTGACGTTCACCGGATGCTGTTCCAGCCTTGCGACAAATTCCTGTTCCTCAGCCTGCATAACCTTCTGATTCCAGTGCAGCGAGGGACTGCCTGCAATGTAATATCGAAAAGCCTCTGGCTTCGTGAACAACGTATGGATCACGAATAACCCACCGAGCGAATGACCAAATATAGCCTGTCTATCTCGATCAATCCGAAATTGCTGCTCCATATCCGGTTTCAGTTCTTCTTCAATAAAACGCAAGAATTCATCGGCACCTCCTTGTTCCGGAAGAGGTGTACCATCAGACTTTGTGGAATATTCCGTCGTAGCCTTTGGAGTAAAGTCATAGTATCGGTGAGGGGAAAAGGGGCCCGTGATCGGGTACCCGATGCCCACAACAATTGCTGGGACTGCTCCTGTCTTCTCCGGTCTGCGTCCCTGCACACGAACGGCTTCCACCATGGTGCCGAATACTGAATTGGCATCCAGCAGATAAATCACCGGGTAACCGGACGGAGGCGGAGGTTCGGCAGGCTTGAATACCATAATCTGATAGTCATGATGGCCTGAACGTGATTTCATGGTCCATTGTTCGGCGTTCGGGATGTGAACGGTACTGCGTGCGATGTGCTCCAGGGAGCCAGGAACAGTTGGGTTGGGCTGAAACGTCATTACGGATGGGTCCTCCTCGTTGTTCTGCTTATATAAGTTGAATACTGAACTACACTCTATATATGAGATTGATTCTCATTACCAATTATAAAAGAGTGAATGCGGCTGTCCCATGGACGATATCCAGAAATCATTTTGATTATCTCCATATTTCCATATTTATGTCATATCATGTTCACGTTTCAATCGAAAAAACTCCCTCATGGTGTATCCGAAACACTGGACTAACATCCGGTTTCCGGCACTCCAAAGGGAGTTGTATTTCTCCAATTATTGCGTTAACGCTTTGAGTGTATCATCGATAACATGACCGTATGCGATTAATCCACCCCCCAGCCATGGAGCTGGCTCGACAGCGTACACATGCCCTGCTTTTACCGCAGGCATACTGTTCCATACGTTGGTTTCGGTCATTTCCTTCATACTCCCCGGGCCCTGTTCCACGGTGAAAATAAAATCGGCATCAATCTCTGGTAATATCTCAGTGGATACAATAGCACTGTTCTCCGACTCGACCAATGCAGGCTTACCAAGTCCCAGTTGTTCATATACGACGTAACCGCTGAAGTAGTTGCCACCCATCATGCTGATGCCACGCGGGGCAAAACGGATAATGGCTGCTTTTTTGCCTTCGGCTACTTTCGCCAGCTCAGCTTTGGCTGACTCAACCTTGGCATGGTAGGTTTCAATGGCTTTTTCGGCTTCAGCCGTTTTGCCCAGCAGATCACCAATGACCTGCAAAGACTTCTCTACATCACCCGAAGCATTCGTAAATACGTAGGTCGGTGCGATCTTGGAATAACTTTCGTATACCCCGTTCTCGGCATATTGGGCCGTATGTAAAATAATAAAGTCAGGTTTATACGACATCAACGCTTCAGGTGAAGGTAACCCACTGGAGAAATCAAGTGTAGGCACATCACTGAGCTGATCCTGGAGATAGACGTGTCCTTTTGTACCACTTGCCCATTGGGCTACCGGCTTAACACCAAGGGTTAAAAGGGAATCTTCCAGATATGGCGCAAATACGCGTTCAGTCTTCGCTGGAACAATCACATCATGTCCCAGATCGTCTTTTACGGTGCGTTCACCAGCTGTTTCTTTCCCATGTTCTTCCTCTGCAACTGTCTCGGTTGAAGCCGGGTTTGAAGTTTCCGTTGTGGGCTGCTCCGCTTGGGCCGATCCTGTATTCTCGGATGCTGCGCCACAGGCGGACAACAGTCCTGTCATTAACATGAGTAGAATCAGGGCTGAGAGCCGGGCACTGCGGAATTGGTTACCAACGGAACGTTGTCCGATGTTTTTGAAATAGTGAAACATGTGTGATATCCCCCTTGATAAACATTCTCATTTAGATACAAGGATTATATGTCACGTCGCCCGGGAATCACCATGGACGTTATCCAGATATATGTTTGGACAATATCCCGTGAAGATCAATAGCGCTTCATCCAGCATGCGCAACACGCCTACAGCCGAATAATCAAACCAGGGGTCGCCTGTGATCAGATGAACTTGATACTGACGAATGGCCTTAAGCTGGCGCCATGTAACCGAATGCTGCAAGCTGAGCCAGTATGCCCGTGAAGCTGCTTCGGGACACACCATAACGAGAATTCGATCGGGGTTCATGGCGGCGAGCTGCTCCAACGTTAACGGATCATTGGCACTAAGATCAGAGAATGTATCCAGTTGCAGCGCTCCATACAATACTTCTTCAATACCGGGATTGCTATAGAGGTACAGACTTTGCCCGTATACCCGCACAACGATCACTTTCTCCCTGCCCACTTCCCGCTGTACCGATTCACGCGCCTTTTCTGCTCGCTGGTTGTACATGTGTATCCATTGCTCCGCCTGTTCCTTCCGCTCCAGAAATAATCCAATCATTCGCAGCTGTGTCCGCCAATCCGAATGATGTTTGGGGACAAAACAGCAAGGCGCAATCTCGGCCAATTGGGACTGATCCTGTTCACTAATCTCGTCTGTACCTACAATGACATCAGGACGAATATGAACCAACCGTTCCACATTGGCCTCAAACCGCCAGCTCGTGTACGGGTCCGTCAATTTCAGGTGGGACTGAATCTCTGTACGATGTGCATTATAATAATACGCCGTCCACTTGGGGTCGATGGGTGCAGCGACGGGAATGACATTGAGTGCCAGAAGTTGCCCAATCACACTGGAAGAACAGGTGGCAATCCGTTTTCTGGCGTTTTTCGCATAATCCGAAGGAGATACGCCGACTTCCTTTTTAAATTTGCGGCTAAAATAGTATTCATCACTATATCCCACCCTCAGCGCAATATCGCGAAGCTTGTATCGGGATTCCTTCAGGTATCGCTTGGCGCGATTAATGCGCAGATCAGTAAGATACTCCATTGCACTTTGTCCATACGTTTTCTTGAACAGATCTACGAAATATTTCGGACTGATTCCCGCTTTCGAGGCAAGATCTGCAATTGATAGGTGCTGGTAGTAATGCTTGTCCATGTATGTTTTAACGTTGGCAAGATTCGTCTTGGGACTGCGGCCGGTAACAGGCTGGTGCGCAGCAATCTGCGAATCATTTTCCAGTAACATGAGGCCACTCCTTTCGATCTGCTTGATTTTTAGCTAGAGAATGATAACATCAGGCAACTTAATAACCTCTAAACGAAAATGATAATCATTATCAATAAAATAACATAACTATTTCCAGACCGTCAATCCAAATATGGTAACATGTACACATCTGACTCTACATAATTGTCCTCCTTCTACTTTCCATGTTGCTTTCAGACTACCTCCATATAAAACAAAAAAAGCCAACGACGTGAGTAACACGCGTTAGCTTTTTGACTTTAAATTCAAACTCCGTTTACTTCTCGAACATGATTGAAGCAGGACTAGTCCCGGCTACGCAATTTGCCAAGCAGACGGATGATCTCAATGTACAGCCATACCAGCGTTACCATCAATCCAAATGCACCGTACCATTCCATATACTTGGGCGCACCACGCTCAGTGCCACCTTCGATGAAGTCAAAATCAAGGACCAGATTGAGAGCAGCCACAATAACAATAACGACCGAAATACCGATGCCGATCAAGCTGTTGTCATGCAGATAAGGAATCGAAATACCGAAGAAACCAAGTACAAAGCTCAGCAGATACATGATCATGATACCGCCGGTTGCAGCGACGACCCCAAGCTTAAAATTCTCTGTAGCTTTAATCAATTTCGTTTTGTAAGCCATCAGCAGCGCGATGAATACAGCCATCGTCAACAGAGCGGCCTGCAAGGTAATTCCGTTATACAGGGATTCATAGGTTGCGGAGAGCGCCCCCAGGAACAGGCCTTCTGCCACGGCATAGACAGGTACGAGATATGGTGCTGTTATCGGTTTGAACGAAATCACAAGTGCCAGAATGAAACCAACGATCAATCCGCCATACGCGAGCGGCATTACTTCTTGTCCGTTAAAGAACATCATCCAGGTTGCAAACGCACTAGCCAACAGGATCACCAGCGTAATAAACGCTTTGTTCACCGTGCCGTTAATCGTCATATAATTCTGATACCGATCTTCTCCATATCCTCTGTTCTCAAACGTGCTGTCTTTAAGGGTAGGGTTACCGCTACGACCGATCAACACAATCACCTCTTCATATGTATTTGGTATATCTGTGATACTGGGTTTGGGCGTTCTACGTTTCAAATTCTATAAGCTATTCCCTTGAAAGAGCGGGATGGCACCACAAAGGATCGGATGCAACCCTTCGATTACATCCTTACCTCGCGGTGCAACACTTAGGACATATGTCCTAGGTGTTGCATGTTAATTCAGATTTTATGCGTCTTATTTGTACAATACTTTGTCTACATTGTATTTCGCACGCATCGTGTTGATGATATACGTCTCGTAAATTTCACGATCTACCGGATCTTCAATCACGCACACTTCAATCTTTGTTACTTCCTCACGGTGGTTCTTGATTGGTGATACAGTATCTTCAAAATGCTTTTTGATACGTGGTCTTAATTTTCGTGCTTTCCCGACAAATAACAGCTCTCCAGCGGCATTGTAAAACATGAAAATCCCGCCTAGTTCCCGAGTTATCAGGTGAAAATCCGTAAATCCATAAATGTGGCTAAGCTGTGGATCAACCTGCTTCGTAATGGTTACATCCGGTGTTGGCACAGTAATATTAATCAATAGGCTCACTTCCTCATTATCTATAGGTTTACATCCTATCACATATTATAAAGGGACACCATTTCAATCTATATGAAGTACAATTCACGCAATTTTCGCTATTACGACAAATATTTCAAAAAAAAGGTTAACTTCCCTGATTCAAAGTGTTACTATAGGGGTATGAGGAAGAAATTGGGCACTGAGACACATGTCTTTATATCTACCTCCGTCTATTGTACCCTATGATTGAAACTCTTTTTCATGCTGAATTCTGTTACGTGATCACGACAAGAGTACAGTTAGCAAGAACCTTAGCTTATAGATTGTAGATTCATCATCTAATCGACCCTTGCAGCAAGCAAACGTAGAAAGACCTAGATTCTTGATTCACTGTAGATTTTAAGTATCACCTAGAAAGCCTGCAATTATAGTCGTACTGAGTTAATAGACACACGTAGAAGGTCAGATAGCTATCGATCCTAGAGAGACTAGTCATGCAATGCAACTGTAGAATTATAGCAGCAGTACTATAGAAAATGGATCAAGTCTCACCACAGGCCCCGGCATATTGCTTGGGCTTTTTTGCGTTTACGCGAATAACCGACCACCTCTCCAGGGAAACAGAGGTATCGTGGTTCTTTCTGTCGGGTTTATAATATGGCAAGATACCAGTAGAGGGAGTGATGGGATGTATTCCGATCTGCAACTGACGGAGGACCGCCCTGTATATATACAAGTCAAAGATTATATGAAGCGATTGATGCTCAAAGGTGGCCTGCAAGCCAAACAAAAACTGCCCTCCACCCGTGAACTTAGTACACTCATGAAGGTTAGTCGTAGCACGGTTCTGCTCGCTTATGCCGAGCTTGAAGATGAAGGTCTGATCTACGCGGTCAAAGGCAAAGGCAATTACGTTAGTGCTTCCATTGAGGCTCCTGAGGCCACAGCGAGCTGGCAACTGGACTGGAAGACGGAGGTAAGTAAGTATGCCATCCAGGCAGAGCAGTACGATCTGATGAAGCATGGCTCCGGAGCAGAGCGCGGCAAGATATCGTTTACCAGCATAGCACCGGATGAAAAGCTATTTGATCTGCAGAACGTGAAACGGGCTTTTCTGGATCGCATGTCACTTGAAGGCGAAGTACTGCTGAATTACGGATATGCGCAAGGATACAGACCGCTGATGAACTATTTACTACGATATATGGAGAACAAAGGTGTTGACCTCCGTGGCAAGGACATCCTGATCACCAACGGATTCACGGAAGGTTTCGATCTGGTGCTTGGAGCGTTGCGCAAAAAAAGCGGAAAAGCGCTCTGCGAGAATCCGACGCACCACACGGCAATCAAAAACCTGAAGCTGCACCAGTTCCACCTAACCGGTGTCAATATGGAGCCGGATGGCCTGGACTTGAAGCAGCTGGAACATGAACTTGAGGAAAGTCCATATGATCTGGCGTATCTCGTGCCCTCCTACCATAATCCAACCGGGATTGTGACGTCTCCTGCGAAACGGGTAGAGATCATCCGGTTGATGAACAAGTATCAGGTTCCCATCATTGAGGATGGATTCAACGAAGAATTGCGCTATTCCGGTTCCCACGTATCTCCCTTGATCGCCAGCATGGGCAAGGGCAATGGACTGGTTTATCTGGGCAGCTTCTCCAAAGTCCTGTTCCCAGGTCTGCGGGTGGGTTGGGTTATTGCTGATGCGGCGCTGATTGATTATCTGGAGAGTATGAAACGGGCACGCAGCATCCATACCTCCACACTGGACCAATCGTTATTGTATCAATATCTGAGCAACGGCAATTTCGAGAAATATTTGAAGCGAGCCCGCACGGAGTATAAGCGAAAATATGAATTGGTTGTGCGTTGCCTGAAGCAACATCTGCCAATGTGCCGGATTTCCGGTGCGGGTGGTCTGCATCTGTTCGTGCAGTTCCCGTCCGAATACAGAACCCGTGAACTGCTAGAGGCTTGTAAAGTGAAAGGTGTAACGTTCACACCAGGGGATACCTTTTATCTGGAGCCCGGTCAGGGTGTGAACACGATGCGTCTGGGTTTCTCCAGAGTGAGCGATGAGCATATACGTAAAGGCATTCGCATCATTGGCGAGACAGCAGCTCAAATGAGATAAGGAGGATTTCACATGAAAGTTGGCGTGATTATGGGCGGTACATCTTCAGAGCGGGATATTTCACTGCTCACCGGACAGGAGATGATTGCCAATCTGAATAGAGACAAATACGAGGTTGTGCCCATTGAACTGAATTCCAAGCGCGATCTGATCGACAAGTCAGCGGGAATCGATGTGGCACTGCTTGCCCTGCATGGCAAATACGGCGAAGACGGTACGGTTCAAGGCACACTGGAATCCCTAGGTATTCCCTACACAGGCTGTGGTGTGCTTGCAAGCAGTGTATGCATGGATAAAGACATGTCCAAACAGCTCATGCAGCATGCAGGTGTGCTTACCGGTGAATGGTTGCGAGTGAGTCATATGGAGGAGCTGGCCTCTATTGCTGTTCAACAATTAACGTACCCCGTGGTGGTCAAACCGAATTCAGGCGGTTCCAGCATTGGTACCCAAGTGGTGAAGGAAGCTTCCGCCCTGCCTGCTGCTGTAGAGGCTGCCCTCGCCTGGGATGACACGGTCATGATTGAACAGTATATCGAGGGTGAGGAAATCACCTGTGCCATTCTGGATGGTAAGATGCTGCCGGTGATCTCCATTCGTTCGAACGCTGCGTTTTTCGACTATTCTTCCAAATACGATGACAATGGGGCCGATGAGCAGGTTGTGCAATTGCCTGTGGACCTTCACCATCGCGTCGAAGCCACGGCCCTGGCCTGTTATCAGGTGCTAAAATGCAGCGTCTACGCTCGCGTGGATATGATGATTCGGGAAGGCATGCCTTATGTGCTTGAAGTGAACACGCTGCCGGGACTTACTCGTAACAGTCTGCTGCCCAAAAGCGCAGCTGCTGCAGGCATTTCTTTTGCAGAACTACTGGATACCATTATTGAACTTTCATTGAAGGAAAGACCCAAGGAGGATACAACATTATGAGCCTGGATGTGACGATTAGACACAGCTCCCCTACCGATCTGCAAGATATGGTCATTCTGATGGACCAACTCGGTTACCCCACCACTTACGCCGAGATGGAAGAGCGTTATACCCATATCTCTGCGGACGCAAACTTTACGACACTGGTAGCTGAGGTACGCGGACGCGTAGTTGGACTGATCGGATTACAGACGTCTTATCTGTATGAAAAGAACGGAAGACACTGCCGTATCTTGGCCTTGGTTGTACATGACCAGTTCAGAGGTTCTGGCATCGGCCGTCAGCTCATTCTTGAAGCTGAGCAATGGGCAGCCACGCATAACGTGGACTCCCTGTCTCTGAACAGTGCCAATCGTCCGGAACGTGAAGCTGCACATCAATTCTATCGTCAGATGGGCTTTACCGCAGGAAGCACCGGGTTTAGCAAGAAGCCTCAGATCTTACAACACACTTAACCTGCGGATATACGCTATCTGGATGACACGAAAAAGAACGCCCCATTCAGCACATTGGCCAGTTAAGGGCGTTCTTTCGTATCCGAGGTACATGGTGGAAGGAATGATTCTCCAGGTAATCTATTGGTTATTCTATGTTGAATTTTCAGGTCGAATCAGTACCGTAACATATCTGGGATCAATATTTGGCTGACTGTGCACCATCGATTGGTATAATGGCTCCGTTAATAAACGGTGCTTCGCCGGACAGCAGGAAGGCAACGAGGCGTCCCACTTCTTTCGGTTCACCCAAGCGCTTCGCCGGATTGTCCTTCACGAACTCTCTGGATGCAGACTGCCAGTCATTCGGATTGATCTGTTTGAACGAACCGATGACCATATCTGTCAGAATTGCTCCAGGTGCTACCGCATTGATACTGATTCCGTGCTCAGCGTATTCAATCGCCGCATCTTTGGTCATGCCAGCAACGGCATGTTTACTCGCTCCGTAGGCGATCTGGTTTGGTACAGCACGAATGCCACCGACAGAGGACGTGTTCACAATGTAGCCTTCACCCTGTTTTTTCATTACAGGCAAGACGTGCTTTAACCCGTAAAATACACCTTTCAGGTTGATGTCGATGACTTTATTGAACATCTCTGTCTCGTAGTTCTCGATCAGGTTTTGCTTGCCTTCAATGCCTGCATTGTTGAAAAATGCATCGATACGTCCAAACGCATTTACCGTATCACTAACATACTTCTTCACTGCTTCTTCGTCGGCTACGTCACCTTCAATAAGCAGGAACTCGGCATGCTTTACCTCTTCTGATATCACACGCTTGGTCTCTTCCAGCGCCTTCATGTTCACATCCACCAGGGCAAGTTTTGCCCCTTCACGCGCGACTTCCACCGCAGCTGATCGGCCAAGACCCGAACCACCACCTGTAATCAGGACTACTTTACCTGCAAATCGTTCAGACATCATCCATAGACCTCCCTTTGCTGTTTTTGACATCTTCAACACATAATTACCCATTTCATCATTTGCTCTAATCAAACGGGGATCTCTTACAACCAGAAATTCAACCGGATTAGTATGCTTCTATACCCATCCAGTCATTCATTTTAAGGAATTCATAGCCTCATAGGCTGCAAGTAGTTCCTCTACTTCTACTCCGTTGATCTTCATCCCAGCTACTTGACACTGTTCCAACTGAGCCCCAGATAGATCGCAATCAATAAAACGACTCCCCCCAAGATCACAATGCGCCCACTGCATGGGCACCCGGTCAGATCCAAGATGTGTGTCCTGGAATTGAACGCCATCCAGAGCACAGAACTCAATCTTGCTATCGGTTAGGCGTAAATCAGCTAGCAAGATATTGGTCATATTTAAATTGGTAAGTTTGCTTCCACTCAGGTTGCAATCAGTGATCCGACTATTGGCCAGATTACTGGTACTGTAACGAACCCCATCTAGATTAGTCTGAACAAATTCAACCACTGATTCACCCGAATCCGTGGCTAATGTCTCATCACATGTTGGATCATAAGAAGCCGCTGATACGTTCTTCTCATATCCAAACTCATCCTCAGATGCATAGATTCGAACATATCCCATTTTTTCGTAAAAATGATGATTATCCAGCTGCCGACCGGAGGTCTCCAGCTTCCAGGTTTCTATATGCGGAAACTCAGCTTCAATAAGCTTCATGACTTGAGTTCCCACACCACGTCCCTGGCATATGGGGTCAATATAGATCTTATCGATCCGGGCATGTTTTCGTCCGAGCACGTTAACACTCACTCCGCCGATAGCACATCCATCTGATTCGACAACATAATAATCCCATTCACGGATTACGTAACGATGCATTCGAACTGACGAATAATCAGGTGGACACAGATTCCTATCGATATCCTTCTCACCATCTGACCAGACCTTAATGGCATGATCAAAAACACGAGTGCACATTTCTGTAAGTACAACAGCATCATCTTGCTGCGCTCGTCGTAAGCGAATTTCAGAATGTACCTGCTTCAATTGACTTTTTTTCATATATACCACCTCTGGGGATTTATTTAAGATGACACGACAAAGAGGAGCACCTCCAACAGAGGCACTCCCCGATCCGTTTCATCATTTCAGAAACGCCGAATCTCCTCGTAATGGGTCAAAAGGACACACGTATCCCGTTCATGTCTAACGGAATTTTTTCGGTGTTCTTTTCACGATCATTACGAGAAATCTGGCATACTCTGAAATCCCCTCTCATACTAAGGACTACTTCAACGTCTCATTTAAGGACGGTCAATGTAAATCCAGCCCGTTTCTTGTTCCTTATCTACAGTAGCTCCAAGGGATTCAGCCATAAAGCGCAGCGGCACATATGTCTTGCCATCCTTGCCTACATATGCGGATTCCACCATGGTTACTTCTTTACCAGCAACGGTTGCCTTCTTGGAACCTACGGTCAGGACAATCTCATCACCCGTGATGTCGTCAATGACAACAATTCGGTTCGAACCTTTGGTCCATTTCACTTCAGCATCCAATTCTTCAGACACGTAGCGAAGGGGAACAAATGTTGTATTCTTAACGGTGATCGCCCCGGCGTATTCATCATCCGGGAAGAGTACTACACTTTTATTCGTGATCCCAGCTTCATCTTTGAGCAATTGATATGCAAGTGAATTGGAATCAAAATTGCGCAGCATCTGTCCAGGTGTAATATCATCCTTCATCAGATCCATAACGCCGCCCGATACATCCACTTCATCCACTGCAACCGTTCCACCGATATTCCACTGTTCACTGTTTCCACTCACGGTTACAGCGTTCACTGGCAGATCTTCGGAGGCCGGCAGCGCTACCTTCAGTTCAAAGTTTTGCTTGCGGATATCCAGCTTGCTGTCGAGATAGAAGTCCAATTTCAGTTTGGTTTCTGTACCAAATACCGTTTTGAATTCTGGAGTCTCATTCAACAGGTTGTTCAGCTCCTGATCATAATTGACCAGCATGCTGTCCAGTCCTACTTTGATCATGGCATATAGTGAAGCAACGGCTTCATCTTTCGATTCAGGAACGATCGAATTCAGCGTTTCATCTCCCCCGCCTTCAACCTCGTTCACAGCTTCCAGTACAGGATAGAACACATCGTACAGATCTCCAATCAGGTCTTTCAGCCCTTGCTCATCCTTCGAGACACTCGTCAGGAACGGTTTAACCATGGCAAGCATCTCTTCACCACTGATCTCCAGGTGCAGCTTGGAGAGGCTAAGTGTTTCGCCATTCACGGATTCCTGTACCGGTGTTACAGAGATATTCTTCGGATTGGACAGATGTTTCAGGACAAAAGAGAACAGTTTCGGTGAGATTTCCTCGAGTTGTTTCTCCAGAGCCTTCGTATCCACCATTGGAAGAGCTTGTGCATCCTGGAACGTATCCAGAGATATGTACAGCGGTTTCTGGGCTCCATCCAGATCAATCACCACTTGGGACTCATTCATGGACAGGTGGAAAGGTAACTTCGTTCCCTCCATGCTCAGTGTACCTTTGATCGATGCTGTCTTCGCATCTTTCATTTTGGCTTGATCAATATCCAGAGATATGGAATTAATACGTTCGATCATTTCAAGGTCGTTCTCTGTCGCAAATTCCTTAGCCGGTTCTATGTTTATATTCATGGATTGTCTGGATTCACCGGACTTGATACTCGCACCATTGGCCATTGCTTTGCCAACGTCTACTCCACCCACAGCCTGACATCCTGTAAGAACAACCATTAATAATACCAGTGGCACTGCCATCCATTGGACTAACTTCCGATTCGTAATAAGATCCCCTCCTTAGAAAAATATGATTCATTTCCATTATGAAGGTATAGGTAATTGTTGTAAACGGATACGCAAAAAATAAACCAAAAGGCCGGAACATGTCCGACCTCTGGTCTATCTATATTTCAACATATCGTATGTTTCGATAAAAGATCCTGCTTCATTATGCAATACTGGAAGTTATTCTTGATCCTGATCTTCTGCGAGTTTCTCATCCGTTTCTTCATCTTTCACAGTTGCGGGAGTCTCGAATTGATCGGGCTCGTCCTCTTGAATCGCTTTATTCTCTTCGTTCTGATCCTGTGTCATATCGCATTCCCTCTCTTCTACCAGATTGTCATGTCAGCAAGGCATGAGCCTTGTGTCTATCAATAACCCGAATAGGCACAGTTCAAACCTGTCTCCGCGACGGACAACCATTTCCCATCATTTCAGTGCCCGTTTAGAAAACATAAAACACGATTCCGTTTCCACTTGCAGCCGTTGCCTGAAACAAGGCCTGGATATCATCCACCGTCTGGACAATCTCCTGAAATGTCTCTTCCGCATCCCAATCTTCCATGACTGGATAGACGCCCTCAGTGATCATCTGTTCCAGACTATACCGCTGCTTTAATTCATCCGGTGTGAGCTGCTCCAACGCCATGTAAGCCTCCAGCACCTGCTCATTACTGAGTAAGAACAGATCCATATCCGAATAGTTTCCCAAGTATTGCTCACCTGCGAGAGGCACTACATAGCCCAGGGGTGGCTTCCCATCTACCAGATTGCCGTTCAGCGTGAATTGGATCATCTGCCAGGTTTTATCGATATCCAGATCAACTGCACAATCATGGACACTGATCTCCCCTGACTTGATGGATTCAACTAGCTCTTTCGTTACCACAAGATATCTTCCGGACATTCCCATACCGTTATCCCTCCTGTGTAATTGATTCTAATGTTCCCCATTAACCGTGCTTGTTGGTTCAGAATCGGGGTAATTCCTATCAAGGAGGTCGTATACATGAAAAAATTTGACTACAGTCTCAATTATGATGAGTTGGATCTGCGCAAACATCCTGAGCTATACACCGTAGGCCGGGGAGAGCAGGGTGTTCTCATGGTTGAGCCATACAAGGGCGAGATTCTTCCACACTGGCGATTCAAAACACCCGAGATTGCGACAGAGTCATCGGAGAAAATCTATGAGCTATTTTTGGAGTATAAGAAAAAGGGGGATTTCGTGGGTATGGATATGGCTCGCAAATTTCTCCAGATGGGCTATACACGGGCCAGACGGTATACGAATCACAAAGGCGGACGCAAATATTCGAAGGAGGATGGCTCAATCTTGCCCTATCAGAATGATAAGGTGAAGGCAGAAGCCGCAGCCATATTCAAAGCCCAATGGGAGATTGCGAAAACGGACCCAGACTATGTGAAGATGAAGAAGGAGCATCGGGAAAAGTATGAGTCTGATGAGGCGTAGAAAAACGGGGGAACCGTAATATAGTCTCACTGATTGGATCTGTCATCTGCTCGTTGACTTATGGAAACATATGTATCAAAATCTAACTTGTTACTATGTAGTACCATTAATGAGTTTGAAGAACAGAGGCAATCGGAATATGACAGATCCCATCATTCATTTGAGCACCGGCCAAAATACCACGATTCATGAGTCAGGCCAGATTTACGTAACGATTCAAAGTGCTTCAGCACCTTCTGCTCTCGATGCAAGCTGTTTTATGGTCAACGACAGGGGACAAGTTCCCTCGGACGATTATTTTGTATTTTATAACCAGAATGTTGATCCCCACCGCAGCGTTGTTCTCCAACATGCCGAGGATCTCAAGTCATCCTTTGTGCTGGATACCCGTAAATTACGACAGGCTCCTGTAGAAAAATGCGTCTTCACCGCTACGATTGACTCCGTAGGTACGTTTGCAGATGTTCAGAAATGCCAAGCCATTGTAAGAGCAGGTTCACAACAAATTACATATAAGATTACGCAAGCTACTTCAGAAACAGCACTTATTTTCATTGAAATTTATAAGCATCAGGACGGATTCAAGGTTCGCGCCATCGGACGCGGTTTCTTTGGAGGTTTGCAGCCTCTTGCCGAGTCGTTTGGTGTTGAAATTGACGAAAATAGATCTGCTTGAACGTAAAGTCACCTTATCTCTGGAAAAGAAAAAAGTTGATCCTTTACAGGCACGTGTAGCCGTTGTTTTCGATGCATCCGGTTCCATGTTCAATCTATACCGCAGTGGCATTGTGCAAGAAGCCTTTGAACGTATACTCGCCGTTGCGGCAGCGTTTGACGACAATGGCGAGTTGGATGTCTGGTTCTTTGCGGATGATTTTATGCGTGCGCCAAGTGTAACAGCCAAAGATTACAAGGATTACATTGTTCGCACGTATGTTCTCGGACGTAGGGGCTTCGGAAACAATGAACCCAAGGTAATGGAAGATGTTATTCGTAAGTATACGGTGGAAGAGCCTAATGCACATATCCCAACCTACATTATCTTTTTCAGCGATGGAGGTGTGGATAAAGAAAGCAAAATCACACAGCTTATTACCGAAAGCTCGCACAAAAACCTGTTCTGGCAGTTTGTTGGCCTGGGACGGTCCTATTATGGAGTATTGGAAAAATTGGATGACATGCCTGGACGCTTCATAGATAACGCCGACTTTTTTGCCTTGGACGATTTCTCCAAGATCAGTGATGAAGAGCTATATGATCGGCTTCTGAATGAATTTCCAGGCTGGATCAAAGAAGCTCGGGCCAAAGGGATTCTGGCCTAAACTTCCGATCACATCATCCACGATATCAAGATGAACGAACTCCAATTCATGAAAAACGTTGCCAGTGAATACCTCGCTGACAGCGTTTTTCTTTTTACTTTACCACTTTCGAACTACTCACCACTTATCATTCTCAGGCTTTCGCTTTTTCTGGTTTACCACCCTTGGAACGCGGACGAAGCATACCACCCACAATTCGCAACATCAACTTGCGTGGCACGAGACGAGTGAACTGCGCTGTCCAATAATTACCGGACCCCGGCACAGCGTAGGGTTTGCCTGATTCCAGTGCCCTCATGGCCACGGCTACGACATGCTCAGGTGTATCACGTTTGCCCACAGAAGCTTCTTCCGCACCCACGATATCAAAGAACGAAGTCTCGGTTGAGCCCGGACATAGCGCTAAGAACTGAACGCCACGCTTCCTGTTTTCTTCGTATAATGCCTCGGTAAAAGAAAGTACAAATGCCTTTGTCGCTCCATACACAGCCATATACGGATCAGGTTGAAAGGCAGCCGTCGACGAGACATTAATGACAGCACCCTTTTGCTTCTGCAACATGCCTGGTAAGAAAAGATGTGTCATATTGGTCACGGCCAACACGTTTAACATAATCTCGTCCTGTTGCCTTGAACCATCCACCTGTTCAAAACAGCCATGGGTAGCGAATCCAGCATTGTTAATCAATATATCGATGTGTATGCCCCGATTCTGGCATTCCTCATATACATTCTGAGGTGCATGGACTTGCGACAAATCCGATACGATCACCTCAGCCTTTACTTGATATGTACGCTCTATTCGTTCTGCCAATTGAATCAGTTTGGTCTCTGTTCTGGCCACGAGCACAATATTTCTACCCTTGGAAGCCATTTCAAGTGCAAAAACTTCCCCAATACCTGATGATGCGCCTGTAATAAGTGCCCATTGTTGTTGATCCTTTAACATCTCTCATCCACCCTCTACACATGATTGAAACATTTGTTTTCATATGGAAACAACGTTTCCCAATGGAATCATCGTAATCTAAATTCATGAAACTGTCAAATACATTTGTTAAACTTGGATCTTGAGCGGTGTGCGAGCGGTGTGCCTCCTTACTGGATTCGGATTAAATTGACGTTATCCGACGTAAAACAGTAGAATGACCATAAGAAAAAAATATATCGACGTACTTTCATAGAAGACACACCGCATTTAAGCTGAAGTTTTTCTATACAAAAACAACAACAATACGGTTATGAGGATGAAAATCAATGAAGGATCTTAATTCGGGTTCCACGGAATCTGCACATACGGTAACAACTTTTCAGGAAGCCAGACTCCAGCACTCGGATAATTTGCGGCAAAATATTGTGCATGCTGCTGCTGCTTTACTGCAAGAGCATGGACCGGAAGCCGTCACGGTACGCCGTGTAGCTGAACGCATGGAGTGCTCCACCAAAATCATATATAACCTTTTTGGCAAAAAAGAAGGGTTAGCCAAGCATTTATATTTAGAGGGTTGCTCTCTCATGGCCCAGCGGTTTGAAGCTATGCCTCGGCATGAATCGTTCGAACAATATTTCCGGGATCTGGCCCACGTCTACTGGGACTTCGGCATTTCACAATCCAGCTTCTATCAGCTGATGTTTGGAGGGTCTTTTTCCGAATTCAAACCGGATGGAGAGACTTTGCAGGGAACAGCGACTGCACTGAAGCAAGTATCTGCCTTGGTTGAGGTAGCCATTGAACAGGGAATGCTTCAGGTGCAAGATCCCTTGCTTGCGGTACGAATGATCTGGGCTCCCTTACACGGTGTTATTCATCTGTACCTGGGAGGCCATATTGAGAGCGAGGAAGCTGCCAAAACGCTCTATGATCATACGGTGTCCATGGTTATCCACTCCCTTGTCAGTACATCTGCGAGTGAATAAGCATGTGATCTGTACTTTATAGAGAGTTTCGGCAAACAAATGAAAAAGGAGCAGGTCCAATGGCTTAATCTGCCGAGGACGTGCTCCTTTATTTGGTTCACTCTGTGTTTACTGGTTCTCCGCTTCCCAACGTGCAATTTCCTTGCGCACAATTGGAGCGACTTCTTTACCGAGCAATTCGATCGCTCTCATCACCTCGTTATGCGGCATGGTGCCGAGAGGGGTGTGCAACATGAAACGGGTAATTCCGACTTCTTTACGCAGATAGATAATCTTCTGAGCTACCGTCTCCACATCACCTACATACAATGCACCTTCAAGGCTGCGCGCCGCATCAAATGTCGCACGGCTGTAATGTCCCCAGCCACGTTCACGGCCCAACATGTTCATGACCGCTTGAGCTGGCGGGAAGAATTTCTCCACCGCTTCGTCTGTTGTATCGGCAATGAAGCCGTGAGAGTGAGAAGCGACTGTCAGCTTGGAAGCATCATGTCCCGCGTGAGCAGCTGCTTTTTTGTACAGCTCCACCAGTGGTGCGAATTGCACCGGACGGCCACCAATAATGGCAAGCACCAGTGGCAAACCAAGCAGTCCTGCACGAACAACCGATTCCTGATTACCACCACTGCCGATCCATACCGGAAGTTTTTCCTGTACCGGGCGCGGGTAGATGCCCAGATTGTTAAAGGAAGGACGGTGTTTGCCTTCCCAGGTTACTTTTTCCGAATCACGCAGCTTGAGCAGCAAATCCAGTTTCTCGTCGAATAGTTCATCATAATCATTCAAATCATAGCCGAACAGTGGGAACGATTCGATAAATGATCCCCGCCCTGCCATAATCTCTGCACGACCGTTCGAAATGCCATCCAGTGTCGCAAAATCCTGATATACCCGTACCGGATCATGCGATGACAGCACCGTTACTGCACTGGTCAAACGAATATTCTTGGTCTGTGATGCTGCGGCCGCCAGAATGACAGCTGGGGATGAAGCGGCATAGTCAGCACGATGATGTTCCCCCACGCCATATACATCCAGACCTACCTGATCTGCCAAAACAATCTCTTCAACAACATCGCGAATACGCTGCGCATGACTGATTAGCTCTCCTGTTTTTACATCCGGATTCGTCTCCACAAATGTACTAATTCCGATTTCCATTGTCTGTTCCTCCTTGGTATGAAGCGATCCGTCGTTCATCTAACCTATTGTAAGTAGATCACCTTTTGTTATGTATCTTAATATTGAACTATTTTGATAAAAAACACAAGTACCCCTTGTTTCCAGGGGGTACTTTTATGCTTATTTTCAATAATTATGGCTTGTCTATACTAAGTTCCATGAGATTGGCATTAATTACAACACCGGCCTGTCGCATGAAATTGAATCCCAAAATTCCGTCAATCTCCAAACCATAATCCATATTTCCTATTTCAATCTGAAAGTTATTGAGCGTTGTTCCATCCACAGTTATAGAATCCAGAGACTTGGTATAAACATACTCTATACCTCCTACGCCTCTAATAATATCAACGAGATCATCCTCTTCAGGAACCATCCCTACTTCTCGAACTGTATCTGCATTTAACAACGTACTTGCTGACCCGGTATCCAAAAGGACTCTTTCTAAATGAAGTACTTCTCCTCTAAACTCAAGTTCTATGTTTATAAAGGGTAGACCGTAAATCTCTGAAATTTTCATCGGAGGCCTCTTATGCCAATATATCGTTCTCTTGCAATAACCTTTGGACGTGAAGTGTGAAAAAAGCAGTATTCCCGTCTGGGATCTTCCTGATGTAATTCACCATAACGTTTTAATGCCTCTGTAGAATCATCAAATGAATCAATCACTGCCATCTCTTCAATGTAACGCTGGCCTTCACTAGAGTACGCCTTGGTTGCCTCAAAAACGACCCATTCATTAGGGAATCGCTCCTGAACTTCCTTCCATTGCATAGTGACACCTCCAGAACATTAGATACAAATATTATATCATGTGCAAACAGCATTCCACGGGATGACATTCTAAATTAGATACTTTTTTAGATCATTTCTGGTAAATCCATTATTTCTTCCTTCCAATGTACAACAGGTGAGACGAGATACCCAAAATGGAAGGGTCTTTGGCGGCTTCAATCATATATTGAATAAGTTCATCATACTCGCCACGTTCTTTCCAGTGTTGTTGCTGCTCGTCCGTAAGCATGGCTCTAAGGCTGGATGAACCAATGAAATCAACGGTTTCAAATCCTTGTTGCTCCATGAAGGGCATAACGTCCTGAATATTAAAATAATATGCCCCCGTAAATCGTCCTTGATCCTGATGATCGAATATACCCTTCTCCACAAAAGAACGAATTGCTGCCATGTTATCATTCGGTTTCCAATGCTGCGGGGATTGCAGCGAATTGATACTCATGCGCATACGGCTTTGCATCGCTACAAATACCACGCCTCCTCGCTTGGTCACCCGATACAACTCCCGTACAGCAGCCGTTCGCTCCTCCTCTGTCTGCAGATGATATAACGGCCCCAGCATAAGGGAAGCATCATACGTCTCGTCAGCCATACCGGAGAGCGAAGTGGCATCGAGAACATGGAATCCATCGAATTGCTGTGTCAAACCGAACTCCTGAGCCTTTTGCCGTGCAGTATCCACGGAGGACGGTGTCAGATCCGATAAAGTGACCTGGTACCCCAGTCTCGCCAGTTCCATGGCATATTTTCCCGGTCCAGCCCCATTATCCAGAATATGACCGGTAGCGGGGAGACACTCCTTGATGTAATGCATGTTAATGATGAACTCAATCGGTTCCCGCTCCAGTCTCCCCCACTCATCAAACCTCGAATAATATTCAATAATGTGATCTCTCTTCATCGCTCTGACACCTGCCTTTTTATATGTAGAGCACTCAACCATATTCAAAAATTAAATTCCAACCAGTATATATCTGCTAAATATTTCCTGTCAACCAAAAAACGTTCAATTCCCAATGTATGCAGAACTGAACGTTTCTCAATCTTATATTTTCTTCACAAACTCGGACTTCAACTTCATCGCACCGAAGCTGTCGATCTTGCAATCAATATCATGGTCCCCATCAATCAGGCGGATATTCTTCACCTTCGTGCCCTGCTTGACTACAAGCGAGCTACCTTTAACCTTCAGATCTTTAATAACCGTAACAGTATCACCATCATTCAGCACATTTCCGTTGGCATCACGGATTACTTTCGCATCCTCTGCGTTCTCATTGTCTGCTTCCAAAGACCATTCATGTGCACACTCCGGGCATACCAGCAGGTTACCATCCTCGTACGTGTACTCCGAATTACATTTCGGGCAGTTAGGCAAATTAGACATATGTATTACTCTCCATTCTACGATCGGCTATCCAGCAAGTATACGGGATTTCGGCGGTATGTTCCATATGGTTGATCACTGCATGAATGAATTTAAACCAAATTTAAGGTTCATGCATCCCTCACTTTAAGGGTAACAACTTATGATGTAACTATCAGATATTCTCTACACATACTTAAATCCTATCTATTTCTCTATGAGAGTTACTATATTTGATACCACATACCAAAGGAGTGCCTACTCATGTCTCCCTATGTTTTTCCGGTGCAAACGGCTTTTTTCATCTTTGTTGTTGCGGCCATGTTCTTGCTGGTGCCGTGGCTGATCTATGGTTATCGCAAAGACGGCTTCTTCAGCTGGTCGCGGTTTGGCATCAGCTTTTCCTTTATCTTTTATATCCTGGCCGCCTATTGCCTCGTTATTCTCCCGTTCCCCACTACGCGAGATACCTGTGCGCAGCAAGCCGCTGACACGATCTACTACAATTTGGTTCCATTCACTTTTGTCAAAGACATCATGAAAGAAACACCCATTGTATGGTCTCAGCCATCCAGCTATATGGGTATGATTCAGGGCAGAGCCTTTTTGCAAGTTCTATTTAACGTCCTGCTCCTTATGCCGCTGGGTGTATATATCCGTTATTTCTTTCAAAAGAGATCGTTCTGGACGTATGCCCTGCTTGGTGGCTTCGGGCTTTCCTTATTTTTCGAGATCACCCAGATCACCGGATTCTACGGGTATTATAATTGCCCTTACCGTCTCTTCGATGTAGATGATCTGTTATTGAATACTTCAGGAACGGTCATTGGATTCTTCACAGCGCCCATCCTGCTTGCTTTATTCCCATCGCGTGCAAGCATTCAGGCAAAGAGCGAGCAGATTGTGGAGCAAAATCGCGTGTATCCCGTACCACAACTGCTTGCATTGCTTATCGATGGTGCGGTAGTCGTGCTGATTAGCAATGTGTTGTCCATCTTCACCCCGTCCGATGTAATTCAAGGAGCATTGAATACATCCATTGCAATGGTCATTGTACTGTTCTTTATTCCATGGGTACGAAACGGAATAACACCAGGCTCAGCTATTCTGCGCTTCCGTTATGTGAATCGCCAGAGTGGTTCACCGACCATGGAATCATTATTTAAAAGACTGCTCGCACTTTACACGCCTTGGTTCGTGATTACAATCATCCGCTGGGTCAATGATTATGCCTTCACCAGTAATGAGGATGTCATGCTCCGGCCTTATCAAATATGGCTTTCCCTCGGAACAGTCGGTGTCTATATGTTGGTCTACGCGGTGCTCTTTGTTCATGTCTTGATCGTGCTCTTCTCCCGTGGGAAACGTTCCTTCTACTTCGATGAGGTGTCCAACACGCAGGCCTCTCGTAAATAATGTTTGGAATATAACCATGCATGATTTTCCTTGAATCTCTTCTCACGTTCTGCTTCTTCAGCCGAATTAATTAATAAAAGAGGACGTTCATTCTGAGAATGAACTCCTCTTTGGTCTGAATTATAAACCCAACAGCTCTCGCTTGGCTGCATCCGGATCATGCACAACTTCAATCTCATGGTTAAAGATTAGTGTCGCACGATCCTGCTCGTATTCAGGCCAGCTTACACCAGCAACTTCAGGTTTGCCGTTCTTGGCAAAGGAAATCCAGGCATCCTGTACCTTGAGGGCAAGTGCCGCCGCAGCTTCATCCGGCTCCGCATTCATGAATTTGAGGACATGCAGTGTGTTAAACACAAAGAACATTTCGATGCTGTGAATCGCTCTTTTTAACAAGGGATGTTCCGGCATGACCCAATCAAATCGATACATCCACACCGGGGCATACTTCTGCTGTGCACCAGCGTACTGTAGCGCTGAACGCCAGAAGAACATATCGGTCATGACCTGAGCTTGTCCATCAGCTGTTTTGGGATAACTGTCCGCGATGGCTGCCCGGTTCTCCAGATCTGGCGTCATAAAGTCTACGCCCTGCACCATATCGATCTCTTTTGAATACGGCACATGCGGCTGGATGAACAGTGCACCCTCGTGCAATGTCGTACCAATCAGCACAGGAATGTCCTGTGCCGAGCCTTCGCTCACCGCCTGTAGTGGCACTTGCGGAAGAGTCTCCCCGTCCAAGACAGGTTGGAACAATAAGGCCAGACCTGCCCCGCTCTGCTGTTTGACCTTTTCACCGGCTGCAATAATCTGCTCTACAGGGATTGTACTTAACTTCTGCAGATGATCCGGGTCCACCCCAAGAATCTTCAGCATGCCTTCCCGCAACGCTGAGGCTTGCTCTGCCGGCATGAACTGGGAAGCACCACTCTCCATAATTGCACGTTGGAAAAGTCCTTTGGCCGATGGCATCGCCATCAGTGCCGCAATACTCATGCTGCCTGCCGATTCGCCGAACACCGTTACTTGATCCGGGTTACCACCAAAAGCAGAGATATTATCCTTCACCCACTGTAATGCCGCCACCTGATCCAGCAGACCTGCATTGGATACATATGAATCACCTAATGGAGCCATATGGAGGAAACCCAAAGGTCCCAGTCGGTAATTGATCGTGACAACGATGACGTCGCCCCGTACCGCTAACTGTGTACCATCATACATGGGTTGACTGCCCGAACCGGATACGAAGGAACCGCCGTGAATCCAGACCATGACCGGCAATGATAGTTCTGCCTTTTCCCCAGGAGCCCATATATTCAGATATAAACTATCTTCTGACTCATTCGGTAGTTCTGTCAGGCCTTCAGGTTGATGATTCCGAGGTTGTATATTCTCAGGCCCAAATTGCGTAGCCTGTCTGATTCCATCCCATGACTCGGGTTGTACCGGAGCCTTGAACCGCAACTCACCTACCGGGGGTTTCGCATAAGGGATGCCCTTCCATACACTTGCACCGTGCAAAAGCTCGCCTTGAACTGTACCATATTTCGTTTGAACCTGAAGTTCTCTCATGCCGCTTCTACTTCCTCTCCGTGAATAGGTTGGACTATTGCTGATTACGTTATGTGTACTTATTTGAGTATAGTTTGTACACCCACCCATTTACAACTTTACCCAACTCTATACATTCCTACTACGTTTCACGTGGAACTTTAGGGGAGTGACCCTCCCCTTTGATCCCCCAACCCAATTAACTACCCTTCTCGTGGATAAAGAACCGTAAACTCAGCACCCTCGATCCATTCGCCCGCGACAAAATCCCGTCCCTTCACAACAACTCGATCCTTATAAATCTCCACATGAAGTCCTTCACTGCCCTCCAGATGCTCATCCTCATCCGTCCAGAGATAACCTACAGACGAAGCGTTAAACATGGTTGGCATGCGGCCCGCACCATCGTACATCGTATGCTGCGCCTCCAACTGCCAATGGGTATGTCCTGAGAAGAGAATTGCTTGCGGGTATTTAGCCAGAACCGCTTTAAGTTCCGCATCCTGATTCACACCATGCCAGCCTTGCTCTTTCATTGATCCTGCTACCGTATCCATCAGCGGCTGATGCAAAAACAGGAAGATGGGATGATCTGGTGTTGCATGTTCAGACAATTTTGCATCCAGCCACTCCAACTGTTCAACTGACATATCGCAATCCTTCGGGTGAGGTTGCTCAGTGCCCAGGAATATATAATGATATCCATCAATCCAGTGATCGTGGTAAGAGCCCTTCATGCCTGTTGTCCCTCCAAAATCACTCCATCGACGCTGCCATAACCCTGCAACCGTAATGGGGTCGACTCCTGAAGAGATCGGTCGCCCATCCTGACCCTCCTGCCCCGAAGGTGCAGCAGACAACGTATAGGTCCCGCCGGATAGTTGCTCAATCAGTGCAGCTGATTCAGTAGCAGTTTGTGTTGTGATCCGTTCCATATCTGCTTCTTGCTCCAACAGCTCGGCTACTTCGTCCTCATTCATCTCAAGCAAAACGATCGGCGGATCTTGCCATATCACGGCTCCAATATCATGATTACCTACCGTGTACCGGATGTCCGGCAAGCTCTCCGCATGTTGCTTCCATATGCGCTGCAACTCACGATATTCGCTCGGCAGCCCCCGATCCGTCACATCACCCACATGCATAATTCCGCTGCTCCCTTGACTGAATGTAGCTATGTCGGCGAATGCTTGGTCCAGATGCCGATTATGAATATGGTCTGCCTCATCTCGCACATGTGTGTCCGTAATGACCTGGAAGCTGGCCATAGGTTGCTCCGGTGTATGTTCATTTTTCATCAAGAATCACTCCATTTCAGTCCAATAATGCCAATCAGAATAAAACCGATCCATACTATCGAATTGAGCCGCAGACGTTCACCAAAAAAGTAATGCCCTACAACGCCAATAAGCGTAATGCCCACGCCAGACCAGATCGCATAGGCCACAGCCAGCGGCATATACTTCACTGCATAATTAAGAAACGTAAAACTTGCAGCATAACAGACAAACATCAACACCGAAGGCCAGAACCGTGAGAACCCATCCGATACTTTTAGCAAAATGGTAGCGCTCAGCTCCAGACCAATGGCCAGCGCCAACAGTACCCAGCCCAAGTAGGCGTGACTGTTCGTCATCGATTCAGCCCGCCATTCAGCAATTCATGGAAGGATTGAATCGTTCTGTCCGCCAAGCGGATTCTTCCCGTTTCTCCAATCCCAATCCTGTATCCTGCACCAGCGCTTCGTGCCATCTCCATATCTCCGTCCGTATCTCCAATGACCACCGTATGCTGTACCGATACACCCAACCGTTCACAAGCAAGTAGAAGCATATCTGGAAAAGGTTTCCCCCGCTCCACCAGATCGGTTCCAATCACTACGTCAAAAAAGGATTCCAGCCCCATCCACTGCAAGTGCTTGACTGCACTAGGTGTATCATCCGCCGTCACGACACCCATAACCACGCCTTCGCTACGGCACTGTTCAAGGAATTCTCGAACTCCTGGTAATGGACGTGCCGGGCGATGCTTCTCCATCTCTTCCTCTGCTTGCGCCAAACACTCCCGAACCATCATCTTGGCTTCCGCCCAGCTTAGACCTGCACGATATCCATGCCATGTTAACACGGCGTACACTTCATCCATAGTTCCCATTGCAAGCGGCCCGCGCACGTCATATCCATTCATTCGGCCTTGGTCATCGTGGAATGTACCCCATATCCGTGGAAGTTCCTCTGTATTGATACGCAGTCCCAGGATAGCTAACTGATCTCTGAAGCGATCCAACACACAATCGGTCCAGAACCCCCACATGCGCGTAAAATCAAGTAATGTTCCGTCCTTGTCGAACAATACGGCTTCAATCGGAATTGTTAATCCTTCCACATACTTTTCATCTTGCATCGGTTAAACTCCTTGTCTGCGATCTTGTATGAATGGAAAGGACGGTACAGCATGTACCGCCCTTTTCGCATGAGTTACTTATAGCAATACGTTTTGCTTGTTAGTCGAGCAGCTTCACGACCGAAGCACGTGGAAACCATTCATCGATACCATTATTTAGTTACACGATCCAGTTCTTTCTGTGCTTTTTCCTTCGCTTCCTTCAGCGCTTGTTCGGCTGGCATATTATTGATCTGCACCTGATCAGCTGCATCTTTTAATGCATCATTGATTTTGCCACCTGTTGGATCCTGGAATGGAGCCGAGGCGTGAGCTGCCTGTTGCAATGGTACAGTGATCTGTGGATTCTCCTCACTGAACTTCATGAATTCTGGATCTTGTTGTGCCGATTGACGCACTGCAATATATCCGGTGTTCATGGACCATGAAGCTGTGTTCGAAGTTTCGGAGAAATACGTAAGCCATTTGTAGGCTGCCTGTTGTTGCTCTGGACTTGCCGCTGACGGAATACCTGCTGATATGGCACTTGCTACCGGTTTTCCTTCACCCATACCTTCCCAGCCTGGTTGTTGCATTGCAGCGACTACGCTGAAGTCCAAGTCACCTTGGTCCCCACTGGATCCGGTGTAACCTGCTGCTTTATTTTTCATCACATCATCAATCGTTTTGTACCAATACTCCCAGCCCTGGCCACCATAATGAATGCCCATAATCCTGTCTTCGTTGATCCATTTACGGAACAGGTCCCATGTCTCGATCCATTCCGGGGAGTCAATCATGACGGTTTTGCCATCGTCGCTAATAATCTGTCCGCCCTTACCCAGCACGGCATCAATCATATTGTCGCTACCCCACATCGGTTCCCAGCCGTAGAAGGTGGTCTTGCCATTCTCTTGCTTGCTCATCTTCGCAGCTGCTTCAGCCAGCTTCTCCCATGTCGTCAAACTTGCTGGGTCGATCCCATTCTCCTTGAACGTATCCATACGGTAATACATGATCTGGGTTGTACCGTACATTGGTAAAAAGTATTGCTTACCATCCACCTGTCCCTGGTTCAGGAATGTCTGAATGAAGTCGTCTTTCCTAAAATTCGGATCAGCAGCAATCATCTCATCCATGGGCGCATAATATCCTTTACGTGCCCAGTCTATATTGGAGCTAAGTACCGCGGCGGGAACATTCTTGGAAGCAATCGCTGCTTGCAGCTTCTGTTCCGTCTCCGTGTAATCTGCCTGTACAATTCCCTTCACAACGACTTCGTTCTGTGAGGCGTTGAACGCATCAATCGTCTTTTTCATGTTATCGCCCAGATTACCACCCAGACCATACCAGAACTCGATCTCAACCGGATCTTTTGCCTGAACTTCGGTTCCACTGGCAGCAGCCGTCGTGCCCGATTCTGCGGGTGCTTGTGTTCCACAAGCGGTCAGTAGAGCAAAGCTGGTCGCGAGTACCAGCGACATGCCACCCTTCCAGTTCAACCTCAATCTCTTTTTCCATGTCATGCTTGCTTGACTCCAGTTCATTGTCGTTCCTCCCGTTTTAGGTGAAATGGTAGTTTGCATAAATTGAACTAAAGAATATTTACACTAGCCACTCCAATGACAGAACAACCCTCCGATCGCTGTTATCCCCAGATTTTTTTGATTCCTTTTTATAAAGGTAAAATCCGGGGATAAGCGTATGCTTCCGATGTAGCTTTCTTGCAGAAAGCTTTTAGGCGAGCGCTTCGCTTCTTCAGATTATTTCTGTCCTCTCCGTTTTGTCTAAATGTTTATTTCAATTTATATAGTAAGGTAGTTAATATCAGTTCTTGTTCACACCTGCCGTGATATTCACGCTCTGCATGATGGTCTTCTGGGTGAACAGGAAGAGAATAAGTAGGGGTGCAATCGTGAAGGCACTCGCAGCCATAATCTGTGGCCAAGCAAGTCCGTATGCCCCGCCTTCTACAAAGAAACTGCGTAGACCCGCCGATACCAGCTGCAAGTCAGGGTCTTTGGTGATGAGCATAGGCCAGAAATAGTTGTTGTACTGTTCAATAAACGTAATCAGTACCATCACGGCGAAGCTTGAGCGAACAAGCGGCGTGATAATGGTCCAGAGAATCCGGAAGTGGGACGCACCGTCGAGCTGTCCAGCTTCCACCAATTCGTGAGATACCTGCATGAACGCCTGCCGGATCAGGAAGATCGAGAACACGCTGACACAGTTGGATACAATCAAGCCCGTGTAGGAATCTAGCAGATTAAGTTCGCTAAGCACCAGGTAACTAGGCAGATACACGGCTGTACTTGGTATCATATAACCCACCAGAATCAGGGATGTCAGTACACCTTTGAGACGGAATTTCATATGTGTCAGGGCGTACGCCATCATACTGGAGTTGACGATCTGAAATAGACAGATGGCTAAGGCTACCCCGGTACTGTTCAGGATGTAACGGGCAAAGGGTGCCGCATTCCAGGCGTCCACATAATTGCTCCATAGGAACGTTTCCGGCCAGAAGGTCGGCGGGAACTGCCAGATCTCATCATTGGTTTTGAATCCGCTAATGACCATCCAATAGAAGGGAAAGGCTGTACCCAGCGCGATAACGGCCAACAGCAGATAGCGGATCATTTTACTTATTTTAAAATTCGGTTGTGACACGTTCTGCAACTCCTTGCGCTTCATCCGTTTAGACTTTTTGTTAGGCAATGTCATTGTCATTAGTAGTGCACCAGACGTCTGCCAAGCAGGAAGGATACACCCGACAGCAACACACAGATCAGAATAATCACAACGGCGATGGACGAAGCTTCACCCACATTAAAAGATTCGAATGCTGACTGGTAATACATGTACAGCAACGTTCTCGTTGATCCTGCCGGTCCACCTTGCGTCATGACATTAATCTGGTCATAGGCTTGCAGGGACTGGATGGTAAGAATAATCGAGAGAAAAAATGTCGTTGGTGAGATCAGCGGCAACGTGATACTTCTGAACTTATCCCAACCGTTGGCCCCATCGATTGAAGCTGCTTCGAGCAGATCAGATGGTAGATTGCGTAGTGCAACCAGATAAAATACCATCGCCCACCCAATCGATTTCCAGAGCGTAACGATCAGGACGGCAACCAGTGCCCAGTCCGCGTCACGCAACCAGCCGATCGGAGATACACCGGCCCAGCCCAGCATGAGATTGGCCAGTCCCACTTCGGGCTCGAAGATCCAGGACCACGCAATGGACACCGCAACTGTCGGGGTAACCCATGGTGAGAAGAGTAAGGTTCGGAAGATGCCGGATGATTTGATCTTGCTATTCATGAGCATCGCAAGCGCCAATCCACCCACAATGGTTGGGATTACACTTCCCAGTCCGAATAACAGGGTGACTTTCAGGGATCGATAGAATTCAGAGTTCGTCAGCAGATAACTGTAATTGTCCAACCCAATAAACAACTTGTCCGGGCTCATGAAGTCCCAATCGGTGAAACTGAGATACACGATATATCCCAGAGGTCCCAGCCAGAAGATCAGCAACGGGATTAGAGCTGGCAGCGTGAATAGAACCGCCTCAGACTCCCTCCATAGTTTTAAACGCAAATCCCCCACTCCTTACTGTCCAATTTTTCTTTAATGATTGGGAATTTTTGAGTATAATCAGCTTTATATTTCTTCTGTACAAAATTTATTGTACACTCGTATTGAAAATTCTAATTCCGGCTTATGTTAAAATTGGAGCAAGTCATGTAAAATATGAGGCAGCTAGTGGAAACGTTATCATAAACCAGAGGTGACATTGTGGGAAAAGAAACTGACGGGAAACCGAATCATCCTTCGTTACCTGATCGGCATGCGCTGAGGGAGAGAGTCATTGAGGCCATCGCCAATACGATGGATCTGTATGGGGTGAATCATACGTTTGGCAAATTATACGGCATTATGTATTTCGAAGATCGACCGATGACACTTGAAGAGATGAAGACCTCGATGAATATGAGTAAGAGCAACATGAGCTATGCGGTTCGGTCACTTACGGAGTCACAGATGATCTATAAACTGGAGGAGAAGAAAGAACGTCAGGATCAGTATGTGGCTGAGACCGACTTTTATCGTACATTTCAAAATTTCTTCGGGTCCAAGCTCCAACGGGAAGTGGATGTGATGTTAGAAGGCATTCGTGAGGTCATTCCGGACCTGTCGGCAATGATTCTTTCGGAGCATACCTCTTCTGAAGATCGAGATGATGCCCTGCGTGATCTGCACAAACTCCAACACGCAGAGCAATATTACGTCTGGTTACAAGGATTCGTGGATCAGCTGCGGGACGGTAAGTTTTACTAGAGTTCTCCTCGGAAAAACAAATAATGTGCAGTAATCGCATTAATGAGATGCACTTAAAGACAAGATAGGAATAAGAAGTCATTCCAAAACGGTATGGACACGAGCCCTATGCCGTTTTTTTGATACAAGCAATGCAAAAACAACGGACTAACGATTACATCACCAACTATATTGGGGCAATCGGTAACACAAAATGGGCTAATGCATAGACTGGGACTAAATAAAAACCAGATTCTTATGTATTGGAGATGTGAACATTGAGTAATCCAAAAAATAAGGTTAAGACCCAGCAAATTCCCATGAAAAAACTTTCTCCCGTAAGCATTATATCTGAACTCCCACCTGTCCGCGGTAACGCAAGGACTTCCTCCTCGAATCCCAACCCCACCCATAATGAAAAGGACACATCCTCGGCTATTAATGAATGCGTAGATCGCGCTTTTCGTATTCCGATTTTTTTGAGTACAACCAACACGGTAAATGACCTACAAGGACAATTTCTGAACCGTCTTATTGCAGAAATTGAAGATGCATTACTCTTCCCACGCACATTGCCCGTAAGTGAACAATATCCGGAAAATATCCTGACAAATATCCGCCGCTTGGTTTTTTCAAGCTATGGCTTGCTCGCAATCAACTTCCAACGATTTTTTGTTCAAATTCTTCAATCCAATGTGGGTGGTCCACCAACGAGCACGCCATTCTGGGAAGGTTCTACTTTTTCTCAAATCGAACCTGCCATGGCTTTTCAATTCGGAATTCCCATCTTATTAGTTAGAGAGACGGGAACGGATGTCAGTAATGGAATCTGGGCTGGGGGCATCACACCACTCAACATATTTGTTGATTGGGACTCCGAGAATCAATCCGTTGAGGAATTCTTTAACAGTGTTCAATGGAGAGAGGTCTTTGCATATTGGGCTGCTGAAGTTAGGGGTAACTATTTGCTCCGAACAGAACCCATGTTCAATAATTAACATCACTCAATAAGTATGGGAGGGGCTGCTGAAGGTTTGCTCTCTCTCTTAACCTCATAGATACCAAAAAAAGAGCAGGTTATCTTATCGATAACCTGCTCTTTCCCCTTCATTCTGGGCTCTATGCTTTTGTAACAGAAATTACTTTTGAGCAGCAGCTTCAATATCTGCATATGCCCAGTGTGTTGCTGGTACATCGCTGAACGTTGATGTAACTGCACCAGTGAGTGGTGTACGGTTGAACAATACATTTAGCACTTTCACGGCTTCTGCACGCGTCAGCTTACTTTCTGGTTTGAAAGTACCATCGTTATATCCGACCATCAGGCCAGCCGATTGCACGTAAGCAATCGCATCTGCTACCCACAGGTCTGCGGGTACATCTGTGAACGAGACCACTGTACCGTTCACGACTGTAGTAGTAGATTGTTGCTGCATCCAACGATACGCAATGGTCGCCATCTGTGCACGGGTAATCGAACCTTCCGGTGCGAATTGAGTGTGGCTCATGCCGTTCATGATGCCAGCAGATTGAGCCTTTTGAATCTCACTTGTTGCCCAGTGCGTAGCAGATACATCCGTGTAGCTTACACTAGTAGTGGAACCTGTTGCTGCTTCTTTAGTTGGAAGATTGCGAGCCAGCATGGCTGCCATCTGTGCACGGGTTACGAATGCATCCGGACGGAAATCTGCACCAAAACCTTGGATATACGGTTGATGTGTACTTTGTGAAGCTTTTAGCCCATCCACCACAACGAGGGTAAATGTACTGAATTTTGTCACGGTAAACTCAATGCCTTCGCTGTTATCCGCGAGTTGCACCAGTTTCCCTTGCATCAGTTCTTTGGTGCCGTCACTGTGTTCAATGTAGATCGCCAGGTTGTCCAATGCTTGCTGACGAGCAGCCGGATCAGTCGGCAGACTATCACGCAGTGGCAACGTAAGTGTTACTTCGCGGCTCTGCATATTGGTTTCAATTTCAACTGGACGAGCCAGTACGCGTACATTCGCATTCGGAGCGACCTGTTGAATCAGCTGCTCTTTCTTCGCACGCTCTTCAACTTCTTTGCGCTCCGATTCTTTCTTCAGCGGAACCACACGGAAGTACAGGTCCTGATCGAATCCGGCGATGGAACTCGTCGGAACGGAGATCACTACGTTCTCTGTAGAAATTTCAAGTTTCAGCGAACCATCATTCAGTTCTTTCACGGCTGCCTTAGGCAGTTCAATCCGTGTCTCGGACACGGCATCTTTGGTGTCTGGAATGACAATGCGTGCGGTGTTCATGTTCAATTGCTTCGCTTTTTCCACGGATTCCTTCGCAATCGCTTCGGTCATTTTCACCAAATCTTTAATGGTGCCGTTGGTTTCCGTTGTACGGGTAATCGGTGTTTTGGTCAAGTTGGTACCGTTCGTCCCATTGACGTCAACCACGATCTGTTCCTGTTTCGTTGTTGGTGCAGGTGTAGATGTTACAGGTGCAGACGTAGATGATCCGCCACCTGTGCTTCCACCCGGGTTAGGGGTTGGAGTATTGGATGTAAACGTAAGTGTTGTCCATTTCCATGCCGGTGTGTTGCCTTTGGCTCTTACACGAACCACAATGGTTTGGTTACCCTCAAATCGATCGGTACTGGTGAATTTATTCCAAGTCGCCCCATGATCTTTGGAGTATTCCATCGTTTCATCTGCGCCGACAACAACATTGGCCGTGTCATCAGCGGAAACATCGGGCGCTGGGGGAGCAAAGAACAAGTCAAATGCTCTTTGAATATCATTAATTTTCTCATATCCTCCAATAGGTCGTTCACTAAACATCCATTCAGCAAGTTTTTGCTGCTGCTCCATATCCTCTGATATGTCATTTAATCGATTCAGTTGCAGCGGGAATTCTTGAAGCATTACTTCAGGATATTGATTCATATACATTTCTGTCTGCACTTGCATCATGTAGTAAAACGTTAAATGCTGCCATGCCTCATTTGCAGACGCAGCTTGGTTAATTGAAGGTAGCTCTCCAGATATCATAAATAATAAACTGACAGCACTATCATTGTTCATCGTGACAGAACTCATCTTTGCAATATAAGCAATCATCCGTTGATCTGCTTCATTAGCTTCCAGATAAAAATCGGCGGCTGCCTTGAAGTGTTCAAAATCTTTTTGTGAGAAGAGACCCGGGCCTTCTAACAAAATCTGTTGGTAGAAAGTCTGCAATTCATAAGCCATTTCACGATAATCTAACCGATACGCTTGAAGTACCTTGGCACTCGCATCTACAATAAATTGAACCTGATCTTCATTATAGGAATTCGAATCAGGTATCAACTGCACTAATGTAGCAGCAACTGTATTTTGCTCTTCTTCAGTCAAATCAACAAACGAGCCGGACTGAGTCAGCAAATCCGAGTTTCTCAACAGAGATAATATTGCATCCCGATCTTTGGCAAGTATAGCTTCGTTTAATTGTGTCAAAGACCCTTTTGCAGGGGTATCAAAAAATTGGTCAAAATATTTCTGTGCCTTACTGTATGTCTCGTAGCCATTACCCGGTTTTTTCAGCAGCATCCAGTCTGCAAGCTTCTCCATTTCAGTCATGTCGGAAGAAATGCTTTGCATTTTACTAAAATTAAGCGGGAATGTACCAACGAGGGTCTCTTTATCTGTACCTTTAAACTCCTCTGCTTGTTGTTGAAGGTTGTATAATTCCGTTAGTGCTTTAATCATTTCGCTCTGTGTTGAGGCGTTCGTGAACTTAGTAATTTGGCTCAACGCCATAGAAAGATTCATAACGGATTCTTCAAGGGATGAATTGTTAGTAATTCGTTGTAACTTAACTTTGAATGCCAGCACATTCTGTTCCAAATCAGAAGCATCATAATATTGATCTAACATCGGTTTAATCATATTCATATATTCAGGACTAATCGACGTTGCATAAGTAAGAGATTTGTCGTAATACGCAGTCAATCTTTCTTGCACATCGGTCAATTCATCGGCCTTCATTACGGAAATGCCTTGTTGAATATAATCGACCAAAAACTGAACTTCCAGATTACTCTGATATCCATTAACAGGTTCATTCATATGTCCAGCTAAGGTTACCAGTGCATTTTGTTCTTCCAGGGGTAGAGATTCAAAGTCCGGCGTCGTAGTAATAAAATTTTCATTTTTGAATAGTTCAGTTATTTTAGCTGCATCATAATTTTGACCAATGGCGTTATTAAACTCACCCAACGGTGTAGTAAATTTGATAGATTTCATTTGGTACGTAGTTGTGAAATTCGAATCTTGAACAATTACATTAAAAAAGTAGGTTTGGTCTGGTTGCAAAAACGAGACGATAGCAGAAATTATACCATCATCAGACGTTGAACCAGAGATCCAATTCCCGTAGGAATAACCTGTCGATTGACCACCTTCAATATCCTCCATGTCTTCTATATCCGGACTAGTAGACATGTAAATCTGATAGCTCAAATCAGAAGCTGGATTGTAATCAGAATAAGCATCCTCCCAACTAAGCTCTACAGAATTGTCGTCAAGATTTTTGACAGTAATTAAGCCGTTATTACCAGGTGTTAGCGCTATGGCGCCTGCACTAACCTTTCCTGCTGGTGCCAGCCATGGAGCTACCAACACCAAAATGAGCAACATGCTCATTATTTTTCTGTACTGCATATTTCTCTTTCCTCCCTAATCTCGCTTTATGAAGTATAGGCCAATTGTAGTACACAACTCTGAACGGATTCTGAACATTAGAGCAAATAAAAGGTTTTAAATCCATTTATAGATATATATATATCGCTGAAAAAAAATTTTTTTCGTCATTATTCTACACTTTAAATTGAAATGTAATATCTAAGACCTACAAAAATGCATCACGTGAGATTAGATATAATAATATCGTTGGGAATTTCCTTTCTTCGAATTTCAGTAGAACAAAGAAAGACCACCACTTGGGGTGATCTTCTCTGTTCTATCTTATTAGGTATTCAGAACCAGGCTATAGACCAAGCTTCTTAATCTTGCACTAATATTACTTTTGAGCAGCAGCTTCAATATCTGCATATGCCCAGTGTGTTGCTGGTACATCGCTGAACGTTGATGTAACTGCACCAGTGAGTGGTGTACGGTTGAACAATACATTTAGCACTTTCACGGCTTCTGCACGCGTCAGCTTACTTTCTGGTTTGAAAGCACCATCGTTATATCCGACCATCAGGCCAGCCGATTGCACGTATGCAATCGCATCTGCTGCCCACTGGTCTGCGGGTACATCTGTGAAGGAGACTACTGTACCGTTCACGACTGTAGTAGTAGATTGTTGCTGCATCCAACGATATGCAATGGTAGCCATCTGTGCACGGGTAATCGAACCTTCCGGTGCAAATTGAGTGTTACTCATGCCGTTCATGATACCTGCGGACTGCGCTTTTTGAATTTCACTTGTTGCCCAATGTGTCGCAGATACATCCTTGTAGCTCACGCTATTAGTGGAACCTGCCGCTTCTGTTGGAAGATTGCGAGCCAGCATTGCCGCCATCTGTGCACGTGTTACGAATGCATCCGGGCGGAAATCTGTACCGAAACCTTGGATGTACGGCTGGTGTTTACCTTGTGAAGCTTTCAGCCCATCCACAACAACGAGCGTGAATGTACTGAATTTCGTTACGGTGAACTCAATGCCTTCGCTGTTATCAGCCAGTTGCACCAGTTTGCCTCGAATCAATTCTTTTGTGCCGTCACTGTGTTCGATGTAGATCGCCAGGTTATCCAATGCCTGCTGACGAGTAGCCGGGTCAGTTGGTAGACTGTCACGCAGTGGCAACGTAAGTGTTACTTCGCGGCTCTGCATATTCGTGTCGATCTCTACCGGACGAGCCAGTATGCGTACATTCGCATTCGGAGCAACCTGTTGAATCAGCTGCTCTTTCTTCGCACGCTCTTCGACTTCTTTGCGTTCCGATTCTTTTTTCAGCGGAACCACGCGGAAGTACAGGTCTTGATCGAATCCGGCGATGGAATTCGTCGGAACGGAAATCACTACATTTTCAGTGGAAATTTCGAGTTTTAGCGAACCATCATTCAGTTCTTTCACGGCTGCCTTAGGCAGTTCAATCCGTGTCTCGGACACGACATCTTTGGTGTCTGGAATCACGATGCGTGCGGTGTTCATGTTCAATTGCTTCGCTTTTTCCACGGATTCCTTCGCAATCGCTTCGGTCATTTTCACCAAATCTTTAATGGTGCCGTTGGTTTCCGTTGTACGGGTAATCGGTGTTTTGGTCAAGTTGGTACCGTTCGTCCCATTAACGTCAACCACGATCTGTTCCTGTTTCGTTGTTGGTGCAGGTGTAGAGGTTACCGGTGCAGACGTAGAACCGCCCCCACTACTTCCACCTGGGTTAGGTGTTGAGCCATTATCAGTGTTGCTATCTCCGTTCTGTGTAAAGACAAACTTCACGGCGCGGCCTGGCAGTTCATCGCTGATTGCTTTGTAACGAACCCATACCGTTTTGTTACCGCTAAGATCAAGTTTCTGAATATTAGCCAGATCCAACCAGTGCAACTTGTTGTCAAAGGAAATCTCCATCGTGTCGTCCAAGCCCGTTAGGGTGTTATTGATGTCATTCCCCTTCACATTAGGAGCTGTAAAGAAACGATCAAATACATACTGTAGATTCTCAACAGTCTCGTAGCTTTCTTGTTCAGTGAGTAACCATTCTGCCAATTCCTTTTGGTCTTCAGGACTCAGCTCTGCTCTTTTGGATAAATCAAGGGCACCTGTACGATCAAACTTGTATTTGTTGAAGAATGCTTCACCTGTAATGTAATCATTCATAGCTGAATCAAGCCATTGATCCATTCGATCAACCTTGGTAGCCTTGTCGATAGACTGGTATGGCGTAGTCAAAAGCCCTAACACAACCATAGGTTCCACGATATCCCCTTGGTAATTCCCTTCTAACCTCTCGTAGGCTATTGAATACAAGTATCTGTAAGCAAACACACTTTTGTCTACTTCGTTGGTACGTTTCAAGTATTCTTGACCAATACTACGATATTCTTCGCTTTGTTGATCATTAAAGGATGCCGGCAAATTGGCCAACTTCTGCGCAAGTGCATCTAGCTTGTTTTTAAGAGTAACAAGTTCCTTTTGCTCCCAAACCGATTGTGCGAGGACACCCAGTTCAATCATGTATTGAACCTGTTCTTTATTTTTGAACTCTTTACTTACATATTGAATCAGGAATCCTGCAATGAAATTTCTAACCTGCGGGGTTAAAGCGCCGTAGCCATCCGGCAGAGTAATACCCAGATCCGGGTTTTCCATCGCGACACGCATAGCATCTCTATCAAAGTTGCTTTTTGCAATATTTAAGGCAGTCAGTGGATCAGTTCCGTTGTCATCAGGGAAAAATTTATTAAATGCAGTCTGAATTTCTTCAAAACTTGCATATCCACCAAGTGGTCTCTCGCTAAGCATATAGTCTGCCAGTTGTTCTTGCTCTTCAGAAGTGAGACTATCCAATTTGCTGACATCCAACGGGAATTTTCCAAGTGGAGTCTCCACGTCTTCATCGGAATTATATCTCTCAATATCTCCCTGAATTTCTAACATATTTATTAACTTTTTCAACATTTCTTCTGATGTTTCTACTTTGTTAATAAAAGGGGTTTCATCCAGTGCTGATTGCGTATAATTCAGTATCTCTGCGATATCAAGATTTTTTGTGAGTTTACGCTCATATCTAAAAGCTGCCATACGTCTTTCAACTTCGGAGGAATCGAGATAATAGTGAATAAGTTCATAGTATTCATGATCTGCTTCTATATCATTGAATTGTTGCTGTATTCGTTCGGCTTGTTTATTAAAAAATGCATCAAGGACTTCTCTGGAGTCAGTTCCTCCAATTTTGTGAGGAAGCTCCAAGGCTTGCAAGGCTAACTGCACTACATATTGGACTTGTTCCTTACTCTCATATCTATTAGATGCTGGTGGGCTTGACTCCTTTAACATATACTTTGCAATGTCAGATTGTTCTTCTTCAGATAATGATTCGAAATCCGGAGTAGCAATGAAATTTTTGTTACTAAGCAGCTCTATTACTTCTGGGATGAAATCGGTAATAGGATCCTGAGCTTTTTTCTCTTTAATATCGTTAAATTGCTCCAACAAGGCTGAACTATTGGGTTCGAAAAAAGCATCAAACGCAGTTTGAACTTTAGATACCGTTTCATAACCGTTTTGCGGCTTATGATCAATCATCCACCGTGCTAATCCTTCTCTCTTTTGACTGTTATTTTCAATATCTTCCATCTTCTCCATCTGGACTGGAAAAGCGACTATACTGGGGTCCATGGCACTAAACATTCTGGTCATTCGATTATGAACCATCATGGAATTGAGCGCTTCGTCCATGCCTGGTACATCATTGGCAGTATTAATGGGTCGATACTCCTCGATTAATGTTTTCATTAAAGTAAGCTGTGAAACATAAGATACAGAAACTTGTGATCTGTTCATGGAAGCTCCAAACATAGCAATATTCTTAAACATTGGCTGATCAGCACCACTCAATATGCTGTAGCCAACACTGGCCTCTACCATGTACTGTGCTTCGTCGAAAGGTAGAAAGTCTTCTGCCTGACTAAACAGACCATAGATCTCATCCAAAAGGTCCTGAGCATTATCTTCATTCATAAACTTAGGGATGTTCAACAAGTTATATAACACTGAGAAGACATACTCAACTTGGCTTTGACTCTCATAATCCGTTTCCCGTGGCAGCAAAAAAATCATTCCTCGTGCCAATTCTTTCTTCTGTTCATCATTCAACAGGTCATAAGTAGTGGAGATATCGGTCATATCTATTAAACTGCCGCTCCCCAACAAACTTTGAACATCTGAAATAGCTACATCGATATCATCATCTGAACTTCTGATTTGGTTAAGTTGGTCCAACGGTGTGACCGGGGCGGCACTTGCAACCCCACCCACGCTAACCACCTGTAATAACAAAACCGCAATTAAAAGGCAGCTTATCAGCTTTCTGTAATTCATGTACTTGATCCTCCCTGTCTCATGTTTTTTCATATAAACTCAATCCCTCTGATACGTAAGGCCTATTGTAGTGCACTGCAATAAACAGAATCTAAACAAAAAATGATAATAAAAGGAAAAAGATCCACCCTGTAGTGCAAAACCAGGGTAGAACTCAACTTTTTTCGCCATATTTCATCATTTTATTTTTAAAATCATATTCTTTTGGACCTATATAACTCAGACTCTTAAATCAAAGTGTACCCGCCATCCACATACAATGTGCTGTCGGTCATGATGTTTTGATCTTTAACTATGTAACGGTATGAGTAATTTCTCCATTGTAGCCACTTCGCTTGTGTAAGCCTTACCATTCCTCTATAATTTCGTTCAGATGCACAATATGGTTATCGGGCGGAATTCTCATCAGAGAAGAGGTACATTTTGCACGATGAAATGGAAGGGGTGGAACTTCGGTGTTGCAGCTATCGGAGAGACAGGCACAGGATATCGTAGATAAAATGATGCAGGACATTCCATACAACATCAACATCATGAATGAGCACGGCATTATTATTGGAAGTGGTCAGAAGGAACGTGTGGGCACCGTTCATCAGGGCGCCGTCCGCGCGTTGACGACAGGAAGCATGGTTGAGGTCTGGGAAGATGGCATACTTGAGAAAATGGGGACCAATGAACCGATTCTATTCAATCAGCAGCATGTTGGAGTCATTGGCATATCCGGTCATCCGGATGAAGTTCGGCCTTTCTGCAACATCGTGCGTACCACCGTATCTCTCCTGATCGAACAGCGTAATCAATTGGAAAGCATGGCCCATGAAGCTTCACGTAAAAAAGCCTTTATCGAACGACTGCTGAACCAATCCGGTTCCTACTCACAGAAGGTCAAAAAGGAAGCCCTGCAATACCGCATTGACCTACAATTGCCGACCGTTCTTCTATATATCCGTTTCCCCAGTAAATCCATGGCTGCGGACACTGAGATCAACCGAATATTGCTCCAAGTTCCTTCATTCGCTATTGAAGGGGATGACCATACACAGCTCATCCTGATCCAGAACGAAGCAGACGTTGGTCCGATGATTCAGCGTTTGAGTCAGATTTCACCCGAAGCATTCATCGCCGTTAGTCAAAAAGAAGCGAACATCGCCACCGGTTATGAACAGGCCCGGTCTGTGATGAACATCCTGTTGTCACTTCAACCAGACACACCGATCATTCGGTATGAGGATGTGCCCTTTCTGGTACGATTCAGCGCAGCTGATCTAACCCCTCATGCCAATATTATCAGCAAACTTGAGGATACAGCCGATCTGCTGGACACGCTCCGCAGTTTTATCCACCATAACGGCAGTATGAGCACAACAGCGGACCATCTCAATATTCACCGCAATACGCTTCAATATCGGCTCAAACGCATACAGACCCTGACGGGCAAAGACCCCCGTAATCTGCTGGAACTCATTGAACTGACCCACGGACTACTCGCGTTCTACCAATAACGTCCTAACAGCTTACAGAACAGCAAAAGACGAGACACAGACCGCCTGATTTCAGGCATATCCGTATCCCGTCTTTTTTAAATCGCATTCCAATACGATTGCGTAACTCCCCGTACAATCCCGATCGTCACTGTTCTAAGAGAGTAGACCCAGTTTCAGCACCCTGGCAATATTCTCGGTTGTACGCTCTACATTCTCCGGGCCTTCTCGCAATAGTCGCTCCAGATCTGCTGCCCCAGGCACAATACCAAATATGGCATCAATGCCTTCCGCGTACAGGGTGTCGATCCCTTCACCTACATAGCCTGCAAGGGCAATCACGGGTTTACCCGCTTCCTTGGCTGCCCGAGCAACACCATATGGTGTCTTACCAAATTTCGTTTGGAAGTCAATACCGCCCTCGCCCGTAAATACCACATCCGCAGCAACCAATTTTTCACTCAACTCCGTATATTCAATGACAATTTCAATGCCTTTACGTAGCACTGTCTGTGTAAAAATCAAAAGTCCCGCACCCAATCCGCCAGCCGCTCCGGCACCTGGTATATCACGGATATCTTTGTACAGTTGCTGTTTCACCACATCTGCATAATGGGACAGGTTCGCATCCAGCTGCTCAACCATCTCTGGGGTAGCCCCCTTTTGTGGCCCAAACACCCTTGATGCCCCATGCTCCCCGCAGAGCGGATTGGTCACATCACAGGCGACAATGAATTCCACTTCCTTCAAACGCTCATCCAGACCGGATACATCAATCTGAGCAAGTTGATTCAAAGCCCCACCACCCCGCGCAAGCGGTTGACCCTGTGCATCCAGAAACTTGGCACCCAGCGCTTCAGCCATACCAGCACCACCATCATTCGTTGCACTGCCACCAATGCCGATAATCATTTTACGGATTCCCAGATCCAGACATGCCCGAATCAACTCTCCTGTTCCATAGGTTGTCGTCCGTAGCGGGTCTCGGGCTTCCTTGGTAACCAGATGTATGCCACTGGCCGATGCCATCTCTATGGCCGCCGTTGTTCCGTCACCCAGAATGCCATACTGGGCAGTCACGGTCTGACCTAAGGGTCCACTCACCTCTTGCTGGTGAAGGACACCACCAGAGGCATCTACAAGGGACTGCACCGTGCCTTCTCCACCATCCGCCATGGGGACATGAATATATCCTGCGGTCGGATATATTTTACGCAATCCTTTTTCCATCGCGATACATACTTCTTTCGCAGTCATGCTTTCTTTAAACGAATCTGGCGCCAGAACAAACGTCATGCCTCTATTTTCTACCGTATCTCTCATCTCTCTCACTCCATCCGTTAAATTCAAGAATTAAAGGATAAATCCGTACAATATCGTTGCGACGATCGCCATCGTGCCACCTACAATTGCTTCATATGGAATAACGCCCATCCGCTGACGAATTGTCATCTTCATGCTGTCAGCGGACACGTGGAAGTAATTGCCCTGTGGCAGGGAATCGATAACGGTAGCCCCGGTGTGCACCATAACAGCGGCCGCGAGCGGTGCTGTGCCCATGTTCAGGATGGCATCACCGAAGGAACCTGTTGCCAAGATAACCCCCGTCGATGTCGAAGCCGTTGCTGCCGCCATCAGAATGCCCGCGATTGGTGCGAGGAAGGTGCCGGATATTCCGGATGCTTCGATCAGACCAACGACCTGACCCGACAGATCTGAAGCAGAGATAAGTCCTGCGATTCCGCCTGCACCTACTAGAATGAGCACAGTTGCGGTCATCTTGTTTAATCCTGAGGTTGTATATTTCACGATGTTTCTGCCTTGCCCCATCGCCAGCATACCGATGATGCCTGCAATCGGCAGGATGTACATCGCATCCACTTTGAAAGTAGACAATACATCAATGCCCGTAATAGAGCCGATGGGATTGATCATCAACAAAATGATCGCTACCAACGGAGCAACAATGGCTTTGCTCAGTGGAGGATACTTCGATGTATCTATATCGCCCTGTTCGGCTTCCTGGTCAGAAACCATAACCCCCTTGTTCTTGAGCATTGAAGCTACAATTACAGTTACAATCAAGCCGCAGATGGCGGGAATTACGCCTGCCAGCATAACGTTGCTCAGATCAAGATCGAATCCTCGTGCTGCTGCAATGGTATTGGGGTTCGGAGAGATAATGTTGCCCGCCTTACCTCCACCCGATAAAGCCAGCAGTAGGGCCAATTTGGATATGCCCATTTTATTACCTACAGACAATGCAATTGGTGCCACGATCAGCACGGCTACGGGGATAAATACCCCAACCGCGGTAATGATCATCGTAGCCAGTGCCAAGGCGAGAATCGCTTTGCTTCCGCCAAATTTACGTACGATCGCCTGCGCTATCGTCTCCGCCGCTCCCGATTCCATCATGACACCTGCAAGCACCCCGGCGGCTAATACACGGAGTACCGTTCCCATAACACTTTGAGTGCCATTTACCAGTATATTTACGGTCTCATCCAGGTTCGCTCCGCCAATTAAAGCGCCTACAATTGCACCCAGAAATAAGGAATAGACCGGATTCAGTTTCCTCAAAATCAAAATGATGGCTATAGCCAGTCCTGCCAACGCGCCAATCCAGCTAATTGTTAAAGGTTCCATTATTAATTGCCCCCCATGCACTTGTTGAACACGCTTTCATTATAGTTGCTGGAGGCGATAATAAATATTGATGAAAGGACGAAATTCATTGTGCATATGCATAATGAATTTCGTCCCTTCAAATGATATACTGCACTTGGACGGCCGCGAATCGAATCCTTCCTCTCACCCACGGGGTTGGGGCAAAAGCTGAGCTGAACCGGATCGCTAAAGAATCTGAGGCGTCTTATTGAGCGGTTTGAAGCGCCCACAGAAATCTAATGAACCTGAGACACGCTATACCTGAATAAATAACCGTTTGCAGCGTATTCATCAAGTGATTGCGGGAAATAACGTGTCTCGTGTTCCTTACATTTTCAAAAGAGGGCCGAGAGGCCAAATAAGACGTCCTGTGTTCCTTAGAAATCGGCTCTCACCACTATCTATATGAAATACACAAACAGCCTGTTGCCTCGTCATCTCGTGGCAGCAGGCTGGTTTATGGTTGAACTCCTTGGCAAGCATCGGCACACGCACCTACCCTATTCCTGCTCTGCATTCCCCAACGTATACTCACTCAATTTCCCTTCATAGACCATTTGCAATCGTTCACTCTGGCGAAAATCATCCGGTGTCACGAGCGCAGGCAGCTTGTTCCATAACTTGATGCCTGAACGCTGTAGAATCTCGGCTACAAATTGGGAACAGAAGTAGGAGTTGCTGAACTCCACCGGCTCCTTGAGCGTAATGCCAATCACGCCGAGCAGATTGTACATATATTTCTGGCGACTGCGGATGAAAATGTGCAGCACACGTTTCATCTTTTCCACTTCACGATCCGTCACCTGAAGCTCATATATGACACATGTGGTATTGGGATACTTGCTGTATGTACCTGTCTGAATATCTTCCTTCACAAACCCGCCGTTCAGCGGATTACTCGGATGCTTGCGACCGAAGCTGTACAGTTCGGATAATTCCTTGTCAAATGCGATTGATGCGTGATTATACGGCGCTCGGGTATAGCTCTGAATAACCTTGGTAAACAACGTTCCTGTATTCGTAAGCAAAATATAGATGGAGCGTTCATCTGTCATAGCAAAATTTCCCCTTATCAAGTTGGCACTATTCCTTCATAATAACATAGGTGCCCTATAATGGAATCTTACTTTGAATAAGCAGGTGATCGGTACGTGAGCAGCTCACTCTTTACTCTAACGTTAATCTTCACAGCTTTACTTGTGATACATATCGTCTACAAAGTGATTGCGAAGCTTCAACCAAGCAAAGACTATTCAGGCATCGGCCAAAAAATCAAAACCTGGTGGGGCATGTTCGTGATCTTCTGCCTCGCTACCCTTTTCAACCCCATCGTGTCCCTGATCTCCCTCATGGTATTGGCATTCTTCTCACTCAAAGAATACTTCTCCATGATTCGCAGTACACGCAAAGCCGACCGCAGGCTGTTCCTATGGGCGTATCTGGCGATTCCGGTTCAGTTCTATTGGATCTACATTGGATGGTATGGCATGTTTATCGTGTTTATTCCACTATATGTGTTCCTGGTGCTTCCCTTGCCGCGCCTGATCAACAAAGGTACGGTCGGATTCCTGCGCAGTGTCAGCTCCACACAATGGGGATTGATGCTGATGGTCTTCGGGCTGAGCCACCTGGCCTATTTCCCGTTCGCCACACCGGAGTATGGGTCCAAGCTGGTACTGTTCCTGGTCGTGTTAACACAGCTTAACGATGTGGTGCATTATCTGGTCTCTCTCTATCTGGGCAAACGAAAAGTGGTACCTACCGCCAATCCGTTTGTCACCTGGGAGGGGTTCGCATGTGCGTTCATTGTAACGACAGCTACGTCTTATTTCATCCATCCCTACCTGACACCATTCGATTGGAAATTCTCGCTGTTCATCGGGGTGCTGATCAGTTTGGCCGGATTCTTCGGCAGTCTCACCGTGTCTGTACTGAAGCGCGATCTGTTAATCGGGGATGACAACAAGTTTGATTCGCTCAAAAAAAGCTACCTGAGCCGGGTCGACAGCCTGACCTACACCTCTCCGGTAATGTTCCACGTGGTCCGTTATTTCTTTGACTTTATGTAGCAACTATATAAAATGAACTAAAAAGTAATTTTACACTTGCCACTCCGATGACAGAACAACCTTCAGATCGCTGTTATCCCCCGATTTTTTAATTATTTTTATAAAGGTGAAAATCAGGGGATAAAGGCGAAGTTTATGCTTCCGAAGCACCTTTCCTTTAGAAAGCTTCTAGCTCCGCTTCTTCTGGTTATTTCTGTCCTCTACGTTCTTGTGTAAATCTTTAGTTCATTCTTTACAGATATAGCAACAGACAGATCGGTGACCTTGTAATCATACATGTCAAAAAAAGCAGCCGAATGGGCTGCTTTTCCTGTTCAACAAGCTCCAGACTGAGCCTGCATGATGTATGTGCTATTTCAACGTAATTTCCTTCTCGGCCATGATTTCGCTCCCCTCATCATTGGTGAAGACAAATGTGGCTTTGCCACGCTCACCCTTCATCTCATCCGAGTAGATAAATCCGGAGAATTGTCCATTCCCGCTAAAGTAAAACCCCTCTTCGCCATTTCCACCATGTTCGATGGCTTCCTGTAGCGAATTCACAATGGTTACCGTATTAGACGTCCATCGCATCTCCGTTAGTGTATAGCCCTTCGGTACTTGTTTAATGCCAAAATCAAAACTGTTGCCCTCGGTCGGTTTCTCCGACTGGTCAATGACGATATCAATCTGCTCAGACGGTTCAGTGGATTCCGATTGAGCCGCAGGCTTGCCCTCATCACCACTCGCACTTCCTTGATCACTGTTATTCTTCGCATCCGCATTTGGCACAGAGCTCTCTCCAGCTTCCTCTATGGGTTGCTTCGATTGTGGATAGGCGTGTTCCTGAACGGATTCGTTATTATTTTTGGCACCACAGGCACTAACGACTAGTGAAATACAGAGCACAGACATGCAAAGTACAGATTTCTTTATATTCATGGTCATCATCTCATTCTCCCTTCATTCATCTACAGCACATACATCTAGCACACCACTTATTAATCACTACACCATATCGTCCCTCATGAAGCTCCATTATATGTAAATGATTCATAAATTCAGTATGTGACAGCATTTCAATGAATAAAAAAGAGCTTTGTTCATGACATCATGCACAGATGATTCTATCGATCAAACCCCGGCAAAACTAACACTTCTCCAATCCGGATGGCGTTATGCTCAAGTTTGTTCACTTTCTTAATGGCTTCTACATACACACGCGTGTCCATCTGCTGAGGTTTATGTGCCACAGAGATGCCCCACAGCGTATCGCCCGGAGATACAACGATCCGGTCCCCCGATAACACTTGCTCATCTCCGGCAAACACGGTGAATACAGCACTGCACCCTATGATTATAATTAGAGTTATGGTGGCGATCTTCAATAGCCGGGTTGGTGTCTTCACACGCTGCAAGAATTGCTCTTTAATATGCAAGGTGCGAGAATCAGACGTTTTGGTATAAACGGATTCATATATGCTTTTGTACGTAGAATATTTCATTCTAGTCGACCTCCAAAATTTCATTCCGTTAATCTTTAATTTCATGTTTACCTATGTGTTTTTCCTATAACAATGAACAAGATACAATTATGTTTTTCGACACCTAGGTATCTTTGCCTAAGTCGATTCACGATGATAGGTCTATACTACCAGTTCACTCTAAACAAATTCTGAACAACCAAATTTCATCGGGATATTCAATGCAATCTTTCCAATATTCATGCCTGATTTTCGGCGATGCATGCTGTAACGCTTTTCTATAATAGGTTATAGATAAAGATTCTAATGAGGTAAGGACGTGCCCCCATGATTTCTGCTGATCTGAAGGAACAATATTACGAGGCGCTTGTGGCCAAGGATTCGGAATACGAGGGTTTATTCTATGTAGGGGTCCGAACCACAGGTGTGTTCTGTCGTCCCACATGCCCTGCACGAAAACCAAAATTCGAAAACTGCGAATTCTATGAGACGGCTCAGCAGGCACTTCTGGCCTCTTATCGCCCTTGCCAGCGCTGCCGCCCGCTCTCTCATCCCAACCAAGTCTCCGATGTGGTTCGCCTATTAGTTGAAGCTGTGGAGAGAAATCCGGAGAAACGCTGGAAAGGACAGGACTTCAAGGCACTCTCCATCGATGAATCTACGGCACGCCGACAGTTCAAGAAGCGGTTTGGCATGACCTTTGTCGAATATGCCCGCGCCCGACGCATGGGGCTTGCCCTGAAGAATATTCGTTCTGGACGCACCGTGATTGATAGTCAATTATCTACCGGATACGAGTCAAGCAGCGGCTTCCGCGATGCCTTTTCACGGATCATGAGTGCTGCTCCCACTCAAGTTCATGAAGGGCAAGTTCTAAAAGCGTCCTGGATTGACACCCGCCTTGGTCCGATGATGGCTATTGCAGATGATGAGGCCCTATATTTACTGGAATTTGTGGATCGTAGAGGCCTGGAACGCGAAGTTGAGCGCCTGCGCAAACGGACCAAATCAGCTATCGTACCTGGTACTACGGTTCCCATACAGTCCATTGAGCGTGAACTAAACGAGTACTTTCAAGGAAAAAGGACAGCATTCGACACTCCGTTGTTCTGTTTAGGAACACTATTTCAAAAACAGGTATGGGAACAGCTAATGGCCATTCCGGCAGGTGAAACGAGGTCATATCAGGAAATTGCCAATGCACTCGGTAAACCGACTGCTTGCCGAGCCGTAGCACAGGCGAATGGGGCTAATCAGCTTGCCATTGTGATCCCATGTCACCGTGTAATCAATGCCAGTGGTGAACTAGGCGGATACGGCGGGGGATTAACTCGCAAGAACTGGCTTTTGACGCATGAGAAACAACAGGAACAGGGTAGCTGCGAATAACGAAAATGAAGCAATAAAGTACGCATCAAATACTAAAGGAATACATGATATAACAAAGGAGAGTCATCCTAATATGAGGATCTTAGAAGAGAAGGCAGCGTTGTTCCAACAATACCATGTGAAAGGAAAACCACTAGTTCTGGTCAATGTGTGGGATGCCGGAAGTGCACAAGCCATTCAATCCGCTGGCGCAACGGCCATTGCGACCGGAAGCTGGTCCGTTGCTGCGGCCCATGGTGAGCAAGATGGCCAAGCCATGCCATTCCATCTGGTACTTGCCAATCTCGCACGGATTACAGCGAGCGTGGATCTGCCTGTAACGATTGATATAGAGGGAGGGTATGGGAGGTTGGTGTCAGAAGTGAAGCAAAATGTCCTGCAAGTCATCGATCATGGTGCTGTAGGAATTAACATTGAAGATCAACTTCCCGCTGGGTTGGGATTGTACACTGTGGAGGAGCAATGCCCGAGACTGTCCGCCGCCCGGGAAGCTGCCGAGCAAGCAGGCATACCTTTGTTCATTAACGCCCGCACAGATATTTTTCTGCAACATGCACCGGAACACCATAACCATTCCCTGCTGGAGGAAACACTCATGCGTTCGAACCGTTATGCAGATGCAGGGGCCAGCGGTCTGTTCGTACCCGGTTTACAGGATCACCAGTTGATTCAAGAATTGTGTGAGCGTTCACCGCTGCCAATTAACATCATGGTTACGTCTCCTGAGCCTTCACCCAAACAACTTGCCACATTGGGTGTAGCACGCGTAAGCTATGGGCCTTATCCTTACCTGCAAGCTATGGAACACCTGAAAGAACTGGGGCGAAGTATTTTGCTGAGTAGTTCCGAATCGTCATAAGCGATCACCTATGGTATAATCACCCCTACCCAACATTAACTAGGAGGCAATTATGCTTAACGTGGAACAAAAGCTTGAAGTGTTACAATCGTATCCCCAACTGCAACGCAAAGACGTTTCTCTCGGTCGTGTGAATTTCCACTACGAGGAAAGTGCGTATGATAAAAAAATTGTTGCTCTCCACATTCACCCTAACGGTAACGGTTATATCTATGCAGGTCTACTGTCTGACTATGAGACCGATGCTAAAGGATTCGTCAATATTCGCGATTACTCCGAAGCAGATCTGCGCACCTTGTTAGATGAAACGATCCAAGCGATGTCTCACAATCCCAATGCAGTTGAATTCAAAGAGCCAGAACAAATAAAAGCTGCTCCTGCATTGGCTCCAACTTCTACGGGTGGCGGAACATGGGTCGATGAAGATGGACATACGCTGACTTTAAAATATGAAGATGACATGTGGTATGTGTATTCCGGCGATAATCTGGATATGGCCTTTGAAACACGTAGCGAAGCTGGCGAGTATCTCCAAGACGAAGGATTCAAACCACAAGCTCAGGCTTAACACATACACATTCCTTGAATTGAACAGCGATTGATGAATAGTATAATCAGTAGTCAGCAAGCTAAGATGATACCAAAAACACGAGGCGTGTTCGCACTCGTGTCTTTGGTATTCGAGGAATTTTCGCATACTTTCACTAGCCCCGGTTGCTTCATATAACAATATGCTGTCAGTCTCTTTTGGATTTCATGGTAAGCGGCGCATTCTTCATCATCGGGTACGTAGAGAGAAGTAGCGCACCACCTATGAACCCAAGAACGGTAAACAATGTCATGCGATTAATCCCAGCAATCCACAACATAAACTCACCAAGATCACCCAATGTAATAATCAGCGTAATGACCAAGCCTACCCCAAAGAACATAATGAAGAAGTTACGCAACCCCAATCGCATCCAACATACCGTTGGGAAGACAGAGAATCCCAATACGAGAAAGCCACACATCAGATCGATCCATAGGTAGGCTAAGAAATGATATTCGTTTGAATACAACATGCCTGGTTGATAGAGGGTAACGTCAACCATACCACTTTCCTGAAGCAGGTGTATGAGGAAATACACCACATGTAAAATGGCCATGGTACCTGCAACCATCCATACCGAGTTCATATAGAAGGATTTCATGAATTGAATTCGTGTACTGCCCATACCTATTGCAACCGGGAACAGAGTAATGATCCCCCCGATCGCGAACGTGCATATCCCTCCGTACATGGGGCCAAACAGCTGCGTGGTATACGAGACATCAAATATGAAACCAATGGCCAGATATACAACAGTGAGCATTAGAGCGATGGATGTAAATATGATCAAATACAAACGCATATCATCCTGAATTAAACGATTGGTGCCTTTTACTGCATTCATGGTTTAACCCCCTCTTGTTTACGGGTCCTGTTAACCAAATAATCCTGTAATGTCGCTTTCTCAATGGAAAGCCCTTGTGCATGAGCGATATCCTTCCACATTTTCGAGTAGGGCTCATCAATCATCACTTTCACAGTCGATCCCATCTGGGAAGATTCGATAACTTTAACATCTGCTGTCACCCGGTTAACATCTTCTATTCTCCCTGTTAGAAGAACTCCTTTTTCGCGCATTTCTTCCATAGGCTGATTTAATATCACCTCTCCGGCTTGCAAAACGATAAGGGACTCACATAAAGGCTGAATCTCCTCAATATGATGACTGGATATCAGGATCAGACGCGGGTCATCTTCGTAACTTTCCAGTAGCGCATTATAGAAAAATTTACGCTTCTCCGCATCGAGCCCATTGGTCGGTTCATCCAGAATAGTTATCTTTGCATGACTGGCAAGACCTAATATAATCTGAGTGGCTGTCTTCATGCCTTTCGAAAATTTATTGATCTTCTTCTTCGCTGGTAATTCGAACACATCGATTAACCGCTCCGCCAATTCCTGATTCCACTGCGGATGAAAATATTGCCCCATTTGAACCATATCACTAACCGTCCAGTTTTTCCCCAAGGGATGATTCTCCTGGATGTAACATAGATGCTCTTGAGCAGCCAGATTATTATAGGGATCTTGACCCATGATCTGAACGGTTCCACTGTCCGGGCGGTTATGCCCTGCGAGTATACTCATCAGGGTTGTTTTGCCCGCCCCATTTCTTCCCCAGATTGCACTAATGATTGGCTCACTCTCATGCAGCGTAACCTGGTTCAGAACGGGTGTCTTCTGATAACTGTAGTTGACTTGCTCCATATGAATCATAACTCACTCTCCTTATCTTGCTTGCCGCGAATCAGATCAATAATCATGTCTTCATTCATGTGAATACGTCTGGCTTCTTCAAGTAAAGGCTTAATGTATTCTTCATAAAAATCCTGCTTTCGTTCAATGAGCAAGGCTTCTCTTGCTCCCTTCGCAACAAACATCCCAACACCTCGCTGTTTGTATATTATCCCCTTGTCCACGAGTTCCTGGAGTCCTTTGCGGGCTGTAGCGGGATTGATGTTGTAGAAGCGTGACAGCTCATTGGTTGAGGGAACTTGTTCTTCCACCTTCAATCTGCCCTCCACAATATCGTCCATAATCATCGTGGCAATCTGATGAAAAATAGGCTGGGATTCATCCAAAGTCGATTTCATGTGCCTCCAACTTTCATACGTATTCATTAGTTAGTTAGTCGGTTAGTTACTCATGTAACTAACTATAGTATACAAAAACGCAAATGTAAATAGGCGAACTTAATTCATCGTCTTTTCTACCTTGGTTCTATTATATTGATTAATTAGACCGTCCAGGACTACGGATTGCTGGATCACTTCAGGGTGAAGCAGACTGTCGTACTCCATATGCATGCGATATAACAACTGTCTGGCATCTTCGATCCGTGACATCAAATCCAGGCGATCCATAATACCCCTCCCTTTTGTCATATTTTAGTGTATTATGCCAATCAAAAGCGCATATGAGATAAGACATACTTATTCTTCCACTTGAATACACACAAAAAGAACGCTTCTGAAATAAATCAGAAGCGTTTCTCTTAACATTTTATTAAGTTCCAAATCCATGATCAGCAGGTCTCATAATTTCGGGGTTCGGGATGTTAATGTCTGGGACAGGTTCCGTAGCAGGAGCTACGGTGAATACAACGATACTACAGGTAGCTATCAGCAAAGCCAACTTTCTCTTCATTGAGTTTCTGCACCTCACTAATTATCATTTTGTATTGCTGTTTCGCCGTCTCAGATGCAAATTCCCGGTATTGCTCAAACAGTCCGACACCTCTAAGCATACCTCGCCCACTGCTAATTTCAATAGAAAATCTCAAACTATCCAGAACAAATTCTATTCCTAAATGAAACTCGTCCTTCTTTAAATAGTATGCGCCCAAATCTGCTAAAAGTCGTAAATATCGATCATCCGTAACCTGTCTGCTCACTTTACCAATCCGGTTACTCTGTTCCTGATAAGTGAAGTAGGATTCATACTGTTTAAGTACATGATCAATATCCTTATCATAACGATTAGCCGCCGTTACAATATCACAAAGCGCTGGAAATATCTCATTTTCCTTTGTTGAAATATACGCCAGATAATCAGGTAATACCTCAAACTGACCACCCATTAAATGATATATATAACGATTAGCTTCAGCCCATTCCTGAAACTGATTCATAACGACCATCTCATCTTGATCCGGGTTCCTCACCCAGCGGTTATCCGAATATAAAGAAACATAGTTAAGTGCCCCAGTGTAGTCCTTCAAATGATAACAGGCACTTCCTGCAGCTAGATAAGAGTAAAGAATATAGAAGACAATGGGTCTTTTCGTCTCTTCTTGTTTCCGTCGTCCATTCATCTCATAATGAATGGACGCTTTTACTTTCAATTTTTCAGATAACTCCTGAACCTTGTTCCATCTATGCAATGCTCCAAACGCATTAATGAGTTCGTTAAGCGCATCCAACTGATAACGTTCATCCAACCGATCCACATAGTATTCAAACCGAGCTGCAATAATCAGATTCCGCTGCTGATCATTGGTTAACCCCAACCTGAACAGCCGATACTGACAGAGTGCAAGCCGCTCGGAATGCTGCATTTTCTCGCTTTCAGCGATGTTCTCGTATAGAAGGATGGCCGGTTTGAATTTACCTGCTTGGTAGAATTCTTCAGCCACATCAAATAACAAAGGAATATAGGACAGATTATCCATCATCAGACGAATAACCTCTTCAATACAGTCCAGCTTGTCCAACTCGGCGCAGCGATGAAGGAACGGTCCCAACCTTCGCCAGTCCGGGGTTGCATGTACAAAACACTCATCTATGTATAACTCATAGAAGTAACCTTCTTCCAGTCTCATGGCGGAAGTAATACGATCCAACTGCTGCATGGCAATAGGCCGATTTTTATTCAAAATATTGCTCAGCGTACCCGAATTAATCCCTGACGTTTCCGAAAAATGACTAATGGACATCTGTTCACGCTTCAAATAACTTTCTAAATGATCGCGTATCGTGGTTGTCGGCTCCAAACGAACACCACCCTCCAAAATAAAAAACATATACAGGATTATCGGTATGCAAAAGTAATTATATGTAATTAAAAAGTATCGGTCAATATAATAATTTCAACTAATTTGTATTAATTACATTTTAATCCTTTAATTAAAATACAGACCCCTATCCTTATTTTATATCGGAAACGTACTCGGCATCAAACCTGAAAATAGACAAAAAACACGAGCCATCTATCGGCTCGTGCTCTCAACTGACTCATTAGTCAGTATGCTCACTATAACTTGCATTTAAGGCAGTATATTACCTGCCGCACGATAAATTTCATACCACTCTGGACGAGTGAGATGAACATCTCCTGCTTTTACACAATCTTGCAGACGTTCAATATTCATCGTGCCTGTCACAGGCTGCATCTGCGCAGGGTGACGAAGCAACCAAGCGATTGCAATCGTTGTATTGCTCACGTCATACTTCGCAGCAATCTCGTCGATCTTAGCATTCAATTCCGGGAACTTGTCGCTACCCAGGAATACGCCTTCGAAGAATCCGTACTGGAACGGGGACCACGGCTGAATGGTGATATCATGGAGACGACAATAATCAAGAATGCTGCCATCACGGTTAACCGCAGCATCGTTCTCCATGTTCACGTTGATTCCGCTGTCGATCATCGTTGTGTTGGTAATACTCATCTGCAATTGGTTGGCAACCAGTGGCTGTTTCACGTATTTTTTCAACAGTTCGATCTGGTTCGGATTCTGGTTGGACACCCCGAAGTGACGCACTTTACCTTCGCGCTCCAGTTGATCAAAGGCTTCAGCCACTTCTTCCGGCTCAACCAAAGCATCCGGACGGTGCAGCAGCAGAACGTCAAGGTATTCCGTTTTCAGACGCTGAAGAATACCATCCACCGAATTCAGAATATGCTCTTTGGAGAAATCAAACATTCCTTTGCGAATACCGCATTTGGATTGAAGAATCATATTTTCACGAACTTGGGGATTCATCTGTACTGCTTCGGCGAAGATCTCCTCACATGTTCCTGTACCATATATGTCAGCATGGTCAAAGAAATTCGCTCCAACTTCCATTGCAGAACGAACAAAATGTTCAGCTTCCTTACCGTCTAGTGAATTAATCCGCATGCAACCCACAGCGACTACAGGTACTTCAAGTGTGCTGCTGCCCAATTTAATGGTTCTCAAGATGTTTTCCCTCCATATTCGAATATTATCGTGTATCTTCTTTTGATTGTGACACATATCTGCAATCGGTTTCAATAGATTTATCCTACATTCATATGGAGAAATGATAGGTTCTTGATTCCTGCCTATACTTATGAAAAGAAGAAGTTATACTTCTTCCGGCACGATAACCTCAATATGCCTTGGTAGGACAGTGATATGAATAGGCAGGTCAGGACCTTCCTCACCGTCTACATTCGTGCGAATGGCTTCGTCTGAGCGAACATGAACTTCTTTGGCTGTAAAATAATCCACATCCTTATGCTCCTTCAGATTGCCAAAAAACAGGGAAGTACCTAGGGTCAGGCTGTTGAACACACTAATATTGCGAACAACAAAACAATGGATCAAACCATCGTCCACCTCAGCATCAGGTGACAACTTCTGGAATCCTCCAACCGAATTGGTCAGCGCCGCCAGAAAAAGAGGAGATTCTCCCTCCCAGATCTGACCGTCATATTCAATGGTCAGTTGATTGGCTGGTGTATTCACCAAGTCTTTCAAACCTTCCTTGAGATACGCGAATGAACCCAGCTTCGACTTCTCTTCCGAGGATACAGAGAATAGAGCTTCTGCCAAAGAACCTGCTGCTACCACGTTGGCAAACAGACGATCATTAATTTTCCCGATATCCACGATATGGGTCTGATCCGAACGTAACTGCCGAATGGCCTCCTCCGGGTCAAGCGAGATATTCAGCGCACGTGCAAAATCATTCACCGTACCTAAAGGTACGATGCCCAATCGGGGACGATGGTTCTGATCCATCATGCCATTAATCGTCTCATGCAGTGTTCCATCGCCTCCGATGGAAATGACCAGATCACAGCCATCCTTGCAGGCGTTCAGGCAATAGCCCACCGCATCACCTTCCCCGGCCGTCTCGTTAATAACTACCTCATACTGCTGCGACTCCAGAATTTCTCTGACTTGAGACACATACTGATCGGCCTCTTCCTTACCTGACGACGGATTGCTAATGATCATGGCTTGGCGCATACTCACATCTTCCCCTCCAAATTGGCATCTTTACTCCATCTTTACCCGTTTCAAGGGTGGGTTGAATAGGGTCAGCAAGGGATGCTTTATTTTTTTTGATAAACATGTCTCTGAAGAGTGCAGAGCAGGACTTGTTTCATATAGAATAGAAGTAAGAGAATACCCCTTATGAAATTTTGTGTTCCTTTTTCCTGTTGACGGGTTAATAACTATAGATGTGCTTTTAGCCAAAACTGCATATATTAAACTATTCAATCTACACGCAACACTCCGTGGGCAGAACAACCTTCTGTTATGGTGTAAATACGATACTTATCTAACTCAATCGTTCGGATTATTTTATAATTCTAAAAATCGGAGGAAATACATGCAATGAGAAGAGTGACTCTATTATTTCTAGTATTCATCCTAAGTCTCGGGGCATCGGGGCAAGCCATGGCTTACACAACTACAGACTCGGGTGAGGGAATCATCGAGGATCCCTTACTTGAAGACGGATTGAAGCTAATCCTGAATAAACCTCTCGATGTTCCACTGACTTCATCTGATCTGGAGCAGCTTGAAGTGGTGGACCTGAGCAATGCAGGTATTCAGAGCCTGTCCGGTCTGGAATATGCGACCAACCTGACTCACCTCCGATTATATGGGAATGAGATTGAGGATCTCACACCGCTGGAGCACCTAACCCAGCTTCGCGAGATCGATGTTCGCAACAATTACATTACATCCATAGACGCACTTGCTGAATTGAAAGACTTGGGACGGCTGTATATCAGCAACAATTCCATTTCATCCATAGAGGTTGTACGTGGGTTCAACCGATTACATACGTTCCACGCCAGCGGTAACCAGATTGCCAGTCTTGCAGCCCTCTCGGATGCGGATGCACTGAAATGGCTTGAGATTTCAAACAATTCCATTAGTGATCTGACACCGCTCATGGGTAAGAAACGGCTCCAACAACTCAATGTTGCAAACAACCAGATTCAGACACTGGAACTACTGGCTGAATTGCCAAATACCCTGCGGAATCTGAATGTAGCAGGCAATCACATTACGGACCTGACACCACTGGAGCACCTGACACGGCTTCGGACACTTGATATCTCTGGTAACCAAGTACAACACCTCAAGGGGCTTGAGGGACTGACTGGTCTGAAGGAACTGAATGCAGAATCCAATCAGATCTATGATCTGGAACCTCTTCGGCAACTATCAAGTTTGGACGTATTAAAATTATCCAACAACCGGGTGTGGGACCTGACACCGATTGCAGGTTTTACGTTTACCCGTGATCAGTCTGCGACGAACGCCATTCAGGATATCTCAGCGTCGACCTTGTTATCCTCAGGTATTCAGACATCTGTCTCAGAGGTTGAGCCTGCGGGGCTTACCGTGCAGAACAATTATCTGGATGTCACAAGTGGCAGTCAGACGATGCAGATTCTGAACCGGATGAATGTGCGGGAGCAGAAACGGACGCCGCAAGGCGGCTTCCAGCGTCTAATGGAAGGGTCTACCACTGCCTATGTAGGAGATCGTGCTTATGCACTGGATGCTGCACCTTTTATCGATGAAGGGCGGACCTATGTGCCTCTGCGCTTTGTCTCGGAGCAATTAAACGCCAGTGTGAACTGGAACAGCGGTACGCGCGAAGCCGTGATCACACAGAATGACAAAACGATACGCTGGAGCGTGGGCAACAAGCAGGTTATCGTGGACGATACACTTGCGATCAATGATGCTCCTCTAATGATGAGAAATGGCAAAGCTTTTGTTCCTGTTCGCTTCATTTCAGAGCAATTCAATGCCTCTGTTGGTTACATCGGTAGCAGTAAAACGATTCTGATTTTTGAAAATAAACAGCTCGGTGATCGTGTACAGCCTTAAGTCGTATCTCACGTTCAATTTCAGCCATAAGAGAATATGAGAAACATAGCAAAGTCCCCGCCTTGAACGATCAGCGGGGATTTTTCATGTGTTATGACAATAGTGTTACGACATTGGATAGTGGTATATGGATAGAATCAATCATAAGTAAATGCACCGTACCAACTGTTTATACGAGCATGAACTTGTAACATTCTATCTCGGATTAGGGCAAATTTTACACGGTTAAGTATATCTTCTTTTGCCGCGAGAGTTGTTATACTGAACGTAATATAGATGACAGCTGGAGTCCACGCGAGGAGGAAAATTATATGACATTTACGTTCACTGGTTATTCAACAACCCAAGATAGTCCATGGAAAGAGTTATCTTTTGCGTCGACAAATGAAAGCGCTAACTTAAAACTCACGGGTGAGCAGCATCAGCTTGTGGAAGGATTCGGCGGATGTTTCAACGAGCTTGGTTATATGGCTCTGTCTCACTTGAGCGAGGAGCAGCGCCATGAGGTATTTCATTCCCTCTTCCATCCGGAGGGTGAGCACAAGTTTAACATCTGCCGCTTGCCCATCGGCGCAAGTGATTATGCGGAGCAGTGGTACAGCCACAACGAGGTGGACGGCGACGTGGCCATGGAACATTTTTCGATCGAACGTGATTTCAAATATCTGATTCCCTACATCAAGGAAGCTCTGCGTTATAACCCGAACCTGCAATTCTTCGCCTCCCCTTGGAGCCCGCCAACATGGATGAAGTCGCCGAAAGCCTATAACTACGGCACACTTCGTTGGGAGAAAGATATTCTGGATGCTTACGCCCTGTATTTCGTAAAATTCGTACAGGCTTATCGTGATGCAGGCATTACCATTCATCAGGTGCATGTGCAGAACGAAGTCATTGCAGATCAGAAATTCCCTTCTTGCATGTGGACAGGCGAGCAGCTTCGTGAGTTTATCGCCGATTATCTGGGGCCGGCTTTTGACAAACACGGTCTGGATACGGAGATCTGGCTGGGCACGATCAACGCCCCTGATCCATGGGAAGAATTGATCAAGAAAAAAACAAACGACTTCGACGAGTACGCCGGACTTGTCCTGAGTGATCCAAAAGCCTATTCCTATATCAAAGGTGTTGGATATCAATGGGCTGGCAAAAATGCCATTCAACGTACCTCGGCAAGTTATCCGGAGCTACGTTATATGCAGACCGAGAACGAATGCGGCGATGGCAACAACTCATGGAACTACGCCAAATACGTATATAACCTCTACCAGCATTACTTCAGCAACGGCGTGAACGCGTACATCTACTGGAACATGGTTCTGGAACCGAAAGGCCGCAGCACATGGGGCTGGGAGCAGAACTCCATGATGACCGTAGATCCGGACAATAAGGAGGTTACTCGAAACCCGGAGTATTATGTGATGAAACACTTCGCTCATCATGTGGTCCCTGGTGCTCGAAGAGTCGGCCTGTCTGGGGCCTGGAGCGGTAAATCTGTGGCTTTCCGCAACCCGGATAACAGTCTCGTCATTGTCATCAACAATCCATTCCAGGATCGTCGCGACTTGTATCTGGCATATGAAGGACACACCCTTCGTCTGGAGTTGGAAGCTGATTCCTTCAACAGCATGGTTATTCAACCGAAGTAACAAACCTCAGTTGAAACAAAGCATACTCACACCAATAGCGCCATATTCCCATGCTTAACATGTGGAACAGGCGCTATTTGGTGTTATATAATAACGAATTTCACAAGGGAAACTCAGACTCGTCAAAATGAACGCTTAAGGGTTGTTCGCCAGATAATTTCTCAACCATTGCAGCGCTGGACGTTCTGTACCGTTGCTATTAACCAGATGCGAACCGTTCACCCATGTTTGGTTCTGGTTGTAGCCCCACAGTGTTACGCCTTTAACAGCAGCATGCTTCCACAGTACAGGGAATTTCTGCTGATAGCGCTGCAACTGTGTATTATCATCGCCCGTCATATCCAGTTCGGATACATAGACCGGCAGACCTGTCGCAGCCAGCTTATTCAGTACTGTGTTCATCGTGCTCACAGAGACGTTGTCCATATTAAAGTAATGTGCTTGGATACCAATACCATCAACCAAACCTCTGTTTTTCAGAAGGTTGATAATCTGGATATATTGGTCCGCTTTAGCCGGATCACCGATAATTCCGTATTCATTGATCAACAATTTGGCGTTCGGGAAGGCTTGTCTCGCCTGCTGGAATGACCAGATAACCCAATCCCAGCCAGTGGCTCCATCTCCACCAATCGCGTTGCGATAAGAAGGCTTGGCATGAAGCGGCTCATTGACGACATCCACATATGCTGCCTTCGGATACCGCTGGCCTGCGGCGTTAATCCATTGTGTCACTTCAGCCTTCTGATCTGCGGCAGAGAGACTGTTAATCCAGTTTGGTTGCTGATTTCCCCATACGAGCGTATGGAATTTGAACGGAAAATTGTTGTTGACCGCATAGTTGTAAGCCATATCTGCCTGACCCCAGTTCATCACGTTGCGTGTACCTTCCACAGCATCCCACTTGGTGGAGTTCTCCGGAGTTACCTGGTTCCAATAAGGGCTAAAATTCGAAGGAACCTGGCTAGCGATAATATTGCCTAAAAATTTGCTACCTTTTGCCAAACCAGCGCTCACACTACCAACTGCAACCGAAGCAGCGAGAACGCCTACCAATGCTAGTGAACCAACCGTCTTGAACCACTTGGACTTGAACAATGAAATTCCTCCTTAATCATTATTTAGAATTATTAAGCGCTTACAAAAACCATTTTACTGGATAATTTTGGTCTTTAACACCTGCAAATTATACTATTTTCAAAAATCGTAAATTAATAGTTAGCTATATTTATAGATTCCTCTCTTAAATCCAACATAACGCTTACATTGGAGTTTACATTTACCACATGTTTATCTAGTATAAAATGACACATATCTTTACATACACTAGATAACAAGGGAGATTACAACATGCGCAAAATTTCAACAAAACGTTTCGCCGGATGGCCTTTATCGTTCCTTTTATGTGCCTCCATTTTGTTCGCCCCTTTTGCTTCTACTCCAGCTCAGGCTGCTGAGGCAGACAAGGAAACCAAGATCACGTTGCTGGGTACATCGGATATTCATGGCCGATTTATGCCATGGGACTATGCTCTGGACGGTCCAAACCCAACCGGCAGCATGACGCAGCTCTATACCATTGTGAAAAAAGTGCGCGCCGAGAATCCCAATACGATTCTGCTGGATGCAGGGGACATGATTCAGGATAACTCCGCTGAGTTATTCAATGATCAACCTCAATCTCCCATGATGGTTGCGATGAATGAAATGAAATATGACGCATGGGTTATGGGTAACCATGAGTTTAACTTTGGACTGGACGTACTGGAGAAGATCTCTTCCCAATTCAATGGACAGCCTCTCGTAGGTAACATTTTCAAAGAAAACGGCGACCGCTACATGCCTGCCTATACGATTATTGAGAAAGACGGCATCAAAGTGGGTGTCATTGGAATGAACACACCGATGATTACCGAGTTCGAGAAGGGTACGGATCACCTGGACGGTATCATCGTCAAAGATCCTGTAGAAGAGACCAAGAAGGCCATTGCCGAGCTGAAAGGCAAAGTCGATGTCATGGTTGGACTTATGCATATGGGATTGGATAACGAGAACGGAAATCCGGGAACCGGAGTGACGGATATCGCCAACGCCAACCCGGAGCTGGCTGCCATTTTTGCCGGACATATGCATACTCTGATTGAATCCCAAACGGTTAACGGTGTATTGATCTCCGAACCGAATAAATATGGCTCACATATTTCGCGAATTGATCTGACATTTGCCAAAGACGGCGACAAAGTTGTGCTGAAAAGCAAAGAAGCTCAAGCACTCGCTGTAAAAGCAGCCGACGGAACATACGAAGTCTCCGATCCTGCGCTGGAAGAGACATTGCATCCGTTCCACGAGTTTGCTCGTGCCGATGCCAACATTGAAGTCGCTGAACTGAAAGGCACGAACCTGGTGCCTGCCGATGAGATTAAGGGGATCCCTGCTGTGCAGATCCAGGAAACACCTTTGTCTGACTTTTTCACCGAAGTGATGTTGCATTACAGTGATGCCGATGTGGTCGCGCACCAGATTGATAACGACAAGGCCAAGCTGGATGTAGGCCCGATCAAGAAAAAGGATATTGCGTTCAACTACCAATATACCTTTGGTGAAGTAACCGTGTATGAAGTAACCGGACGGGATCTGATGGATTATATGGAGTGGTCTGCGGGATACTTCAACTCCACACGCCCGGGTGATGTGACTGTCAGCTTTGATCCGAAACGGCGTGCTTCCAAATACAGCACCGATGATTTCTTCGGCGGCGTAACGTATGAGATTGACCTGACCAAGCCATACGGCAGTCGGATTACGAATCTTAAGTACAGCAACGGTGTAGCCGTCAAAGAAGACGATACGTTGAAGCTGGGCATGAATGCCTACCGAATGGAAGCCCTGATTGCCAAAGGCGGCGCCATGGAAGGACGTAAGTTCAAGCAGCTCTGGTCCTCCAAGGATGCTTCTGCATTTGGTGAGATCCAAGGTACGATTCGCAACCTGTCCATTGCTTATTTGAAAGATGTTATGAAAGGTGTCTACGAACCGAAGATTCAGCACAACTGGAAAATCACCGGCGTAGACCTGACTGCACCAGAACGTGCAGATGTGGTGGAGTTAATTAACGATGGCATCATGTCTGTGCCAACAACGGAAGATGGCAAGTACACCAACATTGCCTCCATTAACATTTTGGATGCGGTGACCCAAGAAGAGATTGATGCACTTTCTGCCAAAGGCAATGTGAGTGCAGCGCAATTCGCAGGTGTGAAAACCAAGGGAGCGTTCTATCAACAGCTGAACAAAGCTCGCAAGGCAGCAGGTGGCGATGGAGATACGACCACACCTACACCTGAGAAACCGACAACACCAACCGTACCTAAACCAACACCGACTCCAGGCACGTCGAAACCTGGTAAACCTTCAACACCAAACACGGGTAAACCGGGTAGCATCACCAAAGGTAAACAAGCCAAGGTTACAGCGGCTTACCTGAACGTACGTGCTGGCGCTTCATCCAAAGCCAAAGTTATTGCTGCCGTACCGAAAGGCACCCTGCTTGAGGTACTTAGTACAGACAAATATGGCTGGGTCAAAGTGAAAATCGATGGACGTGTAGCATTCGTATACGGGAAATATGTGAGCATTTTGAAATAGCAATCGTTACGCACCACGCTTAACGAAAAAAGGGCGATTCTCCCATGGAAATCATGGTCGAGATCGCCCTTTGCTATGTTAACCAATGTTTATGCGTATTGCCTCTCCTCTACTTCTCTGTGGGAATGAAGACATTTAGCCTGAGGGCAAGTTCTTAATTTTATCCATGAAAGAGTCCAGCTGTATGCCATTTGTTTTTTCCGTAAAATCACGTAATTCCTCCGACTCCCCCTCGTAGGCGGCAAGTACGTAGTCACCATCGACAATATAATACGTGCCGTAGCGGGTGAACGAATATCCATCCACCTGTTTCCCGGTCGTCCCCTTTTTGACTACAGCGATAATCTCCATACCTGGTTTAAGTTCAGGCTCCACACCTGCGAAGTCAGCGTTGTAAAATAAAAAAGTATCCTTCGGTACATCAGCTCCTGTTACTACTTCATGTACCTTCACTTCATAGGAAATGAATTTAGGTTGGTATGGTGTCATTCCATTAGCTTTATCCTTATCAGCCATCATTCTTTCAGGTGTGCCCGGTTCAGTACTCAGCTCCACACTAAAGCTCGGCAAAATTTTCATTACCTCTGCCACAACAACGCTATCCCCATATGTCATGACCTCTCTAAAGCTTACTTCTCTCATGGATATCGTCGCGGGGGTGTTCGTAGATAGTGGATATTCCTCACGTAGTTCCTTCATTCGCTCTTGGGAGAGCACGTTCTCCGCACGATCACTTGAATTGACAAACAGTGTTGTACATCCCATTAGACTAACCAGCAATGCAATACTTGTTAGCCAACATATCATTCGGAATCGTGCCATACATCCACCCCTTACCTGATATGGTTGATATATACCTTCAAGCTCAGCCCCTCTTCACATCCCAGTTTGCGAGCATGCCTCTCGCCATCTCCATGTCCGACTCCTTGCCTGTAATTAGTGCAAACTTGGCAACAATCGCAGGATAGGCTGCCCATTGCTCTCGAATATGCTCCAGCATCCGGGGCCATGTTCTTCCTCCTGCCTTCTCATAACGTCTCAACAGGTCACGCAGTCCTTCCTCCTGAAAGAGTGCATAGTAAATGACGAAATCCTTACCCGGATCAGCAATCTCCGCTTCCGTCCAGTCAATGAGTCCAGTTACGCGTTGTTCCTTATCGACAATAATATGCGGCGGATGCAGATCACCATGGATGAACGCCGAGTGCTGCGGCCAATAGCTACTTACAGATAGCCATATCGTCCAACGTTCAACCAGTTCGGTTGGCACCGTAAAATTCTGCTTAACCTCTTCTATATTGGCTGCAAATTCCTTGCGAGCTTCCATAGGTTTTTTGATCCGTACTCCACCTTTCTTCGCCTCGTGTGGATCGATGTTATGCAGCGCGACGAGGTTCACAGCCAGGGAATCGAGAAACGTATCAGATAAACTTTCCTGGGGGAATTGCCAGACATAACCTCCCCCTGCAGGATCGACAACTGCAATCGGATCACCATCTAGTAAAGGATAAGCGATCAACTCTGGCGTACAGATCCGCCAATCGGGTACTTGTGCGGGTATACTGCCTCGGACTACATCCAGCACCCTGCGCTCATTCTCGGCTCGCTCCCATACGTCTTCACGTCGCGGCTGGCGCAAAACCCATCTGCGGTCTTCTTCGTCCGTGGTGAATGCTACACGAAAATCCATACCCGACTCGTTAATCTCCAAGGACTCCTTATCCATAATTAGTCCGTTCTGTCCGGCTAAAGATAATAGTTCATTTTGAATTGCCAAATGTTCATTTGAGTTCGATTTTGTCATATTAGGCACTCCCCTTTTCCTGGATAAACTAAAAAACACAGACATGTTCGCCTGTGCAGTTCATTTTGGATATTGGCATACCCGAATGCTCACAAAAAAATAGTAGTACATCAAAGAACCCCTTCACAGAGTGATTCTTTCATGACTAGCGGCATACGTGTACAATGGCAAACCAATCCCGATGAGCTGCACACAGGCAGAAAACAGCAAGCGAAACAAACATCTCGCCAAACTATCTCAATCGGGAAAAATTTAGCACACGTATCCCTCCGTTCAATAAGTTACCCATATGCTAACATATTCCATATCCCAGTTCCAGACCGAATGAAATATTTTTGGTTCTTTTTATTGATATACAGGAACTTGTGCGTCTCAGGTAACGTCCATAGTTTATAGGTCTAATCAGAAAGGATGAGAGGTGAACAACTCGATGTCCATTGTACGAAGGTTGTCCTTATTGCCAGTTATCTTACTTCTGCTAACGCTCGGATGCGCAGAGAAATCCGAGGAACAGGGGGAAGAGAAGCCACATGTGCGAGGAATGATTACGGATTTTGAGGAAGAAAGAGGTCAGGTACTCATCGAGAATAAAGAAGATGGAGGTGTTAAATCAGGACCGATTTGGATCTCGCTCAACACGGATGCTGAACTCATCATCGCAGGAGAGACTGTCACCGTCTCTTTGGATGAGACACTCGTTGGTCGAAGAGCAGACGTATGGATTGGTGGAATAATCGCTCAATCTTACCCTCCCCAAACCAAGGCTGTGAAAATGGTCATTCATTAACACACAGCAATATTCACCGATACAATTCGTTTCACGTGGAACGTTATGATACACCTACGAACAGCAACGTGCGGTTGCTCCTGATATCGGATTGGATGAAAACAATTTAATCACTTGAGGTATTTACTCCGTTAGCCTGCCTGCATATAGAGTATAATGAAAAGGTATACGATAAATGTACGGTGCAATAATTGTACAAAAACTAACGCAAAAGAGGTAAACGATGAGCGAGCAACAATTTAAAGATTATGGACTTGGTGAAGAGATCGTAAAAGCACTGGACAGTCTGGGCTATGAGACACCAACCGAGGTGCAAACTAAAGTTATTCCGGTAGCACTGGAGAATCAGGATCTTGTGGTGAAATCACAGACGGGTAGCGGTAAAACAGCTGCCTACGGCATTCCGCTCTGCGAGCTGGTAGATTGGAATGAAAATAAGCCACAGGCTTTGATTCTTACGCCAACCCGGGAACTGGCTTTGCAGGTTAACGAAGATATTACAAATATCGGCCGCTTTAAGCGTATTAAAGCAACCGCACTATACGGACAGTCCCCTTTTCATATCCAAAAAGCCGAGTTAAAACAAAGAACACATGTCGCTGTAGGTACGCCAGGTCGGGTACTGGATCATATCGAACGCGGCACGCTGCCACTCGATCGGATCGCCTATCTCGTCATTGACGAGGCCGATGAGATGTTAAATATGGGCTTCATTGAGACGGTACAAGCGATCATTCAGAAACTGCCGCAGGAGCGAGTAACGATGCTGTTCTCCGCTACGTTCCCTGAAGATGTAGCCAAGCTGTCACGAAAATACATGAACAAACCGGTGGAGATCGAGATCAAAGCAAGCGGACTGACAACAGCCACCATCGAACATGCTGTGATTCACGTGCCAGAGGTGAACAAAACCGCGCTGCTTCAGGACTTATTCATTGTGGAAAATCCGGATAGCTGCATCGTGTTCTGCCGTACGCAGGAGAATGTAGATAAACTGTTCCGGGTCATGGCTGACCTGGACTATCCAGCAGATCGTATCCATGGTGGCATGGAGCAGGATGAACGGATCGAAGTCATGAACGCCTTCAGACGGGGACAATTCCGTTATCTGATCGCGACGGACGTAGCCGCACGTGGTATTGATATCACGAATATTACTCATGTCATCAACTACGATATTCCTTTGGAAAAAGAGGGATATGTTCACCGCACAGGCCGTACGGGTCGCGCAGGCAAAACAGGTAAAGCCATTACGTTGATTACACCGAAAGATGGCCGACGTCTGGCCGAGATTGAATCCTATATCGGTTTCGAAATTCCTGTTGTGAAAGCTCCTTCCGAGGAAGCTGTGGATCGCCGCAGAGAAGATTTTGAGAAGCGATTGAAGATCGTGCCTGAACGTAAAAAGGACAAGCGCGAACAGTTGAACCAACAGATCATGAAGCTGAACTTCAACGGAGGCAAGAAGAAGAAACTTCGTGCCGTAGACTTTGTCGGTACCATCGCCAAGCTTGAAGGCGTTGCTGCAGACGATATCGGGATCATTACCATTCAAGACAATGTAACAGATGTGGAGATTCTGAATGGCAAAGGACCACTCGTACTGGAGCTTATGCAGAATACAACGATCAAAAAGATGCAGCTCAAGGTTCGTAAAGGTCATAAGTAGCAGAATTACATCGGAAATTCGATTCAAGGGTAGCGGACCGTGCAGCTACCATACAAAGAGAACTACGCAAACGCAACAAAAAGATAGAAAATCATACCAAGCAACAGATCCACCTCATCCGGTTACAAAACAAGGGATAACAGGCCTTTAGCAGGTCGTTATCCCTTGTTTGCTCTTTTGTTGAGAATCATTGCCTCCTTATCCTGTCAGTTCATGTGATACATGATATGGATCAGCATTACGCGGAGTCCATCACACTGCAAGCAATGTTAGAGATGTGATCCCCCACTGGCATCGAGACATTGTCCGGTAACCCAGCGGCTGTCTGCTGACGCAAGAAATGCAGCTACATCTGCGACATCTTCAGGCTCTCCCCAGCGATTAAGAACAGACAAACCTGCTGCATATGCCTGTCCATGCGGGTTCGTGAGTGTTGCTGCATTCATCTCGGTATTAATAATGCCTGGCTGGATCGCGTTGACCGTAATCTGGCGACTTCCCAGCTCTTTGGCCAGTAGCTTGGTGAGGGTATCCACCGCCCCCTTCGTCATGCTATAGGCGAACACGCCCGGGGAAGCCACTCGTGTAACAAAAGAAGAAATATTAATGATTCGCCCGCCATCCCGCAGACGCGGAACGGCCTGCTGGCTGACAAACAGGGGGGCTTTGACATTTATGTTCATCACTTCGTCGAAGGAAGCTTCTGTCGTCTCCTCCAGACCAAGAACCTGCCCGATGCCTGCATTATTTACCAGAATATCCAGACTGCCATCTCGTCCATGCTTCCGAACAGCATCATCGACCTGCGCAAATAATGCATGAATTCCATCCAGCGTGCGCAAATCCGCTCCAATGGCTTGCGCCTGTCCACCATGTTCTGTAATATGCCGCACAACCTGCTCCGCTTCGTCTTGTCGTGTCCCGAAGTGCACAAGCACATGTGCACCCTCCTGTGCCAGACGCATTGCAATACTGCGACCGATGCCTCTGCTTGCTCCTGTTACCAAGGCCATCTGCCCTTCAAGTCTTCTGCATATCTCGTTCATAACGTCATCCCCCTACTGAATAAGTAGCACCCGTCACGGGCACAAGACAGTTATATCACGAGACGACATACAAAATGTTGCTCTCCTATTCGGTAAGGACACTCCGTTCAGCGATAGCCATCATATCCGTATATCCTCCGAGCGTAGCCGAAGCTCCAGCAGGTTCGCTGGCTAGCCCTCCTTATGACACCAGGCAGTTTCATTTTCATTCTGCATTCGTGCCCTCGCTCTTGCTGCTCTTGCCCTCTGCCTGCTGCTGAGTTCATCTCTCATTGAAATGTTCACTTGCCAAAGATTGTAAATCAACTACAATATAAATGAAAACGCTTTTATATTTCTATTATCTGTGGAGGTGTATGTAATGGGTAACAGGAAAGCGGTCTGGTTACTGGTCTTTGCACTCACGTTCACCCTGTTTGGACTTCATCCTGAGCGAACAAGCGCAGCAAGTGTCACGATCACCAACGGTACCGATTGGCTCGACACCGCAGGCAATCCCATCCATGCGAACAGCGGCAACATTCTACAGGTAGGTTCGATGTATTATCTGTACGGTGAACATGCGGTGAGCGGCAGATTCGACAGCGTGAACGTCTACACCTCCACCGATCTGAAGAACTGGACTTTCAGCAACGCCATCCTGACGAAAGATTCCGCAACCGAGCTGGCCTCCAGCAAGATTGAACGCCCCAAAGTCATCTATAATGCATCAACCAACCAGTATGTGCTCTGGGCACACTATGAGAATGGCACAGACTACAACCTCGGGCGTGTAGCGGTGGCAACGAGCAATACCCCAAATGGCAAATTCACCTATGAGGGCAGCTTCCGCCCACTCAATTATGAATCCCGTGACATGAACGTCTTTGTTGATACAGATGGCACAGGTTATCTGGTTACTGCTTCACGCAAAAATGGCGGTGCCAATGATTCGATGGCTATTTTCAAAATGAATGCAAGTTACACCGGAATACAATCCTTCGAAGGCTGGCTGTTCGAGAATGCCTACCGCGAAGCGCCTGCCGTTGTGAAAAAAGGAAACCGTTACTACCTCTTCACCTCCCAAGCCGCTGGCTGGTATCCGAATCAGGGGGCATATGCTACAGCAACTTCCATGGCGGGCCCGTGGACTGCACTTACACCATATGGAAATCCATCTGCCTTCGGTTCGCAGATTCATAATATTGCCACGATTACAGGCAGCAGCACCACATCCTACATCTACATGGCAGACCGCTGGAACCCCATGAGTATTGGAGAGCACAAACATATCTGGCTACCGCTAACCTTGAATGATTCGAATGGAACAGCATCACTGGAGTGGTATACAACGTGGAATATCGACGCAGCGACAGGCATCGTAACCCCGCCTGCTCTCGTCAACCATGCACAAGGCAAAACAGCTACCGCCATCTCCACAGCCTCCGGCTCATCCGCATCCAACGTCAATGACGGGAACTACCAGACGTCTTGGGTAGCTTCCTCCAATAGCTGGCCTGCATGGTGGCAGGTGGACTTCGGCGCACCGAAGACGATCACGGAGATCGATACGTCCTGGTTTATGTATAAAGGTTCCGAAGGGTACTACAAATATAAAATCGAAATTAGCAACGATGGTATCAATTACTCCACATTGGATCGCACCAACAATCTGACCTATGGTTTCACCACGGACGCTGTGCATTTCACCGCACGTTATGTCCGAATTAATATGGTGAACGCCGTCTTGTGGAATAATCCAGGGAACTGGTACACCCCAACCCTGCACGAGGTCAAAATGTTGGGTCCAGCCACACCGGAAGCCACAGGGTACAGCCGCTTCAGTTCACACAACGTTCCGGATCGATACATCCGTCATGCCAACTACATCGCACGGATTGACGCTAATGTCTCTCCTGCGCTGGACTCCCAGTTCCGTGTCGTACCGGGTCTAGCGAGTTCCACGGGAATTTCACTGGAATCCATTAACTTCCCCGGCTACTTTCTGAAGCGCAACGCCAGCAACAAAATTGTACTTGAAGCCTACGCCGACACCGCTGCCTACAAGGGAGATGCCACGTTCTTGAGCAGCCCTGGTTGGGCTGACAGCACCAAAGTTTCCCTTCAATCATACAGTCAGCCAGGATATTACATCCGGCATTATGATTATGTACTGCAGTTGGATGCTGTCAATGCAACTAGCAGCGCAACAGTGAAGGGTGATGCCACGTTTGGGCGGACTAATTTCTAAGAAAATGAATTGGAGATGAAAATTTAGGCTTAGCCAGGTTTGGTGGGTTGCGCGAAGCAATGGGAGGCATAACGTGCCGGAGACACAAACGCTGCATGAATTACAATAAATTATAGAATATATGCAAAAAAGCCTACTCCGATGGGAGTAGGCTCTTCTGCCAGTCTGATCTATCAAAGTTATTTGAAATTAGGATCAAACTTCATCATGTTCATTTTACCTTGTTCCTTATAACTCACATAGATGTTATCGGTGCTGTCTATGGTGATGTCTAGCTGAAGAGCATCACCAGTGGAGAACCCGGCAGATCCTACGGGTCTCCAGTCCATATTCTCATATTTCAACACAGTCACCCTGTTGCCGTTTGCTGCATCTCGATAAGCAACGTAAGGTGTTCCTTCGCTGTCAAAGGCCATATCCATGCTTACTTCTTGAGATGAACCCACCGAGAATCCGGGAGTGCTCACCTTTTCCCATGCTGTATCTTCTGATGGAGTGGAGTGCGGATATTTCCACATTTCAACACCATTGGAACTGCTCAGATAGATCATATAAGGTACGCCAGATGGATCCAGCGCGGATGCAGCATCCATATTCGGAGTTATTTGGTATGGATATAATTTAGGGTCTAATTGTTTCCATGACCCATCTGCCAGACTATATCCTATTGCCACAGGGGTACTAGATGACCTGAATGGAGCAAATAAATACATGCCGTTGTTTGGTAATGGTGCGAGGAAGGCTCTTAGACCTGCGAATGCCTGTATTCTCGCTTCTTGTATCCGTCCCCTATCGCTATAATACCTCCATGACATGAGCATTGACGGTTCCGCAGCATTACCGACCAAAGCACCTCTAAACATCAGAAAAGGATTATCATCCTTATCAAAGGTAATGAAGAAGCTATCTTGAACTGTATCTACTTTTCTGCTCGTCTTACCATCATTCCAACTGAAGTCTGAGACAGTAGATACTGCTCTCCACCACTTATGTTCATCATTATAATTCTTAAAGCTTACTTTACCTGAGCTATTCCTATAAGCAACATAAAGCTTGTCCTTACTGTCTATTCCAAGCGATATAGCTGAGCTCCCTAATCCTCCCGCTTTTTCAAGATCGCTTTGATTACCCAAGGGCTGCCACGTGCCTCCCTTATATTGCATTACAAATACTTCGTAATTGTCCTTTATATAAGCCACGTAAGGAGTCCCTTGACTGTCGAAGATGACATTGGACTTACTATTCAATTCCAACAAGTCACCTACTTGTAGCCATGATGTCATGGTCCACTTCGCGTACAAGGTGATGTTTGACGTCACCGGCGTCCCGAAGTCGTAGACGATCTCCAGATCGGGATCGCTGTACCATCCTTCAAATCGATACCCTGCCCACTTCAGCGCAGCAGGTGCCACAGCTTTGTCGCCAGTAACCACCGTCTGACTACCTACTGCTGCCCCCCCGTTACTGTCAAAGTCCACCGTGCGGCTGTTGAATGTCCACTTCGCGTACAGCGCGAGGTTACTCGTCACCGATGTCGTGAAACTGTAGGCTTCATTCAGTCCAGCGTCGCTGTACCAACCGTTGAACGTGTAACCATCCCTTGTCGGTACGGCAGGCTCCGTAGCATTACCGCCGGTTTGCATATTCTGGTCAGCCACCAGTGATCCGCCGTTACTGTTGAAGGTGACCGTGTAAATAGCCGTCCATTTCGCGTACAAGGTGAGGTTGTTCATCACAGGTGTCGTGAAGCTGTAAGATTCATTCAGACCAGCATCACTATACCAGCCTTCAAATACATGCCCTGGACGTGTCGGCGCTTCAGGAATCGTTGCCGTTTCACCCTCACTTACAGACTGATTACTCACTGACGTTCCACTGTTACTGTTGAAGCTCACTGTGTAGCTATTCTTCGTCCACTTCGCGTACAGCATTACATTCGCCGTTACACCTTCCGTGAAACCATAAGACCTCGTCATTTCGCTGTCGCTGTACCAGCCGCTAAATACATAGCCTTCCAGTGTCGGAGCACCAGGAGCAGTAGCCACGGCACCTTCGTTCACAGTCTGTTCTGCGACTACCGATCCGCCATTACTCTCGAAAGTTACAGTATAAGTATTCGGTACATAAACCGTCCACTTCGCGTACAACGTGAGGTCTCCCGTTACCACCATAGTCGTAAAATCATAGGCGTTCGTTAGCTCGCTATCGCTGTACCAGCCGCTAAATACATAGCCTTCCAGCGTCGGAGCAGTAGGGACCACCACCTTGGCGCCTTCGTTCACTGTCTGGGCTGCGACTTCCGACCCTTCATTGCTCTCAAAGCTTATCGTGTAAGGGATCAGCCACTTCGCATACAGTGTGAGATCCGCCGTCACTGCTGCAGCGAAGTCGTAAGCATTCGTCAACGTGTTATCACTGTACCAACCGCCGAATACATAACCATCTTTCGTCGGTTCAGTCGGCGTACTAATCGTAGCGCCAAACCCTACAGTCTGAGCCGGCACTTCTTCGGACCCACCATTACTGTCGAAATTTACGGTGTAGTCGTTCATTGCCCACTGAGCGGTAAAATGGACATCTTCGGCAGGCATCGTGGTCGGCGGCGTTGGCGACCAACCCGTAAAGCTATATCCCTGCCATGTCGGAGTGCCCAGACGCAACAGCATCGTTGCTCCGAAAGGAACATTATCCGTTTTATTTGCTGCTCCAGAACCGTTATAATCCACCGTCATTTGGTATACATCACGCTTATAATATACCTTTAGCGTCGTTTTGCCGTTGCTCGTGATTAGATCCGTCAGTACCGAAATGCTGTCGTCCCGCACGAAGCCATCATAGGATCTCGGCTTGACGTCCGTCATATTCGCCTCGGTACCCGTAACTCCACGATACGATTCCGTATCTGCAACCGTATAGGTGTCACTTCCGATATTTTGCAGCAAGTATACGACCTGATAAGGCGTACCCTCTCTCCCCGTCCACTTCGCTGTATACGTAGTATCCTCAATCGGCATCGCACTTGGAACTTCTGGCGACCAACCGGCAAACGTATATCCCTGCCTTGTCGGCACAGGTATACGAGTAGCGATGTTCTTGCCAACGGCTTCTGTTACCGAAATTTGGGGCGCACCGGCATAACCTCCAGCGAAAGTCATTTTACGATTCGCCGGAGAGTAATTCACTCTGACGACCGTTGTGCCGTCACCCTTGATCAATACGCCGCTTACCGTACCTGTCGAATATCCTTGCTCCTTAAACCTGTCGGAGCTGATGCGAATCTCCGTGTCCGTTGTTCCGGTCAAATTCTCCGTATCCACAGGCGGAGCCAATGTTCTGCTGTTCGGGTCTAGCACATAATGCTCAACGGTATACGGCGTATTCTTGTTCGCAATCCAGTGCGCATACAGTTTCCGATCCTCCGCAGCCATTCGGCTCGGAATCGTGATCTTCGTGCCGCCGGAAGCGGCCGTATACCAGCCGTCAAAGGTGTATCCTGGATATACTGGGGTGAACACGTTAATAGGCGCGTTATACGGAGCCGCCACAACCTGGGTCACTCCGCCGTTCTGAGGATCCAGCTGAAGGATGTAATCACCTACTCTGGCAAGCCAGCTTAACTGAATCGTACGCTTGAGCGGATCGGACGTGAACGACCCCGGCGATCCCTTCCAGGTGATAACCAGATTGCCATCACTCACCTGAATGTTCTTGTCCACCACTTCAATCATCCCGTTTGCTGCGTCATACTTGAAGTTTGGATTGTCCACCTGAATATCGAAATTCGAGCGATCATACGCTTTTTCATCCGTATCGCCTGTCTTCAAATCAAAGGTATTCATCGTGACCCACAACTCCGGTACAGCGATGGATGACGCAGAACCCGCCATGTTCACCTTGAGCGACTTATCCTGAGGATAGGCGAAGTCGTAGACGTTCTGTTCTTCTCCAATTGTATACAGTGGCCACTCTTCATCGACCAGCTCCACGCCGCCAGAGAGTGCGCCATCTCCTAATTGAGCACCGAGTTCAACCTCCAAATAGATGCCAATCTCAACGAAGAGGGCGCCTAGAGACTTCGTACTCTCCACCCCGCTAATATTTTTCAATTGATAATAGAAGTAGCCCCACAGATTCACATACACACCAGGTTCTACAGCAAGCCCGATACTATTCAACTTGACGCTTCCAATCCCCGCTTTGACCTCCATATGAATACCAGCTCGTAAACCGATCGTCCCCATCACATAGAAGGTAAATTGGTAATCTCCGTCTCCCGGCAAGCTGACCGTATTGCTCGAACCACTGAAACTCAATACGCGCAAGCTAACCGAGTAACGCTTGGCCATCTTATAGTAGAAATCTGCCCCCACCGTCAGGTTCACCTGGGCGCTGACCACAAACTCCGCTTCAAATTTAACTTCCACAATACCTAAAGCCACGCGTACGCTCTTTTCAAAGAGCTCCTTCTTGATTAACGGAACCCACTCCGTGTCCTGCTCCAACATCTCTTGATACTTTTCCTTCAACGATTCCGCATCTACGGCAGTATCCTGCACACCCGCCATTACCGCTTTAATCTGTGTCGCAATGTCCTGGACCTTTCCCAACCTGCCAGCGTTCTTCTCGCCCACCCAGTCATTCAGTGCATCATTTAACTTATCGTGCTCAACGAGAGCTATCTCTGCCGTGATGTTCATTCCGGTATAGCTATAAGCATCCAGATTCGCCGTAATTACATAATCATCAATGCTGTACCAGTAAGGAATTCCCCACTTTTTCAGCCAATGCCCTTGCATATCCCCATTAATACCGAGATCCAGGCTCATTTCCTGGACGAAAGTACCCGTCATATGGATGACAAGTTCGCTGTCTTCATTGATATTGACAACAATATCGGCGCCCACTTGTAATGTAGCGCTTACGCCTGAGGTTCTGCCGTCAATATTTTTCAGCCTCGTGCCGAGTGAAGCAACAACGGTCAGGTTCTCCACACTTACCCGGCTCCCTTTACCGGACGCTAGGGAAGACTGAGCCTTGATCTCCTGAATTTCCTTCGTCTCCATAGCGATATCAGACAGATAATCCGCGGCTTCATTGACGAATCCGCTGTCTCTCGCTTGCTGCTCAATTTGCTCTTCAAGCTCCGCGATCTGCTCTACCGATAACAGATCATCGCCGTCAATCGCTTGCTGCTGATAGATGTTGAAGACATTCTCAATATCCCCAATCGTGGCATCAGTATATTCGATGACGTCCATCTCAGCTTCAGGCGTAATCGAAGTGATACGTCCATAACTGACAATTCGAGAACCATCTTCAGCAAAGTTGCCTTCATAAAAGCCGATAAAGTCACCCACATCCACCGTGGTTAACTCATCCAAGCCGAAAGGCTCATACAGGCTGTCGCTGTAGTTCATCTGGGTATGCTCAACTGTGATGGAATTGTTGTTCCGATCTCCATCTGTGTCCGCTTCCACACTCACCGGCAGAACATCCGGCTTGAGCAATACTTGTTTGATATCCGCATGATCGTAGGTATAAGTGCTTCCGTTTACCGCTGTAATCTGGACATAGGCCACATCGCCGTCGTCAGCGCCGGTGGTTTCTAACGTGCGTCGATCGGGACGAACCCCTTGATATATGGCGACAGTATTGCCGACTTGAATCACGGTGCTGCCGGAATACACGAACGTTCCACTGCTCGCATTCGCCTCGGCAAGCGCATTTTCGCTACCGCCCACCGTCGTGGCAACTACCGAAATCGCAGGGGAACCCACAGCTTCGCCATTCAATATCATATCCGTGACATCCGTAAATGGAAGGTAGATCATGTTAGGGTTCAGCGGAATGTCCAGAACCTCTTGCTTAGCAACACTAAAAACGTAAATACTCGTCGTCGCATCCTGACCTTGGAAGGACAGGTTATCGCTATTCAACTTCAGTTGATACGTATTGCCTTCAACGAATCTTCCGTCTTCAGCTGCGGACGCTACCGTGAAAGCCCCGTTCCCGCCAGTGACGGTAATTCCAGCAAAGTCGGGATTCGCCGTGTCTGAGAAGGTCATATTCGCTTGAACCTCGGATACTGTCAGGTTGCCTGATGCATCGTTTACTGCAATCGTGAAGTCCGGTGCCACATCCAATACCGAATAGCTTGGTGTGCTCTGTACGGCATTATCTATGCTATCTGTATACTTCGCATACAACTTCATATCCTCAGTTAGCGTACTACCCTCTGCAAAGATGAGCGAGAAATCACTATCTGTAAACCACCCTTGGAATATATATCCCTCTTTTGTTGGAGCCGGCAGGTTATTTAGCACCTGACCTTTTCGCACCTTCTGCGCAGCAATCGCCGTGCCTCCGTTGCTCTCAAACGTGAGCGTATACGCAGTGGAACCCGTACCTGGGTTACCTCCGTTATCTCCAGGCGTTCCACCACCGTTATTACCGCCCGGTGACGGCGTTGGCGTTGATGTCACTGGTGATGTCGGTGTTGGTGTCACCGTCGGCGTTGGTTCAGGTGTTGGCGTCACTGGCGTTGAATTCTGCTGTTTCCACGCCTCTACAACTGCATTGTTGCGCATGAAAAGAACCGCAGCTTCCGAGCGAGTTGCTTGCGCACGCGGATGGAAGTTGCCCTTGGCGTCTCCGGCGAACACACCGGCTTGCCACAGCTTGACGACCGCGTCAGCCGCCCAAGGCGATACATTCGCGAGATCACCCGGCTCTGTCGTGACCAGATTCTCGGTCTGATATGGAATCTGTTCGCTTTCAAAATACCGCAACGTCATCGTTGCCATCTGCTCACGGGATACGGTGGCATTCGGCGAGTATTTATCTCCACCCGTACCGTCAGTAATCCCTTGCTTAACTGCCCATTCGACATACGGCGCATACCAACTGCCCACCTGTATATCAGCAAAGCTTGAAGTAGAATACGTCCCTGTATCTATCCCAGCCATCCGTCCGAGTGCCGTCACATACATGGCACGCGTCATTGTCCCTTTAGGTGAGAAGGTACTTGCAGCGGTCCCGCTAAGTATGCCCTTCTCCTGCACATGGACGACTGCATCGTAGAACCAATCCGTCGGACTCACATCCTGGAACCCGCTGGATGTGGTAACTTTGGTCTGTTGCATCGGCAGTTCAGCCGCTGCTGCCGATTGCGCCTGTAATATGGGCACGGCAGACACGATTAAGCTGATCACCAGCATCCACATTAGGACCTGACGGCTCACCTTCCATCCCTGTCTTACTTTTTTCACGTTCATTCATCCCTTCTATGTATAGATCAAACTAAAAAAATACCGTCCAAAATTTGTTGCTAACCAAGCTAATCAATAAAGCCAGACTAATAGCGGAAACCATTGACCCAGATGGGGATCATTGGTTTCCTCCGAGTCAGTTCGCCCGGCACGTAGAGATCAAGCGGGGAAATAAACTTTACATACAGACATGGCATTATCCTAGCTGCGGCGTTCAGCACGTTCGGAACATCAACGTCAGCTAAACATCCAACTGGAGAGATCTGACTGCTTCTAGCTACGATGCTACCAACTTCACAGAATGAAGTCGTTCACCGATCTTTCTTATCAGTCGCAGTCGAATTATGACCGACACAGGCAAAACATGTCGTTTTTTCTTCCGTATTTTATCATGCGAGATAGGGACACTTGTGAATTATAAAGAAAACTTTAAGTAAGCAACTACTCGCAAACGAGAACATTATAGACATCAAGAAATAGCGGCTAGGGAAGGTAACTCCCACACCACTAATTTTCATGAATTCTTTTAGCTAGTCTGTAGACCATCCAGATGATTCGTGTCTAAACGATCCATATACCAGAATCAAATATATCAACTGCTCTCCCCCCAGAGCAGTCTTTGAGAAAGCAAAAAAATACTTCTATGCTTCTTGGAATTTAATGAAATAAAATTCTTCTGCTGATTCTTCGCCACATTGTGGGCGATGTGCCGGAAGCGCTGCCCACTTTCAAACTCGGGATCAAGTGCAATCGGGATGCCTTTATGTACGGAACGTATAACTTCTACATCGCTATGAATCACGCCTATCACACCGATATTGAGAATATCGATGATATCCTCCATCTTTACCGTTGCCGAACGAGCTTCCTGCCTGTCGGCCATATTAATGATGAGCTGCGGAGGAGCCTGAAATATATTTTCTAACAATCCGATTACGCGATCAGCGTCCTGAAGCGACGTACGATGAGGGGTAGTGACGACAATAGCCTCATCTGCAGCTAAAGCTGTATTCCAGAATCCATTTTCAATGCCTGCCGCCGAATCAATCAGCACATAATCATAATCTTGGGCTATTTGCTGCACAACCTCGCGAAAAACTTGCGGATCATCGTGATGCATCACGTCGTTACTACAGGAGATGAAGAACAAGGTGCTAATTCGCTTGTCTTTGACAATCACTTGATGTAAAGCACATCGACCGGTCAGAAAATCGGAAATATGATAGTTTACCCTATTGCTCAAACCAAGCGGAATATCCAGATTTCTCAATCCAAAATCAGCGTCGATCAGGCAAACCCTGTTCCCCGATAAGGCAAGGGCAGTCCCCAGATTAGCCGTCACCGTTGTCTTGCCAACTCCACCTTTCCCTGATGTGATACATATAACTCGTGCCATTGGAGCCACTTCCTTCTTCAAGTACTAATGCGAGACAGCATGACAACCATTTCTTCACATGTTATCGTTTGATCCGGCTTGAATGTACCGCCCTCGTAGCATTAATCAGTTGCCATTTGATGAAATATGTCGTTATATCGACCACAGTGATTTTATCATGATGGATTAACCTAATTGAGAAACCTAAAGAAAACTTTAAATCCGTTCGTATTGGATCGTTAAATTCTTCGGAGAGATGGCACATCATTTTGACGAAGATGGAAAAGCGCAGACTTCTGTTGAGGGATTCGATACCTTGAGTCAATTACGAAGCTAGAGGAATGAATAAAAAATGGGAAAATAGCGTCAAGTACTGTCCCAACGCGATTTTCCCATTTAGAAAAAACTATCCCAAACCCGGTTCGGGCAAATTACCCCTAATATTTTACGAATATCTCGCCCTATTTATGGTAGGCTACCATCCTTACCGCTGTATTCATGCTTGTGACACACTGGTAGCAACCAACATATATCCACTCCCTCGAATCGTGATGATTCGTTCGGGATCAGCGGGGTCAGTCTCAATTTTTTTACGTAAATTACTGATATGTACAGCAACTGTCCTCGTATCTTCCAGACTTTCCATCCCCCAGATGAGTTGAAACAATGTGTCGACACTGACGACACGATCCACGTTTTGCGCCATATAGGACAACAGACTGAACTCTTTTTTGGATAAAAAGATAGGTTTACTCCCCATGTTGACGGACTGCGTGTAGAAATCCAGTGTCAAACCCGGTAACTCCAGCAGTTGTTCCCTTCTACCCGTTGATACTCTGCGAAGATGAGCCTTGATCTTGGCCATGAGAACTCCCGGACTAAACGGCTTGGTCACATAATCGTCGCCACCATAGGATAATGCGCTAATTTTCACTTCATCTTCTTCCTGGCTGCTCAGAAACATGATCGGCGCGCTGGTCAAGTTACGTGCATTTCTACACCAATCAATACCGTTTTCATTAGCCAGCAATACATCCAATACAATCAAATCGGGCTTGAACGTTGTAAGCAGCTCCATCGCTTCTGTCCCGCTATGACTGTATGTGGAGTTAAACCCTTCTCTGTCGCAATACACCTGAACAATCTCGCATATATGGGGATCATCATCGACGATCATAATTCTGTGATTTTGCATTCCATCATCCCTTTCCTTCGCTCCCGATACAAGGAAGCATCACATAGAATGTCGCCCCCATCTTACCGTCACTCTCCGCTCGAACCGTTCCTCCATGCGCAAGTACAATTTCCCTACAGATCGCTAGTCCTAGCCCACTGCCGTCTATTCCATTCCCCAAGCCCGGACGATCGTATCTGTAATTACGTTCAAAAATCTGCTCAAGCTGATCCGGAGGAATACCCATTCCAGAATCCTGTATGCTAATGTTCGCATGGCGAGTATGATTCACCTCGACCACAGCTAACGCAATACGTATCAGCCCTCCCCTAGAGGTGAACTTCATGGCATTCGACAAGAGATTAAATAAAGCCTGCTCTACTCTTTTGGCATCCATCTCGACAACTGGCAAGTCAGATCGTGGATCCTCTGCTTTTTCAATATCCAAAATGAAATCTAACCCTGCATCACGTACAACAAGCTCATATTGTTCAAATAAATCATGCAAGAAGGGAATAATCTGAACCGGCTCCATTCGGTACGAGACTTGTCCGGTCTCCAAATGCGACAAAAAGGACAACTCCTCGATCATGCGGTTAATCCTTATCGTGTTATCTCGGATATACTTCAAATATTGTTCATTACGTTCCGGCTTGACTCTGTCCTGTATGGCTTCTACATACCCAAGCATGCTGGACAACGGCATACGCAGATCATGCGTAATATAGGCAAGAAGCTTCTTCCTTCCTTGCTCAGAGTGAAGCAACCGGTCATACGAAGTGCGGAGATCATCATGGGCTGTAGATAAGGCCTGAGTTCGCTCCTGCACGGTCCGTTCCAGATTCATATTCATTTCGATCAGCTTGTCGTTAGCATACTGCAACTCACGTGAGATTCTCTCCTCATTGGATGCCGTCCTCGTAAATCTCGAAGAAAGCAGAATCATCTGTGCGATCGTAAATATCAATAAACCAAGCGGTGATGTATTTCCGATCAGCGACCATCCGTTGTAATATAAGAAATCGTTGACAACAGTGATCAAAGTAACCACCGACACCAACAGGAAGATCAACGCTCCCTCCATACGTCGCACAGCCATTCGAACCAGCCCGACCATCAGATACATCATATGTAGAACTACCATTACACCAATTACCAGCAAAAACGGAGTATAGATCAGCGCAGGGGTTACCACAACAAAGATACAAAATGCCCCCGTTGCGATCCGGGTGACAAAATGAAACCAGCGTGATACATAATTCGGAAAAATGCAATCAAAATACATCGTGATGATAAATCCACTGATACAAAGTGTTAGATACTCGATCTTGAACTGCAATTCCCAAGGGAATTGTGGCAGCCATTGTGTAAGGACAAGCTCACCGTTGAGTAAGGATCGGACACCGAGCAGTACAGCGAATAGGCCAAAATATAATGGCGCTCTGTCCTTGCGTCGCAGAATGAACAACAGCAGATTATACAAGCCAATCACCAGCAGACTTGACGTGATGAACATGTCGGCGGCAAGATTCAAATTGGTGTTGGTCGTTAGTACATCACTGCCGCCCAGCTCGATGTACTTGGTAATACCACCCCGATTATGTTGGAAGTTAGATACTTGCATCACCAACTCTAACGTATCGTTTTCAGGCTGAACAAATAACAGCTTCGTTGCCAGATGCGGGATCATACTGTTCTTGTCCTGACCAACCCTACCAACTTGTGCCAGGAGCTCGCCATTCACCCATAATTTATAAGCGTGAAAAATGCTGGGTAGCCGCAGAGCAAGACGCTCTTTTTGATCCTGCTCGCTTAGTTGAATAATCAGTCGATAGGTTGCATAGCCTGTCCCACCCAGCTTCTCTCCCTCTAACCGGTAGCCTGACCAAGAGCTAGGGATATTGATCCAGTGGGTCTGGTGTCCCTCCCTTGGTGAACGAACCCGTATATCCTCAGGCGACAACAGCTCTTGCCAGTAGAAAGCCCACTCCCCTGTTAACTTTTGGGGATTCGTACGGAGCTGAACCTGTGTTAGATCCAGAACACCTTCTTCACTTTGGAAGTTAGATGAATCCGGTGTAGAGAGAACGACATAGCCGGCAACCAAGCCAACAACAATGGCAGCAACGATATAAAACCAGATTTTACTATAACCGACTCGAAGAATCCCCCTCATGATGAACCCAACCCCATTCTACAAAAGCGCAATAAGTAAGCTGATTACCCAAATAATATCATCAATGCGGAAGAATGTACTCTGCAAATTTCTAGGAATAGCTTAGAGCAAACCTCAAGATCACGCCCCTTTGACAACCCTCGCTTAGCTGGCACGACACCACAAAAAAAGTATGCACTTTGTAGTGCATACTTCATGAACTATAGAGAACTATTAATGATGTCTGCGAATGCATCCCTATTGTACGTATCATCCTGTATGCGCCATTCTCCCTTATCCTGCAAAAAGGTGATATCGCCCGATAGCGGAATAGAATTGATCTCCTTTCCGTTCTCGTCTGTGAATTTCAGATCGAGCGTGTACTCCACCAGAATCCAGTCGCTCTTGCTGTCTTTGATCTTGGTTTCAATATTTTCAGGATGCAAGTTCGCTTGTTCGATGTATGCAACCTGAAGAGGTAAGACAATATATCGATTAGCCATGTAAGCCTCATAATTTCTGGAGGTTAGGAATGGCTTCATAGTCTCTCCTTTGGCCAATAACCCTTCCATCTCTAACGTATCCTCATAGTCCTTGCCATCCACGGTGAGTTCTGTTGTCTTATACTCCAGCGACATTTCGAGCGCTTGTTGCTGCTCCACCGCCGTCGCCTTCTGATCACTCATATCACTCGGTTGTTCCGTTGTTGGTGGAGTGACAGGTTCAGTGGTTTCTGCTGGTTCAGATGGTGTACACCCCATTAACATGGCGGCGGAAAGAAATAATGTACCCATCACATAAACGAACTTACGCATGGTTATCCCCCTCCCTTTCTCGTCTGTATTACTCTCAATTATCCCTTTAATAGGATATAATGTCCAGTTATTGGACACATCCAAACAAACACATGCCCCTTTCGTAATAGATTATGTTATAGTCATCGAGAAGTGATTTGGAGGCGATAATGATGATGATGATTAAAATTACAAATGGACCAACTCTCGAAGGATAGCGCCTGCGGGTCCAATAACTGCGTGTTTCCTTCAACAATGAAGGTGTGAAAGCTATGTCAATTTATCAAGTCGTACCCATGGTCTATGACTCCAAGGAACAGATTGATGCTATTATTTTACTCGAACAACAATGTAAACTGCTCGATTCCATTCATCTGAAAGCAGATCTTGACCATATCAGCCAAAAAGACGGAGACCACGCGCTCCTTTGTTATTGTGAAGATGAATTGGCAGGACTCCTCAGTTGGTATAATTCTGACGGCGTAACCGGGAATATTAATGCCATCGTACATCCGCATTATCGTCGCCAAGGTGTGTTCACCAGCCTACTGAAACAAGCCATCCTGGACATGAAACCACAGGGGATTAATCAACTCAGTTATCGCGTTCCTCAGGGCTTATCCTCGGGTGTTCTTACTGCCCAGTCCCTTGGAGCCATTTATGATCGTGCGGAGTATTCGATGCAACTTGTGAATCAAGTCGTTGGGGTTGTGGAATCGCCTGAACTAACGTTGTCCGTGGCAGAAGCCAAGGATATGGAGTTTATGGTCACTTGCACATCCCAGGCTTTTGGAGATTCGGAGGACTGGACACGCAATTACTTTATGCAAACGAATGAACCCACCCGAGTTACCTATATTGCATGGCAGGATCAACAGCCTGTTGGACTGGTACGGGTTAACTCCATTAATGCAACAACTGCATTTATTCATAACTTCTGTATTTTACCCGCTTATCAGGGTCGAAAAATAGGACGCACTGCGCTTCATATTCTGGTGAATCTCCTAAGGAAACAACACTATACAGATATTCGCCTATCCGTTGTTACCGAGAACGAACGCGCTTTGAATCTGTACCGTAGTGTAGGTTTTGAGGTGAATTCAGAGTATCACTATTTCAGCGGTAAACTATAGGAGGAAGTACAGAGAGGGAGAGACGTTCCCGCAAGGAGGACGTTCTCTCTCTTTTCTTTTATTAGACCAGTAAATTTAGTTCAGAGATGATTGGAGAATTGGAAAATTAATTTATAGCCGTCGAACGTTTGCCCATACATTTCCCGATAGTGACCTTCGGTATAATTAGCCACCGTTTTCCGCCAGAAAGACTGGCCGATCTTATTGTTCTCCGATGGATTGGTGAACAACTCCCATCTTCCTCTAAACATTCCGAAGATTGTCGACGCTGCGTGTTCAGCCACGCCTACCCCTCGAAACGGCTGCATCAGAAAGAAATCATGTACGAAGAAGTCTATTCCTTGTGAGCAATGAGGCGGCGTGGCTACGAATGCAAACCCTGCTGGAATGCCATCCACAATCATCAGAAACGGATAAAGACACTCCGGTTGTTCCCACCAGATGTTCTGTACATCATACTGATCCTGTAACGTTTTATACTCAGGACTTGGTTCAAAAATGCCGTGTTCATTCGGGGTATGCTCTCCACCTAGACCGTAATGACCGGATAGATCATGAAGATATAGCGGGTACATATTTTTAATCACATACGCCTCGTCCTTATTCGTTAATTTCACTTCTATATTCATATTCACCAACCCTGTCAGATAATTTGAATACGTATTTCAAGAACTCCCTCACGCATCCTTGCACCGTCATATGAATTGTACGCAATATCACCAGCCCCGAATATATAAAGAATCCTTCATAACCATTCTTTATTCTTCTTTACAAGAAAAAAGCCACATTCGATGGCTCGAACGTAGCTTCTATAGTTTCATGCCTTTTTGCAATATACAATTTTCTTGATGCTATCCACGGATAAACAGAATTGCTCTGCAAGCTGATCAATGGTCGCTCCCGCAGCAAAAAGCTGGCAGATTTCAACGTTCCGTTCCCGAATAACCCTTCGGCCACCCGAGTTCTCGCCCCACTTCTTGTGGGCATCCTTGGGCCTCGGAATATAGATCAGGCCTCCGGGGATATGACGCTGTATTTCTCGGAGCAATTCTTCAGGGAAGATGGTATCCGCATTAATATATTTCATGTTGCTCCACTCCTTAAAAGTTAAAATCTTTAAGGCAGCAGAGTCTTACGATGAACACATTGAATATGCACTACAACGGTATGGCGGAAATGAATTTCAGGCTCTATGCAAACAACCGCCGTTGTTCATCACATGGACTCTGCATAGAGCGGGTCGTGAAACTTCTTATGAATCGAATCATGGTAGCCCCCCATTCATATTCGTGCTGAAACTTCAACTATCTATACCATAATAAGGAATAATTATCTTAATGGCAAAATCTACACGTCAAATCGGTAATAAACCCCTGTTAATTCTTCCGAAACGCTCCATAGCTTGTTTGAAATGTCGGCATTATATAATTTTTCGATAACCTTGGCGGTCTTGGGATAGCCCTTAGTACCACCCATACCGCCAGGAGCAATATACTCTCCTCCCGTAATCGTTGGATCTGTTGCAGCGTACAAGGTAGGTAATGCCCCCATGTGAGCAGGTTGACTAATGATTTTCAGAAGACTCCGCATGAATATATTCGCCGGTTTCCCCGAACCGAAGGAGAACAGATTGGTATTCGAAATTCCTGGATGAGCCGCGATACTCATAGAATCCATATGGGCGGAATTAAACTTATTCTGCAGTTCTCTTGCAAACATCAGATTGGCCAGCTTGCTTTGACTGTAGAACTTCATGGGAGCATATCCTTTGGAGCCATCCAAATTATTAAAATCAATTGCGCCATTACCCGCTGCCAAACTGCTTAGAGTAACCACTCTCGATTGCGGAGTAGAAATCAATCGGGGCAATAGCAGGCCTGTAAGCGCGAAATGCCCTAGATGATTGCTACCAAACTGCAACTCAAAGCCATCCTTCGTCAACTGGAATGGAGGATTCATAATGCCTGCATTATTAACGAGAATGGACAAGGAATCGTATTGTTCAAGAAACGCGGCTGCGAACTTACGGATACTGGCTAAATCACTAAGGTCAAGGTGCATAACTATGACCTCTCCAGCTACATGTACAGACGACTTTATCTGGTTAGCTGCCTTTTCACCTTTTTCCACATTACGAACAGCAAGGATAACTTTCGCACCCTTTTCAGCTAACGCTAATGCCGTTTCATACCCCAACCCACCGTTCGAACCTGTCACAATCACTACTTTATTGGATACAGTCGGGATGATGTCTTTAGTCCACACTGTGCTCATATCTCTACACACCTCTCTTATCTTTTTCTTACTACCCAAATATCGAGCGTATATAGCTTTTTATCCCCTGCCATACTGACTTATGCTCCGTTCGAGTAACTCTCTAACCTGTTGTTTCAATTCAGGGGGCGAGATCACTTTCACTTCCGGGCCATAGGAGAGTAACTTTCGTGCTGTAAAAGAAAACTCCTCGGGCGGAACCATTCCACGCCACTCGTTGCCTTCAACCGACTTGAACATCACATCTGAAGCGGCCATCCTTGCTCCAAATTCCGTGAATTGCAGCACCGCTTCTACGCTTGCCCTGTCTTCTTTGGCATCTAGCCACGCCTTCAGGCTTGGAACAGATTCATCAACCGATTCCATCACAGCCAACTGCTGCATGCGATCCACCCGATACAACAACACGCGATCCTTATTTCGTGCTGGCATGTACCAATACCCCTGCCCATAGTAGATGCCATAGGGAAAGACCCGGACTTTTTTATGACCATTGCGGGCATGATACATAAACTGGATTTCTCTCTTTTCCACCGCTGCACCCAATATCTCGGTTGTTAAAGGTTCGGCATGCTCACCGGGATGCTGGACAAAGGTGATATGCTCTCTCATCCGCATAATGAGATCCTGTACATCCTGAGGCAAAGTGGAGAAATACTGTTCAGCCAGATGTTCACGCATGGAACCGTACGGAAAATCCGGGACTTGCTGAAGATACTCCAGCATCATAAATAGTCCTAATGCCTCCTGCTGTGTCAGTTGAAGAGGTGGCAATATCCGATTGGGCAACACCCGATATCCCCCGTTCACACCAACTTCGGTGTACAAAGGAAAACCCAGTGCCTGCAATGCATCCAGATCTCGCTGGATTGTACGTACAGATACGTCAAATCGTTCTGCCAGTTCCCGGGCTGTGAACTTCTGTCTGGAATCCATCAGGCGCATGATAGCCAGTTTCCGATTATTCATATATCCAACTTCCTAACTACGTCAATTTTTGTCATATTTAAAGTGTAACATACATTGTAGAAGGGAGCGATTACTATGAACAACAACAAAACCATTTTGTACATTGCGATGAGTTTGGATGGATATATCGCAAGACCGGACGGTTCGGTAGATTGGTTATTTGATGTGGAGGGTGATGGTGGAGACAACGGGTATGCGGCGTTTTATCAAACGATCGGTAGCGTTGTTATGGGACGTTATACGTATGAAGAGGTGCTCACACTTTCTGAAGATTTTCTCTATGCGGATCGCCCAACGTATGTGCTTTCCCGCTCGGAACAACCTCCCGCTCCGCATGTACAGTTTACAACCGAGACGGTAGATACGCTCATTCCCCGATTAAAGCAGGATTCTGACGGAGACGTATGGATTGTGGGTGGCGGAATACTGGTTGAAGCTGTGTTAGCCCAAAAGTTACTGGATGAGATTGAAGTCGCCATTATTCCCAAAGTTCTTGGTGATGGCATCCCTTTATTCCCGACAGGCACTGTGCCAAGTCAATTCAAAATGATCCGAACTCAGACGCTTGGACAGATCATCTCGATTCGTTATGAGGTACAGAACAGCGATGCAGTGGACACGCCCTCAAATGTCTAGATAAGAAGAAAAGAAAAAGACCATTCTTATGATGAAGGAACCCCATTAAGCGAGACACATCTAACCCTTGGGGTACAATTCATGAAAGAGTGGTCTTTTCATTCCCATGTTTCAAGCTATCCTAACATGCCTCGCACATATTCTGCTAATACCTCTGCCGTCCTACGATGAGATAACTCGCCTGGATGGGTGCGCGCGCCTACAGTCTCTTCGGTTGTATCGGGAAGCTGGATAATCGTAACCTTGCGATCTCCTGTCTTTTTCGTATACGCATTAACCGCACGGTAGATGGCAGGCATCATCGGGAAACCAAGCATGCCATAAGCCCATACGAGATGTGCCGCCGGATTGTTTTCCCGAAGCTTGAACAAGAACTGTTCTACCGCTTTCTCAAAAGCAGCCAGATCTTCTTCATGATACGTACCGTCTTCGTTTAGCCGCTGCTTGTACACCTTGCCGGTGTTAGGGTCTTTCCACTCAGGTGACTGAAACGCACCTCCATCATTGCTACCCAGGTTCACAACCACCACATCCGGCTGCCACGAACCAAAATCATGCGGATCTCCTGCGCCCAACGCTTCGTTACGTTCACCAGTAAGCAGGCCACAGACCTGATCGTAAACATCGGGGATGTTCCCCTTCGGATTGTTATCCCAACTTGTCAGCACACCCCAGCCACTTTGCGAGATGACCCGATATTCTGCATTCAATGCCTCTGCTGTCATATACGTATAGTTATGTATGGCACTAAACCACATCGGAATCCAATCTTCCTCCGCTTTAGCCCCAATCGCACCTTCGCCAGATGTAATGCTGTCACCGATAAATTCTATCTTGTATGGTTTTTCCTGCACAGGCAGGAACGCTCCATCGGATTTCACCGCATGAATCTGCAAGGAACACCCCGGATCACCACTCATCGCTTGAACATCTTTAACGATCCGAACATTCTTCACCACATTCGCGTTCATGCCCCGGAATACACAGACCCAGTACCTTCCCGCCGTTAACATCTGTCTGCTCACTGGAACACCGTTGATTACAATGCTGATCCATGATTCATACATGTCGTATTCGGACTCCACCTCAACCCATAGTTCGGAGCCCTGTACATTGAATTCAACCGCACTTCCCGTCCAAAATAACGTCAACGGCGACAACTCTCCGTTTGTTCTGCCATGTACCTTGAGATTTCCGATCTCAGGCAGAGCAGTTACCTTTACATTCTCATTAGATATCATCATGCAAACCTCCTACGTTTGACTTAGATTATAAGCAGGTTCTTGCTGTTATACCCTTCGAAATCTCCCTCAATAGCAAGCTTAACATGATCGTTCACGTATTTCTGCACAATCTCGCAGTTCTATAATAAGCAAGAATTATAGACTGTAATTTCTATGATACAATGGGGGTATTTCCTAACCAAACTAACTCTCGTGACATGCGAAGAAAAGAGGAGTCCATGGACACAAAGTGGCTGGAATGGGCCAAACATTCAAGCTATCTCACAAACAGGTTTAACCTATGCCAAGGATGTTTATGATATTGAGCGTTATGAGGAATTGAAACGTATTAGTATTGATATCTTAAGCAACTATACCTCTGTTAGCAAAGAGAAAATCTCACTTACATTTGCTAGTGATTCAGGTTACGCAACCCCTAAAGTCGATATACGCGGTGTTGTTTTCAGGGAAGGCAAAGTACTTTTGGTTCAAGAGAAAATAGATGGGGCCTGGGCATTACCCGGGGGATGGAGTGACATCGGCTTATCACCATCAGAAGTAGCTGTGAAAGAAATTAAGGAAGAAGCCGGTTTTGATGTTGTACCGATGCGGTTGTTAGCCGTATTGGACAAAAAATTCCACGGACACCCACCTGAGCCATATCACGTATATAAAATGTTTATCCGATGTGACATTATAGGAGGGCATGCGGAAACAGGGGTAGAAACCAGCGCAGTTGATTTTTTTGCTATCGACGCTTTACCTGAATTATCATTGGAACGAAATACGCTGGAACAAATTAAAATCATGTTTGAATTTCTTGAACAACCAGATAAAGAAGTAATTCTGGATTAAAATAATAACCCCTTCAGCTTCCCGACCTTAGTCCATCAATTCCTGATGTCTATAGTACATGGTCTGCCATAAGGGGTTATCACTTTGACTTTGATAGACTATAAAACCTTACCCAGAAACGCCTTGGTCCGCTCATGTTGGGTATTCTGAAAAAGCTCTACAGGCGTGCCTTCTTCTACAATATATCCGCCATCCATAAAGATCACTCGGTCCGCCACCTCGCGGGCGAAGCCCATCTCATGCGTAACAACAATCATCGTAATCCCCTCGTGAGCGAGGTCTTTCATCACTTGCAGTACTTCTCCAACCATCTCCGGGTCCAGTGCAGACGTAGGTTCATCGAACAACATCACACTTGGGTTCATGGCGAGTGCACGCGCGATGGCTACACGCTGTTGTTGTCCACCAGACAACTGCTCGGGGTAAGCATCCCTCTTCTGAGATAGTCCGACCTTGCTGAGCAGTTCCATTGATTTTTTCTCATTCTCGGCCTTATTCAGTTTCTTGATATGCTTCGGCGCGAGCATGATATTCTCCAGTACGGTCAGATGTGGGAAGAGGTTGAACTGTTGAAACACCATGCCCACATTGGTTCGCAACTGATCGATATCCGTCTTGGGTGAAGTGACCTCGACACCGCCGATTGTCACTTTGCCAGACGTCACACCCTCCAGCAGATTGAGACAGCGTAAGAACGTACTTTTACCAGACCCGGAAGGCCCGATGACACATACGACTTCTTTCTCCTGAATCGTTGTCGAGATATCCTTCAATACCTCATTGGCACCAAACTGCTTTTTCAGATTCTCTACGGTGATCATCGGATTGCATACCTCCTCTCAATGAACCGGGAAGCCCGGGACAATAACACAATAATGATCAGATAGAATATGCCTACCACACCCCAAATTTCGAATGCCCGGAAGTTGGAGGAAATAATAATCTCCCCGCTCTGCGTTAATTCTGCGATACCGATCGCCGACAACAGCGATGTATCCTTAATCGTAATAATGAACTGGTTCACAAAGGTAGGAATCATGCGCCGGGTTGCTTGAGGCAACACGACCAGTCGCATCGTCTGAAAACGAGTTAAACCCAGGGATCGCGCTGCTTCATGCTGCCCATTGCTAATCGAATTGATCCCCGCTCGGAAAATCTCCGAGATGTACGCTCCGGCATTCAGACTAATCGCAATAATACCCGCGGTCATCGCCGGAATGCGCATATCCAGGAACACCGGCAGCCCGAAGTAGATGAAATATACTTGCACCAGAAGGGGTGTACCACGGATGATATCCACGTAAAGTGTAGCTACCAGCCGCAACAATCTATTCAAGGAAGTACTCATCAGACCTGAGATCAATCCAATTACCATCGCAATGATGAGCGAGATCACGACCAGTTTCAACGTAACAACTGTACCCTCTAACAGAAGAGGTAGAGCGTCTATGATGACTTGCAAGGAGGAGTCCATCCGTACCACATTCCCTTCTATTTAGCCGCTGTTCCTAGGTACTTGCCAACAATCTCGTCGTACTTTCCGTTTTCCTGCAATTTCTTCAATCCGTCATTAATCTTCTTCTGCAACTCTGTGTCACCTTTGGCAACAGCAATGCCGTAAAAGTCACCGTTCAATCGATCTCCAACGATTTTGAGCTTGGCGTTCGGGTCAATGGCAATCTTATAGGAGATGACCGGGAAATCCTCCAGCGTAGCATCTGCGTTTTTGTTCGCGACCTCCTGATACATCGATGGGCTGTCATCAAAATATTTCACGGTTGCCCCATAGGTTTTTGCATATTGATCTGCAAGATTGGCACCTGAGGTTCCTTTTTTAATTGCAATCGTTTTTCCTTTTAAACCCTCAGGACTTTGGATGTCCGCGTTATCTTCATGTACGATTAAGGACAGACCGGCCTGATAATACGGGTCCGAGAAGTCCACCACTTTTTTACGTTCGTCGGTAATGCTAATGCCTGCAATGGCTCCGTCCAGTTGATTCGCCGTAATGGCTGGAATAATGCCTTTGAAGTCCATCGGTTTGATCTCAACCTCAAAGCCCTCTTCTTCCGCAATCGCGTTCATGAGGTCAATATCGATTCCTACATATTTGCCGTCCTTCTGGAACTCAAAAGGGGGATACGTTGCATCGGTTCCAAATGTGTATTTCTCAACAGCTGAACCACTTGCCGACTGGGCACTATTCTCTTCACCCGATTTCGCTGCACCGCAGGCACTAAGTGTTAGAGCAAGAACGGACGCCATTACAATGGATGCTACCTTTTTCATAGAAAAACCCCTTTTCCGAATTAGATTGGGATCGACCGAATCGACCATTTGTATTTATGTACGTATTGTAATTTGCTCCCTACGCGAACTTACATGATCCTACATAAAATAATTACAACTTATGAAAATTAAATTAACATAAAGTGTTTTTTTGATAGTTAAACGCAAAAAAGTGCTAATAAAAGATCTTATTTCAGCATTTTATGTAAGGTTATATAACAATAACGAGCGTTAAAAATACAAAAAACCGAACATCCGTGAAGTGTTACCTCCGGGATTTCGGCTTTTGGATATGAGATATCATATCTCAGTTATTCAGTTATTCATCTTTTCAATCGTCTCCATATAGAACACATGCAGGAACTTTTTGATATTCACCTTGCCTTTGTCGGCTGCCTGATCTTCTTCCATGGCTCTCATCTTCACTCGAACATCCTGAAAGTCAAAGTAGAGGGGCGCATAATGCTCAAACTTGTGGTTGCTATAGTCGGTGAGTCCAATCGAGGCCATGTTCGTTAACGCGGCAATCACCGTTCTGCGAATACGTTGTTCCATCGCCTTACTCTCTTTCTCCACATCTTTGGGCGTAGACTTGTACGTCTGGGCCACTGCTTCGTATGACTCCTTCAGCGGCGGCCACTCCCCGGCACGCTTCTGATCAATTGCATATTCCATAAGGGCCACTATATCCTTGCTGCCACTTTCTCCGATGATCCCCAGATCCATCAGAATGCTCCTAGCCGCATCTCGCACCGAACGACCTTGGGCAGGGGCTGGCACCTCCACCAGATTTAATCGGGCCATTGACTGCTTGATCTCCAGCACGTAGCGTTCATACTTCCACTGTTCATTCACTTTGCTGAGCACATGCTCCACTTCTACCCGATTAATCGGTTTATGAATGAAGAATTCAATTCCGTTCTGGTAGGCAGCACCTACCATCTCCTTGTTCTCCACCTGAGAGATCATAATGAATTTGCCGGTATACCCGCTGTGCTTCAGTTTCGCAACCGTCTCAATTCCGTCCTGATCCGGCATCAACAGATCAATCAGCACCACATCGGGACGCAGATCCATGATCATCCGCGCTCCTTCTATGCCGCCCTCTGCCATACCTGCAAGCTCGCCGATTCCACAGGATTCAATGATATCATGCAGCATGCTTCGGCTGACCACATCATCATCCACGATCATGATAGAAAGTGTCATCGACATCGCCCCCCTTGATTAGATTCATTTTGGGAATAGCTATAGCAAATGTAGTCCCTTTCCCTTCCGGAAGTCCCGAGTCTACCTTAATGTATCCCTCCAATGACTGAACGATATCACGTACATGAGACAGACCAATGCCTGTTGCGGCAATGCCGACTTCATTGAACTTCGTTGTATAGCCCGGTTCAAAGATCACATCCCGTTTGGCTTCAGGTACGCCTTTTCCAGTATCCATCACGACCAAATGCACGTCATCTCCCTGCTCATACACATGAATTCGGACCTTCCCATCGTACTCAATCGCCTCTACCGCATTGGCAATCAGGTTGTTCATGACCGTTAGAAGAGGAATGTAATACGGAGACTCACAATCATACTGTTGCTCGATGTCGATCTCCACCTGCTTATGCAGCATCTCACTATATTTTCGGTTTGCTTTGCTGGCAAAGTTCAGCACTTCGGACAAGCTCATGTTGACCGCTTTTTCGTTATCATACAATTTCAGCAGACCCGCAAGAATGCGTTGTGAGTCCTTCTTCACTTCATGAATCTGCTGAGCAATGCCCAGCGTACGCTGACTGTATTGGTTCATCTCCTGCTCTCGAAGATCTCGATATAGATCATAGCTGTCTGCCGTAATGCCTTCGATCGTATTCATTGCTTTTTTCAAGTAAAATACCTCGCCATACAGACCTGAGTTTACACTCAGCATCTGCTCCATCCGTTTCTCCTGCTCTGCATGCAAAAGCCGCATCTGTCTCACCGCAAAGCTGTTGTAGAGCCCAATTATAAAATAACTTCGCAGACCGCCCACCACAAGCAGATACAACCATTCCTTCATATAAAAGATATTGGTCCCACTTAACATGCCGCGAAGCAGCAGCTCAACAAGGTTAGAGGAAAAGTCGATACAGGTAATCAGGCCGCCGAGCAGAAGAGGCTGCATTTCATGGAATCGATGCCTGAGCTTGCTAAGACCATAGGCAAAGACCACATAATACACGCCTGCCCCCAGATTGTCCCGCATGCTTTCCAGAATGGATACGGTCTGTACATGATTGATGAGATCTGCCGACTGAAACAGGAAACTTGCCATACCTGTCAGGATTCCTGTCTTCACATAAGACAAATGTGGCATAATCATCAGCAGAAATAAAAGGATGCTAACCCCCAGGCCGATTCGGAAGTAATCTTCCCGGAACGGATTTATCTTGAATTGCGCCCCTACCGCTGTGGCAAAGGCAATGGCCGTCATCTGCACATTCTCGTTTTTGACCCAATTGCGCATCGATCTCTTCACCCACTATAACAACGTTTAGCGCCCAATGCCGGATTCCGCGCTTCTAATGTTAAATATACTAACATATGAATGATGCATTAGAAATAATTAAAATTAGGGAATGAATAAGAGCGCAACACAAAAAGGCCGGAAGTTTTCACTTCTACGGCCTTTTCCTTATACTTCGTCCGGAATATCAAAGGATACCATCGTCCCCTCACCCGGCTCACTCACGATCGATAATCCCTGACCATACCGTTGCAACAATCTGCGGTTCGTATTCACAATGCCTATTCCGCCTTTTCCACCTGGCGTAGCATGTAGCAGCTCTGCAACCTTCTCCGGTTCCATGCCTTTGCCATTATCCTTCACCTCAATACGGGTATAACCCTCATGGCGAGTAATGGATAGGCATACTGTCCCACCCACATTTCGGCTTAATAACCCGTGTCTTACGGCATTTTCAATCAAGGGCTGAATCGACAGCGGCGGGAGAAGTAGAGGAAGATCCGGCTCTACGTTTAGTACCACCGACAATCGATCTTCAAATCGCGTTTTCTCAATAAAAAGATAGGCTTCCACGAGTTCCAGCTCGTATGATAATTTCACCAGTTCCCCTGTATTGAGATAGTTGAAGCTAATTCGTAAATAGGATGAAAAAGCTTCACCAAGCTTCCGCATATGCTCTGTATCAATATCACTTAGGACCATAAGTGAATTCAGCGTATTGAACAGGAAATGCGGCTGGATCTGAGCCTGCAAATAAGCAGCCTCCATGCGTAAGCGCTCCTGGATGGACTGATTTAGCATGGTCAATGCACGTATCCGATATTTTAGCTCCAGCGCATCTACAGGCTTCGTGACATAATCATTGGCTCCCGATGCAAAACCGGTATATATATCCGGTGGCTGGCTTCGTGCAGTTAACAACAACACCGGAAGCTCTGACATGGAGAATTGTTCCCGCACCTTCTGGGTTAATTCATATCCGGACATATGGGGCATCATCACATCCGTTATGAGCAGATCCCACTGGCGTGTGCCCAGCAGTTCCATCGCTTCCTGGCCCGACCGGGCTGTAGTTATCGTGTAGGGTTCATTTGAAAGAATGCTGACCAGCACATCCAGATTCACCGGATCATCATCTACAGCCAGAATGGTGGCTTTCCCCTCTTTTAACAACGGAGCCATTTCTGCTGTCGCCATGACTTCTTCGTCCCCCATACCTGAGCGGGGTAACAGGAATCCGCTAGGTGCATCTTGCATCATCTCCGCGGCCTGTTCCCATATCGGAGGAAGCTGTGACTGAGTCTGATGGGTGGTTTCATTCGCGAGCGACAGGTCAAAGCTGAATATCGAACCCTTTCCGAGTTCCGAGTGAACCGTTAGTGCCCCGCCGTGCAATTCAACGAGCTCTTTACAAATGTTCAGTCCAAGCCCGATGCCTTGTCCATCGCTTATTCCATATGACCCTTGTTCATACGGAAGGAAAATGCGCATCCTCGTGTCCTCATCCATGCCAATGCCGGTATCCGTCACATGAATCAGAGCCTGTCCTTCACGAATTTCGGCACTCACGGATATCGTTCCTTCCTCGGTATGTTTAAGCGCGTTATGCAGCAGATTATACAAAATCTGAACGAGCCTTTCTTCATCAGCCATGACCGGCGGGAACGATTCCGGAATCTTCATATGAAGGTGGACCGGTTTGCGTTCTGCCATGAATTGAAGCATGGCGATAATACCTGGCACAACCGACTGTATGGAAAGAGGAGCCTGACGTAATACAATACGATGTTCCTTCAGCCGGACTACATCCAGTAGATCACCGAGGAGATGGGACATCCGCCGACCGATCGTAATCAGCAGTTCCATATCCTCCAGGCTCCGTCCATCCAACTTGTCCTTCTCTCGGGTGACTACATTGTGAGCGATGTTAATGATCCCGTGCAGCGGAGTCCTCAGTTCATGTGAGGTATTCGCCAAGAACTGATCTTTAATTTTGTCACCCTTCTGCAGTTCTGTATTCAGCTTGATGTTCTCCTTGGCATTTCTGAAGTATTTCTTGAACCAATAGGCGGAGAAGCCGGTAATGGCAAAGATGATGTCAATGGGATAATAGACTGTTGTCACATCTTTCGATGTCTCACTTGTACTCCACAACATATTGGATATGATGCCTCCGGCTGTCAGGAGTAGAAAGACCATATCCCGATCAGCCTGTTTCCTAAAGAGCATGACACCTACAATGTACAGGAACCAGAGAGAAGAGACGAGAAAGAATAAGTCGATAAAAGCGTAATGAACCATGGCATAGACAACGTGAATGGGCACAGCCAAAATAACAGCAATATAAGCCAATGTCGTGACAATGCCTAATTGAAGGATCTTTGTTGAGATATGTACCATGGTCAATCTCTGGAACAACAGCAGAATACAGGCATTTTGCAGCAGCAGACCAATCAGACGAAGCTTGATCCCCCACGTATAGTTAATAGGGAGCCATAACATCAGAATGTTATCATGACCAGCCATAACCACGATGCCCACAGCTAAGGTTAATATAGCTGCAACAAGTAAGGCCCGCTCCTGGGGGTTGAACACAAACAGAATACAGGCATACATGCCATGAAGGAGTAAAACGAGAAAAATGGCCAGTTGAAAACCGATGGAATACCAACGTGCGTAATCAACCGCCGCCTGGGAACCGAAGCGAACGGGTTTACCGATCCCTCCTATGTACGGGCTATCATAATTGGCTACACGAATGAGTAATTCGATCTCGGTGGTTCCATCATGTTCATAGGTCGCCGTATACGAGTTACTTCTCGGTACATATGTATCTGCATCCTCCGATATCCTCCCCATTCCACCTGTGATATCCCCATTGAGTTCAATCTCGGATGAACTTCGAATGTTTTTGAACCAGAAGGCCACAGGTGTTTGGAGGGGATCCGTCAAAATGCGTAATCGGTATGTGGCATAGCCAATTGCACTCTCCAGATCCCGATTCTTCTCGACATTTTCCCAATTGCCCGGAACTTGGACTACACCTGCCGCAGCTCCTCCCCTACCTGAAATATCCTTACTGGTCAGTAATTCATTCGAATATAGTTCCCATTCTCCATTCAGATACATGATCGGCGTTCGCTCCAGATCAACACCTCGTAAGTCAAGTACACCATTCACAGCGTGATGCTCATCCAACGCAGGGAAGAACTGCGACCAGACCCAACGCATGCCAACCAATGCCACTAACATAATCGACAGGATCAGAACATATTTGAAACGGCTTGCGGACTTTGGTTGTCGTAACCTCATTGGATACGCTGTCCTGACTTGATCAGTCCCAGCTTCCAGTCCCTGTACCATTCGCGGACCTCTTCACTAATCGGTATCTCCAAATCTTGCTCCATTCTGGTAGTTAAGAGACGATACTGCTCCTCCACACCGAGATCGTTGTGCATTTCATCATATAACTTCATTAGAATAAAATAACTTTCTTCTTCATCCGGAAGCATATGCTGGATACGTCGTGTACTCTCAATCACTTTATCCGTCAGTCCATGCTGCTGGTAATACAGACTTAGTTGTCTCATATGATACAGCCACAGATAGCGTAATCTTTCCCGCTCAGGTTCAGCCCACATGTATTCATAATTACCAAGATAGGTACCCTTATATAGATGAAGCGCTTGCTCATAGGCATGAACGGTACTTGCGTCTACGGCCTTCCATTGCCTGATTTCCCGTTCCCACTGCTCACTATCCAACTGAGCCTCACCCAATTCAAGTCGATAACCTGCCTCCAGGTGTCCACTTTGAATCTTAATCATATCCATATTGCAAGTTTTCAGGGTTTGGCGGACATGATACATCGTAGTGTAGAGTTGGTGTGCCGTCTTCTCCTCTTCCATTCCCGGCCACAGAAGCTCCAGCAGAACACTGCGATGAATAACCTGGTTCCGATGGTGAAGCAGGTATGCAAACAGCTCCTGCGCCTTGCTTGTGCGCCATTTGGCAACCTGAATATCCTTGCCCGGAAGCTTAAACTGAATCTGATTAAAACAGCAAATCAAAGGTACGTTTGTATCCTTTGAACGTTGCTCGCGTTTTACACTCAGTTTCTCTCTTACACGACTCACCGTCTGCTTCAATCGATCTTTTTGGATAGGCTTCATGACATAGTCCAAGGCCTGAAGTTCGAAAGCATGTACCGCATATTGATCGTAACTGGTTACAAATATAATCTCGGTGCCGGATGATACCGCCTGAATCTGTCTACCCAGATCCATCCCATCCATCTCTGGCATATGGATATCCAGAAATACAACATCAGGTCTGTGCTCCACAATGCCTGCGATAGCCTCTGTTGGATTCATATATGTAGCAATAATTTCGATGTCGCTTACTTCTTTTTCTAGTGATTTTTGAAGGCCTATCAACGCTAGACGTTCGTCGTCAACCAATATCACTTTCACAGGAGCTTCCTCCTCGACCCTGAGGTCTTGAGATTTATTTTCACTATTATATCATAGGCATTTTAAGTATTATGGTTCTCATTTCCCAATTTCAATTTCTAGCAATTTAATTGTATAATATTAAATAGAAGACAGGTTAACAATCCGGTCTGGAAGAAAGGAAGGTTTCATATGTCAGATGCGAATCAAAGCTTCGGGCAAGCCCTTGTTAAATCATTAGTGGGGGAACGCGGTCATATCCGCATCGCCCATGCTCTACCCGATATCGATGTCACACTTGCTGCTCGTACGCACGAGGCCATGCCTTATACGATCTATCAGTTGGTGAAACATATGCATTATTGGCAGCAATTCATGCTCGAACACTTGGAAGGACGCAAGCCACAGCCCCCTGCTAAAGCGAGTGAGAGCTGGCCTGAGGAGAAAGGCCCTCAGGACGAAGCAACCTGGAAGGCAGATATTCAGGCATTCCTGGCTGGGGTTGATCAAGCGGTAACCATTGCAGAAACAGCACAATTAGATGAGCCACTACTTTATTTCCCGGGGGAAACCAAAGCAGGACTTCTGCGCAATATCGCCTCCCATAACTCGTACCATCTAGGGGAGATTGTTCTGCTACGTCGCTTCTACGGTGCGTGGCCGCCTCCAGGTGGCGGATATCCGGCGTAAACCATATTTACATCATATCTAGTGAACGAATATACAGACACATCTAAGCTGTGAAAGGAGCGATTGTTCCTTTTACAGCTTCTTGTCGTTAGAGGCAAGTTACAAGTAACACCCATTGAACGTACAGGTTACAACGCTCGTATCCTGCTCCAGGCTCATATATTACTTCAAAGTACGTATATGACTTTGAGGTGCGTACTTCTCACCCTTCTTTTTCTGGCCCACAATATGAACAGAAGAAGAGAGGAGCATGTCCATTGCAAACCGAACCATCTGTTATCCGCTACACTGCCCTTGTTATCGGTGCTGGAGGCGTCATTGGAAGAAACCTTATTGATTATCTGATGACACTTCCCGAGTGGAATGTCATTGGTGTATCTCGCCGCGGAGGGGAAGATGCCCCCAGATTACGTTATATATCAGCTGATTTACTGAATGAAGCAGACACACAAGACAAACTAAGTCATTTAACGACCGTTACGCATATTTTCTACGCCGCGTATCAGGATCGCCCAACCTGGGCCGAATTGGTACAGCCCAACTTGGCCATGCTCGTTAATGTGGTGAATACGATTGAACCGATCGCTCCAAATCTCCAACATATTAGCCTAATGCAAGGTTATAAAGTATACGGTGCGCATCTGGGCCCATTCAAAACACCTGCCAAAGAAACGGATGCACATCATATGCCCCCCGAATTCAACGTCAATCAGCAGCAGTTTCTCGAGGAACGGCAACCCGGAAACAGCTGGACCTGGTCAGCCCTTCGCCCGTCTGTGGTGTGTGGATTTGCCCTGGGTAATCCAATGAATCTTGCCATGGTTATTGGCGTATATGCGGCTATCTCCAAGGAACTTGGCTTACCACTTCGATTCCCTGGAAAACCAGGAGCGTATCATTCGCTGCTTGAAATGACGGATGCCACATTGCTCGCTCATGCAACCGTATGGGCAGCAACCGATCCGCGATGTGCCAATCAGGCATTTAATATCACCAATGGCGATCTGTTTCGCTGGAATGAGCTTTGGCCCCGAATCGCTGCTTTTTTTGAAATGGAAACCGCACCTCCACTCCCCCTCTCACTTGCAACTGTGATGGCAGATAAAGAAGATCTATGGAAGTCCATGATTGAAAAGTATGGTTTGGTGAACACCCTTTATGATGATGTCTCTTCCTGGGCATTTGGTGACTTTGTCTTCTCGTGGGATTACGATTTCTTCGCAGATGGTTCCAAGGCTCGCCGCTTCGGATTTCATGATTTCATTGACACTGAGGCTATGTTTATGGATATTTTTAGAAATCTACGTGATCGCAATATCCTTCCGTAACGTAAATAAAATGCAAAATAAGCCGATTCCTGAATTCCAGAATCGGCTCATAGCAGTCCCTCAACGGTCCGTAGTCGTTGGTGGCTTAAACAGAATTTTTCCTCGATCACCATAAACATTCTCCACGTGTATATCGCCCCACCTACACATCAGATGAAGAATCTCTTTAAGAGTCCACCCATATGCTGTTAACTCATACTCCACTTTAGGCGGGACCTGGTGATGAGAAATTCGGACAATGACCCCCGCCTCCGTTAATTCACCAAGTTGCTGAGTCAATACTTTCTGGGTGATCGAAGGGATCAGTTTCATCAGTTCACCATTACGTTTCTTGCCAAAGGTAAGATGGAATAGAATAACGGGCTTCCACTTTCCCCCGATCACTTCAAGAAAAGCTTCAACTGCAGTGTTATATACTTTGAGCGGTTCCTCCATATCACCTTCGGTCTCCCTTCGAGTCTATTGCTTAATCTTCCCGATTCATCTTCTCAAAAATACGGACTAGTTGCGCTCGATCCTCTTCGTTTAATTTCTGGAATAAATTCTTACGCAGCTGCTGGCCCTCCAAGATTGCTCTTCCGAGGACTTCGGTCCCTTTATCCGTAATGTTCAAATAAATAATGCGACGGTCCGCTTCATCAACCATTCTAACGACTAGTTCCTTGGCTACCATCTTGTCCGATAAATAACTGAGTGTAGGCGGCGTGAATCCTAATTTTTTTGCAATATCCGAAGGTCGGCTTTTTCCATTCTGATGGAGATGACTGAGTACAAGCACATGAGAGACACCAAGGTCCTCATTAAATGCTTTGTTCCATTGTATAATCAACTTGTTGGTGAAATTATCCATATTGTGTATAAGCTCAAAAATGTTCTGTTCTTCCATTAGATCCTCCTTGAAAAATAAAACAACAGCCCTCATTTAACTTAAGGGCTGTCATCATTTTACACGCTATTGGGCTGAGTAGCCACCATCGATCACCAGTTCAGATCCGGTAATGTACGAAGAATCATCCGACGCCAGGAACAACGCGGCTTTGGCTATATCGATAGCCTGGCCCAGACGCTGCAAAGGCGTTGCCTGAATTAATCGTTCAAGCAGTTCCTTGGATGTGTTCAAAGATTGGGTCATCGGTGTTTCGATAATCCCGGGAAAAAGAGCATTCACCCGAATGCCTTGACGTCCGAAGGTGGTCGCAGCGGCTTTGGATAATGCACGTACCGCGCCTTTGGATGCCGAGTAATGGTTAAAGCCTTGTCCAATCATAGCCGTGTATGATGAGATATTGACGATGGAACCTTTTTTCTGGGCTGCCATATAGGGAGTGACATGTTTCATGCCAGCGAATGGGCCGTAACCGTTAATGGAGAGCATTTTCTCCCAATCCTGTGCATTGATTTCCTCAAAAGGCTTCTCTGAAGAAATGCCTGCATTGTTGACCAGAATGTCAATTTTCCCAAATCGTTCATTCACTACTTTCGCCAGTGCCTGCCAATCTTCATCCGAAGATACATTCAACTTCATTCCGTACACATTCTCTTTTTGGCTTACTCTCTCCAGTGCTTCCTCATTAATATCTGCTGCAATGACGATGGCGCCTTCCTGCGCAAAAAGATCTACCATGCCCTCTCCGATTCCCGAGGCACCGCCAGTAATAATAGCTACTTTATGATCTAATTTTCCCATGTGGATCACTCCTAACGTATTTTATTTATTTGCATGAATCTAATTCAGTGACTAATTAGTCTAAAAAACTATTATTATTTAGATCCCTAAAATTTATACAATTAAATATTAGACGTCTAAATATTATCAGAGTAACTGTCTTTATGCAATGCGAAATCCTCTATATACTTATTTTGGATTTTTATAACAGACCTAATTCATCTATTTTCATTCTCTGACATATATATAGCTCGGCAGCATGGCCGTTTATACCACTAATCGGGCAGCAAAAAGACTGCTCCCTTCTAAACTGTACCCTATGTGAAGGACATTTCTAAAAAAGACTATACTACTTTAAGAAGATGATCTCAGTACTGGGGTCATCCTTTTTAGGTTCCACTGGTATCTATAGTGATTGTAATAGGTCATATAGGATTTAATTTCTCACTTAACTTCGTCTAGTGTGTCACAGCTTTTCAACGAGGTTTCGTCCTTAAAATGACCAAAGAACGACTCCTGTGGTGCATTATCCCAACAGTTCCCACGTCTGGACATGGATTGCCCAAGGCAGACGGGTTTCGCCTACCGTAACCGTGGTCGAATCCAACAGGAAAAGCAAGCTGCCGACGAAAACGGCAATTCTTTTGAGAAACCAAAAGATGAAATAGCTCCTTGAATACTGCATAAGGCACCTCGGCCACTTTCGTCGAAATACGTGAATTATAAGCTGCTTAAGCCCCGCCGCTTCGGTAACTTTTCCACTGGTTTACAGCGGGAAGTGTCCAAAATCCAAGTAACCGATGAACTGAAAATTGGCGTGATGTATCCTGATATCCGGCATTCCTAACAGCCTGTGCTACTTTTTCGGGTGAGAGAAAGGATTGAAGAAACGAGAGAAATCGGGTAGAATTTTGCATGGAACCGCCACCTTTCGGAGTTTGTAGGGGTACAAACATTTTACCGAGGTTGTGGTTCTTTTTCTACCTTTTATAGGTTATTCAACACGCGTGATATGAATATATTCAATTAGGAATGGGAAATCTGAGATTCGTAAAAGAATCTTGGAGCAGCGATAAAATATATAATGATATCAGACTATTTAATGGTGAAGAACTTGGAGGTATGGGATATCACATCTACGAGAATGAAGACGATATAGAAGATTGGTTAGCGGATTACATGCTTGAGCATCGGACATGGCCAGAACCAATCATTTTTCTGAATAACATGAAATTCATTTCATGGGGAAAACCCTTTCACTGATGGAAGGGCATCGTAGTTTGGATTATTTAAGAGAGTTATACCAGGAAGAGAGAGAAACATTAAAAAACCAACATGAGGTTTGGATAGCAGCACTAAAGTGAAATGGAATACAGGAAGAATAAAAGTGCTCCAATTCAATTATTTGATATTTTATTACAAATTGTAACAAATATGAGGTGGGTTTGTGATGCTATTTGAATGATTAAAAATTGGAAGGAGAATGTAGTTGTGCAAAATTGTACTAGTGTATGTAGTAAATTATTTGTTTTATTCATCTTCGCCTTTGTATCTTTCTATATTCCAACAGGGAAAGCTGAAGCGCTTGCATCGTACGACAGCAAGGTCAATGTATGGGATGTCAAAGCTGCAGGTTTGAATGTTCGCAATGGCCCCGGATCTGCATATCCTATTGTTTCTCAGGTGAGTCAGGGGACAGATCTCGTAGAATATTGTCCATCTGCGAATTGTGGACTTACAACTGGTGGCGATTTTGAATGGAGTCGAGTTTATTATCCAGATTCTCAGATTGGCTACTATGCGAACGCTGCTTCAGGTTGGGCAGCTATGTATAATACTGTAGGGACTACTGTATTCAATTACCAATATGCATCGGTAGCTAAAACAAGTAGAGCAACCAGTATGTATTCAAGTGCCTGTAGCAATCTGAGTGGCACCATCAGACATTTCCCACAGGTGAATTATTACTTGCAATCATTCGATTCTGAATTAAAAGCATCGCCTTGCAATCCTAACGCATGGAGACTGAAGGATTTTCAAGGTGATTCCGATCCACAAGGTTATTTTTATAATGGATATGTAAATGGCTGGAACTTAAAAGCAGAATGATACGTTAAGAATATATACTGAATAAATAAGGGGAGGATTTGAACTGTGAAGAAAAAATTATGGGTATCCTTGCTGACTATACCGCTGACTTTTGCTTCTGTAGGTGGGTATGTTTATTTAAACCAACCGACCGTGGTTAGCGCTCAGAGTGACGTTGAGAGCGCAGCGCAAAAATCTACTCATAGCAATGTGGAGTACATTAAAGAAACATTAGAAGATGGATCGTACAACGTTCGCTATCGGGATCGTGTCAATTTGATTGAGATTACTGAGGAGTATCGGGAGAACAAACTGTATCACAAGATGATTGTTGAAGATGGCGGAAAAAAAGTCACTTCGTATGGACGTGATTTTGAGTCGGGAAAATTGGTGGGTAATACCTGGACGATGCCAAAGAATATTGCAGCTGAAAATGCGAAGTTGCTCCAGATCTCACTACTTGAGAATGCAAAACAAGAGTTACAGAAACAGAAATGGACAGTGCTGGAGCCAGAAGGAGCTCAAGCTCGTTCTCTTGCAGAAAATAACGAGAAGCAAGCAGTGTCTGAAGACGAGCTTCGCAAAGAAATTGTAACAATTAATGTTGAAACGGGTTTACCAACGAAACGTGTTATCTATATGAAAGATAAGAACGGTGAAATTGTCTCAAGCACAACGAAAACAGAGGAGTATAAGTACCTGGATTCCCTGCCGATGAAGGTTCAAAAAATGACTGCAGAAGAATCTGTTGAGATTAAAGAAATTCCAGCACCAGTAATTGAAGACAAAGTGTTTGAAGGTTCATAAACTGAAGTGACCATAAAAAGCCGACACTCAATGATAAACTGTACCCTTTATAATTGACGTTTCTAAAAAAGACTATACTACATTAAGAAGATGATCTCTGTACTGTACGAGGCTACTTAAAAAGTCCAACATCTATAAACAGCTATCCCTCCTCATTTTTTTGAGGAGGGATAGCTGTTCTCCTGTATAATTAAATGATTAATTTCAGGTGGTGTCTCGGATGATTTCAAACCAACAATCTCTTAATCTTAGTCCGTTTATGGACATATACGATATCGTCGTCCCTAAAGATAATATGCTTCGTCAAATCAATGATCTCGTAGATTTTTCATTTGTTCAGGTAGAATTGCAGCATAAATACTGCCTCGAAAATGGTCGCAATGCAGTGCCGCCCATTCGAATGTTCACGTACCTATTGTTGAAATCCATTTTCGATGTATCCGATGTGGATGTTGTGGAACGTTCTAAATATGACATGTCCTTTAAGTACTTTTTAGATATGGCACCTGAAGACGAAGTCATTAATCCTAGTTCACTAACAAAATTTCGCAGGCTTCGCTTGAAAGATGTGGACCTGCTCGACATACTTATTCAAAAGACCGTGGAGATCGCGTTGGAAAAAGAAATTATCAAAAGCAGCGCAATTATTGTGTATGCCACCCATACGAAAGCGCGATTTAATCAGCTATCACCCAAAGAAATATTAATGCAAAAGTCTAAGTTGTTAAGAAAATCCGTTTACAAGAGCGATGAAAAAATGAAGGATAAATTCCCACCGAGAACAACGACGAACGAATTGTCTGATGAACTGGACTATTGCCAAAAGTTATAGATGCAGTAAAAAAAGAAGAATCCCTCCGTGAATACCCAAAGGTGAAAGAAAAGCTGAACTACTTAAAAGAAATCGTAGCTGATCACCATGAGCACTTTCAACTCAGCAATGATCCAGATGCACGCATAGGTCACAAATCGGCAGACTCCTCGTTCTTCGGCTACAAAACACATCTTGCTATGAATGAAGAACGAATTATTACAGCTGCAGTGGTTACGGCTGGTGAGAAAAGTGATGGAAAACAACTTCAAACTCTCATTGAAAAAAGTCGTGACACAGGTATGAAGATCGATACCGTCATTGGAGATGTAGGTTGTAGTGGGTTCCTTGATCGGAATGAATGAAGGCACTTTTGCTTTTCTTGAATCTGCGATTTTTCTGTAAGTGAAGTAACGTATTTGTCGCCAGATCCATAGTCATCCGCTCCGATACATAGTAGGCTACAATTTCATTCGTTGAACTATCCTTGATGGTTGACAAGTAGGCTCGCTTCCCTTGATCATAGCTTAAATAGGTAATATCTGTAAGAAGCGCCTTGCCCGGAATACCCTGCTTAAAGCGACGTTGCAATAGGTTGGGCATGGTGCGATGCTCTTGGGTAGCCTTCATCATTTGTCTGTAGGGATTCGCTTGAGATTCCAGACAATTTGATATTGTCCTTCCAGGGTCATTTTGATGGAACGAGCACCTTTGTTTCTTTTTTTTAACTGAAAAGCACGGCGAACATGCAGGCTGATTTCTTCATCTCTCTGTTCCTTCTGCATGCGTCTGTGGATGGCTGAATGACTCCAGTAACGATAATATCCACTTCTGGACACGCCTGCCGCTTCACACAAAACACTCACCATACGCTGGAATTGATATTTCTCAATCACCTTTCGGATTAACCTATATCGCAAGTTCGGCGTTCGTTTTACTCGTGATTCCACCCCCGTTCGGCCAAACGAATCTTTTATAGAAGCTCGTTCTCGTCTCGAAGCAGTTGAATCTGCGCTTCCAGTTTCACGTTCTTCTCTGCCAAAGTTAACTCTCGCTTCAGGGGCCTGCTAAAATGCTGACCTCGTGTATCTTGTAAGCCTGAAACTCCTTGCTTGTTGTAACTTGCTTTCCAACGTCTAGCTGCGGCTTTGACCCGGGTCATGCCAAGAGTATGAACTTCAAATCCACACGTTTTAAAAATCTCCCTAAAGAGTTGTTTAAACTCGTCCTTATATGTTATCCCTTTGGTCGATACGGACTTCACATAAGGATTTCTAGCCAGTTGCTCCACTTCATAGTCTGTAATTGTTTTTTTTTACTCATCATCTTTCTCCGTTCTTATATAATTCATAGGTATATAAAAAAAATACCCCATAGAGAGACTTTTTCAAAGTGTCTACTCTATCGGGTACAGTTTATTGGCTAGGGTCCAGCCTTTTCAATTTCAACGATTTGTATAAAGAGGAACTCCAGCTCTTCCTTACAGTACACCTTGAAGGTTTGCAGGTTGATGTTCCTCATTCAACAGACCTTGGATAAAGGTTTCAAAATTGGGCGCAAGCCAAGTGATCTTGTAGTTTTCATTTTTATCCACATGTACAACCTCGGGCTCACCTGCATTGCCGGATTCACGATAATCCAGCATCACCACCTCAGATTCGGAAGAGCACTCACATACAACAACACCGATTTCGGGGTAACCCCCCTGCTCGATGATAAACCGGCTGCCCGCTTCACCACCTAACGAGTGTGCCTTCTCCCGTCCAATACCCAGTATTCCCGCGATCTCAACGCGGACCTTCTTGGCAGCCTCTGCCTGGCTAACAGGATAATACCGATAGTGGGGAACACCACCATTATGTAATTTCATCATGTTAATGTAGGATGTTGGCAACTTGAACACTAGCTGCTCCTCTACTGACTCGATCTGTCCATCAGTAGGTGGGGCCAGCACATATTGGTCCACGGCTTCAGCACTGTCATTCCAAAAACCCGTTGGTTCCAGATGGCTAACACTAAAAGGTGCGGTTGAGATCTCAGAGACAGATGGGTCGGGACTCACCGATTCATCTACGGATTCCTCTAAGAGTTCCTCTGAGGATTCCTCCTCCATTTTGCTTCGAATCCATTCCAGAAACTCCAGCGTATCTTCATCCTCAGGGTCCAATTGATCCGCTCTTTCGAACGCTTGCAGCGCATGCGCATATTGCTCCAGATAGTAATAAGCCAGTCCAATCCGATAATGCCAGAGTGGGTCGCCTGTGCCTTCTTTGGCAACCGTCAGGAATTGTTCAACCGCTTCTTCATACCGTTCCAGGTTATTCAGCGCTCGGCCCAGATGGTTAACCAGCTCATAATCCCTTTCTTCCACAGGAATCGCTTGAATTGCATCTACAATTTCCTGAAATTCATCTTCTTCATGCCACTCTTGCAATTGAACCAACAGATCGTCTCTCATTCCTTTGGCCTCCCCGTTCATTCACTCATGATTACGTATTGAAAATTATACCACTATTCAGATCACCATCTCCAGCAACGATCTGCCCGCAAATTTAAATTAAATAGGTGTCATCCAAGTCTATTAAGGCGACTTGGATGACACCCACTATGTTTTGATCATGCAACTCAGATTACTTTACCTATTAGCACATTTGCAGAATTAGTAATTAACGATGTTCTATTTCATTTGTCGTGCTCGTTATTTGAGACTGAATAAGGCCTGCTTTCTGAATCATCTGCTGTCTGGACGTACCATTCCGTATACTGTACTGCGCCTGTATCAGAATCTGATTCCATCGGTTTGCAAGTAAACTGATAGGCTGTCACATCATTACCACGAACGGTTAATGTAATCGCCAGTTCCGGATCACCCCAACTCGGATTTTCGTCCTTAAACTCTCCATTGACTACTTCATTTTGAAATGATGGGCTGGTCATGAAATCTCGGGTCTGAACAAACAGACGCTCTACCTCATTTTCTCCGAGTTGCTTTTCCACGATGTAGGCAATTTCCACCCGTGGAGTGGAATAACGAATCTTAGTCTCTCTAATATTCGGAAACTCCTGCTTGATGTTTTGCTTGTACTCCTTGATTAGAGCGGATGAAACATTGGAATACGAAGTACATCCCATTAAGAAAATAATCAACCCTATGAAAACAAGTAACATCCAATATGTTTTATTACGGATCGTCTCTTCACCTGCTCTTATATTGCATTCTTAACTTAATTCAGTAACTCCACACAATCGTAAACCCAACCTGCACTTAACCAGTTCCCCAAATCACTGGAACCACTGATCGGTGTAATGGTGATCGTATTGGAACCATTCACGAAGTAAGATGCTGGGACATTCCAGCTAAACGTTGTGTTGTTACCACGATAGGTACCAATCGTGAAGCTACGAGAATTGGGCTGTGAAGAAGCGGCAGGGTTGGTTAATGCATGTCCATTAACCGTTACGCTAGGTCTGCCATTATTATAGGCTGCGGTAATTCCGATGTTGAGCGTATGAGTAGATGCTGCTTGAGATGCGTTCAAGTTAAATGTTATTGTGGTTGGTGAATTCTGACCACGGAATTGGATTGCCGGGAATCGATTGGTCGCGCTGCCCGTTGCATAGGTGACAGGCCCCCAGCTTGGATTACGACTATCGGACGGGTGACGGATCGGAATGGTCTGTCCATTCAGGAACTCCCGTGGTGTACCATCCCAGTTACCGATTCGCCAGATGTTGGAGGCTTGACTCGGATCATTGTTGATCGTACGTGTATTCAGCGTCGTCGTTTGGCCTGCCGTGACATTAACCGTTTCCGTATATACCGCCAGTTCTCCCTTATAGGCTGTCATGGTGTATGTCCCTGGAATCATGCTATATTTGGCGGCTGCCCCACTTGAAGAGGTACCCACCCAATACTGAGCATTGCTATTGGCGAACCCAATCGTGTACGCGTACCCTGTATCCATCCCGGAGAGACCATTAAGCACCACGTTCCCCCGACTGGATACCCAGCCCTGCAGATTCAGACCAGACATCCAACTGAAATCAGGTACACTTGGCGTCCCCCCTGTGGTGAAGATCAGAGCGTATGGTCCGTGCAGACCCAGGCGCCAATTTTCCGTTTGTGCATGGCCCGAGTTCATATAATTATAGACTTCCGTCTCCGTTCCACTTTGGAACTGGATGTCACGGAAGAATGGGCCGCCAGAGCTTTTTTCCCGATTGCCGTAGGCCATAAATACACCAACGCCATTACCCGTCACTCCACGAACGGATAAGTCTTTGGCCTGATCATTACCATAATATTTGGAGGCAGACTGTCCATTGGCAAACCCGAACACATCCTGACTTTCAATCGCTCCAGTATTACCCCGGTTGTTAGAATTCGCCGGCACACCTGTCAACACACTCCCATTACCGCGGAAAATGTACCGTAACTCTCCAATCGAAGGTTGAGCCGTGATATGCGTTGCCATGTATATGATGTTCTCGCCACCACGCGAAGCATAATAGTGAGTCAATGTGTTGGTGGAAACGGTAATTAACACCGTTGAACCCGAAGGTGATTTATTCCACGTTACATTTGCAGAAGATCCCAACCCCGAGCCAATATGTGATCCCCTATTGCTGTTCAGCTCCGTGCCGTTCATTTTGGCCGATATGATATCACCATTCGTTTTGTTCACTACATAGACTAATCCCGAACCGGTGTTCACTTCAATTCTGGAGCCGTTGTCTGTGACTTGGATGGTGGCTGCATGGCTTGTGGAGGCAGGGAAAACCAGAATCGTGGAAAACATGACGATGAGTAAAAACATACCTATTCCCTTTTTAACGAAACGTTGAGTCACGCAAATACTCCTCCTGTCAGATCAATTTTTGAAGCGCTTACAATATGATGTATAACAACTTAATTCCGTCTCATATCGATATGTCTGCATATGTGGGCATGTCCATAATCCATGGAATGTTATATCCGCTTGCGTATAGGTCACCACTTCATTTCAATTTAAGCTCTCCCCCTTCTTAAAACACATTGCTGAATAAAAGAAATCTTACAATTTCAATAAAATAATACCATTATATTACATATAATCGCAATGAAAACGACGAATTGATCCGTTAGTAATTCTGAAAACGAAAAACGCAGCTTCAAAAGCTGCGTTCGCGGATACCCATCTAGAGAAGATATCATCTCTTCCGAACAGGTATCCAAATCTCGCTTTTATATTGCTCAACAGTAACATCCTTGTGCTCATTCCATAACATTTCAGGACCCTCACTCAGCTCATAGTCCGATGAAGGAAACCACTCTGCGTAGATCCGGCCCCAGACCTCCTGAAGCGTGTCAGGGAAAGGACCCACGATCGTAAATACGGCCCACGTCGAAGCAGGAACCTTAAGCTGTGTCAGACCTTCAGGCGTTTCTTTGGTCGTAGCTGCGCCAATGTAATGATCCAGTTCTCCCTGTTCCGTCATACGCCCCTCACTGAAATGGGCAGAAGCACTAATTAAGCCCAGAGGCTGGACGTTCGATGCCCACTTAATTGTATCAATTAAATCCGGTGTAAGCTGCTGGTACATCGCAGCGATCTCCGGATTCACCCCATTGAATACGATCGGCACCCTTTTACTTATACCCACGATTCGAAAAGCCTCTTTGTCTTCAATACGGTAGTTCATTTCGTTTCCTCCTTGAATGGTCAGTTGAAATGTCATCCGCGGGAAGGCTTTAAGAGATGGACCATGGTGCCGCGCTTCGGAGGGCGTAGTGCCATGCAAGCTTTGAAATGCCCTAGTGAAAGAATCGGGCGATGTATACCCGTATTTCAGCGCAATATCAATAATTTTGCTGTCACTTTGACTTAACTCCATAGCCGCAAGTGTCAAGCGGCGACGCCGAATATATTCCGAGAGCGTTACACCACTAAGAAAAGAGAACATACGTGTAAAATGATACTCCGAGCAGCAGGCAATTCGGGAAATCTCCTTCATATTCAGGGCGTCCGTCAGATGTTCTTCCATGTAATTCAAGGCTTCATTTAACTGTCTCAACGTATCCATATCATCCCTCCCACGTTAATTCAAGCTTAACAAAGTCTTTCTCTTTGCATCCGACATTACCTGCACCTTTCTGTAGGCTCTGTGCACCCATACCAGAAAAAAAGAGCAGCATCAGCTACTCTTTTAATGTTGATACACACATATCGCGGTTTCAAGTCAAACAGTCAGGCAAGATACTCCGCCATAATCTGCTCAATATCATACGGCGTCACGCCTTCATCGACCGCATAGATGGTATCGGCCTGATCCTTCGTATCCACCAGCTCACCTCTCGCCTTGGCGTGCAGCATGAACATGTCATACAGGTCAGGTTTGCGTAATGTGGTCATTGCTTTGCCCATCAGCACAATGCCCTTCTGATTTCCCTCGACATTATTGTGGTAGTCCGGATATCTGGTCAGTGCCAGATCCGTCCAGATGATTGTTCGCTCAACCAGATCGAGAATAACAGGAATGGCAATCTGGGTGTCGGCAGTGATATCAATTTTGTTCTGGACGGTAGCTGGTTCATAGATTTCGCCTGAACCGGGCTTCTTGCGCATCATCCAGCCTGCAAAACATTCCGGCAAGTTACAGTACGGATGGCTGGTGAAGGAGTGCAATGTCGTCACCACATAGCGTCCGCCATAATCCACGATGGAGGGGATATGCAGATCAATGAATTCACTTGCACCATGTGGTGCAGTCACAATATCCCCACTATGAGCCGCTTTGTATTTGACTGATCGCAGATTGGTATAGGAGATATGTTCAACGTAATTCCATTTCTCGTCATACATGACCGCCGACAAGTCAATATCTACACGCCCCGTAGGTGTGCCGTCCACTTCGCCCTCTTTCCACCAGCTGAAGAAACGTATCGTGTTTCCTTCACCCATCGGGATGCGGCTTCCACGCACAATGGTTCGCAGAGCTTTGCTCGCGGATCGTTGTGAAAAAGGAACCAGATAATGCTGGAGACGTTCATCTATATACGTTTTTCCGAGTGATGGGAAGTCAGAGAACCGTGTAATCAAGGCCTGCTCGCACAATTCCACGACTTCCTGACAGACCGCCTCGTCAAGCTCCGGCAGCTCATTCGGGATGCCAAAAGCCTTTGCTACATTGCCTTTCGGAAAAAAGACCCGCAAATCCGAGGCTTCATTCCGCTGTGCGAAATGCTGTCTCACCTGCAATAACACGGGTGTGGATACCTGTGCAGCCACTTCACCAAAGGCCAGCAGTACATACGCTTCATCTTCAGTTATCCGCAGCATGTGATCCAGTTTTCTCGCAAATTCACCTGGACGCTGCGACAACAGATCGATTAGACTCCATACATTTCGATATTGGAAGGCAAGCTCCACACTTCCGTTGAAGGTCGAATAAGGCTTATTATTACGCAAAATATCAAAGGCTTCATCGCATCGTGGATACCGAAGCTTATATTCCGAAGGATGCAGAATTTCGCCAAGGCGAATCCAGCGATCCTTATATCGCAGCATATCCTCCGTGATGGAGCCACATTGCTCCAATAATCCAAGCAAAAGGCGTCGCTCGCGCCGTTTGAACCTCCGGAAGGGAGACGCCGCAGCGAGACTGACATCACCGTCAGACCAGGCAACAGCCAGACGCAGAACATCACTTGCCGTTTTGAAATATGGACCGATCCGGTCGATGTTCGCCTTTTCATGCTTCAGCAGCGAGGAGACCACGAAGCCTACATTTTCTTTGAACGGAATCTCGGCGGGCAGAATCGCATCCACTTCACTTGGATCTGCATGCTCCAACACGGTATCGATATCTTTCTTGTCTGTTTCCGAGATGGAACCTTTCGCTTCAATGATCTGACGAATGAGTGTCTGGAAGGCTTGTTTGTTTCCCAAACCAATGACTTTCAAGTCCGTCTTCTCCAGCAAAGGCATTCTCTCCACAGATGGTTGATCCGTATAGACGACAGTTAAGTTGGTCAGATAATGAATAATCGCATTAAGGTATAACTCCGCTTCATCCGCTTGCATCACCTGCATCGGGAATCCTGCATACATCGGTGTGTACTTCACATGTGCGCCGACCATGACTCTCAGATCAGCCACAAGTTGAATATATACGGTTTCAAATTGTTCCTTGGACAGCTGCCGCATCGCCTGCATTAACTCATCCGAGAAGGTGTATCCGAGCGTTTCAATATTCTTGAGGGCAGTCGCCAGGTGTGTCTTCGGCAACTGTTGCTTCCCTTCGTTGGGTTCAATGATGAGTTTGTTCGCTCTGCGCAAATAGATCGTATTGTTCATGATAAAAGAGTCCAGGAAAGCCACATCCCTATATAACATGAAAGGTTAGGGTTAGAAGGAAGGAATGGGATAGCCTGGACGCCTCCTCTCTGATAATGAGATCTTCAGGAGAGCTGCGACCCTATGATCTCCAATGATTGTAGAAGGAAGGATCGCAATAGCCTGAAGGCCAGCGGTTCAAAGTTTGTCACCCGAACCTCTGGTGAACCCATCATCTCAGATTCCACGATATGCCAACAGGGTGAAAGTATTACGACACACCATTGAAATTCTTTTTTATATCCACCAAAAGATATATGTGGTTTATGATCTTTCCCAAATCCAGGGGGAGTGCTCAAAATTGTGTCGAATATAACAAAGAAGAACCCTAGAGAATGATGCAGAAACGAGGTTAGGACGATGGAACTTCAAAAATTATATTCTGATTATATACGGCTCAAATTCAATTGTGGAGTTAAGCCTGAGCCTTCGTGCACAGATTATATGGAGTATGGTTTGTATGAGGATAATAGTGCCGAACTGTTTATGGTATCCCACCCAGATGAGACATTTACAAACTGGATGTCGAGACTGCGTCCGAAAGATCCCTATTATGGATCAAGGCCAGACTGGAAGCCGACTCTCTCAGAACCATTTGAACAGCTCGATGTTTATGACGAAATGATTATGTATTATCTGTTATTTACCATCAACACCACGCTGTCGATCAACACGTATAACACCTACAGTGCCATGAATGAATTTATGAAAAGCTATAGCTTCTTCCAATTGTCTCAGCTAAGCGAAATTCCCCAGTTCAGCGAGGAACAAAAGCATCTGTTACGTGACTTTTTCTTCTTTTTTTACCTCTATGCACACCCGGTTAATGAAGATACATTATATGCCTGCTCATTCAGCGAACAACACCTTGTACATACGAAGACCGACATTTCATTGGAGGATTATTTTTCGGCATACCATGATCACTACACCTTACTTCGAAATGAATACAGGGAACAAATCGTAATCACTGCTGAAGAGATCCAAGCCTGCAAACGCCTGACGCTGGAACTGCTATATACCATTGAAGGCCGATCTCCCAAGTTAAACATGCCTTCAGAGGAAGGTTTGGAACCAATCATCATGTTAATTAACAACGTGAGTCAGATGTTACAGTTGTATACAGAGGAACCGGAGGCATTATTCCAGATCATGCGGGATTTCCTTATTCAAGCTGAAGGTCACTCCAGTACATACGCTAACCACTGTTTCAAGACACTGCTTCAGAACTATGCTTCATATATCCTGTTTTTCCGATTTGATGAGGTTCAATTGCTGGTAGATGCTTTCAGGCATACCCCGGCTTGGTGCGAAATAATTGTTAGTAAACTGTTCAACGACTCCATCTTCCTTGAAAAGATCATGAGACTACAGCAGGTCAATCTTGACGCTTATCCAGACGTCACTATGTTCTTTAATGAAGAGGCACGAAAGATGATTTTGTAGCAACGATCTGGCCCTACAAAAAAATGCCTAAAAAAGCCTTTGCCGACCCCCAATGTCAGCAAAGGCTTTTCATTTTAAATTGTTTATTGATCAATCAAGTTGGTTACTTTCAACATTCTTGCAATCAATGCAGTGACCTCAGCACGGGTCATTGTGGTCTTCGGACTCAGAACTTCCGGTCCGTTCCCTTGGATGATTCCCGCTGCAATCAACTGGGCTACATCTTCTTTCGCCCATTTCGATACATCTGCTGCATCACTGTAACGTTCCAGTTCAGAGTTCATCTGATTCGGGCTGATTGCCGCATCCGGTTCAATCAGACGATAAGCACGAGCCACCATGGCAAATCCCTGCTCACGTGTGATTTCCTGATTACCGTAGAAGTTTCCATTATCGTAACCGCGAACGATACCGAATTCATTCGCAAGGGATACCGCATTGCGGAACCATGCCGAATTGTTAACGTCAGGGAATAGATTCTGTGGTGCATCCTGACGCATTAAGCCCAGTCCAAGTACTACAATCTCGGCAAACTCAGAACGAGTAACCTGACGGTTCGGGGAGAACGTGTTATCTCCGTTACCTTTCAGATCTAATCTCGCAGCGATGTTGTTCACATCAATTTTGCCCCAATGGGATCTGGCATCTTCAAAATCCTGCGGATTCCAGATAACTGAATAACTTCCGCTACTGCGCAAGTCATTAATGAGTGCATAGTAACGACTATCGATCTTGGTGACAACCGTTGGTACATGGAAGATGCTACCGTCCGGGTTGATGATTACGCCTGTTGTAATCCGGTTCGGATCGATCCCTTCCGGAAGTGCAATATACTTCGGTGCATAGCCGTTCAGCTGACCGGATCGAACCGTTTGTCCATCTTTTGAGAAGGTGAGATCCAGATCAACCGGTGTGACAAGTAGCTCGTATCCTTGGGATGCGGCTCTCGTTTCGGCGCTGTCAATCAACGTATCCGATGAACGTGCGATATCGATATGGACATCAATATCATTCAATGCTGCATTACCAAGCTGTCCAGATACACCATTCAAGTCCATTTTACCGCCAGGTACCGGATAGATTGCCAGCGGATTGCTGATGTTTAGTTTGGAACCTTGATCTACTAATTGTTTCAGTGTTTCAAGGGTTAATCCATCCACCTTCATATCCCCATCATTCGGCGAATGAATGGCGAATTGCTGACCTGTGCCTTGTGACATGGCATCTTTCAGCTTGGCTGGATCAACTTGAACCAATGTTTCTTTGTTGTCAGATGGTTTGGATGTAGCAAATGGTTGATGACTGCCATCCCGGGTTGTTTCCAGATTATCCTTCACGGGTGCCGGAGTTGGCGTTGGTACTGGCGCAGGTGTAGGTGCTGGCGTACTTCCACTGTTGCCGCCCGTATTACCACCACCGCCATTATTGCCTCCACCATTGTTACCATTGTCACTGGATGCTCTGTTTACGTTGATTTTGTACTCCGTAACATGGCCAAGTGAATCTGTGACTTTAACAACAATGATATTTCCGCCAACTTGAAGCGATAAATTCTCACTGGCACTACCACTTGTAACCTCGTTCCATTCTCCATCTCCAACCGCTATTTCAATCTTCGCAAGTGGATCAAGTGCCGTTGGCGTTAACTGGAATTGATATACGCTATTCGGCACAGAGATGGTGTACGTGTCTTTAGCCGGATCAAAGGCCGGAGATAAGCTTCCTGTGGATGGGATCAACGTTTGCAGCGTTGATGTGTCATTACCAATCACTTTGGTAAGACCCGTTCTCGCATCAGTTAGATCTTGAAGCGCCTGATCTACCTGTGCTTGGGTTGCCGTTGGATCATTCAACACTCGCTCTGCTTCGTTCATCGCATTATCGAGTGCTACCCAGCTGCCTGGCGTATAGGCTGACTCTTCCAGGTTTTCATCTGTAATTTCAATTACTTTCGCTTGCAAAGCTGATTTATCTACAACGGGTACAGATGTTGTAGGGATTAGGCCGTTTCTTGCATCAGTCAAGTCTTGAAGCGCCTGATCTACCTGCGTTTGGGTCGCTGTCGGATCATTCAATACTCGCTCTGCTTCGTTCATCGCATCATCGAGTGCTACCCAACTCTCTTCCGTATAGGCTGACTCTTCTAGGGTCTCACCGATAACATCATTATATTTGCTGTGTAAAACTGACTTATTCACCACAACGATGTCCCTTGCTACTGGTCCGACAGAGACGCCATTTTTAGTCGCCGTAACTTTCAATGTATAGTCTCCGCCAATCACTTGAGAAGAAGGTTTAAATTCCCAACTTCCATCCTCGTGAACAATTGCTTCGCCCACAATGGAATTAGTCGGATCCAGGTGGTTGACAAGTGTTACAACTACTGTTGCACCCACTGTAACTGTACCGCTTAATGTTGGCTGAGCACCTACAATATCCCCTTCATTAGGTTCACTAATGTCCAAGTTAACCGGCATTCGGTAAGTCAAGACAACCTTATTGGCCACATCATCATATGCAACCGCTGCCGTCGTATTGATATCAGATACAAAGAATGTGTAATCTTCTGCCACTGCTTGATACGGGGCCCGACCTATCGCAATGTCGACCACCGGATTCGTACTTTCATCAGGCATGATCTTGGCATACACGCCAACCTTCGATCCCAATTGCATAGGACCAACCAAGGTCAGATAAGCACTACCGGTAGCTGTCGTATTCTTCAGGTACACATTACGTTGGTTCCCATCGGTATTAAAATTATCGTAGACGTAGGCTGTTCCTCCGAAATCAAAACGAGCATCGGCGGCACTTCCCCGCATATACACAGCAACATTCCCTATTGTTTCACCTTCGCTTAATTCGGTTCCCAACAACTTGTTGCCCGTTATCTTGCCTCCGGTCATCCTAAAGTTAGGACTTTGATATAGTCCTACCCCAATAATGACTCCATTTCCATCTGAAATTTCATTATCCGTAATCAGGCCATCCTCAATGACCAGAGAGCCTCCTGAACCAGCACTTAGTACCGAAGGAGGGTTCTCTTTTACATTTCCCGATACCTTGTTGTCATGAATGATGGTGCCCTCTTGGATGACAACCATCGAACTCCCCCCGCTAGTGGATATAACGGTTGCAGGCTGACTAGCGCTCGCTTTCACGATGTGATTTTTAATCTCAGCCTCTTTAAAATTCACTGTTCCGCCCGCACTACTGATTCCATATATCTGGCCGTTGGTGCTTACGTGATTGCCATCTATAATGATTTTCTCAAAAGTTACACTATTCGCTCTATTCCCACCACTGATCTGAATCAAGTTTCCATTAACAAAACTCTCACCACGTATAATGGAGTAAGTATGGCCCTCAGCAGAGGTTATTGTCATATTCTTCCCGGCAGAAGAGATCGCCAATGTGGACTCCTGAATGATGTTAGTTTGCAGGATTATCGTTCCTGTAGCATCGACCTTCTCAAGTGCCTTTTCTATTGTTGCCACCGGCGCTTCTTCCGTGCCCGTGCCATCGATATCGCTTCCTGTCGACGATACGTAGATATTTCCATCAGCTGCGCTTGCTACCGGAGCAAACAGCGACGATATGGTTGACAATAGGACCACAAAAGCCAAAAATGATATTTTTATAGCCTTAAATACTTTCAAGTTCACTTAACCTCCTATGTGATTCGAATATTTTGGTCATCTACTGGGCAAACATTAACGCAATTCTGCTTCTTCTACGTCCCAGCTGTTATCTGACACATATCGTTTTCATTCTACACATAGCCTCTTACCAAACTCTTACCAAACCTTTCTCTAACAAACACAACCAAAAAACAGCCCTGCACATGAAGCTGCAAGGCTGTTGATATTCAATTACATATTTGATTGTTTCCATTGCTGGTACCACAACTCCACTTCCAACCCAGGACGGAGGCCCGCCTCTTGTTCTAATGCAGTAACCAACTGATTGTATTGTGCGATCACGGGATCTTTATTACCTAATTGATCATAAGTCTTCATTAACGCCAGTCCAACTTGTTCCAATGATGGCTCGAATTGCTGTACCCGATGATATAACGTGAGTGCTTCCGTGTGCTGTCCAAGCTCAATATAGTATTGTGCAAGCTGCATGGCGTGGTTACGCCAAAGTGCATGCAGCCGCTGACGCTCCAGCTCGGCCCATACGTAATCGTCCTCGCCATAATATTTGCCTTCATACTGATCTGAGGTCTGCCGATGTTCGACTACTGTGGAAGAAGATAATAAAGGCAATAGGTGCAGCCGATTCTCCCATTCTTCCGCGTCAATTCTGAATTCTCCCGTCTCCAGAAGATAACCAAACTGCTGATAGCGAATAAAAATTTTGTCTTCTCCCATGAATTCGTTCATCATGCTGCGTAAGCGATGGATGCCACTATGCAGATTGGATATGCCTCTCCGCTCATCCAACTCGGGCCACAATAGCTCAAGTAGCGTATCCCGTTTAATCGGTTTGTTCCGATGGTGGAGTAAATAGGCAAATAACTCTCTGATCTTGGTTGTTCTGAACTTCATAAGTTTGGGCGGCTCGTTCGGGTGCAGTTGGACCTGAAGCATTCCCAGACAGCGGATGACCATGGATGGCCCTTCTGCTGTATTCAGAGTTGCAGGCACCATTCGGCGTTGATACATCTTCATCGTTTTTTCCAAACGGTCACGCGTTACAGGCTTCATGATATAGTCCAGCACTTCAAGCCCGTAGGCCGTCAATGCATGTTCGTTATAAGCTGTTGTAAAAATAACCTCTGTTCCAGGGGAAACCTCATGAACCCGTTCGGTCGCCTCAATCCCGTTCATCCCCGGCATCTGTACGTCCATGAAGACGATTTCCGGCAGATGAATTCCGATCTGATCGATAGCTTCTTGTGCCGTCAGAAAAGAGCCGATCACTTCGCAATCCTCTCTCTCTTTCAACAGTTTGTTCAACCTGCTCAGAGCGAGATATTCATCATCTACCAAAATCACTCTCATATGCACAACTCCTCTGGCTCACTGATCATCCTTTAATCTATAATTTTACCATAAATCCTGATGTGGTACCGCTATCATTTGAATATAGAATCTATGTTCTGTATTCAAAAAAATGTTCTTCAATACCAAACGGCATGCAGGATTTTGAAGTAAACTGTCGAAAACTAAAGTCTGCCATGAAACTTATAACCTATAAAAAGATACCCCGATATGTATTGCTGTCGATTCTATTTCTCACTATTTTGCTTGGCTTTCGCTGGATATGGTCCGAGTCTTTCGCTATACCCGAACATCCTGAACCCACCAAAGGCGTATTGGACCTTCGAGGCTGGGACATCGCCAACGCTTCACCCATATCCCTCGATGGAGAATGGGTATTTTACCCCCATGCGTTAATCTCTAATCGTGATATTAAAGTAGCAGACTACTCATCCGCACCCATACAAGTTCCCGGTGACTGGCGGAATGTGTTACCCCAATCCTCATCATCATTTGGATATGGAACATACCGTCTTCGCATACTTGTAGATCCATCCGTGAAGGAAGTCTCTCTCTGGGCTCAGAAAATCCAGACTTCATCCATTATCGAGATGAACGGGACCGTTGTTGCCGAATTTGGTCAACCCGCCACCCATGCCGAAGCCTACCGACCAGAAAGGACTGCATTTGCGACTTCCTATGCGCTTGACGGTTCTTCCGAAATCAATCTCCTGGTGCAGACAGCTAACTTTGATGACCCATATAGCGGAGGGATCACGCGCTCTCTCTATTTTGGCTCTCCAGAAGCCATTGGAAGTGAACGGGGATTATCTATCGATCTGCAAAAGATTACGTTTGCCATACTGGTCTTGCATAGCTTATACGCCTTTATTATGTTTCTGTTTATCCGCAAGGAACGAGCTCTGCTGACGTTCTCGATGCTAACACTAGTAGCTGCCCTAACGGTCACCTCTGACCATGACAATCTGTTATTGAGTTGGATTCCACTCAACTTCACTTGGATCGTTAAGGCCAAAGCATTCTCCTATCCATTGTTCGCATTCTTTCTTGTACAGATGGCTCGAAGTTTCTCCCATAGTCTACAAGGCCGTAAACTATTTCGTATCTACGCCAGCGTGCTTGGTGTGTACTGTGTATTTTTGCTGATCGCACCGGTGACCTTGATCTACCATGTCCTTAAAATTGGACTATCTGATTTCCTGTACCTGTTTGCCATTGGCTGGTCTGTGTACCTGTTCTTCCGCATGGCAGCGGAGAAGCGAAGTGACGCAAGCTTTCTGCTCTTCGCGGCAACCAGCAGCTTATCCAGCGTATTGTGGGGAATCGTGAATTCGCGTAATGAAATTACCAACGTGTATTACCCCATTGATGTGATTGCAGCCATATTCGGCTTCTCTGCCTATTGGTTCCGAAAGTACTTCCGTAATTCAAGCGAAATCGAGAAGTTGTACGAACAGCTCAAAGAGGAGGATCGACAGAAAGATCAGTTCCTTGTGAATACAGCTCATGAACTGCGTACACCGCTGCATGGCATCATCAATATTGCGGAAAGCATCGCGGTCCGTGAACGGCGTAAATCAGGCGGACAGCAAGCAGAAGACATGAAGCTGTTGGTTACCATTGGCCGACGCATGTCCCAACTGGTTGATGATCTCCTTGACGTGATTCGCCTGAAGGAGAAGCGGATTACGCTTCAGAAGAAACCTTTGTCTCTTGCATCTGTCATTCCAGGCGTAATCGGCATGTTCCGATTCATGGCAGAGGGCAAGCCTGTCCATATGGAGGTAGACATTCCAGATACACTGCCACTTATCCAGGCCGATGAGAGAAGACTTGTTCAGGTGCTCTACAATTTGTTGCATAATGCACTCAAATTCACCGATCAAGGTACGATTACCGTATCTGTCCGGGAACATGAAGAAAGCATTGTAATTCAAGTCCTGGATACAGGTGTGGGCATAAGTGAGGAGATACAACAGCGAATATTCGAGGCCTATGAACAGGGAACCCCGGAGGCTCGTTTAAGTGGAGGAATCGGCCTCGGTCTTAATATCAGCAGACAGCTCATCGAACTCCATGGGGGCCAGCTCACCGTGCAATCTGTACCTGGACAAGGTTCGAGCTTCCAAATCTCGCTTCCACGGGAAGATACCACATCGCAAACGGATCAGACTGAACAGCGATGGGAGGCTCACAGCTTTGACGAAATCGCGATTGCAGAGCCGCAGCAGCAGACCTTGTCCCATTCTCATGACAAGACTGTCGCCCGCATTCTTACCGTTGATGATGATCCTGTAAACCTGCGAGTGCTAATCTCCATGCTGGCGAATGAGCCCTATCATATTCAACCTGCGGCCTCGGCCCTTGAAGCACTCCAATTGCTGGATCAGGAGCCGTGGGACTTACTGATTGCCGATGTCATGATGCCTCATATGTCCGGTTATGAACTGACAGAGAACGTACGCAAACGTTATTCGGTATCAGAGCTACCCATCCTGTTGTTGACGGCTCGTAACGAACCAGCGGATGTTTACGCCGGATTCATGGCTGGTGCAACGGACTATGTTACCAAACCCGTGGATGCCGTTGAGTTAAGGCATCGCATCGGATCACTAATCGTGCTGAAACAATCCATCGATGAGCGACTGCGTATGGAAGCTGCCTACTTACAGGCACAGATTCAGCCCCATTTTCTTTTTAATACGCTCAATTCCATCATGGTGCTTAGTGAGATAGACACGGAGCGAATGCAGAGACTGGGTGATACGTTTATCGAATATCTTCAGACCAGCTTTCATTTTGTCAATTCGGAGAAAATGGTTGAGGTCACGCATGAGTTGGATCTCTCCCGTGCCTATCTCTACATTGAGAAAGAACGTTTCATGGATCGGCTGAATGTCATCTGGGATATTCCAGATGATCTTGATCTTTCGCTGCCGCCACTCACCATTCAACCGCTCATTGAAAATGCAGTACGACATGGCGTTCTAAGCAAAGTTGAGGGTGGAACCGTGCATATCCGGATCATCAACCAAACAGCATCCACCCTCATTGAGATTGAGGATGATGGTGTGGGGATGCAGCCCGAGCAGATTGAACGCGCACTTGCGTGGCCTAAGAGAGGATCTGGGGGAACTGGAGGGATCGGATTAACCAATACACATCGCCGGTTGACTCAGATGTACGGACAGGGCTTAAGCATCGTCAGCTCACCAGGCCAAGGTACGAAAGTATCCTTTGTCATCCCTTTGGACCGCAGCACAGGAGTCTGAATGATAAGATAGTTCTGTAACGCTACAACAGGCATTCTGCACAGTCCGTATCCGTATGCTTCATGTGATGTCTAAGGTGAACGCGATAGTGAAGGACATATTCATGTTCTGGTTCAACTCCAAATTCAGTCATATCAAATAAAACGAAAAAAGAGCTAAGCACGGGCTTCATCCCGGTTTAGCTCTTCTTTCGCTTGATTATTATCTAACTCGATAAGCTAGATGTTATACATGCAGGGCTTGTTTTTCATCCGATAATCCCAGTGCCTTGGCAGTTGAAGAATGAACCTCTTTGAGAAGATCCAGATTCTCCACAAGGGAGATGCCATAGGATGGAATCATTTCCTTGATCTTCGGCTCCCATGCCTCCATATGCTGCGGGAAGCAACGCTGAAGAATCTCAAGCATGACCTGAACCGCAGTGGATGCACCCGGTGATGCACCCAGCAAAGCCGCGATTGTTCCATCTGCAGATGTAACTACTTCCGTACCGAATTGGAGCGTACCCTTGCCACCTTGAACGGTATCCTTGATGACCTGCACACGCTGCCCTGCCAGAACCATATCCCAATCTTCGCTCTTCGCACCCGGAACAAAGTCACGCAATTCTGCCATGCGTTGTTCTTTGGATAACATCAGTTGTTGGATCAGGTACTTGGTCAAAGAGATTTCTTTGACACCTGCTGCGAGCATCGTAAGCAGATTATGCATCTTAACCGACGTGATTAAGTCGGCATTGGAACCCGTCTTCAGGAACTTCGGCGAGAATCCGGCAAATGGCCCGAATAATAGCGACTTCTTATTGTCGATGAATCGGGTATCCAGATGCGGAACGGACATCGGCGGAGCCCCTACCGAAGCCTTGCCATATACCTTGGCGTGATGCTGTTCCACGACTTTTGGATTTTTGCACACCATAAAGATACCACTGACCGGGAATCCGCCGATATGTTTACCTTCCGGAATGCCCGTCTTCTGGAGCAGATGCAGACTTCCGCCGCCTGCGCCAATAAAGACGAATTTCGCCTTATGGCGTTCGACTGCACCGCTCTCCAGATTTTTCACAGTTAATTCCCATTGTCCATCATTGGTACGTTTCATATTCTTCACGCTATGTTGGTAGTGGATCGCCACGTTTTGTTCCTTCAGGTGTCCGATTAGCATACGCGTTAAAGCACCAAAGTTAACGTCCGTACCGGAGTCAATTTTGGTCGCCGCAACAGGTTCATTACTTGTTCGATCTTTCATCATCAGCGGCATCCATTTCGCCAGCTCTTTCTTGTCATCCGAGAATTCCATGCCTGCGAACAGCGGGTGATTCGATAAGGAGTCATAACGTCTTTTTAGAAACTGGACGTTGCTCTCTCCGTGTACATAACTCAAATGAGGAATCGGCATAATGAAATCCCGCGGATTACGAATCAGACGGCTATTGACGAGATAGGACCAAAATTGCTTTGAGATCTGAAATTGTTCATTCACTTTAATCGCTTTGCTAATATCTACGGTTCCGTCTGGTCGTTCAACGGTATAGTTAAGTTCGCACAATGCAGCATGCCCGGTTCCGGCATTATTCCATTCGTTGGAGCTTTCCTCTCCTGCAGTGGCTAGCTTTTCGAAAACCTTAATATTCCAGTCTGGTGCCAATTCTTTTAGCAAAGTTCCCAAAGTTGCACTCATAATTCCGGCACCAATCAAGATAACATCTGTACTCGTTTGTCCCTGGCTCATGTCTACCGTCCTTATATCCTATATTTGCCAAAAGGATGTAAGCGTTATCGATTTGGCATTTGCAGCAAGCCCATTCTTGAACGGGGTCGCACCTTCTCTGAATGATTATAACCTTGATCTAGTGTATCAATAATATAGAGCAATTTAAATATGCAATTTCAAGATATTTGCTATTCCATCAGTATACGCTAGTTTACATCGGAACGTTAGCCCGGTTATAGGCCTGAAAGATATATTTGTTCAAAACAAAGAAAGGAGCCCGGTTTTAGTGGGACTTGGCACATGAAATGTTGTATAGCCTTACTTAACTCGTGAAAAGGGATGCACCAAAAGCCGCTTACGAATCGCTTCGCATGGCGGCTTTATATTAAAGATTACCCCTTACCACCCCCGGCGTTTCCGGGAGTACTCAGAAAATCGAAATCAGTTCCTTTGTATACGGATGGCGTTCTTCAGCGAACAACGCATCTGCGCCAAAGCGGTCAACGATCTGGCCTTCCCGCATGACAATGATGCGCTGACTCATCCGATGTACCGCGGCCAAATCATGCGAGATGAACACGTATGACAGACCAAGCGATGTCCGCAGGTCGGTGAGCAACTGCAAAACGGCACCTTGAGAGATAACGTCCAGGCTGGCCGTCGGTTCATCCAGAACGACAACGTCCGGCTCAATGCCAATGGCACGTGCGATCGTGACCCGCTGACGCTGTCCACCACTTAGCTCGTGCGGATAACGTCCAGCTACATCGCGAGGAAGCTCGACCGCTTCAAGCAGCTTTTGCACGTAAGCCTCCTTCGATGTGTAGGTAAAGTGGGACAGTTCTGCGTCCCGTCCAAGCTGTTCGTAAGGATCGATTAGCGAGTCGGATATCTTGAGCTTTGGATTCAGTGCAGCCATTGGGTTCTGAAACACAATCTGAATCTTTCGCCGATGAGGTCGCAACCGTCGGCCGCTCAGCCGCGCGATATCCTGTCCGCCCAGTGTAATCGAGCCTGTATCTGCATCTTCGATCCGAAGCAGACAGCGGGCGAGCGTACTCTTGCCACACCCGCTCTCCCCAACCAGACCAAGACACTCGCCACGGTTCAGGGTGAAGGAAATATCATCTACAGCTGGTCGGTCTGCACCTGCATACGTTCGGCTGAGATGTTCCACCTGAAGCACGGGATGATTTAGGATGCTGGGAGAGGAAGTAGTCTTTGCAACGGCGTTATCTATAACGGTATCTGTATCCGCATGATCTGAATCTGTAGCATTTATGACTGCCTGATCTGTATCTATAGTATCTATGACCACATGGTCTGTAACTGCATTGTCTATCTCTGTATGGTTTGCGCCTTTAGCACGGTCATGAACTCGCACATTGGATTCGTCAGACTGCACAAATCCTTGACGTCCTTCATTTGAAGTCGTCTTCATTCTGTTCCCGCCTCCTTCAATCCCGACTTCAGTGAGCGGCTCAGAACGGGAGCTGCTTCGATTAACTGGCGTGTATATTCATGCTGAGGATGGTCAAGAATGCGATGCTTGCCGCCCGATTCGACGATCTGCCCTTCCTTCATAACAGCCAAGCGGCTGGCATAGCGACGTACATGACGCCAGTCGTGCGTGATAAACAGAATCGCACAGCCCGTCTCCGCTTGTTTGCGTGCCAGCAGTTCCAATACGCGGTGCCCGGATACACTGTCCAGTGCCGTTGTCGCTTCGTCAGCGATCAGCAGACGAGGGGAGAGCATCAGCGATGTGGCAATAGAAGCCCGCTGAAGCTGTCCACCGCTCAACTGGAACGGATATCGGCGCAGCAATTCAGCGCCAAGGCCAACCGATTCCAATGCTTCCTCCGCCCGTTTCTTGCGGATGGCAGAAGACTTCTCCCCATGTACCTTCTGGTATTCATCAAAGTGTCCACCAATGCTACGAAATGGCGTAAACGCTCCCTGATAGTCTTGAAAAATATATGAGATGCGGCTTCCCCGCAGGGCTCGCATCTCCTTTGGCTTCCGTTCGAGCAGGTTGCTGCCCTCGAACATGACTCGCCCCGACGCATGCAGGTTGGGCGGCAGCAGACGACCAATGGCTTGCGAGAGCAAGCTTTTGCCACTACCGCTCTGTCCAACGAGTGCCATGAATTCACCTTCGCGAACAGCCAGAGAGACTCGATCTACAATAGTCCGATCCCGGCTAGAGATGCTCAGTTCCTCAATGGAGAGAATCATGGCTGCACCTCCTTCTTCACATCAAAGCGGTCTCGCAGATAGTCGCCCAGCATGTTGGCAAGCAGGACTACCGAGACAATGGCAAGACCCGGGTAGATCATCAGCTCCGGCCGAGACTGGAAGTAAGGCCGTGAGTCATTCAGCATCGCTCCCCATTCAGGTGTTGGCGGTTGTGCACCTAGGCCAATGTAAGACAGTGATGAGATGAGCAGGATGATTTTGCCCAGATCAAGACTGGCCAGCACGAGCACATGCCCTGCGATATGTGGAAGCAGATGTTTTCTCATGATACGACCGTCCGAAAGTCCATTGGTGCGGGCGATGCGAATGTAATCCTTTTGGGACTCCGATAAAACCGTACTTCGAACGAGACGCGCATAACTAACCCACTTCACGATTACGATCGCCAATACCAGATTGCCGATTCCGGCCCCAAGCAGACCACTTAGCACAATCGCGACAATGGTATCGGGAAAAGCAAGAAAGGCATCCGCGATCCGCATGAACAGTTTATCGACCCAGCCGCGTTTGTATCCTGCGATCAAGCCAAACGGAATACCGATCAGTAGTGCAGCACCGAGTGCCAGCAGGCTATAACCCAACGTTTGACCGCCGCCAAGCAACAGACGTGTCATAACATCACGTCCCAGATGGTCGGTGCCGAACGGATGGAGAGCACTTGCCCCCTGCAATCGTCCACGCAGATCGGTTAACGTATGGTCATGTTTTAAGTATAAAAAGGCATATAAGGAGGCCCCGATGACCAGCAGTGCAAATAACAGACCGATGATCGCCTGCCAGCTATGTTTTTTAGATTTTGCAGTTGAAATGGGCAGGGGTATGGTTTTCATCAGTGGGCCTCCTTTTCCTTGAGTTTCATTTCAGGATTCAAATAACGATAAGACAGGTCAATCGCCGTATTCACGAGGAATACCACGACAGCCATGATCAGGATGTAACCCTGAATCAGAGGATAATCACGCTGGCGGATGGCATCAACGACAAGCTTGCCGATACCCGGATAAGCGAACAACACTTCAATCACGACAACTCCGCCAATCAGGCTGCCGAGACTTACGCCAAATACCGTAATGACAGGCGGAAGACTATGCCGAAACGCGTGTAGCATGAAGATCCGGCCTTCGGATAACCCTCTTGCCCGGGCGGATCGAACGAACTCCTGGCTAAGAGAATCCAACAAGCTGGAACGCAAAAGACGCACATAAACGCTGGAGATGGCAAGTCCCAGCGTCAGAGATGGCAGAATAAGTGAGGTGAATCCATCCCGGCCCATGGTCGGCAGATTGCCAAAGCGTACGCCGAACATGTCGATCAGGATCAGACCCAGCCAGAAGCTTGGCACCGCCGCACCCACAATGGAGAGCATGCGGCTGCCGCGGTCAATCCAACTTCCACGATGAAGCGCTGATAGCGAGCCGAGCGGGATCGCAATGACGAGCATAACCAACAGCGCGCCAATCGTGAGTTCAGCCGTGGCTGGCAGCGCACGCATCAGAGTCTGCATGACGGGCTGGCCTGTCGAATACGACACACCGAAGTCGAACCGAACAAAATCGAGCAACCAGTTGCCAAACTGGACAGGAAGCGAATCGTTGAAGCCCATCTCCTCACGTACAGCTTCAACCTGCTCCTGACTGACGGACAGTTCGTCTACGTTCAGGATCGTCAGCACCGGATCACCCGGAGCCAGACGAATGAACAGGAAGCTCACAAACATAATGAACAACAGAAAAATAAATACCTCAAGGAACTTGCGAAGCAAAATGCGAAACATTACATCACATCCAGCTTATTGGTAATCATGTAATACTCACTGCGAGTGGTAACCCAGTTCTTAATCTTCTTGCCGTTATAGGCAACGATCGTACCCGGATGCAGCACGAAGGAATTCAGCACATTATCATGCACGTAGTTGGCTGCCTTCTCGGCAAGCTCTGCGCGCTTTTCCGGTGCAACCGTGAGATTCAGTTCGTCGATGATTTTGGTCAGTTCCGGGTCTTCCGATCCGCTGAAGTTAAGAGCACCCTTGGGATGGTACGTAGCATTCAGATAATAACCGGCATCCCCACGAGGAGCGGTCAAATTACTGTACGTTGCAATATCCCAGTCGCGGTTGGACGCCATGTAATCTTCCGGTGTGTCGATCTGGCGAATCTGTACATCGATACCAATTTTCTTCGCATCCGACTGGAACACTTGGGCGATCAGCGGCAGATCGGCACGAGACGAATACGTCAGCAAGGTTAGCTGCAACGGTTTACCGTCCTTTGTCATCACGCCGTTTTGCAGTGTATATCCCGCTTCGCCAAGAAATTTTACAGCGACATCAGCTCCGGATTCCGTTGTGGTATCCGTATAGGTTGGCGCGAACGGCAACGATGGCAGGAACGGTCCGATGGCTGATTCACCATATCCTAGCAGGATCGTGTCGACGATACCCTGACGGTCAATCAGCGCGTCCAGCGCACGACGGACATTGAGGTCCTTCATACTCTCCCGCTGCATGTTCATCGTTAGCTGATGCACGCGGAACGTCGATGTAGACTCCACCTTCATGCCGTCTATCGCTTTGAGCGATTCGAGGCTCTCCACTTCTGGGCGGTATACGATATCAACTTGTCCAGATTTGAGTGCTAGTGTGCGGGCATTGGCATCTTCATTGAATGAGAACGTGATGGAATCCAGTGGTGATGCTCCGTCCCAGTATTCATCATATCGATCCAATTCCAGCTTGCTGCCTGGGGTAAAAGAAGTCAGTTTGAACGGGCCCGTACCAATCGGCTTGTTCACAACGTCCGGCTCACTTACGTCGATGATCGCCGTGTTGGGGTTCACCAGTTCCGAAGCGAACTCCGGGAACGGCTGCGTTGTGGTGATCTCCAGCTTGTCGCCCTCGGCTTCAATTGTATCGATCTTCAGCGCGTTCTGGATGGCTACATTCTCTTCCAGTGCACGTTCAAGGGATGCCTTAACGGATTCACCCGTCATTGGCTTGCCGTTCTGGAAGGTCACATCATCTCGCAAGTCGATCGTCCAGTGCTGTCCGTCTTCGCTCTCCCAGCTCTCAGCGAGCCATGGAGCCACCGTCAGATTCTCTTCATCGAGACGCACCAAAGTCTCTGTAATGCCCGCACGCAGCGGCACATAGCTGGAATCCACATGTGGATCTAGTGAACTGGTGGAGAAGTTATATAGGAAGTGAACATTTTTATTATCCGTGGATGGTTGCGCAGCGGGACTGGATTCAGATGATCCGCAGGCGCTCAACAGTCCAGCGCTCAAGGCCAAGGAGACCAGCGCTAACAGTGGCGTCTTTTTATTCAAGGTAATGCCCCTCTCTCTTAATCGTAATAATTATCATCTGAACAATGAGTATTATCATATCGTAATGATTACGTTTTGACAAGAGTTATATTGGTGTTAGAACGAGAAAAAATCCGACTCTCGGATGAGAGCGGATTCTTCATGTTTTTTGTTACATATGAGGGCTATCAACTATAAATTTTGGTTGCCTATACTTCAATGTGGTATGAACTATTTGTACAGATTATCCTTCATAATCATCCTCTAGTGTTGGTATGAATGGGGAAAGAAACGGATCATCATTCTCTGTTACTTTACCTCGAATTAGTGTGTAGACCTTAAACTGATTGGAGGATTCCGCATCATCACTATCTCTTACATAAAGGACTCCATAAGAACCTTGAGCTATCTCACCTATCTTTTTCATTACTTCGGCGGGATCATACTTTGATAAAGGTTTGTGATTATCTAGGCCCGCTATCCATAGTTGAAAGTCACCATTAACTGCTCTCAAGTCCAAAACACCTGTAGGCCAATTTAGCTCCTTTACATATTCCCGCAGATGTTGAATAACTAAACCATATTTATACTCATCTTCTTCAAGCGACGCACACTCTCTAATAGTTGCCCAGCCATGATATTCGTACATTACCTTTCACAGCTCCTTTATCCGTAAACTATGTAGACAGTGCTTCAAAACTATTTATCTTCTGTTAGTCGCGTGGAATGGAGCATGATCGATTTTAACATTTTTCAGTAAAGTCGTTCTCTATGAAGTCAATCGCTTTACATCGTTTAACTTTTCCTGAAGTATTTGAATACTCGTACTCTGCAGTATGTCAGGATTCAATTCAGTAACAAAATCCAGAAACTGATGTGCACTTTTCATAATTTCTTCTGTAAAGGATGCCGAACTTACATTAACACCATTCCAATTTGAGTATCTAAATTCCTCATTTGGTTCAGTAATAAATAAGTCCAGAATAACTTCCCGATCAATATCTTCTACTAAACTAACTTGTAGTTCCACTCCCTGCCGTTTAAACTCCAGCCACAAATTAGCACTATCAGGAATTCGATAAGCAACATATTGATGTATTCTAATCTTCTGGACTATAGTCAGTAAGTCCACAAACCATCTAATAAGTCTTTCATTACCAAATGGGCAATCGTCAAAGAACATACCGTACTTACTTCCGTTAAAGTCCAATTCAATAATTCCCTCGATATCTTGTTTCGTTAGATCAAACTGCTTTGCAGACATTTGTTTGATTTCATCAAAGTTATCAATTGCTTTAAATGAAATAGTGAACATATTTGAACCCCCCTAATCTATTAAATCTCTAATTTTATATATATGTGTACCATAAACAGAATCAACATTATCATTTCTAATGAAAACTTTAATCTGTTCATCAAATACAGTAACAGTATGCAATCCATCCTTTATTCCCTGTTGTTTCAACTGATTAACGGCCTCGGTAGACGCATCAGTTATTTTACTATCAGACCACTCTTTATTAAAGAAAGACTTTCTACTTAGCATTTCATTGATTTGTTCATCGGACATTTTCTTTTGGAGATATGGAAGTTGTTGCTTCGTACTATTAACAGAATGCCTATTAATAACATGGTCAATCAGATTTTGGCTTAACTGAGATCTCTGCACTGTGGCTTTTGAAGTTCCCTCTAGTACATTTTTTTCTATACTCCCATTCTTAGCCTTAGCAGCCTCAATATGCTGCTTAATCTTCACCACAGCAGGATTAGAAGCAGGCAATCGAAACGGACCTTTGCCGCCCGGCATACTCCCACGAACCATCTGAATCCCCATGAAAATCTGACTGAACTTCAGAGACGCCACCATCATCTGAGCATATTTATCCGATACAGGCTCTCCCGTTGTAGGATGAATGCCCATCTCAAACGCCTTGATCTGTAACGCAAAAATATCTTCCCCAGGCGGTTCAACGTTCACAACTTGCATACGATTCAAGTCCAGATGTCCCTGATCCCTCTCATAAGCCTGAAGGGCAGCCTGATCCGTAACACCTTTCTCGTTCACAGGCATCATTTTACCAAGCATCGCGTTATACGCCATCCGATAGCCCTTGTCACCCGAACCGGAATCACCTGTTGATTTGGTCATCATAGCTGCGGCACCGACTGCTCCAAACGCACCACCCAGACTTCCCTTCTGAGCATCTGCATCCTGGAATCGCGTGGCGATATCCTTCAATTCCTTCGATGTATTCACCATACTCTCCAACGCTTTATCCAGTATAGGTCGTGACTGCTCGAACTCATAGTAAAATCGCTCCTGCGTCGCGCCCATCCACATCGCCTGAACGAACATGATCTGTCTCGTCAGATCACTTCGTATACTCTCCAACTGTTGTCTGGCTTGATCCACCTGATTCGATACGTGATGTAGTTGTTCAGGGGTAACTTTGATTGTACTCATAACGTTTCTCCGCTCATTCGAAATAGGATTATCCTATGTTAGCAGAAGTGTGATATGTAAACTATCCGGCTAACATCCTGATTTCACCATGGTAAAAACACAAGCTGTGCTCCTCATCGGTGCTATGGTCCTATATGCATATACCCACTTCAAGGCATATCCTACCAGTTTCAGTAAATACCTTTTCTACTTCATTTCCTCCAACATCACCCGATATCGTCCAATCTGCTCCGCTGTCGCCTCTTCCCGCAAAGATTCCAACAATGCCATGCACCTTATAAAATACCGATCCATCCCTAGCTTATCTGCTAACCAGATTGCCTGCAAAATGAACTCCACTGCCTCCTGTGGTCTTCCCATCCACTGTTCATACGAAGCCCGCCGATAACAGTAATGGTACATATCATCGTTGTTTGAAGAATCCTTTTCTTTGCCAACACTCTGTATCTGATCCTCGAACACCTGTAAAACCCGATCAATCTGCCATCTATGCCGCACTGCTGCCTCCGTAATCACTTTCAGACCTGCCAACCATTCCTCCGCATGCTCAAGCAAAAAGTTCACAAACTCCTCCAGCAGTTGCACCTGCCCAGCTTCAATCTCAAGCGCATACCGATTCACCTGTGCCTTATGCCTGAACTCCTGCACCACCTGCATACCTACCTCATCCAGATCCTCCATCCATCCCAAATCTCCATATTGATCGATACATGCTCGCGCCTGATCTACCTGTCCCATCTTCTGGTGAGCCATACCCCGCATTAGGTGACTGAACCCATAATAGTAGACCAAGGGCCGCTCAATGTGTATATGTGGTACAGGCATTCCCTTTAATTGATACTCCTGCCGCTCTTCATGGATGGACTGCACACATTGATATAACATGTCCGCCCTCTCCATCACCTTGTTCCAATTTTCAAAAGCCACAGCCATGTCCAACATTTCAACAATAATGTCCGGTTTGAGTGATTTTAGGATAGATTTCCGCAAAAACATCCTCCTTAATTATCCATTTTCTTATAATTGTATAGATAAATCAAAAGAAGATCAATATAAATTGTACTTATAAGTACTTTTATTCAAGAGAACAGTTTGTACATATTAGTCTGTAAGGATTCCATAACCTCTTCTAACCTTAAGTGGAGGTGATCAAATGAGTTTACCAGAGGACGTAGGAAATCGAATACGTGAGTTAAGGAAGGCAAAAGGCTGGACTCAGGAACAACTAGCTGAAGCAGCAGGTCTTCATTACAGCTATATTGGTGGAGTTGAACGGGGAGATCGTAACATTTCTTTGGAGACTCTTGAGAAAATAATGAATGGATTGCAGGTCACTGCTGAAGAAATCTTTAAATTCAAAGAAGACTCTGAGTACAAAAGAGCCTTGGATGAACATATAACTTTAATAAGCGGCAAAAGTACAGATACAATCATATCATTGACCAAAATTAGCAAAGAAGTTTTAAATGCTATCGACAAATCACATAAAAATTCCGAATAAATATCTCTACATCAAAATCATACGCTAACACCAAAAAGAGTGGAGTACGTCCCACTCTTCTCTTATCTCTCTTTTCAAATAACTTCCCGCTCAAACTCCGCAAACTCCACTCTGTTCCGCCCATTCTGCTTCGCCTGATACAGTGCCTTATCCACCGCAGCGAATAGCTGGGTCAAATACCCCTCCGGATTGTCCGGCACATGCTCCACTTCAAAGTCCTCAAAGGACAGAATACCAATACTAATCGTAATCGACACCTGCATAATCTCGTGATCCACCATAATGCGGTTAGACTCCACAGCTGTTCTCACGCGCTCTGCGATTTGATTTGCCAAATCATGCTCCGTATGCGGAAGGTAGATCATGAACTCCTCCCCGCCATAACGCGTCAGAATATCAGTACTGCGTATGGATTGTTTGACCGCCTCCGCCGTGTGGACGAGCACTTCATCACCGATGACATGTCCGTAGCGATCATTGATCGCTTTGAAGTAGTCGATATCGAGCAGCAGGAGTGAAAATGGTGTTTTGTATTGAATATTGGTAATGACCTCATGATTCAGATGTTGGGTCAGATAACGGCGGTTGTAACAGTTGGTTAAACTGTCCGTCAGCGCGAGTTCCTCCAGTTTGCGATTGGCCTCGGATAACTCCTGACGGATCAAGTCTAGCGCCTGATTACGCTCCTGAAGCGTCTCGTTCTGGCGATTCATCTCTTTTACATAGAAGCGCTCCTGTGAGACATCTTGGAACGTAAGGATATGACCGATCGGCACAAGAGCCGAATCCACAATCGGAGACGATTGCAGAATATAGTGCCGAATGCTGCTGTCCCGCTCCACGATCACTTCAATATGAGAGAGGGTATTTTCTTTTTTCTTATAATGATTCACGAACTCCCGACAGCTGCCCACAACTTGAACAGACTCCAGAAATACCTCCATATCAAAAGAATCCCCTACATGCAGATCCATAAAGGATCGTGAGGCTTTGTTCGCTTCAACAATGACTTCATTCTCATCCAGTACCAGGATGCCATATGGAATCGTATTGATCACGTCCTCATGCGCGATGGAGACCAGATCGAACACATTGTATCTTTTGATCACATAGACGAAGAACAGGTCTGACATAAAGATCCCCAGCGATGTCATGCCAGGAATGATCGGCAACCAGCGGGCTAGAACGACATTCAGAATCGCATCGATTGTTGCAAAAACAGCCAACACCAAGATACCCCATAGGGTGATCCGTACCTGTTTTTTGATCATGGCAGACGTCTGCGATGAATACACCGCCCGGAACAGAACGACGAGGGAAGCCAAGAAATAGCTCACCAGAATAACCATCACAACCCAGAACCAAGGGCCGTAAGCCCGCTCGATGTACCCGCCCTCCAGGGGAATGACGAACTCGTTCCATGGATTTGCGACTACACCTATAGCCCCGATCACCGCAGGGACAAATAGCAGGAAAGTGCCTTTTGCACTCAACCGCTCCGCGTAACCGGTAATAAAGATCGTCAGTAGAAGCCACCCGCTCCCAAGCAGAGAGACTGCAACGAAAGACAACGTAACATAGAACAACTGCAGACCAGAATCATCCGTAAGCGTACTGGCAAATTGACAGAAAGGCCAGAGCATCATCAACCCGTGAAACAAAAAGTACACCTTATGTAAGTTCGTAATTCTAACCGTAGCAAACACATATACACCTACACCGAACAATAGGACGAATAAAAAGAGATCATACCATACTAATGGGTTCACGAATCTTCTCCTTCTTAGATGCTACAATGACAACGTGATTGCTCATAATTCTATGTGATACCTATATAAAACTTCAATAAACACCTATACAATACCGCTACGTCAAACATTGGTTAATTTAACCATATCTTATCACACCACCATAAGGGTGAGTAGCCCATACACTGGAAGTCTGACCAACCTCTGATCGAAATCCTGATCTATTTTGCGTTTTTGTGAAGGGATCTGACTGTTCCACAAAAAAAAAACCGCCCATATCCAAACGAGCGGCCAGCCAGCAATTGGTTTGATTCAAATGACCCATATCTTTCGCGGAGTTCATCTCTCCGGCAGTAGTACTTAACCTTCTGATCAGGAACATCTACTCTTCCCGTATCTTGGCTATGGCTTGTTCATGATCAAGTCAACGTTCGCCTTCAACGATCTGCTTCTCAGCGATCAACAGCTCCAATTGTTGCTTATAACGTGCCTCGTTTCTGAGATATGCTTCATGACTCATTCCGACCAGATCAGCTTCATATTTAGGGGAATAAAAGGGTTCATTGTCTGAGAATAAGTCTGGATTTTCCTTCAGCAACTCCGTAATTACCTCTGACGTCTTAACCGCATCGCACACTCTAACAACGGCATCCCCAAGTTGTCCTTTACGCATCGCGCCTTCGCGAACCAGCACATCGTCTACTTTCCAGAAATGCTCCGACCATGGCAACCCACTATGTCTGCGGGACGGTACTGAAATCTGGCTTCCATCCGGTAAAACCGTATATAACATCTCATGCTCGTCCGTCATTCTGCCAGGGATGTCCACCCACTCTTCGACGCCATGGATAAATGTATTCCGCTTCAAGTCAACGCCCACTAACAAGATTGTCGCTTTCCGATCCAGCAGTTTCCCCCATGCTGAACCTCTCGCACACGGTGTATCGAAGAGATGATCATCCTTCGTAAACACCTCTGCATCTCTTCCGAGTGCCGCTACCGAGTGCGTAGGATGCCACGAACGAACCACGCCCGGACGTTTACGGAAAAGCTCAGGCAGAATGCCTACGCAGCATACAGAATTTTCCACGTGGAACATTGGGTTATCCGCATTAATGGTAGACCACGTATGAGTGGGAAGCACCAACAATCCGTCTTCCATGTAATCGCTAACGGCATCCAACACCGTATCTGCTCCACCTTCAACCTCGCCCACACTCTTCATTGAAGAGTGCATAAGCAACGTACCTTGGCGATCCAAACCAAGCTGCTCCAGTTGCTGCATCAAGCTTTCTTTTGTGTACATATCCTTTCCTTACCTCCTTCATTTTTTATCCCTTTTCGATGGAAAATCAAACCCATGCTCAGCTCATTATCATGCTTCTCAGCATAACAAACAAAGGGCCGAGGGTTAACCCCCGGCCACAGAGAAAAAATTGTATACGTTCAGGGCAGTAGCTGCCAATCCACTTTTACTTAATAATAACGTACTCCAGATTCACCAGCTTCGCATATGTCACGATCTGATCTGTCGTCAGGTTCAAGGATACAACCGTATGGTGACCGCCACCATTTTCGATCCATGCTCTAACGCCATCCTGGAAGTTCGGCTTCACGCTCCACAATACACGCGCTACCGGCAGGTTAGGTGCTGGAACGGTAGGCTCGAATGCAGATACTTCATTGATCAGCAGTTTGTAGTGGGTACCGAAGTCTGCCATGGATACCACGACCCCTTCGCCTGCCTTGCCATCGAACACAAGACGTGCGGGATCTTCGCGATCGCCAATACCCAGTGGGGACACGATAATTCTAGGTTTCGTGCTAGCCAGTGTAGGATCTACTTCAAGCATGTGGGATTGCAGGATTGCTTCCTGTCCAGCAGCCATTTCGTAGGTGTAATCTTCCATGAAGCCCGTGTTCTCGTTATGGGCCATGATTTTCAGCAAACGATCCAGTGCAGCTGTTTTCCAGTCACCCTCACCGGCAAATCCGTACCCTTGCGCCATCAGGCGTTGCACAGCCAGACCCGGAAGTTGTTTCATGCCATGCAGATCTTCGAAGTTCGTCGTGAAGGCACTGTAACCACCTTCGTCCAGGAAACGTTTGATCGCAATCTCATAGCTTGCTTGCACACGTACACTGGCTTCCCAAGCTTCCTTGCTGTTCGTACCATAATCGAATTCGTAGAGGTCTTTATACTGAGCAATCAGATCATCGATTTCCTGCTCCGTTACGGCGTTCACGTATTGCACGAGGTCGCCAATGCCGAAGTAATCAACCGTCCATCCGAATTGGATCTGTGCTTCCACTTTATCGCCTTCGGTCACGCCAACGTTGCGCATGTTATCTCCGAAGCGAGCGACTTTGAGGTTGAAGCCTTCGTTAAAGGCAACCGCTACGTCCATCCAGTCTGCAACCTGTTGTTGCACTTCCGGGCGCTCCCAGTAGCCAACAACGATTTTGTTTTGTTTTTTCAAACGAGCATTAATAAAGCCATATTCGCGGTCACCATGTGCCGCTTGGTTCAAGTTCATGAAATCCATATCGATGGTTGCCCACGGAATGCTTTCGTTGAATTGAGTCGCCAAGTGCAGCAAAGGTTTTTGCAGCAATTTTGTACCACGAATCCACATTTTCGCCGGGGAGAAGGTATGCATCCATGTGATGACACCTGCTACTTCGTCGCGATAGTTGACTTCTTTCATGATGCTCGTGATTTTATCTGCGGTTACCGCCAGATCCTGCAATACAAGCGGGTACGGCAGTACGCCGCTGGCATTAAGGGCATCCGTAATTTTCTGTGCGTTAGCTTTTACTTCGCCCAGCGCTTCTTCTCCGTACAAGTGCTGTGAACCGACCACAAACCAGAATTCTTTTGCTGCTGACATATAATCATCCTCATTTCATTATTTTATAGTTGAACATTATGGGTTTACACTTGTCACTCCGATTGCAGTACCATCTTCCGATCGCTGGTTATCCCCGGATTTCTTTGATCAATTTTAATAATGATGATATTCCGGTTATAAACGCGAGCGCTTCGCTTCTACAGATTGGTTCTGCACCCTCCGTTATCGTGTAAAGTTTTATACAACTTCGTTGGCAGTAGTAGCATAAGACCTATTCGATTGAATTAGTGTCATCCGATCGATACATAATCAGATTACTTCTGTCCGTAATACGCGTCTTTGCCGTGTTTGCGCAGATAGTGTTTATCCAGGATGCCTTGTGGCAGTTCCTTCGCGAAGTTGTTCAACTGCCGCGCGTACAGGTTCATTTTGCACACTTCCTCCAGCACGACACTGTTCACCACCGCCGACTTGGCATCTTTCCCCCACGTAAATGGTGCGTGACCATGGAGCAAAACTGCCGGAACCGCCATCACATCAATTCCACGTTGTTCGAACGTTTCAATAATGACGCGTCCTGTCTCCGCTTCGTATCCGCGATCCACCTCGTCCTGGTTCAGGAAACGTGCGCAAGGCACCGCTCCATAGAACGTGTCCGCATGTGTGGTTCCCATTACAGGAACATCAAGTCCGGCTTGCGCCCAGATGGTCGCCCATGTGGAGTGTGTGTGCACGATGCCGCCAATCTCCGAGTAATGCTTATATAGTACGGCATGTGTTGCGGTGTCCGAGGAAGGTCTCATCTCACCCTCCACCACGTTACCGTCCAGATCAACCACAACCATGTCGCTTGCTTTCATCACATCGTAGCTAACGCCACTTGGTTTAATGACGAACAGACCGCTTTCCCGATCGATTGCGCTAACGTTACCCCAAGTGAATTTTACAAGTCCATGCTTGGGCAGTTCCAGATTCGCCTGGAATACCTCTTCTTTCAGTTGTTCTAACATATGTTATTCCCTCCCGTTCTCTACCAGATGATCTACAGCTGATTGTTCAATTGTGAGCCCACTCCGGTAGCGTTCGATAAATGCTTCAAATCCCTTCACATCGGATGCATCCGGCGCCACTTCGACTCCCTCAACATCGTTGAAGACCTTCTGCTCCAGGAACACATCCAGGCTCTCCTCTTGATCCTTGTTAATCATGTACGAAGCCAGAAGTGCCATGCCCCATGCCCCGCCTTCACCAGCGGTAGACATTACCGAGACCGGTACGTTCATCGCAGCAGCTACAATCCGTTGTCCGACGACAGGAGTCTTGAACAGACCACCGTGTGCCAAAATACTATCAATGGCTACATTCTCTTCCTCTGTCAAAATGTCCATACCCAGCTTGAGTGCACCGAATGCACTGAACAGATGTGTCCGCATGAAGTTCGCCAGATTGAAGTTGCTTTCCGGGGAGCGGACGAACAATGGACGGCCTTTCTCAAGTCCCGTAATGTTCTCGCCGGAGTAGTAACCGTAGCTAAGCAAGCCACCACCATCAGGGTCTGCCTCCAAAGCCTTGTTAAACAGCACGCTGAACAACTTGCCGTTATCCACTTCATATCCCATCGCTTGAGAAAACTCACGGAACAGTCCCACCCATGCGTTGATATCACTGGAACAGTTGTTGGCATGCACCATCCCTACTGGGCTACCATCCGGCGTGGTGACCATATCGATCTCCGGATACACTTTGGATAGTTCCTTCTCCAGTACGATCATGGCAAACACCGAGGTGCCAACCGAGATGTTCCCCGTACGTTTCTTCACGCTATTCGTTGCCACCATACCCGTTCCGGCATCGCCCTCTGGCGGGCAGAGCGGAATGCCTGCTTGCAGATCTTGCGAAGGGTCAAGCAACTTGGCTCCCGCTTCTGTCAATGCACCTGCGTTCTCACCAGCGAGATATACCTTCGGAAGCAGGTCCTCGACCTTCCACGGATAACCTTTGCCTGCGATCCGTTCATCGAACTGTTGGATCATGGATGGGTGGTAATTATGTGTAGCCTCGTCAATTGGGAAAATGCCTGAAGCATCGCCGATGCCAATCGCCTTATTGCCTGTCAGCAACCAATGGATGTACCCAGCCAAAGTAGTCAGATGATCGATCTGAGGTACGTGTACCTCTTCGTTTAAGATGGCTTGGTACAAGTGGGCAATGCTCCAGCGTTCAGGAATATTGAATTGCAGAAGTTCCGTCAGCTCCCTAGCAGCTGCTCCCGTCGTTGCGTTACGCCAGGTGCGGAAAGGCACCAGCAGTTCGCCCGCGCTATCCAATGCCACATATCCGTGCATCATGGCCGAGAATCCGATCGAACCGACCGTTCGCAGCGTAATTCCATATTTCTGTTCCACATCTTGCTTCATCTCACGATAAGCCGTTTGCAGACCTGTGATGATATCCTCCTGGTTGTACGTCCAATATCCATCTTTCAGGAGGTTCTCCCATTCATAACTGCCTGACGCGATGGTCTCAAAACGCTCGTCAATCAACACCGCCTTAATCCGCGTTGATCCAAATTCAATTCCGAGCGAAGTAGCGCCATTAGTGATGGCTTCTTTCAAGTCCAATTGACTCATAATCACGTGTATCCCCTCTCCGGTTGTGATTCCACATCCCTAAGGATGCATATATAAGGTGAAGCTTCTACTTATGCAGTAACTAATCATGAGTTTTGTATAAGAGGTTGTTCAAAAATCTGTGTTTTCAAAGAATGCGCTTTCCTTTTCTGACAGCCTTAGTATATTTTTTGTACGTACATTTGTCAATCATATATAATAGTTATACTTACAAAGGACACATATTGTACTCTAACTGACCATTCAAAGGTCTTATACAGCTATAAAATGGCTATGCTGTAAGGTACACCTCTTTGCAAAAAGGCCGGATATGTACGGTTTACTTCGAAAAATATGCTGTTTTATATGCATTCAAACTGAATCATGCTAAAATATGTACGTACAACTATTTGAACAACAAGGTTGATATAGATGAGTAACGATGAAAGAAGTGGACTACGTGAAGCCAAAATACCAGGTCATCATTGATGATATAAAGAGTCATATCCTCTCGGGGGCATATAGCATAGGCGAACAGATTCCAACCGAGCTGGCATTACAGGAAAGCTACAATGTAAGTCGCCAGACGGTGCGGAAGGCCATTTTGGAGTTATCAAACGAAGGATTTTTACGAAGCGAAAAGGGTTCAGGAACCTACGTTAGTAATCAGTATCGATCACGATCAGGCGGCAATACGTCAAAGAAAACGATTGGCGTAATCACAACATACATCTCGGATTACATCTTTCCTTCCATTATCCGCGGTATAGAGAGTCGTCTGAATGAGGACAACTATTCGCTACTGCTCGCCAGCACCAATAATGATGTGGCACAGGAGAAAAAAGCACTCGAAATGATGCTCTCCTACGGTGTGGATGGCCTGATTGTCGAACCGACCAAAAGTAATCTGTATAATCCCAATATTGCATACTACCTGTCATTCAAGGAGCAGGATGTACCGTTTACGATGATTAATGCCTTTTATGAAGAGCTGGAGGTTCCGTTCTTCTGTCTGGATGACGTGCAATCCAGTTATCTCGCCACACGTGAATTGATCGCCAAAGGTCATACCCAGATCGGCATTATTGCGAAAATGGATGATTTGCAGGGTAAGTACAGGATGAAGGGGTATATCAAAGCACTTGGTGAAGCGAAGTTACGGTTCCATCCTGATCAAGTGCTTTCCTTTGATACCGCATCGAAACCGGAGTTATCCTCCAATGTAGCAACGTATCTGGATGAAAACAGAGATTCGCTGACCGCAATCGTCTGTTACAACGATGAAGTAGGTCTTGAAGTTGTGCACGCCTGTAGGCAACTGGGCATCTCGATCCCGGATGAGTTATCCATCATTGGACAGGACAATTCGTATATCGCCAAGAACGCCAACATCCGGCTCACCACACTAACTCATCCGCAAGAGCAGATGGGCCGTGATGCTGCCGACTGGGTAATCAAGAATCTGCAAGGCAAAAAGGATCTGCCAACGAACACCTACTATCAGCCGGTGCTGGTTGAGGGGGAGACGGTGAAGGAGATCGAAGTGGAGTAATATTGGTGGGCAAATGGAAAAGCGAGAAAGTTGTTACCGAGCGTTCCTATCCAACATACCGAAAGAAGGCCGTCAGAATGATCTGCGGCCTTCTTTGTTTTTGTTCCATATAATGAGGGATTAACCTTTTCCGATATAAATAATTTAATCTGCTTTAGCCGAGACAGAACTTACTGCGCCTGATCCGTATCATCGCTTACCAAACTTACAACGACGCCTTTCTTCTCCAGTTGCTCTACTACCTGCTCAGCACGATCATTTAACGGATTGTTCGCCAGATACACCTCTGTCAGATGCGGGATGGTATCGAGCACTGCAATATCCTTAATGAGGTTATCTTCTACATATAGATACTCCAAGGTCGGATGATTTTTTAAAGGTGTCAGATCCTGAATTTTATTATCATTCATAATGACCCATTCCAGCTTTAATTTCTGAAGAGGACTCAGATCGGTCACCTGATTACCACTGGCAAGTAGACTTCTCAGTTTAGGCATATTTTTTAATGGAGCCAGGCTTTTGATTTTGTTATCATCCATAACCAGATTTTGCAGATTGGTCAGACCTGATAGTGGCGAGATATCTGTAATCTGATTTCCTTCAACAGCTAAGAACGTTAATTTCTTTAACTTGTTGAGAGGTTTGATATTTTTTATATTTTGGCCAGGCAAGAATAGATCTGTCATATTAACGGCATGTTCAAGACCTTGCAGGTTAGAAATCTTGCTTTTCGTTTCCATAGCATATATGGATTTTAATTTCTTCAAATCGCCAGCCTTTATTTCCTTCTTAGCCGATAGCTTCAAATCTGCTCGAATAACTTTGGCCAGGACTGGGTCCTTAATAAGCGACGACGAAGCCAGCGCACTCGTTGTTGGTAATAGCACAAAAACCATACATAAAACGATCAACCTTTTGATGAATTGATTATGCATATAGAATCTCCCTACATTATTTAATACTAGAAATATACCATGATCTGGAATGAAATACATGGATACTGCCTTTATCCCGGGCAGGATTCCAACACCTAGGATCTCAAGTACGTGTAAGAACGATCTGATCCCCGGAACGGGTTATTTTTACGTTGAATCTTCATGAAAGTTGTAAAGTATGCACTGAGTTTCCGCTCCAATTTAGACGAATGACAGCTTATATGGATGATTTATATACATTAGAATAAGTATAGACCCTTAAAAAGGCAGTGATTTCGATGTTATTTCAACGAGACAAATGGTTGCAGTATCGCACACTCCACAGTGTGCCCTTACTCGCCGAGCGGTTACCCGAGACACAGCTTCTTGAGAAGGAATCGTTAACACATATGTTGCAACACTACCCAGGCTTGGTCCTGAAACCTTGCAATGGAAGCTATGGAAGGGATATCGTGTTCATTGAACGTCAGCGTTCCAATACCTATCGAATTCAGAATGAGAATCATACCATTACCCTGTTGAATACAGATCAGCTGCTCGAATGGCTCGACAAATCCTATAAAGATCACACCTACATTGTCCAGCAACGCCTGCAATTGGCTCGAATTCGCAACAAACCGTTTGATCTTCGGATCATGGTTCAACGCAAAAGGGAAGCGCCATCGAAGTGGAAAGTAACTGGCGCTTATGCCAAGGTCGCATCGCGAGGATATCTAGTCACGAATGTGACCAGCCGTACCTTGCCTGCGCTTAAGGCACTGCAACTTGCAGGTGTCGGAGGCCGGACTTTGCTGGTCCAGGCAGAACGAACTGCACTCCTCGCTGCCAAACAATTGGCAGAACACAACCCTGATCTTAGACAAGTCGGCTTTGACATTGGAATCGATCAGAAAGCTCGGATTTGGATTATTGAAGGGAATTATCAACCCGACTTGCGCCCTTTTCGGCGCTTGAAAGATTCCTCCATGTATCGCCGCATATTATGGTATCAGAAGCATTGATTTGCCACTTCATGATAAGGAAACGACTCGCCCTTAGTAGACTGGGCGAGTCGTTGCTTTGGGTTGAATGGGAGCTACTGCTCAGATTACGTTCATATCCTGAATTCTTATTTCCGGCAACCTCGTCTCGGTGTACTTACTACACGTGTAACCTGGAAACGGTTTGGTCCTACCTGTATGATGGCAAACTGGCTGTAAGACGTGCCCGAGGACGTATATGGTTCAGCTTCGATGTTGCCACTCGGTGTTCTAACCGTTGCCGTAATTCTTGTCACCAAGCACACCCCACGTGAAGAAGCCTGCCAAGTCTCATCACGCTGTACAACATAGTTGTCATCGCTGCAAAAGAGAGATGCATACTCTACTTTTCCTGAAGCATTAAATGATGTGGAATTGTATATTCGAACCAGGGGATAACTCCGTACTCTTCTATTTCCCATTCTCAAAACCTCCTTTAATTTGATAGTTTAGTAAATGCAATAGATTGAGATTTGGTCAGGGATAGAAGTGGACAAGGTTGAAAAAGTGTGTTTGTCCGATGGTTAAGAGGGGAATTTTCGCTTGACTATTTGCCCTGGATCACAAGTCCATATTTATTAAAAATCCAGGATTGGCTCAATTCTTGCATTGCATCATGGCTTATACGCACAGAGGGCTTCTGTTCCTTCATCGCATCTGTGTCCTGTGCCGAGAAGCGAAGCGGCTTTGTTATTTTTTGGATAGAGTCCCTAATCTCATCGAAAAACGCATAGGTCAGCTGCATATGATCCCGGATATCCTCATATATATAGTATTTTCCTTTTTCGTCTTCCAAATTAACCTGAACGCCTTTCGGAAATGAAAGCATGATGTACGGCAGTTCATCCTCTGCCCATTGTGCGTGATATGGGAAAGAAACACCTTCATTTCTCACAAAAAATCCTGAACTTTCCTGATCGGACGCAACAGAAATGGAATATATAAAGAAGGGACGAACATCATTTCTCTGTTCTCCTGCCACATAATACTGATAGAACGTCTGATACGCCTCATACACCTGACTATAATCATGCTCTGTCCGGGCAGCATTGGTATGACGGAATTGCACCTGTCTCTGCTCGAAAATCTGTAATAGACCTTTCAACTCTTCAGGAGTGATGAAAAACTTCAGTTTATAGAATCCACCATTCTTTAATTTGTCCATTTCTTTTCGCTCACCGTCCTATATATGTATCTTATTTCCATTATAGTGATGCACAAATTAGCCGTACAGATTATTATCCGTACGGCTAATTTCGAGTTGTTCGGCTCTGCGAATTTGGGATTTTTAAGGTTTAACTACAGAGAGAAGAGACTCATTTCCCTCAGAGATCACCGTCACATCTGGTGCAAACGTTGCATCACTGACATGTAGTGTTTCTCCAAGCTCCATCGTGCTAATGTCAAATTCAATCGACGTTGGCAAGTGTCTCGGCAATGCCTCCACTTCAATAGAAGCTAATTGAACTTGCACAACTCCGCCCTGTTTTGTGCCAATCGGTGTGCCGTTGAACTTGACAGGAATTTTAGTGCGCATGATCTCATGGGTCTGCACCTGTTGAAAATCCACATGAATCAAATCTCGTGTAACCGAGTCACGTTGGAGGTCTTCCAATAATACGGTCACTGAGTCTTTACCTTCAAACTGCAACTCAATAAAACCAGTTGCCCCTTGCTTCAACCATTTTTGAAAATCTATTGTTGGAATATGAACCATCTCATTCTCCGTATTTCTGCCAAAAACAATGCCTGGCAAACGCCCGGATTTACGTAGGTCCCTAAGTCGGGAAGAATTTAATGGAATGCGTTTTTCCGCTTGAAAAGTAGTAGTCATGCTATGTTCGCTCCTCTTTAATAAATGATATTTTTACATTTTTCATACACATCCAACCATCCCCTGTTGGGGCTAAAGAGAGAAACATAGCATCACCACCTCCAAATACCATCCATTTGATTTTAAAATACATTTAATGTAAGCTCCCATGATATACATGAAGGCACTCTACTCGGAAGAGTAGAATGCCTTTGGGATGCCTCAACCCTATCATAGAAACACTTTTTTGTCGATCAACCTGAAGTATATGATAGAGTATCGTCTACCTCATCCAGACGCCATAGGGAAAAAGGAAAAGGGGCTCTTCCTTTACCAGGAAGAACCCCTTTGATTATAAGGTTTAAATAAGTTCTACATTATGAAGCTTTAGCTGCAACTGTTTTCTCAATTAATGCTTTGGCATCATTAGTAGTAAGGCCTTGTTTTGGTTGAAGTGATTTTTGATCTGTTCCACCAAGAATACCTTTATTAATCAGTTTTACCATAGGTTTCATTGCATAGGCAGACACGGATTTACCATCTTCGAAACTAGCAATAATCGTGGCAGTCTCTTTATCGGTCGCTTGACCTTTTACCAATTTAGCAAGAATTGTAGCAGCTTCCTCGCGTGTGATATCCCGATCAGGATAGAAGTTTCCACCGTAGCCCTGGATGAATCCAGCATGCGTAGCTTCAGCAATCGCATCTGCATAGGTCGCATCAACCGCTACATCCTTGAATGCAGGTGCTGTAGTTACTTCATTTAATTTCAACATATCCACCAACGCACTTACAAATTCAGCACGAGAAATGACTTCTGTAGTCGCAGGCGTTTCTGTTGGCTCAGTAGATGCAGCCACGTTAGTGATACGTCCTTCATTCTTAGCTTCAATGTTACCGCCTTTAAATGTTTTGACAATGTAATCGTAGAATACATCCAGATCGATCGGACCTGCCAAGGATGATTTGGCATCCATCAGCACTTTATAGTTGTCTCCGCCTGCAGCCATGAAGTTGTTAACGACAGCCGTATATGTTTTTGCAGGATCAATGGCTGTGCCGTCTTCCAGACTAAGACCCGTAATGCGCTCTGCAACAGGCTTGTTGAAATCTGCAGCGTATTTCAAACCCGAGATTTGTAGTGTCTTGGTGTTTGGTGTGCCGTCAGCATTGGTACCCCATTGCTGTTGCAACAAGGTTTTAACCTGTTCGCCAGTCAGCTCCAGTTTCACTAATGTATTACCGAATGGTTGAATTTTCGCAAGATCAGCAAAGGTTACATCGCCTTTTGGCAGATCGGCACGAATACCACCTGGATTCATAAATGCGAAGTCAGCAGCGCTTGCTTTATCCCCAAAGTCAGCAGCACGCATTGCATCTGCAATCAGGTTGCCCAGAGGCGCTTCATTATTGTAGGCATCTGTACGCAAAACAGAACCATCTGTTGTGCCCACTGGCTTCGTCAGTTCAGGGTGCTTGTCCAATGATTTCTTGATAATTGCCAATGTTTCAGGGTCTTCTTTTACACCCTCTTGGAGAGTCGTTGTAACCGTAGCTGATTTTTCAGTTACATCCCCCGTTGCAGGATCAATCATAAGCTTGATATCTTCAAAAGCCGTACCATAAGAATACGCTTGAACAATCAGCTTTCCGTTCACTTCACCGTTAGCCAAAGCATGATTGTCACCTGCAACGATTACGTCAACAGGGGAATCTGCTGGTAAAGCTTTTGCCAGATCAGCTGCTTCTCCAGTCGTTACGCCTTCTTTGGTGGTTGCTGGATCATGTGCCAACACGATGATCGTTTCTACACCTTGATCTTGCAATTCTTTTGCATATTTATTAACGGCTTCAACTTCTTCTTCCGGACTTAAGAAACGCACACCAGCTGTACCCGATGGGGATACTTTGCCAGGTGTTGATTTGGTCACTAGTCCGATGAATCCAATTTTGACTCCGCCTACTTCTTTGATTACATAAGGCTTGATCAGTGTTTTTCCGGTAGCGGTTTCAATGACGTTTGCATTAACGTAATCAAATTTTGCACCAGCATGTGTTACCTTACCTTCTTTTGGATCCAGGCCACCAAAGATCTGTGCCTTCAAAGCAGCAACACCTTGGTCAAATTCATGATTCCCCAGAGACCCTACATCAAATCCCATCATATTCATCCATTCCATGGTAGGCTCGTCGCGATCCATAGATGAGACCGGAGCCGATGCACCAACAGAATCTCCATTATGGAAGAGTAGGGAGTTTTCATATTTGGCTTGAGCTTCTTTCAGGTAGGTTGCTAGAATTGGAGCCGATCCTGCCTTTTTATCACCAACGATCGATGTGGTATCTAACTGACCGTGAAAATCATTGATTCCAATCAAGTGTACTTCTACATCATTGCCTGCGGCAGAGACTGAACCTGCTGCCCCCAGTAGTTGTGTGAGTAATAGTGCAGTAGTAGCGATACGAATTGTGCTTTTGCCCAGAACGTTTTTCCAAGACATGAATTACATAACCCCTCTCCAATTATCGATCCTGAGATATTTTACCATAGTTCAATTCAGAAAAGTCATAGAAAATATCAAATGGTTGTAAAAATATTTGGGAGAATGATAGAGAAGAGGTGTGTTTACTACTGGCTAAACATAAAGGCACCCCGCAGGGTGCCCTTATTACCTTCATATAACGGCTCATAAAATATAGAGATCGAGATATTGCTCGGTTAACTATAATTCTTTATGCTCTAACATGTTCATTAATAGAACAACGGCCTCTGCTCTAGTGGTTGGTGATTTAGGTATGAAATTATTGTTTCCCATTCCTTCGACAAGGCCACGTTCCTTCAGCGCGGCCACAGAGGTTTTTGCCCACACAGGAATAGATTTATCATCTGAAAAAAATGTTGCAGCATTGCCTGTAGTAGGTACCTTAAGCGCATTCGCAACCATCATGGCCATCTCGACACGTGTGATATTGGCATTCGGCCGGAACGTGTCGTCGGGATAACCGCTAAGAATGCCCTCCTGCACTGCTTGCGAGACTGCCCATTTGGCCCAAGATCCGATTTCCGTTGTATCTGAGAATACCAGTTCTGCCCCAGCTTTTTGTGAATTCAACGCGTTCATCAGCATGACTGAGAACTCAGCACGTGTAACGTTCTTCCCCGGACTAAACGTTCCATCGGGATATCCGGTGATTATACCGCTGCTTAACGCTTGTTGAATTCTTGCTTCAGCCCAATGTCCCGAGATGTCGCTAAAGTCCAATCCCGTCGCCGGTTCAACTGGAGTATTCAAGATGGGCTTTCCACTAGTTTGATCAACAACAAGGACAGCATACTTCGTGAAGTGATTGACCTCGACTGTGATTTGATTCCCTTGAATAATACCTCCATCTACTTTCTCCCATGTCTTGTTCACTTCATCAAAATAAAAAACAGCTGCCGAATGATGACGCTCAAGACCTGTTGAATCAAATGTAAACGTCAGTTTTATCGGTATGAGGAAGTTCTCCGTAAAATTCTTCATAAGTTCAAATACCGGGCTGGCCAGAATTTCTTTATGTGTTAGCAAAGGTTCCGTATTGGAAACTTTATCAATGGATAAAGTCAGCTCACGAGATGATGCCCCTGCTGGAATTGAGATTTCAATCTCTTTGCCCAGGCTAACCAACCCTGACTTACCAATCGGAACGGTTATTTTACCTGTTGTTGATTTGACTATATTGTCTATCGGGGCGACTGGTGCAGAAGGACTGCTCGGACTTGTTGTTTGTACCGGCTGTACAGTAAAAACAGAGTACGGATTCGACTCCGTTATTCCCTGTCCTGCGTTACCTGCACCATTGGACACTCCCGTATTTTGAAGGGTGATGACATTGACCGATTTGTTCACATTCGCATGCGGGGTTAACGTTGCTGTCCACGTCACTCCCCCATCGGTTGAACGGACAGTAGTCAGTGTACCGCTTGCAATCGTCAGATCTGTGTTATCAAAACCTGACACTGCCTCAGAGAATGTGATTGTTACCAAGGATGTTTTGCCAAGAGTCAGCGTTCCATCAGCTACAACAATCGTTGCCGTTGGTCGGGAGGTATAGACTGCGTAATTATTCGAAGTAGTCGTTCCTGTGCCTGCGTTGCCTGCCATATCGCTAATGCCCGAATTATCAAGCGTAATGACATTGGTTCCATCATCAATTCCTACAGTTGGTATCAATGTCGCAGTCCATGTAATCCCCTCATCAGATGTATGCACAGTACTCAGCGTACCATTTGCAACGGTCAGGTCCTCATTAGTAAATCCTGTAATTGCTTCCGAAAATGTAAAGGTGACCTCTGATGTCTTGTCGGCAGTCAGAATCATATCGGCGACGTTAATGGTTGCTGTCGGTCTGACCGTATCAATGGCGAAGGTATTGGAATCCGTTGTACCTGTACCTGATATGCCGCCCTGATTCACTACACCCGTATTATGGAGTGTAATCTTGTTCGTTCCCGCAGTGATGCCGGCGGTAGGAGTAAATTTTGCTGTATACGTAATATTGTCATTCGTAGCCAGATTGGTAATAGTTCCATTCGTCACCACAAGGTCGGCTAGCGTAAAACCGGTCACTGCTTCAGAGAAGGTGAAGGTCACATCAGACATCTTGCCAATATTCAACGTTGTCTCGGCTACGACAATCGTTGCCGTTGGCCGGGCGGTATAGATCTCATAATTATTCGAAGGCGTTGTCCCCGTACCCGTATTGCCCGCAATATCACGAATACCGGTATTATCAAGCGTGATAATGTTGGTCGCATCGGTGATACCAATATCTGGCGTTAATGTCGCGGTCCATGTTATACCTCCATCGGAGGAACTAAGGCCTCTCACCGTACCATTCTCTACTAATAGGTCGGCAACGTTAAAGCCGGTCACTGTTTCGGAAAATGCGATGGTGATCAGTGATGTCTTCCCAGCGGTTAGAGCCGTATCGGCTACAACAATGGTTGCTGTCGGTCTTAATGTATCAATAGTATAATTACTCGAAGTGGACGTGCCCACACCTACAATACCGTCTAGATTCATCACACCTTCGTTGTTCAGGGTTATGACGTTGGTCGCATCTGTAATATCTGGTTTAGGTGTGAGAGTTGCCGTCCACGTATAACCTCCATCCGAAGAGACCGGTGCAGTCAGTGTGCCGCTTTCCGGAACCGTTAAGTCTCCATTGTCCAACCCTTGTACCGGTTCTGAGAACGTAAAGAATACCTTTGCGGTGCTGCCAATTCCCAGCAGCGCATATTCCATCGAAATTGTTGATGTTGGAGCCGCAGCATACACCTTATCTGATGCTTTGAGACACAACAATCCTGCCATTAGGGATACCACCAGAACAATAATTCCAATCTTCTTCCTTAAATACATATGCTCCTCCTCTTAACGCTCTCTGGACTACTCAATAAAATCAATTCCCTCTTAAATACTTCAAATTTAATCTAATCAATTCGACACATACGTTCGAATTCCTATACCCACAAATAAAAATATATCATTTCCCAAGCAGATGTCTTCCTCTATTGAATAGATAGATTTTCATAGAAAATAATGTATTTTATCTTTTTAGTTGCTATAATGGAATAAAAAGTAATATATTTGAAGCAATCACCTACATAGTCAGCTGAATAACAAGTTTCCATTGAGCTCTCAACCCCTCCACTCCAGGCAACACATCCATTTACATATAGTGCATTCAAGCCACTAATTTTGTCTATTAAAGGAGGTGAACCGGAGAGCGCTGTATATCTGATTTCCCTTTAATTATCATTGGGGGATGTGTTGATTGCTCTTTCACCACTCCTAACCGAACACTGCGTCGCCATATGCATGATCTGTAAGAGTTTATGGTATTACGTATGAAGTCTCAACCATTCTAAGGAATATAGGAGTGTGTCCAATGAATCATTTATTTTTCCCCAAATCTTTTCGAGTTTTTTTGGCTTGCTTGTTGATTCTTGCATTTGCCGTACCAGCGACCGCTTCTGCCGGCTATCTTGGAGATAAGCTCACGATCGGCCAAAGTATGGCTAAGGGAGACTATCTCACTTCGCAGGATGGCAGATTTTCAGCCATTTGGCAGAATGACGGGAATTTTGTCATCTATCAGAATGGTTCTTCTCTTTGGAGTAGCGGTACCAGTAACAGTGGGGCTCTTTCGTTCAAGTTTGAACCACAATACGGAAAACCTGTCATGTATAAATATGGCATGAAATATCAAGATGTGTACCAATATGGTTATCGTTATGGTTTCAACCCGGCTACAGGTAAATACGAATATTACACTGGTTGGGGATGGGATAAAGTTTTGGTGATTGATACTTCTGTACAGGTAGCTGCTTGGTCTCCCAACACCACCTCATGGATTCCAGGTCATCATGGGGGCAGCTTACCATCTAACACAACAGGTGACACACTAGTCATGCAAAGTGATGGTAATCTAGTTCTCTATAACACAACTCTGACCAATGACTATTATCCAAATAGTTGGATTCCTGTCTGGGCTTCGAATACGGGCGGTCGCTAAAAGGTAAATGGATGGGCACGGAATAACTATAGTACAATGAGCCGCATACTTTGCGGCTCTTTTCTGGTATCTAACGTTTTCCGATCCACTCACCAACTTGTATGCACCTCACCGGATAGTAAAAAAATCTGAGGAATCTATTCGATTCCTCAGATTAGCTCAAGATAGCGTGCACATTCTATTAAGTTCAAGTATGTTCACGATGCAAGATTACCACAGATCTTCGGGGATGTACTTCAGCATCGTTTCGGAGCCATCTTCATTGATCTTAAACGTATGGGTTCTCGTTGCTTCCTCAACATGTCCAAATGACCATTTGTCCAAACGGTTGTCTGGATATGAAGGTTCCGCTCCAGTCAGAGGACCTCTATACAGCATTCCGTTAATCATCTTAACGGCTTCCTCTCGGGTAATCTGACTTCCAGGTTGGAAGGAAGCATCTTTATACCCTGATACGATACCGAAACGAAAAACTTCATCGATGGACTGCTCCGCCCAGTTCCCCTCAATATCTGTAAACGAACTGATTCTCAAGATATGGTCCATCTTCAGCTCTTTGGCAACACCAAGATAACGCGCAATGGCTGTTGCCAGCTCTGCTCTTGTAATGGGCTGATCCGGTCTGAATGTATGATCCGCATAGCCTTTAAATATTCCTTTATTTGCAACAGCTTCGATATAATCGGCACCCCAGTAATCTGTAGCAACATCACTGTACAGCTCGACGTGTCGAACCTCATCTTGCAAATGAAGCGTCCGGGCAAAAATAGCTGCAATCTCTGCACGAGTGATGAGCTTTTCCGGTTTCACCTTACCGTCTGGGTACCCCATAATATAACGGTCATGTTTGTGCTCATAACGATTAGAGTACAACATCACTTTAATCAAGGACGTATCGTCTTGTGTATTTATAAGCGTAAGCTTATGATCTGAGCCGACCTCTGCGGTAACAGAAGCATAGATCTCGCCTTCTGTCATTTCGTTAACCTTTAATTTAAACGTCAGTTGGCCACGCGTGTCTCCCGCCAGCTTACCAACATTCCATTTTATTTCTTGGCCGGTAACAACGCCGCCGTTGGCATCAACTACACTCATTCCCGCCGGGATCGTAGATTTAACATACAATCCATCAGCCTCAGTTAACGTTTTATTGGCGTAAATCACCGTAAAGGTTAGAATATCGTCTTCTCTGCCCTTCATTTTGTCCACAAGAATGGCTGTGGCAAAGTCGATTGGCTTGGTCGTTATGGTTGTCGGAGGCTCGGTCGTTGTGACTGGCGGCCTGACGGAATCAGTCGTTACAACTGGAGAACCCCCTCCGTTGGATGTCGGCAGTGGCGTCATGCTAAAGTCGTACAGCACAATCTCCGTACCTACATGAATTAGCGGCTGGTTCGTATCGACAACTCTGCTATCAAAGTCCTTATATCCTGCTTTGGTCGCGGTTAAGTAGTAATCTGTATGCGGAAATACCATGAACGCATACTGCCCAGTCGCATCGCTCGTCTGTGGGTTCGCGTTATCCGCTGGTGGGAAATTGACCACAGGTGGCAAGTTGACCACCGTTCCGTTGCTGTAATGAAGCGTAACGATTGCACCGGATATTGGACGACCGGTTACGGAATCGGTAATTGTACCGTATGGGTCAATGAGTACCTCACTAATACTGATTTGTCCGTCTGAACTGATTTCAATATCAGCATGGCCGACAACAATAGGTTGTGTTCCACCGCCCGGAAGCGGAATGTTATAGATGACATTAGCAGTGTAGCTGCCCTTAAGCACACTGTCGATATTGAATATTCCATCAGAGTCAACTTGGCCTGTATGAGCCCCATTGCCGTCATTGATTATAACCGTATAACCGCCGCCCACCGTTCCGTTGAGTGCCAGGGATCCACCCTGTGATGTTTCCACCAAGACAACACCAGAGACTGTTTTATTCCCCTCAAAGGATCGGCCATCCACACTGGCATTTACTGGAACACTCTGATTAAACGTGACGGATTTTTTCTGTCCGCCAATATCTACTTGCTTCGTAATGGATACATCGTACGTCACATTACCCTGCGGTACAGCCAGGGTGTATACTCCATCATCCGCTGTAACTGCAACAGCATGAAAATCAGCAATGCCGTCACCGTCAAAATCTTTGCTTACTTTGATTAAAGCCCCTTTTACAGGGTGACCTACCTGGTCTGTGACGACGCCCGTAATAACACCAGGGGTAATGGTAATATAGATGGTGTCACTCACATGGAGACCTCTAGGTTTATCGTCAACCGTTGCTGTCAGCGGTATGGACGCAGACCCCGTACCACCAAGAACTGCCGCGGTGAAGGTTGTAGTTGCGATGCCATCGGTATCCGTTAAGACACTTACTGTGTTGGAGTTTCCAACAAAATGACCATAAGTTGTATCTGGCACATCAAATACGACTTCAATCCCTGCCTGAGGACGACCTTCTTTATCAGTCACTACCGACTTAAAGATGGATGTAGATGTGCCGTTACCAAGTATCGACGATGGGTTGGCTGTCAACGTTATTTCGAACTCCACAAGCTCGAAGTCCTGAATAACAACCCCGTTCCCATTGCCGTTGACCGTAGATACGGAAACTTCTCTATGAGCGTGGCTATACTTGTCGCTAATCACTTCTAACATATATTTATTGATCACAACATCTTCAAAGATGTACTTGCCATCTGAATCCGATGTGACCCGTCCCTTCTCTTTACCTGCAAGGTCACGTAGAATTACTGTTGCGCCTAAGATCGGATTCCCGGTTTCTTTATCCATGACCGTTCCGGCAATGCTCGGGTTGGTCATTGTGATTGTCACCGTGGCTATATTGGACTGACCTGTTCCGTCAGAGGCTTGATAGGTGAACGTTACACTGCCGGAAGCTTCTTCTTTTGCCTCGAACGTGAAGGAGCCGTCGGAACTGGCAGTCAGCGTACCTTTGCTTGCGTCGCTAATTGAACTGATATTCACTGCAATGAGGGTATCATTCCCTGCGCTAGTATCGTTGGATAAGATTCCGTTTTCTACCGGGACAGTCAACGTATTTCCTCTGACAACCTGATAGCTGTCATTCTTGGCAACAGGTACCGCTCTGAATTTTGCATAATAGTCTCCAGCTGCATGAACAGTAAAGGTATACGCCGCAGCTGTACTTACTGGACTGCCTGTACCTTCTTCATTGTCATACCAACCTGTGAATGAATAGCCTACAGCCGGATTAGCCGTAATTATAGCTGTTTCGCCTAATCCATAAGTATCATCACCCGAAGTCGTGCCGCCATCATTCCCAATGACATGCGTAGTGATTGGCATCGTAATTGTGATCGTCACCGTCGCTACACTCGAATGAACAGTTCCGTCAAAGGCTTGGTACGTAAACGTCACCTTACCGAATGTGTTCTCCTCCGCACTGAACGTGAACGATCCGTCTGGGTCCACATTCAGCGTGCCCATACTTGGATCGCTGATGGAGCTGATATTCATTACGGTGAGCGGATGATCCTCATCATCCTTATCATTCGAGAGCAAACCTGTCTCGACTGGAACGGTGAGTGTATCCCCACTCTTTATGCGATAATTATCATTTTCTGCCACAGGCTCATGTGTAGAAACGGGTAGCGTAATCGTGATTGTCACCGTAGCTTCATTCGAAAGGGCAATTCCATTATCAGCTTGGTAGGTGAACGTCACAGTACCAGACGCTTCGCTATCCGCCACGAACGTAAATGAGCCATCTGAATTCACATTAAGATCGCCTTTGCTCGGATCACTGATTGAGCCGATATTCACCGCCGTAAGTGGACGATTACCCGCATCTGTATCGTTCAGTAAGATACCCTCTGCCACCGGAACGGTGAGCGTATCTCCCCGCAAGACACTATAAGTGTCATTTTCAGCGAAAGGCAGTGTATCAAATTTAGCATAATAGTCTTCATCCGTCTGAACGGTAAACGTATAGGCTGAATCCATACTTACTGGAGTACCTGTGCCTGCTGTGTTGTCATACCATCCCACGAATATATAGCCTTGATCCGGGCTAGCTGTAAGTGTCGCTGAATCACCGATATTATAGGTGTTATCCCCTGCAGTCGTCCCACCAACAGTTCCGATGACATGTGTAGTGATTACTGCTGTTGTTACATCCGTTACATTGGTAGTTACTGTATTGGAACCCAGGTTCAATCCCGTTATTACAGCATTATCGCTGACTAATGTCTGCTGCGTGCTTGGTGCCGTTATAGTAAACGTGAGCACTTTGCTTCCGTTCGCGGGAACATCAATTCCCGTTTGAGTTTGACCGTCACTGGTGACGCTGAGTCCTGTTTTTGCCGTATTGGTATAGTTATAAATGGTGACTGTATAGTCCATAGAACCGTTCGTTTGAACTGTAGCTGGACCTTTCTTGTCGATTCCTATCATCAGATCAAGTCTACCATTGTTTCCAAGTTTCATCGTCGCCTTGCCCTGGTTCAGCGACTCCTCGGTTACGTACGATGCACCGATTCCATCTGTTTTGGAGATCGTCTGCTTATTCGTTAAAGCAAGATAATAAGGGCTGTCCGTAGGCGGGAAGAAATAAGCTGCTGTCTTGGCCCCATCGATAGCATTACCCGAGTTGAGATAGCGGGATATTTCCCCGACTTGATTTGGTGATACCTGAAAAGTCGGTTTTACTTTATAGCTGAGCTTAAAAGAACCTTCTGTTGGTGGACTATACTCCCCAGACTGTGGGTTGGTCCGGTTTTTGAACCGGTAAATATGCTTCTGCATATCTTCAGCGTCAATATACCAGGTCAGACTGCTCACGCCTGCTACCGTCTTGATGACAGCCCTGCTCCCGTAGCCAGCAAACTGGTAGGCTGTTCCTCCGGTTATGGTCGTAGTTGTATCCACCGCTGCAACAGCATCCCCGATTCTCAAGGTGGACAGATCCACGCTAAAGTCCTCGCTGATTTCGTCTGTGACCACGATGGCACTGGCTATATCAGCCGTCTCTGAGCCAAGATCGGTAGTCTCCGGTATATTCAGAAGTGGAAGTATGGTTGTAGTAGCTTCTACATCATTGGCCAATCCAGCAAAAGCTGAGCTGACGATGTCATAGGTCGGAGCAAATGTATAATAATTGCTGTAGACAAAGGAATCTGCGTAGTTAAAACCATTTGGCCCTTGGGCCGCATACGTTTTCAACCTTTCATACGTGTTCTTTGCCGTACCATAGTTATAATCACTATCTTCTTTATGATCGTTAACTCTTTTCGGGTCAAGACCCGCCCATGCGTAGACTGGCTGGCTACCACTATATGGTCCATTAATTGCCGTAGTGGAACCCAGTCCAACCGTATACACTTTGGCCTGAGTGGATTCTCCTCCATTATAGGCAGTGTACTGACTATCCAGGAGACCCTTCATATAAGCGCCGGTGAGTATAGTCAGCGCTGCGATCTCCGGATCGCCTGTATTGGCCAGACTGGTACCGGCAGCAGCTGGCACATATTTGGTACCATCAGTGCCACTCTGATTATAGTTTGTGATCGTTGTAGCTTCGGTTAATGCATTGTTATAATCCGTTTCAAATGATTTGCCTTTTGGCGAAGAATACCATGCCTTCTTGGCATGAATCGCCGCCCCGTCCGATAGAAGGAACAAATACGGCTGGCGCTTAGGTCCCGCACCCTTGGTTCCCACATTTCTCATCGTCTTCGAAACGCCATACATGATGCCATCCTGTGTTGGTGTTCCTGCCCCCAACGAAACTGCCGATTGTGTTCCAACAGCACCGCCATCCTTGGTCAGATTACTGTTCACCGTGATGGTTTGGTTCGTTGCATATTTCAAATAATCTTCCGCTCCATGTCCTGAACTAAAATTGTAATGTCCTAGTTCCATAAACGTGCCGAGGTGGTTGGCGTTAGCCGATCCTCCAAACCAATAAACGGCAACGCGGTTATTGGGATTGGCATCCATGACTGTGCGGATTGCATCATTGGCAGCCTTGGCCATCGCCTCGACACGATAGTATACACCGGGTCCACCTGCTGTTTCCGCTATTTCTCTGCCATTCATATTGCCCATAGACGAACTCATGTCCAATATGAAGGTTACATCTGCCGCAGGACCGTCAGCACTGCCGCTCCCTCCGACACCTGGATTGGTCGAATTTGCCGTCATATATTCTTGTGCTAGCGCTGACAATTTCACATTGAAACTGCCATCACCCTCTGCTGTGACGCTCTTGTCCGTCCAGATACGCCCGTCTGATGCAGCTGAACCAAAACCGCTAGGCGGCGTATCCGTCACCGGGTCAGCAGTTAACTTGACCTGGTATTGACCGTAATTCGTCTCCGCCATAGTTGGCGCGATTGCCGCATTGGCCACTGAGCCGTCCAAAGGGGCCAAACCACTAACCCCAAACATTAGACACACCGTAAGCAGAATTGAAATACATTTTTTAATATCGTTGTTCATCCTTATTTCCTCCGTACAAAAATGAAATGTAAAATATACTGCATCCTAATACAGCAAAGTCCTTGTGCTTCTTCGTCTACAACCCACACTGTTCAAAAACGATCTATTGCAACGTTTATTACCTTCTTCCCGTCTCCAGATTTATTGCGATTTTTAGTATAATCATTTACTCTAAACAAAAACTGAACAAGAACGTGATGACAGTTGTTTTTACCTGATGGAATTACAAAAATTGAAGTGGTAATAGTAGAATTGGAAGAATAGAGGATGTATGATTGCGAGAATTTATTCTTACATAGCATGAAGAGGAATTAATTAGTGAATTGAAAATATAAAACGCCATAGCTCTGCTTTCTTAAAATTTAAAATTGTACAACATGACGAAAACGCAAACGGGACAAAGCAGGATGAATCTCTGCTTTGTCCCGTTTGAACGTATCGGTGTTCATTCTTTTCACCGATGTATATTTTTAAGGGCTTTTGAGACAGCCCCGCGATTATATAAAATTTCAAGGAGGAAATGTAGAATTAGCTTAATGCTTTTACCAAAGATTCTCCAAATTCTTTAGCACCATCTGGACCATCACCAGTGATAATATCATCATGAGCAACAACATGTTTTTCAACATATGTTACTTTATTCGCTTTTAATTGATCTTTTTGTACATCTACTGGATAACAAGTAGCCTCTCTTCCGGTAAGTAAACCGGTTTTAGCTACAGTAACCGCACCTGCACAGATTCCTGTTACAAGAACTTTATCCGTGTACGCTTGTTTCAAGTAATCTTGTAATTCTTGATTCCCCCATAGATGATCGTTCGTGCCGGATCCACCAATAACGGATACAACATCATAATCAGAAGCAATAACGTCTGAGAAAATGACCTCAGCAGTTGCTTTACCTTCATAATCCCCTATGATTTCACCTGTTTTTGTACTTGCAATGGTCACATCAATTCCGTTGCTTTCCAATTCGGCTTTTGGTTGAAATAATTCGTCCTCATTGAAACGTTCTGGTGGTATAATAAAGAGTGCTTTTTTACTCATTTGTAGTTCCTCCTAGGTAGTGAAAAAGATTTGCCGGTAAGACGACTATTTCATTCTACTGCTTGTTTTCTTCACTGTGAAGAATGCACTTTTGTGTAAGAAGGTTACCTACAGGTTACAATTGATAGGAATAAGGGGGTACGAGCCTATGCCAGATACTTTTAGAGATGAAGTTAAAGAAAAGATCATAAATGGTGATTATAATTGTGAAAAAGAACTTACCTTATCCATTCTAAGTGGTAAATGGAAAATTGTTATTTTATGGCATTTAGGTGTAGAAGGACCCTATCGGTTTAGTGATCTGCAAAGGCTTTTTCCAAAAATATCTCATAAAATTTTAACGAATCAATTAAGAGAACTGATGGAAGATGGAATAGTTCATCGCGAGGTTTATCCAGAAGTTCCACCCAAAGTGGAATATTCCATGACTGAATTGGGAATGACTCTACTTCCTATCGTTGAAATGATGTATGAATGGGGAAAAAATCGGATAGCAGAAATCATAAAAGAAATAGATATTCCGGAATCAAACAATTAAGCCTCCACTCATCGTTCCTTCCTTTATATGATCTCCCTGGCGTTACTTTTCAAATCAATTCGTTTAATTGGCCTTCACCTCTGTATTCAACTAAAATTCATTTATGCTTAAGACCTTAAGGCTAGTGATCATTTCAATATAGTACTAATAAAGGGCATACTAATAAGGAAAGGATGTGGTTCATCATGACTACAATGAAGGCGGTAGGATTAACTCGTTACCTTCCAATTGACGATCCCCAAAGCCTGGTGGACATAGTTGTAGAAAAACCAAAAGCAACAGGTCGTGACATTTTGGTCAAAGTTGCGGCCATATCGGTCAATCCTGTAGATACAAAGGTACGAGCTCCTAAGGAAAGAGTGGAGGAAAACCCTAAAATTCTAGGTTGGGATGTAGCAGGGGTCGTGGAAGAGACAGGACCGGACTGTTCATTGTTTCGTCCCGGAGATGAAGTTTTTTATGCTGGCAGTATTGCACGACAAGGCGGAAACAGTGAATACCATCTGGTCGATGAACGAATCGTCGGGCGCAAACCTGTTTCCTTAAGTTTTGTGGAAGCCGCCGCTCTTCCCCTAACCTCCATTACAGCTTGGGAAGCATTATTCACCCGAATGTCTATTTCCCAAGATCCGGGCCTCAATAAAGGAAAGACTCTGCTGATCATTGGTGCAGCCGGGGGTGTAGGTTCCATTGCCACTCAGCTTGCAAAACAAGCGGGGCTTACTGTAGTCGGAACTGCTTCCCGATCGGAAACGGTTAACTGGGTTAAATCGATGGGCGCGGACTATACCATTAATCACCATGAACCGCTCCTTCCACAACTTCAAGCAATTGGATTTACAAACGTTCCGTATATTTTTTGCCTGAATGCGTTGGAAAAACACTGGGCCGGTATTAGCGAAGCTATCTCTCCGCAAGGCGTTGTAAGCGCAATTGATGATCCAACCTCTCCACTGGACCTCAAATTGCTTAAGCAAAAAAGCGTCACCTTCGTATGGGAGTTTATGTTTACTCGCGCTATTTACGAAACAGATGACATGATTGAGCAGCATTTATTGCTTAATCGTATTGCTGATGCTGTGGACCATCAAAAATTAAAGACAACACTGACCGAGGTTCTTGGACCCATCTCAGCAGAGAATCTCCGTCAAGCCCACAAATTTTTGGAGAGCAATAGGACGATCGGTAAAATTGTATTAGAAGGTTTTATTTGAAAACCTGTTTGCAGAGAGTATTAAAAAATGAGGTTTCTCAATAAATCTGTGATTCGATAATTGCAATTAGAGATAAATATTAAGGCCATCCTTTTGTGGGATGGCCCTTTCTTTTCTGGTTTTTGCTAAAGTAACGTACCCGAAGCGTCTGGCTTGCCTTAACTAATAAATATTGATCTCTGGACACAACCCCACGAAATAGGGATTTCATATAATAATGGAGTAGCAATATCAGAAAAAACACGAATGCATAATCCTCACTCTCCAATTCCATAATAGATCCATTCGTGCAGAATTCAAAGCATGTTATTACAGGAGGGCGATTATGAAGGCTGTAACATTCGGTGGAATGAAGAACATGCAAGTGAATGCAGGTCCCGGATCCAACGATTCAGAAAAACGACGGGATTATCGTCAGGGTCACCTCGACCGCCATATGCGGTTCCGATCTTCATATATACCAGGGGGCGATTCAAGCGCAACCCGGATACGTGGTTGGACATGAACCGATGGGCATTGTCGAAGAAGTGGGCCCCGAGGTGACAAAAGTCAAAAAAGGGGACCGGGTTGTGCTCCCGTTCAATATCTCGTGTGGGAGCTGTCATTACTGCCAGCATGAAATGGAGAGCCAATGCGACAACTCCAACCCCAATCCCCAAGTGGATACGGGAGCTTACTTTGGATTTACCGAACGTTACGGGAATTATTCGGGCGGACAAGCCGAATTGCTATACGTGCCGTACGGCAATTTTATGCCCTTCGTTATTCCGGAGTCATGCGAATTGGAGGATGAGAATCTCCTCTTCCTATCCGACGTACTGCCGACAGCCTATTGGAGCGTGGACAATGGCGGCGTGAAGAAGGGAGATACGGTGGTGGTACTCGGCTGTGGCCCTGTGGGCTTGATGGCACAAAAATTCGCCTGGATGAAAGGAGCTAAACGGGTCATTGCGGTCGACAATCTTCCGTACCGACTGAACCATGCCAAAAAAATGAATAATGTCGAAATCTTCAACTTTGAAGATTTCGAAGACATGGGGCTGCATATAAAAGAAATAACGAGCGGGGGTGCGGATGTCGTCATCGATTGCGTTGGAATGGACGGCAAGAAGACCCCCTTGGAGGAGGAAGAGCAGAAGGCCAAGCTGGTTGGCGGAACGCTCAGCCCGATCAACATCGCGATGAATGCGGTACGGAAATTCGGCACGATTCAGATTACGGGGGTATACGGTTCTAAATACAACCAGTTTATGTTCGGAAACATTTGGGAACGAAACGTAAAGTTGACCATGGGACAGGCGCCCGTGATTCATTACATGCCGATGCTGTATCAAAAAATTGTGGCAGGCGAGTTCGATCCCACGGAGATCATCACGCATAAAGTGCCGCTCGATCAGGCGCATAATGCGTATAACACTTTCTATAACCATGCGGATGAGTGCATTAAATTCATCCTGAAGCCTTAGATGATGGCATGAAAAGAGGGGCTGTTCCACGGGGCATTGTACCCTGATGGACAGCTCTCCATGTTAACTTGTACTCATAACGGGTATGTACCTTTCTTTATTGCTTGCCAAGAACGGCTCTTTGGAGACCGTTCTTTTTTTCTGTCTCTAGATATCGCTGGACAACAACAATAGCATGTTCGTTTTTTTTAATTTAAGAAGATCGTAAACTGCTTTATACGCCATCAAACCTGAAACGTAATGCGGTTTGAAATGCAAATTAACGGTTGTATAATTTTTCCGATTACAGAGCAAGATAACACGACATGATTTTGATTACTTTAAGGAAGGAGAAACAGACTATGGCGGAAGAATATGATCCTCAAATGAAAAATCATTACATGTCCACATGGCTTGATGAATTAAAAGAGAAATTAAACCATATGGATGATGCCGAAGTTGTTGAGCACAGCATGGGTCCCAGTGCTTCAGTCCATCTTTTGTACATAAATACGTTAATCAATCAAGAACGTTTAAACGAGGTGATTATTCAGCCACTTCATCGATCTGACGGCAATTCGCTTTCTTCCTGCTTAACCAACTCCAAACTTTCAGAAGTTATATCGATCGAAGATGCAGAGCAAAAAATAATGCAAGGATTCATTCTTCTATATGATTCAGTCAACAATCAATGGTTAAGTGTGCAACTGGAAAACCCTCTTGGTCGTGCAGTAGAACCTTCCGAAACGGAAACGGTTATATATGGAGCGAAAGACAGCTTCAGTGAACAAATCGATAAAAACATTACCATGTTGCGCAGGCGTTTACCTATAACGACATTAAAAACGGAAAGCTTCACTATCGGTTCATTAAGTAAAACGAAGGTCGTGTTAATGTACATAGACGGATTAACTAATCCAGAATTTGTTTCCCTCGCAAGAGATAAAATTAATAGTGTGGATTTTGATCAATTTTTAGACTCCTCTCAGCTTGCAGCTTTTATTGAAGATCATAATCATACGGTCTTTCCACAGTTTCTACAAACGGATCGGCCGGATGCATGCGCCTACGCATTAGGTGAGGGAAAGTTGACAATATTAGTCTCCAATTCACCGTTTGCCCTAGTGTGTCCTATTACTTTATTTCATCTATTCCAATCACCAGAAGACTACTTTCTTCGTTGGCCGATAGCCAGTTTTTTACGTTTAATCCGGTATGGGAGTTTTATTGTTTCTTTGACGATGATTCCTTTTTATGTTGCGTTAACGACATTTCATTACCAAATGGTTCCACTTCCGATTCTTTTCGTATTATTGGAATCGAGAAGCAAATTGCCCTTTACTCCGTTTGTGGAAGGATTATTCATGATCGTAACGCTGGAAATCATCAAAGAAGCGAGCTTGCGAATGCCGACCAAAACCAGTCAAACGCTAGGGGTTATCGGTGGTATCGTCATTGGACAAGCGGCTGTCGAAGCAGGCTTTGCAAGTAAGGTGTTAATTGTATTGATGGGTATATCGGCTATTGCTTTCTTTTTAGTTCCCAATTATCAAATGACAAAATCCATGGTGCTGTTGCAAGTTGTTCTTCTTATCCTTGCTTCGTTTCTTGGGTTGCCGGGAATCGTAATCGGGCTGATTGGGATTCTTGCACATCTCCATGGATTAACGTCATTAGGTCAACCTTATTTAGCCCCGATTTCTCCTTTTCATGGGAAGGATTGGATCGATCTCTTTATCCGCGGCCCTTTAATTTGGATGAAAACACGTCCGAAATATCTAAAACCACTGCGGAAATCGCGGAAGGAGATGAAGAAGTGAGAAGTTTATTCTTATACAATCGAACTTCCCCTATTGGTGGAATTTATTTTCTTTTTTTGGTCAATCGCATGCAAATGCATTATTTTATTTTAATCATGCCCGTTTATTTGGTCCATTCGTATATGGTTTGGGGAATTGTCGTGATGGGACTGCTGTCCCAACTTAACTTGATGATGATGTCCAAATGGTTTAATTCCAGTTATGCAGCGAAGGGCTATCAAGGATTTTTGCAGCTTTTTGGCAAACGGGCAGTTCAGGTTTTCGCGATACTTGGTTTTTTGATCATATTGTTCAAAATTTCAATCATCACACTGGGATACGTTGAAATGCTCCATAGTTTTATATATCCATCAATGAATAAAAAATGGTTGATCCTAATGATTCTTTTGATCAGTTTATTTGTGGCTTCACATGGAATGGAAAAAACATTGCGTTTTGTCATCATCGCCTTTCTTTGCGGGGCTTGGATCGTAATCATGTTTATTCCTTTTTTCTTTCCGCCGATTGCAAATTACCGCGATTTGTATCCTCTTATCCCCACTGAATGGTCGGGACAATCATGGCAGGGTTTGCTGTTTATTTGGTCGGCCTTTTCCGGTCCAGTATATCTGGTCTTTATGGTTCCATGGTTAAGCTCCAATAAAAAAATATCGAAATATCTGGTGATTGGAAACATGCTGACGATCATAGAATTTTCATTATTGTTCATTGCTTCGGTATTGTTTTACGGTTCCAACTTCTTAAGCAAGATCAATTTTCCAATAGGATATATGGGAAGTTACATTCAAACGAGCGGTTTAGAACGAATCGATCACATCCTTATCTCCTTCCATATGTTTAATTATGTGTTTGACATTTCAATTCTTCTGTTGTGTTTATATGGAGCCGGAAGAGTCTTTATGAGAAAAATGAACAAAGGCGCGACTCGGATCGGATTTTTGTCGAGTTGGTTCATCATTTTGATAAGCATCATCTTAATGGATCAATGGTTATGGGAAACGATTCCGGGTCAAAAGATGTTACTGAACATTCAAATCTGGCTCGGCGCATTCATTTATTTACTTGTTCCTGCGATCCTTTTCACTGCAGTTAAACGAAAGGAGAGTATGTAGCTATGCTACCGTACAAGCACTATGGTTTATTAGCGAGTGTATGTCTTATGTGGATGGCGGGCTGTTCTTCTCCTTATGTCGAGAACAACTTAATAGAGGAGATCGCTCCGGTGGTGTTCTGGTCGATTGGCGAGGGAACAGAAGGAAAGTTGAAAATCAGCACTTTAGTTCCACCACTCATTCAAGAAAAAAAGCGTCTTCTCTCCAAGGAAGTTGATCTGTTAAAGCAGGGAGGCAGGGAATTTAATTTAATTTATTATCAGGAATTGAAGCAGGGGCAGCTACGAATGTTATTAATCAATGAGGAGCTGGCAAAAAAGGGAGGCATTGAAAAGATGATCAATACGATATTGGTTGATCCCGATATTTCAACGCGTGTCTACTTGTTGATTGTCAGAGGCGATTTTGATGAATACATAAAAAATCAATTGACGAAGCAAGAAAACCAAGATTATTTTCTTTATCGGATGTTAAAACATTACGAGAAACATAACCAAGGTGAAATGAGCATCGTCGATATTCATCAATTTATGAAGATGTTATACTCCCCTCTTAAGGATCCGATCCTGCCCGTTTTTCATTCCGATAAGAACAATTTCGATTACCTAGGAACAGCCTTATTCCAAAACGATAAAGAAGTCATGGTCATTCAAGACTTGGACGACAACATTTTTCAACTTCTGGATAATGATCATTTCCTAAAAGTCTTGGCCATTCCAAAGTTATCTATCAGTTTAGGACGTGTTCGATCCAATGTTCGCATGAAATTATCAGAGGACTATTCAACCTTGTCCTTGCATGTGGGATTGCAAGGAAGAATGGAGGAATATCAGGGAGAATTGGATATTCAAAGTGAGAAACAATTGGAACAGTTAATTCATGAAGTTAAGGTCTACCTTGAGGAACAAACGTCAGATTTAATAAAAAGAATGCAACGGTGGAAAGTGGATCCCTTAGAAGTCGGAACCCATTCGCTTAAGCCATTTTCTAAAGAAATAACGGAAGAGCAATGGTTGAAGTATTGGGAAAATATGAAAATTAATGTTGACTACGAAATCAAAGTACATCCTTTAATTAATGGATCGGTTCAAGTGAGGTAGCGGCCGATGCTACTAACCTTCTCCACGTTACTTCGCAGTGTCTGGGAGGTAAGAAGCTTCCACTGCTACACGGAATCTTAATCGCTACAAAGACTGCATTCTTCTGGAATGCAGTCAGCACCTCCTGGTGCTCTATTCGTCAAACAGTGATTAGAAGGATGAGACGCTTAGAGTCTTATTTTTACGCAATAGGAGTACCATTAGGTATTGTTGCCTCCTCCACTAAAGTCTTTAATCGCTCACGAAAATATCTCTCACGCTTTCCAGACAGAACTTAATAAGTTCCGTGCGGTGTTGCATTTTACTGCGCTGGGCGGAACGGTTGCAGGAGTCGAATTCCTTCCTCAATGGATCCCTCCATCAGCTCTAAGAGCTGAGGCACCAGTTCCTGCATCCGGGGGGCGCTTAGGTGCCGATCGAGGGCATCCCGGTTTACCCAGCGCTCGTAGATGATGAATGTGCCAGGCTGACCTTCTACCTCGTGAGCCTCATAGTCAATGTTGCCCAGGTCGTTGCGTGACGGAGTGACAGCAGCAGTCATGAATGCCTTCATCTCGGCTTCTCTCCCTGCTTTGGCTCTCGCCTCCCAGAGTACAGTAACGTAACGGTTCTTTGTATCGTTCATGCTAATTCCTCCTAATGTATAAACACTTCGTATAGCTTTTTGTCCAAAAGAATATGTGAAAATGCCCATTACTGCAGTTTCATCTGGCTGCGGAGCATCCGGTCGAGAAGTTTGTCTGGGAGAATACGGACCAGTCGAGTCAGCAGTGCCGAATCGGAACCGACCGTATAGCGGGTGCGGGGCTTTCTTTCGTGGATTGCGCGTGAAATCACTGCTGCCACTTTCTCAGGGCGAATACCGTTCTTTGCCCACGTTTCAGCCTGAGCCTTCACGGCGTCAAAAAGACGATCATGACGATGGTGCTGGTCCGGTGTCATCAACTTGGCCAGCCGGTCCGCTGTCGTAATCCCTTGCTCCGACAGGCCAGTGCTAACACCACCCGGAGTGATCATAATCACCTTGAGACCAAAAGAGGACATCTCCCTGCGAAGACTGTCATTGATCGCTTCCATAGCATACTTTGCAGCCGAATAAATTCCGAAACCAGGCATGGAGATCTTGCCTCCAACCGAACCAATATTGACCACGCGACCGCCGCTGTTCAGCAAGGCCGGGGTAAGTGCCTGAATAACCGCCACCTGTCCGATCACACTGACTTCAAACTGGCGACGAAATTCATCAAGCGGAACCATTTCAAGAGGTGCATTAACGGCGATGCCGGCATTGTTGACCACTGCCCGCAAAGGGCGACCAAGCGGATCTTGCTCCACCCGTTCAGCCAGCGCCTTTAGTGAGTCGATATTGGTAACATCGACGATCACCGGCTCGATATTTTTGCGTTTGATTTTGTCGGCGTCTTCCTGACGACGAACCCCCGCCAAAACGTGAAATCCTTCAGCGGCCAGCTGCTCCGCGGTAGCCCTACCGATGCCGCTGGACGTACCTGTGACCATGACCAGTTCTTGCGTTTTGAATGACATGATAACCCTCCTAGGTTTGATAAGATATGGATCATGGTATAGCGGTGCTATACGAACATTATAGCGGCGCTATACAAAAATGTCTATAGCAGTGCTATATTTTTTTTGAAGTGTTGTCCTGCTGCCCGAACATCGTTTTGACGGGCTTGGCGTGATGCACTCGAAGCTCACGAAGTACTATGGCGGGAGGGGTTGAGATTTATCGTTGCGTTGAACTTATGGAAATGGGGGTGCGTTTAATGTCGCATTATCCAAACATAAAAAAGATCGCCATCCTCCTGGAAGTCCAGGTTGGATAAGCGATCTTTCTTTTACTTCTTCTAAATTAGGGCTTTGCCTGAAGTCCCCAGGCTCTGTCATCGAATCCCTCATTTTGAATCGGCGTCCGGCCTTTGGATCAATATGATCTGCATTACGCTTTCCCGAATGAGATCAACGACATCGGGTTGGGGTAGGGATGCCTTACGAATCTGGGCCGTCACATACAGCCAAGAGGCCGTATTGGCGGAAGCCCAGACCAGATCTGCCGCAGCCTCGGCTGAAACAGCCAGTTTGCCTTCAACGGCGACTCTCTGAACATTGTGCACTAGTGCTTGGTACGAGTGATCTGCCGCCTCAATATGGGCGCCCTCGAGCAACCTCCCCATCATCGCCGCATAAATCCGAGGACGGGTTGCCGCGAATCGCACATAGTCATCCCATCCTTGACGAAGAGCCATCTCTGGAATGGGGGACTCCACTGCGGCAATCTTGCTATCAAATAACTGTTTGAACGCTTCCACTATAGCTGCACTCAGGAGACCATCGGCATTGCCGAAATGGTGGTAGAGTGTAGGAGCCGTAACCTGAGCGATTGCAGTTACGGCTCGCGTCGTAAATTGGGCTCCGCCATCCTCCTCGAGTACCTTAAGAGCTGCTGCCAATATTTTGTCATATGTGTTCATATGTCCATTATAGCAGTGCTATACTCGTATGTCCATGACGAAGGTTGTACACCTGTGACCAAAGTCTTCGGGTGTTATCAGGCTTAATAAGATAAGCTTATGTTCATACTTCGAAAAATAAATGTGATAGACTACTAGAAGGAGAATTGCCGTTTTATACTAAAGAAACGCTACATAACTGAATGCAGGCAGGTCTTACGATAAACATAGTCAGAAAGGAAATCCCATGAATAGTTCCTTGAAGCAACTCATAAAATCACCCGCATTTCCCGGTGGAATCATAACCATTCTGATATTTTCTCTGGATCACTTTCAATTCGAACTTGTTGATAAATTTCTGCTTTTTGCGGCTTTAGTCATTGTGCCTCTTGTGATTTTACTTTTGAACCATGACGCAAAGAATACATATCAACGAGTGATTTATGCTGCTATGAAATGGCTTCAATTTCCCGCTGCGCTTCTTACTCTAGCTTCGATAATGAGTAGTAAGATATGGGGGCTAGAAAGTACCACAATCCCAGGGATTCTGTCCCTTGGGTGGCTACTGTTCACCCTGCTGCTTGGCATCTATGGCTTGACCACGATTGTGATCTCTAAAGGAAAAGCGGCGGAAGTAGCGATTGGCGCGGGGCTCGTTTATTTTTTTATCGGGGGCATTTGGTTTACCTTATATCAATATCAATTGGACCTCTTCCAAGCTAATCCGGCAACGCACGCGTTAAGCTCGGTTCACTTTCATTTTTCATCTGCAATCGTTCCCATTTTTATTGGTGCACTGGGACGCATCATGACGAAGAAAAGCTGGTATCCCTGGGTCGTTGCCATTGATATCATCGGACCAGTCTTGATTGCTACGGGTATGATTTTCTCCAAGCCGATTGAATACATTGGTGTCGCTTTGTTCGCCTGCAATATTGTGGTTTACACCGCTTATCTCCTTGCTTACTTGAGGAAAAATGCTTTGGATATTAAGGCAGCCTTCTTCTTAGGCCTTTCTTGCCTAGCCTTTTACACGGTTGTTGTCATTTCCATCTTCTATCCGTTACTGAAAAATATGTACTCCTTAACCATACTCGATTTTATTCCTATCTATGGATCTCTGCATGCGTTTGGTTTTGTCTTATGTGGACTAATTGGTTGGGTGTTTATGGTAGACTCCATTAAGGAAAAGACTAACCAATCGGCTTCATAGGAGTAGTTTAGTCAGGTTCGTGCTATAATAGTGATCACATAAATAACATTCATCATTCTGCCGAGATGGCGATGATTAAGGAGATTGAATTTTGACGAACAACCATGATATTGGAGCAGTGAACGAATTACCGGAGAACTTTGAAGAGCTCAAACGAGCGGCTAATCGGACTTCAAGCTGGAGAGACAGACTGAATGCGGTGAATGAATTGGGGAACTGGGATACAGAACCTACCATTAAGTTGCTGCAGCATGTTTTGAAAAATGATCAAGTGTTCCAAGTGCGCGAAGCCGCATATCTTAAGCTGAAACAGTTGGATGAAGATGTACAGATGCCTGCCAAAAACAAAGGCGAGCTGTTTAAAGGGACTAACAAAATTTTGCTGCGGATTAAAAAAAGCCTTCCTGAAGGTCACACATTTGAGGAATTTAAGGAAAAACTGCAAAAGACACGTCTGGATCTCTATGATACTTACGAGGGCGACAAAGATGCTGAGTTCGACGCCTGGCTCCATGGCATTTGGGAGACACTAGGTAGAAGATAGCCACCGTTCACCTCGTATAATAGCTGAGTCTTACAAAGCCACTCCATCAATGGAGTGGCTTCTTTATTTCCTATGATCTGACAAAAAACGCCCCGTCTACTGATTCTTAAAATCAGTAAACAAAGCGCAAAGTTAGAGCCTTTTTGAACAACTTCTATACGATTTATTCTGGGATATAAGGAAGATCCAGTGTCTTCGGAACGTTGATGACATGCTTTTCGGTATACGTACGGATCCCCTCCGCGCCGTATTCACGGCCAATACCCGATTGCTTAAAGCCACCGAAAGGGAACCGAACGTCGAGTCCCTGCACAGCAGCGGTATTAATCATCGTCGTTCCGGCTTCAAGTTGACGTGCAACGGAGATGGCATCTTCTTCTTTGCCCCACACCGAACTCGTCAATCCATATATGCTCTCATTGTGCAGTTGAATAACCTGCTCTTCATCGTCAAATGGTAGAATCGGAACCGTAGGACCAAACTGTTCCTCCACGACAATCGGATCATGAACATCGCAATCCAAAACAAGCGTAGGCTGTAGGTAGTAACCTTGGTCAAACAGCTTCTGATCCAGAATTTGGCCGAGAGGGATGACCTTAGCCCCGCGCTTTTGCGCATCTTCAACCAAACCAAGCACGTAATCTTTCTGCTTCAGGTTATTCACCGGACCTACCGTTGTATTTGAATCAAAGGGATCGCCAATTCGAATCCAGCGATTCGCCGCTTCTATATATTTTTCCACAAACTCATCATAAATAGAACGGTGTACATACACACGTTTGGCGATCATACAGATCTGTCCTGTTGTCAAAAAATTAGAAATGACAATCCGGCGCATCGCTCGCTCATCATGAACATCAAAGCTTTCCAGGAAGATCGCCGCATCATTGCCACCAAGCTCAAGCGTCATATCCTTAATTGTTTCCGAAGCTGCTCTGATAATATGCTTAGCGGTTGCGGTCCCACCTGTAAAGGCGATCTTCGTAACATGAGGATTCGTAGTCAGTTCAACGCCCACATCCGCATCACCATGAACGACATTGATTACACCAGCCGGGAACTCGCTGGCAATAATCTCTGCCACCTTCGCTGCCGCCAGCGGCGCATATGGACTCGGTTTAAGCACAATTGTGTTTCCCGCAAGTAAGGCAGGAGCGATCTTAATCGTAGACAAAGCAATGGGATAGTTCCATGGACTAATCGCTGCTACTACACCAATGGGATCATAGGAAAGAATCGTTTTACCATTCTCATGCTCTTTGATCTCTTCCTGTAGAGCCGATGTAACTTCATTACAAGCAAACTCCATCCACATTAACGAAACATATATCTCACCATGTGCATCATACAGCGGCTTGCCATGCTCTCTGGACAATAAATGAACAATTTCATTCTCAGCTGCTCTAATCTTCTCAATCGCCTTGCGCATCATCATAATGCGTTCATCAATGGAGGTCTGCTTCCAGGTTTTAAAAGCCACTGCCGCCGCTTCAATTGCTTCAACTGCTTGTTCTCTCGTAGTGACAGGGAAATAGCCTACGATCTCGGTTGGGTTTGCCGGATTTTCTTTTGGTAACTGCGAAAGGGATTTTATATTTTGACCATTAATGAACGCTTCAACGATAACTGTCTCTTGGTCTGCTTGCGTCGTCATTTTGCATCCCCTCCGTTATTTAGATGGATTAATTCCAAACTTCTTCTGCAATTTCCTTCACATAACGAAGTTTACGCCATTGTTGTTCTTCCGTTAGAATGTTGCCTTCTTCTGTAGATGAGAAACCACATTGTGGGCTCAAACAGAGTTGCTCAAGAGGAACATAGGTTGCCGCCTCTGCAATCCGGGCTTTAATCTGTTCTTTATCCTCCAACTCGCCTGTTTTCGATGTGAGTAAACCAAGCACGATTTTTAAATCTTTTCGATTCACATATTGTAATGGCTCAAAACCACCCGAGCGCTCATCATCGAATTCTAAAAATAATCCATCTACGTTTAAACCTCCAAAGATAACTTCAGAAGCGTACTCGTAACCACCCGTTGAGAAATAATTTGATTTATAGTTACCACGACAAATATGCATCGTCACAACTAAATCTGCCGGTTTATGAGCCAAAGTCTCGTTAATCATTCGCTGCATCGTTTTCAACTCTTCCGCCGGTTCCAGACCTTTGGCACGCAGCTTATCGTGACCAGCTTCTGAGAATAGGTCTGCCCAAGCGGTATCATCTAATTGCATGTATCGACATCCCGCACCATAGAAAGCTTGAATGGCTTTTTGATACGCCGCAATCGTATCCTGAAGGAATTGCTCCCGGTCCGTATAGATATTGGCGCCATTTTCCAACCGGTATAGAAGCATGTTGGGACTTGGAATGGTCTGTTTCGCGACAGCGTCACCTGCATGCTTTTTCAAAAACTCAAAATCCTTAACAAAAGGATGACTCGAAAAATCCACTTTACCAACAACACGAATCCCGCCCTTGCGAGTCTGCATGTTATGGAATTGAGGTCCATTAATCTCCTCATACAGCTCTACGCCATCCAAGCCACCCAGAAAATCAAAATGCCACCAGCTTCTGCGGAATTCGCCATCCGTAACGGCAGATACGCCATTTTCCTTCTGCTTTTCAATGATTCGAATAATCTCTTGATCTTCCACAGCTCTTAATTCTTCATATGTGATGTTGCCTGATTTATATTGTTCACGTGCCTGACTTAAGTTTGCAGGGCGTAGAAAGCTGCCTACATGATCATTACGAAAAGGTATCATAGTTATTACTCCTTCTAACTTTTTATTCTAATGAGTATAGCATGGTCGAAGGGAATGCTTGTTATATGAAAAAAACATGGCTGGTTATAGCTTTTAACAATAGCCAAAGTGTCAAAAAGCAAAAAAACTACAACCTCATAGAGCAGTGGATGTAGTTTACCTTATATTCAATATCCATTCAGGTTAACATGCACCTTCCTATCTCTCCCAATATATTTATTTTCTAGTATAATAACGGGATACAACAAACATTTTCGAATAGAAGGAGAGTTGTTATGGAATATCATGTATCCAACCATGGGAATGATCAAGGAAAAGGAACAGCAGATCAACCCCTTCGTACCATATCACGCGCTGCAGCTCATGCCATGGCTGGTGATACCGTTATTGTTCATGCGGGAGTATACAGGGAATGGGTTAACCCGGCGAATGGAGGAACGGCGGAGCATCGAATCGTATATCGATCCGCGGGAGACGGGGAAGTCGTGATAACAGGAGCTGAGCGGATTACCAATTGGCAATCTGAAGGAGACCATGTTTGGAGCACAGAAGTGCTCAATTCCATCTTTTCCGTCCGTAATCCCTTTGAGGTTGAGCTCAGTGGAGACTGGTTGTTTGACGGGCCTTTCCCAGTTCATCTCGGGGATGTCTATCTGGATGGAAAATCATTGTATGAGTGCAATAGTGTTGAAAGCGTTCACAATCCTGAAATTTGGCCTGAAGCAAAATATCCCAAGGATTCACTGTTGAAATGGTATGCGGAAGTGGGATCTACGACAACCAAAATCTGGGCCAACTTTGGCGGAAAAGATCCTCGTACGGAAAATGTAGAAATTAATGTACGTCCTTATTGCTTCTGGCCTGAACAACCGGGACTGAACTACATAACCGTAAGTGGTTTCACACTTCGCCAAGCTTCTCCTCAATGGGCACCACCTACAGACTACCAGGAAGGTTTGATTGGACCTCACTGGAGCAAGGGCTGGATTATTGAAAACAATATCATCAGTGAATCCAAATGCGTTGGGATTAGCTTGGGTACCGAAATTGGTACAGGTCACAGCAAGTCTATAGAGAAGCATAGTAAAGGCGGGACTCAACGGGAGCAGGAGGTTATTTTACGAGCATTACGCTCCGGCTGGCATAAAGATCGCGTCGGTAGTCACATCGTTCGGGGTAATGTGATTCATGATTGTGAACAGGCCGGTATTGTGGGCCATATGGGAGCAGCCTTCAGCCGCATTTACCAGAACCGTATCTATAATATTCACCACAAACGACTCAGACATGGTGCCGAAGTCGCGGGAATTAAACTGCATGCTGCACTGGATACTCAGATGAATGAGAATATCATCTATAGCTGTTACCGTGCGCTTTGGCTGGACTGGCAGGCACAGGGCACTCGGATCAGCCGCAATGTATTTTTTGACAACATTTCCGAGGACCTCTTCGTTGAGGTGTGCCATGGTCCATATATGGTCGATCACAATCTATTTCTATCTCCGATGAATTTCAGAAATATGGCTCAGGGCGGGTCATTTGCTCATAATTTATTCGCAGGCCGATTTGTCGTTCGTTCCGAAATTACACGTATCACGCCATATCACTTCCCTCACGAGACCGCCATGGCGGGATACTCCAATATCACTGGAGGCGATGACAGGTACTACAACAATATCTTCTTGGGTGATAACGATGCGAATAAGGGACCTGTTCCTATCACCTTCTTTGAACATCTTCCCCTTAAACCAAGGGATGAAGTTGGAGAGGACGGGAAGACGGTCATGGATGGTGTTCCGGACAATTCCATTTGTTATCTGCGTGCTGTGGGACTTGGTGGCTATGATCAACATCCTGATGTGAAAGATAAGAGATGGTGGGAATACACCAAAGAGGAGCTTATGGAGCTTGGCGATGCGGCAAAAGATTTCTTTATAGGCAATGCCGTTCTTCCGGTGGCTATGGGTGGAAATTTATATCTTAACGATGCGGTTCCAAGTCGTCACGAATCCGATGCGAAGATCTTTACACAGAAGGGTGTGAACGTTGAGATTGATCCTGCGCTAGGTAAGGTGCACATTCAGATCCATGAGCCCGAATTGCTTCGGGGAACCTCTGCCATGTTGGTTACCACGGATCTGCTTGGAAAGACGTATCACGCCAATATGAAGTACGAGGAACCAGACAGCACTCCCTATCATTTTGACTCCGATTTCTTCGGAACAAAGAGACCTGATGCAAACGTCACACCAGGTCCGTTTGAGTTAAGCGAAAAGGGTAGTGTTGAGTTTAAGATTTAGTTTATATTGAGAGTCCAGTCATGATTTTGGGTGTAACTTTTCATGAACTATGCCAATATATACTTCATTTCCCGGCATAAGTGGCGAGAAAATGCCCGAAGAAAACAGAATATCACGAAGATGGCCTTGAGCTTTGACCGAACCTAGCAGCCCCATGGAAGATTCCACGATCCATGAGGGTTTCCCGATCATAACTCAATCCACGCGAGATAACCAATTGACCGAGCGAGTAGAAGGGGGCGGTTCCTTATTCTTAACACTCCTGTTGAGCTTAGCAGCCATCCTATTTTATAAGCTTTTTATGAAATACGTGGCACTGGATGGAAAGTTGGAGCTTGAAAAGATTGTCCAGCTCATGAACTGATTCGATTCATCATTGTACAGAAGGAGCGCATTTAGCGTTCCCTCTGTAGCTGGCAATTGTAAATCATTGCCGCTGCCGCAACCTCATTCTAGAAATCACGATTTCTATGACGAGCAGATTAGGAATCCAACAAACCCAAGCGACAACCCGAAACCCCGCCTCGAAATCGCCAAACAGAAGATTCAGCGGCGCTAACCAGATTCGAAGCGTGACCGCTGCAAAAGTAAGCGCATAACTGCGAAGCATCCATGCTTTATGAGCTTGGATGTCTTTCGCCATAATTTTTCTCGTTGCAACAAGCGTCGTCGCAACCCACAATACATCGAGCGACATGAACCCAAGCCCGGCAATCCAACCTCCCGTGGCAAAAAGGGATAAATACACACTCACGATCCCACTAACTGTAATCGAAAGAACATATCCATACCCCAATAGGCGATGCCAACGTTTCCTATCATTCGTTGGCTTCATAAATAGTTGAAAGGGTCCTATGATCAAGGCAAATATCGCAGTAACAATATGGATGTATAGTACATATATCCATGGTTTTAGTTCAAAATCCGGCTTTTGCAATTTGAAAGAGACAAGTCCTGCATCACTAGCTTTAAGCACGCCATACTGAACAATTGCGTATCCGGCAATTGAAAATGCAAGAATGAGAACAAGTGCCCGAATCATCTTATTTCCCATTTGAATAATCCTCCTCCGTTGATGCACCGTGAAGCTGTTGTCCCTTTAAACCCTATAGTGGCTATAGGTCAATACCAATCTTCTCGATTAAGGCATCGGCTAAGTTAGAAATAATACCCCTTCTGAATATCATCTAAAAGGGTAGGATATACTGGTTTCCATCCTAAACGCTCCTGCGTCAACGCACTGGACGCCGGATTATCCGTTTTCGTGAAAGGTGCAAGCCATCCGAAATGTTTTCCTGCTTCTTCAACCCCAATACCTTGGACCGGCAAGTTCAAATGGAGGCCCAAAGCCGTGGCGATCTCTTGAAATGGAATGCCCTCTTCGCTCACTGCATGAAACCTGGACCCTGCCGGAGCTTGTTCTAAGGCGAGTCTAAAAAGGCGCGCCGCATCCAGTAGATGCACGGATGGCCAACGGTTGTTACCGGAGCCTGTATAGGCGGAGAACCCCTTCTTGCGAGCGATGTTCACCAGATTTGGGAACAAGCCCGTCTTATCGCCTTCACCGTGTACGATCGGTGGGAGGCGTACAATCGAGGAACGTATCCCCCGATTCGCCAAGTCTAGGGTGGTATGTTCTGAAATGATGCGTAATCCACCTTGCGATTGAGGATCCCCAGCGCTGTCCTCCGTTCCAAGACGGCCGGGAGTAAGCGTCATCGTAGGCATCGCGACGACAAGCGCCCGGTCACCGGCGGGTAAGGAGTTGCCGAGTGTCTCGATGGCTCGCCTGTCGGTCTCAATTGCAGCCTTCATAAATCGCATCACTACATGACGAGGATTCCCGCCGAATAAAACCCTAAGCCGAGTTGGAAGGCCCGCATGCGAGAACTTGTGGAAGAAGGCCAAATGAATGACCCCGTCTACTGCAGCAGCCACTTTGCGCAAGCCTGCTAAATCCTCAATCGAACCGACTTGAACCTGGGCACCCAGTGCCGTAAGCCGTTTGCTGGCTTTTTCAGAACGGGCAAGACCAACCACTTGATGGCCGGCATCCAGCAGTTCGCGAACGACCGCCCCTCCGATGAAGCCTGTCGCCCCTGTAACCAATACACGCATATTCAGAAATCCCCTTTCCTATCGATAGGATGTTTACTCTTAATATAGGGGATGGACTACTGCGATCTTTGCCTATTCCGTCGGAGTTTTTGCCTGATTCAACAGATTCCGCCGCTTAAAATGGAAAAATCCGCTAGGCTCTATGCCCGCGGAAATTTGAAAAGCCGTTTACATGTGCGTTTCACTTCAACTTTTGCTGGTCCTGACGCCACCTTGTGATATCTCTAGTTGGAGGACACCCAAAAAATCGGCTGTAATCGCGGCTAAATTGGGAATCGCTCAAATAGCCTACACGCCGGCTCGCCGTAGTTGCGTCAATGGAGCTGGATAACATTAGACGCCTCGCCTCTTGCAGGCGCAGCACCTTTTGATATTGCAGAGGGCTCATTGCAGTAGCCGATCTGAAATACTCGCGAAACGACGATTCGCTCATATGGACCAGCTCCGCCAAATCCGCTACCTTCAACGGCTGAGAAAAGTTATTTTGGAGCCAATCAATCGCTTTTGTAACCTGCTGCATACCCGATTCCGCCAGAACAGTCTCGGCAACATTAACACCGATTGGGCTACGGAGGATGCGGATATAAATCTCGTCTTTCACCAATGGAGCAAGCATTTGAGCATCATCGGGAGAGGACACGCAAGCCATTAATCTTGCAGCAGCGTTCATCATGGCCAAGTCTGCTTCGATGACATAGCACGCACTGCGATTGCGAACCTCCGGTAAACCATTAGGAAATACCATCGGCAGCAACGAAGCAATCCTTTGCGGATCGAGGTATAGACCTATCCCCAAGAACGGTATTTGGGGGCTGGCCTGCATAATTTTCATCGCAACAGGCAAGGCAACGGGGGCAATATACATTCGCGAAGCACCATACTCATAAGCATCCTTGCCTACGGTAATTCGCTTTTTCCCTTGCGCTGCAATGCAGATTACCGGCGAGAACATAGTGTGAACATCATCCGCCACTTCTACTTGCGAATATCGGTTCACATACAGACCATGAATCGGTGAAGCATAGGTCCCATCCTGCGAAGTATGCGTGTAAATCAAACTTGCCAACCGAGCTGCTTCACGATCTAGCGCTGAATTGGCATCATCTAATACAGATACATCCTCATATTTATAGTAATTGTCCATGTTCACAAGCAACTTCTTCCCCCTCAGAACAGGATGATAAGCATGTTCATGATACCACAGGCGCATCCAGAAAGCTTAAGCATTAAAGTTAAATTAGCATGGATATCTCAAGTCTATTACTGACGTTCCAGCATGCGTCTATGCAGATTGCGTTTACTGAGCACCTTCATGCCATTGAGGAGATCGAGCAACGCATCGGTCGACTGGAGAAAGCCTTGATTGAGGAGGCGGCGATCAGTTCCAATGCCGAATTGATTCAGCTTTTACAATCTCTGCGTGGTATTGGATTTCTAACGAACGTCACGCTTGCTGCGGAGATGGGTTCCTTTGCCCGGTTCCGTTCTCCTGCTCAGCTCATGGCTACTTGGGCTTGGTTCCACGGGAACATTCATCGGGAGTCCGTACCCAACGAGGTTTGCTCACCAAAGCAGGAAATGGACGATTGCGTCGCACTTTGATTGAATCGGCCTGGAGTTATCGTCATCGGCCTGCAATTAAAGGGGATCTGGCCCGCCGTTTGGAAGGTCAGCCTGCGGACATCCAGCTTATCTCATGGAAAGCCCAGGAAAGGCTGCACCGAAAAGTCCCGCCGTTTAGTTTATGGATTAAACAAACATAAAAGTGTCGCGGTCACTGCCGTAGCCAGGTAATTGGCCGGCTTTATTTGGGTGCTTGCCCAAACGTTGGAGCTACCGAACGCTCAGTAAATTGTTTTTCATCTCGAGGAGAAGGATGGTTTAAAAGGGAACAACCGGAGTCTAAGGCCCGGGAGTTCATGGAAGGTTCAGGAGAGGATGTACGAGATTCGTTTGCACCAGGCTTTTTATGGGCTGAATGTGCGTGGCTAGCTTGTGACAGCTCTCCTTGACGAAGGCATGCCATGTGGTAACCAACCCACGGATAGCAGCGTGCCAACCGTCGCTCGCATCTGGACTCCCGCGCTTAGGACTTCGGCGAAAAGCAGCATTTTGTGTTGGGTTTGACAAAAACGTTTTTAGCAACGAATATAGTACAACATTCTCTAAAAGAATATGTAAAGGAAAAAAAACAAAAGGAGCATGCCGCGGCTGCTCCTTTTGTTTTTTAGTTAAGTCTACTTTTTCAACTAAAAAATGGATCTAATTTACCCAGGTTTATAAAGAGTTTGTTTGAAGATTTAAGTGAGAAAGTTGAGTTAGTTATAACAAAAAATTTAAATTTTGTTAGTTTGTAACCATTAATAGCCCCAACTTATTTTATTCAGTCTATTCAGATATTTTTGTCCTTCATTCGGCTCAATCATTTTTACAAAATTAGCCATTCCAAAGAGATACTCTTTAAAATATGACTTTTCTTCATTCTTTATCTCTTTAAGATGACTATAAACTCCGTATTTTTCACAATAATAAATATGCTGTTCTAACTTCTTTTTATACTTTCTTTTTACTTTAACAGTCTCACCGACCATTAGACCAGTGATTTCTTTGTAAGGGATATTCTCCTGTATTCTCATTTTATTCAAATTTACATTAAAATTCTCACTTTCTATTATATTAACAATATATGGAATAAGACCCTTTATTTTCCCATCCCCAGAAATAGTTATATCATCAGCATATCTCGAATACCTATATCCAAGATTTAGTACAAGATTTGAAATTCGCTTATCCAAAATATTACATAATATATTAGCTATACATGGACTTGATGGTGCTCCTTGTGGGAGTGTTCCATTATATGTACATAGTTTAGCTAGAGAGTAAGATATCTCCTTAGTATAACCATTACTATGGAAGAGAAGAAAAACTTGTTCAAACTTTATACTTGGGAAAAAATCCTTTATATCAAAATTAATTACTGAGGGTTGATTAACATGCAAAGAAGCATTATCCTTTATATTTCTATCACGTACAAACCCATATGCAGATTCACTTATTGAAAATCTGTATAGAATATTATCTAGTATCCAACGCTGAATTTCTTTCAAATGAAGGCTCGGCATTGTAATTTTTCTAATCCCACCATTTGACTTAGGTAGATTATGTTCAGTATAAAAACCATCTGAACTAACTATATAATAACTCAATTTTTGTATATCTATACCAATTAATAAGGATAGATGTTTTTTATCAAATATTACAGGTAAGTCCTTATTAATCAGCCCTTGCGCATAATTTAAGCAGGCATTTTGATAACGCACTCCATAACCTGACTCAATTAATTTTTCTCTCAGCCTATTTATATAGTTCATTTTATCCCTCATAAATGTCGGTAGTTTCTACCCGTAAAAATAATTACTAGTACTATTCATGTAATAAAATTTAAATAAACATACTTATAACAATCTATCAGACAATTTATTGTATGATACTGCAAATTTATTTGCAGTTGGAGAATTTAGCGATCTTCTAAACTCTCCAGATCAATTAAGAAACATTAGTAAGGGTAGAGACTCTCTACCCGAATCTAGAAATCTACCGACTAGTACTATTTTACTTTATTTTTTTCATAAAACCAACTGGAACATATACTTCATCTAAATCCATCTGCTTATTTCCAATAACACTCGTAATCTCGAAACTATCATAATAATTAATTTCATAAAGACCATGTTCTTTTAACAACTCTATGGATTTTTCAGAAAGTTTATAATGCTTATCAAATATTAGTAAACCTTCACTTTGAAACCTTTCAATTACAAGCAGTATTTGTTGTTTATCAAAACCAAAATTATTACCAATTTCCATATACGAGTAACTCGCCTTAACAGTATTAAAATAAACAAGCAGTATTAAGTCCTTATAATTATTACTCATTTTTTTCTCCTCTTGCTTTTTCCGACTGTAAAGTTTTGTTTGTTTTTCCCTCTTTTAGGTAGAGTGAACCTCTTAAAAAGAGTATTCCATTCCTTTAGTTTTCCGAAATCAGAATGATACCAGAAGGAACTTAGAGTATTGTTCGGTATGTTGTGGTAAAATCCAATAATTAATTGGCTGTCTTTAAACCCCATAATATTTCTATTGCCTTTCCCCCAAATTTCTTCTTCAAACTTGCTAAGTAAAATTCTTTTATCATCTTTTAGAGTGGGGTGCTCGGTGAATATTTTACCGTATGTTTTCTCCACCTTCACTTGTATATCTAAGTTTTCTTTGCTTCGATACTGTTCTATGGCTTGTAATGCTGAATCTGTCGCTGCTAATAGATTAATAATTATTTTTTTTCCATCTAGTTTTTCCTTATATTCTCTTAAAAAATCTGTTATTGTTTTTCCTGATCCGGATATGTCGTCAAAAAATACAGCAATTTTAATATACTCATCATCTTCTATATCTTCAATATTTTTTTTTATAGTTTCTTCGTATATTTGAATTCCATGTTCTCTTACTATTTCTCTTATGAGCATTGTCATTTCATCTGAGCTATTAGTTTTTCCACTTTGAGAAGGAAGTGAAAATATAGCAATATCATCTAAACTATTACTATGTAATATTTCGGATAATTGCTTTAATAACAACCTTTTCACTTCTGTTTTCGGAAAAAATTCAAACTCACTAAAAAGTTGTATTAATATTTCTCTTACAACTTCTGATTCAGTATTATCAATCCACTTATAAAACTTATCTTTGATATCTATTAAAAAATACTCTTCTTCACCATACTTTTCTATAAATTTTTTAATTATTTCCTCATTATTCATACGTCACCTGCTTTTTTTTTAAAAGTAACCTTTATTGTTGAATAGTAGCTTATTTCTTCCAGCCTAGTCCTCTTAATTTACTAAAAACAGTATTTTATAATGATTTCCAACTATTTAATAGGCTATATGAATTAAATCTAATTAAGGAGCCAGTCTAAAAACAAGCCCTACTTGTGGTACGGTTCCCCCCGATTTATCTTGACCGCACGATAAATCTGCTCCACCAACACCAGCCGCATAAGCTGATGCGGCAGGGTCATGCGCCCGAAGCTCAAGCGCTGCTTCGCGCGGCGCAACACCTCATCGGAGAGCCCATGGCTTCCTCCGATAACAAACACGACATGGCTCGTCCCATACGTGCCGAGCTTGTCGATCTCCAATGCCAGCTCCTCGGAACTCCAGAGCTGGCCATCCAAAGCGAGCGCGACAACATGCGCCTCGCTCTTCACATGCGCGAGGATGCGTTCGCCCTCGCGCTCTTTCACCGCCCGAACCTCAGCTTCGCTCAGGGTATCGGGCGCCTTTTCGTCTGCGACCTCGATCATCTGAAACTTGATGTACGGGGCGAGCCGCTTGGCATATTCCTGAATGCCCAGCGTGAGATATTTTTCCTTCAATTTGCCTACGCCAATAATCTGAATAAACATAAAACCCATTCCTCCTAAATTATCTTGCTTGCACAATATTCTTTCTATAAGTAAGATGCTTCACAGCATCGTTCGTTCCAACGGTAATTATACCTATCCTACATATTCCTCCAAATTCTAACGAAACTCACACACCTTATTCAGCCCCATTGCGGCTCCTTTAAAATCTAACGAATCCAAAACACGCTATTTCTCACCAAACGAGCACTCTCCACCACTTTCAAGGCCATTTCAGCAATATAACGTGTCTACGATTCGTTAGATTTCAACCAGGCGGTATTTTCCACGAATAAGGTGCGTCAGGTTCGTTAGCGGTGCTACTCGATCGATCCATAACCACGTCCCTACCCACATCGCTGTCACCCGACATCACGTTCCCCAAGCCCGAGCTTCTATCTCTATTACCAACGCACCTTGCACGTTTGCTACAACCTGGCTCACCCCAACTCGGAACTTGGCGCCTATTTCCTTAATCTTCTCCTACTGTCCCTACTCCACCGTCAGCACCTACAACCCTCGCCCAACTCCAAGCTTCCTACCAACACCCCACCAAATCTCCCACAAAGACAAAAAGAGCGCTTATCACGCTCTCCTTGGCTTCTTGCTGTGATGTTCATACCGGATGGATATTCAGCCCGGGCGCCACCTTAATCGCGCCTACAGCCGTCTAAGTCCTACAGTACGCTAAACGACGAGGAATTCCGCGTGCTGTTCGCACTCTGCGCACTTCGCAGGCGGGTCCCAATCGGCAAATTCCGTCTCCTTTAGATCAACGATATCTGGAGCGTCCTCATACTCATCGACAAACATGTCGATGGCAATGTCCACGTGTTCTTTGCATACAACGTACATCCGTTAAGCATCCTTTCTGTAACCAGCTATGTTCCCGATTCACAACCGCGTATCCCATTACAGGATAGCCACTTCTCAGTTCTATCACACCTGCCACCGAAAAGAAACCCCTAGCCCTAATTTATCGTGCCCAACCTCCACCAAACCTCTCCATTCCGCCGTAAAAGAACACAAAAAGCATCCTTCCCGATACCTCAAACGGTACTCGAAAAGAATGCCCCTGTAACAGCAACAATCACTCAACATAACGAACAAAATCTTGCGACTACGCCTAAATTGAGAAAACAGAGTCACGTATTCGCCTATTCTGTTCCATTCCATTCTAGGAATAGCCTCTATCCCTACTCGTTTTACTTCAATCCCGATTGCGCCTTCGTCAACAGCTTGCCACTTTGAAAAGCAATAACCGCATTGGCACCATTGCCAGCAGTACCTTTATAGTTGTAGACCACCATATTCTCCGCTTCACTCAGCGCTTCACCTTCGCCACCAAGGATCTCGATAACCTCTTCCACAGACATACCAACCTCAAGCTTCTCATACTGGGCAAACGTAATCAGCACCCCGTCCCCTTTCCCGGCCGATCCGTTGTTTCCGGATGCAGCAGGCGTTTGACCACTAGCCCCACCTACTGCAATCACATTTGTACTCAGCTCATTCAACTTGGTCTCAAGTGCTGCGATCTTTTGCTCCTGCTCAACGCTCTTGGCTCCCTGTTCCACCAATTTCTTCTCAAGCCCAGCAATTTTCTCTTGCAGAGCACTTGTATCCACCGATGCTCCTGTCGTAGCAACCTCAGATCCACAGGCAGACAACATCAACAGGGACAGCATCAAGCTTGTTCCCCCAAGTATCTTTTTCTTCAATCGTTCCATTAGAAATACCCCTTCCATTTTGAAATAAAAATAAGATCGACAAACAGATGTTATTTGCATCAGCGACCGTTTGAACATATAGACAACAGTTTACCACAGCCCAAGTCTGATGTATCTGCTACTTTGGCTCCGGGTCTAACTGATCATAGGACATATTACTAATGGTTGATCTACTCATTTGCTGTCGAACGAACACGTCCACTCATAATAACTAAAAAAGAGTGGTCAGTAGATCTGATCACTCTTCTAGCTTTCCCTATTTCAATCCGCCCAACAGTATAGGCTTCGTTGAACTTCCTTTACTCCGGTTTATCTGTCAGCTTCACCGATACTTTCTCCGCTTTGCCATCCCGGTAGAAGGTCACTTCAATCGTATCCCCAATCTTCTTCTGATCGTACAGATACTTCCGCAGATCCAGCGTGGAGGTAATTTTTTGCCCGTCAAATTCCGTAATGACATCATTCAGCTTCATACCTGCTTCAGATGCGGGACCCGATGCCTCCAGTACAACCACACCGCTATCCACGTGAGATGGCAGCTTCAGATCCTTGCGCTGTTCGTCATCCAGGGGGGCATATGGGTTGCTCAGATCCACCGTGTATACGCCCAGGTATGGACGAGATACTTTGCCGTTCACCAGCAGGGAATCTACGGTTTTCATCACTTCGTTCATCGGAATCGCGAAGCCGAGACCTTCCACACCCGTATCCGAGATTTTCATCGTGTTGATGCCGACCACTTTACCGTTCAGATCGACGAGTGCACCGCCACTATTACCCTCATTAATAGCCGCATCCGTCTGGATCACGTTTTGCTCCCAGTCGTACACACCATCCTGATTAATCGATACAGGTAGAATACGATCTGTGTAACTGACAATACCGGAGGTCAGCGTACCGCCCAGACCGAGCGGGTTTCCAATCGCCAGCACCGTTTGACCGCGCTGAAGTTTACTGGAATCACCGATTTCCGCCACTGCACCCAGCCCTTTATCTTCTGCGGATAATACAGCAATGTCGCTCACACGGTCCTTACCGACCAGCTTCGCTTTATGTGTCTCCCCGTCCACAGTCACGATCTCCAGGTCACTCGCACCTTCCACGACGTGGTGGTTGGTCATAATGTAGGCCTTACCATCTTCCTTCTTGAAAATGACCCCTGATCCCAACGCAGAATCTTCCATCGACAGGCTGCTGCCCGTTTTATGGTTCACGATGCTCACAACAGAAGGGCGCACCTTCGCCGCTGCCTGGATAATCCGGTCGTATGGATCAGCTGCCTGTGCTGTCTGAGCACCGCCTCCACCACCATTACCTGTAGCATTAGCCAGCGGTAACGATGAGGGCTGTGTGATGAAGCTAAACAGCATGACGGTCACGATGGAACTGATCACCGAACTAATCACAGCTACTTTCACTGTGGAGCTGATTCCCGTACGCGATCTGCGCGGATTACTCCAGCGGTCACGTCCACGTGCTCTGCCTCCAGGGCGAATGATTTGAAGTTTGCCTTTCTGTTCAGGTTCGGCGCGTCTTGATACTTTGGTTGAATAAAAATCGTCTCCAAACAATCCCATCGTGATCCTCTCCCCTTCGTTGTCACGCATCAAGACCCTGACTGCCGCCTAAGTTGTCGCATGGATCAACGATGGAGTTCTCACATACACCACTCCGCCAACAGCCGAACCTTCCGATCGCTGTTACTCACAAATTTTTTTGATTCCCTCTTCCAAGGTAAAAATTTGTTCATAGCGTATGCTTCCGAAGCAGCTTTCTTTCAGAAAGCTTCCAGGCGATCGCTCTGTTTCTTCAGGTTTCTTCTGTCGTCTACGTTACGTGAAGACTCCAACGGTTTCCCATGCTTTTTTGCATTTTATAAAATGGTCTTTCATATCGCCGCATCCCGGCTTCTAATCGAATAGAGATACAGCGTCTATGTACAACAGAACGGACACGCCATTCTGTCAGTGACTCTATCAATCATGCTCTCGCATTCTATGACATGCCATTTCACACGCAAAACAGCCAAAATCACAATGCTCCTCATATACTAAACACGCCAAATCCCAAAAAGTTGCATAATAACGAAAATTAACGCACATTTCTGCTATAACGCGTTTAACAATAAAGGTCCATAGTATCTATCACCACAAAATCCGGTTCGCTAAGCGCCGTTTTGGCCATTTTGAAGAACTTTTTCATCCCTGCATGGTCACAGGTTCAGCATACACGCCTTATCACTGAAATGTTAGCGGCAAAAAGAGGAATGTTTTCCATCAAGCCTGACTACAATAATAGTAAAAGACAATTCAAAGCTTCATAGAGGAGGAAGTATACATGGATCGCACGCGTACACTCACAGCCATGGACGAAGTTCATATGGCGGCCAAGCTGGCCGATCTCAAGGAAGAACACTATCGCAATACCCTTGCACTGAGTACCATCATCGAACTGCTTATTGATAAACGCATCCTAACCCGCGAGGAAGTCGAGCGCAAAGCCGCCGAACTGGACAGCTTTATGGCTCACCCACCCTATCCCATGGCGTAGGCCGGTCGTAATACGTATCACAGAGTTTGAACTCATGATCCCGATAAAAGCATCCACGGCTCTCCATCGCGTCACGCACCGACATTTTCGCCAAGTCCATCATATTATGGTCCCGGCTAAGATGTGCCAGATACGTGCGCTTGATGCGTCCGTTCATCAGTTCACTAAGCGCTGCCCCTGCTGCTTCGTTCGACAAATGCCCAATGTCGCTCAGAATCCGGCGCTTGGTGTTCCACGGATAACGCCCCATACGCAGCAATTCGACATCATGATTCGCCTCCAGCACCAGCACGTCGGAATCAGAGATCGCATCGCGAACCTTGTCGCTCATGTATCCCAGATCGGTTGCAACAGACAGCTTCTCACTGCCGTCATCGAACGTATACCCTACTGGCTCAGCCGCATCATGCGAGATGCCGAAGGATTCCACGCGCAGTGACCCAAAATCATGCTTTTCACCCGTCTCAAAAATCCTCCGGTTTTCCTCTGGAATCGACCCAACCGACTTTTCCAGCGCCGCCCACGTATTCAGATTCGCGTAGATTGGTAAATTATATTTCCGAGACATCGCGCCTAGTCCTTTAATGTGATCGGAATGTTCATGTGTAACCAGAATCCCGTCCAGTTCTGCCCCAGAAATCTCCCTTTCCTGAAACAGTGCATCCAATCGCTTCGCACTAAGACCCGCATCAATCATGAGAGAGGTCCCCCCATGCTGTATGACCGTGGCATTACCTGTCGAACCGCTGGATAACACGGTAAAATATATCCCCATAACGCATTACTCCCCTGGTTTGTCTGTCTTGGGACTGAATACATCCCCACTGATGCCCTGCACGTACAACACTTCGCCACTTTCCAGCACGAACCGCCATGCCGGCATCGCTACCTGTATATCTGAATTGAACAACTGGCCGTAATAACCCAGCTGAATATCTTTGACAATCGCATCATTTGGCAAAAAGTTCTCGATCAGCGTTCCCAGCGCCTTCGACGCCGGAAGTACCTGCTGATCGCTCTCCTCTGCGGTTGTAATCCGCACCGGAGTCTGACGGTAACCCTTTATTTTCTGGTCGCTGTAGAACAGCTCCAGACTCACATTGAAGAGCGGCCATTTGCCATCCACCAGTGGGTGAAGCACAAAAGCCCCATCCTCGGCCATCAGCTGATCCAGCCGGTATGTCCCGATCTGTGGAATCTCACGCTGTAATGCATCTTCCAGCTCACTCTGTGAGAAAATCAACTTGCTATCTACCGGCTGTTCCAGCTCCATATCAACACCAGCCTTTTGCTCTTCAATGAACTCATAGGACAACTTCGGCAACTTCGGCGTTTCATTCGGAATCGGAGCCAGCACCTGAATGCCCTTCTCTTCCATTGCCTGCTGTGTATTGTCTGCCAGTGAGGTGAAGTCCAGATTGGCTCCGGCCGTCTCCCGCGCATCCATCCAGATCTGGTAACCCAGCACCAGATTGAGCAGCAGAAAGGCATAGATCAACACATTTTTCGCCCGTCCCCAATCCAAAACATCCACCTCCCACTTAACTGACTGAAATACAAATACTTTTAACCCCTCTTGGAAAATGGGTCCCACTCCGCTTGTAGCACTACACTCCTCTGCTCGCTAACGAACTCCACGCGGCTTATTAGCTCCATTTCCCGCAAGTTTGTAATCTAACGAATCGAAGAGAAGTTATTTATAGCATTTATAGGCTTTCTAACGGTTTTCACCCGTTTTCAGCCGGAATAACGTCGCTAAAGTTCGTTAGATTTTGCGTTATAGGCTAATCCGGCATTTAAGGCGTCTCAAATTCGTTAGCCGTTAGCCCTCTGCCCGAGGATAACCATCATCTCCCTTGGGCAGTTCACATCTATTGATCAGGAGGTTATTCTGCACGCGTAGTGATAAAGTACAGCTACTCTTTGGTTTAAAGACTATAACCCATCAAGATACGGTAGTCTCCTCCCCGTTTCCAAAGCGAATAACCCATACCGGAATCAGCCTTAGTCCATCCTCAGTTGTAGAAGGACGATACGCTGGATATACATCCACAACCTGGCGATTCTCACCTGCGACCTTTTTAATCAGAGCCTTCAGCTTGTCTCCGCCAGGCAATTTGACCGATTTCTTGGTCTCTGCACCTTCGTTCAGGTACTCCAGCGATCGTTCATAACTGGATACCGTCTCCTGCTGCATCTCCATGCTAATCGTGCCGAAGCGGAACTGCATGGAATCCATAATCGGATAACTGCCGTAATACTGCTGGAATTCAAGCCGTGTTTTGCTGTCCGTGGTCCCCAGCATCATGCGTGACCGGCCTTTCCAGCCCCCATGCTGATTCACAAAATCAACCGCAGACAACGCATCCTTCGCAGGATCAATCTGTCCTGCTGGCGGTGCCGCCGGATCGGTGTAACTGATCCAGCGCTGTTCCTGTTTCACCTGCAGACTACGTTTACTGTCCGTGTAAATCTCAGACCCGTCTTTTTCCCGGATGTTCCGGGTCATGCTTGGGTCGAAGAACAGACTGCGCTGCATCTGCTCAACCGTGAACTGACCTGTCGGCACATCCGCCTCAATAGTCTCCAGAGGTTCGGCCGGGATATAATAACCGCCATCCATTAAGGTATATGGCGTCCAGTTCGTACCGAAGTCAACATGCTGCTGCACGTCTTGTACGGTCAGGTCCGCCTGCGTTGCTTCATATACCACGTCTCCCTTGGCGCTGAAGAACAGCGCATGGGCCTTCGTTTCATTTTTAGCCGTATAGATCGAGATTCGGTTAATGGTCTCTCCTTGGAATAAGGAATCCGTCCCGAGCCGCATTACCCGCTGCAACAATGCTACGGGAATCCCTTCTTTGAACGATAGCTCAAACCCAGGGTTCTCCTTGCGAATCTGATCCCAGTTCACCGATTGCACGCTACGGCGCTGAAAATCATCGAACGTCCGCCCCTGCAACCTTGAATAGATCAACTGATAGAACGTATTGCCAGGGTAAAACACCGTATGTTTATCCTCACCCAGATGAATAATCATCTGATCAGGGAAGATCAATTCTTCAATATTGCGTTCCTGACCCATATTTTCTGTCTTCACATAGTTCGTCTCTGACGTCACAATGGAATCGCCGCCTCCGGGCAGACGGTAGATTAGAAAATAACTCTGAACCAGACTGGCTACAACAAGGGCAGCAAGCACCAATGATTTAATCCGTTCCTTCACGGTGCTCACCCCCTTCCTCACGCATCGGCAGTGTGAACGTTACTGTCGTGCCTACGTCCACTTCAGACTCCAGAGAGATGCTGCCATCATGCGCCTTCACAATTTCCCGGGCAATGGACAGTCCTAATCCTGTACCTCCCATACTGCGAGAACGAGCCTTGTCCACCCGGTAAAACCGCTCAAAAATGCGATCCAGATCGCGCTGTGGAATACCCATTCCGGTATCTGATACCGAGATGGCAAGGGCGTGTCCATCACTGCGTCTAGCCGCAATCGTAATGGTGCCGCCTTCCAACGTATATTTCAGCGCATTGGATACGACATTATCCAGCACCTGATCAATCTGGTCTCGATCCAGTGGAACAGCCGGAATATCATTCTCCACAGACAGCACTGGCTGAATATCCTTCTGATGCATCTGGAACGAGAAGCGATCGGTCACTTCCTCCAGCATTTCCAGAATGTCGGTTGGTTGTTTCCTCAGCAAAGCCTCTTTGGAATCCAGCCGCGACAGGTGCAGCAGATCCGTAACCAGCCTGATCATTCGCTCCGTCTCGTTCTGAATAACACTAACAAAACGACCGGCAAGCTGCGGGTCTTCCAGTGCACCGTCATCCAACGCTTCCGCGTAACTCTTGATCGTAGTTAGTGGTGTACGCAGTTCATGGGATACATTCGCCACGAATTCACGCCGGGATGCCTCAAGCTCTTCCTGTTCGGTAACATCCTGAAGTACGGCAATTGTTCCCGTGATCCCCCGTTCACGCCGATGAACCGGTGTGAACGTCATCCGAATGACCACAGGCTCTTCTTGTCCTGCGGGTGCAATTTGCAGCAGCGTAGAACCTGTGAACCCACTCGCGAGAGCTTCCGCATCCTCCGGATCAATGCCGAGTAATATGGCAAAATGTCTTCCTTCAATATCCGCAGGATGCATACCCAGTATGCTGCTGGCACGACGGTTTACGAGAATGACTTTCCCGTACTCATCCGTAGCTACCACACCATCACTCATATTGGTCAGAATGGAGGTCAACTTCTCCTTCTCCTCTTCATTCTGCGAGAGTGCATCCCGAAGCCTGCTGGTCATATAGTTAAAAGCCCGACTGAGCTGACCAATCTCATCCGTGCCAAATACAGGTGTCTGCTGATCAAAGTTACCTTCTGCGACCGCTGTCGCCCTCCGAGTCACTTCCTTAATCGGCTGCGTAATCGTATGGGACAGGATCACGCCAAGCACTGCCGTTAACACTAAGGCAATCAGGATACCGGAGATGAAGATTTTGTTGATTCCCTCCATCGTGGAATACAGCTCGTTCATGGATGCTGCGATGTAGACCGCACCAATGATTTTGCCGCCGGACAGCACCGGCTTGGCGACGACTTTTTTGCGAACATTATCCTCGTCCACGATATATTCCTCATTGTCCCGAATGCCTTGTAGCGCACGGCTGACGACGGTCTGGGTGTTTTTGCGCCCCACATAGTCTGAATGTGAACTTAGCGAGGTCGTCAGTACTTTTCCGCTGGCATCCAGCACTTGAATCTCGGCACCGTTAATGTTGAACAGGTTGTTCACCAGCACACGCAGATTTTCCGTTTTGTCCTCGCCAGCCTCTGCTTCGCCACCCGCCATCGTCTCCCCCACCAGAACCGACAGCATCTCCGCACGGGCCTGCAAGTCTTCCGTAAAGTTGCTCGTTAGCGAGTTTTTCATCGCGCTCACAAAATAAACGCCGATCAATTGCATCGCAATCAAAATCAGCAGTACATAGATAATAATCAATTTCGCCTGAATCGTTCGAAAGAACGGGAATCGCGCGAATCGGCCCATTATATCCCCACGCTTTTGGCACTGCGCACGAGATAACCAAGCCCGCGGCGTGTCAGAATCGTTTCCGGTTTGCTCGGATTCTCCTCAATCTTCTCACGCAGACGACGGATCGTGACATCCACAGTACGTACATCGCCGAAATATTCATATCCCCATACCGCTTGCAGCAGATGTTCCCGTGTCATAACCTTGCCGGAGTGCTTCGCCATATAATAGAGAAGTTCGTACTCACGATGGGTCAGATCAAGCGGTTCCCCGCCTTTGTAAGCCGTATACATGTCCATATCAAACGCCAAATCAAATAGCCGCATGACCTGCTTTTCCTCATCTTCCGGCGCTTCTGCCGTAAACGCGAGCTTTTGCCGTCTGCGCATCTGTGCCTTCACTCGTGCAAGCAACTCACGCGTACTGAACGGCTTCGTCACGTAATCATCCGCACCCAATTCCAACCCGAGTACCTTGTCGATCTCGCCATCCTTGGCGGTAAGCATAATGATCGGCATTTCCAGATGAGCGCGCACCTCACGACATACATCCATACCGTCCTTGCCCGGCAGCATCAGATCCAGCAGCATCAGATCCGGTTTTTCGGATAACGCCAGTTCAACCGCACGAATGCCATCAAATGCACAGATGACCTCGTACCCCTCTTTTTCCAAATTAAACTTCAGAATGTCTGCGATGGGCTGTTCATCGTCCACCACCAAAATCTTCCCCTGCATCGGCTGAATTCACCCCTATATCCTGCTTAATCCGCATTAGCGTCTATATCTATCTTCTATGTTCAGCTTGTACCAAAGCCTCGTTGATTGTTGTATATACTCTATAGTTTAACATACCTGAAGCACCGTCACATCCCGATCAGAGGCTTGAAAGGTCTTTCATTTGAAAATTTTTTACAGCAGCAAAAAACAAGGCCAGCATCATTGCCAACCTTGCTCTCCTTAAGCTCTATTAGTTCAGATACGTTAAAGGATTTTCTACCGTTCCATTCTTAATAATCTCAAAATGCAGATGTGTTCCGGTCGAACGACCCGTGTTGCCCATAACACCAATACTCTCGCCTTTTTCAACCACTTGTCCAACCTTAACGCCAATGCTGTTCAGATGTCCATACAGTGTTTCGTATCCGTTACGGTGGTTAATAATGATGACATTACCATAACCGCTTTTCTGTCCAGCAAAAGTAATTACACCCTCGTCAGACGCTTTCACATCGCGGTTACCTACCAGATCGACACCTTTGTGCTGGCGCCCCCACCGTTGTCCGAAGCTGCTGCTCATCGTTGCATTGGATACCGGCCAAGCAAATTCACCTGTGCCCTCGCCAACGACTTTGGTTCCGCTAAGGACCACTTCAGTTACAGCTGCTTTAATCACTTCCTGACCAAGCCACTCTTCCTGAACAACTTCACCATTTTCTTTGGTTATACGGTACTGCATGCTTTTCAATCCGCTTTGTCCTGGACGCACGACTTTTGTGGTACCTGCTTTCAACTCAGCACTTTTGCGTACTTCCACTTGCGGTTTAATCTCAATCTGCTCAACAACCTGCTCCACCGATTTAACGGTTATCGCCGGTTTCGGAACGGTCAAGGTCAGTTCGTCTCCAATTTGAAGCGATGTTTCCTTGATGCCTGGATTATGCTGGCGAATCTCACTTTGTGTAATTTCATACTTGGCAGCAATCGAAGAGATCGTATCTCCTTCATGAACCACATAAGTTACAGGCGCGTCTTTACCGACGGTTAATGCTTTAACCGCCTCGGACACATCCCATATTTTGTTTGGGTCAGCCTTCACCACATCCGTCGCTACATCTTCCTTGATGCCTACCGACTTCAGGGTTGTACTTGGTCCCTCGTTTTTCTTCGAGGAATTAGCCGATACCGACTTCGTCTTCAGCGAACTTCGCACAGTCGATGCCGATATGTATTTGCTCTGCACCTGTTCCAGGATTGCATCCGCTGTAGCCTGATCTTTCACAATACCAATGACTTCACCGTCTACCTTGAGCTCCACGCCTTTGGCGTAGGCTGTTAGCATGTCACCCAGTTTGTCCAGCGTCTCGTCACTGTTCACTTCAGGTTTGTATGCTCTTACCGTTTCGGTTGTGATACCATCCGTGTTCAGCACCATCTCTGCATCCGGATATTTATGTTGATATTCCTCGGTTTTGTCTGTAAATAGTTGTTGTAATTGTGCTTCATCTGCAATGGTACCAATCTCGCTACCTTTAACCATTACTTTATAATACGGCACGGTATTTGCAGTAACATATTGTTTGCCTGCGAACCCGAGCGATGCTGCGATGAATACACCACAAGCTGCTGTAATGATCCATTTGCGCGAGGCCAGAACGCGCTTCTTATTCACACTGAAGGTGGACATGCTCATGTTGTTTTTGTCTTCGGCCGTCCGGTGTTCCCCGGATTGTTCGTGTACCCGGTCTTTGCCCGGTTGGCGTATGCCTCTGAAACCTTTCATGATTCTCTCCTTTTCAGCACTTCTCAGTTCGCATTTCTGTCAAGACATCACCCATCGTGTCTGTCCCATGCTCGTTGATACTTGTATTGGGTGTCCGCAAAATCAGGACTTTAGCTGCGCTCATAAAAGTGTCAAAATTTTAACCTTTTATCACACCCGTATACTTTAACACAGGTTTTACACTTATTTCAACTCTACACATCACACCGCAAAGCCACGCCACGCTTGGTTTTCCTGAATTATCCATAAGTTCTTATGACCGATCCATCACCCATTATGCCTCAACATCCGCTGTACTATGTACTTTTACTCACAATTTAAGACTAGGTTCTAAGACCCAGTGGAATATGCTTTATTTTTCATAAAAATACAAATAAAATCCCTCACCAGATCAACTCTGATAAGGGATAAGGTAAACAACCTGTTTGTGGGTTCTCTTAAACTGGATTTCATTTCATGGCAATTTCGAATTTAATTTGTATGTCTCTACTCTTTCGCGGCAAGAATTACAAATCGCTTCTGCTGCACTTCCCAAAATCCATGTTGCTCCATCTCCATATGAATCTCCATTAATTGCTCACGGAAATATTGTACCTTAAAATCAGGTACTTGCCACGGGATGGTCTTCAGATAATAGACCAGTGCGCCTATATCATAGAAACGCTGCGCGGGAGCTGCTTCACGTGCCTCTAGAATCCGGAATCCACACTGCTCCAACTGAACAACAGCACGATCCAGCTCCCATCCAGCGTAATCCGCTGGCATAGGAATGCCGAGTCGATCATTGATTTCCCTGCAATCTGACCAACCTACCTGTTGAGTTAGGAACAGTCCCTCTGCCGATAGAATCCGCCTAACTTCCTGCTCTTCATACGACTCATGCCGGTTAAGAATCAGATCGAATTCCTCGTCTTCGAAAGGAAGTTGCGAATCATCAGTCACCGGAAACACCTTTACACCTAAAGGTTGTAAACGTTCCTCTGCAATCGGTATATTTGGGAGATAGCCTTCGGTAGCACACGTGTATGGAGGAAGTGGAAGGAGTCTGGACAGCATTTCTCCCCCACCAGTCCCCATGTCGAGCATTCGTTCAGTCTGATTCAACAATCGGCGCGCCATCGTTCCGTAGGACCAAGGCAGCATCCCACTCTGGAGTCGATTACTCCCTGTTACATAGCTAAAATCCCAGCCACTAAAAGGCTGATCTGCCTCTTGTAGTCCTTGCTCAAATACCTCTTTCGTCGCCTCTTTAAACTTCTCTACTGACATTCCTGAATGAGTATGATAAAAGTTCATCTTCAATAAAACCTCCAATTCGTGTATTCATAAACACAATTCCATCTTATCTCTTAAATGCACATATGAATGGAGGTCCACGAATTGGACTGAAGGTTTCTGTAATGTTGCAAAACCGTTTTTATATCTCGTGTTCTTTACCTTTATATTTCATACAATCTTCCCTCCTACATAGGCTAATAAAATTAACGTAAGCACCATTTGCTTTAAAACTAGCATGCTTGAATATCTAATTCTCTTTATATAATTTCCAGTATTTATTTAATTAAATTATATTCAATCGCCATCAACAAGTCCATTACAATATGAATCAGGCGATGCCCAACTAGAGCACGCCTGCTTATTTTATTCTGTTTGCAGGACTTCCATCAGGTTGTCGTACTCTTCGCTGGTCAGGTACTTCGAGATCACCTGTTCAATCTCACGTAATTCCTGTTCGGTTAGGCCACCTTCCATGGCGCCTGAGATCTGCTGCATTTCTTTCTGTGGCAGCTTATTCATGAGCAAGCTGAAGATTTTTTCTTTCTCCTCTGCTGGCAGCTTGTCCTTCGCTCCTGTGATGTCATCCGGTGATACAACAATTGCATCATTTCCTGAGGAAGCACCACCGCTAGCCGCTCCGGTTCCGTTCCCCGAAGCTGAACCGCTTCCCTGGGCTGTTCCTGATTTACTACCCGTGCCTGTATCCGTCCCATTGTTATTTGCGCCTGAGTTTGAGCCTACGGTCGTATCTGTACCTTCACCTGCGCCCTCGCCTGAGCCATTCCCTTGAGACGCCTCGCTGCCTGTATCTACACCAGATTGACTGCTCTCCGTACCATTTCCCATAACTGAAACAGCATCTTCCGGAACCCGCTCTTCGTCCGCTCCGGTCGGCTGATCTGTCGTCCCATTTCCCGATTTATTCCCCTCACTGGTTTTACCACCCAAGGCACCCTGGAACATGGCGGTTAATCCCATCGGTTGACCTTCCCACTGAATATTGAAACTTGCGAGTAGCGACTTCGCATATGACTGTACAATTAATCCGGTCGTAAGCAGGGTCAGTGAACTGACCAGCAACACGGTTAGCACGATTTTGACAAACCAGACAAGCAACTTCATTCCGTTCTCTCCCTCCGATTATCCCACCCGTTCTAGCATGCGCATGTCGGGATCTGTGACTCTACTGTTAACCAGTATTGACGGAAATCTCGGGATTATATCCGATAAACATACAAAAAACCTCCAGTCATCGCTATAGAAGCAACAACTGGAGGTTTCACTGCCTGAATCGACATAATAATCTATTTGATTAATTCAATAAATAATCTCTCTTTTTCTGCAATTACTCGTAGATTGGAAGAACTTGATTCGTTTGCTCACGGTTACGACCAACGGAGAAGATCGCAATTGGAATGCCCGTCAGTTCGGAAACACGTTTTACATAATTCTGCGTGTTCACTGGCAGGTCTTCAAGTTTCTTCGCTCCAGTGATATCTTCGCTCCAGCCTGGCATCTCTTCGTATACCGCTTCACATTCAGCCAGCATTTTGAGGCTTGCCGGATAGTGTGTGATAACCTCGCCGCGGAATTTGTATCCTGTGCAGATTTTTACGGTTTCCAGACCCGTCATTACGTCCAGAGAGTTCAGGGACAGACCTGTAATACCACTAACACGACGCGCGTGACGAACAACAACACTATCGAACCAACCCACACGACGTGGACGTCCAGTTACCGTACCATACTCATGTCCCGTCTCACGGATTTGGTCGCCGATCGCATCATGCAATTCCGTAGGGAATGGGCCATCTCCTACACGAGTTGTGTAGGCTTTGGCTACCCCAATAACTTGCTGAATACGAGCTGGGCCTACGCCAGACCCGATACATACGCCACCTGCGGACGGATTGGATGATGTAACAAATGGATAAGTTCCTTGGTCAAGATCCAACATCACGCCTTGTGCGCCTTCGAACAATACTTTTTTGTTCTCATCAATATATTCGTTCAGAACAACGGATGTATCACGTACATAAGGACGCAGAATTTCTGCATATTCGAGGTAATCTCGCAGAATCTCTTCCACATCAACAGGCTGACCGCCATAGACTTGCTCAATGACGCGGTTTTTTTCTTTGACCAGGTGACGCAGTTTCAGTTCGAAATCTTCAGCATCCAGCAGGTCAACCATTCGAATACCGATACGAGCTGATTTGTCCATGTAACATGGGCCAATTCCTTTGCCAGTCGTACCAATTTTGTTCGGGCCTTTGCTCTCTTCTTCCAGTGCATCCAGTACCATGTGATATGGCAGGATGATATGTGCACGCTCACTGATGGACAGGTTCTTCGTTGTAAAATCATTGTCATGAATATAATTAATTTCTTCGATGAGTGCCTTCGGGTTGATAACCATTCCGTTACCAATAACACACGCTTTATCCGTGTAGAAAATCCCTGATGGAATCATCGTCAGTTTATATTTTTTGTTATCAATCAGAATTGTATGACCCGCGTTGTTACCACCTTGATAACGAGCCACCACATCAGCGCTCTCCGCCAAATAATCCGTGATTTTACCTTTTCCTTCGTCTCCCCATTGCGTTCCCACTACAACTACCGTTGACATAGTTAACATTCCTCCGTGGGTGCCTTGCGCACCTTTGTATTGGTCTGTCCGTCCTCTATCCCGGCAGGCATGTTACGCAATAAACCGACTGAGAAGCGTGCTAACGGACAGTAAAAATGTCCTTCCGTTACATTCAAGGGAAGGTTTGCGCTGCTTTAACGCAGCAGTATTAGTGTACCAGTACCTTTTTTCAAAGTCAAATCAAATGGCGAACAATTAGATATAGTACAACTGTAATGTTCGGGATTTACCCATAATTTCGACACAAAAAACCGGAGACCTCAGTCCAATCTTGCTTGACTGCTATCACCGGTTCAAGGATATCTATTTCAATGTGAATCTATATCTGGTATTTATAACACATGTTTGAGTTCAGTTGCTCTAATAGTTGATCTTCGGGACAGACGAGTTTGCTTCCTGATCGAAGCCGTCAGCACCTGCCCGTTACATCGCAAAGGCGTCATTGTGCGCCCTCTCGTAGTTGACGAATTTATTAAAGTTTTTCAGGAAGACCAGTTCTACTGTACCTACCGGACCGTTACGCTGTTTGGCGATAATGATCTCGATAATATTTTTCTTTTCGGTATCCTGATTATAGTAGTCATCCCGGTAGAGGAACGCTACGATGTCGGCATCTTGCTCAATCGAACCCGATTCCCGCAAGTCACTCATCATTGGACGTTTATCCTGACGCTGCTCTACACCCCGGCTCAGCTGAGACAAGGCGATAACTGGAACTTCCAGTTCCCGGCCAATTTGCTTCAGTGTACGTGAGATCTCGGATACCTCTTGTTGACGGTTCTCCCCGGCTTTGCCGCGTCCACTAATCAATTGAAGGTAGTCAATCAGTATCATACCCAGACCCTTCTCCTTCTTCAGACGACGGCATTTGGCACGAATATCGGCTACCGTGATACCAGGTGTATCATCGATATAGATATTAGCTTCGTTGAGAGCTGCGATACCCATCGTCAGCTTCTGCCAATCTTCATCCCCTTTGAATTCCCCTGTACGAAGAACTCCCGCGTCCAGGTTAGCTTCCGCACAGATCATCCGTTGTACGAGCTGTGCAGCCGACATCTCCAGACTGAAGATGGCTACCGTTTCTTGCGCCCGGATGCCTACATTCTGGGCAATATTCAAGGCGAAGGCCGTCTTACCTACGGATGGACGCGCCGCTACAATGATCAAGTCACTGCGCTGGAAGCCGGCAGTCATCTTGTCCAAATCGATGAAGCCGGAAGGGATACCAGTTGTCGTTCCCCGATTCTGATGCAGCGTTTCGACTTTATCGAATACTTCCATCAATACGTCCTGAATGGCTATAAAACCACTACTGGAGCGACGATTGGAAATCTCCAGAATACGACGTTCAGCTTCTCCAAGCATGGCTGCAACATCTTCGCCGCCTGTATATCCTTCACTTACGATCTGTGTTGCCGTACGAATCAGACGACGCAGCATCGATTTCTCTTCGATAATCTGAGCGTAATAGTCTACGTTCGCGGCTGTAGGTACACCATGTGCCAGCTTAGCCAGATAACTAACGCCGCCGATGTCCTCCAGCTCACCTTTATCCTTCAGAAGCGAAGTCAGTGTCACGAGGTCAATCGGTTGATTTCCCTCACCCAGCTGAATCATCGCTTCAAAGATTAATTGATGGGGTTTATCATAGAAATCCTCGGTTTGCACCCGTTCCATCGCTGTAATCAGGGCTTCACCCTGCAACAGGATTGCACCCAGCACGGCCTGTTCGGCTTCCAGGTTCTGCGGGGGAATCCGGTCGAATAACATTTCTCCGCCCATCTTACTCTTCCGTTACCTGTACCTTCAAGGTTGCCTTCACTTCAGGGTGAACCTTGACAGTTACTTGTGTTACGCCGAGTGTACGAATAGGCTCGTCCAGCTCAATTTTGCGTTTGTCTACTTTCAAACCCTTTTTAGACAAAGCTTCTGCGATCTGTTTGCTGGTAATGGCGCCGAACAGACGACCACCTTCGCCGGACTTGGCTTTCAGTTCAGTCACTTCTGCTTCCAGCTTCTTCGCGAGTGCTTCCGCTTCTGCTTTCTCTTCCTGTTTGAGTCGTTCCTCAGCTGCCTTCTGGTTGTCGAGTGTCTTCATGTTGCCGTCCGTTGCCAGACGAGCAATTCCCCGTGGCAGTAGGAAGTTCTGTGCGTAGCCCTCAGATACTTCCTTCACTTGCCCTTTCTTGCCTTGACCCTTCATATCTTTTATAAAAATGACTTTCATTCGAACAGCCCCTCTTCCTTTTCGATTTCAGCCAGTACGTTCGTCAGCCGTTTTTCTGCCTCTCCAAGCGTTCCTTCGAGCTGAACGGCAGCATTCGTCAAATGTCCGCCACCGCCCAGTCGTTCCATGACAACTTGAACATTCATGCGTCCCAGCGATCTCGCGCTGATGCCAATCAGTCCATCCGGACGCTCACTAATTACAAATGAAGCGACCACGTCAGTCATGTTTAGCAATGTGTCCGCCACCTGGGCGATCATCATCTGTGAAATCTTGCTGCCAGGGTCCGTGACCGCCAGCGCAATGTTCCCGTATACCATTTTAGCATGCTTTATGATTTCTGCCTTAGCAATATATTCTGACAGATCTTCTTTCATCAACCGTTGGACCATAATGGTGTCCGCACCACTACGTCGCAGGAAACCTGCGGCCTCGAACGTTCTAGACCCGGTGTGCAATGCAAAATGCTTCGTATCCATCGTGATTCCGGCAAGCAGAGCCGTAGCTTCAAGTGGAGTAAATTGTACTTTGTCATGAATATATTGCAAAAGCTCCGTTACCAGTTCCGCAGCCGAAGAAGCGTAAGGCTCCAGATAGATCAACACAGCATCATTGATGAACTCCTCACCCCGACGATGGTGATCCACAACGACAACACGGGTTGCAGACTGCACCAGTTTCGGCTCCATGGTCATAGAGGCCTTGTGTGTATCCACCACAACCAGTAGCGTGTGCTCTGTCATCATCTGGGTTGCTTGTTCCGGTGATACAAATGCCTTGGACAACTTCTCGTCCTTGTTCACTTGCTCCATCATCCGTTCAATCGCTGGATTGATTCCATCCAGAACAATGCGTGCTTCCACATTGTACAGGCTCGCCGCTTTCCATACCCCGATGGATGCACCGATTGCGTCCATATCCGGAATTTTGTGCCCCATGATGAGCACTCGATCGCTCTCCTGCATGAGGTCACGCAGCGCGTGCGCAATAACTCGTGCTCTCACTCGTGTTCGTTTCTCCACGGCGTTGGACTTGCCCCCGTAGAAAGACAGACGTTGCCCCGATTTCACAGCCGCCTGGTCGCCGCCGCGTCCAAGTGCCATGTCCAGACTGGACTGTGCCAATTCTCCCATCTCACTGATGCTATCCGAACCAAACGCGAGTCCGACACTGAGTGTCATGGGCACTTTGAGGTCAGCGGTCATCTCCCGAACTTCATCCAAAATGACAAATCGGCTCTGCTCCAGTTCTTGCAATGACTTATGATTCAGCATCAACAGATAACGATCCGAAGACAGCCGGCGCAGGTACACTTCATACTGTTTGGCCCATGATGTAATCTCACTGGTCACACGAGCAATGAGCGCGGTACGCTGCTGGTCGTCCATGCCTTGGGCAGCCTCGTCCAGATTATCCAGAACGAGAATACCCAAAGCCAGGCGTTCATTTTCATATTTATCACGAAGAATGGCTAGCTCCGTAATCTCGTATACATATACATACCGCTCCTGCGGGTTATGAATAACTCCATAATGCCGATCATCCAACTGGAATTCGTCATGGAATTCCCTGGATGCATGTTCCTTCGTCCCATCCTTCTTCTCTTTAGGCTGAGGAAGTTTGGGAAACAAATTAAGCAGCGGATTACCCACCATTGTCTTCTCCTGGAACATCTCCGCAACAAAGCGATTATGCCACTCTACCGTACGATCTTCGCTGTACAGCACAATTCCGAATGGAAGCATGCTGACCGCTTCCCCCTCCATCCGTTTGATCCGGATAGACAGGCCATTAATATAGTCGTTAAGCTCACGGCGGAACGCCAGCTCCGCCTTAATCATGACGATTCCCAGCGCCGAAGCCAGTATCAGACTAATCAAACCAAGCGTCCAGTTATAAATGGTAACGAACATAACGAGCAATAGCAGCAGTATGAACGCCCATACGGTATAGTAGCCGTGCCAGCGTTTCTTCAGAAATTTAGGCAAGACTCATCACCCTATCGTTTTGATTTCGATATTGCCTCACGAAGCGGGAACGCCAGATCGATAATTCCGATAATCCGAAGCGGACCAATGAAGAAGACCGCAGCCGCCAGGAAATAAGGTATAACCGGATTCCATTTCTTTGTATGTGAGAGAAAGAAGAAGAAGCCGATCGCTTGAATCATGAAGCCCAGATTGATTAATGGCGACAGGTTCATGGCAATCATCGTCCAATATGTTCCATCACTTTGTCTCGAGATCACTTCGATCAACAATGCGAGGAAATAATACCAGATCAATGCACGCGGCATACGCCACTCTCTCGCTGGTGGAAGCTTTGATACCACCACACCCATCACATTCAAAATCGGGCGCGCAATGGCGTGCGTAATAAAGGCCATTACCATCGATGTAACAACGAGAGCAAATGGGATCATAAGCTGCGTTTGCTTGGCGACATCCTCGGTCATCTCAGGAGTCCATGCAAACCCGTTAATCATCTGATTCGATGAATTCGTTAACGGTTCAATGGTCAATTTGACTACATCTTCAATATAACTGGACAGGTCGAATTGGAAAATGACACTGCCAATCAAGAGCAACAACAAGTATTCTGCCAACATCATGCCACTTCCCGCCATCAGTGCAAACAGCGCCGATTTGCGTGTTTTATACGCGTGACCCATAACGATCGCTGGCAGGGTAAAGATAAGCAATAGTAACAGATAGATGGGGTGGAATACGACCAAAATAACAGCTACAGGCACGAGATGCCATATAAAAGATTTTAAAGATAATGAAGCATACAAAATAACTCCCGGTATCATCATAAAAAATATGGCAAGTACCGATAAAGGAGTTAACAGCGAAAGTAGCAAGAGCAGATAAACTGCGCTCCAAACAGCTGATTTAAAGCTAAATTTCAACAAATTCACCTCTTACGCATATGATCTTCTAACGCGGAAATATCCTGGTACCAGTCTTCAAGCTGGTGACCTTCCTGTTTATGCTTTCTCAACTTCTCAACTAGCAGAGCATCCAGATCCTTGAAAGGAATACCGAGCCTGCGGCCCAATATGTAACTACTCATAATCAAACTGGCAAGACTGTCCCCGATTCGAGTTGTACTGCCTTCCCATAACGCCTTGAATAATCGGGATACCTGATCAAGCACTTCGGTTTTCAGCCATTCAATCACTTTAGCACGTTTGGCTACATCCAGTTCTTTAGGCATATTGGCGAAAGTCACTCTCCCCCGAAAAAGCTTTATTCTCCATTATAGCATAAAAAGAGGGCCCGCAAAATTACCCCAAAAAGCGGAGAAGTTCTCCGAAACTGATGTCAGGTACTTATGCGGAGTCCTCCGTACATCTTATCGACCTATATATTTGTCAAAAGCTTCGAGTGCGCCCTTGGTTCAGCACTTCTTAAGTTTAACATGATACTGGATGGCTGTGATTATCCCTCATGAAACCATAATATTTAAATTCGGTACAGCTTTACTTAACCTTGATTGATTCTTTGGCTACAATACCCTCGCAGTACTCAATAATTTGACTCCGTCTGACAATACCAATGAATCGATCCATATCGTCGACCACAGGAACAAAGTTCTGAACTTTAGCCAGATTAATCAGGTCTTCCATGTTGGCGTCAATGGATACGGGTTTAATATCCAAGCGGAGTGGAACGTCTTTGAGTAGAAATTTTGAAGCGTTTTCAAATGAAATCTTTCCCTCGGCATTCTTCATATACCACAGTAAGTCGCCTTCGGTAACCGTACCAATATATTTGCCCTCTTTATTCAAAATGGGAACCGCCGTAAAACGATGATATTCCATCCGTTCCAACGTTTGCCGCAGCGTAGAATCCGACGTCACACACGTAACCTCTTGTTTGGGTAGCAAAAAGAATGCGATGTTCATACCCTTGTGTATCCTCCTTATGAATTTCTTCGTTCAACTTATCTCGCTCAACTTATATTATACGGATTAGAACGCAGGATGTTCCAAAAGGATCACAGTTCTCACTGCAAAGAAAAAAAACAGCAGCCCGCGAATAAACGTACTGCTGATTGTGGTCTACAACACATCATCGGTATGGAATTGGTTATTCAATCTTTTGCCGGTCAGGGATCATTACTTCGCCGGCTGGAGTCGATTGATCCATCCAGTTGTTAATCAGCTCTTTGGCATATTGGACATCTTTCTCGTCAGCCTGGCCATAATAGATACCATCCTTTTTCATCCCCTCACCAAGAATGGTGAAGCTCGAAATCTGAGGTTTCTCCTGAGTAAGCACCTGTTTAGCCAGATCAATAATAAACGAAGCTCGCATATCCGTCTGGAAGCTGTCTCCCATAATCTGAATCAATTCGGGAATTTTGGCGATTTGATTCAAATTGAGCATCTCATTCGCCATCGCGTTCAGGAAAATCTGCTGCCGCTTAGTACGATTAAAATCACTATCCTCACGGTATCTTACATAATACAATGCTTCCTGCCCGTCATAGATCGGCTTACCGCCTTCAATCGTGAATTGCACATGATCCGGGTTCTTGTTCACAATGTCCTCATCAATTGGCAGTTTTACACCACCAAGCGCATCAACTACTTTTTTGATCCCGTCAAAGTTGATCGTTGCATAGTAACCTACATCAGCATCAAGGAATTTCTCCACCGTATTGATGGACATATTCTCCCCACCAAAAGCATAGGCATGCGCCAGCTTATCATAATCATCTACGCCGTCCTTGTTTGCATCCCGTCCAACAATCTGCACATACGTATCACGTGGAATGGATACCAGAAGCACACGAGATTCCTTGGGGCGTACTACAGCATAGATAACCGTGTCTGAACGTCCGCGCGTCTTCTCATAGGCACGTTTATCCGAACCCAGCAGTAACACGGAGAAAGGTTCCTTACGGTATACTGTTGGATCAGGCGTATTGTTGCCTTCTTGCGGTACATAAGAGCGGGATAGCTGATCTTCTACCGAGCCGGCGAGAAACAGATCAAATGCCGCCACAGCCAGCTGTTGACGGAACAAATAACCTCCGATTAACAAAACAACAAGTGAAACGAGCGTTATATATAGGCCTTTTCTTCTTTTCTTCTTCTTATCTTTAGTTCTGCTTTTCATCCATTGATTCCTTCTTCACTGTCAAAATGATACTGCCAGGCTATATAAGTTTCAGCTAATATTTACACAAATAACGGAGAGGTCAGAGAAAACCTGAAGAAGCGTAGCGCTCGCCTTTATTACCGGATTTTAACCTTTGGAAAGGAAATCAAAAAATCTGGGGATAACAGCGATCGGGAGGTTACTCTGAACTCGCAGTGATGCAGTGTAACGATTCGTTGAACTTATATAATACCAATTAAACGTCTGAGATACCTTGTGACTCGGTGTTCTTCAAAGTTTTCTCTCTCTGGAATCAAGACACCGCTTACGCTCGTTCTATTGTAATCATTGCGGGAGGAGGAAAAGTTACAATCCGGTTAAATTGAAAAGAACAGTGACTCCTTTTTCGTTTCAAAAGGTACACTGTTCTCTTCATTTTCACACATGATTTTATCCGTTCGTCGATACACTTTCCACATGAAGATTCTTCTCTTTATGACGCAGACGTCCCGTTATAAGCGCAGCCACCAGCGTAAGCACACTGAATATAACCGCGGACCAGAAAAGTCCACTGTAACCTTCGCCTGTCGTTTGATGCAGGGCCTGAAGCAACACATCGCGGATACCTTCATCAGGGATCTGGGACAGGCCCTCGGCCAGACTGGAGACATCACTCCCCGATGCCCCGCCTGACGCATATTGTTGCAGCATTTCAGGTGGCACCTGAATTCCTTTATCAGCGAATCCTGCCTGAATGTTGGACCCCAGATTAGTGAAAGAACGTGCCAGGAATCCGGCGAAAATGGTAGGTGCAATAGCCATTGCCATCTGCCGGAATAACGAGCTGGTCGCTACCGCGATACCTTTGTTATTCTCCCCCGCCTGTTCGGTGACAAGTACGTTAACTGGCGCACCAAGCATCATGCCAAAACCGATACCTACGAGCGTACTCGCGATGACAAATTGCCAGATATGCTCCACCCACAGCGGGAACAGCAGGAACCCAATGGCAGATAATAACCCCGCAACCGATAACGTCCAGATTGGCCCTTTGCGGTCAACAAGGTAGCCACCTCCGCCCGCCCCAATACCGGATGCCAGCGCGAGTGGAGTAAACCAATACCCGGAAGCCGTATTGGATACGCCAAGATACTGTTCAACGAAACCGGGAATAAAGATCACCGAGGCCAGAATGGCTCCCGAGAAAAAGGCAATCAACAGCGTCCAACGAAAGGATGCAATGCCCAGAAGCTGTGTTGATACAACAGGTTCACGTTCAGATCCTTCCAGTCTTTTTTCCATGAAGTAAAAGAGCACCAGAATGATTACACCTGCCAAGAAAAAGCCGAAGAACATTGGTGACCCCAGGCTTTGAATCATGTTCACACCATCCAGATTGCTGAAGCTATACATTAGACTGAGTACACCCAGCGTCAGGACAGCAATACCGCTCCAGTCCACTGCTGCACGATTAAGCTCCTGCTCTTCATGAATAAATCGGATACCTGCAATGAATAGCAGGATGGCAATAGGTACGTTGATCAGGAATAACCAATGCCAGTTGCCCGTAATGTCCAGTATAAAAGCACCGATATTCGGCCCCAAAATGGCCGCAACACCATTCATACCCCCTAGCAGACCCAAGGCTGTACCTTGACGCTCCGCTGGGAACTTACTTAGCACGTAGGAGCTGGCAATGATAAATATTCCCCCACCGCCCAGAGCTTGAATGACACGAGCGATCAGGAAGAACGTAAATGATGTGCTTAGCGCAACCAGCAGGGACCCGATCCCAAACAGCGCCACTTCTATCAAAAACAGTTTCTTGCGACCATAACGGTCAGACAGTTTGCCTGCAATCGGAACACTCACCGCAAGCCCAAGTGTGTAGAGCGTAATCGTCCATGCTCCCCACGTTGGTGACACACCAAATGATGCATTTAAGGTGGTCAGTGAAGAGGTGATGATTCCGTTATCCAGTGCAGCCATAAATACCCCTATGGCAAATAGGACCAGCGGCCATTTCATTTGTTTTTGCATCACATGTTACCTCCCGATCAGATCTTGATTTAAGTATCGTACAGTGGGTCTGATACATATATATTAAACCGAATTGAATAATAATGACTCACTGGTCATTTTAAAACAAAAGAAATCCATATGTCAATTTAACAATATAGTTTATGGTTCATTTTTATCTGTGATCCGATAAAAAAGCTGCCCACAGGTTTGGTAAACCTGCGGGACAGCCCTCATGCCTAACGTATTATGGCTGCATCAGGTGACGATTCAGGAATTTCTCAATCGCACGATACAGATCAAGCTGATTCTCCACATTTGCGAAGCCATGACCTTCATTGGTCTTTAACATATAGGGTACATCGACTCCACGCTTGCGTAATGCTTCAACAATCTGGTCTGACTCGGCTTGTTTGACACGTGGATCATTAGCGCCCTGAACCACGAATAATGGAGCCTTCATCTGGTCGATGTGGAAAAGAGGTGAAATCGCTGTTAACAGCTCCTTGTCTTTTACGGGATCTCCTACACGTTCATAGAACATACTACGCTCAGACTCCCAATAAGGTGGAAGTGAGTCCAGAAGGGTGAAGATGTTGGAAGGACCCACATAGCTGATGCCAGCAGCATAGACATCCGGTGTAAAAGCCAGTCCTGCCAGAGCGGCATATCCACCGTAAGAGCCTCCATATATGGCTACTCGTTTTGGATCAACCGTCCCCTCTTCAACCAGCCAATTCACACCGTCTGTGAGGTCGTTCTGCATCGCTTTGCCCCACTCTTTATTACCTGCATCCAGGAATTCTTTGCCGTATCCCGTGGAACCACGGAAATTGACCTGAAGAACAGCATAACCACGGCTTGCAAGGAATTGAGTCTCAGGATTGAAGCCCCATGAATCACGCGCCCAAGGACCACCATGTGGAACAACCACCAAAGGCAGGTTAGAAGTCTCAGCTCCTTGAGGAAATGTTAGATAACCATGAAGGGTCAGACCATCACGTGACTTATACGTAATAGGCTTCATATCTGCCATTTGACTCTCATCAATCCAAGGTGCAGCATCAGCCAGTTTATCGAGTTTGCCTGTTTTGGAATCATAGAAATAATACGTTCCCATTGCTTTGTCACTATACGCTACGAACAATACTTGGCCTTCCTTACTTATGCTACCGATACTAACTTCCTTGCCTGGCACTTTCTCTTTGATATCCTGCATTAATGTTTTGAACTCTTGATCAAAGAATTCATAGTTCACTTTATCTGTCTCATATACAGCAGCAAGAATAGTACCCTTTTCTTTGGAAGGTACGAAGTTGCTTACATCCACATCTTTATTTTCATAGATGGTTTTGGTTACCTTTTTGCTGCTTGGGCTGTACTCGACAATCGCCGTTTTGTCTCGCTCCAAGTTGGATATCGCATAGATATTTTTGTTATCATACGTGAACATGACTGGCGCAAAAGTCTCTCCAAGCTTCGTTGTCAGAAGCGGCTCAAATTCTTTGTCCTCCGATTCACGATACAGTAACGAAGACACATTGCCATCACTGGACACGGCAACACGAATTTTACCTTCGTGATCCGTCAGCCAGCCCGTAATATTACCCGGGTTCTCTGCAGCAAGTACAGCATCCCCTGTCTTGATGTTAATCCGATACACATCGAAAATGCGCGGATCACGCTTGTTCATGCCTACCAAGATTTCATCCGGAATATTCTCAAGCGGATCTACCAGGATGGCTCTTGTGTTAGGATATGGCGTCAGATCCTTGCTGTTTTTACCATCGATATCCGTGACATATATATGGTAATTCTCATCGCCTGCCTTATCTTGTACATAGAGCAGCTTTTCATTGGTTGCCCAAGCAAATCCTGCAATATTACGTTCTGTTTCGCTCGTAATCCGTGCAGGCTTATCCTGGCCATTTGCAGTAACTACGATATTCATGCGGTTGTTCCACGGCTCCAGGTAAGCAAGATGCTTACCGTCCGGGGACATCTGGAACCCTGCCTGAGCAGGCTGTTTGAAGAAGTCTTCCAGAGGAGTAAGACCATCCGATTTCACATCGAGTCCAAGCGCCAGATATAGTGCATCAGCGAATTCCCCATGGGTGACTGACTGTTTGGCGTTAAATGCGCTACCTTCGATAATAAAATGCTGTTTCACCCGCGCAGCGTCATCCGCATGCACAGCTGGGATCTGATCGGCATCACTGTATACGACTTGGATTCCGTTATCCTTCAGTTCAAATGCACGTGTGAACAACGATGCCATCTGGGCGCGTGTAAGTGGAGCATCGGGGGCATAGCCTTTGGCTTTCCCTTGAATAAATCCGCCTTGTTTTAATGCGTAGATGGCAGGCGCAGCTTCATTCTCTGGCAAAACATCTGCAAAACCCTTGAGTGATGCAGGCGCATCCAGTTGAAGTACCCGTTGCAAAATGATTGCTGCCTCCGCGCGAGTGATTGGAGTCGTTAATTGGGCCATGCCATCTGTCGTACCATCTATGTATCCGAGTTGTTGCAGTGTTTGTGTTGCCTTGGAAGCAATTGCCTCCGAGACAGAGGCTGTAGGTTTAACGGCTTCGGCCGCCTGGACAGCCGGTTGAATCAGTGCGATGGACATAGCCATAGTAAGCGTGAGAGCGTATACCTTTTTACTAATTGCGTTCAAACAATCTCCCCCTTTAAAGTGAATTACATAATAATATGGAATTATACGTAAGTCATTTTACCATGATTAACCATAAGTTAACAGCGAGATGTCTCTCTGAGCAAGCCCATGTCCACTCTTTATTTTGAGCCCGAAAATCCATAGTTGAACAACTTCCGTGTTTCCACAAAACGCCCTTCACGGGTATCGGTCCCAAAAACAACTGAAATCAGTCTTTTGCCATCACGTTCAGCTGTCCCCACAAAGTGATATCCCGATTCTTCATCATATCCGGTTTTCAATCCGTCATTCCCATCATAAGCATAAGGCCCACCAATGGAGGACAACATCCAATTCGTGTTGCTCATGTACATCCCTTTTTGATGCATGGAGACTTGCATTTGACTGGAGATTCTTAAAATCTCGGGATGGTTATTCAGCAGATATCGCGCAAGTTTGCATGCATCTATAGCCGTCATTAAGGTTTGCCCTTGTATTTCCATCGGACGGTTAGGACCAAGCAGCTTTTCACTGAGGCCCGTTGAATTCGTGAATTGTGTATTTTCAGACAACCCGATCTGAGAAGCTTTCTGATTCATCTGCTGCACAAACTTCTGCTCTGAACCACTGATATGTTCAGCGAGAGCGACAGTTGCATCATTGGCTGAATAGACAGCCACGATCTCGAACAGCTCCTGAACGGTGAATTGCTCTCCCTGCTTCAGCGTCAGTTGACTGCCACCCACGGAACTGGCATACAGACTCACATTAACTAGATCGTCCCATCTTATATCTCCTTTAATCACGGCTTCCATCACAAGCAGTTCTGTCATCAACTTACTAACGCCTGCAGGAGCAATCTCTTCGGAGCCGTTAAAATCCATTAGGATCTGTTCGGAGTTCATATCCATTAATACCGCGGATTCAGCTTTAATTCCCGGTTTGCCTACCAGCATGTCCGGTTTTACACCCAAATATATAATGAGCAGTAGAGCCAGCAGCATACCTGCCCGTTTCCACCATTTTTTCATAAGATGATCACCTCTTACCTATATAGACGAAGTGAAGAGGCATTTTGTCTGCACTTTTTTGAAAAAAAGTTAAATTTTTTTTATTTTTTGGTTACAAAAAAAACATGAACCCCATACACCCATGCCAGAGTGTACAGAATCCATGTTTGTAAAGACACTTTAGTTCAATTTCCCAGGAGAATTCTTCATCATAATCTAGCAACCGACTTCTTAAAGGACCCCAATCCTTACAGTTGCTACTGGAAGAAAGGATTACTCAGCTACAACTGCTTTTTCTGCATTCACTTGCAAGTCGCTCAGGTAAACACCTGTTCCATCGCCAATCGCGTAGTTCATTACACGTTTGTTAACTGGTGCTACAACTGCGCGATACAGTGTAGGGAATACAGGAACTTCATCTACCATGTATTGCTGCCATTGATTGTAGATCTCTTTACGCTTGTCTACATCGAATGCTTCAGCAGAGATACCTTGTGCCAGCAATTTGTCATTCTCTTCGCTGGAGAATCTGGAGAAGTTGTAGAGTGCATCACGGCCGTACAGGCCAGATGGATCTACGTCAATACCAACACCCCATGCGGCTTGATACACATCAATGTTCGGATCATCTTTACCTGTGTTACCTACACGGTCATAGAAGCTGTTGAATTCAACCATTTCCAGGTTTACTTTCAAACCAATAGCTGCCCATGATTGAACATAATAACGTGCCAATGGTTCAGCTGTGTCGCCACCTGTCATGGATACAAAGTTGATTTCGAGTGGTGTTCCATCCGGATTCGTACGGAATTCACCATCCAGTTTGTAACCAGCTTCATCAAGCAAAGCTTTCGCTGCTTCTGGATCATACGTTACACCTGGATTGCTGGCATCATGGAATTCTGGGTGAGACGGTGGAATCAGGGTTGTTGCATTCCAACGCAGGCCATTATAGAAACGTTTACCAACTTGATCGTTATCTACAGCCATCCACATTGCTTTACGCAAGTTTTTGTCGCCCATTTTTGCTTCAGCATTGCTTTTAACTTTTCCATTCTCTTCATCCCACGTTCCCAGTTTGAAACCGATGTACGTATAAGCACGATCGATTGCGCCCAGGAATTCTACGTTGGACAGGTTAGCATTGTCTTTATATTGATCTGTCGGGAAGGCATCCACGAGGTCTACCCCGCCAGATTTCAGTTCTTGAACAACCGTTGTCGGGTTGATAACTTTCAGAGTTACACTATCCAGTTTTGGAGCTCCACGCCAGTAGTCATCGTTTTTAACAAAAGTTACAGACTCACCTGGAGTGATAACATCCACTTTAAATGGACCAAAACCAATTGGTTTTTCACGTACTTCTTTGGAAGAAGACATTTTTGCTACATCCATATCTCCGAAGATATGTTTAGCGAGTGGGTACGTCCACACGCCACCTGTCAGCAGGGACGGAGTAGATTCTTTATACGTAATGCTGATTTGTTTGTCGCTCAGCACCTTAATACCAGAGATTGTTTTTGCTTTTCCAGCATGATACTCATCCATACCCACTACACTAGTGAAGTTGGAGTCGTAACGTGGACCATCATACGCTTTGTTACCGATAACTTCATAAGCAAACTGCAGATCTTCAGCCGTTACCGGCTTACCATCATGCCAGTTTACATTGTCGCGAATAGTCAGTGTGAACGTTTTACCATCTTCGGAAGTCTCATATGTTGCAGCACCATCATTGGTGTACACATAGTCTTTATCCCAAGTCAGCAAACCTTCATCGAACCATTGAAGAACCTGTGCATCCGGGTTACCGGAATAAAAGTTGAAATTCAGTGTACCTTCAAAAGCAGTATCCGATACAAGTCCGAATGTAATTGATCCACCTTCGATCGCAGTACCTTCATTCGTTTTGACATTGTTGAAGTCTTCAATGGAGTAAACGCCCTCTTCATTAGCAGGTTTTTCCTCCGTTTTTCCCTCTTCTGTGTTGTTGGTAGCAGGAGCTGGAGTAGCTGCTTCTTTTTCAGAGCACGCTGCGAGCACCAATACAAAGACCAACATCATCGTGAAAAATAGTCCCCGTGAAAATAATCCCTTTTTCATGAACCTTTCCTCCCTTTTTTTAACCTCTTCTTTGTCTTGCATCAGTCGCACGCTTTAGGGCTTGACCGACATTATTTATACTCAACATCAATACCAGGATCAGTACTGATGCGGGTAGCCATATCCACCATCTGGATTCCAGGGTTTGCGGATTACGTGCATAACTTACGAGTGTTCCAAGACTAGGCGTACTTTCGGGAAAACCAAACCCGAGGAAAGACAGCCCTGATTCGAGGCCAATGTTGGCAGCGAGATTCAATGTCATCGTTACGATGATAATGGAGCTCAGATTCGGAAGAACCTGTGAGAGCATAATCTTCAGATGAGAAGAGCCCAATGTTTTTGAAGCTTTTACATAGTCCAGCTCCCGTTCCTGTAATGCTTTAGAACGAATCAATCTGGCGATACCCATCCAGAGAAACGCCGTCATGATTAGAGAGAACGAGATGATATTGTATTTCGGTACTGCCGTAACAAACGCGATAACAATCATCAACATCGGAAGGATCATGAAGAAGTCAACAACACGCATAAACAGGTTGTCTATCATTCCACCGAAGTAACCGGATAAAAGGCCAATTAAGATACCTATGAAGCCAGTCATTAACGTTACAATAATTCCAATAGTCAGCGAGTTACGTGTACCAATGACCAGTTGGCCAAATACATCACGACCCCCATAGTCTGTTCCAAGCCAATATTGTGCAGAAGGTGGTTCATATAAGGCAAACAGATCCACGCGTACGATATCATCCTGATTCAGAATGAGAGACGTGCCATACACCAGCAACATGACCAAGCCCAAGAAAATGAGCGAGATTAGTGCCACCTTATCTCTGACAAGCTCCCTCCATAAAATACTCAAACTGGAGGGGCTTTTATCAACTTTTTGTGAAGTTACAACTACCTCGTTGGCCTTGCTCATCTTGTTTTCACCCCGAAATCTTCAAGTTCTTACTTGATCCGTATACGTGGATCTACAATTCCCAGAATTATGTCAGACAGCAATGCCCCGAGAATGGAAGCTACGCCATATAACAATACGAGTGCAGTCACAACGCTGAAGTCACGCAATGAGATGGAATTCAGGAACAACTGCCCCATACCTGGATAACTGAATATGCTTTCGATAAATACGGTACCACCGATAAGCCCCGTAATCTCATATCCGAAGAATGCGGCGATAGGTAATAGCGAGTTTCTCAAAATATGTCTGTTATAGATCCGGGATTCTGAAGCCCCTTTGGCTCTCGCAGTAATAACGAATTCCTTATGCTTGATATCAATGATTTCACTACGCAAATATTGAACGGTAGATACCGTTGTAATCAGTGCCATGGATAATGCCGGCAATAATAGATGATAGAACTTACTCATTACGTAGCTGAATGTGCCTGGTGTAAGTCCTGGCGCAACGCTTCCTCCCGTCGGGAACCAGCCGAAATGGAATCCGAAGATCCATACCATCACCAGTGCGAAGATAAACAATGGAGCGGCGAAGCCCAAGTAGGTGTAACCAGTGATCAACCGATCAGACCAGGTATCGTTGTAACGACCACTGATGATACCCAGAGGAATAGCAATCAGGTAAGTCAGTACAAGTGTCGCCAGTGCGAGCCAGAACGTGTTTGCTACACGTTGACCGATCAGGTCCGTAACGGGCATTTTGAAACGGAAGGATTGTCCAAAATCACCTTGGATGGCGTTTTTGATCCAGTCCCAATATTGCACGTACCAAGGATTATTCAATCCCAGTCTCTCTCGCTGGGCTTCCAACGCTTTGGGATCAACGCTTGGATCAAGCAATCCGGTTAGCGCATCACCCGGCATGGCCTTGGCCATCAGAAAGACCAAAAGACTTAGTAAAAAGATCTGAGGGATCATTATGATAATTCTGCGTACTATCGTTTTCCACATATGGCCTTCAACCTTTCTGAGGTAGAGCTACTCGGTGAGTATCGGAAATGGATTGGAGCGAGTATGCAAGCCCTTCCTCATCAAAGAAATTTCGGTATGAATGTTCATACTCGGACTTGACCTGTTGACGGAAGGCTACCATTTCCTCTCGTTTGGTTGGGTCCATATCCGGAATGGCAGCAATCAGACGTTTGGTATAGATGTGTTGCGGATTCTCAAAAATATCATTCGTTGTACCTTGTTCCACATATCGACCTTTATACATAATTCCGATCTGATCACACATATGGCGGATGATGCCCAGATCGTGACTGATGAACAGATACGTCAGATTTAATTCTTTTTGAATCTCCTGCATAAAGTTAAGTACCTGAGCCTGTACTGATACATCCAGTGCAGAGACAGGTTCATCCGCGATAATCAGCTTCGGCTTCAGTGCAATAGCCCGTGCAATGCCAATCCGTTGCCGCTGCCCCCCTGAGAATTCATGCGGATACTTGTAGATGGACTCCGGACTCAGACCAACTTTTTCAAGTAATTCTCTTACTTGTCTTTTCTCCTCGGTCGCTGTCAGACGCTCATAGTTACGAAACGGCTCAGCGATGATATCGATAACCCGCTTCTTTGGATTCAATGATGAATATGGATCTTGGAAAATCATTTGTACATCCCGCTGGAGCTGCCTGTTTTTACGTCGCTCCGTAGCCAGGTTTTTGCCGTTAAACAGAATTTTTCCGTCAGTGACATGGTTCAGCCCAATAATGGCTCTGCCTGTTGTCGTCTTGCCTGAACCTGATTCGCCAACCAGTCCATAGGTCTGTCCTTGTTCAATGGAGAAGCTCACATCATCAACGGCCTTTACACTGCCGATTTCCCGTTTAAGCAACCCCCCGCGAATCGGAAAGTGTATCTTGAGCCCTTCTACTTCGAGTAATGCCATTATGTTATTCCTCCTCCGCTTTGGTCAGGGAAATGAAAGTGCTGGTAACAGGTACACCGTACAAAGTGACCTGGTGCAATTTCATGCATCTGCGGGTTCTCTTCATGAGCCGATTCACTAATCCATGGAATTCTGGCTTTGAATCTGCACCCTTTGCGAGGAAGATTTTTGAGTGATGGTACGATGCCTTGGATAACATGTAATTTGGATCTTTCTTCAGACAGGGTGGGAATAGAATTCAACAATGAGCGGGTATATGGATGCTTCGCATCGTTCATCAATGTGAAGATATCTGCGATTTCAACAATTTCGCCTGCGTACATAACGGCAACGCGATCAGCCATCTCAGCCACAACACCCAAATCATGTGTAATCAGAATAATGCCTGCGTTAATTTCATTCTTCAGATCTCGGATTAGCTCCAGAATCTGTAGTTGAATGGTAACGTCAAGCGCCGTCGTTGGTTCATCGGCTATGAGTAGTTCTGGTTTGTTAGCAATCGCAATGGCGATGACAATTCTCTGTCTCATACCACCAGATAATTCGTGGGGATACTGCTTGTATATTTGTTCGGGACGTGGAATCCCTACCTGATTCAATAAGTGAATAACCTTCTCTCTCTTCTCTCTGGAAGACAGCTTAGACTGATGAAGTGTAAGGATCTCTTCAATCTGTTCACCAATAATCATTAGAGGGTTTAACGCAGACAATGGATCCTGAAAAATCATAGCCATTTCTTTACCGCGTAGCTTGTTCAACTTGTTTGGAGAGATGTTGGCAATATCTTGTCCTTTATAGAGAATCTGGCCTTCGATTTTTGCTTTGTTATGCAAACCCATAAGAGAGAATGCAAAAGCACTTTTACCTGACCCAGATTCACCTACAATCGCCAACACTTCATTTTTTTTCACCTTAAGGCTAACGTGATCCACTGCTGCATAATAGTCATCTTCAATTCTGAATGATGTTGTTAGATTTCTGACTTCCAATAGCTCTGTATTCAAATCAATCACCCTAACCCCATAATTTCCGTAGATTGTATTCGTGTGTAGAGGAATGCATCTACTGTATATTTCCAAGTTCTTGAAGATAACGAACAATAGCTTATACAAAATACCAAATCATTAGGAGAAACTAGTTTAAGAGACTTATATTTAGACCATTGGTCAATTAATGTTGATAATTCCTAGTGGAATTATACAGCAAAATAATTAATGTAATCATACGTGTAATTTTAGCTAACGTCAATGCTTATTTTGAGATTTTTGGTATAAATGTTTTTTATACTACAGATTTGGATATTAGTAATATTATAAAGGCATATAGCAAGGATTTGGGGAGTTATTTTCATGTTTTTAGATGTGAGGTGCACATAGGCAAATGGTCAATTTAACATATACATAACATAGTAGTTACATCAGTTGCATGTGTATCTCTTAATTAGGGTAGAGTTTCTTAAATTAACGTGAGGTAAATGTTACATTTAGTAGTGTTGATTATATCTCGAACTATAGCTGAAATTTTTTCAATTGGAGCTACCATGCTTATATTTGAAATAATATGTGCGATCAAAGTAAAAAATCTAGTTATTATAGTATAGTTTTATTTATTTGCTAATGTAAAGACCAAATTGTCATCTTTTATCATTTATTTTACAAAAGAAAGAAAAAAGCCCTGCAAAATGCAGAGCTTAGTTAATATTTATTCATTTCATTGTATATAAACAATTGTTTTAGGAAGTTTCAGGAGGCCTTTTACCACGTTTTAACTCATTGATACTCAAGCCAAAATCCATCTGTAAGTGAGGATAGTCCGGAAAGTTAGCCCAGTCTCCACCCCAAGTGAAACCTAACTCTTTGGCGAGATCTACAACTTCCATCCAGTCTGCCTTGCCATTCCCGTTATCATCTCGCTCCATATCCCACACCACATCACCCTCAGGCGTCCTCAATGCAAAATCAATAGCTAATCCATAGTTATGATATGACTCACCGCCACGCGCATTCGTAACGATATTACCTGCACTTGAGCGTCCTTGGTTGAATAGTGCGTCTTGCTCCTCAGAACTTCGGTAGCCGTGGGTAATAACCATCTCTATTCCTCGTCTCGCTGCCTTCCGTACCAATAATTTCTCATTCTCTGCTACCACAGGATGAAGGCCTGTGATCGGTACAACCTCTTGAATCGTTGTCCCGGGCCACATGTTATCTATATCACCTTTTTGCTGTAACCATACATATATAATGGAAAGTAAAAGAGTTGCTAGAATCCAGGTTTTCAGACTTCTCTTTTTTCTCTGTTTGCCTCTACGCTTTGATGTATTCATATCCACTCCTGGTGATTATTCTGAAATATAGCTATTTCTGCGAACTGAGCCTTTTCAGTAGATTAGACTCTATTATAATTCATTTGAGCCTTAAATGCTTCTATCACCATAGTTTTGGAATCTCAGATTAGCCAGAGTGAGCATGTTATTTTATTGTATAAATACAAAAAAGCAGCCGGCTATGAGCCGACTGCTTCGTATGCAAGCTGAGTATATACTACTCAGTTGTGTATGGCAATAATGCGATTTGACGGGAGCGTTTGATTGCAATCGTCAGCATGCGTTGATATTTAGCGCTAGTACCTGTTACACGGCGTGGCAAAATTTTTCCACGTTCGCTGATAAATTTACGAAGCAAGTCCGTATCTTTATAATCGATGTGAGTAATTTTGTTAGCTGTGAAGAAGCACACTTTACGACGTTTATTACGGCCGCCACGACGTGCCGGTCTTTTATCGTTGTCTCCGCCTTCTCTTTGCTTGAAGCCCATGCTTTTCAGTCCTTTCCTATCATGTAACCCATATCTCCGAAGAGTATCAGTTCATGTTAAAATGGCAAATCATCATCCGATATATCAATCGGTTTTCCGTCATCGGAAAAAGGATCCTGATTGTTGCTACGCGAATTATTGTTATTGTTCGCGCGTCCGCCGCCTCCATAAGAAGGCTCTTCACGCATTGGTTGCCCACCGCCGCCACCGCTATTATCACGGTTAGCTGACTCCAAGAAACGGACATTATCGGCAATAACTTCGGTCACGTATACACGTTTTCCTTCGTTATTCTCGTAGTTCCGTACTTGAATGCGTCCTTCGACTGCAGCCAGGCGTCCTTTGCGCAAATAGTTTGCACAGGTCTCGGCAAGCTGTCTCCAGGTTACGACCGGAATGAAATCGGCTTCCTTTTCTCCCCCTTGGCTTGTAAACGGTCTGTCCACTGCCAAAGTAAATTGCGTAACTGCTACTCCTGCTGGAGTGTAACGCAACTCAGGATCCCGGGTTAACCGTCCGATCAGAATGACACGGTTCAACAATGTAATCCCCTCCTTCAGAGCGTATTGGTGCGTTAATCACGAGTTGTCTTAAGCAGACTTAACGTCGTTGGTAATGAGATAACGAATTACTTCGTCAGAAATCTTCATGAGACGCTCAAGTTCAGTTACAACTGCTGGTTCAGCAGTGAAATGTACCAGAACATAAAAACCATCACGGAATTTCTTGATCTCATACGCAAGACGGCGTTTACCCATAACGTCGTGAGCTGTAACTTCACCACCGCCGTTGGAGATGATGCCTTGGAATTTATCGACTGTAGCTTGAACAACTTCTTGCTCAATGTCAGGACGAATAATGTACATCACTTCATATTTGCGCATAATTTTCACCTCCTTATGGACTCTGGCCCTCAATCCAGGTTGAGAGCAAGGAACGAGCACAAACTCGAACTATATTAATATAACAAATACCAAGACAAAGTGCAAGCAAACGTTCCCTGTACATATTGGCACATGATCAGCCCGGCTATGGAGCACACTACAGAAGCAACAAAGTAACATAATCTGCAGAGGAGGTTTTATCATGGGTGAAAAAACCGAGTTTGAACCAGGAGACAAAGCACCAAACGATGGAGAGTACACGGAAGTCGGGGAAAAAAGCTTTGTCACGGAAATTCAGAATCCAAAGCGGGTAACGCTGCAAAAAGGTGAAGCTTTTCCCGAAACAAGTAATCATAATCGTAAGTGGAAGAAGCTGACCAAAGCCCGCGTCCATTAAGCGCAATACTTTTTTCACAATCCATGTATACAAAACGGAATAAAGCACATAATACAATTAGGCGGTGCACGAGAGAGGTGTGGTTCCGTTGGACAACGAAGCCGATCATTCGCTGTTGGAGATTCATCACGTAATTTAAGAAGCAAGTGGTTATGTGTTGTAAGGCCCTTCGTCTGAAGCACGCGTATTGCTACGTGCAGTACACCAGGTTTCTGATTGTTACGACCGATTGTTTCCTAACAAACAAATGCACCGCCGGATAGAGAGCCCTTCGGGGCTCTTTATTTTTCGTTTTTAATCATTGACGATGCATCTGATATATATAAAGTGTTCAATACATATTCGATAAAACGTTATACAAAAAAGACTTCCCTAATGGAAAGTCTTCTTAACGATCTTTTTATTAAACTCAATGTGTATTGAGTAAATTGTAAATGAAGTGGCGGAAAGGGTGGGATTCGAACCCACGCACGCTGTGACACGCCTAACTGATTTCGAGTCAGCCCCCTTGGGCCTCTTGGGTACCTTTCCGCAGCAATATTGATTATAGCATGATCATTTACAGAACGCAACACTCATGCGGGGCATGCATGTAAACGTTATTTTGAGCACCCTGCCCCTATTATTTTCAAGGTCATGATTCAGTGGACTCTTCGGCTGAGCGCAGTACTTTCTTCATGTTTTTCTCGAATTTTGCTCTTGGAATCAATACGCTATGTTTGCAACCGACACACTTGATCCGAATATCCATACCCATACGAATGATCTCCATCTCATTACTGCCACAGGGATGCTGCTTCTTCATCTGCACGATATCCCCAAGCTGGAAACTTTTACGCTCCACCTGTGCCATCCCCCTCATCTTTATCCAAAGCTGCTGCCTGTTCCAATGCTGCTTGATGACTCATCTCACGATACTCCAGCGTTTTTTTCACATCGCCCTGAATCTGACGTTCCACAGAAGCACGAGAGTTAGGCATACATTCAGCCACAATTCGCACCACATACTCTGATGTGGACATCGACTGTATACCGAGCACATCCGGCACCTTCACAATATTTAGGTCACGCTCTTCGATTCCGACCAAAGATTTCTTCACCAGATGTACCGACTCGTCGAGAGTTAAGTCCGCCTTCATCGGAATATCCACTACAGCCAGCGAATTCGACATGGAGTAGTTCGTTACACTTGCAATCGTCCCGTTCGGGATAATGTGCACCTCACCTTGCCAGCTGACCAGTTTGGTTGTTCTAAGTCCGATCACCTCAACCGTTCCCTTGTAGGTTCCCGTCTGTATAACATCCCCCACAGCGAACTGGTCCTCCAATATAATGAAGAAACCCGTAATCACATCCTTGACCAGACCCTGTGCACCGAAACCAATGGCAAGCCCCAGCACACCTGCACTCGCGAGTAGCGGTCCAACTTGGATATTGATCTCAGATAACAGTAGCAGAATCATTATGAAATTACATGTTATGGAGGTCGCATTTTTCAACAGTTCCCCTACAGTTACGAATCTGCGCGGATTTACGCGAATCTTGCCTTCCTGCTTGCGTTCCATGGAACGATCTATAATGCGATATACCACCTTAATGACAATACGGGTGATAATAAAAATAATAATAATCCGAATTGAGCTGAACATAATGTTAAGCCACATATCGGGATCTGCAATTCTGTTCCAGACTTTATCTGTCCAACGAAGGGCTTCATTCAAAGCACCAGTGGTGTCACTACTTCCTCCTTGAGCAAATTGAAATGGCAACATCCAGCATGCCTCCTCTACATCGGTATGTTATCATAGCTGTCTTCTGTTTTGAAATAGAGGCCCCGGATCTCTACGAACTCGTTACGAATGATCTTTTGCACTCGCTCCAGATCCTCTTTTGGAAACTGGATACATAGCGCACACCCTGCTGTAATTTCTTTTGGCGTAGGGAACAAATCAATCTCTATCTCCGCAAACTCCAGCAGCATTTCAGCACGCAGAGCCTGCTGGGTTGAATCAAATGCAATCAGCATCCAATCATTAATCCATTCGTCCATGTCCGGCTCCTTTCGCCATACGTTTAACCTTGGAGAAAAAGCTTGTCCTCGTGAAGTATAAAACGCTCTACCTTTCCATATACTGTTACTACTATTCCAAGGGAAAGGATAGATCCTATGAATCCTACTTCGCGTTCCTTTTCATCACAAGACATGACCAGTCTAAAAATCCCCCATACCGATCCAGGCATTCACTCCGCCATTACCCATCGGTTAATGTTCCATCTCTATAAAGCCCATTCTCTGCAAAATGTAGTGATCGTCTGCATCGGCACTGATCGCTCAACAGGCGACTGCCTTGGTCCTCTGGTCGGATCAGCCCTTTCCAAGTGGGACAGCCCTTTATTCCATCTCTATGGTACCTTGGATGAACCCGTCCATGCGATGAACCTGCAGGATACACTTCACAATATACAAAAAACACACCATAACCCTTATGTGATTGGCATTGATGCCTGTCTAGGACAATCATCCAGTGTAGGATGCATTCAAGTCGTCAATGGCCCACTCAAACCAGGTGCGGGAGTAAATAAAGAATTACCGCCGGTCGGCGATATCCATCTGACAGGTATCGTTAACGTCGGCGGCTTTATGGAATACTTTGTTCTACAGAACACACGGCTCAGTCTCGTTGTGCGCATGTCCGAGATTATATCCAGCAGTCTGTATTCGGCCATCCGGGAATGGCATACACGTTCTACTCTGCTTGCTGTGCCAGAGTAATAGCTTCCTTTTCCTCTGGGGACAGAGTGTACGCGGACTCTCCCCCTTTAAGAGGTTTTGCATATACATAAGAACCGTCACGGTTATATATCCCCGTAAGGATCATGCCATCCTGGCTGTCGTTAATCATGGCCATGGAGAAGCTCAGATCACTGCCATGCTCTCCATAGGCATTGTATCTTTTCACGCCAACTTTACCTTGAATGCGGGTCAGCTTTTGCATGACAACTTGTAGCTGATTCGTTTGCAGTTTGTGTTCATCCTCAATGCTGTCCATCTGAATTTTCAGATTAATCAGCAATGACTCCAGGTCCTCTACTCCACTGCCAGCCATCATGGCTTCATATTTACGTTTAAACTTTCGTAACTTTGCTCCTTGAGCAATACTCACAATCAGCAAGATCACCGTAAGTAATGCCATTCCGCCAATAATCCATAACAGCTGTTCCAGAATCAGCTCGTTTAATTCAGCCATGTAATTGCAACTACCCCTCTATATTTTTGATCAGATTAACGTCTGTCTGTAATATTATCATTTATTATAAATCAACCCGATATCCCTAAGCTTAATCACACAGCAGCACACTACCAAATGAGTTCAACATTTCAACTATAACCTAGTCTGTCCCCGTCAATTCCAACACTGCCTTAACGAGTGCATCCACATGTCCTCGAGTTGAATTGTATCCCACACTTGCCCTTACTGCTCCGGTAGCGGTTGTACCAGCAGATTCATGTGCAAGCGGTGTGCAATGAAAACCGGAGCGAACCGCAATCCCATAATTCCGATCTAATCGGAAGGCGAGTTGTGCTGAATCATACCCATCCACAGTAAAAGATACCAATCCAGTACGTGGCTGTCCAATCTCTGGACCAAGCATTCGAATGCCCTTAACCGATGACAAGCCCTCCATCATAAGTTGAGTTAGTTCCCACTCATGTTGGTATATCAACGCTGGTGTCAGATCCAGTACATATTTCACACCAGCATTCAGCCCGGCAATCCCGACGGTATTCGGTGTCCCCGCTTCATACCGATCAGGACGCACCTTGGGTTGTTCTACAGCTTCTGACTGGCTTCCTGTCCCCCCATGAAGCAAAGGCTCTATATCAAGCTCTGGAGCAATGTACAAGCCCCCTGTACCCTGAGGACCAAGCAGTCCCTTGTGCCCTGGAAAAGCCAACATATCAATGCCCAATTGTTGGACATTCACAGGCATGACCCCAGCACTCTGCGCCGCATCTACCAATAAAATCGCCCGATGTTTACGACACAGAAGCGAAATTTCTCCAATAGGAAGAATACTGCCAAGCAGATTCGAACTATGTGTACATACCACCAATCTGGTATTAGAACGAAACATACGTTCCATTTGCATCAGATCAATGGCTCCTGAAGCATCAACAGGTACATAATCAATCTCCACATTTCGGAGTCTGCGCATGTACTCCAGTGGACGTCTAACTGAGTTATGTTCAGCCATGGTGGCAATCACATGATCGCCTTCCTGGAGCGAACCTTGAATAGCCAGATTCAAGGCTTCTGTCGTATTTGATCCGAAGGCAATATCATTCGCATTTTTGATTCCAAAAATATCAGATACGGATTTTCTCGCCTCGAACAGTACACGACTTGCTTGAACAGCCATTCGGTGGCTTCCTCTGCCCGGATTAGCCCCTGCAATCTCCATGGCATTCAGCATCGCATCACCGACAGCAGGTGGTTTGGGCCAAGATGTTGCTGCATGATCCAGATAGATAATTCCCTCCACCTCACAACCACCTTTGTCCCTAAAATTAATAATTCGCCTACACGTACTACGTATATGACCCTGTAAACAAAGAATGACATATCGTTTCTCCATGATACAGAGGCGATATGTCATGACATGAGTAAGCCCCGCATGTTGTTAATGAATCTTGGACCGACTGTTATTGTAACAATTCCAATAGCCGTTCCAGATCCTGTTGACTGTAGTAGTTGAGCTCAATTTTACCTTTATCTTTATTGTGCTTGATTTTCACTGTTGTTTTGAAACGTTCACGCAGAGATTCTTCCAACGTATCAATAAATGGATCTTTCTTTTTCAATTTTGACTTGGCTTTAGCCTCACCTGTTTTGGAACGATCCAGTTGTTGAACAGCTTCCTCCAACTCACGTACACTCCATTGCTGATCAATGGTTTGTTTGGCAAGCTGCTTCACTACAACCTCATCTTTAATACCTACGATGGCACGTGCATGTCCCATGGATAATGTTCCACGTGAAACATGGTCCTTCACTTCTTCCGGCAAGGATAACAGACGCAAGAAGTTAGCGATGTGAGAACGTGATTTACCTACTTTTACAGATAACTCTTCCTGAGTCAACGCGAATTGATCCATTAACCCCTGATAAGCAACTGCAACTTCCATCGCATTCAGATTCTCCCGTTGCAGGTTCTCGATCAATGCAATCTCCATTACCTGCTGGTCACTGAAGTTGCGGACTACGGCCGGTACAGTGGCATTACCACAATATTGTGATGCTCTGAACCGTCGCTCTCCAGCAATAATCTCATAACCTCTTAATACAGGACGAACTATAATAGGTTGTATGACACCATGCTGACGAATGGACTCAGCCAGTTCATGGATTGCGCCCTCATCAAATACTTTACGTGGTTGATAGGGGTTAGCCCGCAGTTGACTAATCGGGATTTCTACGACTTTATCATCGTCATTAATTGAAAGCGAAGGAATGAGGGCATCAAGACCTTTTCCAAGCCGCTTACTCATAAGAAATCACTTCCTTTGCGAGCTCTAGATACACTTCCGCCCCTCTGGAACGAGGATCATACGTAATAATGGATTGACCATGAGATGGCGCTTCACTAAGCCGTACGTTACGCGGAATAATCGTTTGATATACTTTTTGTTGAAAATACTTTTTCACTTCTTCAATAACCTGTATCCCCAGATTGGTCCGTGCATCAAACATCGTTAGCAATACCCCTTCAATCTGCAGGGATGTATTCAGATGTTTTTGTACCAAACGAACCGTATTAAGCAATTGACTTAATCCTTCAAGTGCATAGTACTCACACTGGATCGGAATGATCACCGAATCGGAAGCGGTTAACGAATTGATCGTTAACATGCCAAGGGATGGTGGACAATCGATCAGTATGTAATCATAGTTTTTTTTCACCATGGCGAGTGATTTTTTCAGGCGAACTTCCCGTGATATCGTGGACACCAATTCAATCTCGGCTCCGGCAAGCTGAATCGTTGCAGGTATGATATGAAGACCTTCAATCTGAGTCTCCACAATCGCTTCTTGAGGAGGGACCTCATTAATGATGACATCATATATACAATTAGCCACATCTGCTTTATTGATTCCAACTCCGCTGGTTGTATTCCCCTGAGGGTCAATATCGACAAGCAATACTCTTTTCCCGAGTGAAGCCAGTCCTGCACCCAAGTTAACAGATGTCGTCGTTTTCCCCACACCGCCCTTTTGATTTGCTACGGCCATAATCTTAGACAATTACTTCACCTCAAATAAAATAGGAGTCTTTTCTTGTAGGTTGTGAGATATTGTTAACAAAAAGCAGGTGGCTATCGTCCACACAAACAACAACTACCGTTCCATCACTATACCGACCTTTAAAATGTCAGACCTGTCTTGCTTTATAGACATAAAAAGCGGCCCATTGCCGCCATAAGCTTCAATTATTTACGTTTGGGAATATGGATAACGATCTCATAATGATCCTCATGGTCTGCTTCTTTTGTTTTGATATCCAGACCAGAGCCAGTTACCATATCAATGGATTGGCGAATCGTATTCAGTGCAAGTCTAACGTCCTTGGTAAAGGAAATACGTTTGGATTTTTTGATCTTGGAAGATTCCTTGTAGAAGGCAACACGTGCCTCTGTCTGTTTCACGTTTAATTCTTTCTCAATAATCTCACCGAGCAACTTCATCTGCAATTCTTCCGTATCGAGAGAAAGTAATGCTCTTGCATGACGTTCAGAAATTTTGCGTTCCATCAATGCAGCCTTAATGCCATCCGGTAGCTGTAACAACCGGATTTTGTTGGCAATGGTTGACTGGCTTTTGCCGAGTCGTTGCGCAAGACTTTCCTGTGTCAGCTGATGCAAGTCGATCAGCTTCTGATAAGCGACCGCTTCTTCAATTGAAGTCAATCCTTCACGCTGCAGGTTCTCAATCAGTGCAATGGATGCGGCCTGAGAATCGTTGAATTCACGCACAATAGCAGGAATCGTATCCAAGCCCAGTTTTCGAACTGCACGCCAGCGACGTTCCCCGGCAATAATCTCATATGATCCATTTCGCACGCGAACGACAATAGGCTGAATGACGCCATGTGTTTTGATCGTCTGCAACAACTCATCAATTTTATCATCATCAAAAATAGTACGGGGTTGATATGGGCTGCTCACAATTTCATTAACCGGAATCTGTTTGATCTCATCTCCGTTATTGCGCTCCGCCAAACCAAACAACTTCGAAAATTGTTCTTTCATTCCGCAGATTACCACCTAGTTTCGTAATAGCTCCCACAGTCTTTGCAGGTGCTTCTTATTCAATAAGCGACCCTTCAATTGCATCGTTCTTGGAATAAGTTTTGCCTTTCATAATGCTTTCTGTCATGCAACATCGGACGCATATCCATCTATCTATACATATAATCTATGATCACTGTGACCCAGGATCGGATACTTCTATTCTATCATCTTTTCTATCATAATCCTATGCTTACCTATTCTTTAAACTCTGCTAATTTTCCTGCTTTTTCTTTGTGAATATTGGAAATATGACCACTGGCACACATTCAATTAGCGAAAATGTTTATGAGCTAATTTACACGAAGTTTATCATGAGAGGTTCTTTTAGAAATATGTAAAATGCCTTGTCTGTGATGTTAACTAAACCTTTCCTTTTGAAAACAAAAAAAAGAAGATGTTTCACGTGAAACATCCTCTTAATACGTGTTTACAATCTATTTAGTTATGACTGATTACACAGCCATCACAATACTATACCAGTGGCGTCTTCATTGGAGTGCCTGGTTTGCGTGGATACTTATATGGTGTCTTATCAAATTTCTGAATCAGGATGATATGACGCTCTGATTCTTCAACCGGTAGCTGAAATGGATGAACGGCTTTAACCCGTCCTTTCAGCTGATTGAAGCTGAATTCCGCCTCTTTCATTTCCTCACGCGGGTCTCCGCCCTTCATTGCAGCGAATATTCCACTTTTACGAACAAAAGGAAGACAGAATTCATTCAGCACAGCCAGCTTGGCTACCGCACGCGCCGTAACGAGATCGTAGCTGTCACGATATCCTTCTTTGCGTCCAATCTCTTCAGCACGTCCATGAACCAACTCCACGTCTGTCAGGCCAAGGATATCTACCACATGCTGTAGAAAGCCAATCCGTTTATTCAACGAATCAATGATCGTAAGCTTAATGTGAGGGAAACAGATTTTCAGTGGCAATCCAGGAAAACCTGCTCCAGAACCAATGTCAGCCAGCTTATTCACTTTGGTCATGTCAGTATAAAAAGCCAGTGATACTGAATCATAGAAATGCTTGGTATACACTTGCTCACGATCCGTGATTCCAGTCAGATTCATCTTTTCATTCCAGGATACTAATTCCTGATAATATAACTCGAATTGCTCCAACTGGAGTTCTCCCAGCTCTAACCCATGTTTCTTTAAGCGCCGCTGCAGTTGCTGTTGAATATCGTCCATTATTGTCCCCTTGCTGCGGTTACACGGTTATAATGCTCCAGGTAGACCAGCAGAATGGAGATGTCGGCAGGAGTAACTCCAGCAATACGAGAAGCCTGACCAATCGAGATTGGACGAATCATAGCAAGCTTCTGCTTGGCTTCCATAGCAAGACCATGAATCTCATCATATACGATGGTATCCGGAATTTTCTTTTTCTCCATCTTTTGCAAACGTTCCACGTGGATCAATTGTTTCTCAATATAACCCGCATATTTAATTTGTATTTCGACTTGTTCTTTCATATCTGCTGTCAGTTCTACCTCAGATGGTGAGAGCTGTTCAATCAGTTCATACCCCAGCTCCGGGCGACGCAGCAAGGTAAGCAACGTACTGCCATCCTGAATAGGTGTAGATCCGTACTCTTCCAGCTTCGCGTTCACTTCAATCGGGCGAGCTTTAGCCACTTTCAGACGTGCGACTTCCTGCTCGACTTTCGCCTTTTTATCCAGGAATTTCGCATAACGATCATCTGGGATTAGACCAATGTCATGTCCGATTTCCGTCAAGCGCATATCTGCATTATCATGACGAAGCAGCAGACGATATTCAGCACGCGAAGTCAACAGACGATACGGTTCATTCGTACCCTTCGTTACCAGATCATCAATCAGCACGCCAATATAACCTTGGGATCGATCAAGCACAATCGGCTCTTTATCTTGTACTTTGCGTGCTGCATTAATGCCAGCCATAACGCCTTGTCCAGCCGCTTCTTCATAACCGGATGTACCATTAATCTGACCTGCTGTGAACAGACCTGGCAGACGTTTGGTTTCAAGTGATGGCCACAATTGTGTAGGTACCATCGCATCATATTCAATCGCATAACCGTTACGCATCATTTCCACTTTTTCCATACCTGGAATGGAGCGCAGAACCGCAAGTTGTACATCTTCCGGCAGACTTGTAGATAGTCCCTGCACATAATACTCGGATGTATTTTTGCCTTCCGGCTCGAGGAAAATCTGATGTTTAGGCTTGTCACTAAACCGAACAATTTTATCCTCAATGGATGGACAATAACGCGGTCCAGTGCCTTCAATTACCCCCGAAAACATCGGTGCGCGATGCAGATTATCATTAATAATCTGATGTGTTTCCACAGATGTATACGTCAACCAGCAAGGCAGCTGCTCATTATCGGAAGATTCTGTTTCATAGGAAAAGAACTTTGGCTCATCATCGCCAGGCTGAATTTCGGTTTTGCTAAAATCAATCGTATCCTTATGCACACGTGGTGGTGTACCTGTTTTGAAACGAACCAGTTCAAAGCCCAGTTCACGCAGATGCTCTGACAATTTAAGAGATGGTTGTTGATTGTTCGGTCCACTCTCATACATCAGCTCACCCATGATCACTTTGCCGCGCAAGTATGTGCCTGTCGTCAGAACGACTGCTTTGGCCCGATACTCTGTTCCCGTCTGAGTCACGACGCCTACACATTTTCCGTCTTCAACGATCAGGCGATCAACCATACCTTGACGCATCGTCAGATTACGTTCATTCTCCATTGTTTCCTTCATTTTATGCTGATAGGAGAATTTATCTGCCTGAGCACGAAGCGCATGAACAGCAGGCCCTTTACCTGTGTTAAGCATCCGCATCTGAATAAAGGTTTTATCGATATTCCGTCCCATTTCTCCACCAAGAGCATCAATCTCACGCACGACATGTCCTTTCGCCGGTCCCCCAATGGATGGGTTACAAGGCATAAAGGCCACCATATCCAGATTAATCGTAATCATTAGTGTTTTGGACCCCATACGAGCTGCGGCCAGTGCGGATTCCACACCAGCATGCCCTGCACCAACGACGATTACATCATAACTGCCGCCATCAAAAGCCATTCCCGTTTACCCCCTTGTTATGAAAACAAAATACTTCTAACCGTTCATCGGAACTTGCATTCCTATCTATATGAAACCAACACGTAATGGCTACAACATCATTCCATCCTTTGACAACAGGCAGAAATTGTACCTTTCCATCATACACTACGATTCAAGTCAATCCGCAGTATATTTTTTTTACTTTCCTAGACAGAACTGGGAGAAAATCTGATCAATTAATGCATCATGTGCTGTATCTCCAACAATCTCGCCCAAATGCTCCCACGCCAAACGAACATCAATCTGAATCATATCAATCGGAACGAACTGATCTGCTGCTTCATAGGCATCCACCAGGGACTGCTTTGCTTTTTTGAGCAACGCTATATGACGCACATTGCTGACATAGGTCAGGTCTGCCGACTCCAGTTTACCACTGAAAAATAGCGTAGAGATGGCATCTTCCAGTCGATCCACACCCAGATCATCTTTCACTGACATCGGTACAAGCCGTTCTTCCGGAATGTAACGAAGCAGCACGTCACGTTCTACCTGTGGCGTTAAGTCCATTTTATTCATAATGATTATCGATTGTCTACCGCGGATTTGTTCCAATAATTCAATCTCATCCGGATGAAGTGGCTCCGCAGCATTTACGACCATTAAGATCAGATCGGCTTCACTTACCGCGGAACGTGAACGTTCTACCCCGATCTTCTCAACAACGTCCATCGTTTCCCGAATTCCTGCCGTATCAAGCAACTTCAGCGGGATATTATTAATCGTAATAAACTCCTCGATTACATCACGAGTTGTTCCTGGAATGTCCGTGACAATAGCTCGATTATCTTGCGCAAGTGTATTCATCAATGAGGATTTACCTACGTTAGGTCGTCCAACGATCGCCGTCGTGATCCCTTCTCGCAGGATCTTTCCTTGTTCTGCTGTAGTCAACAATTTATCAATTTCAGTCATAACCTGACTGGACTTTTCTTTAATAAAATCAGAAGTTAACGATTCCACATCATGCTCTGGATAATCAATATTCACTTCAATATGAGCCAATGTTTCCACCAAAGTATAGCGTAGATCACGCAGTTTGGAGGACAGTTTACCTTCAACCTGTTTTAAAGCAACCGAGAAAGCCCGGTCCGATTTGGAACGAATAAGATCCATGACACCTTCAGCCTGAGACAGGTCAATCCGCCCATTCAGGAAAGCACGCTTCGTGAACTCACCGGGTTCAGCCAGACGAATATCTAGCTGCAACAGCAGGTCCATGACCCGTTTTACCGACACCACGCCGCCATGCGCACTAATCTCCACGACATCTTCGGTTGTGAACGACCGAGGTGCTCGCATGACTGTGACCAGCACTTCCTCGATCTTCTCGCCGCTCGCCGGATCTATAATATGACCATAATGAACCGTATGGGATGCTGCCTGAGTTAAAGGGGTTTTGCTGCGGAAAATCTTTTCCGTCTCCGACACTGCTTCCGGGCCGCTGACCCGGATCACGGCGATACCCGCCTCTCCAACAGCCGTTGATATCGCTGTGATCGTATCACTGATCATGGTTATCTCTCCTTGCTCTATTTTAAAATTGCCGTCCCTCGGGGAACGCCATATCCATTTTCAAATCTATTAATGATATAACAGATGACATGTCACTTATCGTATTAAGTTCTCTCTTTACTTGTTTCTACACACCTTACCAAATTGCTTCTGTACGAAAAAAGCAATGGCTTCTGCACCGGGCAGGAAGCCATTGCGTCTTCAATTTCGTGTTATTTCGTCGTAATAACCACACGCCGATTAGGCTCCTCACCCTTACTTAATGTCTTAATCTGCGGGTGGTTTTGCAGTTTAGCATGAATGACTTTTCGTTCGAGCGGAGGCATTGGCTCCAGTACAACTTCCTTGCCGGTACGGATGGCTTGTCCAGCCAACCGTTCAGCCAGATCCTCCAGCGTCTTCCGCCGACGTTGACGGAAATTCTCCGCGTCGAGCACAATTCGAACAAAGCTTTCCGAGTATCGGTTCGCTACAATGTTCGTTAGATACTGAAGCGCATCCAGCGTCTGTCCACGTCTGCCAATAATCATGCCCAGATCTTCTCCGGCAATATTGAAGATATGTCCATCCCGCTGTTTTTTGATATGCACTTCAACATCCAGTCCCATACCTGCTGCGACCTCTTTCAAGAAAGCAGCCGCTTCTTCATAGGGATTTTTAGCTGCGATATCCTCAAGTAATGCATCTATTTCAGGTTGGTATGCAGCTGGTTTGATCGGCTGTGGGACAACTTCTGGTACAGGCAACAATTTCACTTCTACTTTGGCCGCCCTCACCCCGAACAAACCCAGGAATCCTTTTGACGGCTGCTCTAACACTTGTATCTCGACCTTGTCCCGACTTACGCCAAGCTCAGTCAATCCTTGGTTTACAGCATCTTCAACGGTTTTTCCTGACGTAATGACTTTGGTCATTTCGATTTTTTGGCCCCTTTCGACCCTTTTCCAGAGACGGTCGCTTTGCCACCGTTTTTGCGTTTAGCTCCATTTTTGGAAGAGCTATTCTGCTTCACGTTGACCTCAGCCACGATTTTATCATTATTCCGGTAAAGGAAATAGTTTTGCACGATCGTGTAGATGTTACTGTAGAACCAGTACAGCGGAAGTGCTGAAGGGAACTGGTAAGACATCACGAAGATCAAAATTGGGTATACCCACAGCATGAACTGCATCGGTCCCACTTGCTGTGCAGGGTTCATACGCATCATCATCCATGTTTGAATGAATGTAGTGATCGCAGCCAGCACTGGCAAAATAAACAGGTGATCGGGTTCTCCGAGCTGGAGCCACAAGAAATCATGGGTTCTCAGACTGGAGTTGCCATAAATTGAGTTATAAAGTGCGATGTAAATCGGCATCTGAATGATAAGCGGCAGACAACCGGCCATCGGATTAACTTTGTTCTCTTGAAACAACTTCATTGTTTCTTGCTGAACTTTCTCAGGTGTATCTTTATACTTCGCTTGAATCTCCTTCAGTTGCGGCTGAATTGCCTGCATGGCTTTGGAGCTACGGACCTGTTTCATTGTTAATGGTAAAATCAATGTCCGAACAATAAGCACCATCACGAGGACAGCCAGTCCATATTCACCGTTAAACCAGTTGGCGAATGTATCGAGCGCTAGTGAAAACCAATATACAACATTACTTTGCCAGAATGAGCCACTGTTCTTCAGATCTTCCGTAGTAACCCCGGCTCCTTGTGGAGTACATCCGGCGAGTACGGTGACCATTGCAATGACTGCAATGAGGAGAATCCACTTCCCCTTTGATGTCTTCAATCGCGACACTTCATAACCCCTCTCTTAACCATTCCATTCCACCGTAAATCATACCATAATTAGGAGGACAAATAAACCGAAGCTTACCGCTTACTTGACTTCAAAAGTGAGCCCTTGCGCATCGCATGGAGCAGGCTTTTTTCCATTTCCTTATAGGGCATGTCCAGCGCACCTTTTCTGACGATAAAAATCAGATCCATCTGCGTAACGATCTCATGTTCATGATGACGAACAATTTCCTTAATCATGCGTCTCATCCGGTTGCGTACGACAGCGTTTCCGATTTTCTTGCTGCAGGATACACCAACCCGGAATTGTTCCGTATCTTTACGGCGGCAGCCATACACCACGAATTGATGATTGGCAAACGATTTTCCATACCGGTATACGCGGCTAAAGTCCGCCCGGTTTCGTAGACGCAGTCTTTTATACACGGCACTTCTCCTTGCTGTTCTCCATCATTCTTATTGACGGAGGCCTCATTACTGTTTTAGTATAGGCTTTCTTGAATGACGGTAAACCGTCTTGGCGACAACTTCATTTGGACGAATTGTTGATCGGCTAATTGAACCGCATAATCATTCATCCGGGATAATTGTTACTCGGCCAAATGAAACGAAACAACATTCATCCTTATATAAAGGTAAGTTTTCGTAAAATGGAAAACTCACTCCACATACATCTTGTGTGTTCAGTACTTTTTCGCAGACCTTTCAGACCTGATCTGTACCAGCATCCAGTCTGAATTGAGCTCATTAAGAAAAAAAAGACCACCTCGGTGGTCTTCAATGCATTAAGCACTCAGGTTTTTACGGCCTTTAAGGCGACGTGCGGCCAAAATTTTACGGCCGTTGCTCGTGCTCATTCTTTTCCGGAAACCATGAACTTTTTTACGTTTGCTAACGTTCGGTTTGAATGTAGGTCTCAATGTATTGCACCTCCTCACAAGGAAATACTTATGTGATGAATCACTTTCATCTTCACAGAAAACACCTTTATATATTTAACCATGTCCACCTGCAAAAGTCAACTGCAAGACGCACAGCTTCTCCCTCTTTTATATATCCTCTCCAGCTGACCCAAAGTAATGACCACAATCCCTTCATTTGAATCTCATTACCAAGCCTAGAAGAGAGTCCTGAAAGTTATCCCCAGACCCTGATCAGAACACCATATTTCATCATTTATAGTTATCCACACCCTCCAATGCCCACTATCTTCTTTATTCCATTCTGTTTGAAGTTATTCACATGTGGATAATGATTATAGGTTATTGATATTGCCGAATTCCAATCATGTTGTATCCGCTTCAATTATGGTTTACAAGCTTTTGAGAAAGGTGTAGGATAAAAATCACATCTTGTATACAAGTATATGGATGGAGCTGGTTACTTACCTGCCTTTAGTAGTCCTTTGAAAAAAACATTAGCCGTTAGCTTGCAGCTTGCAAACTATGGATTGAACTGAAATGTCCAGTCTGCAAAATAGTTATGTTATGATCAGTAATGAACTGATTATTATTAATAGGAGCGTTAGCCATATGCTATTTCCTTCTTCCTGGCTTCAAGGGGCTTCCCGTGGTGAAGCCATAGCCTGCGAATTAAGGCTGCGGATCATCAGTGGTACCCTTCGACCTGGAGAGATTTTGTCGGAAAATCGAATTGCGGCTGATTTTGACAGCAGTCGTTCACCTGTTCGTGAAGCGTTACGAACATTGTCCAATGAAGGCCTTATTCGGCTTGAACGGATGGGTGTCGTTGTCATTGGACTACGAATCAAGGATGTCGAAGAATTGTATGATGTCCGTTTCCTGATTGAAAGTTTTGTGCAGCAGCGACTCGCAGGTGATGTTCCAGCGTCATTAATCACCCAGTTGCGTAACGTAATCGACAAAATGCAACTTGCTGGACGACATCAGGACGCTGTCGAATTCGCCTATCAGGACCTCGTTTTCCACGAAACCATTATTGAAGCCGCCCAGCATTCCCGTATTTCACATCTATGGAAGAGCATTCGATATGTTGTGATGACCGTTATGCTGCTCACGACGCGCAGAGTATTCGTTCAAGGCGAGCAGAAAGTAAGCGCTGTAATTGAGAAACACCGTTTGCTCGTTGAAGCACTTGAATCCGGCGACAAAATGCTCATTCAGGCTGGAGTCCGCACGTATTTTCAGGATTCCGGTAAAACCCTGCACGAAAGCTTTGATTCCTAAAAGGAGCAAGGCGTTTGCAATCATATCCGCTGTGAATGATTGCGGTTCAACTTGTCGACAAGTATACAAAATGCGATTTTGTTTCACTTTGGGCATGATAAAACTAGATTTCTCGCCAATACCTTTTTTCAAGTACCAGCACGAATAAGATTGTTGACGTAAATTTCACTTGTAAGCGTTCTATATCAGAAATAAAGGAGCACATAACATCATGAGCACTCTTTTTGGACTTTCCCACAACGCAACATTATTGGTTTGGACGTTAGTTGCGATCGTTTTTTTAATCGTCTTGATTTCCAAGTATAAATGGAACCCCTTCATCACCCTGCTGTTGTCCGCATTAATGCTCGGTTTGCTTACAGGCATGAAACCTGCCGATGTGATCTCTTCCATTACCGGGGGACTTGGCGGCACACTTGGAACCATTGCAATTGTTATTGCTCTTGGTACGATGCTTGGTAAGATGATGGCCGAATCTGGCGGTGCCGAACGCATTGCAACGACATTGGTCGATCGGTTCGGTGTGAAACGTGTGCACTGGGCCATGATGATTGTTGGATTTATCGTTGGTATTCCTGTTTTCTTCGAAGTCGGCGTAATTTTGATGATTCCGATCATCTTCACCGTTGCACGCAAAACAAATATGTCTCTGCTTCAGATCGGTATTCCCATTTTGGCCGGTCTGTCGACTGTACACGGCTTGGTTCCACCTCACCCCGCGCCAATGATAGCGATTGAAGCCTACAGCGCGGATCTGGGTAAAACCATTTTGTACTCCCTGATTGTTGGTATTCCTACAGCAATTATTGCAGGTCCTTTGTTTGGTAAATTTATAGGCAAAAGAATACACACCGAACCGCCAGCTGAACTGGCTGAACAATTCGCAAACAAAACAAACAGCAACATGCCTGGGTTTGGTATTACCCTGTTTACCATATTGCTGCCGGTTATTTTGATGCTGATTGGTTCCATAGCAAGCATCATTGACCCAAATGCCACGAGCGGCTTCACTGTTTTCAGTGAATTTATCGGTCATGAGATCATTGCTCTGCTCATTTCAGTTGTGTTTGCCCTCTTTTCACTCGGCTTTGCACGTGGGTTCACCAAACATGATATCTCTCGCTTCACCAGTGAATGTCTGGCACCTACAGCGACCATCATCCTCATTATTGGTGGAGGCGGCGCCTTCAAACAGGTATTGATCAATAGTGGTGTAGGTAACGCCATTGCTGATGTCGCTACCCATGCCAACATCAACATCATCCTGTTTGCCTGGCTTGTCGCTGCGCTCATTCGTGTAGCTACCGGTTCAGCAACCGTAGCCATGACAACTGCTGCCGGTATTGTCGCGCCAGTGCTTGCACTCACACCAGGTGTCAATATTGAGCTGGTTGTACTCGCTACAGGTGCAGGGTCACTCATCTTGTCCCATGTGAATGATGCGGGATTCTGGATGATCAAAGAATTCTTTAATATGAGCGTTTCCCAGACATTGAAAACGTGGACCGTTATGGAAACACTATTATCCGTGGTTGGACTGATCTTTATTTTGCTCCTGAGTACAGTGGTATAAATGGCGTCTCTATAGTAGAAAGAAATTAAAATCTCATCGCTTTCTGGAGAAAGAAGGATTAAATACATGAACAACTATATGATTGGGATCGATATTGGTACAACCAGTACCAAATCCGTGTTATTTACCGAGCAAGGCTCCGTTATCAGCACCTCAACGCAGGAATACCCTTTGTATACCCCTGCACCCGATGTTGCCGAACAGGACCCTGAAGAGATTGTACAAGCGGCCCTCCGCTCTGTCCGTGGAGTCATGGATCAGAGCGGTGTTGCTGCCGAGCAGATCCTGTTTGTATCCTGCAGCTCGGCTATGCATAGTGTCATTGCCATGGGACAGGATAACATGCCCTTAACCCGTTGCATCACCTGGGCGGATAATCGAAGTGCCGCATGGTCTGCCCAGCTGCAAGAGAATGGATTGGGGCATCCCATCTATCTGCGCACAGGTACGCCTATCCATCCCATGTCACCACTGACCAAACTAATGTGGCTACGCCACGATGAACCTGAACTTTTCGAGCTCACAGCCAAATTTATTTCGATTAAAGAATATCTATTCTTCCGTCTATTCGGCCAATATGTCGTCGACCATTCCATCGCTTCCTGCACAGGCTTGCTCAATCTGGAACAATTGGACTGGGACGCGGAAGCCCTTGAGATTGCAGGCATTACACCAGACCATCTCTCGAAGCTTGTACCCACAACACATATATTAGAAGGAATGAATTACGAATCGGCTGAAAAAATGGCTCTCTCCCCCTCCACACCCTTCGTTATTGGCGCAAGTGACGGGGTTTTATCCAATCTCGGCGTAAACGCCATTGAACCTGGTGTAGTTGCAGCAACCATTGGAACCAGCGGTGCCATTCGTACCGTCGTGGACCGTCCTGTTACCGACCCAAAAGGTCGAACTTTCTGTTACGCCCTTACAGAGAATCTTTGGGTTATTGGTGGACCTGTGAATAACGGTGGCATGCTGTTTCGCTGGGTGCGGGATGAATTCGCCGCGTCTGAAGTGGAGACAGCGAAGCGACTTGGCATCAATTCCTATGATGTGCTGACCAAAATTGCCGAACGTGTCCGGCCAGGATCGGAAGGACTTCTGTTTCACCCCTACCTCTCGGGCGAACGTGCCCCATTGTGGAATCCGGATGCCCGTGGTTCCTTTTTTGGCTTAACACTCCATCATCAGAAAGAGCATATGATCCGTGCTGTCCTGGAAGGGGTTATTTTCAACCTATACACAGTACTGCTCGCCATGGAAGAACAGATTGGGCAGCCTACCTCCATTCAAGCCACCGGTGGGTTTGCACGCTCACCTCTCTGGCGTCAGATGATGTCTGATATCTTCAATCAGGAAGTGGTTGTGCCCGAGAGCTTCGAAAGTTCCTGTCTGGGTGCTGTCGTACTTGGTTTGTATGCTACAGGGCGGATCAAATCGCTTCATGCCGTCTCTTCCATGGTGGGTACAACACATCGACACACCCCTGTCAAAGAGAATGCTGCTATCTACCAAGAGCTGCTGCCCATCTTTATTCGGATCTCTCGCAAACTGGAAGAGGAATACGCAGATATCGCTGAATTCCAGCGTAAGATGTCCATTTCCCGTCTCTAAATCATCAATCCATACATTGTCCCTTCAGAACAAAAGAGGTTGTCCCACAAAACCAGTAATCGGGTTTTAGAGGGCAACCTCTTTTGTTATACACGTATAATCTATCCTTCCGAATCATATGATACATTCATAGCATTCTACTTCTATGTTTGAGCACCCGCTTACCTCTTTATTGCGGATAATTCACATTCCAGATCCCAAAATGAAGTCCTTTTAGTCCATTATTCTTCTACATCGCCGATCCAGAATTACCATCTGTTTAGAAAATACACCCCTGATCCTGTTCAATGAATTGCATGAGTTTTCCCCCTCTTCATCACTATCCTGACATTAAATTCGTAGCTTTCACCATCGTTCCATTGCCATGAAAAAAGCGAGGTTGAGAGGTAACTCTTTTTCCGATCTCGATCATGCTCCATGTTCACCTCACGGTTATCCACAGACAGGTTATTCACAAACGAAGAATACTTTTACACACAATTTGGCATCATTGACGGATAACCTGTGTATAAAACATTTTTGGTTTTTGGGTCTTTCTGTCGAAAATTAAACAGTTTATAAACAATATATTGTGTTGTGACTAAAAATTATACACAAGTTATTGAATTTGTGGATAAAATCACGCGATACGTTGAAATGCGGGGTTTCTTTTGCTATGATTGTATTACTTTTGGATGTGAATATGTGATCTGACCCATAATATTATCAACAGCCTGTGGATAAAGTTGTGAACAATTTTCCGTTGTTCATACTTTTTTTGTTTTTGACCTGCGGGGGTTTGGGGATAAATTCAACAATATATCTCGTATTTCGACACTGCATCATGGCTTAAGCCACACTTGGAACATGTAAAAGGAGTGACAGTCT